>JAMLIC010000056.1 GCA_023954375.1 Planctomycetota bacterium
CCCGCGCGACAGGTGCGTCACTGCGGATCGGAGCATCGGGCCGTGTGCCCGGACGTGGCCATCAAGACAAGCGACGGCCGCTGTGACTCACGGTCACACCGGCGACCCGATCCGCCGCCTATCGCCGGCGGAAGACGACGAACGGCGGCTCGTCCGCCAGCCCGCCGGCCTCCTTGGCCTTCTTCTCCAGCTCCGCCGGCTCGAGCGACATGAGCTTCCCGAGGTCGAGGTCCCAGTGCGCGGCCTTGTCCTTGCGAGTCAGCGCGTTGGTCTCCACGACCTCCATCGACGTCGACTCGATCTTGATGGCGACCTTCATGCCCTTGAGCGCGGCCATCATCATGTCCTTCATCCCGTCGAGCGCGCCGCCCAGTCCCTCCATGCCGCCGCCCATGCCACCCATCCCGTCGCCCTCGCCCTCGGGGGCGGCGGGCGGCTCGCGCGTGAGCTCGGCGGCCGGGTTCTCGGGCTTCATCGTGACCCGCACGAGCCCGCCCTCGAGCTCCTCGACGGTCAGGCCCTCGAACGGCTTCTTCATCGGCTTGCCCGCGGGCACGCCGGGCATGCCGGGAGGCGCGTCCTCCGCCTCCTCCTCGTCGTCCTCGGGGAGCTCGATCCGGGAGAGCTTCGACACGTGGTCGAAGGCGAAGCCCATGCGCATGGTGACGCGCAGCCCCTCGATCCGCTGCTCGTACTCCGTCAGCCGCACGCCCTCCGGCAGCGACGCCTCGAGCTTCGCCCGCTCGGCGGCCGCCTTCTGGGCGAGCTCCTCGCGCTCCTGCGCCTGCTTCTCCTCGAGCTCCTTGCGCGCCTCGGCCAGCTCGTCCTTCGTCGGGTCGCCCTCCTCGCCGGACATCTGCTTCTTCAGGCGGGCGACGGTCTCGACGATCTGCTCCATGTCGATCACGACGTGCGCGGTCGCGCGACCGGAGAGGTCCTGCTCCAGGACGAGGCCCTGCTCGATCTCGAAGCAGCCGGTGAGGCCGAGCGCGAGCAGCGTCGACGCGGCCAGGCGGGCGGTGAAGTTCATCTTCTTCTCCTTCGGGGGGGCGCCACTCTAAGGTCCGGGAGGGCGCAGCGCGACCCACGGGCGCCTCGCCCGCGGCCGTGCCATCACGATGGGGTGGACCCCGACCCTCCCGCCCTCCCGCGTCGCCAGCGGCTCCTCGTCCGCGCCGCGTTCCTGGCCGGCGGCCTGCTCGCGTTCGGCCTCGGCCTCCCCGCCCTGAACGTCGACGTGGCCGACCTCGAGGCGCGCGGCGGGGCGAGCGACGACGCCCTCCGCCGGCGACGCCACCTCGTCCGCCGCATGCGCGAGGGCGGCGTGCGGCCGCAGGACATCGGCACGACCCACGACCTCTTCAAGGGGGAGTACGCCTTCGGCACCTACGCGATGACGGGCTACGCCCTGACGAACATCGCCCTCGACGCGCCGGAGACCCGCGCCGAGGCGCTCGAGGTGCTCGACCTGCTGATCGACGAGCTGCAGGCGCCGGCGCTCTCCGCCTTCGACACGGGGCAGTGGGGCGCGCCCGCCCTGGCGACGCTCGAGCGCGACCGGGGGCACGTGGCCTACCTGGGCCACGTCAACCTCCTGCTCGGGGCGCGGCGCCTCCTCGGCGGCGACGCGTCGGGCGACGACCTCCACGCGCGGATCACGGACGCGCTCGCCCGCCGCATGCGCGCCCGCCCGCACCGCCACGTCGAGACCTACCCGGGCGAGACCTACACGATGGACAACGTCGTGGCCGTGGCGTCGCTCGCGGTCGCCGACCGGGTCCGCGGGACCGACCACCGGGCGCTGATCGACGAGTGGGTCGCCTACACCCGCGCCCGGCTGCTCGACCCGGCCACGGGGCTGATCGTGTTCGCCGTCGACGAGGAGACCGGCGCCCCGCGCCAGCGCGGCCGCGGGTCGGCCGCCGGATGGGCGAGCTACTTCCTGCCGATGATCGACCTCGCCTTCGCCCGAGAGCAGTGGGCCGCGGCGCGCGCGCACCTCGCCGGGCGCCTGGGGCCCTTCGCCGGCCTGCGCGAGTACCACCCCGACGACCCGCACGCCGGCTGGGGCGACATCGACTCGGGCCCCGTGCTCGTGTGGGGCGTGTCCGCCACCGGGTTCGCGATCGCCGGCGCGCGGCGCCACGGCGACCGCGACCTCCTCGCCGGGCAGCTGGCGCTCGCCGAGCTGTTCGGGGTCTCGGTCGACGAGGGCGACGAGCGGCGCTACGTGGCCGCGCCGCTCCTGGGCGAGGCGATCCTCCTCTGCATGAAGACGGCGCGCCCCTGGTGGGACGGCATGGGCGAGCGGAGGGGACCGTGACCCGGCGCAGCCTCCTCCGGCTCGCGGGGCCCGTGGCGCTGGTCGTCGCCTACCTCCTGCTCCGCGAGTACGCCGACCGCGCGCGCTCGCTCGAGGCGGTCCTGGGCCTCTCGCATGGCGACCCGACGCTCCAGGCCCTCGTCGCGGCCGGGGTCATCCTCCTGCGCGTGGCCTGCTACGTGACCGTGGGGGGGACGCTCGTCGCCTGGCCGCTCGAGGAGTGGCTGCTGCGCCGGGCTACGCGGAGAGCGCCACCTCCCAGCTCACCCGGACCTCGTCCTGCACCTTGAGCGCGCCGAGCAGGGCCGAGTAGGGCTTCACGCCGAAGTCCGTCTGGCGCACGCGCGCCTCGCCCGTGACGACCACCCGATCGCCGGCCTCGCGCACGTCCACGGCGAGGGTCAAGGGCCGCGTCGTCCCGTGGATCGTGAGCTGGCCCGTGATCGTCGCCCGCCCTCCGCCCTCGGGTAGGTCGCCCGCGCCCGTGAAGCGCACCTCGGGGAAGCGGTCGGCGTCGAGGACGTGGCGCGAGGCGAGGTTGCCCTCGATCTCGCGGTGGTCCTTCTCCGACAGGGGCAGCACCGCCCCGTCCTTCACCTGCCCCTGCACGCGGAGCCCGCGCACCGGGACGACGACCTCGACCTCGACGCGGCGGCCGTCGCGGCGCGCCTCCGCCTGCCAGTCGGCGGCCCGGATGCAGAGGTCGTGCGCCACCTTCGAGAGGAGCCCCTCCTTGTAGGTCCAGACGGTGAGGGACGAGCCCTCGAGCGCGGGGCGGGTGGTCATCGCGGCGGAACCTCCTGCGGCGCCGGACCGTAGCACGCCTCGTCGACGGCCTCCTTGCGCTGGCTCAAGCCAGGGGCTTGACAGCGTACTATCGGACTAGTACACCAGCAGACGAGTGATCCAGGGTGCTCGACACGACGCGCGGGTGTGTCCCTTCTGCCGGGGCGGCTTCGCCCTGGGCGACCGGACGCGGGCCTGCGCCGGGTGCGGGGTCCGTCACCACCGCGAGTGCCTGGCCGACCACGGCGGGTGCGCGGTCTTCGGCTGCCAGGGAGGCGAGGGGCTCATGAGCGACGCGTGGACGATCGACCCCGACGACCCCGTGCCGATCGGCGACCAGATCGTCTACCGCGTGCTCTACGCGATCGCCCGCGGCGTCTACCGGCCGGGCGACAAGCTGCCGACCGTGCGCGAGGTCGCCGCGCGGCTGAAGGTCAACCCGAACACCGTCTCGAAGGCCTACCGCGACCTCGAGCGCGACGGCGTCCTCGACTCGCGCCGCGGCACCGGCGTCTTCGTCGAGGAGGGCGCCCTCGAGGTCGCCCTCGAGCGGCGGCAGGCGCTCGTGCTCGAGCGCTTCGAGCGCGCCGTCAACGAGGCGCTCGAGGCGGGGCTGTCGGCGGCCGAGGTCCAGGAGGTCCTGCTCGAGGCCCTGGGCCAGGCCGCGCGCGCGCGGAAGGACGAGGTCGTCCTGCGCGACGTGGAGGAGCTGACTCGCAGCCCGCTGGCCCGCTGGGCCGGGAAGCGGGCCGGGCGCCGGGGGAAGTCGGAGTGAGGAGGGTGGCGTGGGTGGTAGCGTGAAGGTGCAGGTCAGGGGGGCGCCGGCCGTGAGCGAGTCGCCGTCTTCTTCGCCGGGGCTGCTCGAGGCGCGCGGGCTCGGCCGCCGCTTCGGGCGGCGCTGGGTCGTCCGCGGGCTCGACCTGGCGGTGCCCGCCGGGTCGGTGACGGCCCTCCTCGGGCGCAACGGGGCCGGGAAGTCGACGACGATCCAGATGCTCCTGGGCCTGCTGCCCCCGTCCGAGGGGCAGGTGACGGTCCTCGGGCGCGACCCGCGGCGGCAGGGCCACGCCCTCTTCCGCGAGGTGGCCTACGTGTCGGAGCGGCGCGAGCTGCTCGACGACATGACCGTCGAGGGCCTCGCGCGGCTCGTCGCCGAGGTCCACGGGGCGCGCTTCGACCGGGGCGGCTTCGAGGACCTGCGCCGCCGCTACGACCTCGCCCCGGGCGCGCGCTGCGCGGTCCTCTCCAAGGGCCAGCGCGCCCGCCTGCTCCTGGCGCTCGCGCTCGCCGCGCGGCCGCGCGTGCTCGTGCTCGACGAGCCGACGTCCGGCCTCGACGTGCTCGTGCGCGACGACTTCCTCGAGGCGATCGCCTCGTTCGTGGCCCAGGAGGACGGCGCGCCGCGCGCGGTGCTCCTCTCGACGCACATCATCGAGGACGTCTCGAGGATCTGCGACCGCGCCGTCGTCCTGCGCGAGCGCGGCCCGGCGCTCTCGGGCGAGCTCGAGGACCTGCGCGCCGCCTGCGCCCGCTACGTCGTGCGCCTGAAGGGCGTCCTGCCCCCGGCCGACCGCGTGCGCCTCCCCAGGGGCGCCGTGCTCCTCGAGCGCGACCCGCGCGCCCTGACCATCGCCGCCATGGGCGCGCCCGAGCACGTCGAGGCGGAGCTCGACGCGGCGCTGCCCGTGGCCGACCTCGAGCGCCACCCGGCCGGGTTCAAGGAGGCCTTCGCCTGCTGGACGGCGCCCGTCGACCAGGGCGGCGACGGCGAGGGAGGTGCCGCGTGAAGGCGCTCCTCCTGCGCGAGCTGCGCCGGCTCGCCCCCTACGGCCTGGGCGCGGCGCTCCTGGCGCTCGCGCTGCCGCCGACGGACGACGCCGGCCTGGTCCTCCACGCGGCGCTGGCGGCCGTCCTCGGGGTGGCCGCCGTCGCGCCCGACACCGCCGCGGGCGGCACGGCGTTCCTCCTGCGCCTCCCCGCGCGCCCCGTCCAGGTGGCCGCGGTCAAGCTCCTCGTCGCCGCGCTCTGGGTCCTCCCGGCCCTCGTCGCCGCGCTCGCCCGCGACCCGCGCGGCGTCGGGGTCGGCATCCCGTGCCTGTTCGCCGCGGGCCTGGGCGCGGGGGCGCTCGCGTCGGTCGTCGCCCACCGGGTCATGCCGGCGGTGCTCCTGGCGCCGATGCTCCTGGCGGCGTTCGGGCTCATGGGCGTCGTCCCGCTCGCGGCCCTGCGGACGGAGCCGCGCGGGGTGCTCGCCTTCCTCGCGGCGCCCGCCGCCATCGGGCTCGCCTCCGTCGGGCTGGCGGCCCTGGCCTTCGCGCACGGCGAGCGGCACCGCCCGACGCCGCGCCCGGCCCTGCTCGCCGGGGCGGGGCTGGCGGCGCTCGCCGTGCTCTCCTTTGGCTCGACCGCCGCCGCGCACGCCTGGACGCTCGAGCACGTGGCGCCGGGGGCGCTGCGGGCGGTCGCCGCCACGCCGATCCCGGGCGGCGGGCTCGTCGTCGAGCTCGACGCCGCACTCTGGTGCGGTCACGAGCGGCGCATCGTGGTGCTCGGCCCGGGCGACGCGTGGCAGGTGCCTCTCCGTGGGGTCGCCGGGCCGGAGGTCTCGCCCGACGGGCGGCTCGTGCTCCTCGCCGGCTTCCCCGCGGGGGGCTGGCTGCTGGACCTGGACGCGCGGACGACCACGCCGTTGCCCGGCTTCGAGCCGCACCGCGACGTGGCGTGGGGCCCTGAGGGCGCGGTGACGCTCACGCGCAGCCACCAGGGCCTCGAGCCCGTCGACGTGCTGCGGCTCGCCCCCGCGGGCCACGAGGACGCGCGCGTCGTCCTCCACGTGCCCGGGGCCCACTACGTGGGCCTCGCCGAGGACGGCCGCGCGCTGCTGGTCGACGACGCGGGCGTGCTCGCGAGCGCGCTCCCCGCGCCCGGCGCGCCCGCCTCGACGCCGCCGGCGGAGCGGCTCGTCCGCTGGCCGGCGGGGCTCTCCTGCCAGCAGGCGCTCCCCGTCGCCGGCGGACGCCTCCTGGTGCTCGACCCGGAGGGGACCGTCCACGCGCTCGACCTGCGGACCGGCGACGGCGTCGCCCTGACGGGGTGGGACGAGCCCGTCTACCTGCACCGCTCCACCGTGCAGGTCTCGCCCTGCCGTCGGCGGGCGGCGGCGCGCATCACGGGCGGACGGATCGTCGTCGTCGACCTGGCGACCGGCGCGCGCGTGCTGGACGCGCGCCCGCCGGCGGACGCCGGGCCGACGACCCGCCTGGAGCCCGCGTGGACGCCGGACGGTGAGGCGCTGGCGCTCCCGTGGGGGCCCGTCGCGAGCATCGAGGGCGGCCAGCGCGCGGCCGTGCCGGGGGGCGCGCTCGGGTTCGTCGCCGGACGCGCGGTCGCCCGCGGCGCCGCGCTCGCCGACGTGCTGGGAGGTGCCCGGTGAGGTCGCTCCTCCTGCGCCAGGTGCGCCTCCAGGCCGTGCCGGCCGCCGCGGCCGTGGGCCTCGGGCTCCTCATGCTCCTCCTGTCGACGCTCGTGCCCGAGCGGCTGCACGCCTACGTCGTGACCCCGGCGGAGGTCGCGTTCGCCGTGGTGGCCATCGTCGCGCCCTGGCTCCTCGGCGTCAGCGCCGTGGCCGCCGACGCGCAGTCCGGCGGGCTGCGGTTCCTCGGGGCCATGCCGCTCGGGCCGGGGCGGCACCTCCTCCTCCGCGCCGTCGTCGCGCTCGGCGGGTCCGCGCTCGTCGTCGGCGCCTTCGCCCTGCCGCTGCGATTGATCGACGAGGCGGCGTTCGAGCAGGTCGCGCTCGGCCAGGCGCTGCTCGTGGCCTCGCTCGCGGCCGGGGCGCTCGTGCGCCAGCCGCTGGCGGCGTTCGTGGGGGCGCCGCTGCTCCTGGCCGCGCCGGTGCTGGCCTACCGCGAGCTCGCCGGCGCGTTGAGCGCGCCGGGCGAGTTCGTGGTCGGCGCGAGCCTCGTCGCGCCGGCGGTCCTCGCGCTGATCGCCTGGTGCGCCTTCGCCCGGCCCGCGGGCGAGCCGCGGCGCCTGCTCGCCGGCGCCGCCGCCGCGCTCGCCGCGGCCGTGGCGCTGGGCGGCGCCGCGACGACGGCGGCCCGGGCGGCGGCCCACGCGCGCCCCGAGCGGCGGGTGGAGTGGGCCGTCCAGGGCGACGTGCTCGTGCGCCAGGAGCTCGAGTGGGTCGACTGGCCGGCGGCGCCGTACCGCCACCGGAACACGTTCGTGCCGCTCGATCGGCTCGCCGCGGCGCGCGACCTCGACGAGGCGCTGGCGGGCGGCTGGACGCTCGACGGCGGGTTCTCGGTGACGCAGGCGCGCGGGACCCTCCTCGACGGCTGGCACGAGGGGAACCGGCGCCTGCTCGACGTGGGCGCTCGCCGCGTGACGGCTTCCCTGTCCGTCCCCGGCTACGGGCTCCGCCTGAGGCCGTCGTGGGACCCGGCGCTGCGGGTCGACACCGGCGCACGGCCCTGGCTCGCCGACGAGCCCTGGGCGCTCGACGCTGACGGCGCCGCGCGGACCTTCGGCGGGGCGCCGCTCGTGGGGATGCCGGCAGGCGCGCGGGTGGAGGCGGTCGGCGGGCCGCGGCTGGTCGCGACGGTCGACGGCGCGCGCGTGCTGGTCGACTTCGCCCGGGGCACGTCGACGCCCCTCGCCGCCCCGGTCCAGGCGGGGGTCGGGCTCTCGCCCTCGGGACGGCACCTGGTCCTGCGCACCCGCGACGGCCTCACGCTGCGCGACCTCGACGACGGAGCCGAGCGCTTCGTGCGCCCCGCGACGGGCGAGGGCGACCTGCGGGTCGTGTTCGCGCCGGACGAGGCGCGCGCGATCGTCGAGATCACCGAAGGCGAAGCGGCCGAGGCGCTCGCGGTCGACCTCGTGACCGGCCGGGTGCACCCGCTGCCCGAGCAGCCCGGCGGCACCCCCTGGGTGTGGTCGCCGTCCGGCCGACGCGCCGCCGGCTGGTGGGCGTGGGTCGACCTCGCGCAGGACCCGCCGGCCGTCCGGCCGGCCCCCGCCGGGGCGCCGCTCGCGTTCCTGGACGAGGACGCGGTCCTGCAGCTCGGCCCGGCCGGCCCGACCCGCCTCTCCTGGTCGAGCCCCCGCTGAGCCCTTGACCCCGGGCCCCGGCCGCGGAACGCTGTTCCAGGGCCGGGAGCCCGGGAGGTCGAGGTGGGGGACGAGGTCGGCGACGGCGGCGACGCGCCGCGGGTGCATCAACGCGCCGTCCGGGCGCTCGAGCGGGTGGGGATCGAGGACAACGCCTACGTCACGGCGCTCGAGCAGGGCGACCTGCCGCTCGACGCGTTCCGCGAGACGCAGGAGCAGTTCTACTTCGCCGTCGAGTTCTTCTCGCGCCCCATGGCCGCGCTCCTGGCCAAGCTCCCCGACCCGCACCAGCGGCTGGACATCCTCCGCAACGTGGTCGAGGAGCACGGCGACTTCTCCGGCGCCCGCTTCCACGCGACCACGTTCAAGCGCTTCCTCGTCTCGCTCGGCGCGGACCCCGCGCGCCTGCCCCAGCTCACGCTCTGGCCGGAGGTGCGCGCCTTCAACATGGTCCTCGTGACGGCCTGCGCCCACGACGAGCTCGAGGTCGGCGTCGGCTGCATGGGCGTGATCGAGCACGCCTTCGCCGGCATCTCCGCGCGGATCGGCGCGGCCGTGGTCGCCCGCGGCTGGGTGCGCGAGGCCGACCTCGTCCACTACCGCCTGCACGCCGAGATCGACGACCGACACGCGGCCGAGTTCTATCGGGTGATCGAGCCCCGCTGGGACGATCCCGCGCGCCGCTACTACGTCGAGCAGGGGCTCGAGCTCGGCGCCTACATCTTCGACCGGCTGTACCGCGACCTGCACCGGCGGGCGGTGCGGCGGACGCTGGGGTAGGGGCGCCGCGCGCCCCTGCACTCCGCCGGCGCCGACGTCCGCGGCTCCCCTGCGCCGCTCATCTCTCGATCGCCATGATGTCCGTCTCGTCGGCGTCCTCGTCGACGTCGTCGAGCACCTCGGCCATCACGACCGTCACGTTGTCCGGCCCGCCGCGCCGGTTGGCCAGGTCGATCAGCGAGCGGACGGCCAGCCGCCGGTTGACCCCGGCGCGGCGGGTGAGCGTGAGGATCTCCTCGTCGGTCACGAGGTCGGTGAGCCCGTCCGAGCAGAGGACGAAGGCGTCGCCCGGGGCGATGTCGTGCAGCGAGACGTCGGGCTCGACCGTGGAGCGGGTCCCCAGCGCCCGCGTCACGAACTTGCGCTTGCGCGCCGGCCGCGGGTCGGCCGGGTGCCGCTTCGCCTCGGCCATGACCACGTGGTCGTCCGTGAGGCGCTCGATCCGCTCGCCGCGCATGCGGTAGACGCGGCTGTCGCCCACGTGGCCCACGACGACGAAGTCGGAGACGAACAGCGCCAGGGCGAGCGTCGTGCCCATGCGCGACTTCGGGCCGCCGGCGCTCGAGCCCGAGCCGCCGCGGCGGTGGATCGCCGCGTTGGCCCGCTCGGTCCACTCGACGACGAGCTCCGACGCCATGGCGCGCAGCTGCGAGTGCTTGCGCCCGGGCGCGCGCAGCGCCGCGGCGCCGCGCGCCGCCGAGTCGGCGAAGATGTCGACGGCGAGCCGGCTGGCGACCTCGCCGGCGTCGTGCCCGCCCATGCCGTCGCACACGACCCCGAGGCCCTCGTCATCGCTGACGAGGAACGAGTCCTCGTTGGTGGTGCGGCGGCGGCCGGTGTCGGAGCGGCCGAAGAAGCGGACTCGGATGGCTCCGCCCCGTCCTAGCCCTGCTGCGCCCCGGAGAAGGCGGCCGTGGCCGCCTCGACCGAGTCGAAGAACTTGAAGAAGACGAGGAGCCCGAGCATCTCGAACACGAGCTTCACCCGCGGGGCGACGCGGACGAGGGCGATCCCCCCGCCCCGCTCGCGGAACGTCTCGGCGAACTTCACCAGGACGGCCAGCGCGGACGAGTTGACGTAGCGCGTCTCGCCCATGTCGAGGACGAGCCGGTCGACCCCCCGCCGCTGGAGCTCGTCGAGCCGCCCGCGGAGGATGCCCACCGTATCGAGGTCGATCTCGCCCTCGACCGCGAGCTGGGCCCAGCTCCCGCGCGTCTCGACCTCGTCGATCTTCAGGATCGCCACGTTCCTCCCCTTGCCTCGGTCAGCTCACGCCTCGAGGGCCTCGTCGCCCGTCTCCGCCCGGAGGGCCGCCGCGCGCTCGGCCTCGCGCTCCGCGAGCAGCGCCGAGATGCGCTCGACCACCGCCCGCGCCTCGTTCACCTTGGGGCCCGAGGCGTTGAGCCCGGTGTACTCGTCGAAGGCCCCGCGCGCCTGGCGCAGGTGCTCGAGCCCGCCGGCCTCGTCGCCGCGCTCGAGCAGCTCGTGGCCCCGCTTCCGCAGGGCCATCCCGAGGTTGTAGTAGCTGGTGGTCCACTCCTCGGTGCGCCGCTCGGGCTGGCGCTCGTTGAGCTCCACGGCCCGGCGGTACTCGCCGACGGCCTCCTCGGTGCGCCCCATGAGCGAGAGGACCACGCCGAGGTCGTTGTGCAGGACCGGCCGCTCCGGGTCGAGCTCGAGCGCCCGGCGCAGGCTCTTCACGGCGCGCCCGTAGGCCTTCTTGCCGATCTCCTCGCGCGCGGCGGCCTCGTGGCGGAAGCACTCCTCCTCGAGCTGGCGGCGCTTCGCCCGCGCCTCGAGCCCGCGGCTCTCCTCGTCGAGCCGGCGCTTGAGCCGCGGGCCGAGCCCGACGATCTGCTCCAGATCCTGCAGCGTGGGCAGCTTGAGCGAGCGGGCCAGCTTCACGTGCAGGAGCTGCATCCGGTCCTGCAGGTCGTCGGCCGCCTCGGCCGGGAGCCCCGCGCCCTCGCGCGTGGGCAGGAGGTCCATCACGGCCTCGAGCCGCTCGAGCTCGCCGTAGACCTCGTCGGTGAGGAACGCCAGGGCCGCGCGCAGGGTGCGGCGCACGTCCTGCAGCAGGTAGCGGGCGCGGACGCCGTCGTCCTCCTCGACGGCCTCGTCGAGGTCCATGAGCAGCGCGGCCACCTGCGTGTAGAGCTCGCAGCGCTTCTCGATGAGGATCCGACTCACCTGGTCCGCCGGGACGTCACGATCGGGCACCAGGAGCCTCCCAGGCACCGGCGGTTCGGCGGGCCGCATGCGCGGCACGGCGCTGCCGGGGGGGCGCGGGTCACGGCGCGCCCCACCGCGCGGTGGCTGAAGGATAGCGGCAGGCTTCCCCGACTGTCAAGGCGAGCAGGGCGTGGAAGTCGTGGCGTCTCCGGACCTTCCTGGCTCGAACCCGGCCGGGACGACGACCTCGCTCCGGTGGGCCACGTAGAGGGCCGCCCCGATCAAGGCCAGGGCATAGAGGGTCAGCCGGTAGAGCAGCATGATGGTCGTCCCGGCGGCGAAGTCGCCGTTCGACCAGGCGAACAGGTTGCCGAGGACGGTCTCCCCCACCCCGATGCCGCCCGGCGTCAGGGGCACGGCGTTCGAGAACAGGGCCACGGGGACGACGACGCAGTACTGCACGAAGTCGAGGCTCCGCTCGTCGGCCGCGTGCCCGAGGATGAACGCGAGGACCACCGCGGAGGCGTGCGAGAAGAGCGAGATCAGCAGGGCGAGGACCACCGTCCCGGGCCGCCGTCCGAGCCGGAGCATGGCGTGGTAAGCGCGTCGCAGGCCGTCGGTGAAGGGGAGCCGCGCGCGGAACGACTCGAACACGACCGTGCGCCGCCCGACCCCCAGCGACAGGACGAGCCCGGTGCCTGACAGCGCCAGGAGCACGGCGAGCATCGTGAGCGCCGTGTTGCGCAGCTCGGGCCGGCCCAGCATGAAGTCGAGGTTGGCGACCGTGGCGATCGTCGACAGCGACACCAGCGCGGCCATGCCGATGAGGCGGTCGACGAAGACCGTCGTCCAGGCCTCCTCGCGCTTCCCCGGGGCGAGGCGGCCGATGTAGTACATCTTCACCGCGTCGCCCGAGACGGCCCCCGGGATGACCATGTTCCAGAAGTGGCCGATCCAGGTGAGGCGCAGGGCGGCGCCCAGCGAGCAGGCGATCCCCTCGCTGCGCAGGAGCAGGAGCCACCGGGCGGCGCTCGTCGAGATGTTGAAGGCGCCCAGGGCCAGCGCCAGGGCGATGAGCTCCTTCTTGCGCAGCGCCCGCTCCAGCCGCTCCGGCTCGAGGTGCCCCTTCGAGACGAGCCAGGCGAGGAGGCCCACGGTCAGCCCCAGCTTGAGGACGGTCACGAGCCAGCGGCGCGCGCGGCGCGCCAGGCCCGGGGTGGCCGCGGCGCTCATCGGGGGGTGACCTCGTCGAGCGGCGCCTCACCTTCGTCGTCCCAGTCCCCGTCGGCTGGCCCGTCGTAGGGCGGCGGCTCGTAGGGCGACGGCGCGTCGTCGACGTCCGGCTCGAGCGGCGCCGGCCTCGCCCCCGCCGCCCGCCGGTCCAGCCAGGCGCTCCAGGTGAGCGGGTCGAGGCCCAGGTCGGCGCCGTGGATCTGCCGCAGCGCGCGCCGGGCGTTGAGCCGCACGGCCCCCGCCTCGTCGCGCAGGGCGCGGATCAGGACGTCGCTCGTCCCCGGGGCGCGGTCGCGCAGGTCGCCCAGCTCGCGGGCCGCCGCCGCGCGCACCTCGGGGCTCGGGTCGCGCAGCGCGGCGCGCCGCAGCGCCTCGAGGGCGTCGGCCCCCCCCAGCTCGCCGAGGGCGGCCGCGGCCGCCGTCCGCACGAGGGGGCTCGGGTCCTGCTCGGGCCCGTCCACGAGCCGTGACGCGACGGGCGTCGCGAGGTCCACCAGGCGCAGCCGCTCGATCACGCGGTGGCCGGTCGTCCGGACGCTCACGTGAGGCTCGAGGCCGGGGTCGATCGCCCGCAGCGCGGCAGTTCGCACCGTCTCGGTCATCTCCCGCTCCCCAGGGCGCCTGGCCGCAGCATCGGCCATGCACGCGAGGCGCTCCCTACGCACGTCGGGATCCGGATCGGTCAGTCCGGCCGGGTCGGTGGAGCAACACCCGGCGATGAGGAGGACCAGGGCGGACGGAAACACAAGAAGCCCTCCGCGAGCGGAAGGCTTCTCGAGACGAGGCCGACGGGACTCGAACCCGCAACCCCCGGATCGACAGTCCGGTACACTAACCAATTGTGCTACGGCCCCTCAACGAGGCCGGATCCTAAGCCGGGCGCGCGGCCGTGTCAAGCGGCGCGTTCGATGTCGGCGGCGGCCAGCACGTGCTTGATTCGCCCCGGCGCACACGTTAGCGTGCCCCCGCTCGTGCCGGGCGCCTTTGACGCGCGAAGCGCCCCGGTGGAGCGCGCTGGAGGATCCATGCGGAGGGCATCTCGCCTGGTCGGCTGCGGCCTCGCCCTGATGATGGGCGGGTGCACGTTCATGGAAGACCGGGTGCTCGACTTCGTCGACATCTTCGGCCTGAAGTTCGTCGCCGGCAAGGGGATGAAGTTCGGCATCGAGTTCGGCAACTCGTACATGGCGACCGAGTACGAGGACTTCTTCTTCAGCCCGCTCCCGATGATCACGGGCCTCCGTCGGCACCTGCTGCCGCCGAACCTCATCTTCGGCTACTACGACTTCGAGAAGTACGGCTTCCAGAGCCGCGCGGCCGGGATCTGGCGCGACAAGGGCGTCGACCTGCTCGGCCCCGTCGACCGCAAGCTGCGCGTCGTGGCCGGCAACGACTACCTGTTCGAGTCGGTGGACGAGTTCAACGAGTGGTACCGCCGCGCGCCCGAGCGGGCCAACACGGTGCCGCTCGACTACCGCCAGCCGCGCTACCACTACATCACCGACATCCACATCTCGATGGCCTTCATCATCGGCTTCGAGATCGACTTCTCGCCCTGGCAGCTCGTCGACTTCTTCCTCGGCTGGTTCCACATCGACATCGTCAAGGACGACCAGTGGAACCGCACGTTCGACGAGTTCGAGGACGTGCAGCCGGCGCCGGACGAGTTCCGCCGCCCCGACACGAAGCCCGAGTCGACCGGCATCTAGCCGGCGTCACGGACCTGCAACACGGGCCCGCCGCGCGTGCGCGGCGGGCCCGTGCGCATGTACGAGGCTCCCCTCCCTCCCTCGATGACTCACCACGGAGGCCACGGAGGACACGGAGGAGAGGGTTGGAGGTCGTCCTCACACTCTCCTCCGTGTCCTCCGTGTCCTCCGTGGTTGAAGTACCTCACCTCCCGGGCGCGTGAGCACCCCCGCGATCGACGCCAGCCCTCTATAATCCCTCCGCGCGCCGGCCCCTCCGGGCCGCGCGCATCTGGAGGGCCCATGCCGCCGCGCGCCCGGCACACGCTGCCGCTGGTCGTCATCGTGCTCGGCCTCGCGCCCGCGAGCGCGCAGGAGGGCGAGTCGACCTTCACCGCGCGCGACCCGCAGGTCGACGCGCTCCTCGACCGCGCCGCCGAGAAGGAGCGTCAGGGCGACTACGCCGAGGCGGTCCGGCAGTACCTGGAGCTCGAGGCGCTCGTCGAGCGCTTGCGGCAGGCCGGCAGCCATCCCGTGACCGAGGTCGGCCCGGGCCTCGACGCGGGGGTCCACGCCCACCTGCGCGAGCGCGTGGCGGCGCTGCCGCCCGACGGGCTGCGGCAGTGGCGCCGCAGCACCGACCCGCGCGCCCGCGAGGCGCTGGCGTCCGCGGACGAGCCGGACGCGATCGAGGCCGTGATCGCCCGCTACCCGCTGTCGAGCGCCGCCGACGAGGCGCTGGCCCGCCTGGCGGAGGCCTCGTTCGAGCGCGGGGAGCTCGGCCGCGCGGCGCGCGCCCTGGCCCGCATCGAGGCGCGCGCCGACGACGAGGCCGTCCGCCGCCGGGCCGCCCTGCTCCGCCTGCACGCCGCGCGGGCGCTCGGGGACGGTCCGGGCGCGCGCGACGCGCTCGCGGCGTTCATCCGCCACGGCGGCGACGCGGAGCGCCCGGGGCGGTTCGCCGGGCGCGAGGTCGCGCCGCGCGCCCTGGCCGAGGAGGCCGCGCGCCCCGCCCGGACGGCGCACCCGGCCCCGCCGGCGTCGTTCGACCCGGGCGGCCTCGTGCGGAGCATCGGCCTCTCGGCCCCCGACGCGCCCGAGGCGCTGGCCCGCCGCCTCCCGCGGCCGGCCGCGCATCAGGAGCCGGTCCTCGACCCCGAGCGGGCCGTGGTCCTCGTCGCCGACGGCAAGACCGTCCGGGCGCTGCCCTGGGAGACGGGCGGCGCCGCCCCGCGCGGCTGGACGTTCTCCGTGCAGGACGACCTCGCCGCGCCCTCGCGGATCGAGGCGGCCATCTACCGGCCGGCCCTCGGGCACGGGAGGGTGTTCGCGACGCTGCACAGGAACCGCCCGGCGCACGTGTCGAAGGACCCCGAGAACCCCGACAAGCCCAGGGTGGAGCGCCGCAAGGACTGGCGCGTCGTGGCGCTCGACCGCGCGACCGGCGCGCTCGTGTGGGACGCCGCCGACCAGCCGGGCTTCGAGGAGGTGGCGCGCGACGCCGAGTGGGTGAGCGCGCCCCTGTGGCTCGACGGGGGCGTGTTCGTGACGGTGCTCGCCAAGCAGAGCGACCTGCGCGCCAGCCTCGTGCGCCTCGACGGGGCGACGGGCGCGCTGCAGTACCGCACGTTCCTCGTCTCGCGAGCGGCCTACGACCACCTGGGCCTCGGCGCGCCGCCCCCGCCGCCCGCCGCCGCCCGCACGGGGGAGGTCGTGGTCGCCACCGGGCTCGGCGCGGTCGCGAGCGTCGAGCCGTCGCGCGGCGAGCCCACGTGGGTCGCCCGCTACCCCGCCGTCCCGGAGTCGACCGAGGCCGCCCTCCTGGGCGACGGCCGGCGCCCGCGCGCCACGGCGCCCCTCACCGCCGGCGGGCTGATCGTCGTCGCCCCGGTCGACGGCATCGAGGTGCTCGCGCTCGACCCGGCCACCGGGCGCGCGCGCTGGCGCGCGCCGCGCGGCGACGCGCGCCTCGTCCTCGAGGCCCCCTCGGGCGACGTGCTCCTGCTCGGGCGCCGGCTCGTGGCCCTCGAGCGCGACACGGGGCGCGTGCGCTTCGTCGGGCCGGACCTCGGGGCCACGGCCGCGGCGCCGCCGGCCGTGCTCGAGCGCGAGCTGATCGTGGCCGCCGACCGCGAGCTCCTCCGCGTCTCGCTCGCCGACGGCCGGCCGCTGGCGCGCCTGCGCCTCGACGACCCGCACGCCCAGGCCGGCGCGGCGCTGGCGCTCGGGCCGCAGCTCCTGGCCACGGTGTCGACCACCCACCTGAGCCTGTGGTCGCCGCTCGAGGCGACCCTGCGCGAGCTCGAGCGGCGCCACGGCCCGGGGCCGCGCTCCGACCTGCTCGTGGGCGCCCTGCGCGCCCGGCGCGGCGAGGTCGACGTGGCCCTCGGCCACCTCGAGCGGGCCGCCCGGCGCGGCGGCCTCGACGAGACGTCGCGGCTGCAGGCGCGGCAGCTCGCCTTCGACCTCCTGGCGGCGCGCGCCCTCTCCGCGCGCGCGGCGGGCGACCGGGCCGGCTTCCTCGCCGCGGCCGGGCGGGCGGCGACGTTCTCGTGGGGCTGGGACCCCGCCGACGCGCGGGAGGCGCGCGACCCCCAGAGCCGCGAGGAGCAGGCGCTGGCCACGGGCGCCGCCGACCTCCTGCGGGCGCTCGGCGACGCCCTGGCCGAGGGCGACGACCCGGCCGGCTGGCCGCAGGCGGTGCGCGCCTACCAGGCGCTCGTGCGCCAGCCCCCGGGGACGCTCGCCGGCCTCGACTCCGGCGTACGCGTGAGCGCGCGCGCCTACGGGGCGCGCCGCGTGCGCGAGCTGGTGGCCCGGCGCGGGCGCGACCTCTACGCCGAGGAGGACCGCGCCGCCGAGGAGGCCTACCGCCTGGCGCGCGCCTCCGACCAGCCCGAGGGGCTGGCGCGCCTGTGCGAGCGCTACCCGGCGAGCGCCCGCGTGGCCGACGCCCGCTGGCACCTCGCGGCGGCGCTCGAGCAGCGCGGCCTGCGCGCCGAGGCGGCGCGCGAGCTCGAGCGGCTCATCGCCGACCACCCCGCGGACGCCCGCCGGCCCGACGCGCTCGCCCGGCTGGTGCGCGCCTACGAGAAGCTGCGCCTGCTCGCGCGCGCGCGCGCGCCCTCGACGCCCTGGTCGCGGTCGAGCCCGAGCCGCGCATCGCGGGCGACGACGGCGCGCCGGTGACGGCGCGCGCCTGGGCGGCGGCCGCGCGCGGCCGCCTGGCGACCGGCGACGCGCCGGCCCTGGCCAGCGCCCGCAACGCCGCGGCGCTCGGCGCGCCCCTGCGGCGCGCGTTCCGCGGCACGACCGAGCTCTCGCAGGACGGCGCCGCCCTGGCGCCGGTCGGACAGCTCTGGGCCGGCCCCGACGACGTGTTCGTCCTGCGGCGCGCGGGCGGGCTGCGCCCGGGCGCCGCGCCGGCGCCCGACCTGCTCGAGGTCCGCCGCGCGCCGATGGGCGAGCTCGTGGCCGCGGTCCCCGGCGTGCCGCCCACGGGCGGCGGGCGGCTCGACCCCGTCCTCGCCGCCGGCCACCTGGTGGTGCCGTTCACGGACCGCCTCGAGGGCTGGGCGCTCACGGGGCCGCAGGCGGGGACGCGCGCCTGGTCGCGCCCGATCGAGGCGGGCGCGGGCGCGCTGATCGCCGGGCCCACGCCGGTGCACGAGGTGCGCGGCGCCGGCGCCGTGGTGGTCGTCCTCACGGGCAGGAACGACCTCGCCGGCGTCGACGCGGCCACGGGCCAGGTCCGCTGGCGGCGGGCGCTGCCGCGCCGCGCGCTGGGCGGCCTCCAGGCGCGCGACGGCGTCGTCCTGGCGCTCTCGTCGACGCCGGCCGCGATCGACGCCTTCCGGGCCCACGATGGCCAGCCCCTCTGGAGCGTCGAGCCCGAGGAGGGGGCCGCCACCTCGCGCCTGTCGTCGCCCTGCTGGCTCAGCGCCACGACGTTCCTCTGGGTGCAGGACGGCATGCGCCTGGTCGCGCTCGACGTGACCAGCGGCAAGCGGCGCTACACGGTCGCCGCCGACGCGGGCGTCTGGTTCGTCGGCCTGGTGCCCGGGCCGGACGGGAGCGCCTTCGCCGCGCGCACGCAGGGGGGCGACGGCCAGGGGCTGCGCGTCCACGAGGCGGCCGCCGGCCAGGAGCTGTGGCGCGACAACGGCTTCGGGGCGGCGCGGCCCGGCCAGAAGCCGCCCGCCGAAGGCGCGCGGCCGTCGCTCGACGCGGTCGTCCTCGGCGAGGACACGCTCTACAGCTTCCGCACGGTGGGCGGGCGGCTCGAGCTCTGGGCGCAGGAGCTGCGCCTCGGCAAGCTGGCCTGGACCTGGCAGTCGCCGCGGGGGAGCACGGGCGCGCACGTCATGGTCGAGACGCCCACCGCGGTGATCGTCCCGCGCCACGGCGGGTTCGGGCAGCGGGTGACGGTCAACGTGCTCGCGCGCGGCACGGGCAAGGTCGTCGAGACGCACCAGGTCCCCGGGCGGCGCCTCCTCGGCGAGGGGGCAGCGGCCCGCGACGGCGTCCTCGTCCTCGCCACCGACCGCGGCGTCACGGGCCTCGCGGCGCTCGACGAGGCGGCGCTCGACGAGGAGACGATCTCGCAGGCGCTGGCCCTCGCCGCCGCGCCGGACGACGCGCGCGCGCGCGCCCGCCTGGCGGGCCTCCTCGAGCTCGCCGGGCGCGGCAAGGACGCCGCCGCCCTGCTCTCCGGGGGGATCCTGGCCGAGGGCGTGCGCCTGGCGGCGTTCGACCGCATGTTCGCCACGCTGGCCGCGCTCTCCGAGTCGGCCGCGGAGGCGTCGCCGCTCCAGCTCGACGCGCACCGCATGCCGCGCCCGCCCGAGATCGACGGCGAGCTGAGCGACTGGTGGCGGCCGTGGTCGTCGTTCGAGCTCAAGGGCCCGGGGTTCATCCACCCGATCCAGGCCCCGCCGACGTCGTCGCCCGGGCGCTGGAGCGGCGACGAGGACCTGTCGGCCGTCCTGCACATGGGCTGGGACGAGCGCAACTTCTACTTCGCGCTCGACGTCAACGACACGAACCTCCGCCCCTACGACAGCGAGGCGGAGCGGTGGATCGGGGACTGCCTGCTGATCGCGATCGACACCATGGGCAACGGGGGCGACGTGGTCATGGGCGACGACGTCCTCCTGTCCCTGGCCCTCACCCTGCCGAAGAAGAAGGACGACGAGGACGAGGACGAGCAGCAGGCGGACCAGGAGCGCAGCCGGCCCGAGGGGACCTACTTCGTCCGGCGCAAGGACGACGGCTCGGGCGCGGTCTACGAGGCCGCGATCCCCTGGGGGATCTTCATCAAGAACGGCGTGCCGATCGACCCCGAGCAGGGCCCGGCGCCCGGGTTCTCCTTCGGCCTCAACCTCGTGCTCACGGACGACGACGGCGAGCGCGGCGACGCCGAGGGCGGGCCGCGCGGGGCGACCAAGACCCTCCAGCTGACCCCGGGCGTCCTGCTCCACGAGGAGAAGAGCCGCCTCTGGCAGGGCTACATCCCCGGGCGCTTCGCCCGGATCACCCTCCGGTAGGGTGCGCCGCTATGCTGGTGAACAGCCCGACCCCGGCCCGCGTCGCGGGGGGGGCGGGCGAACCCGATCCGAGCGATGACGAGGGGCGCATGAGCAGGACGATGCTGACGGCCCTGGCGCTCCTGGCCCTCGCCCTCCCGGCCCTGGCGGGCGGGGTCGGCGAGGCCGTCGGGGGCGTCGAGGGGCAGGACGAGCGCGGCCAGCGGCATCGCCTCGCCGACCACCGCGGCAAGGTCGTCGTGTTCGTCGTCTGGAGCGCGTCGTGCCGCTCGAGCGAGGCCTACGCCGCCCGCCTGCAGGCCCTCGCCCGCCACGCGGCGTCGAAGGGCGCCGTCGTCCTCGGCGTGGCGCCGCACGCGGGCGACGACGCGGCGGCGGTGCGGCAGGCGAAGGAGCGCCAGGGGCTCCCCTTCCCCGTGCTGCTCGACCCGGGCGGGCGGCTCGCCGGCCTCCTCGGCGCCGGCGTCACGCCGACCGCCTGCGTCGTCGACGGGCAGGGCGTGCTCCGCTATCGCGGCGCGATCGACGACGACCCCACCGGCGCGCGCGGCGACGCGACGCCGTTCCTGCGCGAGGCGCTCGACGCCGTGCTCGCGGGCCGCGCCCCGCCGCGCACCGAGACGCGGCCGGCGGGGCGGCCGATCAGGTAGTCGGGTCCCCCACCTGCTCGAAGATCCCCTGCAGCATCGCCCGCGTGATCGCGTAGAGCGGCGGCACGCCCTCCGACGGGTGCAGGGCCTCGCTCAGGTTCTGCTCGGGCTCGAGCGGGACGTCGCTCGTGTAGTAGGCGAAGCGCGAGCGGACGTCGGGGCCGACGACGCCGGTGGAGATCGCCGAGATGAGCTGGCGCGCGAAGAAGGAGCCCTCCATCTCCAGGCCGACCGCCTTCCAGATGCGCCGGTAGAACATGAGGAGCACCCGGTCCTGGAGGAGCGTGCCGGCCACCGTGAGCACCGGCCCCTCGTGGACCGCGATGCCGCCCGAGAGGTCGGCCAGGCGCGCGGCCGGGAGGTCGTGGTTCGGCAGCGGGTAGAGCTCGTCGTTGGTCTGCAGCAGCGTCGCCGTGGGCAGGAGCAGGTCGCCGCGCCGGCCGACGAGGCCGCCCGCCTTGCCCATGACGTTCACCGAGCGCACGCGCCGGCCGAACAGGAACAGGAGCGTGGCCAGGATCTCCTCGGCCTGCTGGCCGAAGGCGTAGTCGACGTTGACGATGATCGTCGGCCGCGTCGCCCGGCGCGCCCCGAGGCGCGGGTCGCAGCGGGCGGGGTCGACCCGGCGCAGGTCGAACAGCTCCACCTCGATCCCGGTGAAGGCGGTCACCGGCAGCCTGTGGCGCCCGCCGGCCAGGCCCTCCTCCTCGAAGGCCGCCCGCTCGCGGTCGTCGGCGGCCAGGTGGTCGCGCGCCAGCACGTAGGCGAGGTCGTCGCGGCAGGCCCAGGCGCGGCCCCACGGCCGCTCGGCGGACGGCTCGCCGCACAGCCCGGCGCGGTGGCGGCGCCCCCAGGCCAGGAGCTCGTCGCGGCGCCGGGCCAGGTAGGGGGAGAGCAGGTTGCCGACCGAGTGGGTGTTCGACGAGATGATGTGCACGTCGAGGTCGGGGTCCTCGAGGTCGACGAGCGACCGCACCTGCGCGCGGATCTGCGCCACCCACGTCTCCGACGCCCGCGAGTTGTAGTTGTCGATCTGCGTGTCGACCTCGAGCGCGACGTCCTCGTGGTGCAGGAGCACCTCGTGCAGCCGCCGCGCCAGGTGGCGGGGCCAGATGCGCTGGAGGCCCCGCCGCTCCTCGCCCGAGAGGCCGGCCGCGGCCAGGAACGGCTCGACGGCGGCGGGGTCGGGGTTGGCCGCGAGGCGGCGGAGCTCGAGCAGGGCATCGGGCGAGCGCACGCGGTGGCGCAGCTTCTTCGCCTCGACGGCGTAGAGGCAGAGGCAGGTGAGGAAGTCGGTGATGTCCGAGATCCCGTCGCGCAGGAGCACGAGGAGCTTGCCGGGCATGAGCCGCCACGCGGCCCGGCGCCGCGCGCGGGTGACCACGGGCTCGAACTTCTCGTCGGGGTCGCGGTAGAGCGCCGGCAGGTCGGCGGTCAGGTAGTAGAAGCAGGTGCTGGTCACGTCGTCGGGCAGCCGCGGGACGGCGTAGGCCAGCCCGCCCAGGTCGAGCCGGTCGGAGGCGAGGTGCGGGTGGAGCGCCGGGCTCAGCTCCCGGTAGGCGGGCAGGAGGTCCGAGAGGAGGAACTCGCGCCGGTCGAGGAGGCCGAGCAGGCGCGCGTAGAGCTTGCGGTAGCCGAGGAAGACCCCCTGCTTGACCTTGAGCGTCTGGGCGAGCGCCTGCGCGAACACGGGCTCGGTGTCGACGACCTCGAGGAAGTCCTTGCCCGGGAGCGTGTAGGTGACCACCTCGCCGCGGGCGCGCAGGGTCTTGCGCCTGGGCTTGTCGAACAGCGGCGCGCGCTCGCCGAAGTAGTGGCCCGGCTCGATCGTCGAGATCACCTCGCCCGGCGCGCGGTCGTCGATCGCCTCGACCAGGCCCTGCGCCAGGAGGTGCACGTCGCGCGACGTCTCACCCGTGCGCACGAGGAGCTCGCCGTCTCGGAAGCGGCGCAGCTCGAGCCGCTCCGCCAGCGCGTCGCGCCGGGCCAGCGGCAGCACCTGGAAGGGGAACACGCGGTCGAGCAGGTCGTGCCCGGACGGCGTGGTGGTCGGAAGCGTCGTCACGGGTCCCCCTCTCCACGGGCAGCGTAGCTCGCGCGGCCCGCCCGCGTCAGCGGGCCCCGACCGCCAGGCGGGCCAGCCGCGCCTCGATCTGCGGGCGCTGCGGGTTGTCGGGCCAGCCGTCGAGCGCCCGGCGGTAGTCGGCGCGCGCGCCGTCGAGGTCCCCGAGCGCCTCGCGCGCCACCCCCCGCCCGTAGGCCGCCTGATGCGGCCAGGCGCCGCCGGTGGGCTGGGCCAGCACGACGTCGTAGTCGGCGATCGCCTCGCGCGCGCGGCCGAGCATCAGGAGCGCGTTGCCGCGGTCGACGCGGAGGCTCAGGCGCACGCGCTCCTCCTCCACGGCGAGCAGCTTGAGCGCCACCTCCTCCCCCGTGCGCGTGTCCTGGGCCCGGAACACGGCGCCCATGCCGCCGCGCCCGAGCTGCTCCAGGACCGCGTAAGGGCCGACCCGCTCCATCACGTGCACCGTGACCGATCGCCGCCGGCCTCGCCAGCGGGCGGCGCGCCGCGGCCTGCGCCACGCGGGTACAATCCGGTGGAGGAGGGCGCGGACACCGCGCCCCGGTGGCGTCATGCAACGGCCGGAGCGGATGAACGACGGGCGGCCGTCCTCCTGCGCGGGGCCGCGGTGAGCGGCCTCGAGCTCCTGCTGGCGGCCGGCGACGCCGCCGCCGAGCCCACGACGCGCGAGTGGCTCACACAGCTCGTCACCCAGTACAGCTACGTCGGGGTGTTCCTGTTCCTCCTCGCCTGCGGCCTGGGCTTCCCCAGCCCCGAGGAGGTGGCCCTCATCGGCGGCGGCTACGCGGTCCACCAGAGCCACCCCGCCCCCGACGGCTGGCCCTGGATGCTGCTCATGATCGCGGTCGCCATGCTCGGCGTCCTCGTCGGCGACACGATCCTCTGGTGGATCGGCCGCAAGGTGGGCGACCGCCCCGAGCGCGTGCCGCTCATCGGCCGACACCTGACGCCCGACCGCATGGGCAAGGCCCGGGGCCTCTTCCAGCGGCACGGCGCGAAGGCGGTGTTCTTCGGCCGCTTCCTCTTCGGGATCCGCGCCGTGACCTTCTTCGTGTCCGGCAGCCTCCGCGTGCCGCTGTCGACGTTCCTCCTCATGGACGGCCTGGCGGCGCTCGTCTCCGTGCCGATCAGCGTGTTCCTGGCCTGGTGGTTCGGCGACGCGCTCGAGGAGGCCGCCCGCTGGCTCGGGCGCCTGCACCAGGGGATCTTCGTCGTCGTGGCCGTGGCGGCGGTGATCGCCCTCACGCTCTTCTGGCGGCGCCGCCGGCGGCTCCTGGCCGAGGGCGACGTGGCGGCCGCGCCCGAGGTCCAGACCGCCGGTCAGGCCCCGTAGCGGTGCCCTTGGCCCTCCATGGGCGAGCCCGATACACTCCAGGGCACGGAGGCCCGGTGCCCACCCTGGACTCGAGGACCGACTCGGCGGGGTTCCCGCGCACGCGCTGGTCGCTCGTGGCGCGCGTCGCCCAGCCGGGCAGCCGCACGGGGTCGTCGACGCGTCGCCACGCGTTCGAGGAGCTCGTCGCCGCCTACTGGCGCCCCGTCTACCGGGCCCTGCGCGTCAAGCACCGCCGTCAGCGGGAGGAGGCCGAGGACCTGACCCAGGCCTTCTTCCTGGAGATGATCGAGAAGCGCACCCTCGAGCGCTTCGTCGCCGACCCGCAGGCCGGCCGCTTCCGGGGCCTGCTCCGCTCGCTCCTCGAGCGCTTCACGAGCACCTCCGACCGCAACGCCCGCCGCAAGAAGCGCGGCGGCGACGCGCCGCACGTGCCGCTCGACCCGGCGATGATCGAGGCGATCGAGGGGCGGATCGTCGGCGCGACCGCGCCGGAGGAGGACCCCTTCGACCTCGAGTGGCGGGCGACGATCATCGACCAGGCGCTGGCCGACCTCGCGGGCGAGGCGCGCACGCCGGTCGCGCGGCGCCGCCTGGAGGTGTTCCTCGCCTACGAGGTCGAGCCCGCCCGCGACGACGAGCGCCCCACCTACGGGGGGCTGGCGCGGGAGCTCGGCTGCAAGCCGCACGACGTGAAGAACGACCTGGTCGCCGCGCGGCGCCGCTTCGCCGAGCTGGTCCTCGAGCGCATCCGCGACGACGTGCGCGACGAGGACGAGGCGCGCGAGGAGCTGCGCACGCTCTTCGGGGTGCAGCCGCCGTGATCCGCCCCGAGGCTTACGCGCGCCTGGGCCAGCTGGCCTGGGTCCACGCCCCGCAGGGCGAGGCGGACGACGAGACCCGGATCGGCCGCTACCGGATCGTCGCGCGCATCGGCTCGGGGTCGGCCGGCGAGGTGTTCCACGCCGTCGACCCGGCGGGGCATCCGGTCGCCGTGAAGGTCCTGCGCCGCCGCGTGCGCCGCGCCGGGCGCTACCAGCGCGAGGTCGAGATGCTCGAGCGCATCTCCGAGCGCGAGGGCGTCGTGGCGCTGCTCGAGGCGGGGAGCTGCCGCCGCGGGCCCTTCATCGTGCTCGAGCTGGCCGAGGGCGGCTCGCTCCGCTCGCGCCTGCAGCGCGACGGCCCGCTCGGCTGGGAGGCCGCGGCCGGCCTCGTCCTCCAGGTGGCGCGCTCGCTCGGCGTCCTCCACCGCGACGGGATCATCCACCGCGACCTCAAGCCCGAGAACATCCTCCTGCAGGGCGACGGACGCCCGCTCCTCTCCGACTTCGGCCTCGCCAAGGACCTGGGCGACGAGGACGGCGAGCTCACGGCCGCCGGCTTCGCGCTCGGCACGATCGGCTACATGGCGCCGGAGCTCCTCGACGCGCAGCGCGAGCTGCTCGGCCCGTGGACCGACGTCTTCGCCCTCGGGGCCGTCCTGTTCGAGCTCGTGGCCGGCAAGCCGCCCTTCCAGGGCAAGACGCTCAACGAGGCCGCCCGCTCGATCCGCGAGGACGCCGTCCCCGACCTGCCCGGCACGCCGCGCGCGCTGGGCGAGATCATCCGCCGCTGCCTGACGAAGGACGCGGCCGGCCGCTACCGCGACGGCGCGGAGCTGGCGGCCGCGCTCGAGCCGCTCCTGCACCCCCCGCCCCGACCCGAGGACCCCGCCCATGACGGCTGACCCGCGCGCCGCCGGCGTGACCGACCCCGCCTACGACGAGGCCGAGCAGGCGCGGAGCGCCGCGCTCTCGAGCGCGCTCGGCGCGCGCAGCACCGGCCACGTCGTGCACATCGGCCGCAAGGGGGCGTTCTACGAGGCCGACCCCGACCTGCGCTTCCCCGCCGCCGGCTCGACCACCGAGCGCATGGGCGCCCTCGGCTACGAGCTCCTGGGCGGCCTCCTGTGCGAGCGCTTCCAGCGCGTCGTCGTCCGCGGCTACGCCCGCGCCGCCGAGGCCGGCGACGCCTACGGCCTCCTGCTCCTCCCGCCGTGGAGGTACCGGGCGGTCGAGTTCCTCACGCGCTTCGTCGACGGCACCTCGCTCGTGACCACCACCCACCCCGGCCCCGGCGACGACCCCGCGCGCGGCGTCTACCGCCAGCGCTGCCCCGGCCTCGCGGTGGCCGAGCTCGAGGCGCGGCACCGCGCCGGCGTGGAGGCGAGGGGCGTGGCCTCGCTCCCGGCGGAGCCGTCGCTGGCAGACCTGGCGCGGGCGCTCGACGACCTCCTGTGGCGCCTGGACGGGTAACTCACACCACCCGCTCGACGCCCGCCTCCCCCAGCAGCCGCACCAGCGGCGAGCGCGCGAACCCGGCCCGCAGGGTCGGCGGCAGGTCGTCGCGCACGGCGCGCACCTCCGCCGCCGCGGCCTCGAGCCCGTCGCGCTCGCCGCGGCGCGCGCGCGCGCCGGCGACGGCGGCGCGCACCCACGGGTCGCCCTCGTCGGGCGCCCGCTCGGCGACCTCGTCGAGGAGCAGGTCGGCCTCCTCCGCCGGCGCGAGGAGCGCCCGCAGGAGCTCGAGCCGCAGCTCGAGGCGCGGCGGGAGGCCGCCGGCGAGCGCCAGCGCGTGGTCGAGCTCGCGCCGGCAGCCGTCGAGGTCGCCCGCCGCCGCGAGGACCTCGGCCCGGCGCAGGACGCACAGCGCGGCCTCGGCCTCGTCGCCGGCGCGGCGGAGGTCGCCGGCCGCGTCGTGGAGGAGGAGCGCCGCGTCGCCCGGGCGCCCGTCGAGCGCGGCGACCTCGGCGCGCGCCCGGGCGGCGCGGCCCCGCGCCGCCGGGAGGTCGTGCTCGGCGAGGACGGGCGCCACCTCGCCCACGACCTCCATCGCCCCGGGCAGGTCGCCCGCGAGGACGAGCGCCTCGGCCACGACCGCGGCCGCCGCCGCCGCGCCGGCCGCGTCCCCGTCGGCCAGGCGCGCCGCCCGCACCTCGCCGGCCGCGGCGAGCGCGCGCCCGGGCCGGCCGCCCACCAGGTCGAGCCGGGCGAGCGACAGCCGCAGGTCGTCGGCGGCGCGGGCGTGCGCCGCCGCGTCCGCGCCCGGCCACCCGCCCGCCTCCTCGGTCAGGGCGAGCGCCCGCCCCAGCGCCGCGCCGGCCTCCGCCAGCGCGCCCGCGCGCTCGAGCAGCGCCCCCCGCCGGCGGGCGTGGTCCAGGGCGCCCGCGGGGTCGCCCGCCGCGACGAGGAGGGCCTCGGCCTTGCCGAGCAGGTCCGCCGCGCCGCGCACGGCCCCGTCGGCCTCCGCCTCGCCAGCGAGCCACGCCAGGGCGCGCGCCTGCGAGACCTCGGCCCCGTCGTCCTCGGCCAGCTCGCGCCACCGCTCGGCCACCTGCCGCGCCCGCTTGCCGCGCCCCGCCGCGCGCAGGGCGCGCGCCTGGCCGGCGAGCGACTCGCGCGCCTCCTGCCGCCGCCCGAGCCGCTCGTAGAGCGCGGTCGCCGCGCGCGCCAGCGCCACCGCGCGCGGCGCGTGCCCGATCGTGAGCGCGATGTCGCGCGCCCGCTCGAGCAGCGCGCCCGCCCCGAGGGGGTCCTCGCGCATGAGGTCGGCGCCGGCGACCTGCTCGCCCGTCGGGTCGCGGGTGAGGATCGTCTCGGCCACGCGGTCGATCCCGGCCAGCGCCAGGGCGCTCGCGCCCGCGCGGCCGGCGGCCTCCGCCACCTCGATCGCCATGGGGACGGGCAGCGCGCTGGCGCCCAGCAGCTCCCGGTAGCAGGCGGCGCCCTTCTCGTCGCGCTGGATCAGCGCGTAGAGCCGCGCCAGCCGCAGCCGCTGCTCGATCGTCAGCGGCCGCGCCCGCCGGCGGTCGAGGGCGTCCTCCAGCTCCTGCAGGGGCGGCAGGGCGTCGAGCTCCTCCAGGCGCACGCGGCGCGCGCCCGGGTCCTCGACGATGAACGCCCCGCCCCCGACGAGCGCCTGCACGACCGCCTCGGCCAGCCCGGCGTCGCCCCGGGCCGCCTCGGCCCGCGCCGCGACGAAGGACGGCGCCACGCCGGCCCGCGCCGCCAGGAGGGCGGCCAGGGCGGCCCTGAGCTCCTGCGGCGACGTCGCGCTCACTCGGTCGTCCCTCCCCCGGCGGGGCATTGTCGCTCGTCGGGGGCGGCCGCGCCCGTCCGGGGCCGACGCGGCCTCGCAGGCCGGTCACCGCCCCCGGGGCGCCGGGACGACCGCGTCGATGCGGAGCCCGTCGGCCATTACGCGCAGCCGCGGCCCGGCGACGCGCGTCGCCGGCGCGACGCGCGAGACGAGCCGCACGCGCGTCGGCTCGCGCTCCTCGCGCCCCCCGGGCAGCCGCGGTCGGCGCCAGGCCTGCCAGTCCCACGGGATCCCCAGCGCCTCCGGCAGGTCGAGCCGCCGCCGGGCGGTCGACAGCGCCACCTCCCGCTGCGCCCCGGGCGGGAGGTCGCCCAGCGGCACGTGCGTGAGGGTCCGGTCGTCGTCGAGGACCAGCGTGGCCCGCGCGAGCGTCGTCCCCGACGTGTTGACCACCGTGACCACCGGGTCGACGCCGGGCGCGAGCGTGGCCGCGACCGGCCGCACGTCGGGGCGGAGCGTGTGGGTCCGCAGCCGCTGCGCCCCCCACGGGGGCACGCTCGCCTCGAGCGTCACCTGCGGCCCGCGCGCCGTGCGCAAGGCCGTGACGCGCGTCGGCCGGCGGCGCGACTCGTCGACCTGCTCGAGCGCGGTCGCGGCCACCGCGCGCCCGCCGGGCTCCTCGAGCTCCAGGCGGTGGTCCGTCCCCCCGCCCGAGGTGAGCAGGAGCTCGCCGAGCTCGAAGGCGGGGCCGCCGCCCGGCGCCGGCACCCAGAGCACGGCGCGCTGGCGCACCTCCCCCGCGCCGGCCCGCACGGCCGCCGCGACGACCGGGGCCAGCAGGGTGAACCCGAGCACGAGGGCGCAGGTGGCCCACGCCAGCCGTCGCCGGCCGGCGCGCCGCAGGGCCAGGGCCAGGGCGGGGCCCACGGCGAGCGCGTAGGCGCAGAAGAAGCCGCCGACGAGGAGCTGCGTGGGGGCCGCCGCGCCCTCGAACGGCCGCTGGCGGGCGTCGTCGAGCTGCTGGAGGGGCCACTCCCGCGTCGCCCGGGCGTCGGCGAGGAGCTGCCCGAGGCGCTGGCGGACGTCCGCGTCGAGCGCGGCCGCGCGCAGCGGGTCGTCGGCGAACGCCAGCGCCCGGCCGAACCCGAGGCGCCGCTCGCGCGCCAGCCGCCCGACCCGCTTCTGCGGCTCGGCGTCGCCCGCCGGCAGGTCGTCGAAGAACCGCGCGGCGCCGGGCGCCCGCGGGCCCGCCTCGGCCACGAGCAGGAGCCCGCCCGCGCGCACCCACTCGAGGAGGGCCTCCCGCTGGTCGGGCGACCAGGCGGCCGGGGCGTCCGCGCGCAGGAGCACGGCCGCGACCGCGTCGTAGCAGGCCGCCTCGGTGGGCGCCGCGGCGGCGTCGATCGTCGTCGCGTGCAGGAGCGGGTCCTGCGCCGGGTCCGCCGCGGGCCGCAGGGCGGCCGGCCGGCCGTCGAGGACGAGGAGGTGCCGCGCCGGGTCGACCTGGTCGGCGTGCAGGACGTGCTCGTCCAGGGTCCGGTCGTCGTCGCGGAGGAGGAGGGCGACCTCCGCGTCGATCGCCAGGGCCAGCGGCACGCGCCGCCGACCGCCCGGCGGGAGCTGGAGCGCGCGCTCGACCGACGCCCGCCGGCTCCGCGCGACGACGCGCACCGCCGTCGGGCGCGGGCCGGGGTTGTCGACGGTCACCCACACGTGCGCCGGGGTGGACGGGTCCACGGTCCCGCCGAACCCGACCTCGACCTCGCGCAGGGCCGGCGCGGGCTCGGCCTGGGCCCCGGCGGGGCCCCCGACGAGCAGGAGGGCGAGCAGGGGCCCGAGCAGGGCGGCGCGGGTCACAGCCCCTCCGCGAGCGCCGCCTGGAGCGCGAGCGCGAGGCCGGCGACCGCGAGCAGCGCCGCCGCGGCGCGCGCGCCGAGGACGAGGAGGCGCGCGGCGCCCGGCGCGTCGCCGGTCCGGGCGAGGAGCTCGCCGCGGCAGTCGAGGCAGCGCCGCACGCCCAGGAGCCGCGTGCCGAGGACGCCGCCCCAGGCGGTGACGCCGGCCGGCACGGCCGCCGGGCAGCCGCAGGCGGCGCAGGGCGGTCCGGCCGCGAGGTCGGGCGGGGCCGGGCCGGCGAGCCGCTCGAGGGCCTCCGCCTCGCGCGCGAGCGAGCGGTGGCCCGCCCAGGCGTGCGCGCCGAGGAGCGCGACCAGGACCGCCTGCCACAGCCAGAACCCGTGCGTGAGGAGCCCGCTCGTCGCCGCGTGGGGCAGGTCGGGGGGGACGCCCGCGAGGAGCACGATCACGTGCGACAGGGGCGACGCGAGCCCGACGAAGAAGGCCGCCGCCGCGAGCGGCCGCAGCTCCACGAGCTCCTCGTGGCGCGCCAGCTCGACCGCGGCCGACGCCACGAGCAGGGGCAGGAGGAGGAGGCCGAGCATGAAGAGCGCGCCGCCGATCAGGGCCCGGTCCGGCCCGAGGGCGCGCGCGGCGACCGCCTTGATGGCGAGGAGCGCGACGAGCCCGCAGGTGACCTGCGTGACCAGGAGCGCCGACGACGCGGCGAACGCCGCGGCGGCGCCCGCCCCCGCCCCCCCTCCCGGGAGCTCGAGCGGCTCGAGCGCGGCGATCGCCTCCCACGCGGCGGTGAACCCGAGCGCGTGCAGGGCGATCACCGCGGCGGCGACGACCAGGAACGCCGCCACGTCCATCGCCGCCGGGCCGAGGCGCCAGCCGCCGACCACCCAGCGGACGGAGGCCTGCGGCCAGCCGCCGCCCATGCTCAGGAGCGGCAGCCAGAGCGCGACGCAGCAGGCGAGCTGCGCGAAGGCCACGAGGGCCGAGGCGCGCCCCAGCTCGGCGACGGCCTCGACGTCGAACACGGCCCCGAGGAGGAGCGCGGCGACGAGCAGGGCGAGCGCAACCTGCTGCAGCCAGCGCGACGGGAGCGTCAGGCGCACCAGGCGCGGCCCGCGGTTCTCGAACAGGAAGGCCAGCTCGACCCGCCGCAGGAGCAGCGGGCGCACGCGGCGGAAGAAGGCCCGCCCGGCGTCGCCCGGCAGGACGACCAGGCCGAACGTGTTCAGCCCCGGCGGCCGGCCCTGGAGCGGCCCCGAGACGACGGTGAGCGTCGCCAGGAGGCCGAGCGCCGCCCACACCCCGAGCGCCCACACCGGCCAGGGGAGCTCGAGGCCGAAGGGGCGCGGGTCGCCGTAGAGCCGCTCCGCCGTCGAGGCCCACGCGCCGGCGCTCATGGCCCCGACGAGCGGCTGGACGAGGAAGCGCACGGGCGTGAGGCAGGCGACCGTCGAGGGGAGCGGGGCGAGCTCGGCCGCGATCGCGCCGCCGAACGCGGCCCACGCGATGAGCAGGGCCAGCGCCTCGTGCAGGAGGACCCCGAGCGCCATGGTGACGAGCAGGAGCAGGTTGGCGTAGGCCCACAGCAGGGCGTACGCCACGACGGTGCGGCCCGGCGTCGCCCCGCCCAGGAGCCCGAACAGCGCGACGAACGGCAGCGACGCGCCGAGGAGCGCCAGGAAGAACGGCTGGCAGGCCGCCCACTTGCCCGCGTGGTAGCGCAGCGGCGTGATCCCGGTGGTCACGAGCTGGTCGAGGTAGCCGCGCCAGCGCGGCCCCTCGAGCAGCCCGACGGCGCGCAGGGGGACGAAGAGGGTCAGGAGCAGGGCCACGACGCCGAGCGCGACGAAGGTGAGGAACGGCCCCGCGCCGAGGGTGACGACCGCCTCCCGGGCGCCGCGGTCCTGCTGCGCGAAGAGCAGGCTCGCGCCGGCCGCCGCGCCGATCGCCAGCGCCTCGAGCCCCAGCCACAGGCCGACCTTGTGGGCGGCGAGCATGGCGCGCGCCTCCTGCTCGGCCGAGGGGTTGTCCCAGGCGTAGGTCAGGGCGGCCCGCAGCCAGGCGCGGACCCTCACAGGATCGTGCCCTCGGTGCGCCGCAGGAACACGTCCTCGAGGCGCGGCCCCTCCTCGGCGAGGCCGAGGACGGCGACGTCCGCCTCGACCAGCGCCCGCAGGGCGTCGTTGGGGCTCCGCGCCCGCGTGCGCAGGCGCAGGGCGTCGTCGACCCTGCCGACCCCGCTCACGCCGGGCAGCGTCATGAGGAGGAGCTCGGCCCGCCCCAGGTCGGCCTCGGGCACGCGCAGGCGCCAGGCGCGCTCCTCGGCGGCGCCGCGCATGGCCTCGGTGAGCGCGGCGATCGCCCCGTGGGTGACCAGGCGGCCGTGCTCGATGATCGCCACCTCGTCGCAGATCTCCTCCAGGTCGGCGAGGATGTGGCTGGAGAGGATGATCGTCTTGCCGAGGCGGTTCAGCTCGAGCAGCACCTCGCGCACCTCGATCCGCGCCCGCGGGTCGAGCCCGGCCGCGGGCTCGTCGAGGACGAGCAGGTCCGGGTCGTGCACGAGCGTCTTGGCGATCAGGATGCGCTGCTTGATCCCGGTCGAGCCGGCGCTGACGAGCGTGTCGCGGCGGTCGCGCAGGTCGACGAGCTCGAGCACGTCCTCGACCCGCCGCGCCCGCTCGGCCCGCGGGACCCCCGCGGCCGCGCCGAAGTAGCTCAGGTACTCCTCGACCGTCATGTCGGGCATGCGGCCGAACTCCGCCGGCATGTAGCCGAGCCGGCGGCGGATCGGCCCCGTGGCCAGCCGCACGTCGCGCCCGAAGAGGTGCACGGCCCCGCGGTCGGCGCGGGCCAGCGTGGCGATCATGCGCAGGAGCGAGGTCTTGCCGGCGCCGTTGGGGCCGATCAGCCCGAGCAGCGCCCCGCGCTCGACGCGCAGGGAGACCCCCGCCACGGCCACGGTCGCGTCGTAGCGCTTCCACACGTCGCGGACGTCGACCACGGCCATGGGCGGCGGGATGTTACAGCGCCGGCCGCCGCCGCGCACGCCCGTCGCGTGTCGGGATCGCCCCGCGCGGCCGGCGCCGACTTGCGCGGCCCGGGCGGGGCGAGCATAGTCCTCGCGGACCACCGACCGGTGGGCGCCCGGGGCAGGACCTGGCGGGGGCCGGCCCGGCGCGTGCGGGTGGTCAGCAATCGCGTGTCCGGCCTCGTGGCGGCGCGCGGGACCTCGGGCGCCCCGGCGCGCGAGGCCGCCGCGCTCGCCCGGGCGGCGCGCCCGACTTCGAGGAGGACCCGTGGCCGACACCAAGAGTGCGACGACGACCCCGAGCTCCGCGCCCCCAGGCTCCCCGTCCCCCGGCGCGCCGCGCGCGACCGGCCCGGGCAACCCTGGCGGCGCCATGCCGCTCCCCACGCCCGGCCCGCGGCCGGCGCTGAGCGACGACGACGACGACAAGGACGAGAAGAAGGACGGCCCGGCGGCCAAGCCGGCCGCCGCGAGCAAGCTCGGCGACGGTCCGGCGAAGGTGCCCGAGTCGAAGCTGCCGCCCCGCCCGCCGGCCCCCGAGGCGGCCATGCTCTCGACGGCGTTCGCCGACACGCGCCAGCAGTTCGACCAGCTCCTCGGCCAGGAGCAGCAGCGGCTCATCGAGCTGAAGCTCTCCGCCGGCCAGGGGATCGAGCAGGCGCTCCAGCGGCTCGAGGAGGAGGCGCGGCGGACGCGCGGCATGCTCGAGCGCAACGAGGCGCTGGCCCGCGAGGCCGAGCGGCTGCTCGTCGAGGGGCAGAACCTCGAGAAGCAGCAGGACGACCTGGAGCAGCAGGTCGAGGAGGCGCGCGCGCGCTGCCAGCTGGCGGCCGACCGCGTGAACGCCCTGCGCGAGGAGCGCCAGACCCTCGAGGCGGCCCGCGCCGAGATGAAGGAGACGGTGGCCGAGAAGACCGAGGAGGTCAACGAGCTCAAGGCCGAGATCGGCCGCATGAAGGAGCGCAAGGACGCCCTGAACGAGGAGTCGCAGGCGCTGAACCAGGTCAAGACGCGCCTGGAGGAGAACGTCGCCCGCCTGGAGCGGCTGCGCGACGAGTACCTCTCGGCGATCCAGCGCATGCAGAGCACGAAGGACGACCTGACGCGGATCCCCAGCGCCGACGACCGCGCGCCCGCGACGGCGGCGGCGAAGCCTCCCGCCGCCGGCGGCCCCGCGCCCGCCAAGGCGCCCGGCGCCGGCCCGTCGGGCGCGGCGTCGTAGCCTAGCGGCGCCCGGTGAGCGCGCCCCGGGGGGAGCCAGAGAGCGACCGCCCGCCTCCCGAGCCCGCCGGCCCGGCCGACCTGGCCGCGCCGGCGGGCGGCGGACCGCCCGGCGCGCCGAGCGCGCCCGTGCGGCCTGCCCGCGAGCTCGAGCTGACGCTCGACCTGAGCGGGGTCTCGGCGGACGGCAAGGAGACGGTCCGCATGGACCCCGAGCGGGTCGCGGCGGTCCGTCAGGGCCTCGCCGCGCTCGAGGGGATGGACGCGTCGCCCGACGACACGCTGTCGATCGTCAGCCGCCAGGTCCAGGCGATGGCCCGGGCGGCCGGCGTCGAGGACGGAGAGGACGACCTCGGTCTGGATCTCGATCCGGATGATCCGGATGATCCGGACGATGGAGACGGCGACCCGGAGCTGCCGCCGCCCTCCGGGCGGCCGGGCTCCGGGCCGTCGCCGTCGTCCGGTCCTGCGCCCGGGTCGGGGCCCGGATCCCTGCCCGTGGCCGGGTCGCCCGTGACGCCCGGACCGCCGCCGGCGCCCGGGCCGCCGACCGGCTCGTGGTCCTCTCGCACCTGGGGCCCGGTCGACCTCTCGCGGCTCGTGACCGAGGCGACCGGGCGCTTCGACCCCGCGGCGACGGTCACGCTGACCCGCGCCCTCGTCGCGCCGCAGGTGGCCGACCTGCGGGCGCAGATCGTGCGGCTGCGCGCGGAGCTCCAGCGCCTCGACCGCGACGAGGGGATGGACACCGCCCCCCTCGACGGGCGGCTGATCGCGGCCGAGCACCTGCTCGAGCAGGGCGAGGTGGGGCCGGCCGAGCTCCTGGTCGAGGAGCTGGCGGTCCTCGTCAACGTCATGGCCGAGGCGGGCGAGCTCACGCCCGGTCCGGACCCGCTCGAGGGCAAGGTGGCGGCGATCGTCGCCGGGGCCTTCCAGCAGCTCCTCCAGGGCGACCTGTTCGCCGCGGCGGTCGGCGACAAGGCCGGCCGGCTCGTCTCGCAGGCGGTCGACGGCGCGATCGCGGGGCCCGGGCTGCAGGAGGCGGTGGCGCGCCTGCTCGAGCGGCGCCTGGCGGGCCTCCCCGACGAGCCCGCGTTCCAGGAGCGCCTGGCGGGGTCGCCCGCCGCCGAGCGGGCGACCCGGGCGCTCCTCGAGCCGCGCCTGGAGGCGCTCCTGCGGGACGAGGCGTTCCGCCGGGCCGCGGCGGAGGCGGTGGCCGCCCGGCCGCGCGCGCTCCTCGACCGCCCCGAGCTCCTGGCGCGCGTCGAGGCGGTCGCGCGCCGCTGCGACCGCGACCTCGTCGGCTCCTCGGCCCTCCGCGAGCGGGTGGCCGAGGCCGCGCGCGCGGCGGCGGCGCGCCTCGCCCCGGCGCCCGCGGCCGAGGCTCCGGCCGTCGAGCCCGCGCCTGCTCCCGCCCCCGGTCCCGGGGTGACCGCGCCGGACGGCGGGGACGAGCGTCTCCGCGCGCTCGTTCGGCAGGAGCTGGCGCGCGCGTTCGAGACGCCGGCCGCGGCCGCCGCGCTCGACGCGCGGGCGCAGGCCTGGGCGGCCAACCTGGTGCAGTCGGCCCCCTTCCAGGAGGGCCTCGAGGCGCGCGTGCGGCGCCTCGTCGACGAGCTCGTCCACGGCGAGCTGTTCCTGACCGAGCTCGACCTCCGCACGCGCGAGGTGCTCAAGACCCCCGAGTTCCGGCTGCGGCTCGAGACGCTCCTGCGCGGCTCGCCCGCCCTGGCCGAGGTGCTCGACGAGCGGCTCGAGCGCTCGAGGCCCCTCGAGCGGCGGCTCGACGAGCGGCTCGCGCAGGCGCTGCCCGCCGCCCTGGCCCGCGCGGCGGCCGAGCGGGCCGAGGCCGAGCGCGCGCGCGGGCCGCGCGACGAGGCCGAGCTGATGGCCCGGGTCGACGAGGTCGCGCGCCGCCGGACCGAGGCGCTGGTCGAGGCGGCGGGCTTCAAGGCCGCGGTCGACGCGCGCGTGCGCGCCGCCTCGGCGGAGCTGTCGGAGCGCCTGGGGCGCGAGGTCGACCAGCGGGTCCAGGCCGGCGCGGCCGACCTCGCCCAGGCCGCCGCCGACCGCGCCCTGGAGGCGCCGGCGCTCCGGGCCCGCGCCGAGGCCGTGGCGGCGCGCACGGTCGAGCCGCTCCTGCGCGAGCTGCAGGCCAAGGTCGAGCGCCTGACCGACGCGCAGGCGGCCCTCGGCCGCAAGGTCGAGGCGCTCGTCCAGTCCGCCCTGGCGGAGGGGGGCGCGGTCGACGCGCGCCTGCGCCAGCTCGCCGAGGAGGCCGCCCGCCGCTCGGTCGACGAGGCCTGGCTCCGGCGCGTCGTCCAGCGCGAGATCGCCAACCGCGAGGCGCTCGCGACGGCCAAGCTCTCCGGCGGCGACGGGATCGACGACCCGATGACCGCGCTCCTCCGCTCCGAGGCGGTGCGCAAGATCGTCGGCGAGCACATCAGCGCGATCCGCCGCGAGCGCCAGGAGCGCAAGGCGCAGGAGGCCGCCGGGCCGGGCGAGCCGCGGGCGGTGCGCAGCAAGCGCACCACCGAGCGCGTCAACCGCTCCGAGCTCGACACGCAGCTCGAGCCCCCCTCGCCGCGCCGCCCGGACCGGCAGCGCCGGCCGCCGCCGCCGACGCCCGACGACCGGGCGCGGCGCGACCTGCGCTGAGTGACGCGCCCTCGCGAGCGTCATTCAGCGTAGGTCTGGCAGTGAGCTCGAGAGAAGTCGCGCAGCGACTGCTTCCCGAGCTCATGGTGGGACGGCCCAACCGCCTCCGCGCACACCTCCCCGCGCCATCGCAGCGAGAGCCCCAGGCGAGGCGGAGGAGGGCGAGGCGATGCCGCGCGAAGGCGACCGAAGGCGGCCTCCTGGCCGCCGAGGAAGCCTGAGCGGCCGGGGTGACGCGCGAAGCGCGACACCCCGGCGAACGGCAGCGCCCGCCATCCTCCGCCGCAGCCGCGATCACTCAGGGGTCCGCTCCGCCGACCGCCGCGACAGCCCCGCCGCCGTGCCCGCGAGCGCGGCGCCGAGCCCGATCGCCGGCCCGCGCCACAGCGGGTCGCCCTCGTCCCACCCGAGCGCGACGAGCACGGCGGCGAGGCCGACCGACGAGAGCGCCGCGTAGCGCGCGTAGCCGTCGGTCGCCAGCAGCGCCTGCGCGAGGGCGCGGGGGGCGAGGTCGGTGAGCGGCTCCTCGCCGGCGAGCGCGGCGAGGAGGAGCGGCCCGAGGAGGGCGAAGACGACCGCCACGGGGACCGCGGCCGGGTGGAGCGTCAGGATCCCCACGAGCGCCGGCAGGAGGTAGAGCGCCCGCAGGAGCACCCCGCCGAGCGCGATCATGTCGAGGTCCGCCCCCTGTGTGCGGGCCGCGCGGGCGCGCTCGAGCAGCCAGGCGCAGGCGACGAACCCGGCCACGATCCGGGGCGGCCAGTCGAGGTCGCCGAACGGCAGGAGCGTCTGCGAGGCGAGGACGCCGCCGGAGAGCAGCGCGCACACGAGGGCGCCGGGCAGGGAGGGCGCGACCTCGCGCAGGAGCCGCAGGGTGAACTCGCCCCGCGAGGGCCCGCGCGCGGCGCCGGCGACCGGAGCGTCTTCGCCCTCGTCCTCGGCGACGAGGTCGGCGCCGCACACGGGGCACGGGGTCACGACGCGCCAGCTGGCGCAGTCGGCGCAGTAGCGCGCCCGCGCCAGGCCGTCGGCGCCGTGGTCGTCCTCGCGCTCGCGCGGCATGACCCTGCTACGGCAGCCGCAGCCGCACGACGAGCGGGTCGTGGTCGCTCACGCGGCTCCGCTCGGGGTACTCGGCGCAGATGTGGACGTACTCCACCTCGACGCCCTCGGCCCGACCCTTGAGCGGGCCGCCGAGGAGGGCGTGGTCGAGGGCCTGCGAGGTCCCCTGGTAGACGTAGCTGTAGCGGTCTCCGGGGGGCAGGCGGAGCGTGAGGATCTCCAGCACGTCGCCGGCGAGCGCCTTCAGGACGGGCCGGAACTCGAAGTCGTTGCAGTCGCCGAGGTGCACGATCGTCACCTGCGGGTCCTTCTCCGCCAGCGCGCGCACGAAGCGGTGCACCGCGCGCGCCTGGCCGAGGCGCCGGGCCTCGCTGTGCAGCACCGGCGGCTGGCGCTCGCCGAGCGCCGGGTCGTCGGCGCGGCGCGAGGTGAGGTGGCTGTTGAGGACCACCACGGTGTGGCCGCGCACGCGGAACTCGGCGGCCAGCGTGCGGCGCGTCTCGGCGAAGGCCGGGTCCTCGGGCTCGACGCGCCCCGGGTTGAGGGCCAGGCGCGCCCGGCCGTCGTGGACCTCGACGCGGTTGGGCGTGAGCGGGCCGGCCTCGCCGCGCGGCTCGAAGGTCACGCGCGCCGGGTCCCACAGGAAGCCGCAGCGGATGTTCCCGCCCGGCTGGCCCCCCTCGGCGTGCGGCAGCGGCGCCACGTCGGTCCAGCGGTAGCGCGGCCCGCCCTGCGCGGCGATCGCCTCGATCAGCACCTCGTAGGTGGCCGCCGCGCTGACGACGTCGCTGTGGCCGGGCTTGCCGGGGGCGCCCGGGCCGTCGTCGTCCATGACCTCCTGCAGGGCCACGATCGCCGGGCTCCGCAGCCACCGGACGACGCCGCGGGCCAGGTCGGCCGCGCGCGCGGGCTTGGCGGCGGAGAAGTTCTCGACGTTGAAGCTGGCGAGCGTCAGGTGCTCGTCGTCGCTCACGAGCCGGGTCGGCGTCCGGGGCAGGTCGCCGCGCGTCAGGCCGGCGACCTCCCGCACGACGAGCCGCGCCGGGCGCGTGGCGTCGGGGACGAGGAGGCCCTCGAGGCGGGGGACGCGGTCGCCCACGGTCACCGTGGGGAGCCGCACGCCCGGCACGTTGTCGACGAGGAGCACGGACGGGCAGGGCTGCCCCTCCTCGTTGGCCAGGAGGATCCCGCCGCGGCCGGTCCGCCGCGGGTAGCCCTCGCCGCCCTCCGGCAGGACGTTGAACGAGCCGTGGGCGGTCGGGCCGACCACGATCGCGCCGTGGACGACCACGCGCATGTGCTCGAGCGACTCCCAGAAGTCGAGCGGGTCCTCCTGCGGGTCCCACACCTCGGCGTCTGCGGCCGTCGCCGCCCGCACGGGCGGCATGCGGCCGCTCGCCCCGACGACGACCGCCTCGGGCAGCGGGACGCCCGACGCCAGCACCCGCACGCTCACGGGCCGCTCGAGCTGCGTCTGGGTGTGGCCGCCCTCGACGACGGCCCCGTTCATGCGCGGCGCCCACTCGGTGACCTTGCCGGAGACGGCCACGTCGTCGCCGACCGCGGGCATGGCGGCGAAGCCGCGCCCCACGTGCACGAGGAGCGCGTCGGACGTGCCGTCGTCGCCGTCGGGCGGGGCCTGGAAGGTGAAGCTCGTCGACGTCACCTGCGTGACGACCCCGGTCACGTCGACGACGGCCTCGCCGACGACGGGCGAGCGGGGCCCCGCGCCCTGGATCTGCTGGACCGTGTGGCTGGTCGTCGGCAGCCGCTCGCCGGGCGCGCGCGCCGGCGCGCCCTCGTCGGCGCGCAGGGCGCCCAGGCCCACGAGGAGGACGACGGCCGGCGCGAGGAGGCGGAGGGGGAGGTGGCGCATGGGGAGCTCCAGGCGTCGCAACGTACGAGCCAAAGCGCCCGCGCACCAGCCCGCCCGCGGCCCGGCGGGGCGCAGGTACGCTGGCCGGATGACCACGATCCGCCCCGCCCGCGAGGACGACCTCCCGCGGGTGACCGCGCTCGAGCAGGCGAGCTACCCGGCCGACGAGGCGGCGCCGCCCGACGTCCTCGCGCGGCGCCTCGCGGAGGCCGGCGAGGCCTTCCTCGTGGCCACGGACGAGGCGGGCCGGGTGATCGGCTTCGTCTGCGGCACGCGCGCGCGCGGGGCCGCGATCACGCACGCGGCCATGCGCGCGCACGACCCGGCGGGGGACAGCCTGTGCGTGCACTCGGTCGTGGTCGACCCCGCCGCGCAGCGCCGCGGCGTGGGCAGCGCGCTCGTGCGCGCGGCCGTAGAGCGGGCCCGCGCCCTGCCGGGCGTCGCGAGGGTGCTCCTGATCTGCAAGGCGCCCCTGATCGAGCTCTACCGCCAGGCCGGCTTCCGGCTCGTCGGCCCGTCGGGCGTGACGCACGGGGCGGACCCGTGGTTCGACATGGCGCTGGACCTGTAGCGGCTGTCGACTCGGAGTCGGCGAGCTGGGAGGACCCGCTACGCGGGTCCTTCCTCGCCTTCGCTTCGCGGTGCTCGGCGCGGCGAAGCCGCGCCTGCGCCCGCTCGCGCCGGGCCCTACGGGCCCGGACGTGATCCGTCAGGAGCGAGCCGGATCTCGCTCATGACGGACCACCTGCGCATCGAGCTGGGCGCGCAGGAACGACCTGGAGGGCGCTGCGGCCGGCGCCGGCGAGGTGCTACCATCCCGGCAGGAGCCGCCCATGCAGGTCTTCCACGGGGCCCACGGCGACCAGATCCTGAGCTACGTCGGGGCCCGCCGGATCCCGAAGCGCGGCAGCGAGGTCTGCTTCGAGCTCAAGGACGCCCGGCTGTGCTTCAAGCACGGCGTGGACACCGCCCGCAAGCAGTCCTACGTGCTCGTCCTGGACGTCGACCTCCCGGCCGACCCGACGCTCTGGGAGCGCACGAGCCGCCACGGCAACCCCGACACGCTCGTCGTCCGGGCGGACGTCCCGATCCGGGTGCTGCACATGCTCGTACGCGCCGGCCGCGCCGGCAGCTTCGAGACCTTCCCCGTCGCCGCGAACGACGTGCGGAAGTACCTGACCTCCGGCTGGCGCGCCGTGAACGACGCCCTCGCGTCCTCCTGAGCGTGGCGATCGTCGTCCGCGAGCTCGAGCGCCGCGACGCGCCGGTCGTCGCCCGCCTCCGCGCCGCGCTGTGGCCCGACGCCCCGGCCGACGCGCTCGCCCGCGAGGTCGAGGACCTGCTCGACGGCCGCCCTGGCAGCACACTCCCCTGCGCCACCCTCGTGGCCGTCGACGGCGACGAGGTCCTGGGCTTCGCCGAGGTCGGCCTCCGCTCGCACGCCGACGGCTGCGACCCGGCCCGGCCGGTGGGCTTCCTCGAGGGCTGGTTCGTCCGCCCCGAGGTCCGGCGCCAGGGGGTCGGCCGCGCGCTCGTCGCCGCCGCCGAGGCCTGGGCGCGCGCGCAGGGCGCGCGGGAGTTCGCCTCGGACACGTGGGCCGACAACGAGGCCTCCATCCGCGCCCACCTCGCGCTGGGGTTCGAGGTGGTCGACCGGTGCGTCACCTTCCGCAAGGAGCTCGGCGGCTGATCACGAAGGCGGCGGTGCCCCCGCCTCCTCCAGCCGCCGCAGCCACACGTCCACCACGAACGGCCCGAACGGGACCACCGCGCCGACGATCCCGGCCAGCCCCAGGCGGGGGCCGATCGGCACCCGCTCGACCGCCGCCAGGCACGTGGCGACGAGGGCCAGGAACAGGAGGCCGTGGACGCTGCCGACGATCGTCACGGCGAGCGGCATGCCGGCCAGGTACTTGAGCGGCATGGCCACGCCGAAGAGCACGAGGGTCGAGGTCCCCTCGACGAGGGCGAGGAGGCGCAGGCGCCGGAGGAGCACGAGGTTCATCGCGGCCCATGATCGCCGAGCGCGCGCGCCAGGTAAGGGGCCGTGCGGCTGCGGCGGCTGCGGGCCACCTCGGCCGGGGTCCCCGCGGCGACGACGCGGCCGCCCTCGTCGCCGGCGCCCGGGCCGACGTCGACGATCCAGTCGCTCGCGGCGACGACGGCCATGTCGTGCTCGACCACGACGACGGTGTTGCCGGCCTCGACCAGGCCGTCGAGTTGACGGAGGAGCCGCTCGACGTCGGTCGGGTGGAGCCCGGTCGTCGGCTCGTCGAGGACGTAGAGCGCCTCGCCCCCGCCGGCCCGCTGGAGCTCGGTCGCCAGCTTGATCCGCTGCGCCTCGCCGCCCGAGAGCTCCGTCGCCGGCTGCCCGAGCCGCAGGTAGCCGACGCCCACCTCGTGCAGGACGTCGAGCGCGCGCCGCACCGGCGCCTCGTCGACGAAGAAGGCCCGGGCGGCGTCGACGGTCAGGGCGAGCACGTCGGCGATCGACTTGCCGCGGTAGGTGACCTCGAGCGTCTTCGGGTCGTAGCGCGCGCCGTGGCACGCGGGGCAGGGCGAGTAGACGCTCGGGAGGAACAGGAGCTCGACCATGACGAACCCCTCGCCCTCGCACGTGCGGCAGCGCCCCTTGGCCACGTTGAACGAGAAGCGCCCCGCGTCGTAGCGCCGGGCGCGGGCGGCCTTGGTCGCCGCGAACAGGCGGCGCACGGGGTCGAAGAGCCCCGTGTAGGTGGCGAGGTTCGAGCGCGGCGTGCGGCCGATCGGCCGCTGGTCGACGCGCACCAGCCGCCGTATCCGCTCCGCCCCCGCCGTGAGCCGCCCGCCCGTCGGCGCCTCGCGCTCGAGCGCCGGCGCCTCGCCGGCCTCGTCGCCGGCCGGCGCGTCCGCCGCCTGCCCGAGGTGCGCCGCGACGAGCTCCACGAGCGCCTGGCTGACGAGGCTCGACTTGCCCGACCCCGAGACGCCCGTGACCGTCGTCAGCGCCCCGAGCGGGAAGGCGACGTCGACGCCGCGCAGGTTGTTGCGCGTGACGCCCTCGAGCCGCAGCCAGCCCCGCGCCGGGCGCGGCGCGCGCCGCGCCGCCGGCGCGCGCGAGGCGGACGGCGCGGACGGGGCGAAGAGATGCCGGCGCGTCTCGGACCCCTCGACCGCCGCCAGCCCGGCGAGCGGCCCGCTGTAGACGACCTCGCCGCCGTGGACGCCGGCGCCGGGGCCCACGTCGACCACCCAGTCGGCGTGGCGGATCACGTCGAGCTCGTGCTCGACCACGAAGAGCGAGTTGCCGCCCGCCTTGAGCCGGTCGAGCGCCCGCAGGAGCGCCTCCGTGTCGGCCGGGTGGAGCCCCGCCGACGGCTCGTCGAGCACGTAGACCACGCCGAACAGGTTCGAGCGCACCTGCGTGGCCAGCCGCAGGCGCTGGAGCTCCCCCGGCGACAGCGTGGGCGTGCTGCGCTCGAGCGCCAGGTAGCCGAGCCCCAGGTCGAGGAGGACCTCGAGCCGCGCGGCCGCGTCCTCGGCGATGCGGCGGGCGACGAGGGCACCCCCGGGACGCCCCGCCGGCCCCTTCACGCGGCCCGCGGCGACGGGGCGCAGGAGCGCGGCGAGGCGCGCGAGCGGCAGGCGCGAGGCCTCGGTGATGTCGAGGCCGGCGAACCGCACCGACAGCGCCGCCCGCCGCAGGCGCCGCCCGCCGCAGTCGGGGCAGTCGGCGCTGACGAGGAAGCGCGCCGCGCGCGCCTTCATGCGCGGGCTCTCCGTCGTGGCGAACGTGTGGAGCACGTAGCGCCGCGCGCCCATGAACGTGCCCTGGTAGCTCGGCTCCTCCTTGCGGCGCCGCGCCCGCCGCACCTCGGCCAGCGTGTAGCTCGCCCACACGGGCACGGTCGGCTGCTCGTCGGTGAACAGGATCCAGTCGCGCAGGTCCCGCGGCAGGTCGCGCCAGGGGACGTCGACGTCGTGGCCGAGCGTGGTGAGGATGTCGCGCAGGTTCTGCCCGTGCCACGCCGGGGGCCAGGCGGCGACGGCGCCCTCGCGGATCGTCAGCGACGCGTCCGGGACCATCGACGCCTCGGTCGCCTCGTAGACCCGGCCGAGCCCGTGGCAGCGCGGGCAGGCCCCCTGCGGCGTGTTGGGCGAGAAGTCCTCGGCGTGGAGCGGCGCCTGCCCGCGCGGGTAGTCGCCCGCGCGCGCGTAGAGCATGCGCAGCAGGTTCGAGAGCGTCGTCACGCTCCCCACCGACGAGCGCGTGGTCGGCGACCCGCGCTGCTGCTGCAGCGCCACCGCGGGCGGCAGGCCGTCGATCGCGTCGACGTCCGGCACGGTCATCTGGTGGAACAGCCGCCGCGCATAGGGCGACACCGACTCGAGGTAGCGGCGCTGCGCCTCGGCGTAGAGCGTGCCGAACGCCAGCGACGACTTGCCCGAGCCCGAGACGCCCGTGAACACGACCAGCGCGTCGCGCGGGACCCGCACCTCGACGTCCCTGAGGTTGTGGACGCGCGCGCCGCGCACGTGGACGAAGCCGGGCTCCACCGCCGCCTCCTGGCCTTCCTGTTCATGAGCGGCCGACCGCCGTGTCGGTCAGGGCCGGAGAGGATTTGAACCGCCAGGACGCGCGAGGACGCGTCAAAGCGAGCGATGGGGAGGCCCGCAACGGGCCAGATCGTGCCAGTCCGGGACTTGCTCCGATCGCGCCCCCTCGCGAGCGCATCACTCATCGCAGGTCCGGGCTCGAGGGACATCGCGCAGCGATTCTTCTCGCGGTGGCAGGAAGCCATTGAACCGTGGCTGGAGCGGTCCCGCCGGGAGTTCTGCCTGGCGCCGCCTGCCGACCTCGACCTGGCCGTCCTTGAACGGCTCGCGTCGTGAACAGGTCGCCCGAGCGCGGTAGGCTGGAATACATGAGCCAGGCCACCCGTGAGCTGCTGGAGCGTGCCCTGAGGCTTTCCCCTGTCGAGAGGGCGGAGCTCGTGGCCGAGCTCGTCGCCAGCCTGGACGGCGACGAGCCGGAGGACCTGGTCGAAAGCGCCTGGGCCGACGAGATCGAGCGTCGCGTCCGGGAGATGCCAGCGGCCGGCGCCGCCCTTCCGAGCGCCGACGACGTCTTCTCGCGGCTGCGGACCCATCTGGCCGAGCGGCGCCGGGCGAAGTGACGAAGAAGCTGCTCCGCTTCCTTCCCGAGGCGGAGACCGAGCTCCGTGCCGCTGCCCAGTGGTACGATGACCGAGCTGGACTTGGTGACGAGCTCGCGGCCGAGGTCCAGGCGGTCACCTCGAAGATCGTCGAGATGCCGGGAGCGTTCGCGCCGGCCCGTGGCATCCGCGCGAGCGTCGGAGCTCGTGAGACGATCGTGAAGCGGTTCCCGTATCGCGTGGTCTTCGTCGAGCTGGAGCAGGAGCTCCGGGTCGTCGCGGTGGCTCACGTCCGCCGGGGGCCCGGATACTGGCGAGATCGCCTGACGGGGGAGGCGGAACGGGCCGAACGCTGTCGCCCGGGCCCTCGCGCCGATCGCGCCCCCCTCGCGAGCGCATCACGCATCGCAGGTGGCCCTGGGGCGACGCGCGAGCGAACATGGGCCCATGCCGCCCGAGCCGCGCGAGGTGATCGAGTTCCTGCAGGCGCTGGCGGCCGGCGCCGTCGTGCTCGACCGCGCGGACCGCGCCCACGTCGAGCGGCTCGAGGCGGCCTGCGCGCTCCTGGAGGAGCTGCAGGCGCTCTCGCAGGCGGTGCCGGAGCTGCAGCAGAGCGGGCTCGGGCTGACCCGGATCGAGGACACGATCGTGGCCGAGGGCGAGGGCCTCTCGGCCAAGATCGGCGTGCTCGAGGGGCTGCGCGAGGCGCTCGAGCAGCACATCGGCGGCATGCGCCGGCGCGCGCAGGCCGGCCCCGCGGCGCCCGAGCCGGCGCCCTGGGCCGACCCCGCCGCGCCGGCCTACGACGGGGTCGTCGCGGTCGACGTGGGCACCAGCCACGTGGCCTGCGCGCACTGGAGCCTCGCCGGCGGCGACCCGGAGGTCGGCGCCGTCGAGCCGGCCGCCGTGAACGTCCTCGACGCCCGCGGCTTCCGGCGCCTGGCGCCGGGCAGCTTCCTGGTGGGCCAGGCGGCGCTCGACCACCGCACGGGCGTGAACCTCTACCGCTCGTTCCGCCGCCTCCTCGGCCGCCAGCCGACCGCCCGCCCGGCCGCCACGGGCAAGGAGCTGGTGCAGGTCCCCGTGCGCCTGCTGGTCGCGGCCATGCTCGACGCGCAGCTGCGCGCGCTCACGCTGCGCCTCGGGCACGAGCGCCTGCGCTTCCCCCGCGTCGTCGTGACCGTCCCCGCCAGCGGCGACCTCGCCCTCGAGCACGAGCTGCGCGCGCTCCTGCGCGAGCTCGAGCTCCCCGTGACGACCGAGCTCGACGAGGCCACCGCGGCCTGCGTCTACCACCTGCTGCGCCCGGTGCTCCTGCAGGAGCTCGGGCAGGTCCGCCCCGACGGCACCACGGTGACGCCCGGCGAGTGGTACGCCGAGCACCTCGGCGTGCCGGCGACGCCCGGCGCGCGGCCGGGGAGCCTGAGCCTCGACGCCACGGTCCTGTGCGTCGACTGCGGCGGCGGCGGCACCGACCTGTCGCTCCTCGAGTTCCAGCTGCAGCAGGACGCCGGCGGCTGCCAGGTGCACATCGAGGTGCAGGACACGACCGGGTTCCCCGACCTCTCGGGCGAGGGGCTGACGCTGCACGTGTTCGACCTCCTGAAGCGCCGCCTGGCCCTGGCCGTGGCCGCGCCGCGGCGCGCCCTCACGGGGGTCGACGACGGCGCGCCCCCGGGGGCGCACCCCTGGCGCGAGCTCCACCGGAGGGAGGCCGGCGCCCCCGACCCAGGCCTCGACGCCCGGCTCGACGAGGAGCTCGGCCTGGTGCTCCGGGCCTGGGACCAGGTCGCGGGCGAGCGCCCGCTCCCGGCCCCGCTGCGGGCCGCGGTCGACCGGCTCTTTCCGACGGTCACGCGCGGGGTCCCCGCCGGCGGGAAGCGGCTCCGGAGCGCCAACTTCCGCTGGCTCTGGCAGGAGGCGGAGCGGCTCGGCCAGCAGGTCGCGGCCGAGCGCGCGGCCTTGCTCGCGGTCGACCGCGACCTCGACGACCCGATCCCGGCCGTGCGCGGGCGGCTCGACCTCGCCACCTACCCGGTCGACCCGCTGGGGGTCGACCTGCTCGCCCGCCTGGCGAGCGCCGGCGTCGACCCCGCCCGTCCGCCCCACGCCGGGGCCCTGCAGGTGAGCTCGCGCGACGTCGACGCCTGGGTCGAGCGCCAGGCGGCGGCGCCGCTGCGGACGGCGCTCGAGGGGCTCTGCGGCGCTCGCCCCGTGCACCGGGTCCTCCTCGCCGGCGGCGGCACCCACGCGGCGCGGGTCGTCCTCGAGCGGGTCGTGCGGCAGACGCTGCACCTCTCCGCCGCGCAGGTCGTGTTCGACCCCACCGAGGCCAAGCGGGCCGTGGCCAAGGGGGCCTGCCTGTGGGCGATCGGCAGCCGCCTCGAGGGGATCGAGGTGTTCCTCACGCGCGCGCCGCGCAGCCCGGCGCGGCTCTGGCTGCTGAGCGCCGTGCAGAACGAGGTCCTGTTCGAGGAGGGGCAGGCGATCGACCGCTTCAGCTTCGTGCAGCCCGCGCACCGCGAGGGGGCCGAGGGCGACAAGCTCGTCCTCATCGGCCGCGAGCAGGGCGGGCGGCTCGAGCCGTTCCTCATGTTCGACCCGGCCAAGGGCACGCCCGTGCCCGACGTGGCCGAGCTGCCGATCATGCGCCGCCGCGACGTGGTCGTGCGCAACGTCGACAGGTTCCTCGGCTTCAACGTGCGCGGGGCCCTCCACGAGTTCCACGTGGCCGACCCCAACGGCTACGTGCAGGTCGAGGAGACGCTGGTGCCGCAGTGGGAGCTGTTCGAGGCGCTCCGCCGCGAGATGACCATGGAGGAGGTGATCGCCTGGCTCGAGGGCGCCGCCCACCTGCAGGCGCCGCCCCCGTCGGACCACGCCTTCCACCGCTACTACATGGACGAGACGCGCCAGCTCTACCTCGTCTTCCACACCCGGGCGAAGAAGGTCCTGTGCCGCGCGCAGGTGATGAAGCAGGGGCGCCACCACCTGCCCGAGGAGCTGGACCCGTTCTCGGGGGTCCACTGACCGTCGCGCCGGCGCGTCACCCCGAGGTCGACGTCACCGAGAACGCGCCCCAGGCGTACGGGCAGCGGAGCGGCCCCGACGAGCGCAGGAGCGCCAGCTGCGCCGCGCGCAGGGCGTGGGGCGGCGAGAGCCCGGCGAGGAGGCCGTCGTAGAGCCCGGGCAGGAGCGCCTGCGCGACCGGCGGCTCGAAGGGCCAGTAGGTGCCGATCACGGCCCGGGCGCCGGCGACGAGGAAGGCGTGCGCCAGGCCGATCAGCTCCTCGCCGCGGCTGGCGCTGGCGCGCGCGGTCTGGCAGCCGCTGAGGACGACCAGGCACGGGCGCAGGCGCAGCTGCAGGACGTCGCGCACGGTCAGCCGCTCCCACGCAGGGTCGGCGCGGCCGGCGCCCAGCGCGAGGTGGCTGAGGCCGGGGAACTCCTCCTCGTAGGCGGCGTGGCCGGCGAAGTGGATCACGTCGTAGTGGCCGACCTCGGCCTCGAGCCGCCGCCGCGAGGCCTCGCCCCCGGTGACCAGGCACACGTTGCGGAACCGCGGCAGGGCCGCGCCGACCTCCGCCAGCGCCAGGCGCGCGCGCGCCTCGTCGCTCCCCGTGACCAGGAACAGGACGCGGCCGGTGCGCTCGAGGCGCAGAGGGCCGCCGCCGCGCAGGGCGGCGACCGTCGGCAGGACCGACACGGGCAGCCGCTCGAGCAGGTAGCGCCCGTCGCGCCGCAGGAGGTGCCAGGGCACGCGGAAGAGCTGCCGGTGCGGCACGACGACGAGCTCCTGGGCGTCGGCGACGGCGGCCTGGACCTCCGGCGCGCCGAGGAGGACGTCGTGGAGCTCGTCGAGCAGCCCGAGCCCCTCGTAGAGGTGCACGGCGTGCTCGACGTCGCCCGCCTCGAGCGCCGCGCGCGCCGCGAGGGTGAGGTCCTCGACGCGCGCGGCCGCCTCCTCGACGAAGCGGGCCGGCGCCTCGCGCCCGCGGCCCGCGCCGCCGAGCGCGACGAGCCGCCGGCCCTCGCGAGAGACAACGACCACCCCCAGCCCGTCGCGGTGGAGGACGTAGTCGAGCAGCACGGCGCCGCGGGGCAGGGCGGCCTGGAGGGCCTCGAGCGTGAGTGGGCGCGGCCCGACCAGGGCGGCGTCCCTCGTGTCGAGCGAGGCCTCCAGCCGCTCGACCTCCGCGAGGACCTCGCGCCGGGCCCGCGCCGCGGCGGGGTCGTCGCCCGTTGCAAGCAGCGCGTCGACCTCGCGCAGGCGCCGCCGCGCGTCGAGGTAGGCGCGGGCGGCGGGGCCGTCGGCGTCGAGCGCGCGCGCGAGGAGGTCGCGGCTGCCGAGGAGCTCGGCGAACCCCGACGTCTTGGCCCGCTGCAGCGTCCGGTGGACGAGCTCGTCCGCGCCCGCGGCCCACGCGCGCGCGATGAGCGTGGCGGGGATCCCCTCCTTGCCCTCGAGGAAGCGCGCCCGCACGCCCGGGGCGGTCACGTGGCGCGAGGCCGTGGCCAGGTCCTCGAAGGCCCGCTCGAGCTCGGCGAGCGCGTCGTCGCCGCGGCCGAGCCCCTCGAGGTTCATCGCCCGGTGGTAGCGGAGCCAGTAGGAGGGCAGGCCGCGCCGCTCGAGCTCGACGAGCGCCTCGTCGAGGACGGCCACGGCCTCGGCGAAGAGGCCCCGGTCGAAGTACAGCTTGTTGCTCTGCGCCCGCGCGAGGGCTCGGCGCAGGACGTCGCCGACCCGCGCGTAGCAGGCCTCGGCGCGCTGGAACTCGAGGGCGGCCAGCCCCGGCTCGTCGCCCTTCACCCGGGTGATCGCCAGGAACCGGTGCGCGTCGCCCTCCTCGCGCTCGCAGCCCAGGGCCTCGAACGAGGCGGCCGCCTGCTCGAGCAGCCGCGCGGCGTCGGGGAGGCGCCCCTCGATCGATGCGAGGAGGCCCAGGTCGCAGAGCGCCGCCGCCTCGAGGTAGCGCAGGAGGTGGGGCGCGCGGCGGTCGAGGTCGTCGGGCTCGAGGAACGCCGCCGCTCCCGGCGGCGAGCCGTCCTCGGGGAGCGCCGCCTCGACGCCACCCGACAGCCGCGCGACCTCGGCGAGCGCCGCCTCGTGGTGGGCGCGGGCCGCGGCCAGGTCCCGCAGGGCGAGCTCGGCCGTGGCCTGACGGACCAGGGCGTAGAGCGCGCGCAGCCGGTCGCCGCCGGCCGCGAAGCCCGCGCGCGCCCGCTCGAAGGCCAGCCTGGCCTGCAGGTCGCGGTCCTCCTCGGCCAGCCGCTCACCCAGGCGCAGGAGCTCGAGCGGGGCGAGCCCGGTCACGGCGCCTCCAGGGCGGCTGCGAGGTCGGGCGCGAGGTCGGGCGCGAGGCCCGCGAGCGCGCCCGGCCCGAGCGCGCGCGCGAGCGCGTCGAGCTCGTCGGGCCGCGCCCAGCGACGGCCGAGCTCGAGGTCGACGAGGTCGAGCGGCGCGAGCCCGGCGGCCCGGGCGACCGCGCGGCGGGCCCCGGGCTCCCCGGCCTCGCGGGCCGCGAGCGCGCGCCCGAGCGCGCGGCCGTCCGGGGCGCCGAGGAGGAGCAGCGCCAGCGCGGCGACCTCGAGGTCGGCGGCGTCGACCGGGGCGAGGTCGGCCCCGCGCGCCAGGTCGCGCGCGCGCCGGTGCTCGAGCAGCGCCTCGAGGAACGGGAAGAGCGTCCGGTCGATGAACCCCTCGACGTCGGCCCCCGTGCGCCCGGCGGCGCGGCGCAGCGCCTCCTCGCCCCAGAACTCGCCGCGGCCGTCGAGCGGCGCGAAGAGGAACAGCTCCGCCAGCGCCTCGCGGGCCGCCTCGTCGCGCGCCACGGCGTCGATCTCGTCGGCGCGCGGCAGGAGCCCGAGCTGCAGGACCGGGAAGACGCGGCCGAAGCGCCCCACGAAGCCCTGCAAGGCGTCGGGCAGGAGCCCCCGCACGAAGCGCGGCGGGCGGGTCTCGCGGGCGCCCGCGCGCGGGAACCACCAGCGGAAGGTGTCGTAGTGGATCCCCGTGTACCCCGCGATCCGGGGCCGGCTGAGGAGCGTCGTGAAGTCGAGGAGCAGGGTGCGGTACTTCACCGGGTCGGCGGCGCGCAGGGCCTCGAGCTGCCGCGCGAACAGGCGCCGGATGGCGTGCAGGAGCTCGTGCGCGCGCCGGCGCTGCTCGTCGGGGCTCGCCCGGGGCGCGACCTCGGCGATCACCGCGCGGAGCTCGTCGAAGCCGAGCGCGCGGACCGGCTCGGGGGCGCCGTCGATCGGGCGGCGCAGGCCGCCGTCGTGGAGGACGACCTCCACCGGCCCGTGCCGCGGAGCGGTGAGGTCGCGGCCGGCCCGCAGGGCGTCGAGGCAGCCGTAGAGGGCGTTGCGCACGAGCTGCGACGTGGGCGCCCCGGGCGCGGGCCGGGCGAGGTGCGCGCGCAGCCGCTCGGCCGCGGCGGGCGCGCCGGGCCGCCCCCGGAGGTGCTCGAGGAGGCGGTCGAGGACCTCCTCGGGGACGGTGTCGGGGTCGATCCAGCCCAGCTCGGGGTCGAGCCGCCGGTCGGTCCGCTGCGCGACCGACGGGCGGAAGACGGCCCACAGCCGCGCGCGGAGCTCGCCCCCGCGCGCGGCGTCGACGGGCTCGAGGTCGACGCCGCCCTCGATGCGGACGACCTCCCGCAGGGCCCAGGCGAGCGCCTCCTCCTCCCGGGGCTCGTGAGGCGCGACCCCAGACGCGTCCGCGCGGACCAGCGGCGCGACCGACCGCCCGTCGCCGCGGGCGCCCGCCCGCGCCCGGTCGCGGCGCCAGGTGCGGTCGAGGACCAGCCGGTCGAGCAGCCACGACGGCTCGTCGAGGACCAGGCGCAGGCCCGACGGCGAAGGTCGCAGCCAGGGCGAGGGCGCCGCCACCAGCCGGGCGACCACCTCCGCGACGAAGCCCTCGCCGGGCGCGCCGAGCGCCGCCTCGTGGGCGCGCGCGAGCTCGCGCGGGGTCACGGGCTCGGCCAGGAGCGCGTCGCCCGCGCGCTCGCCCTGCCCCCGCAAGGGCCCGGTGCGCAGCCCGCGGCAGAGCGCGACGGCCCGCTCGACCGGCCCGAGCGCCAGGAGCGCCGCCCGTCGCGCCGCGGGGAGCGGCGCCTCGAACACCAGCGCGAGCTCGCTCGGCGCCTCCAGCGGCTCGAGGGCCAGGCGGTAGAGGCCGCGGGCCGTCCAGCGCGTCGTCCCGCCGGCGTCGGCGAGGGCGACCTCGTCGGCCGCGGCCGCCACCACGCGCCCGGTGCGCTGGGCGAGGTGGTCGTAGACGACCGCCCCCGCGACGAGCCCTCCCGCCACCTGCCGCCCCCGCGCGCCCCCCGCGTGGGGCGCGAGCGCATTGTGGCGCGGCGCGCCCCCCTGCGCCCCCCGGCGCGGCGCGCGGCCTCTCTCGCTCAGGCGCACCCGGCACCTCCCCCGGCGACGGTAGGGGAGGTTCGATGGCGGGCCGCGCCCCCGGTGTCCCGCCCCCCGGAGCGCCGGTCCCGCCCGCGCGGGACGCGCCCGTCCCCTCTCCCCGAGGCCCCGGGCGACCGCGGACGGGCCCCGGTTTGCACGGAGGTGGACGCGCGGGGCGACGGTGTGGAGGCGGCATGGCGCGACGCACGGCGAGGAGGGCCCAGGCGCCCACGTTCGAGGTGACCCGTCGGCTCGAGCGGATCGAGCGCGGGGCGACGGTGTTCTACGAGGTCTCCCGGCAGGACAAGTGGGTGATGGTCCGCAGCGGCCACGTCGGCCTCCCGGGCCAGACGCGCATGCGCGAGTACCCCACCCCGGCGTCGGCCGGCGTGGCCATGGACCGCCTGGTCGAGGACCGCCTCAAGGAGGGCTGGCTCGAGGCGGGCGCGGCCGAGGTGCCCACGCCCCCCGAGGCGCCGCCGGGCGCCCCGCGCGCCGGGACGGCGCTCCCGCCGCCGTCGATCGCCCCCGACGTGGGCCCCGACACGCGCACCGTGCAGGCGGCGCAGGGCGGCCCGGCGCACCCGCGCAAGGGGCGCACGAGCCCGGCGCCGCGGCCGGCGGCGAAGAAGAAGGGCGTGCGGGTGCGCAAGAAGAAGGGCTGACGCGCGTCAGCCCTCCCCCTCGCGCCCCGGGCCCGCGCTCCCCAGCCACAGCCCGAGCGCGCACACCGCGACGCCCGCCGCCGTGACCGACCACGGCAGCGGCGCGGTCGGGTCCTCGGCGCCGAGCCACGCGGCGGCCGCCGGCGTGTGGACGAGCACGACGGCGACGCCGTTGTTGAGGCCGTGGGCGAGCATGCCCGTGAGGATCGAGCCGCTCCGGAGCACCAGGAAGCCGAACGCCACCCCGAGGAGCGCGGTGGGCAGGAGGCGGTGCACCGACGCGTGCGCCAGGCCGAAGAGCAGCGCCGTGAGGAGGACGCCCCGCCAGGGGCCCAGCTTCCGCAGCCCGGAGAGGACGAGCCCGCGGAAGAGGAGCTCCTCGCACACGCCCGGCGCCAGGGCGACGACGGCGAGCGCCAGCGCCAGGGTCACCCCGCCGGGCTCCCGGCCCAGGAGCACGACCTCCTTCAGCCCCTCGACGAGCGAGTCGGGCATGCGCGGGGTGAGGCGCAGGACGAGCCCGGCGACGACCGCCCAGGCCGAGGCGCCGACGAGCACGGCGCCGAGCGCGGCGCGCGCCGACGGCAGGCGGAGCGAGAGCGTGCGGGCGGGGTCGAGGCCGAACGCGGCCACCCAGGCGAGCGTGGGGGCGAGCATGAACCCGAGCTGCACGCCGAGCAGCGTCGTGACCAGGCCGCGCCGCTCGAGCGCCAGGCTGCCGTAGAACATGACGACCGCGGCCACGGCGAAGAACACGAGCGCCATCACCGGCGAGGGGGTCTGGCCCCGCCGGCGCTCGAGGCCGAGCGTGACCCACAGGGGCTCGTGCCCCCCGAGGAGCACCTCCTCGCGCTGGAAGACGCGCGCCGCGAGCGCCAGGGCCAGGGCGGCGTAGAGCGCCGACGAGACGAGCGTCAGGAACACCAGGTCGGGCGTGGCGTCGCCGAGGAGGAGGCCCTTGATGAGCAGCGCGATGTTGAGGACCGGCACGAAGGCGGTCCAGGCCGAGAGCTCCACCCCGGGCAGGAGCGTGAAGCCCGACGGGATCGAGAGCAGCAGGTAGACCGGCGTGATGAAGTTCTGCCCGTCCTTGAAGTCGCGCGCGAACGCGCCCACGGCCAGGAAGCAGGCCGACGTGGTGAAGGAGACGGGCAGGAAGAGGAGGAACGCGGCGACGAGCGCCCCGGGGCCGACGCCGAGCGGGTCGCCCGGGAGCACGCGCCAGAGCGTCGCGGCGATGCTGCCGATGTTCGCCAGGCCGGCCAGGAGCGTCATCGCCCACACCGTGAGGAACTTGCCGGCGATCACCTCGGTCGGCAGCACCGGCGCGCAGAGGAGCGTCTGCATGGTCCCGCGCTCCTTCTCGCCGGCGGTCAGGTCGATCGAGGCGTAGAAGCCGCCCATGAGCGACATGACGATCAGCACGAAGGGGAGGATCGCGCCGAGGCGCTGCCCGGCGCGGCGGTCCTCCGAGGCGACGTTCGCGGTCACCACCTCGACCCCGCGCGCGAAGCCGGCCGGCAGGCCGCGCTCCAGGAGGCGCGCGCGCACGAGGCCGGCGCGCCAGTCCTCGAGCGCCCGCTCGACCCGCTCGCGGGCGTGGCGCGAGTCCTCGTCGACCGAGTCGTGGTAGACGGTCAGGGTCGCCACGTCGCCGCCGGCCAGGCGCTCGGCGAGCCCGGGCCAGGCGACGACGACCACGTCGGCGTCGCCCTGGATCGCCGCGCGGGCGGCGGCGGCCAGGGGGTCGGCCTCGTCCTTGCCGGGCGGCGCCAGCGCCCCGTCGGCCAGGTCGCGGGCGAGCGCCGGCGGCAGCCCGGCGCCGGGCCGCGCGTCGAGCGCCTCGCGCCCGGCGCGCCGGTCGCCGGGCGCCGGCCCCCACACGGCCACGACCGACTGGCGCGCCTCGCGCGCGGCGGTCTGCGTCTTGACCACCCGCGTGAAGCCGAGGAGCAGCATGGGGTAGAGGAGGACCGGCAGGACCACCAGCATGAAGAGCGAGCGGCGGTCGCGGAGCGTCTCCGTGAGCTCCTTCGTGAACACCGCCCACACCAGGGTCGGCCTCACGACGCGCCCGCCCCGGCGCCGGCGCGCCCCGCGTGCCAGAGGAAGGCGTCCGTCAGGTTGTCACGCCCGCTCCGCGCCAGGACCTCCGGCAGCGCGCCCTGGTCGACGATCCGCCCGTCGAGGATGAGCACCAGGCGGTCGCACAGGTACTCCGCCTCGCCCATGATGTGCGTCGAGAAGAGCACGGCCCGCCCGGCGGCCCGCTCGCGCCGGATCGCCTCGACGATGAACTGGCCCGAGATCACGTCGAGCGCGGTCGTCGGCTCGTCGAGGACGAGGAGCGCCGGCTCGTGCAGGAACGCGCGGGCGATGTTCGCCCGCTGCCGCTGCCCCGACGAGAGCGTGCCGCACGCCCGGTCGGCGAACGCGCCCATCTCCAGCTCCGCCACCAGCCGCTCGATCCGCCCCTCGAGCCGCGCCGCCTCGACGCCGTAGAGGCGGCCGAAGTAGCGCAGCACCTCGCGCGGCGAGAGCCGCTGGTAGAGCTGCGTGTCGCCGGAGAGGAAGCCGACCCGGTGCTTGGCGCGCAGCGGGTCCTCGCGCACCTCGTGGCCGCCGACGAGCACGCGCCCGGCCGTCGGCGTGAGGATCCCGGCGATCATGCGCAGCGTGGTGGTCTTGCCCGCGCCGTTGGGCCCCAGGAGCCCGACGACCTCGCCGGGGCGCACCTCGAAGCTCACGCCCTCCACGGCCTTCACGCCGCGGTAGTGCTTCACGAGGCCCTCGACCTGCAGCTCGGGGTCCGTCACCGGGCGCCGATCCTATCCGCCAGCCGGTCGTCCGAACCCGGGGGCGACGGAGTACATTGGCCGCCTCCCCGGAGGCCCCGTCGTGCCCGTCGTCGACCTGCTGCCCGAGTTCGCCGCCATGGTGCGGCAGGCCCGGAGCGAGGCGCAGTTCAAGGCCGCCTTCTGGAGCTGGCTCGACGACCAGTACCAGGGCGGGCCGCTCTCGCCCATGCTGCACGACTTCACCCACCTGTGGTCCGGCACCCGGCGCGCCCCGTCGCTGGCCGAGGCGCACGAGGTGGTGGAGAAGGTCGCCGCGCAGGGGTTCGCCCGCCGCGCCGAGGCGGTCCTCGACCGGTTCGGCGAGGTCGTGGGCGTGAGGCCGACGAACTCGGTGATCCTGGTCGTCGGCCTCGGCGCGCCCGAGGGCTACAGCCGCTTCGAGCGGGGGCGCAACACGATCTTCGTCGGGCTGGACCACCGCTCGAACCTCGCGCACGCGGACCACTTCGAGGTGATCCTCGCCCACGAGCTCAGCCACGCCGTGCGCGACCCGTCGCGGGTGGTGCTCGCCGACTACGGCGGATGGCCTGAGATGAGCCACGACGACTTCGTGGCCCGCTACCCATTCCGCGAGCACCTGGTGAGCGAGGCCCTGGCGACCGCGATCTCGGAGGCCGTCTACCCGGGCCGCCCCCCCGAGCGCTACGTCTACTTCGACCCCGACGAGCACGCCTGGTGCGAGGCGCACCGGCAGGTGATCGCCGACCGCATGCGCCGGGCGATCGAGGCGGGCGAGGACTACCGCACCTTCTACAAGGAGCACGCCGTCTGCCAGGGCGCGCCCGCGTGCTGCGACTACTACTTCGGCTTCCACCTCGGGCGCCACGCCCTCGAGCACGAGCGGCCCGATGCGCTCCTGACCATGCCGGCCCGGGCCCTCCTCGACCGCTTCCTGGCCCCGTTCCTGGGCGAGTTCCTCGGCGGCCGCCCGGTGGGCGCGCCCGTCCGGTCGGCCGCGACGCCGCAGGCCCTGACCTCCGGGATCCAGCCGCTCGAGGGGCCGGTGATCCCAGAGCTGCCGCTCCTGCCGCGGCCGGTGCGCCGCGTCTACCGCGAGCTCGTCCTCGCCCTCGACGACGACCCCGACGCGGCGGCGGCCGCCGCCGACGCCCTGCAGGTGGCGGCGGGCGAGAAGGGGCTCCTCTACGCGGGGGCGCCCTACGAGGTGCAGCCCTTCCCGCTCGTGCTCTCGCAGCGCGACCTGCACGCGATCGGCTGGGTGGCGCGGCGGCTCCTGCGGATCGTCGAGAAGGTCGTCGACATCTACCTCGTCGACCCCGAGGCCCGCGCCTACTTCGGCTTCCCGCCGCACCTCGAGGAGCTGGTGCTGGTCGACCCCGGCTACCGCCGGCACGTCAACGTGGCGCGCTTCGACTCGTTCTGGGACGGCAAGCACCTGCGCTTCCTCGAGCTGAACACCAACGGCACGGCCGGCATGTCGCTCTCCGAGCGGCTCGGCCAGCTCGCGCTCGAGGTGGGCCCGGGCCGCGAGGTCCTGCGCCGGCACCGCGCGCGCTCCCTGCCGCTCCGCGAGCGGCTGCGCGAGGCGCTGCTCGACGCGTGGCGCGAGGCGCGCCACGCCCGCGCGGGCGAGGCGCCCGAGCGCGTGGCGATCGTCGACCGGGCGGGCGTGCCGACCGAGGCCGAGTTCTTCGACCTCCAGGCCGACTTCAGGGCCCACGGGCTCGACGCGGTCGTCGTCGACCCGGGCGAGCTCGCCTACGAGGGCGGCCGCCTGCTCGCGCGCGGCGCGCCGGTCGACCTCGTCTACCGGCGCCTGACGACGCTCGACTGGCTGAACCGCTCGCCCGCGCTCGAGCCGCTGGCCCGGGCCTACCGCGACCGGGCGGTCGTCATGGTGGGCTCGTTCCGCGGCGACGTGGCCCACAGCAAGAAGCTCTTCGCCTTCCTCACCGACGAGCGCTGGCGCGACCGCTTCACCTTCGCCGAGCGCGCGGTGATCGACGCGCACGTCCCCTGGACGCGCGTCCTGCGCCCGGAGAAGGCCCTCTACGGCGGCGAGCTGCACGACCTCGAGCGGCTCGTCGTCGAGCGGCGGGAGGACCTCGTGCTCAAGCCGGCGCAGAGCTTCGAGGGGCGCGGCGTGCTCCTCGGCGCGGAGACGCCGCCCGACGCGTGGGCGCGCGAGGTGGCGCGGCGCCTCGACGGGACGCACATCGTGCAGGAGCAGGTGGCCGCGCCCACGCGCACGTTCGTCCTGCCGCGCGGGGGGCGCGTCGAGGCGGTCCCGCAGCACCTGCACCTCGGCCAGTACATGTTCGGCGGCGCGCTGGCCGGGTTCCAGGCGTGGGCCTCGCAGGAGCTCGTGATCTCCATGGCCTCGACCGAGCGGGCCGTCCCGGTGCTCGCCCTGCCGCCGCCCCCAGAAGACGAGGACTGACCGGTGGAGCTCCTCATCAAGCTCGTGGCCCACGCGCTCGTGCTCGTGGCCGCCTTCAAGGTGTGGCGCTGGGCGCGCCGGCAGGCCCGCGCCGGCCACACCGCCTGGCGGCGGCGCGTCGGCCTCCTGTTCCTGCTGGCGCCCCTCGCCCTCACCGTGGCGCGGGCGCTGGGCCTCCCCGCCGGGCTGCTCGCGCCGCTCGAGGCGGTCGCCTGGATCAACCGCGGGCTCGACCAGGCGCTCGTGGCGCTGGTCGGCCTCACGCAGGAGCACCTGGACGGCCTGTGGGCGGCCGCCCTGCGCCCGCTCTGCTACGCCGTCGTCTACGGCGGGGCGGGCGTGCTCGTCGGCTGGCCCCTCGACCGCCTGCAGGCGTCCCGCGCGGCGGCTCGGCCACAGCCGGAGGGCGACGACCCGCCGGACGGGGCCTCGCCGGCGTAGCGCGACCCTTGGCGCGCTCGTCGCGCCGCGGACATCCTGGTCGCGTGCAGCGCGTCGGGCCCTACGTCGTCCAGGGGCAGCTCGGGCAGGGCGGCATGGGCCGCGTCCTGCGGGCCGTCGACCCGCGCAGCGGCGCGGCGGTGGCGGTCAAGGTGCTCCTCGGCCGCGACGGCGCGCCCGTCCAGCGCCTCGCCCGCGAGGCCCAGGCGCTGTCGCGGCTCGTGCACGACAACGTGGTCCGCGTGCTCGACGCCGGGCTCGACCACGGCGCGCCGTGGCTGGCCATGGAGCTGGTCGAGGGCCGGTCGCTCGAGGACCGGCTCGCCGTCGGGGGCCCGCTCCCGCTGGCCGAGGCGGCGCGGGTCGCGCGGGACGTCGCGCGCGGGCTCGAGCACGCGCACGCGCAGGGCGTCCTGCACCGCGACGTGAAGCCGTCGAACGTGCTCCTCCCCGCGGACGGCGGCCCGCCGCGCCTCGGCGACTTCGGGCTCGCGGCCCTGCTCGACGAGGGGCACGCGCGCCTGACGCGGACCGGCACGATCATGGGCACCCCGGGCTACTGGGCGCCGGAGCAGGTGACGGGCCAGCGCGAGGAGGTGGGGCGCGCGACCGACGTCTACGGGCTCGGGGCGACGCTCTACGCGGCCCTCACCGGACAGCCGCCCTTCGTCGAGGCGGAGCTCCCTGCCTTGATGGTCGCCACGACGAGCCGGCCGCCCCGACCCCCCTCGGCGCTGCGGCCGGAGGTGGACCCGGCGCTCGACGACCTGGTCCTGCGCTGCCTGGCGAAGCGGCCCGCCGACCGGCCGGCCTCGGCCGGGGCGGTC
>JAMLIC010000057.1 GCA_023954375.1 Planctomycetota bacterium
CCGGCGTCCGCCTCGGCCACCCCGAACGCGCGGTCCACGACCGCGCGCGCGCTCGGCTGGAGCACGACGTGGACGTGGTCGCCCGGGAGGAGCTGGGTGCTCCCGCGCGGCGGGATGACGTGCTGCCCGCGGACGACCATGGCGACGACCGCCTCCTGGGGGAACCCGAGGTCGCGGACGTGACGGTTGGCCATGGGGCTCTCGGGGGTCACGGCGTAGTCGACGAGCTCGCCGCCCTTCAGCGCCGCGACCGACGTGAGCTCGAGGCCGACCGCCGGCTCCGGCCGCGGCGGCTCCTGCAGCCTCAGCCAGCGGGCGAGGTACGGGAGCGACCAGCCCTGGGTCAGCGCCGAGACGATGACCACGAAGAACACGACGTCGAACACGACCTCGCGTCCGGGGAGCCCGAGGAGCAGCGGGTAGATCGCCAGGACGATGGGGACGGCGCCCTTGAGGCCGACCCAGGCGACGAACGCGACCTCCCGCAGGCTGTAGCCGAACGGCCGCAGGAGGAGGGCGACGGCCAGCGGCCGCGCCACGAAGGTCAGGACGGCGGCGACCGCGAGCCCCTCGAGGGCCACCTCGCGCAGGCGGCTGGGGAAGCTCAGGAGCCCGAGGAGCACGAACATGGTGATCTGCGACAGCCAGGCGCTCGCCTCGTGGAAGTGGATGACGCTGAGCCGCAGCGGGAGCGCGCCGTTGCCGATCACGATCCCGGCGATGTAGACGGACAGGAACCCGCTCCCGCCGAGCACGGCGGCGCCGCCGTAGGCGAAGAGGCCCGCGGCCATGGTCGCCAGCGGGTAGAGCCCCACGGCCGGGAGCGTGTGGCGGCTCATCGCCCAGAGCGCGCCCCGGCCGACGGCCAGGCCCGCGAGCCCCCCGACGCTCATCTGGACGACGAACAGCCGCAGGAGCCCGGGTCCGAGCTCGAGCCGGCCGAGGAGGACCTCGAGCAGCCCGACCGTGAGGAACACCGCCATGGGGTCGTTCGAGCCGCTCTCCAGCTCGAGCGTCGCCGCCAGCCGGCGTCGCAGGTGCACCCCCTTCGCGCGCAGGACGGCGAACACGGCCGCCGCGTCGGTCGAGCCGACGATGCTCCCCAGGAGCAGCCCCTCGAGGAGCGGGAGGTCGAGCGCCCACGACGCGGCGAGGCCGGTCACGCCGGCGGTGATCACGACCCCCACGGTCGAGAGGAGGAGCGCCGGCCGGAGGGCGCTCCGGACCGTGGCCAGGGGCGTCTGCAGGCCGCCGTCGAAGAGGATCAGGGCGAGGGCGACGGTGCCCACCGCGTGCGAGAGGGCGTAGTCCTCGAAGTGCAGGCCGAGGAGGCCCTCCGACCCGGCCAGCATGCCGAGCCCGAGGAACAGGACGAGCGCCGGGAGGCCGAGGTGCCACGAGAAGGTGCTCGAGCCGATCGCCAGGAGGAGGAGGACCGCGACGACGAGCAGCGCGCGGTCGATCTCGAACATGGCGCCGCTCCGGGGTCCCTCCCCGAGGACGAGTGTAAGCGGCGGCGGCGTCCGGGCGGGGCGCCGCTACCTGGTCGCCCCGAGGAGCGCGTCGACCGCGGCCAGCGCCTCGGTCCAGCGCCGCTCGACCTCGGCCGGCGCGGGCCGCCGCGCGGCGGTGGCGGCGCCCGCCTCGGCGAGGGCGGCGGCCAGCGCGCGCGCGGGCGCGGGTGAGGAGGCCAGGCGGCGCTCGACGACCGTCAGGGCGCGGCGCCAGGCCGCGGCGGTCGCGGGGTCGCCGCCGGCCTCGGCGACGCGCGCGCGCAGGGCGGCCAGGGCGGCGCGGTCCTCGGCCAGGTGCAGGCGCCGGACGAGCGCCTGCAGGTCGTCGGCCCGCTGGACGAGCCCGCGCCAGCGCGCCGCGCGCTCGGCGACGTCGTCCGGGTCGGGCCGGGCGCGGGCGAGGTCGGCGTCGTCCTCGGCCAGGGCCGCCGCCAGGGTCGGGGCCCGGGGGTCGCGGGCGGCGACCACCGCGGGCCGCAGGCGGGACACCGCCAGCCGGGCATCTTCGAGCAGGTAGGCGAGCACCTCGGGGCGCGCCGTGTCGGGCGCGGCGCGCCGCGCGACGAGGGCGAGGGCCGCCGCGCGCCGGGTCAGGCGCTCCAGCGTGAGCGGGCTCGGCTCGGGGGCCAGCGCGCGCCGCCGCGCGACGTCCCGCGCGACGAGCGCCTCGACGAGCAGCGCCTCCTCCACCTGCCCCGCGCCGGTGACCTGCCCGGCGTCCGCGAAGGCGCTCGGGAGCGCCACCTCATGCTCGAGGCAGGCCGCCCGCGCCCGCGCCGCGAGCGCCTCGAGCGCGCGGCCGCCGAGCGAGCGAAGGGCCGCGTCCTCCCTCGCGAGCAGGCGCGTCGTCCGGAGGCCCTGCAGCGCGACCTCGAGCGCCTGCGCCCGCGGGACGGCCCGCGCGCGCACCCAGTCCTGGAGCGACGACCGGGTCCAGGGCGCCGCCCGCGGGCCGAAGCCCTGGGCCACCTCGGCGGCCACCGCCACGAGCGCGTCGGCGCAGTCCGCGGCGGCGGCCACGGCCTGGTCACGCCCCGCCTGGGCCTCGGCCACCGTGCCGAGGACGACCGGGACCTCGCGCCGCCCCGGCGGGCCCCGCGACGGGACCCAGCGCGGCTGGGCCGTCGGGTCGTAGAGGACGTGCGCCTCGTACAGCCCCGGGGCCGGCCGCGCGGCGAAGCGCAGGATGACGACCACCTCGCCGCCGCGCACGCCGGCCTGGTTCATGCTGATGGGCGGGGGCTGCTGCTCCTCGAGCAGGGCCGCGACCATGACGGCGCCCTCCGGCGCGGCGCTGGGCAGCGTCAGTCGCAGGCCCAGGCCGTCCCCTCGCAGCGGGGTGACGATCACCTCCCGCGCCGGGCCGACCGGGGGCGCCGCCTCCTGGCCGCGCGCGCCGGGGACGAGGGCCAGGGCGATGAGCAGCCAGGCGCGCCGGCTCACTCGTCCCACCGGCGGAGGAGCCGCGGGCGCTCCTGGTACGGGACGATCACGTCGTCGAGGATGGGGCTGACGTTGAGGGCCGTCGCCTGCCACCACTCCTGGCCGTCGCGGCCGATCGGCGGGGCCGCGCCCTGCTGCGCGCGGTCGAAGTAAAGGAAGTCGATCCGCAGGCGGACGCGCCGCTCGCCGGGGACGACCGCCGTGTCCGCCCCGAAGGCGATCGACGCGCCGGCGTCGGCCGGCGGCGCGGGGTCGCCCCAGCGCGACAGGATCGCCCCCCGCTCGGCCTCGAGCGCGGCGACCTCGCCGGCGAAGGCGTCGCGGTACTCCTGGAGCGTGGGCGCCGCCTCCGGCGCGGCGCCGTCGAGCAGGCGCGCGTAGCGCTCCTCGTGCGCCCGCGCCGCCGCCGCGCGCTCGGCCAGGTAGACGAGCCGCCAGTAGCGCACGTACTCATCATTCATCATCGGCGCCGCCGGCGACGGCACGGCGCGCCCGCTCAGGTGGTCCCGCTGGGCCTCGCTCGACCAGCGGTAGGCGCCCTGCGACTGGAAGTCGCCCCCGTCGTAGTGCTTGAGCCCCCAGCGCCGCGGCTGCAGCTCGGTCCACAGGACGCGGCCGACCTTGACCCGGTCCGCGTCGAAGGCGGGCAGCTCGGCGGTGAAGGAGCCGGCGTGGTCGGGCCCCCAGGGGGTGTAGCGCCGCGTCTGCACGCTCACGAAGCCGAGCTCCGCCCGGTAGCCGGGGATGTGGAGGTCGAGGACGCGGGTCCGTGAGTAGGGGTTCCCGCCCTGGCGCGGCGGGCGGACGGCGAGCTGCCACTCGATCGTGAGGAGCTCGTCGAGCGTGGCCTCGGCGAAGCGCGGCCGGGCGGCCCCAGGCCACACGAAGCCCCCCGGCGCCACGCGGTTCCGGAGGTCGGCCGGCCAGGCGGGCAGGGGCCAGCTCGCCGGCGCCGCGCCGGCCGCGATCGTCTCGCGCTGCTCGCCGGCGAGGCCGTCGACGTAGAGGAAGTGCAGGTTCGCGAAGTGCTGCAGGTAGAGGTAGTGCCACTCGCCGGCCCGGGCCGCGTCGAGCTCCAGGCGCACGTGGCGCGAGTAGTAGGGGGCGTTGAAGTCCTCCGCCTCGGGGTAGCGCTGGTCGAGGCGGGCGTCCTTGCAGGCGCGGCAGGCGCAGACGGTCGGGTCGGCCGCGGCCGGGCAGCCGGCGTCGCCGCAGGGGCAGACGAGCGCGCCCGACTCGTCGTCGGGGCGGGGGTGGTGGCGCTCGTCCGGGTCCCAGTAGACCTGGGGCGCCAGGGCGCCCGAGGCCTCGGACCAGCGCCGCGAGCGCACCTCGAGGTGGTAGCTGTCGCGCCCCCCCGGCGCGCGGACGAGGCGCGCCTCGACCTGCGCCTTGTAGCAGGTCGCCCGCGGTTGGCTCGGCAGCGGCGGGGGGTCGCCGCCGGTGGGGTACCAGGCCTCCAGGAGCGGCGTCCAGGTGTCGAGGAGCGAGTGGTTCAGCTTGAACCAGAGGAAGACCCCGCCGCGGTTGGTGAGCACGGGGCTGGTCCCGCCGATGACCCCGTAGCGAAGGTCGCCCCGGCGGTCGGGGTGGACGAGCAGCCCGTCGGGCGCGAGGTCCTCGGCGTAGGTGGTCCGCCCCCCCGGGGGGTGCAGCGCGGCGGCGAGCGCCTCGAGTGCCCGCCAGCGCGCCGCGTGGCCCGGGTCGGCGGCCGGGTCGAGGCCGAGCGCCTCGGGCGGCGCGCCGGCGGCCACGGCGAAGGCCTGCACGCGGTCGAGCAGGACCGGCTCGACGCCCTCGCGCAGGGGGTCGTCCCAGAGGAGGCCGTCGGCATCGGACATCCGCTCGCGGTTCATCATCTTGTAGGTGTAGCCGCCGGCCTCGAACGTCGTGCCGGCGTCGGTCAGGCGCCACACCTCGCCGCGCAGGTCGGCCCCGAAGCGGAACAGGTGCATGTGGTTCGTGTGGACGATGTGGAAGGCCGGGCGGCCGTCCTCGTCGTAGGTGATGGGGAAGCCGCCCGCCAGCGTCTCCGGCGGGCGCGGGACGGTGGGCTCGTCGGCGATGAGCTGCACCCAGCCGCTCGTTCGCGAGGCGGCCTGGACGCGCAGCCGCCGCCGGAGGTCCGCGTCGGCCAGGGGCTCGAACACGACCTCGGCCTGCTCGTCGGCCGCCGTCCGCACGCGGTAGGACCCGGTGACCGCGCGCACGGGGTTGGGGAAGGAGGCGGTCTTCTCCAGCTCGTCCGAGGTGCGGGCCGCCTCGAAGTCGGCCTGCGTGAGCAGCCGCAGGGTGTCGTAGACCTGCGCCACGGCGTGGACCGTGTGCTGCGCGACGAGGGCGCCGTCGGGCGCGAGCACGCGGCCGAGCGACGTGACCTCGTAGACGCCGTAGGTGATGAAGCACAGCTCCGTCGTGGCCACGGCGAGGTCGACCTTCCCGAGGCCCGGGTGGTTCGTGGCGTCGGGGTTGCGCTGCGGGTGGATCAGGTTGGGGTCGGCGTTGGCGAGCAGCGCCGCGCGCTGGGTCAGGTCGAGGCCGAGGTCGTTGCTGCCGTCGCCGTCCTCGTCCGCGTCGAGGAAGCGGCGCAGGTCGGCCCAGCCGCGCAGGGGCTCGCCGGGCGCCACGAGCGCGCCGCCCGAGCGCACGCCGCGCCGGCGCTGGTCGAGGCGGGTGGCGATCCGACGCGCCGTCGCCGCATCGATCGCCCGCGGCGTCTCGTCGGGGTGGACGGCCTGGCGCGGGCGGACGCCCTCGAAGCAGGCGACGAGCACCGGCCAGGGCGCGGTGTTGACGTCGACGGGCGCGCGCCACTGGGGCGTCTCGACCCCGGCGCCGTCGAAGCCGACCATCGCCGGGTCGAGCCAGGCGTCGACCGTGACGTGGTCTGCCAGCCGCTCGAGGTCCTCCGGCGGGAGGACGGCCCGGAGCTGCTCGAGGGCCTGGAAGCGGCCGCCGAGCGCGGCCCGCAGCTCGACGAGCTGCCGCCCGCGCCCGGCGACGGGGTCGCGCGGGTCGGTCAGGCGCCGCGCCTCGGCGGCCGAGGCGCCGCCGGCCTCGAGGGCGGCGCGCCGCGCCTCGAGCCAGGCGGCCCAGCCCGCGTCGTGGAGCAAGCTCGCCGGGTCGAGGCGCCGGCGATCGAACTCGTCGACCGCGCGGCCGAGCGCGTCGAGCATGTCCGCGAGCGTGGGCTGCTGGCCGTTGAGCGACAGCTTGGCGTTGGCGGCCGTGACGCGCAGCGCGAAGTGGTCGCCGGCCGCCTGGTAGGTGCCCGAGACGACGCCGGAGTAGGCCAGGCCCTCGGGGGTCCGGCCGGCGCGGAAGGACGGGTTCAGCGCCGCCTCGAGCGGCAGGCCGATCCCCCAGTTCGCGCCGTCCTGGCTCCGGTAGGTCCAGGGCGCGTGGAACGACGTGACCGGGTCCTGGAGCTCCGTGCGCGTGAGGAGGAACAGCGCCCGCTCGACCCCGGCCTCGGCCACGAGCCGGGCCCGCGCCGCGTCGGTCGTGTTGGCCGCGGCGCGCGCCTCGAGGCGCACGAGGCTCACGAACGCGACGGCGAACACGGCCAGCACGGCCAGCAGGCCGAGCGCCACGACCAGCACGCTGCCCCGGCGCCTCGCGGTCGTCGTCATCGGCCACCTCCCGGCCAGTCGGCCGCGCAGCGGAAGCCCACGTCGGGGCCGTGGGGTCTCTGGAGCGAGTAGAAGGGCCGGGGCTCGAGCGACAGCCCCTCGTCGGCCGTGCCGCCCATGGCGAAGGGGCGCTCCTCGACCCACTCGGCGACGTTGCCCGCCATGTTGCGGGCGCCGGCCGGGCTCGTCTCCCACGGCGGCGCGTCGACCGGGCGGACCTCGCCCCTGCCCTCGCGCGCCGCCGGGGGCGGCCGCCAGGGCGGCAGGCCGGCCGCCACGCGCCACTCGGCCTTCGTCGGCAGCCGCCGCCCGAGGCGGCGCGCGAAGGCGCGGGCCTCCTCCGGCGAGACCTCGCTGACCGGGCGCGGGTCGGCGGGGGCGAGGCGCTGGAGGTGGGCGTCGCGGCGACGCCGGGCGTCGCGGGTGACCCGCTCCTCCTTGGTCCAGAGCGCGTCGTCGTCGTAGTCGCGCTCGACGAAGGCGCGGAACCGGCCGGCGCTGACCTCGTCCGGGTCGATGAGGAACGGCGCGCGCCCCGGCGCGACGACGAGGAGCATGTCCTCGTGCAGGCGGCCGCGCGCGGGCGGGGCCGGGAAGCCCTCGAGCACGTCGAGCGGGTCGTAGTGGCGGGCCACCCCGCGCTGGCGCAGGACGCCCCACGCGGGGAGCGCGGCCGGCTCGCCGGCGAGGAGCGCGCGGGTCTCCGTCGGCGTGACGAGCGTGCAGGCCCCGGCGGCCGTGCGGGTCACGGCGCCGCCCTGCGCCAGGGTCCGCGCGTCGGCGGCCCGCGCGGCGAGCGCGCGCGCGGCGTCGAGGATCGGCGCCGGGAGGCCGCGCTCGCGGGCCAGGACCATGGCGGCGCAGGAGGCGGCGGCCTCCGCGGCCTCGCCCACGCGCGGGGGCGCCGCGGCCCCGGGCCGCGCTCGCCTCCGGCTGGTGGGGACGCGCGGCCCAGGCGGCCACGGCGGCAGACACGGCCTCGTGCGCCTCGCGCAGGCGCGCGGGCAGGAGCGCCTCGTCGATGCGGGCGAGGCGGCCGCGCGCCGCCTCGAGCGCCCCGGCCGTCGCCCCGGTGGCGTCGACGGCCCCGGCGCGGTCGCGCAGGTCGAGGAGCGCGGCGGCGGGCAGGTCGTCCTGGAGGCCGGCCCAGGCCGCCGCGAGGCGCTGGTCGGCCGCCTGGGCGCGGAGCGCCTGCGTCCCGACGAGGAGGCCGCCCGCGAGGACGACGAGCGCCGCGGGCGCGAGCACCCAGGCGTGGCGGCGCGCCGCCCGGCGCGCGTCGCGCCAGGCCGAGGGCGGGCGGGCCCTGACCGGCTCGCCGGCGAGGAAGCGCTCCAGGTCGTCGGCGAGGGCGTCGGCGCCCGCGTAGCGGGCGGTCGGCTCCACCTCGAGCGCCTGCAGGGCGACCGCCTCGAGGTCCTTCGGCACGTCGGGCCGCAGGGCCGACGGCCGGCGCGCCGGGTCGCCGCGCGCCAGGCGGAGCTGGAGGTTCTCGATCTTCTGCACGTCGTAGGGGCCGTCGCCGGTGAGCGCCCAGAAGAGCGTCGCGCCGAGCGAGTAGACGTCCGAGAGCGCGCTCGTCTCCGCGCCGAGCGCCTGCTCGGGCGGCATGAAGCGGAGCGTGCCCATGACCTGGCCCTCGACCGTCAGCTCGGCCGCGCCCTCGAGGCGCGCCAGGCCGAAGTCGACGACGTGCACCTTGAGCCCGCCGGGGCCGGTCTCGAGCATGAGGTTCGACGGCTTCACGTCGCGGTGGATCACCCCCTTGCGGTGGGCGAACGCCAGGGCGCGCGCGGCGTCGGCGACGACGCGGGCGGCGCGGCGCGGCGACTCGTGGCCCAGGCCGACCTCTCGCACCACGTCGTCGTAGGGCCGCCCCTGGACGAAGCCCATCGCCAGCCAGAAGACGCGCGCCTGGACGTCGCGGCCCCAGCCGTGGATCGGGCGGATCGCCGGGTGGTCCAGGGCCGCGATCGCCCGCGCCTCGCGCTCGAAGCGCGCGACCGCCTGGGTCTGCGTGCCGGCGGTGATCGGCAGGACCTTGAGGGCGACCTGGCGACCGAGGCGCGGGTCGCGGGCGAGGTAGACGATCCCCATGCCGCCGCGGCCGAGCGTGCGCTCGACCTGGTAGCCGCCGATGAAGGACCCCGGCGCCCCCTCGAGGCCGGCCGCCAGGTCCGGGTCATCGGCGGCCGTCGGCGGCGCGTGAGGGGCGGTGACGTCGGGGTCGACTCCCCCGGGCGGCGCCGCGGGCGGCGGGGTGAACGACGTGGGGTCCTCGACGACGGGACCGGCGGCCCAGGACCCTCGACCCGACGGGGCGGGCGGCGGCGTGAACGCCGTGCGGTCGTCGGCGTCGGCCGCGCCGGCCGCCGGCGGCGGGACGGGCGGCGGGGTGAAGGCGGTGCGGTCGTCATCGACGAGCGGGCCCGCGGCCCAGGACCCGCGACCGGAGGGGGCCGGGGGCGGCGGGGTGAAGGCCGTGCGGTCGTCGTCGGGGCCGGACGGCGGCGGTTCGAGGACGGTGGGGTCGTGCTCGCCGGTCACTCAGGCGCTCCCGGCGGGACGAGGGCGGGGCCGGGCGCGTCGCGCAGGAGGACGCGCACCGTCCGCCGCACGACCGGGCCGCGCGGCCCGGGCGAGCGCGCGTCGACGACCGCCTGGAGCGCGGCGGGGAGCCACGCGGCGGTGTAGCGCACGCCGCCGCGGGCGTCGCCCGGCGGCGTCGTGAGCACGAGGCGGTGCGGCGGGTCGCGCCCGTCGTCGAACGTCCGCCGCTGCCGCACCGTGTAGAGGCCCCGGTCGAAGCGCGGCGGCGCGCGCGTGTCCTCCAGGCGCACGAGGGCGTCCGGCTCGATGCGGAGCAGGGGCGCGGGCGTGCACAGGTCGAACGAGGCGACCGTGCCGTCGACGCCCTGGTGGACGAGGCGCGCGCGCAGGGCGGCCAGGTCGCCGGCCGGGGGCGGGTCGCGGAAGGCCTCGGCCTCGGGCGACGCGTCGAGCCACGGCCGCAGGCGCACCTCGACGACGCTCCGCAGCACCTCCTCGCGCACCTCGGCCGGCAGCGTCGGCAGGCCGGGCGCGCCGGGGACGGCGACGGGCGAGGCGATGCGCAGGAGGGTCCCCTCCTCGCGGCCGGCGTCCCAGGCGACCTCCCAGCGCACGCGCGACACGCGCGCCTGGTCGGGGGCGCCGTCGCCGTCGAGGTCGACCTGCTCGAGCACGAGCAGCGAGAGCGCGTCGTGGCGCAGGACGACGGGGCCCGCGGGGCCGTCGACCTGGACCGGCGCCGCGGAGAGGCTCACCTCGAGGCCCGGGGCGGCCGGGTCGGGGACGGCCACGGCGAGGCGCCAGTCGCGCTCGAGGCGGTCGAGCGCCGCGCCGACCGTCCGCGCCGCGTCGAGGCGCGCCACGCTCGTGTCGCGGGCGCGCGTCACGGCCTGGAAGGTCAGCGCCAGGACCCCGATGAGGATCGTGGACAGGGCCACGGCCACGAGCAGCTCGAGCAGCGTGAACCCGCGGCGGCTCACCGGGTCACCGCCGGGATCGACATGGGTCCCACCATGAGCTCGGTCGTGTACATGGCCATGGGCGCCGGCTCGTCCGTGGGCGAGGCCGGGTCCCACGCCCCGAAGCCGTGGTAGAGGAGCACCGTCACGCGGTAGAGGCCGTCGACGCGCGCGCCGTCGACCGAGGCGCGCTGGACGAGGAGCGCGAAGGCGTAGCCGGGCAGCGGCGTCCCGTCGGCGGCCGCGGCCGGGCCGCCGTAGGCGCGCCGCACGAGCGGCTCGCCGGGCGCGCGCGCCATGTCGTCGCGGGCGGCGGCCGCGTCGCCCTGCCCGTTCTCGGCGGCGATGGGCGTGGCGCGCGGGTAGACGAACGACGCGTCCGTGCCGTGCGGGAGGAGGATGCACGCCGGGTGGTCGAAGATCGCGGGGTCGATCGCGCCGTCGGGGCGCCGCGCCGCCGGGGGCGGCTGGCCGGGCGGGGTGGCGGCCGGGTGTGGGAAGAGGAAGAAGGCGTGCGCCAGGCGGCGGCCGTCCGGGGTGTCGACCCAGGCCTCGTGGTAGAGGTCGCGCGCGCCGAGGCGCAGGGCGGCGACGACCGAGTGCGCCTGCTGCGCGGCGACCAGGTCGTCGACCGCGTCGCCGGCCGTGCGTACGGCCGTGGGGACGAGGGCCAGGATCCCGAGGATGCCCACGACGAGCACCACGAGGGCGATGAGCACCTCGAGGAGCGTGAAGCCCCCGCGTCGTCGTGATGCCCCGACCATCCCGAGGGGATCATGACCCGTCCGGGGGGGCGGGTGCAACGGCCCGTCTCCGCTGGCCGGACCTCGCCGGGCCTGTCGTGGGGTTCGTGTAGTGTTCGGTCCATGGCCTACGACCACGACATGCATGAGCTGGCCACGCGCTACCCCGAGGCCGTGCTGGCCCTGCTGGGGTGCACGGCGCGCAGCGGGTACACGGTCGAGGGGATCGCCGTGAAGCGCTCCGAGCGCCGGATCGACCTGGTGTTCCAGCCGTGCGACCCGCTCGACCCGACGATCTACGTCGAGTGGCAGATGCACGCCGCGGCCGACATCGAGCGGCGGATGCTGGCGGAGGTCGCGACCCACTGCCTGCAGACCGGGAGGTTCGAGCCCGTCGACATCGCGATCGTCTACCCGGCCCCGCAGGCGCGCGAGGCGGCCCTCCCGGCGGACGTCGGGCACGCGCAGCGCCGGGCGATCGCCTTCGAGCCGCGCCGGGTGATCCTCACGCAGGTCCCGCCGGAGGCGCTCCTGGCGGCCGGTGGCCCGGCGCTCGTCGCCCTGCCGCTCGTGGGGCCGGAGGAGCGCGTCCGTGAGGAGGCCCACGCCTGGCTCGTGCGCGCGCGCGCCGAGGCCGGCGACCCGCAGGCCGTCGGGGACGTGCAGGACACCTTCCTGAAGCTCCTCGCCTGGCGGCTGGGTAAGATGGTCGTCGAGGAGCTGAAAGGGCTGGAGGGCGTCATGGAAGAGACCGCGACCGGGCAGGCGCTGCTGAAGAGGGGGGAGGAGCGGGGCGCGGCCAGGGGTCGAGTCGAGGGTCGAGCGGACGAGTGCCGACGCGCGATCACCCTCGTCGTCACGGCCCGCTTCGGGGTGGTCCCCGAGTGGCTGCCCGCGCAGCTCGAGGCGGAGGCCGACCTCGTCCGGCTCGAGGAGCTCCTCCGGGCCGCCGCCGTCGCGCAGGACCCGGCCGACCTGCGGCGGAAGTGAGGCTCGATCAGCGGTCGTCGAGGACCTGCACCCGCTCGCAGACGTCGTCGAGGTCGAGGGCGTGGACCACGTCCATCCCGGCCACCACGCGGCCGAAGACGGTGTAGCTGCCGTCGAGGTGCGGTGTGGGCACGTGGGTGATGAACAGCTGGCAGCCGCCGGTGTCGGGGCCGGCGTTGGGCATCCCGACCGCGCCGGCCAGGAAGGGGACGGGGTTGATCTCGTCCTTCACGAGCACCCCGCCCGAGCCCCAGCCGTCGCCGCGCGGGTCGAGCCCCTGGACGACGAAGCCGGTGACGACGCGGTGGAAGCGCAGCCCGTCGTAGAAGCCGGCCCGGGCGCGCGCGAGGAAGCCCTTCACGTGGCGGGGGGCCTCGGACCAGAGCAGCACGACACGGATGGTGCCCTTGGTCGTGCGCAGGTCGACCCATGGGTTCGGGCCTTCGCGCAGGAGGTCGGCCGGCTCCAGCGCCACGGTCGAGCGCGTGGGCTTCGCGGGCGGCAGGGTGATCGCCTCGCCCGTGAGGGCCGTCAGCGCCTCGGCCGCGGCCTTGCGCACGGCCGGGGCCTCGTCGGCGAGCGCGGCGCGCAGGGCCGGGAGCGCCGGGGCGACCTCGCGGCCGGCGAGCGCCTTCAGGGCGCCGACGCACTCGACGCGCACCTCGACCAGGTCGGCGCCCGGCGAGCTCGACGCGACGGCGGCGATCGTGGCCACGTCGTCCTGGCCGCCGTGCTCGCCCAGGAGCGACACGCCGGTCGCGCGCACGGCGAGGTCGCCGTGCCTGACCGCCGCGCGGGCGGCGGAGACGGCCCGGGCGCGGGCGTCTTCGTCCTCGCCGGCCAGCGCGCCCAGGAGCGTGAGCGCCTCGCAGGCGACGCGCACGTCCGGGTCCTGGCGCAGGCGCTCGAGGAGCGGGTCGCGAGCCGCGGCCGGCAGGTGTCGCGCGGCGCGCGCCGCGGCGAGGCGGTCGAGCGGCTGCGCGTGGCCGGCGCGGGCCGCCACCTGCTCGGCGGCGCCCGGGTCGAGCCGGACGAGGGCCACGAGGGCGTCGATGCGGACGGACGGCGAGGGGTCGTCGAGCGCCGCCCGGGCCGCGGGGAGGGCGTAGAGGCGCACCTCGTCGTGCCCCGGCAGGGCCGCCAGGTCCGTGAGGGCGACGACCGCCGCGCGCCGCGCGTGGAAGTCGTCCGGGCTGACGTGAAGCCGGGCCAGGCCGGCCAGGCGCGCGGCGGCGTCGCCGAGGTGGTCGCCGCAGTCGGAGCCGATCCGCGCGATCGACGCGGCGGCGGCCGCCGCCACGTGGGGGTGGCGAGGGCCGAGGAGGTCGAGCGCCAGCCTCGCGCGCTCCGGTCCCGGGCCCGAGGCGGCTCCGAGCGCCCGGGCGAGGAAGAGCCGCGCCTCGGGGACGAGGGGGGTGATCGAGAGCCGGGTCAGGAGGTCGAGGCGGGAGGTGCCCGGCCCGTCGAGCGCGTCGAGGTCCATGGCCGCGTAGGGGAGCTGCCAGCCGGCGCGGAGGACGCGACTCTCCATCGGGCCGTGGAGGGCAGCCAGGAGGCGCTCGCCGACCGCCGGGTGGAGCGCGCCCTCGATCGCGGCGCGCCGGCCGCGTAGGCGACAGACGGCGAGCAGGGCGGCATCGCGCGGCGCGATGGTCTCGTCCCTGAACGCGAACAGGAGCGCGCTCACGGGCACGGCCGGCCCGTGCCGGCCCAGCGACGCGATGGCGGACGCTCGGACCGACGAGACGGGGTCGTGCGCGAGCGCCAGGAGGACGTCGACCGACGCGGGGTCGGGGCAGAGTCCGAGCGCGAAGGCGACCTCCCCGCGCTCGACCGACGAGCGCGGCGTTCGCCCGAGCCGCGAGCTCGCCGCCAGCGCCTCCCGCAGGAGCGGCGCCAGCGCCGGGTCGCGCGTCCGCCCGGCCCCGCGCACGGCGTGGCCGCGCACGACCTCGTCCTCGTGCAGGACCAGCGGCCGCCACGCCTCGGGCGAGGCCTCGCGCAGGTCCTCGAGCTCGATCACCTGCCGCAGGGCCGCCGTCCGCGCGTCCTCCTCGGCCCGCGCCGGCGCGCAGGCGAGGAGCAGGGTGAGGGCGACCGCCGCCCTCACCGCTTCTGCTGCTGTTGCAGCCGCTCGCGCAGGATCCCGATCGCCGCCTCGAGCTGGGCGTCGATCTCCTCGTCCTGGAGCGTGTAGGGCGTGCGGCCGAGGAGCTTCGCCTGCGCCTCGTCGTCGAGCGCGATGACCACGTCGGGCTCGATCCCGACCTTGTGCGGCGTGGCGCCGCTCGGCAGGTGGTAGGTCGCGATCGTCAGGGCGATCGCGCAGCCGAAGGGGTCGAGCGGCAGGACGCGCTGGACCGAGCCCTTGCCGAAGGTCTTCTCGCCGACCAGCGTCGCCAGCCGGTGCTCGCGCAGGGCCCCGGCCAGGATCTCCGACGCGCTGGCGCTGCCGCCGTTGATGAGCACGACCACCGGCAGCTTCCACTTGTTCGCGCCCGGGTCGGCGCGGAGCGTGCGCGCCTCGCCGGCCATCCGCGTGCGCGTCGACACGATCACGCCGTCCGGCACGAACAGGTCGGCCACGGCGCGCGCCTCGTCGAGCAGGCCGCCCGGGTTGTTGCGCAGGTCGAGCACGAGCGCCTTGCAGCCCTGGCGGGTGAGCGTCTGCAGCGCGGCCTCGACCTTCTCGTGCAGGGCCTCGTTCATGAACGACGAGATGCGCAGGTAGCCCACGCCCTCGCCGAGCATGCGGGACGCCACCGAGCGGATCTCGACGTTGGCCCGCAGGACCGACACCGTGAGCGTCTGCTCGCCGCGCCGCAGGCGCAGCTCGACCGGCGCGTCGACCCTGCCGCGCATGAGGTCGACCGCGCGGTCCATGGACATGCGGCTCGTGTCCTGCCCGTCGATCGCCTCGATGACGTCGCCCGCGCGGATCCCCGCCCGCTGCCCGGGCGTGCCGGCCATGGGCGTGATCACCGTCAGCCGGCCGTCGCGCATGCCGACGATCAGCCCGACGCCGCCGAACGTGCCCTTCTGGTCGCGGGCCATCTCGGCCACGTCCTTGGGCGAGAGGAAGTGCGTGTGGTCGTCGTCGAGGGCCGCGATGAGCCCCTCGATGAGGCAGTGGGTGATCACCGCGTCGCCGAGGAGCTTGCGCGTGTCCCACTTGTGCCGCACGAAGGCGTAGGCCTTCTGCAGCATGTCGAGGAAGCTGTCGAGGTCGACCGGGTCGGTCTCGCCCTCGACGGCGACCGCGCCGGCGCCGAGCGACCAGGTCCGCTTGCCGCTCACCAGCGCGGGCGGGCCGCGCGTGAAGGCGAGCGGCGGGTAGGCGCTGAGGTCGACCTCCTCGCCGTAGTAGCGGCGCCGCGCCTCGGGCGGGAGCTCGCGGCGCAGGAGGAGCTCGCGGCTGCGCACCGCGTTGAGCACGTCGACGAGCGTGGCCACGGCGCGGTCGACCAGCTCGTAGGGGTGCTTCTCCTCCACGTAGAAGCGGACCACGTGGGCCAGGACGGCGACGAAGATCTCCTCGCCCTCGCCCGCCGAGCGGACGAAGGCGGGCGCCTCCTTGAGGTGGACCCGGCGGGGGACCTCGATGTCCGGCGTGAGCCGCACCTCGAGGCGCGCGGCGCCGCCCGGGCGGAGCTCGAGCGGCTCGACCTTGCAGATGAAGCCGTCCTTGTAGATGACCAGCTCCGCCGGCCCGGGCTCGAGCTCGAGCTCGAGCGCGCCGTCGCCGGGCGTGCGGCCGAGGAAGCGGTCGCGCGCGTCGGCGGGGTAGCGCACGAAGACGGCCGAGTCGGCCGGCTCCGACGCGATCGCCAGGCGCACCCGGGCGGGCCCGTCGCGGACGGCGATCCCCTGGGCGTCCTGGCCCGCCGCTGCCCAGGGCAGGCCGACGGCGGACCACGGGAGCGCCGGGGCGAGCGCCGGGACCAGGGCGAAGAGCAGCAGGCGCCCCGCGCCGCGGGCCACACGCGCTCGCGTCACCCATCCTCCTCGAGCGCCCTGCCGGGCGCCGAGTCAATGTAGCCCTGCGCTTCCGGAGCCTCAAGCGACCGCGCGCCAGCGGCCCCCGGCGGCTTGACACCGGCTCGCGACGCCCCTACATTCGTCGCCGCGCTGGACCGCCCCACGGCTGAATTTACGGGCGAATCCGGGCGCGCGGGCGGGGGGAGCTGGGGGCGAGTGGCCAAGACCTCGGCCTACAACACGCGCAAGTCCTTCCTCGGCGTCGGCTGGAAGTTTCCGGTCGACCTCGATCGCCGGAAGGGCGTCGCCATGTCCCAGTTCGAGGAGAACATCGAGGAGTCGATCCTCATCATCCTCGGCACGGCGCTCGGCGAGCGGATCATGCGGCCGGACTTCGGCTGCGCCGTCCACGACCTCATCTTCGCCCCGAACAACTCCAACACGCACGGCCTCGTCATCTACTACGTCAAGGAAGCCCTGACGAAGTGGGAGCCGCGCATCCAGGCGCTCAAGGTCGACGCGTGGGCCGACCCGGCCGAGCCGAACAAGCTCGTCACGTCGATCGAGTACCAGGTGATCGCGACGAACAACGTCTACAACCTGGTCTACCCGTTCTACCTGCAGAAGAGTCCGTGACGACCTGAGCACACGCGCGGCCCGCACCCGGCGGGCCGCGGAGCGGCCCCGCCGGGGTCGAAGAGCCGAGGCCCGCGATGGTCCTGCCCTCCCCCAACCTCGACGACCGGACCTTCGAGCAGATCCGCGATGAGGCGGTGCGGCTCATCCCGCAGTACTGCCCGGAGTGGACGAACTACAACCCGAGCGACCCGGGGATCACCCTCCTCGAGCTGTTCTCGTGGATGACCGAGATGGTCCTCTACCGTCTCAACCGCATCCCCGAGAAGGTCTACCTGAGCCTGCTGGACCTGATCGGCGTGCGGCTGCGCCCGCCGCAGCCGGCGCGCACCTTCGTGACCTTCCACCTCGTGGAGGGCTGCACGAACGGGACGTGGGTGCCGCGGGGCACGCAGGTGGCGACCGAGCCCAACGAGGACGGCGACACGATCGTGTTCTCCACCGAGGAGGACCTGTTCGCCGTGCCGACGCGCCTCATGCGCGTCGTCTCGATCCACCAGGACCTGGTGGCCGACAACACGGCCCTCCTCAAGCAGGTCCCGCGCGTGGCCTTCGACGCCTTCGCCGGCACGAAGGAGATCGAGCGCTTCCTCTACCTGTGCGACGCGCGCTTCTCGACGCTCGGCGAGACGGGCACGGTGCAGGTCGTGTTCGAGTGCCCGCGCGCCCGCACCGAGGGGCTCACGGCGCTCCTCGAGTGGGAGTACTGGAACGGCCACCGCTGGCGCGAGCTGGACATCGCCGAGGTCCCGGCCGAGGAGGCGGCGTCGGCGGGCAAGACGCAGCGGGCGGTGGCCTTCGTCGGGCCGCTCGAGGACATCGCCGAGGGCGAGGTCGACGGGCACACGGGCTTCTGGCTGCGCGGGCGGCTGATCGAGCTGCCGCAGAGCGACGACGAGACCGTCGTGGGCCAGATCACCGCGGCCGCGTCGATCCTCACCGAGGGCGTGCTGGCCGACGCGGCGCTCACCTGCACGTCGGGCGACCTCTACGCGCCGCTCGACCAGACGCGCACCTTCTTCCCCTTCGGCGAGCAGCCGCAGCACGAGACCTGCCTCTACGTGCTGAGCGAGGAGGTCCTGGGCAAGGACGACGCGCGCGTCCTGATCGACCTCGTGGCCGCCGACCCCACGATCGTGCCGCCGGCGCGGCCGACCACGAACCTGGTCGTCGCCTTCGAGTACTGGAACGGGCAGCGCTGGACGGAGCTCGGGCGCACGACCCCCGCGGGGCCGCCCGAGAACGTCGGCCACGAGTTCCGCGACACGACGCGCGCCTTCAGCCAGACCGGCGTGATCTCGTTCCTGCGGCCGAAGAGCATGGTCGCCCACATGGTGAACGGGGTGGAGGGCCACTGGGTGCGCGCGCGCATCGTCCAGGGCGACTTCGGCCGGCCCGGCCGCTACGCCGTGATCGACGGCAACTGGGTGTGGCAGGAGGAGAACCCGCTCGCCCCGCCGGCGTTCCGGTCGATCGCGCTCCGCTACAGCCAGGTGCCGTACCCGATCGAGCGCTGCGTCACCTACAACGACTTCAACTACGTCGACCGGACCGACATCGCCCGCGACCCCTACAAGACGTTCCAGGCGTTCGAGCCCTTCCGCGAGGAGCACCCGTCGCTCTACCTGGGCTTCGACTCCCCGTTCCCCGACGCGCAGCCGGTGAAGCTCTACATGCGTGTGGAGGAGTTCGAGGAGGACACGACCGACATCGTCATCGAGGAGCCCTTCCCCGAGGAGGTCTCGGAGCGCCAGCGCAAGAAGAAGCGCCTCAAGCCGAGCCAGCGGACCGTGTGGGAGTGCTGGGACGGCGAGCGGTGGGTCGACGTCAAGCCGCGCGACGACACCCACAACCTCACGCGCTCGGGCCTGCTCGAGCTGCGCGGGAACAAGGACTGGAGGCCGCGGCGCGAGTTCGGCGAGGAGCTGTTCTGGCTGCGCTGCCGCCTCGAGATGGGCAGCTACGCGAAGTCGCCGCGGCTCGAGGACGTCCTCGTCAACACCGTGGCGGGCGTGAACGCCACCGAGGTGCAGAGCGAGACGCTCGGCCACTCGGACGGCACGCCCGACCAGAAGCACGCCTTCGCCCGCTTCCCCGTGCTGCCGGGCCAGGTGGTGGTCGTTCGCGAGCACGACATCCCCGGCAAGCGCGAGCTGAAGAAGATCATGGACGAGGAGGGCGAGGACGCCCTCCGCCTCGAGACGGACGAGGACGGCAACCCGAAGGAGATCTGGGTCCGCTGGCACCAGGTCGAGAGCTTCTACGCCTCGGGCCCGACCGACCGCCACTACGTGATCGACCCGGTGGCCGGGAGGGTGATCTTCGGCGACGGCCGCCGCGGCATGATCCCGCCGCCCGGGCCGAACGCGATCATGGCCGAGCGCTACATGACGGGCGGCGGCGTCGTCGGCAACGTCGGCGCCGGCTCGATCGTGACGCTGCGCCAGGCGGTCCCGTACGTCGAGCGCGTGACGAACTACTACAAGGCGCGGGGCGGCGCCGACCTCGAGTCGGTCGAGGAGGCCAAGCTCCGCGGGCCGCAGACGGTGCGCCACCGCTACCGCGCGGTCACGATCGAGGACTACGAGTGGCTGGCGCTGCGCGCCTCGAGCAGCGTGGCCCGCGCCCGCTGCCTCAAGACGCCCCGGCGCGAGGGCGAGGTGACGGTCATCGTCCTGCCCAGGGGCGAGCAGAAGGGCCGCGACCTGACGAAGAAGCCGCTGCCCTCGCCGGAGCTCCTGCGCCGCGTGCAGGACTTCCTCGACGAGCGGCGGCTCGTGACGACGCGGCTGCGCGTGATGAAGCCGCGCTACGTCGAGCTGTCGGTGCGGGTGACGGTCGTGCTCAAGCACGGCGGGCCGGGCATGGAGCGGCTCAAGGGCCAGCTCGAGGCGGCGATCCGCACCATGCTCCACCCGCTGTTCGGCGGCGCCGACGGCAAGGGCTGGCCGTTCGGCCGCGCGGTCCACAAGTCGGACCTCTACCGCGTGGTCGAGGGGCTCGACGGCGTCGACTTCGTCGAGGACCTCGAGCTCTACGACGAGGACCTCAAGCGCACGACCGTCCAGCTCGACGTGCGCGAGGACGAGCTCGTCCACGTCGTCGACGTCGAGGTCAAGACCATGGCGCGGGAGCGGCTCGCGTGAGCGACGGCGACGGCAGCGCGGTGGCCGCGGCCGGCGACGCGGGCGATGGCCTCGAGGTCGTCGCCCGCGGGCGCGAGGGCGCGCTCGAGCGGCTGAAGAAGGCGCTCGCCGCGCGCGAGGCGCCCATGCCCACGCTCGAGGGCTACCCGCTGCGCAAGGCGCGGAAGATCCTCGCCCTCTCGGGGATCGACCCGGCCCGCCTGCGCCTGCGCATGGCCGACCACCCGCAGGAGCGCGGGGCGGTGGTCCGCCAGCGCCCGCGCGCGGGGGCGAAGGTCGACCTCGAGGACGCGGGGCAGAAGGTCGAGCTGACGGTGTCGGACCGCTCGATCGTCGGCTACCTGCCGCAGATCTACCAGCGCTCGGACCTGACCGGGCGCAGCTTCGTGCGCGACTTCCTGTGGATCGTCCAGCACCTCCAGTTCCAGACCGACGAGAAGCTGGAGAACCTCGACCACTACTTCGACCCGCACGAGTGCCCGCCGGAGTTCCTCGACTACCTCGCCTCCTGGGTGGCGCTGACGCTCGAGGCCGGCTGGCCCGAGGCGAAGAAGCGCAGCCTCATCAAGAAGGCCGTCGAGCTCTACCACCTGCGCGGCACGCCCCGCGGCCTGCGCGTCTACCTGCGCCTGTTCACCGGCGTCGACCCCGTGATCATCGAGAACGCCTGGCCCTTCGAGGGGTTCGTCGTGGGCGTGAGCTCGACCGTCGGCGTCGACACCGTGCTGACGCACCAGGTGAACCGGGCGCACACGTTCATCGTGCACGTGCCGCTCCCGATCGACGACGTGGACCTGGAGACGATCCGGCGCATCCACCGGATCATCGAGCAGGAGAAGCCGGTCCACACCGACTACTACCTGACGTTCGCCGAGCCGGCGGACGACGGCGACGACGCGGACACGGGGATCACGGTCGGGGTCACCTCGACCATCGGCGTGGACACCTGGATCAAGGGCGACCCGGACGACGAGGCCTTCGACCCGCTGGGCGGCGAGGGCTCGATGGCGTCGGCGGACGAGGACTGACACGGGGCCGACGCGCCCCATGGCGGCCCCGGCCGCCGGAAGAGAGAGGGAGACATGGCTCAGGAGATCGGCAAGGGCTTCCTGCGCCTCAACCACTTCCACGGCCTGCGCCTCGAGAGCGAGGACTTCGAGACCGGCGAGCGCTATCACGTCGACAAGCGCAAGCTCCACAACCGCGTCCTGCACGGCAGCGGCGTGGTCCGTCGGTTCATGGGCGAGCTGAAGGTGGCGGGGCGGCGGCGCGGGGACATGTCGGTGGACGTCAGCCCGGGCTACGCGCTCGACGGCCAGGGCAACGACCTCCTGCTCTGGGAGCCGAAGATCGTCACGATCGACCCGGGCAAGCTGCCGAAGCTCCCCGTGACGGCGCACGTCGTCATCAAGTACGTCGACGAGCCGGTCGACTTCGTCGTCAACAAGGCGAACCCGAAGTTCAAGGGCCACCGGCGGATCTTCGAGACGGTGCGCATCGACGTCGACCCGAAGGCGCCCGCGCCGGAGGACGGGGTGGAGCTGGCGCGCGTCCTCATCACCGAGGACGTGCGCGAGATCACCGACGCCCGCGACCCGGCGTCGCCCGGGCCGGGGGAGATCGACCTGCGCTTCGTCGGCCAGGCCGGCACGACCGGCTCGAGCATGGGGACCGACCTGATCCACCAGCTGCGCGAGCTGTTCGGCGAGATGCGCGGGGCGCTGGGCCTCCTGGCGCGCAACGGCGTCCACAGCGCGCGCGACCTGCGGGCGGCCGTGGTCACGCTGGTCATGCTGCTGGAGACCGGGACCCTCGACGCGCCGGAGCTGATCAAGGGCATCCGGCTGATGATCGACCTCGCCGACGAGATGCGGGTCGACGTCGACGCGAACTTCCCCGAGCTCAACGGCGTGCGCGAGTGGGAGCAGTGGAAGGAGGTCGTCGAGGCCCTGCGCGGCATGGCCAAGGAGGCCAAGCCCCTGCGCGGCGACCTGGAGAACCTCGTCAGCCGCATGTCGATGGCGGCGGCCAACCTGCGCCTGGCGTCCGAGGTCAAGCCGGCCCCCGCCCCCGCGCCGACCAAGCCGGTGAAGAAGGCCGCCGCCGAGGAGGCCCCCGAGGAGGAGGAGGAGGCGCCCGCCCCCGAGACGCCGAAGAAGGCGGCCGACGCGGTCGAGCTCACCTGGGACCAGCTCAAGGAGAGCTCGCAGCTGCCGCCGCGGATCTTCATGGACGGGAAGAACTACGAGCTCGTCGACCAGATCGGCATCGGCGACCGCTCGAGCGAGCTCGAGCACGCCTTCGCCATCGAGGGCGCCAAGCAGGACTGGTCGACGAACCAGCAGTTCTCCTACCCCGACGGGGTGAAGACGTCGGCCCGGGGCAAGGCCCACGTCGGCGGCCTGTCGAAGTGGAGCATCAAGAACCTCGAGCCGGGCAAGGACGTGATCCTCGCCAAGCGCATCGACTTCGTCCGCGGCGACATCGTCACGCGGATCGAGGTCGACGGCCGCAACGTCGGCGACTGGCGGATCGACGGGAGCGACCGCAAGCACCGCTGGCGCAACTGGCTGTTCAAGGTGCCGGGGGACGCGATCAAGAAGGACGCGGTCGAGTGCAAGCAGGTGGCCGTCGAGGCCGACCGCGACATCAACATGTTCGGGCTCTGGTTCTACCAGGCGAAGGACTGACGCCGGCGCGCCGGTCGGGACCGCTCCGGCTGGCGGCTGACGGCGCGCGGTGTTAAGAGAGGTTGCGACGGCGCGCCGCCCGGGTACATGATGCCCGCGCGGCGACCGTCCGGTGTGGCGCGATCGATCGTCGGGGGGGCCCGCCGATCAGGGGGAAGACACGTGAGCACGAAGCTCTGCCAGAACGGGCACGTGATGGAGGCCAGCTGGGACCGGTGCCCTTACTGCCCGGACCCCAGCCGGATGGGGCGCCCTGCCGTGCCGCCCACCCGCGTGAGCATGCCCGCCGAGGCGACGCCGGCGCCGCTCCCCACGCCGACCCCGGCCCCCAAGCCCGGCGCCTCGGCCAAGAAGACGCGCATGATGGTCGAGGAGGCCTCCTCGCCCGTCGTCGGCTGGCTCGTGGCCCTCACCGGGAACCACAAGGGCCAGGACTTCAGGGTCCGCGAGGGCAAGACCTCGATCGGCTCGGACGAGGGCAACGACATCCAGCTCACGGACGAGTTCATCTCGGGGCACCACGCGACGATCAAGTTCGTGCAGAAGGATGGCGAGCGCATCTTCATCCTGACCGACATGGACTCGTCGAACGGCACCTTCCTCAACGACGCGGAGGAGCCGATCGCGCGCGAGGAGCTGGTCGACAACGACACCGTGTCGTTCGGCAAGACCAAGATGAAGTTCAAGTGCCTCTGATGATGCGCCCGCGCGCGGCGCTGAGCCGCGCGTGGCAGGCGCGTCCCTGACGGCGGTCCGGCGCGACGCGGGCGGCCCGGAGGCGCGGGCGTCCGCCCGCGCGCGATGCGGAGAAGAACCTTGCGGATCCGGGAAGACGTCCTCCTCGGCCAGCACTCGCACGTGGGGATGGCCCGCACCGCGAACGAGGACTTCTTCGGGTACTGGGAGCCCGACGAGGACCGGCTGTTCGACCTCAAGGGCCGCCTGGCCGTCGTGTGCGACGGCATGGGCGGCCACGCCGGCGGCGAGATCGCGAGCCGCCTGGCGGTCAAGACGATCATCGAGGCGTACGAGGCCGACCCCTCCGACGACGTGATGGACGCCCTTCGCCGCAGCATCGAGCGGGCGAACGAGACGGTCTACAAGGAGGGCCTCAAGCCCGCCAACACCAAGCTCAAGGGCATGGGCTCGACCGTCACGGCCGTGGTGCAGCGGCGCGAGCTGATCTACTTCGGGCAGGTCGGCGACAGCCGCTGCTACCTGATCCGCCGCGGCCAGATCCAGCAGATGACGAAGGACCACTCGCTCGTGCAGCAGCTCGTCGACGAGGGGCTGCTGGACAAGAGCGAGATGGAGAACCACCCCGACAAGAACGTCATCCTGCGCTCGCTCGGCGTGAAGCCGAGCGTCGACGTGGACATCTCCTACGTGGCCGCGGAGGAGGGCGACGTCTACCTGATCTGCTCGGACGGCCTGTCGGGCCTCGTCACCGAGCAGGAGATGCTGAGCCTGGTCACGGCCGCGCTGAAGAGCGGGAGCAAGGACCTGCGCAAGGTCTGCGAGCAGCTCGTCGACCTCGCCAACAAGTACGGCGGGCACGACAACATCACGGTGCAGCTGCTCCAGATCGTGACGACGAAGTCGGCCAAGACCGACACGGCGCCCAAGGAGACGGTCACCCAGAGCTTCTCGCAGGACGAGGTCGCGGCCTCGATCGCGAAGGCGCGGGCGGAGGCGGCGGCGCGCGGCAAGCAGCCGAAGCCCCCGGCCGACGCGGCGCCGGCGGTCGCCGCGGCGACGCCGGCGCCCGCGCCCGCGGCGGGGGCGATCCCGGTCACGCAGCCGTCCATGCCCGTGCCGACCCTGGCGGAGGCGCCGCGCGGCGGCGGCGGCGGCGCGGGGAAGGTCCTGCTCGGGCTCCTGCTCGGGCTCGTCGTCGGGGGCGGCGGCGTCTACGGCCTCGTCCAGGCGGGCGTGGTCCCGGCCCCGGCGCGGGCCGACGCGGGCGGCGGGGGCAAGGCGGCGGCCGACGCGGCCCGGGTCAAGGCCGAGCAGGCCGAGGCGCGCGCGACCGACGAGGCCCTGCGCCGGCGCGGCAAGGATGAGCTGGCCCTCGGGCGCACGGCCCTGGACGCGGGGCGCCACGACGAGGCCCGGGCGCACTTCCACGCGGCGGCGGCGCTGTTCCAGGCCGGAGGGGCGCAGTGAGCGACGACGCCCTGATCGGCCGGGTCGTCGGCGACTACAAGGTCGTCTCGCGCCTGGGCGAGGGCGGCATGGGCATGGTCTACAAGGGCCAGCACGCCGCGCTCGGGCAGGTGGTGGCGATCAAGTCGCTCCACTCGTCGCTCATGAACAACCAGTCGGCGCGCGAGCGGTTCGTCCGCGAGGCGCAGGCGCTCGCGCGGCTGAACCACCCGAACATCATCTCGCTCCTGAACTTCATCAACAACGACCAGGGCTGCTTCATCGTCATGGAGTTCGCCGAGGGCGAGGACATCGAGCACAAGCTGCAGCGGATGGGCCTCATCCCGCCGGACCAGTGCATCCCCTGGTTCATCGAGATCCTGCGCGCGCTGGCCTTCGCCCACAAGCAGGGGATCATTCACCGCGACATCAAGCCGTCGAACATCATCGTGCACCCCTCGGGGCGGGCGAAGCTGCTCGACTTCGGCACGGCGAAGCTGGTCGACGCCAAGCGGCTCACGCAGCAAGGGATGACGCTCGGCACGATCATCTACATGTCGAAGGAGCAGCTCCTCGGCAAGCCGCTCGATGCGCGCTCGGACCTCTACAGCCTGGGCGTGACGCTCTACGAGTGCGTCACCGGCCAGCTGCCCTTCTACGACGAGGTCGAGCGCAACCTCGTGGTGAAGATCGCCAAGACCGAGCCCATCGCGCCGTCGCAGCACTACCCGGCGATCAGGCCCGAGCTCGAGGCGATCATCCTCAAGTCGATGGCCAAGGAGCCCGAGCAGCGCTTCCAGACGGCGGAGGAGTTCGAGGCGGCGCTCACGCGGCTCGTCAGCCCGGCCGCCATGCTGGCCACCTCGACGCAGGGGGCGCCTGCGCCCGCCGGGGCCGCGCCCGCGCCGGTCGCCCATCCGACGCCCGGCCCCGTGCCGGTGCCGGCCGCGCCCGCGCCCGTGGCGGCGTCGGCCCCCGGGCTGGCGCCCGCGGCGCCCGGGGCGATGCTCCTCTCCCCGCTGATCATCGTCGGCGCCTTCCTCGGCCTCCTCGGCGTCGGGATCGGCGTCCCGGCCATGCTCCTGGCCCCGGCCATGTGGGCGAAGCTCGTCGGCGCGGGCGTGCTCCTCGGCCTCTCGCTGCTCGGCTTCGCGCTGGTGATCGTGGGCTACCTGCGCTGGTCCGCGGCCGTCCAGGCCTTCGCCGCCGGCGGCGCGCCCCTGCAGCCGACCGCGAGCGCGCCGGCCGTCACACCGGTCGGCGCCGGCCCCCCCACGAGCGGCCAGGGGCCCAAGTGCGGCACGTGCGGCCGCGCCCTCCTGCCCGGGATGGCCACCTGCCCCTTCTGCGTGCCCTCGGCGCCGCCGCCCGCGCCGCACGTCACGGCGGCGTCCGCGCCGGCGCCCGTCCCGGTCCCCGCGCCGCCGCCGCCCGTCCCGGTCTCGGTCAGCTTCGCGCCCGGGAGCACGCTCAACGTCAACAACCCGCACGCCGCGCAGCCGATGCCGGTGGGCGTCGCCGCGCCGGCCGCGCCGCGCCCGCCGGCGGGCACGGCGGTCATCCAGGTGATCGACGGCGCGGACAAGGGCCGCAGCTACCAGGTCACGCGCGCGGCGCCGTTCACCATCGGCCGCGCGCCGAGTTGCTCCGCCGCGCTCAACGACCCGGGGGTCTCGGGCCAGCACGCGCAGATCGCGTTCGAGGGCGTGGCGCTGGTCGTGCAGGACACGGGCAGCCGCAACGGCGTCTTCGTCAACAACCAGAAGGTCCAGCGCCACCAGCTCTCCGCCGGGGACCTCATCGTGATCGGGTCCACGCGGATGCTGGTCTCCGTTTGACCTGACGACGCTCGCCGGCGAGTCCTGGTGACCAGCCTTCCTTCGACCGGCGCGGCGAGCGAGGCGAGCGAGGCCGCTCAGGCTGAGGCGAGGCGGCGCGCGGGCGACGTCGTGTCGGCATCCTTCTAGCCCGCGCGCGCGCCGCCCCGCCCAGCCACACCTCAGGGCTCGATCAGGACCACCCGGCGCTCCTCGCCGGGGACGTCGGTCTCGATCACGAGGCGCGCGGGGCGGGTGGGCGCGCCGAGGAGCCGGATGCGGGCGGCGGGCTCGCGGGCGACGAGCTCCGCCCGGACGCCGGCGTCCGCCGGCTCGACGGCGAACCGGGTCACGGCGCCGCCGCGCACGGTGACCTCGGCCGCGCCGCGCACCAGCGGCGGGTCGACCTGCACGCGGGGCAGGACGACCCCGAACACCGGCATCTCGACGAGCGGCTGGTCCGGATCGTCGAGCACGAGGCGCAGGGTGCCGGCGAACGGGCCGGGCGGGGCGTCGGGGGGCACGCGCACCACGAGGTCGAGCCGGCGCGCGCTCAGCGGGTGGGGCTCGAGGACGAGCCAGGGGAGGTCGCACTCGAGGCGCCGGAGCGTCAGCCCGTCGCGGCCGTCGCGGCGCTCGATCGGCACGCGCCGCTCGGTCCCCGCCGCCCGCGGCACGCGCAGGTGCAGGGCGTCGGGGCCGACGATCCGGTGGGTGACCACGCCGACCGCGGGCAGGCGCAGGCGCGGCTGCTCGGGGACGTCGGTCTCCAGCTCGACGACGTGCTGGACCTCACCCGCGGGCGCGTGGGGCAGGAGGCGGAGCCGCAGGCGGAGGCCCCTGGGCCGGCCGCCCTCGCCGCCCGGGACCGGCTCCGCGACGACCTGGAGGTGGTCGGGGGTGGCGCTGACGACGCGGGCGGTGAAGCCGCGCCGCGCCTCCCCCTGCCCGGTGATGGTCACGACCCGCTCCTCGACCCCGAGGCCGCGGACGACCTCGCCGAAGAAGGCCCCGGCCGGGTTGACGCGGTAGAGGCTGCGCACGTCGCCCTGGACGAACAGCTGCGTGCAGAAGCTGCCCACGTCGTTCTGCGTGGGGTCGTTGCTGTAGAGGAGGATCTGGAGCGACTGGGCGCCGAGCTTCTCGCTGCTGTCGAAGCGCAGCGCCAGCTCCGCCCGCCCGCCGGGCGGGATCGGGTCGGTCGGGAGCGCCATGACCGTGCACCCGCACGACGGCTCGGCGCGCGTCAGCTGGAGCGGGGCGTCGCCGCGGTTGTGGATCGGGACCTTCAGGTCGATCACCTTGCCCTGGATCAGCTCGTCGAAGAGGATCGTCCGCTCGACGTGCAGCCGCGGGCCCTGCCCCTCGGCGGGCGGGTCGGCGGCGAGGGCCGGCAGCGCGAGGAGGACGAGCGGGAGGAGGAAGCGGCGCATCGGCGGGACCTCCGGGTGCACCGAGGATACCTCGTCCGACGACGCGCCGTCCGCGTCACTCCCGCCGCAAGGCCTGGGTCGGCCGCAGCCGCGCGGCCAGGATCGCCGGCACCGTGCCGCCGACGATCCCCAGGACCAGCGCGAAGGTCACGGCGGTGAGGAGGACCGTCGGCGTGATGCGGAAGGCGAAGGCGACCTCGGTGAAGGTGTTGAAGTTGGTCGTCCCGGTGCGCAGGCCGTCGAGGGGCAGGGCCATGAGGCAGCCGACGACCCCGCCCATGAGGCCGAGCAGCATCGACTCGAGGAGGAACGAGAGGAAGATCGGGAAGGGCCGGAAGCCGAGCGCCAGGAGGACGCCCACCTCATGCGTGCGGGCGGCGAGGGCCGCGAGCATGGTGTTCGTGCCCGTGAGGACCGCGGCCGTGCCCATGATGACGGCGAGCACGAAGCCGAGCGAGAGGAGGACCGCCGAGAGCGCGCCCGTCTGGGCGGCCAGGTAGGCCCGCTCGGTCATCGCCTTGCACGGGACCTGCTTGTCCTCGTCGAGCCGCGCCTGCATGGCGGCCAGGTCCGCGCCGGGGACCACCTGCGCGATGACCCGGCTGACCCCCGGGCGCTGGAGCGCCTCCGACATGCGGTCGAGGTCGCCCCAGACCTCGGAGGCGTAGGGGCCGTCGTGCTCGAACACGCCCACGACGCGGAAGGGCGTGGTGTTCAGCTGGATCACGGCGCCGAGGCGGCAGTCGCGGATGCGGCCCACGAGGGAGCGACCGACGATCACCTCGTCGTTCCCGGGGGCGAAGCGCTGCCCCTCGACGAGGCGCAGGCGCTCGCCGTGGATGGCGAACGTCTGCTGCTGCACGCCGCGGATCGGGACGTTGGTCTCGCCGCCGTCCTCCTTCGGGCGCCGCACGGCCAGGTACAGCTCGCCCGAGGTCAGCGGGCGGCCGTCGGGGTCGGCGGCCGCCTCTGGGAGCCCCTTGAGGAGCACCTCGGCCGCCTCGCGCCCGAAGCCGCTCTCGCCCTCGGCGTTGGCCCCCTTGCGCAGGAGCACGACCAGGTCCACGCGGCCGCTGCCGGTGAACAGGGTCTGGAAGCCCTGCTGCAGGGCGAGGACGCCCGCGAGCGTGGCCACCGTGGCGCCCATGGCGACGATGGTCAGGGCCGTCGACGAGCGGCGCTCGAGGAGGCTGCGGACGGTGTAGGTGAGCGGGACGAGGGCCACGGCTACGCCTCCGGCCGCAGGGCCTGGATCACGCGGAGCTGGCTCGCCCGCCACGCCGGGGCCGCCCCGGCGATCAGGCCCAGCAGGAGCGCCAGCCCGAGGCCCAGGGCGGCGGTCTCGTTCGTCACGTCGTAGGCGGGGACCATCTGCGAGAGGCCCTCCCGGAAGGGGGCCGCGGAGAGGAGGGCGAGGCCCACGCCGAGGGCGCCGCCCGCGCCGCACAGGAGCAGCGACTCGCACATGAGCAGCGCGAACGCGACCCCGTCGCCGAAGCCGAGGGCCTTGATGATCCCGATGTCCCGCGTGCGCTCGCGGCCGGCCATGAGCATCGTGTTGAGCACGGCCAGGAGGATCGCGAAGAGCACGCCGGCCCCGATCGAGCCGAGGAGCGTCGGCACGCCGCCGAGCATGCTCACGAACTGGCGCTGGAACTCGGCCTCGGTGGTGGTCTGCACGCGCTGCGGGCCGTTCTCGAACAGCGCGTCGATCCGCCGCGAGACGTCGACGAGGTCCGCGCCGGGCGCGAGCGTGATCGTGTAGACGCCCACGCCGGGCGGGCCGCTCGCCGCGCGCTGCTCGAGCGCCTCGCGCAGGTAGTCGTGCTGGAAGAACAGCGTCGCGTCGTCGACGTTGGACGCCTTCGAGCGGTAGACGCCCACGACCTCGAACTCCCACGCGCCGCCGTCGGTCCGCTGGAAGATCGTCGGCTTGATCGGCACCTTGTCGCCGACCTTCCACCCGTAGCGGCGCGAGAGCTCGCGCCCGATCAGGCAGCCCGTGCGCGTGGTGAGGAACGCGGCCGGGTCACCGGCGATCACCTCGACCTCGGGGTAGGACTCGTAGAAGCGGTCGGCGTCGACCCCGAACTGGGCGAAGAAGTTCGACGGGTCCTGGTAGTAGCCGCCGAACCACTGGAACTTGCAGGTCTGCCGCACCCCCGGCACGCCGGCGATCTTGCCCTGGTAGGCCAGCGGCAGGTCCACGAACAGGCTCACGGCCGACTGCACGACCAGGCGGCTCGAGGACGCCGCGTCCACGCCGGCGGTCAGCCCGATCACCAGGGAGCGCAGCGTGCAGATCAGGAACACGGCGATCACCAGCGAGCAGGTGGTGAGCAGGGTCCGCACCGGGTGCGCCAGCAGGTTGCGCGCGATCAGGTGCCAGGGCACGGCTACGCCTCGCCCGCCGGCGGCGGCGCGGCGCCGCCCTCGTCGCGCCGCTCGATCCGGCCCAGGAGGCCCTTGTCGAGGTGCACGACCGTGCGCGCCCGGGAGGCGGCGAGCGGGTCGTGCGTGACCATGACGATCGTCTTGTTGAACTCGCGGTTCAGGCGCTCGAGGAGCTCGAGCACCTGGTCGGCGGTCGCCCGGTCGAGGTCGCCCGTGGGCTCGTCGGCGAGGACGAGCTTGGGGTCCGTGGCCAGCGCGCGGGCGATCGCCACGCGCTGCTCCTGCCCGCCCGAGAGCTCGCGCGGCCGGTGGTGCGCGCGGTCCTCGAGGCCGACGAGCTTGAGCGCGTAGAGCGCGTGCTTGCGCCGCTCGCTGCGCGGCAGCGGCGTGAGCAGGAGCGGCAGCTCCACGTTCTGCAGCGCCGTGAGCACCGGGAGCAGGTTGAAGCCCTGGAAGACGAAGCCGACGTGGTCCGCGCGCCAGCGGGCGAGGTCGGCGTTGCCCATGGCGGTCAGGTCCTGCCCGTCGACGACGACCTGCCCGGCGTCGGCCTTGTCGAGGCCGCCGAGGAGGTTCAGGAGCGTCGTCTTGCCCGACCCCGACGGCCCCATGAGGGCGTAGAAGCCGCCCGCCTCGAGGTCGAGGTCGAACCCGGCCAGCGCCTTGATCGTCTCGCCGCCGCGCGAGTAGGCCCGCACCACGCCGCGCAGCCTGATCAGCGGCTCGCTCACGAGCCCTCCTCCGTCTGCAGGCGCTCGCCGCCCTGGAGCGATGCGGGCGGGTCGACGACGACCCGCTCGCCGCCCGAGAGGCCGGCCGTGAGCGCCACCTGCCCCGGCCGCGGCGGCGCGCCCGGCGCCGCCGCGACCGTCCGGAACGCGGCCTGGCCGCGCTCCACCACGAACACCCCGGTCACCCCGCGCCGCTCGGTCAGCGCCCCCTCCGGGACGAGCACCAGGTCGGGGCCCTCCTCCGCCGGCGCGGCCGCGGCCGGCTCGGCCAGGAACACGACGCGCGCGCCCATCTCCGGCCGCAGCCGGTCGTCGGGGGCGTGCAGGCGCACGCGCACCTCGACGGTCGCCTTCTGGCGGTTGGCGGTCGGCCAGATCCGGTCGACGACGGCGTCGTAGCCCCGCGCCGGGTAGGCGTCGAGGAACACGCGCGCCGCCGCGCCCTTCACGACCCCGCCCAGGCTCGCCTCGGGGACGTCGCACTGGACCTCGAGCGACGCGAAGTCGACCATCGTCGCCACCGAGCCGCGCGCGCTGGCGCCGCCCTGGACGTTGGGCGAGACGACCTCGCCGACCTCGGCGTCCTTGAGCACGACCACGCCGTCGAACGGCGCGCGGACCTCGGTCTTGCCGAGCGTCGCGCGCGCGAGGTCGGTCGCGGCCGCGGCCACCGCGACCTGCGCCGCGGCGACCGTCTGGTCGGCCTCGGCGACGGCCAGGCGCGAGCGCCCCTCGGTCACGGCGGCCGTCGCCGCGAGGTGCTGGGCGCGGCTGGCCCGCGCGCGGGCCGCCCCGCGGGCGAGCGCCGCCCGCGCCTCGTCGAGCGCCTGCGGCGTGGCGATGCGCGCCTCCGCCAGCCGCCGCTGGCGGTCGTGGCTCTGCCGCGCCAGCGCCTCCTCCGCCTCGTCGGCGAGCACCTGCGCGGCGGCCGCCGCCTCGGCGCTCTCGAGGCGCGCCAGCTCGGCCCGCGCCGACTCGATCGCCGCGGCGGCCCGGACGCGCGCCGCCTCGGCGGCCTGGAGGTCGGCCTCGGCGCGGCGCAGGGCGGCGGCGAACTCGTCGGCGAACAGCCGCGCGACGACCTCGCCCTCGCGCACGACCGAGCCCTCGGTGACGGTCAGCTCGACGATCCGGCCCGGCGTGTCGGCCGAGAGCGCCGCCCGTCGCGCCGCGACGACGTAGCCGTTGGCGGCCATGCCGCGCACGGCGCCCGCGGCCGCTGGCGCCAGCCGTTCGGCGCGGACGACGCGCACGCGCACGGCCTGCAGGCGGTCCAGCCAGGCCAGCAGCGGCGCGCGCACGGCGAAGAGGAGCCCGGCCACGGCGACCAGCGCCGCCAGGGCGAGGGCCCGGCGCGGCGCGCCGCCCGTCGGCCGGCGCGCGGCGCCGCTGCGGTCGATCCTCAGCGGCTGGAGGTCCATGGGTCGTCCCCGCCTCGCGCCAGGGGCGGACGAGGCTACCCCACCGGCGGGGTGCGGCAAGGCCCGGCCGCGGGCTCGAGCACCGCCCACGGCAGGAGCGCGACGGCGACGACGGCCGCCACGTCGTGCCCGGCCGCGGCCCACGCCGCCGCCTGGCCGGCCGCCTCGGCGGCCCGCTGCGCCGTCCCCGCGCCGACGGCGGTCGCCGCCTCGAGCGCGACCAGGCGGGCGCGCGTCACCGGCGCGGGCACGTCGCGCGCGCGCGACCAGGCGGGGTCGCGCTCGACGCGCCCGCGGGCGGCCGAGACCTCGCGCAGGGCGGAGCGCGAGCGGCCCGCGAGGGCGCCCTCGATCGCCGCGACGAGGTCGCGCACCGGCGCCGGGCGCAAGGGCGCCCGCGCGGCCGCGAGCGCCGGCAGGCAGGCGCGCGCCAGGGCCGCCGCCCCCGGGCGCACGCCTCCCGCCCGAAGGCGCCGAGCCCCCGGGCCCAGCGCCGCGCCTCGGCGCCCGTCCGCGGCCCGGGGCGCGGCGTGTCGCCGAGCGCGAGGCGGGCGGCGGGGTCGCCCAGGTAGGCGACCAGCCGCAGGCGAGCGAGCGGCAGGTCGCCGGCCCGGAGGCGCGCCAGGAGCCAGGCGGCCCGGTCGTCGGCCGAGCCGCTGGCCGCGGCCTGCCGCGCGAGGGCGCGCAGGTGGTGGTCGGTCATCGCCCGGGGAGCCTACCTGCGGGGGGTGACAGGTCAGGCCCCGTACAGCGCGTAGAGCGGCTCCCGCCACACCGCCTGCAGCTCGGTCAGCGACTCGTCGAGCAGCGTCGCCCCGCCGCGGCCGCGCACGCGCAGGCGGCCGGTCGGCTCGGTCGTGCCGACGCGCGCGAAGGGCACCCCGGCCAGGGCGGCCTCGAGCCGCGTCGTGGCGCCGGGCGGGACCTCGAGCAGGAGGCGCGTGGGCGACTCGGAGAAGAGCAGCGTCAGGTCGTCGGCGCCCCCCTCGTGCGGGACCGCCTCGAGGTCGAGCGACAGGCCGACGCCGCCGGCGAAGGCCATCTCGGCCGCCGCGACCGCCAGGCCGCCCTCGGAGAGGTCGTGCGCGGCGAGGACGTCGCCCGTGGCGATCGCGCGGTGCGCGCGCCGCAGCACCTCGGGGGCGCGCTCGAGGTCGACCGTCGGCGGCAGGCCGTCGTCGTGGGCGCCGACGGCCTCGAGGAACAAGGACCCGAGCAGCTCCGGCCGCGTCAGGCCCACCAGGTAGACGGCGTGCCCGGGCCCCTTGAGGTCCATGGTCACGAGGCGCGTCGCGTCCGGCACGACGGCGACGGCCGTGATCAGGAGCGTGCCCGGGATCGCGACCCGCCGCCCGTCGGGCAGCTCGTACTCGTTGTTGAGCGAGTCCTTGCCGGAGATGAACGGCACCCGGTAGGCGAGCGCCGCGTCGCGGCAGGCGCGCGCCGCCCGCACGAGCTCGCCCAGGACCTCGGGCCGACGGGCGTCGCCCCACGAGAAGTTGTCGAGCACGGCCGCCGCGTCGGGGTCGGCGCCCGTGGCGACGAGGTTGCGCAGGGCCTCGTCGATCACGCTCGTCGCCATCAGGTAGGGGTCGCCGCGCCCGTGGCGCGGGTTGACCCCGAGGCCCACGACGACCCCGCGCGGCGCGCGCCCCTTCGGCCGGCGCCACGTCGCGTCGCCCGGCGCGCCGCGCACGTCGAGGAGCGGCACGACCGCGATGCCGTCCGACGGCCCGGCGGCGCGCGCGCCGACGAGCGGCTTGATCGCCGTCGCGCCCTGCACCTCGTGGTCGTACTGGCGGATCAGCCACTCCTTCGAGGCCACCGTCGGCGCGGCGAGGATGCGCCGCAGGGCCTCGCCCGCGCGCGTCGCCGACGGGATGCGCGCCGGCCGGAACGCGCGCCGCGTCCAGGTCGCGCGCCGGGCCTGGCGCGGCAGCCCGTCATGGAGGAAGGCCAGGTCGAGCTCGCCCACGACCTCGTCGCCCCACGTGACGACCAGCCGCCCGTCGCCCGTGAAGTCCCCGAGGTGCGTCGCCTCGACGTCCTCGGCGGCGAACGCCGCCATCACCGCCTGGCCGTGCTCCGGGGGCACGGCGAGCACCATGCGCTCCTGCGCCTCCGAGACCCACACCTCCCAGGGCGCCAGGCCGGCGTACTTCAGCGGCGCGCGGGCCAGGTCGACCCGCGCGCCGACCTCCGCGGCCATCTCGCCCACGGCGCTCGACAGGCCACCGGCCCCGCAGTCGGTCACGGCGCTCAGCCAGCCGCGGTCGCGCACGTGCAGGAGCACGTCCGCCAGCATCTTCTGCGCGATCGGGTTGCCGATCTGTACGGCGCCGCCGCTCTCGACCTCGCTCGCCGTCGACAGGGCGTCCGACGAGAAGGTCGCCCCGTGGACCCCGTCGCGCCCGGTGCGCCCGCCGACGACGACCACCCAGTCGCCCGGCCGCGCGGCCTTGCTCACGCGCTCGACCGGGATCAGCCCGACCGTGCCGCAGAACACGAGCGGGTTGCCGACGTAGCGCGGCTCGGTCACGAGCGCGCCGCACACCGTCGGGATCCCCATGCGGTTGCCGTAGTCGCGCACGCCGGCGACGACGCCCTCGAGGACCGTCCGCGGGTGGATCGACCCGGGCGGCACCGCATCGGGCGCGGCCTCGAGGTCGCCCACGCAGAAGACGTCGAGGTTGAGGATCGGGTCGGCGCCGAGGCCCGTGCCCAGGATGTCGCGGATCACGCCCCCGACGCCGGTCCCGGCGCCGCCGTATGGCTCGATCGCGGAGGGGTGGTTGTGCGTCTCGACCTTCACGGCAACGCCCAGCCGCTCGTCGAAGCGCACCACCCCCGCGTTGTCCACGAAGACCGACAGGCAGCGGTCGAGCGCCAGCTCCTGCGTGGCGGCGAAGATCGTCGTCTTGAGCAGGTTCGAGATCCGCTCGCTCGCGACGACGCCCCCGTGCTCGTCCTTCTCCTCGTAGTCGATCGGCCCGGTGAGCGTCTTGTGCTTGCAGTGCTCCGACCAGGTCTGCGCGATCGTCTCCAGCTCCAGCTCCGTCGGCTCGCGGCCGAGCCCGGCGAAGTGGTCGCGGACGGCGCCCATCTCCGCCGCGTCGAGCGCGAGGACGCGCTCGCGCGAGAGCCGCACGAGCGCGTCGGGGTCGAGCCCCAGGAGCGGGACCTCCCGCCGCAGCGGGCCCGCGGCGCGGTCGGCGCCCGCGCCGGCGTCGGGGAGCGGCCCCGCGCCGATCACGGCCTGGTCGACGACCGGGTTGGCCAGCCGACGCACGAGCCAGGCCAGGGCCCCGTCGGAGGGCGCCCCGTCGCGGGCCTCGACGTAGATGCGCCGCGCCGTGCGCACGCGGCGCAGGGTCACCCCGACGTCGCGCGCCGCGTCGACCGCGCTGAGGGCGACCGGGTCCATGACGCCCGGCCGGCGGAGCACCGTGACCACGGCCTCCCCCTCCCGGGGGGTCGGGGCCGCGGCGAGCCGCGCCTCGTCGAGGACGGGGTCCTGCAGGAGGGCCCGGGCGACCCGCTCGGCGGCGCCGGCGTCGAGGGCGTCGGCCGCGAGCTCGTACACCCACGCCACACGCACGGCGCGGGCGGGGTGGCCCGCCCCGTTCAGGGCGCGTAGCACGCGCTGGGCCTCGGGGTCCGCGTCGGCGTCGCGCCGCGTCACCTCGACGACGTGCGTGGTGGTCATGGGACGGACGAAGGTAACACGCTCGGCGGGGCAGGGTGCGGGCACCCCCGACGGGTCGCCGCGGGATCCTTCGCGCCGAGCGCGTCACCTCCCCCACCCGACCTGCGCCTGCCGTGGCGCGAGTTACGCGTTCGTGGCGCTTCTTCCCCGAGCCAGACCCCCCCCGGCCGCGCGATGCCCCCGGCCGGCGCCGGGTTTACGACCGGCACTCGCCTTGCCAGGTGGGACCCGGCCTGGGGCGGGGATGAGGTGTCGGGGATGTCCGATCGATTCGATGGGATCGAGCGGCTCGAGGAGGCGGTCGCCGCGGGCCTCGGGTCGGAGGCGGTGTGGGAGATCCGCGGGGAGCACGCCGTGCTGCGCGCCGGCCAGGCCGCCCTGGGCCTGCGCCTCGAGGTGGTCCCCCAGGGAGCGGGGCGCGTCGCCATCCGGCTCGAGGGCGACCTCGCCACGCCGGAGCTCGAGGCCCTGCTCCGCTCGCTGCCCGTGGCCGCCGACCTGCCGGTGTCGCCGACCTCAGCCGCCGACCGGCGTCCGGACGTCCTCGGGTGCCGCGTCTGAGCCGGCGCCCGGCGACGCCGCCCGACCCGGCTCCTCTGCCGGAGGCGGAGGAGCCGCCTGCGCCGCCGCCGGGCTCGCGTCCGCCGCTCCCGCGGCGGGCGCCGCCCCGGACGGCGCCTGCCCCGCCTCCGCCAGCGCCTGACGCACCAGGTCGCCCCGAAGCCGGGCGGTGTCGAGGCCCGAGGCGCCGGCGATCGCGCGCGCGGTGAGCACCGACACGGCCGCCGCGGCGGGGTCGACGTCGCCCTTCGCGTCGCGCGCCCGCTCCTCGAGGACGTCCACCACCTGCCGGAGCGTCACGCGGGACGCCAGGGCCTTCGCCGCGGCGTTCGCCCGCCCGAGGTGCTGCGTGAGGAGGGGCAGGTCCTCGCCCCAGGCCAGGTCGAAGGAGATCCCCTCGCGCTCGCGCAGCGAGTCGATCACGTCCGAGACGGTGATCCGGTCGATCGGCCGCGCCGGGACGAACCCCCGCCCGTCGTCGACGTCGACGTCGCGCAGGAGGCCGTCCTCGGCCAGGTGGTAGAGCAGGCGCGCGCAGAGCGCGTGCGGCGCCCCGATCCGGTCGGCGAGCGCCTCGGAGGTCGGCGGGGTCGCGCCGTGCTCGAACGCGCGCGAGATCGTCGCCACCAGCCGCAGGGCGACGAGCTCGCGGAACAGCTCGTTGGTCTCGGTCGCCAGCTCCTCGCGCCGCTGGGAGCGGACGTTCTGCAGGGCGAAGGTCATCTCGGCGCCGAGGATGACGATCAGCCAGCTCAGGTAGAGCCAGAACATGGTGATCGGGATGATCGCCATGGAGCCGTAGAGCGTGTCGTAGCCGACGAGGGCCGACGACGACGTGGCCAGCGCCCACTTGGTCGCCACCCACAACGTCGTCGCGACGAGCGCGCCGGCGAAGGCGGGGCCCAGGCGCACCCTCGTGTTGGGGAGGAAGGCGTAGAGCAGGGCGAACGTGATCACGGTCAGCCCGAAGGCCGGGATCGAGAACCCGGCCGGGCCGGTCACCTGCTGCGTCCCGGTGAGGATGTAGTCGAGCGTGACCCGCTTCGGGTCGTCGTCGTGGCGGGCCACCTCGAGCTCGTCGAACAGCGCCGCCGTCAGCCCCGGCAGCCCGAAGCCCGGGTCGAGGTCGGGCTCCGCGACCGGCGGGGCCTCGACGGGGGCGGGCGGCGGGCGCAGGGTGGTGCGCACGCCATCGTAGACGCGGTGCCAGATGCTCGACCCCTGGACCAGCGCCGTGCCGAGCGTGAGCGGCCCGAGCGTCGCGATGCAGTAGTAGGTGACGAACTTCTGCAGGAACGAGCGCGAGCGCTTGACGCCCCACACGTCGTTGATCGTCTTCTCGAGCGTCGAGAGCAGCGCCACGACCGTGAGCCCGAGGAAGACGAGGAACGCGGGGCCCGCGACGCCGCCCGAGCCCTGCACGTTCGTGACCAGCTCGTTGAGCTTCTGCGAGAGCACCTGCGCCTGCTGGGGCGAGGCGGAGAGCGCGTCGACGATGAACGTCTCCAGCCGGTCGCGCGCCTCCTTGAGCCCGCGCATGGAGAAGACGGCGACCATGATGGCGAACGCCGGCACCAGCGCGAGCATGGTCGTGTAGGTCAGCGCCATGGCCTGGGTCTGCGCGCGCTGCGACACGAACCGGCGGCCGACCAGGTAGACCATGCGCAGGACGAGCGCGCCCCAGCGGTGGTGGCGCGGCATGCGCGCCAGGTCCCAGCGCCAGATCGTCTCGCCGAGGAAGGTGCGCGCCGCCTCGCCCGGGCTGCGCGCCTTGCGCAGGTAGGCGCGGATCGTCGTCAGCGCGCCGGGGGGGAGCGCGTCGGGCTGCTGCTCGGGCGGCGGCGCCCCCGTCACGCCTTCAGCCCGAGGCGACCGTAGTGCTGGCGGTAGTAGTCCTCGAAGCTCGCGTCGCGCAGCGGGCGCCACCAGGCCTGGTTCTCGACGTACCAGGCGACGGTCCGCTCGAGCCCCACCTCGAAGGTCATCGCGGGCCGCCAGCCGAGCTGCTCGGTCGCGCGGGTGAAGTCGATCGCGTAGCGGCGGTCGTGGCCGGGCCGGTCGCCGACGAAGCGGATGAGCGACTCGGGCTTGCCGAGGTGGCCGAGGATCGCCTTGACGATGGTGATGTTCTCGCGCTCGCTCGCCCCGCCGAAGTTGTAGACCTGCCCCGGGCGCCCGCGCTGGAGCGCCGCCCATACGCCCTCGCAGTGGTCCTCGACCCACAGCCAGTCGCGGACGTTCTTGCCGTCGCCGTAGACCGGCAGCGGCCGGTCCTCGAGGGCGTTGGTGATGATGAGCGGGATGAGCTTCTCGGGGAACTGGCGCGGGCCGTAGTTGTTCGACGCGCGCGTGACGACGAGCCACAGCCCGTGCGTGCGGGCGAAGGCGAGCGCGAGGAGGTCGCCGCCGGCCTTCGTCGACGAGTAGGGGTTGCGCGGGTCGAGCGGGGTGTCCTCGCGGAAGGCGCCGCCGTCGTCCTCGAGGTCGCCGTAGACCTCGTCGGTGGAGACCTGCACGAACTTGACCTGCCGGCCCGAGTCGAGCTGCAGGCCGCGGGCGGCCTCGAGCAGGCAGAGCGTGCCCTCGATGTTCGTGCGCACGAAGCGCCGGGCCGCGAACAGGCTCCGGTCGACGTGGCTCTCGGCGGCGAAGTTGATGACCGCGTCGGGCCGCTCCTCGCGGACGAGCCGCTCCACGCCCTCGGCGTCGCAGATGTCCAGCTCGACGTTGCGGAAGCGCGCGTCGCCCTCGAGCTCCTGCACGTTCTCGCGCCGCCCGGAGTAGGTGAGCGCGTCGACGTTGACGAGGCGCTCGACCTCGGCGCGGCCGAGCGCCTGCCGCAGGAAGGTGGACGCGATGAACCCGCAGCCGCCGGTGACGAGGAGTCGCATGGCCGCATCCTAAACGTTGACCCGCCCGAGCGCACGCCGAGGGGAGGTGCTGGCCGCCGCGAGCGGCCGCGGCTCCGGGAGTTGTCGCGCCCGTCCCCCTGGCGCGTCCCCGCCCCGGACGGCCACACTCCGGGCATGGCGGGGGGCGGTCGGCGGCTGGGGGATTACGAGCTCCTGCGCGAGCTGGGGCGCGGGGGGATGGGCGTGGTCTACGCCGCGCGCCACCCGCGCCACGGCGAGGTCGCCCTCAAGCTGACGCTCGGCCGCGCGATCGACGCCGAGGGCCTGGCCCGCCTGCGCCGGGAGGTGGAGGCCCTGCGGCGCCTCGACCACCCGAACGTCGTCCCGGTCCGCGACGCCGGGCAGCACGACGGCCACTGCTACGTGGCCATGGCGCTCGTCGAGGGCGAGTCGCTCCGGGCGCGCCTCCAGCGCGGGCCGCTCCCGCCGCGCGAGGCGGCGGCCATGGCGCTGGGCCTGGCGCGCGCCGTGGCCCACATCCACGCGGCGGGCGTGCTCCATCGCGACATCAAGCCGCACAACGTGCTGCTGGCGCGAGACGGCCGCCCGGTGCTGGTCGACTTCGGCCTGGCCCGCCTCGCGCTCGACGCGCAGCGGCTCACGCGCACGGGCGAGGTCGTCGGCACCCCGGAGTACATGGCGCCCGAGCAGGCGCTCGGGGGCGGCCGCCCCGGCCCGGCGATCGACGTCTACGGCATCGGCGCCACGCTCTACGAGGCGCTGTGCGGGCGCGCCCCCTACGCCGCGCCGACCCCGGTCCAGGTGTTCGCGCAGGTCATGGCGGGCCCGCCGCTCCCGCCATCGCGCGTGGCGGCCGGCGCGGACCCGGGGCTGGAGCGCCTGTGCCTCGCCTGCATGGAGCGCGACCCCGCCCGGCGCCCCGCGATCGACGACCTGGTCGCCGCGCTCAGGCCCTGCCCCCGCCGCGGCGCCGCGGCGCCGCGGCCGGCGCCGCCCGCCGGTCGCCCGCGCCGCGGCCGGGCCTGCCGCGGCCGGCCTCCTGGCGGCGGGCTCGTCACGGCCTGGGTCTTCTCCGGCGCCGGCGAGGCGCCCCCGCCGCCGGTCCCGCCGCCGGCGACGCCGGAGGTCGCGGCCGCCGAGCCTCCGGCGCCGGCGGTCGTCTCCCCCTCCGCCGAGGAGGCGGCGCCCGCGCCTCCCATCGACCTCCTGCGCCGCGCCGCCCTGCTCTCGACGCAGGGGCGCGACCGCGCGCGCGAGGCGCTGACCCTCGTCGAGGAGGCCGCCCGCCGGGAGCCGACCGGGCGCGTCCTGCTCGCCTGCGCCGCGGTCCAGCGCCGCGCCGCGCGCGCCGGGGTCGAGGAGCCGCCCGATGCCCTGCTCGCCGCGGCCGAGGCGCGCCTGGGCCTCGCCGCCCGCGCGGGCGCCGACCCCGACCTCGTCGACGCCGCGCGCGCGCGGCTCGCCCGGGACCGGGAGGAGCTGGCCGACTTCGCGCGCCTGCGCCGGGAGGCCGCGACCCCGGCGGCGCGCTTCGAGGTCGCGCGCCGCTGCCGGCAGCTCGGGCGCCGCGAGGAGGCGCTCGAGCGCCTCGCCGCCCTCGCGCCGGAGTTCGGAGCGACGGCGGGCTTCCACGCGGCGGGCGAGCTGTCCCTCATGGGGCGGCTCGCCGAGGCCCGTTCGGCGTACGAGGCGGCGCTCGCGGAGGCCGAGGGGCAGTCCGTCATCTGGTGCCGGCTCCGGCTCGCGCAGGTCTGCTGGGGGCTCGGCGAGTGGGCGGCCGTGCACGGCCACGTGGAGGCCGCGCTGCCCCTGGCGACCGACCCCGCCGACGTGGCGCGCCTGCTGCTCGAGCGGGCGCGCGCGCTCGCCTCGACGGGCCGCGCGGCCGAGGCGCTCGAGCCGGCCGACCTCGCCCTCGAGCTGTTCATCGAGGCGGGTGTCGCGCACGCCGAGACGGCCCTGCCCATGGCCCTCGTCGCCGAGGGGCTGCGGGCGACGGGCCAGGCGGCGCCCGCCCGCGCGGCCTGCGAGCAGGCCGTCGTCCTCGCGCGCGAGGTGCGCCTCGCTGACCAGCCGACCGTCCAGGCCGACATCCACACGGTCCTGCGGCGGGCGTTCGCCGACGACCCGGAGCTGCTGGCCCTCGCGGAGGACGTGTTCCCCTGACCACGATCGGGCCGTTCGAGGTCCTGGGCGAGCTCGGCCGCGGCGGCATGGGGGTGGTCCACGCCGCCCGCCACCCGCACCTGGGTGAGGTCGCCCTGAAGGTGCTCGCGCCGGACCTGCTCGACCGCGCCGCGCTCGAGCGCCTCCGCCGCGAGGTGCAAGCGCTCGTCCGCCTCGACCACCCCCACGTCGCGCGGCTGCTCGACGTCGGGCTCGACGGGCCGCGCCCCTACATCGCGATGGTCCGCGTCGACGGCGAGTCGCTGGCGGCGCGGCTGCGGCGCGGGCCCTTGCCGGTCGACGAGGCCGCGCGCATCGCCGCGGCCCTGGCGGCGGCGCTCGAGCACGCCCACGGCCGCGGCGTGCTCCACCGCGACGTCAAGCCCGCCAACGTCCTCCTCGAGCGCGCCACGTGCCGCCCCGTCCTGATCGACTTCGGCCTGTCGCGCGTGGCGCTCGCGGGCCCCCTGACGGTCACCGGCGAGGTCGTCGGCACGCCGGCCTTCATGGCGCCCGAGCAGGCCACGGGCGACCCGGCCGCGCCCCTGGGCCCGGCGACGGACGTCTACGGCCTCGGCGCCACGCTCCACGCCATGCTCACCGGCGCGCCGCCGTTCGCGGGCGCGACCGCCCTCGCCGTCCTCGCGAAGGTGCTCGAGGAGCCGCCGCCGCCCGCGTCGCGCGCGCGGCCGGGCCTCGACCCCGCGCTCGAGCGGCTGGTGCTCGAGTGCCTGGCGAAGGACCCCGGCGCTCGGCCGACGCCGGGCGTGCTCGCCGCGCGCCTGGCGCGCTGGGCGGCGCCGCCGCGCCGGGCGAGGCGGCGCCGGCCACGCCTCGCCGTGCTCGTGACGACGCTCGCGCTCGGGGCGACGGTGGTCGCGGCCGGCGCCGTCGTCGTCGCGTGGCCGGCGCCGCCCGCGACCGCCGCCCCGCCGCCGGTCGACGATCCACCGGCTCCCCCCGCGCCCGAAGCGGCGCCCGCGCCCGCTCCGCTGACGGTCCCCGCGGTCGACGAGGAGACGTCGGCGCTCCTCGCCGAGTACGAGGCGGCGCCCACGCCGGCGCTCGCGGTGGCGCTCGGCCAGCGGCTCTACGCCGCGCGTCGCTTCGCCGAGGCGGTCGGACTGCTCGAGCAGGCGGTGGCCAGCGGCGAGGTGGACTGGCGCGCGCGCTTCGCCCTCGCCGGGACCCTGCGCGGCCTCCGGCGCGACGAGGAGGCGCTCGCCCAGTACCGTCTCGCCCGAACGGACCCGTTCTACGCCGGCTTCTTCGCCCACCTGCGCGAGGCCGAGGCCCTGCTCGACCTCGGCCGGGCAGGGGAGGCGTTCGCCCTGCTGGTCGAGGCGCTCGAGGGGCCGGACGGCGAGCGCGCCCGGGCGGACGCCCAGGTCCTCGCCGCCCTGGCGCAGGCGGCCGTGCTCACGGGCGACCCCGGGCTCGGCCTCGACCTCGCCGAGCGGAGCCTGGCAGGCCGGCCCGACTGGCCCCGCGCCCGGCTCGCCCGCGCCGAGGCGCTCGTCGCCCTGGGGCGGACCGAGGAGGCGCGGCCCCTGGCGCTCGAGCTCGCGCGGGAGGCGGCGGCCTTCCCAGGGGTTCAGCGCCTCATCGACGCGCTGGGCCTCCCCCACCCGCGCTGATGGATGGTCAGCGCTCCACGATCGGGGTCCGGGGGCCGAGCTTCGCGTCGTCGGCGCGGTCGACGATCGCGACCTTCTCGTTCATGCGCACGAGGCCGTAGAGGACGAGCATGTCGGGGTTGTGGTGGCGCACGCAGCCCTTCGACACGTCGAGCCCGAGCATGTGCGGGGCGTTGGTGCCGTGGAGCTCCTGCCCGCCGCCGCTGAGCCCGACGAGCCGCTCGCCGAAGACGGTGGCGTTGCCCCACAGGCGCCGGCCGAGGGCCTCGCAGTCCGCCTTCCCCAGCTTGGCGTCGACGAACTTCAGCGCCGAGCGGGTCGGCGTTCCGGGGGCGCCGGTCGCGTTGATGAAGATGTGGGTGACGCGGCCCTCGTCGTCGAACACGAAGGTGCGGTGCTCCTTCTTCACCACGACGATGCGCACGCGCTGCCCCTCGTGGAGGTTCGAGGGCGTGTTGCCGCGCTGGCCGCGCTCCCCGGGCGCCGGCGCGAGGGCGGCCAGCGCCCGGAGCGTCGGCGCGTCGAGGTCGCCCGTCGCCCGGACGTCCGGGAACGCGGTGACCGCGTGCTGCTGGAAGTTCTTCACCGCGCGCGCGGTCAGGACCTCGTAGCGGCCCTCGGGTGTGCCCGGCACGAGGAAGCTCATGGCCGCGAGGGCCGACTGGACCGCCCGCACCTGGTCGCCCGTGGCCCCCTGGGCGAGGGTCACGCCGCGGCGGACGAGGTCCGTCAGCTCCGCCCGGGCCGAGGAGGGCGATCGGCCCTCGAGCACCCCGGTGATCCCGGGGGTGGGCTGGGCCCATGCAACGCTCCCCAGCGCAGGGAGCAACAGAACGGAGAAGAGGAGGGTCGTGGCACGCATGGTGGTCTCTCCCGCGGGTCGCTGCCTTGGCGCGACGCCAGTTAGCGGGAGCAAAGCAAGCGCTGATCCCGTGTTCAAGTCCACGGACGAAGCAGGTTATGAGACGCAAAGTGGCTTATCGTTCAGGTTGCGACTCAGGCGACGACGGCGGAAACACGGGAAACTGGGACGGATCCAGGGGCGCGCCGGGTGTCGGTCGCAGGCTGGCGACGTACGGGTGCGGGGCGTGTCCGGGGTCCCAGCGGGCGTCGGGGAGCACGAGGCTGATCGACCAGGCCCGCCGCACCCGCGTCGACGCGTTTGGCCCCGACGTGTGCCAGACCAGCGGGTCGTGGGCCAGGGCCTCGCCCGCCCGCGCAAGCGCCGCCTCGGGCGGAGCCGGGGCCTCGCGTGGGTCGAGCGGCGGCAGGTCCGGGCGGTCGGGCTGATGGGCGCCGGCCACGAAGTCGGCGGGGCGGCGCTCGCCCAGGTGGTGGCTCCCGGGCGCGTACCGGAGGCAGCCGTTGGCCTCGTCGGCGTCGTCGAGCGCCACCCACACCGTGAGGCCGCGCGGCGAGGCGAGCGGCCAGTAGCCGTAGTCCTGGTGCCAGGCGACCTCGCCCGGGGTCCCGGGCGGCTTGCAGATGACGTGGTCCTGGAAGAGGCGGACCGCCGGGACCCCCAGGAGCGCCCGCGCCCACGCCGCCACCCGGGCGACGGCGGCCTCGAGGGCCGGCTCGCGGCGCCAGGCGTCATGGCGGATCGCGCCATGAGGCCCCTGCGGCGCGCGGGCCAGGGTCCGGTCGGCGGCGGCGCGCACGGCCTCGAGGTCGGCCCCGGCGAGGAGCGGCCCCAGGCGCACGAAGCCGCGCGCGGCGAGGTCGTCGGTCATCGCGGCCCGCGCGCCGCCGCGACCGCCTCGTCGTGGATCAGCGAGGCGCGCGCGAACACGTCGTTGTGGTCGTAGCCGGTGAGCGGCACGAGGCGCGCTCGCGGGCCGAGGGCCGCCGCGAGGGCCTCGCCGTGCGCGAACGGGATCACCTGGTCGCGCGTCCCGTGCAGCACGGTCACCGGCTGCGTGGCCCGCAGGAGCCGGGCGCGGCTGTCGAACGTGTCCCGCACGGCCAGGAGGGCCAGCGGGCGGGGGACGAGGTCCGCCGCGAGGTCGAGGATCGACGTGTAGGGCGAGAGGAGCACCACGGCGCGCCCCGTGCCCTCGGCCGCGAGGGCGGAGGCGACCCCGGTCCCGAGCGAGCGGCCGAAGAGCACCACGTCGCCCGGCGCGGCGCCCGTGCGCTCGCACGCCGCGGCCACGGCCGCGCGCGCGTCGCGCAGGAGGCCGGCCTCCGAGGGCGCGCCGGGGCAGCCGCCGTAGCCGCGGTACTCGGCCACGAACACGTCGAGCCCGCGCGCGGCCAGCCCCTCGGCGACGTCGCGGTTGCGGGCCGCCGACTCGGCGTTGCCGTGGAAGTAGACGACGGTGGCCCGCGGCCCCTCGCCGCGCCCGCGCACGAGGAGCCCGCGCAGGGCCACCCCGTCGTCGCTCGTGTAGGCGACGACCTCCGCGCCCGGCCCCGCCGGGCCCGGCGCCGGCAGCGCCGTGGGGTCGCCGGGGAAGATCATCGGTCGCGCCAGGCGGCCGCTGCCGAGGACACCGACGACGAGCCCGAGCGCCACGAGCGGCGCCGCGCCCTCGGTCCAGCGCCCGGCGCGCAGGGCCTGGCCGCTGGCGAGGAGCAGCCAGGCGATCGCCGCCAGGAGGGTCGGGCCGAGCAGCAGGCCCTGGAGCGACAGGGCGCCGCGGGCAAGCCCCCAGAGGACCTGCAGGCCGGTGAAGGCCGCGACGAGGGCCAGGAACCGGCCGACGCCGCTCCCCGCCTCCTCGGGCGGCGCCTGGCGGCGCCGGGGCGCGACGTCGCGGCCGCCTTGCACGTCCTCCGTCACCGCGTCGTCGGTCGCCATGGGGGGTGATGGTAGCTCACCGCGGCGGCGGCGGGCCGGGCGGCCGGCCGAGCCGGCCGGAGCTCCGCGCCATCAGCGCCCCGCCGCAGCGCTCGCAGGGCGTCGCCGTCACGGTCTGGTTCGGCTGCAGGTAGGTCGTCTCGCCGCACGCCCCGCAGCGCCGCCCCTGCCGCGCGCGGACCTCGAGCGCCTGCGTGAGCACGTCGAGCTCGAGGTCGCGGCGCACGCGCAGGACCTCCTCGAGCGGCACCCCGCGCGTCGTGGCCGCCTGCAGCCGCTCCTGCAGCACGGCGTCGGGGAGGAGCCGGCGCATGCGCAGGACGTGGAACAGGGCCAGGTCGCTCGAGGGCACACGGGATGTATGGCGCGCCAAGGGAGGCGGAGCCAGCCCTCGGGTGATCGGCGGCCGCGGAGGCGAGCCGGCGTCTCACCCGCGGTCGCAACCGACAGTCGTGCTGTGAGCTCCCTGCGTCGTCTCGCGGCGCACGCTCGGCCGTCTTCGCAGGCGGCCGGACCGCCTCCGAGCACACCTCACCGCGCCTCCGCAGCCAGAGCCCCAGGCGAGGCGGAGGAGGGCGGGCGATGCCGCGCGAAGGCGAGGGAAGGCGGCCTCCTGGCCGCCGACCGAGACACCCTGTGTCGAGCCCCCCGGTCCTCGACGGACCGTTGAAGGTCCACCTGGCGTGTTGCGACGCGACCGGCCGTCCTGGCAGACGGCCGGACCGCCTCCGAGCACACCTCACCGCGCCTTCGCAGCGAGAGCCTCAGGCGAGGCGGAGGAGGGCGAGGCGATGCCGCGCGAAGGCGAGGGAAGGCGGCCTCCTGGCCGCCGACCGAGCCTGAGCGGTCGAGGTGCCCGCCCCCGCCCCCCCCCGACGAACGGCAGCGCCCGCCATCCTCCGCCGCAGCCGCGATCACACCAGAGCTCGGGCGACGATCTCGTAGGTGTCCTTCGACAGCCCCGGCGCCTCGGCGATCCGCGCCAGCTGCGCCTCCATGAGGGCGCGGCGGCCGGGCTCGAAGCGGCGCCACTGGTTGAGCGCCGAGACCATGCGCGCGGCGACCTGGGGGTTGAGCGGGTCGAGCTCGAGCACGAGGTCGGCCAGGAACGTGTAGCCCTCGCCGTCCGCGGCGTGGAAGCGCACCTGGTTGGCCATGGCGAAGGCGCCCACGAGCGCGCGGACCCGGTTCGGGTTCCTGAGCGTGAAGTCGGGGTGGCGCGTGAGCTCGCGCACGCGGGCCAGGGTCGACGGCGCCGACGACACGGCCTGCACCGTGAACCACTTGTCGAGGACCAGGGGGTCGTGGCGCCAGCGGGCGTAGAACTCGGCCAGGGCCTCCTCCCGCGCCGGGCCCTCGAGGTTGGCGAGCACCGCCAGCGCGGCGCCGGCGTCGGTCATGTTGTCGGCCTGCCGCGCCTGGCGGAGCGGCCGCGCCGCCGCATCGGGCTCGTCGAGGAGCGACAGGTAGGCGAGCGCGGCGTTCTTCAGGCGGCGCCGGTCGACGCCCGCCTTGTCGCTCGTGTAGGGCTCGCCCGTGTCCCCGGCCGCGTAAGCCGCCAGGAGCTCCGCCCGCAGGGCCCGCGCCAGCGCGCGGCGCGCGTGCTCGCGCGCCGCGTGCAGGGCGTCGGGGTCGACGGGCGTGACCTCCTGCGCGAGCTGCGGCTCGGCGGGGAGCGTCAGCGCCAGCGCCTTGAGCGACCCGTCGAGCGCGGGGTCCGTGAGGACGCGCCGGAACGCCTCGACGAAGGCCGGGTCGAGCGCCAGGGGTCGCCCGGCCTGGGCGTCCGCGGCCAGCGCCAGGAGGAGCTTCGTCGCCAGCTCCTGCCCCGCGTCCCAGCGGTTGAACGGGTCGGTGTCGTGGGCCATGAGGAAGGCCAGCTCGTCGGTCCCGCGCTCGACGCGCAGCCGCACGGGCGCCGAGAAGCCGCGCAGGAGCGACGGCACCGGGCGCTCGGCCACGCCGGTGAACGTGAAGCGCTGCTCGGCCTCCTCGAGGAGCAGCACGCGCTCCGTCGGCGCGGCGTCATGCCCCGCGAGGTGCAGCGGCAGCGCCTGGCCCTTCGGGCCGAGGAGCGCCGTGACCACCGGGATCGGCGCCGGCCGGCAGGGCTCGCCCGCGGCCGTCTTGCTGCCCTCGGGGTAGGACTGGCGCAGCGTCAGCGTGTAGGTCCGGGCCCCCGCGTCCCACTCGCCCGCGGCCTCGAGCACCGGCGTGCCCGCCTGCTCGTACCAGCGCTCGAAGCGCTCGAGGTCGACGCCCGCGCCGTCCTGCAGGGCCCGGCGGAAGTCGATGCACGTGACCGCCTGGCCGTCGTGGCGCTCGAAGTAGAGGTCCATGCCGCGCCGCCAGCGCTCCTCGCCCAGGAGCGTGTGCATCATGCGGATCACCTCGGCGCCCTTGCGGTAGACGGTCGAGGTGTAGAAGTTGTCCATCGAGATGTAGGAGTCCGGCCGGATCGGGTGCGCCATGGGCCCCGCGTCCTCCGGGAACTGGCTGACGCGCAGCACGCGCACGTCGGCGATGCGCTTCACGGCCGCCGAGGTCATGTCGGCGCTGAACTGCTGGTCGCGGAAGACGGTCAGCCCCTCCTTGAGCGTGAGCTGGAACCAGTCGCGGCAGGTGACCCGGTTGCCCGTCCAGTTGTGGAAGTACTCGTGGCCGATGACGCCCTGGATCGCCTCGTAGTCGTCGTCGGTGGCCGTCTCGGGCCGCGCCAGGACGTACTTCGAGTTGAAGATGTTGAGGCCCTTGTTCTCCATGGCCCCCATGTTGAAGTCGTTGACGGCGACGACCATGTAGACGTCGAGGTCGTACTCGCGCCCGTAGCGCTCCTCGTCCCAGCGCATGGAGTCCTGGAGCGAGCGCAGGGCGTGGTCGCACTTGTCGAGGTTCTGCGGCTCGACCCACACCTCGAGGGCCACGCGCCGCCCCGAGCGGGTGACGAACTCGCCCGCGTGGCGGCGTAGGTCCCCGGCGACGAGCGCGAACAGGTAGCTGGGCTTGGGGAACGGGTCCTCCCAGGCGGCCCAGTGGCGGCCCCCCTCGAGGTCGCCCTGGCCGGTGCGGTTGCCGTTCGAGAGGAGCACCGGGCAGGCCTGCTTGCTCGCGGTGAGCCGGGTCGTGTAGCGGGCCATGACGTCGGGCCGGTCGAGGAAGTAGGTGATCCGGCGGAAGCCCATGGCCTCGCACTGGGTGCAGAACATCCCGCCGCTCGTGTACAGCCCGGAGAGCTGGGTGTTCTTCTGCGGCTCGATCCGCACCCGCGTCTCGATCCGGCAGCGGTCCGGCAGGCCCGGGAGCACCAGCCGCCCCTCGGCGTCGAGCGAGTACTCGCCGGGCGCGAGCGCCCGCCCGTCGACGCGGACCTCCTCGAGCGTGAGGTCCTCGCCGTCGAGCTCGAGCGGCGCGCCGGGCGGGCAGTCGGCGGTGCGCCGCACGGCGAGGGCGGCGCGGACGGTGGTCGCGTCGTCGCCGAGGTCGAAGTCGAGCTCGACGGTGTCGATCGTGTAGGCGGGCGGGCGGTAGTCCAGGCGGTGGACGACGGTCGGACGGGTGCTGGGGGCGCTGCTCACGGGGACCTCCGCTCGAGGCGGCGACTATACCCCTGCCCTGCGCGCGCGAGCGGCGCGCCCACGGGCGACCTGCTCGCTTTTCTGGCAGGAGACGGCTGCCGAACGGGCAGGGGGCCGCGCCGCGCTGGAGGGCCCGTGGTGGCCAAGGTGTTGTGGGGAAGCGGCTTGGGTTCGTTGCGCGCTGCGCCGTCGGCGGCATGGCGCTTGCGGCCCTCGAGATGCCATGACCGAACACGCCCTGACTCACCAGCGCCTCAACGACCCCTGGCTCCTCGCCGTGTGGCCCGGCATGGGCAACGTGGCCATGGCCGCCGGCGGCTACCTCGTCGAGAGGCTGAACCCGCAGCCGCTGTTCACGCTGCCCCCGGGCGACTTCTTCGACCTCGGGCAGGTGCAGGTGCGCGACGGCGTCATCGGACCGGCCCGCTTCCCGGAGAACCGCCTCTACGGCTGGAAGCATCCCGGCGGCGGGCGCGACCTCGTGATCTTCGTCGGCGAGGCGCAGCCCTCGGTCCGCGGCTACGCCTTCTGCGAGGCGCTCCTGCGCGCCGCCCAGGGGCTGGGCGTCCGGCGGGTGGTCACCTTCGCCTCGATGGTCACGCCGCAGCACCCGTCCGCCCCGTCGCGCACCTTCGTCGTGGCGACCTCCGGGGCGCTCGTCGAGGAGGTCCGCCGCGTGGACGACGACCTCGGCGTGCTCACGGAGGGGGCGATCGCGGGGCTGAACGGCACCCTCCTGGCGGCGGCCGCCGCGCAGGGCCTCGAAGGGGTGGGGATCATGGGCGAGGTGCCGCAGATCGCCACGAACGTCCCCTACCTGAAGGCGGCGCACGCCGTCCTGCGCGTCTTCTCGCGCCTGGTCGGCCTCGACCTGGACCTGGGCGAGCTCGCGGCGCAGGCCGCGCGGGTGGAGAAGGGGCTCCTGCAGCTGATCCAGCAGCTCGGCGCCATGGCCGCGCAGGTGCAGCAGCAGGCGGCCGCGGGGGCCGATGCCCCTGGCGGCGACGAGGACGAGGACGACGAGCCGGACCTGCGCCAGCGGCGGGCGCAGGAGGCGGCCGCCGCCGTCGACGCGGAGGAGGAGCGAGCCTCGCTCGCGCCCGCGGTGGTCGCCCACATCGAGGAGCTGTTCCTCGAGGCCGCGGGCGACCGCGGCCGGGCCCTCGAGCTCAAGGCGCTGCTCGACGAGCACCAGGTGTTCAAGGCGTACGAGGACCGGTTCCTGAACCTGTTCGCGCGGCCGCCCGGGATGTCGGAGCCGCCGCCGTCGTGAGGCCGTGCGGGGCGCGGTCGCTCACGACGGCCGTCGTGAGCGACCGAGCTCGCCTACGAGGCCCGCGCGGCCGCCTTGCGCGCGGGCTTCTTCTTCGCCGCCCCCCGGGGCGCCTTCTTCTTCGTCGCCCGCCGCGGCGCGGCCTCGGACATGAGCGCGCGGAGCACGTCGAGCGTGCTGACGATCCCCACGACGGTGCCGGCCTTCTCGACCAGGACGCGGTGGATCCCGCGCTCGACCATCGTCCGGGCGACCTCCGGCAGCCGGGCGCCGTCGGGCACCCAGATCACCTCGGGCGTCATCACCGCGTCGACCTCGGCCGCCCGCAGGGCGTCGTCGTCGACGCTCTCGAGGTTCACGGGCGGGCCGCTCGAGACGCGGTCCGCGCGCGGCTCGCTCTGGAAGTAGAACGACCCCGCGCCGCTGAGCCCGCGCTCGAGGCCGGCCACGTAGCCGACGACGTCCGCGTGGGAGACGACGCCCACCGGGCGGTTGTTGCGGTCGACCACCAGCAACCCGGTCACGCCCTCGTCGGCGAGGCGCTGCACCACCTCGTCGAGCGTCGCCCCCAGCTCGATCGACTTCACCGGCGACGTCATGACGTCGCGCGCCCGCTGCTGTGCCCAGCCCATGGAGACCTCCTGTGGGGGGGCCTCAGAGCGACGGCCGTGCCGCGCGCAAGTCGTTTTCTTGCAGGGCGCGGAGCCGAGCTGCCGGTCACGCGGGCGAGACCCCGTCCGATCGGCGCGACGCGTGCTCACCGCCCACCCCGAGGAGCGGTACGATGCCCCGCATGACCACCGGCGACCGCGCGCTCTCCTTCCCCAAGAACAAGATCCGCGTCCTCTTGCTGGAGGGCGTGCACGACAGCGCCGTCGAGTTCTTCACGGAGCAGGGCTACACCAACGTCACCCGCTTCGACCGCGCCCTCGACGGGGACGACCTGCGCGTCGAGCTCGCCCGGGCCCACATGGTCGGGATCCGCTCGACGACCCACCTCACGGCCGAGGCGCTCGAGGTCGCGGAGCGTCTCATCGCCATCGGCACCTTCTGCATCGGCACCAACCAGGTCGACCTGAGGGCCGCCGCCCGGCGCGGCGTCCCGGTCTTCAACGCGCCGCACAGCAACACCCGCAGCGTCGCCGAGATGGTCATGGCCGAGATGGTCATGCTCCTGCGCCGGCTCGGCGACAAGAACACGCGCGCGCACCAGGGCGTGTGGGACAAGAGCGCGAAGGACTCCTACGAGCTGCGCGGCAAGACCCTCGGGATCGTCGGCTACGGCCACATCGGCTCGCAGCTGTCGATCCTGGCCGAGGCGTTCGGCATGCGCGTCCTCTACCACGACGTCGTCCCGCGCCTGCCCATGGGCAACGCGCAGCAGCTGCCCACGCTCGACGCGCTGCTGCCGAAGGTGGACGTGCTCACCCTGCACGTGCCCGAGGACCCGTCGACGCGGAACCTGATCGACGCCGAGCGCATCGGCCGCATGCGGCGGGGCAGCTACCTGATCAACGCCAGCCGCGGCTCGGTCGTGGACATCGACGCCCTGGCCGACGCGCTCCGGCGCGGGCACCTCGGCGGCGCGGCCGTGGACGTGTTCCCGCGCGAGCCGGGGAGCAACAAGGAGACGTTCGAGTCGCCGCTGCGCGGCCTGCCCAACGTCGTCCTCACGCCGCACATCGGCGGCAGCACGCTCGAGGCGCAGCGGAACATCGGCATCGAGGTGGCGACGAAGCTCGTGCTGTTCAGCGACCAGGGCTCGACCGTGGGCGCGGTCAACTTCCCGAACCTGTCGCTCCCGCCCGACCCGGGGTCCCACCGCCTCCTGCACGTGCATCACAACCGGCCGGGCGTCCTGGCGGCGATCAACCGCGTGCTGGCGGACTCCGGCGCGAACATCAACGGCCAGCATCTGCGCACCAGCCCCGAGGTCGGCTACGTCGTGATCGACGTCGACCGCGAGCACGGCCCCGACCTGAAGGAGCGGCTGCAGTCGGTGCCGGAGACGATCCGGGTGCGGGTGTTGTATTGAGACCGCCTCCGTGACCTGCCTCTGGCTGACTCTCGGGCGGTAAGCGCGCGGTTCACTCCGTCGCACGTGCGACGCTCCCACCCCCGCCTCTTTTCGCGCGCCTTTCATCTCCGCCGTGCGCCTCTCGCACGACCCCTTGTCCCTCCCCGAGTTCCGTCGTGGCCTCCCCGTTGCGGTGACGGGCGGCAACGACCGGAACCCCACGGGGAGGACCATGCGAAACCTGAGGACCGTCGCCACGCTCCTGGCGATCCTGACCGTCACCGCCGGACTCTCGGGCTGCTCGAGCAAGCGCCGCTCGCGCGGCGGCGCCGGGTCGACCGCGTCGCCGGCCACCGTCGACACGTCGACGCCGACGACGCCGCCGGCGACGCAGGCGCCGACGACGCCTGCCCGCCCGCACCCGGGCACCGGGGTCTTCGCCGACGCCTCGGGCCGCCTGCCCGACTCGAGCGCGCGCGACTGGTCGGCGGCCGCCGGCGACTTCGACGGCGACGGGCGGATCGACGTGGCGATCGCGGTCTACGACGGCACCTCGCGCGTGCTCCTCAACCGCGGCGCGACCTTCCAGGAGAAGGCGGGCGCCCTGCCGGCCCTGCGCATGGCGGCCGCCGACATCCACGCGGTCGACGTCGATGGCGACGGCGACCTCGACCTCGTCGTCGCCTGCCTGTTCCAGCCGGTGCGCGTGTTCCTCAACGACGGGGCGGCCAACTTCCGGCTCGGCGGCGAGTACGTGACCAACAACGGCTGCTACACCTACAAGATCGCCGTGGGTGACGTGACGGGCGACGGCTTCCCGGACATCTTCATGGCCAACTCGGGCCAGGGCACGCCCACGCGAGGCCAGGACATCCTGCTCGTGAACGACGGCCGCGGCGGCTTCACCCAGGCGCCCGCCGGCTGGGTGCCCGCCCGCGCCGACGACACGATCGGCGTGGCCATGCTCGACGTGAACGGCGACGGCCGCCTCGACGTCTTCAAGGCCACGTTCGGCACCGGCCACCGCCTGCTCGTGGGCGACGGCACCGGCCGCTTCACCGACCAGACCGACGCCTACCTGCCGGCCGGCCTGCGCACGCCCGCCACGGCGGTCGCCGTGGGCGACTTCGACGGCGACGGGCGGCTGGACATCTTCGTCGCCAACCAGGGCCCCTACACGGGCAACCCGCCGGCCGGCGAGCGCAACACGCTCCTCCTGCGCTCGGGCGCCCGGTTCGTCGACGCGAGCGACCGCCTGCCGGCGCACGCGGACTCGACCTTCAACGTGCGCGCCGTGGACGTCGACGGCGACGGCGCCCTCGACCTCGTCTGCTCGACGCTCCGCGGCCCCCAGCGCCTCTACCTGAACCGCGGCGGGCGCTTCGTCGACGCGACGACGAACCTCCCGGCGGTGAACCAGGGCTCGACGAGCGAGTCGCTCGGCCTGGCCGTGGCCGACTTCGACGGCGACCGCGCCCCGGACATCCTGTTCGTGCGCCGCGGCGAGAAGCCCTGGCTGTTCCTGAACCTGCGATGAGTGATGCGCTCGCGAGGGGGGCGCGATCGGCGCGAGTGCCCGGGCAACGGTGTTTGGCCCGTTCCGCGCCTCCCCATCGCTCGCTTTGGCGGGTCGAGTATGAGCCGCGGAACGAAGAGTTCTCGATCTCTCTCCCTCCCGTGACCTCCGTCGGCCCCGGGCGCTCGTGGCGCCCGGGGCCGACGTGTTTCACGCGAGGACGGGCAGCACGCGGGCGGCGCTGCGCGCCAGGAGGCCGGGCGGGTCGCCGCGCAGCTCGCGCAGGGCGCCCACGACGTACTCGCGAACCACGCGCTTGCGCCACGAGAGGTGGTAGTCGGTGTTGTCGAGCGGCCGCGCCGGCTTCGCCGCGTGGTCGGCGTAGGCGGCGATCGCCTCGTCGGTGAGCGGGCGGCCGACGAGGGCGTCGGTCGTCACCTCGAGCGGGCACGAGGCCACGGCGCCCAGCGTGACGCGCGCCGCCTCGACGACGCCGCCCGACCCCAGGCGCAGGGCGGCGGCCACCGACAGGACGGGGAAGTCGAACGAGCCGCGGCGGCGCAGCTTCCAGTAGGTGCTCCGCCAGCCGACGAGCGCCGGGACGTGCACGGCCGTGAGCACCTCGTCCTTCCGCTTGCCCGCGAGGTAGTCCATGCCGTCGTTCTTGTAGAGGGCGAGCACGGGGACCCGCCGCTCGCCGTCCTGCGAGACGAGCGTGACCTCGGCCCCGAGCGCCACCAGCGCGGGCGCCGTGTCGGTCGACGACACCGCCCAGCAGCGCGGGCTCCCGGGCGCCACCCAGCAGGTGCCGTGGGTGACCTCGCGCTGGGCCGTGCCGTGCGGGCCCGGCGCCTTCTTGCAGAAGTCGATCGCCTGGCGCCACTCGTGGTTCTGGTCGTAGTAGTTGCAGCGCGTGTCCAGGCACAGGTTGCCGCCGAGCGTGCCCATGGCCTGGATGTGCGGCGTGGCGACCTTCGACGCCGCGGTCGTGAGCGCCCGGTAGGCGGCGTCGCCCACGAGCGGGCTCCGCGCCGTGCCGGTGAGCGACAGGCCGGCGCCCAGCGTGACCGCGCCGTCGTCGCCCCGCGCCGCGGCGCGCAGGTCCTTCACGGCGGAGAGGCCGATCACGACCTTCGGCGTCTGCTGCCGGCGCTTCATGTTCGGCAGGAGGTCCGTGCCGCCGGCGAGGAGCATCCCGTCGGGGCCCGCATCGCGGAGCGCCCGGGCGGCCTCGGCGATCGTCCTCGGGGCGACGTACTTGAACGGAGGGACGCGCATCATGGCCGCACCTACCCGACCGTCTCGATGGACTTGCCGGCGCTGGCCGGCTTCGGCCGCCGCGGCTTCTGGTTGATCGCCGTGCCGTCGCCGCCCTCCCAGGGCGGCGGGACCTTGAGCGGCTCGGGCCAGGGGATCTGCGGGAACGCGGCCGGCCCGACGCGGCCTGCCCCGCCCTTCTGCTTGTCGTCGAGCGCCCGCAGCACGTCCTCGGGCGTGATCGGGCAGCGGTCGACGCGCACGCCGACCGCGTCGAACACGGCGTTGGCGACCGCCGGCATGATCGGCAGGAGCGGCCCCTGGCCGACCTCCTTGGCGCCGAAGGGGCCCTGGGCGTCGGGGTCCTCGACGATGTAGGTGACGACCTCCGGCATGTCGAGCGAGGTGGGGCTCTTGTACTCCAGCATGCTGGGGAACTTGTGCACGTTGGCCCGGCTGAGCTTCGCCGGCAGGCGCCGGAAGGCGCTCTCCTCGTAGAGCGCCTCGCCGAGGCCCATGTAGACGCTGCCCTCGACCTGACCGCGCGCGAGGACCGGGTTGAGCGCCCGGCCGATGTCGTGGGCGATCCAGATCTTCTCCACGTGGATCCAGCCGGTGGCCGGGTCCACCTCGACCTCGACGACCGCCGCGCTGTAGGAGTAGGTCGGGCTCGGGCCGACGCCGCCGCCCTTGAACTTCGCCGGCGACTGCGGCGGCTTGTAGGAGCCGACCGTCCCGAGCGTGCCGTGCTCCGCCTCGGCGACGACGATCGCCTCCTCGAAGGACAGCCCCTTCGACGGGTCCTCGACGTCGAACACGCGCCGGTCCTGGAAGGCGACGCGGTCGCGCGGGATCCCCAGCTTCTTCGCGGCCGGCCCGGCGATCAGGTCCCGCGCCCGCTCGGCCGCCTGGATCGCCGCGTTACCGGCCATCAGCGTCACGCGGCTCGAGTAGCTGCCGAGGTCGATCGGCGTCACGTCCGTCTGGCCGGTGACGAGCTGCACGTCGGCCGGGTCGATCCCCAGCACCTCGGCCACCATGTTGGCGAGCACGTCGTCCGAGCCCTGGCCGATCTCGGTCGCGCCGCAGAAGCAGGTCACGCCGCCCATGCGGTCGAGCCGCAGCTGCACGCCCGAGTGCGGCATGTCGTTCCAGTAGATCGGCAGGCCGGCGCCGCACAGGTAGCTCGAGCACGCGATCCCGACGCCCTTCCCGTAGGGCAACTTCTGCCACCTGTCGCGCCAGCCGGAGCCCTCGACCACCTTCTCGATGCACTCGCGCAGACCGATCGTGCCCAGCTTCAGGTAGTTCGCCGTGAGGTCGCCCGCCTGCGCGAGCTGCATGAGGCGCAGGTCGGCCGGGTCCTTGCCCAGCGCGACGGCGATCTTGTCGAGCTGCACCTCCTGCCCGAACCGCGGCTGGACCGTGCCGTGCCCGCGCTTGGGGCCGCAGGCCGGCTTGTTCGTGAACGTGCGGCAGCCGCGGAAGGCGTAGCGCGGCACCTGGTAGGTGACCGTCTGCAGCGCCCCCGTGTAGAAGGTCGACGCCACCCCGTAGCTGCCGTAGGCGCCGCCGTCGAGGAGCGTCTCGAGCGACATCGCCTGGAGCTTGCCCTCGTGGCTCACGCCCGTGCGGAAGCGCATGAGCACGGGGTGGCGCCCGCGGTGGCAGTAGAAGACCTCCTCGCGGTTCAGCGAGACCTTCACCGGCCGGCCCGTGACCAGCGCGGCCTTCGCCGCGGCGACCTCGTGGTTGAAGGGGTCGCTCTTGCCGCCGAAGCCGCCGCCGTTGGGCGTGGCGATCACGCGGATCCGCGCGCCGGGGAGGCCCAGCACCTTCGTCAGGGCGCGGTGCAGGTAGTGCGGCGTCTGCGTCGACGAGTAGACGACGACGCGCCCGTTCTCGTCGACGGCGGCCAGCGTCGCGTGCTGCTCGATCGGCAGGTGCGTGTTGCCCTCGAAGAAGAGCACGTCCTCGAACACGCGGTCGGACGCGGCCAGCCCCGCCTCGACGTCGCCGAACTCGAACGCCACCCGCTTGTGGACGTTGCCGTCGTCGCCGTACTCGTGGATCCGCGGCTCGGCCTTCGCGAGCGCGTCCTCGGGGTCGGCGATCGTGTCGAGGAGCTCGTACTCGACCTCGACGAGCGCCAGCGCCGCCTCCGCCTCGTCCTCGGTGGCGGCGACCACCGCCGCCACGGGGTCGCCCACGTGGCGCACCCGGTCGAGGCAGAGGGCGTGCTCGTCCTGGCTCACGGGCAGGATCCCGTAGGGCGTGGGCATGTCCTTGCCCGTGAGCACGCACTTGACGCTCGGATGGGCCAGCGCCCGCGACGCGTCGATCCGCACGATCCGCGCGTGCGGGTGCGGCGAGCGCAGGAGCCTCATGTAGAGCATGCGCGGCAGGACGAGGTCGTCCGCGAAGCGCGTCTGCCCGGTGACCTTGGCCCGCCCGTCGACGCGGCGCCGCGCCTTGCCGACGACGTTGAACGCCCCGCCGGGGCCGCCGCCCTTCGTGTGGGAGACCTTGTGGGCGTCGGCGTGCTGACCCGCGGCCGACCCGCCCTCGTGCTCCTGGGGGCTCATCGACCCTGCTCCTCCGCCATCCGCTCGGCCGCCCGCTCCACCGCCTCGAAGATCTGCAGGTAGCCCGTGCACCGGCACAGGTTCCCCGACAGCGCCTCCTTGAGCTCGTCGCGCGTCGGGCGCGGGCGCTCGTCGAGGAAGGCCTTGGCCGTGACGAGGAAGCCCGGCGTGCAGTAGCCGCACTGCGAGCCGCCCAGGTCGGCGAAGGCCTCCTGCAAGGGATGGAGCCGGTTGTCCTGCGCCAGCCCCTCGACCGTCTCGATCCGCTGCCCGTCGACGCACTCGATCGCCAGCTGGAGGCACGAGAGCACGGGCTTGCCGTCGACGAGCACGGCGCACGCGCCGCACTCGCCCAGCTCGCAGCCGTGCTTCGTGCCGGTCAGCCCGGCGTCCTCGCGGAGGACCTCGAGCAGCGTCCGGTGGGGCCAGAAGGCCACCTCGAGCGCCTCGCCGTTGACGCGGAGCGTGTGCAGCTCCTTCGGCGGCATGTCCATCATGGCCTGAGCCCCCTCACCAGGTAGTCGGCGAACCCCGCGCACAGCGCGTCGAGCGGCGTCGGGCCGCCCGGGCGGTACCACTGCGCGGTCCAGTTGAGCGCGCCCAGCATGGCGCGCGTGACGAGCGTCGGGTCGCACGGGGCGAACTCGCCCGCGCGCACGCCCGCGCGCACGAGCGCGCGCAGGGCGCGCTCGTAGCGGTCGCGCTTGCCGACGACGCGCGCGCGCAGCGCCGGCGGCAGCGCGTCGACCGCCAGGTGCGCGGCACCG
>JAMLIC010000058.1 GCA_023954375.1 Planctomycetota bacterium
CCCAAAAACTCCCCCCCGCGCGCGCGCCGCCCCGCCCGGCATCCGCGGCCGCAGCCGTCGAGCACACCACTCACTCGTCCCGCAGGGGCAGCGCCTCGATGATCCCCCGCCCCGTGGGCGGCTGGAGCGTGACCGGCGTCAGGTCGGTGCGCCGGTCGGCGTGCCGACCGGGCGCGCCGGTCTGCGGGTCGACCTCGAACCAGGCGGCGACCGGGTTGAGGACGTTGCCGAAGTGGTCGCGCGGCGCCTTCGCCGTGATCGCCACGAGCGTGACGAAGTTCGTCGGCGCCGCGGCGCCCTCGACCGGCGGCGAGAAGCGCGCCAGCCCGCGCAGGGGGACCTCGGCGCGGTTCGTCGCCCGCAGGAGGCCGCCCTTGTAGGGCCGCCCGTCGTGGTCGGCGCCGTCGGCCCAGCCGTCGGCGACCAGCGTGGCCAGCGCCGGGCCGCTCTTGCCGCGCGCGTCGAGCGCCTTGAGCGTGAACGCCAGCTTGTCCTGCGCCAGCGAGACGGGCGAGCGCAGCTCGACCGAGAGCCCGCCCGGCAGGATCACGCCGCGCGCCGCGTCGAACTTGCGCTCGTCGAGGTGCGCCACGACGTCGACCTTCACCGCCCACACCGGGTTCGTGATGCACCGGTAGACGTCGGCCGGCGAGGTGTTGGCGTCGAGCTTCGTGCTCGCGCCGAGCTGGATCGCGGAGATGCTCCGCACCGGCCCCTCGCGCGTCGGCTCGAGCGGCGCGGTGAACGCCCGGCCGAAGGCCCGCCCGCCGTGGACGTCCAGGAAGCCGTTGGCCTCCATGCGCCGGCCGGTGCCGGCGGCGAAGGCGCCGCTGTCGAGGTCGGTCTTGTAGATCCCGATCCCGTCGATCGTGCCGTCGTAGCGCGTCACCCGGCCCAGGTCGTCGCGCTGGACCGGGCGGCCGAACTCGTCGTAGTTCGCGTACGAGTAGCGGAACACCGGCCGCGCGTCGTTGGCGAGCAGCGCCGTGCGCCCGCCGTCGAACGCGCCCGCGCCGCCGATCCGCCCCTCGCGGTCCTTGAAGCGCGGGGCCGACGACAGGTCGTAGACCCCGGCCTCGGCGTCGAAGTGGCCGTCGGCGTCGAGCTCGAACCACACCAGCGGGCCGTCGGTGACGACCGACGTCCCGCGGGCGAGCGCGTTCATGTGCGCCGGCGCCTCGTGGCCCTCGGTGGCCACGAAGTTCCTGATCTTCATGAAGGCGCTGTCCTCGAGCTCGAGCGTGCTGACGGTCCGGTCGTTGAGCCCGGCAAGCGCCAGGATCACCGTCGCCAGGCCGCCGACCGTGTAGTTGAAGTCGCCGTGCGCGTCGCTGCCCGCGACCATGTAGTGCTTGCGCACGAAGCGCACCTGCTCGTCGAGCGGGTGGCGGTGCGCCGCGAACATGCGCAGCAGGTAGCGGTAGCGCACGAGCGCCCCGTGGATGTCCTCGTCGAAGGCGTGGCCCGCCTGCCAGCTCGTCGAGACGAACGGGTTCAGGTCGTCGATGTACTTGTAGAGCTTGTTGAGCGAGTGCTTGCGCCCGGCGCGGGCGTTCCACACCTGCATGCCCTTGAACACGAAGCTCTTGTCGCTCGCGCGCGCGTAGTTCGACAGCGCGTCGACGAGCTTGTCGACCTCCCAGGGGATCGACGACACCGGGTGCGAGGCGAACGCGAAGGCGTGCTCGTTGCCGGCCTCGCCCTTGGCGAAGTCGCCCAGCACCCCCTCCATGGTCGGCAGGAAGAGCGGCGAGGTCCAGCGCCGCCACAGCCGCCCGACCGGCTCCTGCGCGTTCCAGGTGCCGTCGTAGTGGCGCGAGCGGTAGTCGAGCATGTGGACGCCGACGCTGCCGAGGCCCGGCTTCTGGTAGCAGAGCTCCTCGCCGACGCTCTGGCCGAGGAGCTGCCGCATGCGCTGGTGCTCGGTCAGCCCGCCGCTCTCGCGCGCCGAGGTCGGCCCGTAGGGCGGCCGGTGCGGCAGCGTGTCGTCGGCCACGTAGAAGGCGTTGTGGTCGGTCGTGACGAGCTTGTCGCGCGCGGCCTCGTAGGTCGGCGCGTCGATCGCGCCGACGGCCCAGGCGCTCTCCACGAGCATGGGGATCGGCCCGCCGTACTTCTGGCGGGGCGCGTCGAGCTCGAGGTCGGCGACGGCGCCGGGCTCGGGGTTGTACCACTCGGCGATCGTGTGGTAGTGCGCGTCGAGGTAGCCGCCCTGGAGGCCGGGGACGGTCGGCAGCCTCTCCTGGCCGAGCTGCACGCGGAACACCTGCGCGTGCTTGCCCTCGGCCGGGCGCACGATCGCGCCGCGCACGACCTTGCTCAGCTCCCACTCGAGCTCGACGCGCAGGAACACTGCGCCGCCCACGGCCAGCGGCTCGAGCAGCCCGCGCGGCAGGCGCAGGATGTTGTAGCGGCCCTTCATCGTCAGGGGCCGCGGCGCGTCGAGGAGCGCCACGTGCTCCTGCGGCGCGCCGTTCTCGTCGAGGCGCACGACGCCGGGCGCGGCCCAGTACTCGTCGCGCGACACGTCGTGCTGGTAGAGCCGGCGCGTGCGCACCGTGCCCACGGGGACGTACTTGTTGGGCTGCGCCGTGATCAGCTCGCGGTCCGGCGTCTCCTCGTGCCAGGTGTCGCGCGCCGTGAGCGTGACCTTGTGCAGGAGGAGGCCGTCGGTCCCGGCCACCTCCTCGACGGTCGCCGGGGCGCCGACGCCCGTGCCCGCCACGAGCGCGGCCAGGACGCCGGCGTCGAGGTCGCGCTGGCGCGCGAGCGTCTCGCGCCGGGCGGCGATCGCGGCCTTTCGCGCGGCCGGGGCCTGCGCCTCGAGCTCGGCCAGGAGGCCGAGCTGCAGCTCGTAGAGGCCGGGCCGCGAGGTGCCCGGCTCGGTCAGCGTCGCGCGGCCGCCGCGGGTCGACACGCGGCCGATCGCCGCGCCGAAGTCGGCCTCGAAGCGGGCCAGGGCGGCGCGGATCGTCTCGTCGGCCTCGGCCTCGGTGCGGGCCAGCACCCGCTCGCGGCTGGCGGCCAGCGCCGGGGGCAGGTTCTCGGTGCGCGTCCGGGCCGCCTCGTTCTGGTGCAGCTTGCGCGCGGCCTGCTGCAGGTCGCGGTTGAGCGTCTTGAGCGCGCCCTCGAGGTCGTGGCTGACGAGGTTGCGGTAGGCGTCGAACGCGTCGTCGAGGTCGTCGAGCGCCGCCGCGAAGGCCGCCTCGTCCTGGCCGCCGGCCGCGCCGCGCAGCTTCTGCCACGACGAGCCGAGCGCGCGCCGGGCCTCCCAGCGGATGATCGGCGCCTCGACGGCGTCGGACAGCCACTCGCTGGCGTAGAGGACGAGCACCAGCTGGCCGACGTCGACGGCCCAGCCGCCGGCGCGGGCGACCCGGCCGTGGCGGGCGAGGAAGCCCGCCGCGCGCTGGCCGAGGCTCGTGCGCACGGCGGCCACGCGCAGGCCGTGGGTCATGGCCTCGACGGCGGCGGTGCTCAGGCCGAGCGAGGCGAGGTCGATCGCCACGCGCCGGTCGAACCGCCCGCGGACGAGGTTCGGCAGCAGGTAGCCGGCCGCGATCGTGGCCTGCGCGCGCGCGATCGTGCCCCCGAGCGAGGTGCCGGTCCAGCGCAGGCCGGGGACGTTCTTCGCCCGGCCCGCGACCAGCTCGAAGCCGGCGCGGCCGCCGGCGGCGCCCACGGCGTAGAGGCCGTAGTCGATCGCGAAGTCGGCCGTGAGCATCTTGTCGAAGAAGCGGCGGATCGCCTGGTCGTCGCCCGCCGCCGCCTCGCCCAGCTCCTTCAGGAACGTCGCCGCCGTGTAGGTCACGAGGTCGCCGGCGACCCGGCCGGCGACGCCGGTGGCCGTGCGCGCCCGCGACGTCGTCGAGTTGACCGCCCCGCGGCGGATCGCCAGCGTCTCGTGGAAGGTGGCGTAGCGGCTCGGGCGGCCGATGCTCGGCACGAACACGAGGAACGGCAGGTGGCCGCGGTCGGCGGCGAGGCGCCAGGGCGCGTCGCAGCCGAAGTCGACGTCGCCGGCCTGGCGGTACATCGGGTCGAGCGGGAGGCTCGGGTCCTGGAGCGCCACCTCGAGCGAGTCGATGTCGTCGTCGAGGAGCAGGTCGCCCGGGACCTCGACGTAGGCCTCGAAGTGCACGGGCGTCGCCGGCGAGCGGCCGTCGGGGAGGCTCCAGCGGACCTCGCGCGCGGCGCGCTCGCCGGGCGCGAGGGCCAGCGGCGCCTCGACGACGCGCGCGCCGTCGACCGCCGCCTGCAGGGTGCCCTTGCCGGCGCCCGAGCCCACGTTCTCGACCGTCACCTCGAAGCGGGCCTCGGGTCGCTCGAGCGTGATCGGCTCGACGAGGCGCACGCCCGCGACGGCGAAGCTCGCCTGCGGGCGGGCGGTGGCGGTCCACGCGGCGACCGTCGCGGCCAGGCACGGCGGCAGGGGGCCGGCGGCCGCGGGCGCCGGCGCGGCGTGCGCCTCGACCCAGGCGCCGCCGGGGCCCTCGGCCGGGACGTTGAAGGCGAAGCTCACCACCTGCGCGGCGCCGGGCGCGAGGTCCGTGACCTCCTCGGCGGGCGGCGGCGTCCGCGCGCCCTCGGGCGCGGCGGCGACGGCCACGCGCGCGAGCGGCACGTGGCCGAGGTTCGTGACGGTCACCTCGAGGCGCACCGCCTCGCCGGCCGACGGCTGGGCCGGGACGAGGCGCGCCTCGAGGGCGACCTCGGCGTGCTCGGCGGCCGCGCGGGCCACGGCGCCGGCCGCGTCGAGGGCGCGGACGGGGACGCGGCGGGCGAGGACGGTGCCCTCGACCTGCGCGATCGGCGCCGCGCCGGCGCGCAGGCAGCGCTCGAGCGCGGCCGGGTCGAGGGCCGGGCTGCGCGACAGCGCCAGCGCGGCGACGCCGGCGACGAGCGCGGCCGAGGACGACGTCCCCTCGGTGAAGCAGGTGCGGTCCCTGTGCGGCGCCGGGACGAACTCGGCCGGCGCGCACAGGTCGACCTCGGCGGCGAGGTTCGTGCACAGGGCCAGGCCGTCGCCGCGCGAGGACGTGCCGCCCACGGCGAAGGCCCCCGGCTCGGCCGCCGGCGAGCGCACCTGGTCGAGGCCGTCGTTGCCGGCCGGCGCCACGACGAGCGCGCCCAGCTTGCGCGCCTGCGCCACGGCCGCGGCCAGGGTCGGCGAGCGGCCGCGGACGCCGAGGCCGACGTAGATCACCTTCGCCCCGCGGTCGGCCGCGGCCACGATCCCGCGGGCCACGCGGTCGAGCGGCGCGCCGCCGCGCTCGTCGGCCACGCGGACCGGCAGGACGCGCGCCCCCGGCGCCACGCCCTCGAAGCCGCTCCTCGCCGCGGGCGAGGGCCGGCGCCCGGCGATGATCGCCGACATGCTCGTGCCGTGGCCGTGCAGGTCGGCGCCGGCGCCGCCGTCCTCGAGCAGGTCGATCGCCGGCTCGCAGGCGCCGCGCAGGGCCGCCTGCGCCGGGTCGAGGCCGGTGTCGACGACGCCGACCAGGACCTGCTCGCCCCTGGCCGGCGCGTCGAGCCAGGCCTCGGCCAGGCGGATCGTGGCCTTCACCTCGGCGAGGTCGAAGATCTCCGGCGCGGGCGGGAGCGGGCCGCCGGCCCCCTGGCACGAGCAGCGGCCGAGGCCGATCGACGGCGCGGCGGTGCGGTTGAGCTCGGCCCAGGCCACCCCCGGGAGCGCCTCGAGCGCGCGCACGAGGTCGGGCCCGTCCTCGAGGTCGCCCGGCGCCTCGACGACTGCGAACGCGGGCGCGGCGTGCAGGCCGCGCAGGGCGCCGTCGACGTGGGCGGCCGCCGCGCGCGCCGCCGCGTCGAGGTCGGCCGCCGTCGCCGACAGGCCGACGACGAGCTGCACCGTCGGGCCGGCGGCGGCCGCGATCGGGGCGGGGGTGGCCGGCGCGGGCGCCGGGGTCGTGCGGCCTGCGCACAGGTAGGCCACGGCCGGCATCGCGAGGATGCCGGCGGCGAGGACGAGCTCCCGCTTCATGGGGGTGGTCCCTCCGGACTTCCAGCCGGCGAAGAGGATAGGCGATCGCCCCCCCGTTTGGCCAGCGGGTTCCGGTGGGCCGCCGCCTGCCGGGCGAACCTACCTGGCGGCGGGGGTGGCGAAGTTCTGGGTCCACAGGTCGCCGTCGCAGCCGGTGCCCATGCGCGTCCAGTCGCCGAGCATGTTGCGGTGGTGGCCGGCGCTGCGGTACCAGCCCTCGAACGCCGCCCGCGGGGTGCGGTAGCCCTTCGCGATGTTCTCGCCCACGGGCACGTCCCCCAGGCCGGCCAGGGCCACGCGGTCCTCCACGCTGCGCCGGCCGTCCGTGGGTGACTCGTGGGCGAAGTAGTCCAGGCGGCGCATCTCCTGGCTGTGGCCGCGGGCCGAGGCGACCAGGCGTCCGTCGATCGCCAGGGCCGGCCGGCCCAGCTGCAGCCGGTGCTCGTTCGTGTGGCGGACCTGCTCGCGCTCTGCCGGGCTCGGGGCCTCGCCGTGCGGCGGGCGGCGGGCGGCCTCGTTGTCGCGCAGGACCTGCCGGTCGAGGCAGTGCTGGCGCAGCGCGCGCTGCCACGGGCCGAGCGCGTCGAGGTCCGCGGCGAGCAGCGCCTCGCGCTGCGCCGCGCTCTTCTCCAGCCGCGCAGCGTCGGCGTCCAGCCAGGCCCGCACAGGGGCATACGCCAGCCGCACGAGCTCCACGGCCTGGTCCACCGCCCCCTGGCCCGAGCGGCCGTGGTCCTCGTCGCGGTAGGTGGCGCGGTCGAAGATCAGCGCCAGCGCCCGGGCCCGTGCCCGCTCCAGCCGCTCCAGCCCGCGCTCGCGCTGCGCCTGCTCGCGGCCCCCGGCCAGCGCCACACCCGCCGCCGCGCAGACCGTCAGCAGCGCCCCCACGACCGTCTTCCCGCGCATGGTCCGACCTCCGGTCTCCCCCCGGGTGACGGTCGGTCCCGCGCACGTCGCGGAACCGGATCGACCTCACGGGGCGGCTCTCGGAGCGGGGAGAGCATCGCCCTGGCCGGCAGGAAGTCCTTGAGGGAGCGTGACGGAGGGGGGCGGGTGTTGGTGGGTCCCAACGGCGCCCGCCCGCGCTGGCTGCGCCGGCGCCCAGGGCGGGCAGGCCTTGCTCGCGAGGTTCGGGAGGCGCACGGCCCCTCCGTCTCGCGCACTTGGCCAGGGCTGAGCTTGCGCTTCGGCGTCGCGCGGACCGGCGCTTGCCCTACGCCCGCGCGGCAGGTGCCATGTCTCTACCACGCCGCCTCGTGCCCGGCCGCACGCACTCGGTCACGCGCCGCACCGCGCGGCGCTGCTTCTTCCTCGCGCCGCGCGAGGAGGTGAACCGGATCCTCCTCTACGCGCTCGGCGTGGCCCTGAGCCGCCACGACCTGGCGCTGCACGCGTTCATGGCCGAGTCGACGCACCATCACCTGGTCGTGGGCGACGGCGACGAGCGCTCCTGCCTCTCGGACGCGCTCGGGAGCTTCCACTCGCTGACGGCGCGGGCGCTCAACGCGTTCTACGGGCGGGGCGAGAACCTGTGGACGACGGGCTCGTACGACAACGTCGAGGTCCACGACCTACCTACGCTCGAGGAGCAACTCCTCTACGCCTGGAGCAACCCGGTCAAGGACGGGCTGGTCGAGCGCCCCGAGGACTGGCCGGGCGTCAAGTTCCTCCCCGAGGACTTCGGCCGGACGATCACCGTGCCGCGCCCCGAGTCTGCCTTCTTTGGCGGGCGCCGGCCCGACGACTGGGAGCCCGGCTTCGCGCCCGCCCGCGAGGCGTTGAGGTGCGCGCGTCGTGAGGAGCGCCGGCGCGCGCGGGCAGGTGGCCGAGAGTCCGCGGCACGGCAGCGCCGGCACCGTCAACGACCGGGCGCCAGGCCGCCGAAGCAGCCCGCGCCGCGGCCCGATCGGCGGGAGCGGGATCGGCGGCGGCTCCCGGCGTCGGTCACGTTCGAGGTCGTGCCGCCGCCGGGCTACGACCACATGACGCTCGACGAGGTCCGCGCCCACTTCCGGCGGCTCCTCGACGCCCGCGTCGAGCAGATCCGCGCGGAGCGGCGCGCGCAGGGCCTCACCCGCGTCCTCGGCGTCCAGGCGGTGCTCGCCGAGGACCCGCGCGACAGCGCGGGCGACACGTTCCCCACGTTCGGGCGCAACCCACGGATCGCGTGCCGCGACGAGGCCCGCCGGATCGCCCTCCTGGCCGAGCTCGTGAGCTGGCGCTCGACCTACCGGGCCGTCTTCCTCGCCTGGCGTGGCGGGGAGCGTGAGGTCGTCTTTCCGCTCGGCGCCTACGGTCACCCCCGCCACCATGGCGCCCGGGTCGTGGCCGCGACCGGCCCACCCTCGTTCGTGTAGCGACTAACACCTCGCACGGCCCGCAGCTCGCCATGGCGCGAGCCTGGACGCACGTACGCCCATGACCTCGATGCTGTTCTCCGAGGCGGTGCCGTCGCGCCTCGCGCCTCCTGATCGGGGGGCTGCATGGACACTACCCACGGACGGGTCCTCCCTCCCCTCGGCCATGGCGCGGGGCAGAGCGCCCCGTCGGCGGGGGTCGGCGCGCCTCGTCGTGGGTGGCGGGGCGTCGGGGGCGCCCCGCGATCGCTGATCCGGGGCGAGCGGGGTTCATGCCCGTACCCGTAGAGGGCGGCGTGCCAAGGAGGGCTCAGGCTCCCGGCTCGTCACTCGCCTGCATGCCGGGCTGATGAGTGGACCCACCCTGCCAGACGCCAAGCGCCCAACGCGCCAACTGGACTCCAGCTCTCTCCAGCATCAGACCTTCAGCCATCTGTACTGACGGTCTCCTTGCGTGCTGGAAGAGGGCTCGCCTCACCTCCGATTTCCTGCTCGCCAAGGACCCAACGGCGTCCGCCGCCAAACCAGGAACCGCAGCCAGCTGAACGACTGCGGCGGTTCCGTCTCCTCTGCCCAACAGCACCAAACCCCCGGCAAGGAGCTTCTCCTCGACGAGAAGAGGCTGTAGCTCAAGCGGCAGCGTGGGATCAACTGATTGATCAGCAAATGCCTCAAGTCGAGAAAGTGGCGATTGCCCCAGGACGGCCCCTGTTCGTGGAGACTCGACCGTGCTCGATTCACAGGTTTCAATCCAAGCCCAAGCAGCTGAGACCACTTCCGACGAGCGGGGGGTGACCTCGGAAACGAATCCCACTACGTGTGTAAGGTAGTCGACCGCCGCGACCGCGGCGCGAGCTACAACGTGAACGCCCCAGCGCTCAAGACCCAATGTCCAGTCAAACAGCCGTTGCCGCGTCGCCGAACTGTGGTTGCAGGCATTGCCGGTTACGCGTCCTGGCATGCAATAGTCCAACAGTTCGATCAGAGACCTAGGCGCCCCACCGCTCCGCTCGACCTCCTTCACGTAGGCGGCCAGATCCTCACTCGTGCCGCTCTCCTTCCACCGTCGCTCAAGATTGCGGATTCGAGAGTCGCTCAACCTGTCCTCCCTACCAGCCACTCCCACCCGAGGGGGACACATGGCGCTCGTCCAGTTCGTCAACAGCAGCACCTTCTCTCTCAAGCCGCTCGTCCTCGAGATCGTCCATCATCTGCTCCATTTCCCAGTCTAGATCTTCAATCTCCCAGGCAAGCTCCTCGGCTTCAGTCTCCTCGGCGCGTGCAGCCTCGCAGAAGCCGAATGCCCCTAGCTCGCCCAGAATGACCACCCAGCCCGTCCAGCGAAGCCAACGAGGGAGGGAGGGGCGAGCTGCACCCGCTGCGCGCAACGCTGCGTCGCGAGCGGCCATTGCCCGTCCTGTCTCCAGTAGAGTCTGGCCAAGCCGTACTCCGGTACGGTGCCTTCGCCAAAGGAGCTTGACCCCCTCAACGAACTCGTCGACAAATTCTGTGGCAACACTGTGGCACACTCCAGACCGCCGCAGTGCCTCCATGAGGTAGCGACGGTAATGTGACCATGCCCGCCGCAGGTGCTGGCCAAGGGAACGATTGAAGAACTCCTGGCGGGCTCGACTGTTCAACACGCGTTCGCCGTACTTGGCCTCCACAGCGTCCCACGCCCTTGTATGGGCTCTTCCAATCTCAGCTTCCAGTAGACCGTCGATCCCTTGAACGATGGGACCAAGTGGTGGCAGTGGCGAGGTCAGGCCAGTGGGGTCCACTCGGTTTACTGGGTTGTTCCCGCAGTAGCTCTGCCCATTCCCGCTCTGCGCCGGATCCCCCCACAGCCCCAGCGGATCCCGACTGACAAACCTCCCCGCCTGGGGGTCGTAGTACCTGAGCCGATAGTAGTAGAGCCCGCTCCCCTCTTCAAAGTCCCACCGGCGGCCCGTGAACATGAACGGCTGCTGGACCTGGGTCGTCGCGACCTCTTGGCCGTTCTTGTCGAAGATCCGCGGCGCGCCGTAGGCGCTGTAGCGGTAGCTCTCCTTGACGCTCCCGGACCCGTCGGTGACGGCGACGACCGACCCGAGCGAGTTATGGTGGTATCAAAGGTCCACCAGTTCGCTCGTGTTGCTGTTGCCGTTGATGTCGGCGGCGTCGGGCAGCGTCGCTCGCAGCACCTCGTCGAGCCCCTCGCCGTGCGGCCACGGTCCGGGTCCTGACCTCAATCTCGGGCCTCCGCGTGGACGCGAACGTCGCCGATCGTTCCGCGCTGCACGGCGCCTGGCGGGCTGCGGTGGGCGCGACGGAGTAGGGCTGGCAGCGAGTCCGGGAGGTTCCCATGACGAGGCGGCTGGTTCGCAAGTGGAAGGTGAAGTCCGCCGCGTGGGCTGGCGTGACGGCCGTGCTGGTGACCGCGCCCCTCTCGTACTTGCTCGTCCGGTCGACGGACGATCGGGCGGCGCCTCCCGGGGGGGCGGTGCGCACGCATCAGCGCTCCGGCGAGACGCCGGACGTGGGCCCACACGCGACGCCGCACGCCCCTGCTCCGCGGGTCGGGCCCGCGCCGGCCAGAGAGCCTGTGGACCTGGCGACGCTGGAGCGCGTGGCGCGCTCGAAGGAGGCCGGCGTCGGGGATCGCGCCCGCGCCGTGGCGCTCGTCGGCACCGTCCCCGGGCCCGAGGCGCTGACGCTGTTGACGACCCTGGCGAACGAGGGACGGGAGGGCGAGGAGCCGAACCTCGTCGCGCTCGCCGCGCTCAACGCGCTCTGGGCACGCGGTGAGCGTGACCTCGTGCGCGAGATCGCGGCGGGATCGCCCGATCCGGCGGTCAGGTCGAAGGCGCTGGCGCTCGCTCGGGCGAGAGGCCGGTGACGCGCCGCTGAGACGCTCGGGCGGCTGGTCCGCGACGTCGCGCGTCGACCTGCCGTTGCCAGCCAGCGAGATGGTGCTGGCGCGGCCGCCGGGGCAGTGGCCTGCCCACAGGGCGTTCAGGGTCCTTCAGCGGGCCGACAGCCGGGCCAGCGCGCCGACCGCCGACACCTCCCAGAGCGGCAGCGCCTCGGCGCCGCGCGCCGCGCCCCGGTAGCGCTCGAGCGCGTCCGCGAGCGCCGCGGCGGTCAGCGGCGCGGCGGCCGTCAGGTCCTGCCACAGGCGCTGGCCGGGGTCGGAGGTGAAGCACGCCGCCAGGTCGTCCGAGGGCCGGTCGGGGTCGCGGACGCCGAGGAGCAGGGCCGACGCCAGCGCCGGCGCCCACCCGGCGAGGTCCGCCGCCGCGAGCCGGGCCTCCCGCTCGGTCACCCTCGCGACGAGCGCGTCGAGCCGCACGCGCTCGCGGCCGACGAGCGCGTCGCCCTCGAGCCAGTGGTCCTGGTCGAGCTCGACCGGGAAGGCCACCCCGCCCCGGAGCACCCACCAGACCGAGCACTGGGGCGAGCCGAGGACGACGTCGCCCGTGGCCGTGCGCGCGGCCTGGAGGAAGTAGGCGTGGTTCCCGCCGGGGGCCGGGACGAGGCGGAGCTCGACGCCGTCGCGGCGCGTGAGCCGGGCGTAGCCGGGGCGCCAGTCGCCGGTCAGCCACGCGCAGGCGGGGAGCTCGAGGCGCACGGCGTCGGGCCCCTGGTAGCCCGACCACCCCGCGCCGAGCGGCGGACCGTCGCCGAGGTCGTCGGGCCGCCCGCCGGGCCGCAACGCGATGCGGCGGACGATCGTCCGCCGCGTGAGGTCGACCAGCGCGAGGCGCGACCTGAACGTGTCGGCGACGAGGACCGTGTCGTCGGTCCACCACCCCGCGTGGTAGGGAAAGTTGAAGTGACCGGGCGCCCGGCCGTTGGCGCCGACCGCGCGCCGCTGGGCGAGGTCGGGCCCCAGCACCGAGAGGCGCCCCGTGTGCGCGTCGCTGACGAGCAGCTCCTCGCCGCGCGCCGAGAGCGAGGTGGGCCACAGGTACTGGTCGCGCCCCCACCCGAGCTCGCCCCGGGCACGGACGAGCTCGCCGGCGAGGTCGAAGAGGAGGACCTGCCGGAAGGCCAGCGAGGTGACCGCGACCCGGTCGCCGAGGAAGGCCACCCCATGCGCCTCCCGCGTCTCGCGCCGCCAGAGGAGCTCGCCGTCCGCGCGGAAGAGGAGCAGGGCCCGCCCGTCGAAGTCGGCGACCGCCACCAGGGCGCCGTCCGCGCTCACGGCGACCCCCTCCGGCGAGCGCAGGGCCGGGTGGGAGAGCCGGCGCTCGAGCAAGGTCGACCTGCTCGCGAGGTCGACGCGGAGCGCGAGCACGTCCTGACCCTTGTAGTTGGCGACGAACACGAGCCCGCTCACGGCGTCGAAGGCGAGCGCCGTCGGGTTCCACGTGGTGACGCCGGGCGGCGGCGTCAGGCGGAAGGCCGCCAGCGTGTCGAGGTCGACCGCGGCCAGGTCGCTGTAGTTGCACACGAGGACGCTGCTCGTGGGCGGGAGGGCGCAGGCGCCGACCGGCTGCGCGAAGGGCGGCTCCCCCTCGGCCCAGGCCGCCAGCGCCGGGGCGCCGACGGCGAGCGGCGCCGGGGGCGCCGGCCGCGCGAGGTGCAGCCAGGCCGCCGCCCCGACCCCGAGGGCGACGGCCACGAGGGCGGCCCCCGCGCGACGACGCGCTGTCACCGCGGGGCGCCTACCGCCCCAGGCCGCCGACGAACGCGCGCGCGAGCTCGCCCAGGGCCTCGAGCGCGTAGCCGCCCTCGAGGGCCGCCACGACGCGCCCCTCGCACGCGTCGTCGGCCGTGGCGCGCAGGCGCTCGCCGATCCAGGCGTAGTGCTCGGGCCCGAGGCCGAGGCCGCCGATGGGGTCGTCGCGGTAGGCGTCGAAGCCGGCCGAGACGAGGAGGAGCTGCGGGCCGAAGCGGAGCGTCGCCTCGAGCACGCCGTCGAGGGCGTCCTTGTACCTCGCCGGCGGCGTGCTCCCGGGCAGCGGCACGTTCAGCGTGGCCCCCTTGCCGCGGCCGGCGCCGGTCTCGTCGGCGCCGCCGGTGCCCGGGTAGAAGCGCGCGCGGTGGAGCGAGGCGACGAGCACCGCCCCGTCCTCCCAGAAGATCTCCTGCGTGCCGTTGCCGTGGTGGACGTCGACGTCCACGATCGCCACCCGCTCGAGGCCGTGGACGGCGCGCGCGCGCGCGGCCGCCACGGCGACGTTGTTGAAGAAGCAGAAGCCCATGGCCGCGGCCGGGCGCGCGTGGTGCCCCGGCGGGCGCACGACGGCGAAGGCACGGCGCTCCACGGCGCCGGGGGGCGCGGTCAGCGCGGCGTCGGTCGCGCGGACGAGCGTGCCGGCGGCCTGGAGCGCCACCTGGAACGACCGCGGCGAGAGCCAGGTGTCGGGGTCGAGCGCCCCGCCGCCTTGCCGGGCCAGGCGCTCGAGGGCGCCCACGTAGCCCGGGTCATGGACGCGCACGACGTCGGCCACGTCGCCGCCGGTGGCGGCCTCGACGCGCGCGACCGCGGGGCAGTCGGCGAGCCCCGCGAGCACCGCGTCGAAGCGGTCGGGGCACTCGGGGTGGCCCTCGGGGGTCACGTGCTCGCGGAAGGCGCGGTCGGCGTGAACGACGAGCATTCGGGACAGCGTACCAGACGGGACGGCGGCGGGGGCGCGCTACTGCGACGGGACGGGGCGTGGAGGCGCGGGGGCGCCCCGCTTCCGCGAGGACGCTGGTGACACGGGTCCGGAACTTCGATACCTTCGACGCCATGCGCGTGCTGGTCACCGGCGGTGCGGGCTACATCGGCAGCCACGTGGTGCGGGCGCTCCTCGAGGCGGGGCACGCCGTCGTCGTCATCGACGACCTGTCGACCGGCCACCGCGTCCTCGCCGAGCGCAACGGCGTGGCCCTGTACGAGGGCGACCTCGGCGACCGCGCCACGCTCGACCGGGCCCTCCCCGGCTGCGACGCCGTCGTGCACGTGGCCGGCAAGGCCCTCGTGCCCGAGAGCGTGCGCGACCCCGGGCCCTACTTCCGCGTCAACGCCGAGGCCGGGCGCGCGCTGCTCGAGGGCATGCTCGCGCACGGCGTGCGGCGGGTCGTGTTCTCGTCGACGTGCGCGGTCTACGGCGTCCCCGAGCGCCTGCCGATCGCCGAGGACGCGCCGACGCGCCCGCTCTCGCCCTACGGGGCCTCGAAGCTGGCGTTCGAGCACGTGCTCGACGCCTACGGCCGCGCCTTCGGCGTGCTGCCGCTGGCGCTCCGCTACTTCAACGTCGCCGGCGCGCACGCGAAGGGCGACCTCGGCGAGTGGCACGACCCCGAGACGCACCTGCTCCCGAACGTCCTGCGCGCGGCCCACGGCGGCGACCCGCTCGACCTGTTCGGCGGCGACTACCCGACGCGCGACGGGACGGCGGAGCGCGACTACATCCACGTCGAGGACCTCGCGCGCGCGCACGTCGTCGCCGTCGAGCGCCTCGACGACCTGGGCCCCCTCGACCGCCGCCACGCCGGCCTGGCCCTGAACCTGGGGCGCGGGCGCGGCGCGACCGTGCTCGAGGTGGTGCGCGCGGTCGAGGACGTGACCGGCCGCCCGGTCCCGCGGCGCGAGCGCCCGCGGCGCCCCGGCGACCCGGCGGCCCTCGTGGCCGACCCGGCGCGCGCGCGCGAGGTCCTGGGCTTCCAGACACGTCACGACCTGCGGGCCATGGTCGAGTCGGCCCTGCGGTTCATGGAGACGAGCGGACGGCAGCACCCCGGGAGGTCGGCATCGGCATGAACAGGACGCGCAAGCTGCTCTTCGGCGAGGCGATCGTCGCCGCGGGCCACGTCGAACGCGACATCGTCGAGCGGGCGCTCGAGATCCAGCGCCAGCGCGACGCGATCGGCGAGAGCCACAAGCTCCTCGGGCTCATCATGCTCGAGATGGGCGCGATCTCGAACGAGCAGCTCATCGCCACGCTGAAGTACATGCAGCGGACGTCCCGCAGCGTGCCCAAGGTGACGGGGAGCTGAGGGTCCTGCGCCGTATGAACCACGGAGGACACGGAGACCTCTCGAGTTCTCCTCCGTGCGCTCCGTGGGCGCAGGCGCCCTTGACACTTCTCACCTTGCACTTAGCATTCCCCGGTCATGGCCCACCCACGCCGTGAGCTGCTCGTCGCGCTCCCGATCGTCGCCTCGCTGGCGATCGGCTGCGCCGGGGCGCCGCGCGCGGACGAGGGCCGCGGGGGCGACCCGCACGTCGAGTGCGACGCGCGCCTGGCCGAGGCGACCGCGAAGCAGACCGCCGACCGGGAGCGCCTCGAGCGCGAGGCGCGGACGGCCCGCGAGGAGGCCGACCTCCTGCGCCGCGACCTCCAGCGCCGCCACGAGGAGGTCGTCGCCGCGCGCGAGCGCACCGCCGCCCAGGAGGAGGCGCTCGAGGCGGCCCTCGAGGCCGTGCGCCGCGGCCAGGAGGAGCTGGCCGCCCTGCGCGAGCGCGGGGCCGACAGCGAGGTCGCCGCGGCGGCGGAGCTCCTGCGGCAGAAGGACGAGCAGCTGCGCCTCCTGCGCCTGCGCCTGGCCGAGGCGCAGGGCGGGGAGCTGACGCCGCTCCCCGACAACGGCAGCGTGCGGCTCGCCAGCATGGACCTCGAGGTCCCGGTGGCCACCGTCGACGGCGAGCCGTTCTCGCGCCGCGAGTTCTGCGAGTACCTCTACCGCGACCTGGGCACCCCTGGGCTGCTCGAGCTGTTCGTCAACCGGGCGCTCGTCGTCCGGGAGGCCCGCCGCCGCGGCATCGCCGTCAACGACGTCGACTGCGCCGTGTGGGTCGAGGAGCAGCGCGTCCAGCACGTGCGCGAGGCGGGCACGCTCGAGGCGTTCAAGAAGAAGATCTCCGAGGCCGGCTACGACGAGGAGGCCTGGGCGGCGCGGCTGCGCTTCCAGGCGCGCCCGACGCTCCTCCTGCGCCGGCTCGTCGAGCTCGAGCGCACGACCCCCGAGGGGCGCGAGGCCTTCGAGGCCCGGCTCCGCGAGGAGTACCAGCGCACCTACAGCGAGCGGGTGCGCGCCGGGCACATCTTCATCCGCGCCGAGCGCGACGCGACCGAGGCCGAGGTCGAGGCGGCCCACCGGAAGGCCCAGGCCGCGGCCGACCAGGTCCGCCGCGGCGTGCCCTTCGCCGACGTCGCCCGCCGCTTCTCCGAGGACGCGCAGACGCGCAACCTCGGCGGCACGCTCGGCACGTTCGACCGCGGCCGCTTCGCCAAGACGCCCGAGCTGAACACGGCGCTGTTCACCCTGCCGGTCGGCGAGGTCTCGCAGCCGGTCCGCACGCCGCTCGGCTTCCACGTGGTCCTGGTCGAGGACCGCACCCCGCCCGCCCGCCCGTTCGACGAGGCCGTGAAGCGGGAGCTGGCCAACCGGCTGAGCAAGCAGCCGCCCTCCGACGCGGAGATGGAGGCGCTCGTCGGGCGCCTCCGCGCCCGCGCCCACGTCGTCCGCACCCTCACCTTCGACTAGACCCCCTACGGCTCGCGCGGATCGGGCGGACGGGTATCATCCCGCCCCCTCCCGACCCCCGCGTCGAGACTCGAGGTCCATCGTCATGCTTGGCTTCTTCCGTCGCTACGAGAAGACGTTCCTGCTGGTGATCTTCGCCCCGGCCCTGGTCAGCCTGGGGATCACCGGCGCCGTGCTCAGCGCCTTCCAGGAGCGGGGCGACCACACGGTCGGCACCGTCTTCGGGGAGCCCGTGACCTACTCGGAGTTCGAGCGGGTCGCCGGGCCCTACCGGCGCGTGAACATGTACGCCGACGAGGACATGACCTGGAAGTTCTTCACCCTCTACAAGGCGGCGAAGCGGGCCGGCCTCTCCGTCTCCGACCAGGAGATCGGCGAGCGGATCGCCACCCAGAAGCGCTTCGAGATGGCGCAGCACGTCGTGCGCAAGCGCCTCGACGCGCTGGGCCTGGTCGAGGGTTCGCCGGCCTTCCGGCAGAAGTACAACGAGGAGCTGCTCAAGGCGCTCACGGAGAGCATGCCGTCGTTCGACCGCGAGCTCTACCGCGAGGTGATCCCGCCCGGGATGACCGTGCGGGAGTTCGAGGCGCACGAGCGGCGCGAGGCCCTCGTCAGCCGCTACCTCGACACGCTGCGCGAGATGGCGGCCGTCACGCCCGACGAGGTGTGGAAGGAGTACCAGGAGCAGCACCACCGCCGCGCGGCGGACCTGGTCACGGTCGAGGCCGCCGCCCACGTGCCCGACGTCGCGGTCGTCGACTCGAGCGACGCGCGCCACGTGACGAAGGAGCAGCTCGAGGCCTACTTCGCCACGCACGAGGACGACTACGAGGAGCCGCGCCGGGTGGCGCTCGAGGTCGTGGGCGTCGCGCTCGACGACCTGGTGATCGACCAGCCGTCGGTCGAGGAGCTGAAGGACTTCTTCGCCGCCCGCGGGGCGGACATCGCCGGCGTGACCTCGTCGACGGGGTGGGATGACCTCACGGACGAGCAGCGCGACCAGGTCACGGGCATGCTCGAGAACGAGCGGCAGGTCGAGCGGGCCGACCAGGTGATGACGGCCGTCGCCGACCGGGTCGCCCGCGCCGAGGGCGACCTCGCGGCCGTCGCGAAGGCCGCCGGCGAGGAGGCGGGCGTCCCGGTCCAGCACCTGCGCACGGAGCTCCTCGACGTCGAGGCCGTGGGCGCGCACGAGCTGATCGGGTCGCGCGCGGCGCGCGCCTGGTTCGCCGCCGACCACGAGCCGACGCAGGTGTCCGACGTCCTCGCCGGCCCGCGCGGCTGGTTCCTGCTGCGCGCGCTGGAGACGAAGCACGCGCGCATGCCCGCCTTCGCCGAGGTCGAGGAGCGCGTGCGGCGCGACTACGCCACGGGGTCCGAGAAGGAGCGGCGGCGCCACTACGACGAGCGCAAGGGCGCCCGCTACCAGGGCGAGCCGCGCTGGAAGGTCGAGGCGCTGGTCGCCAGCGAGGAGGACTACGCGCAGGCGGGCGACGCCCCGGGCGCGGCCAACGGGCGGGCGAAGAAGGCGCTCCAGACGTTCCTCGACAAGGTGCGCGGCGAGCCGCAGGGCTTCCCGCTGACCAAGGTCTACTCGATCGACGACGTGGAGAAGGCGGGCGCGATCGAGCACGTGAAGCCCGAGCGCGAGCTCACGCGCGCGCAGATGGCCGAGGACGCGCTCCTCGCCGAGGCCGCGGACGTGATCGGCAGCTTCGAGCCGGGCGCGCTCCCGGACCGTCCCTACGCGCGCAAGGACGGCAAGGGCTGGGTGGTCTTCCGCGTGCACCAGCGGCTGGCGCCCGAGGTCCTGCCGTTCGAGGAGGTGCAGGACCAGGTCGCCCGCGAGGTGGCGCTCGAGCGCGCCGTCGACCGCGCCCGCGCGTGGACGGAGAAGCTCTCGGTCGACCTCCAGGGCGCCGGCGCCGAGGAGGCGAAGGCGCTCCTCGAGAAGCGCGGGCTGAAGGTCCACCGCACCGAGCCGTTCGGCCGGAGCGCCACGTCGCTCGAGGGCTACCCCGACGCGGGCCGGATCGTGGCCGCGGCGTTCGAGGTCGAGGTGCGGCCGGGCGGGTCGTTCTCGAAGGTGGTCGACCTGCCGACGCACCCCGACGGCGCGCGCGTGGTCCTCATGCGGGTGGCCGAGAAGGTCGACGCCGACGAGGCCGAGTTCAGCAAGGAGTACCCGAAGCTGCGCCAGGAGGTCCTGCGCAAGGTCCGCGGCGACTACGCGGCGGCGCAGACGCGGCGCACGTTCCTCGAGGCGAAGGGGATCGGGGGCGAGCACCTGCGCTACGTCACCACCCTGCGCGACGGCCCGGGCGGCCAGGTCCGCCTGCGCCTGCGGCAGATCTTCCTCCCCCCCGACCGGGGCGTGATCGACGCCTGGCTGAAGAAGGCGGCGCTCGACAAGCTCGCCGAGGCGCAGGCGGAGCTGGGCAAGGGCAAGTCGTGGGAGGCGGTCGTCGACAAGTTCTCCGAGGACGACGCCACCCGCCCCCGCCGGGGCGAGCTCCCGCCGGTCTCGCGCGGCCAGCTGCTCGAGGACTTCGGGGCGGCGTTCGAGGAGGGCGTGTTCGACCTGCGCGAGGGCCAGGTCTCGGCGCCGCTCGAGTCGCCGCGCGGCTGGCACCTCGTGAAGCGGATCGGGCAGCGCGGCGGCCACACGGTCTTCAGCCACGTGCTGGTGCGCAACGACCCCGTGCTGCGCAAGCTGCCCCAGTCCGTCCGTGACGAGGCGGAGCAGCGCTCCCGGACCCGCATGGAGGAGGCCCGGCAGCGCCTGGCCTCGGGCGCGTCGTTCGCCGAGGTGGCCGAGGCCACGGGCGACCTGAAGGACCCGATCGGGCAGGGCCAGCCGTTCGAGATGGACTACGTGACGGCGTTCGAGCGGGCGGCGCTCGTCCAGCCGCTCGAGTGGGAGGCGGCGGAGGGGTCGCCGGAGGAGAGCGACTCCGCCTGGCTGCCGGCGCCGGTCGAGCTGCCCACCGGCGCCCAGGGCGCGAGCGAGTGGCACCTGTTCGCCTGCGCGCGTGACCCCTACGACCGCGGCACGGGCGCCGGCGCCGTGCGGCGCGACCGGCAGGCGTTCCACATCGTCTCGCCGACGAAGGACGCGGCCGACAAGGTCCACGCGCGCCTGCGCAAGTGGATGCAGGACCACGTGCGGAAGGAGGAGGAGCGGCCCTCGTGGTCGCAGATCCTCGAGCAGTTCAAGGTCGTGGCGCGCGAGGCCTCTGTCGCCCCGAGCGCCGCGAAGGGCGGCGCCGTGGGCCTGTTGCAGCTCGAGGGCGACGTCCGCGCCTACGGCGACGCCTTCCTCGACGCCGCCTGCCGCGCGGCGGACGGGGCGCCGGTGACCGCGGGCCACCGCAGCGCCGTGGTCCGCAGCGACAAGGGCTACCACCTGATCGAGGTCGTCGAGGTCGTCACGTCCGCGGCCGACCGCGAGGACCAGGTGGCGGACCTCGTGCTGCGCGGCACCGACTGGAAGTAGTGGTGTGATCGACGGCTGCGGCCGCGGATGCCGGCCGAGGCGGCGCGCGCGCGGGCGGTAGGATCCGGCGATCGATACCGCCCGCGCGCGCGCCGCCTCGGCCGGCCTCCACGGCCTCGCCTGTCTCGTGGCTCCGAACACCCGTGGTGGCTTCGCGCCGGCGTACGGCGGGCTGGGTCCGCGTGGGTGGCGCCTGCTGGCCAGCTTGCGCCTGCCCCCCGGGCCGGCCACGCTGCCCCCATGAGCGTCAAGAAGTCACGTGAGCTCCGGTTCACGTTCGAGGGCGCCGACGGCGGCCTCCGGGCCGTCGTCCTGCAGGTGCAGCACCTGCGGGACGGCGCCGCGGACAAGGTGAAGGTGCAGGTGCTGAGCGAGCACGCCCCGGTCGAGGTGGAGGTGTTCGAGCGGCCCAAGGTGAAGCGCGGGCGGGCCCGGACGAGCAGCGGCTGACGCCGCCTGCTAGACTCGGCTCCGACGTGAGCGGCCGCTACCTCCTCGAAGCCCGCGGCGTGAGCCTGGCCCGCAAGGGCAAGCAGATCCTGAGCGACGTCTCGCTCGGGGTGCACCAGGGGGAGCTCGTCCTGCTCCTCGGGCCGTCGGGCTCGGGCAAGAGCTCGCTCCTCAAGGTCATGGCCGACGTCGTGCGGCCGGACGGCGGGCAGGTGCTCCTGCGCGGCGAGGACGTGACCGGCCTGAGCGCGGCGCTGGTCGCGCGCACGGTCGGCATGGTGCCGCAGGACGACATCATCCACACCGAGCTGGCCCTGCGCCCCGCGCTCGAGTACGCGGCGCGCCTGCGCCTGCCGCCGGGGACGAGCGAGGCCGACGTGCAGGCCGCGGTCGACCGGGTGCTGAAGGCCACGGAGCTGTCGGCCCGCGCCGACGTGCGGATCGGGTCGCTCTCGGGCGGGCAGCGCAAGCGCGCCAGCATGGGCGTGGAGCTGCTCCTCGCGCCGCCGGTGCTCCTCCTCGACGAGCCGACGAGCGGCCTCGACCCGGACCTCGAGGTGACGACGATGACGCTCCTGCGGCGCCTGGCCGACGAGGGGCGCGGGCTGGTGACGACGACGCACTCCATGGCCTCGATCGACATGGCGCACGGCGTGGTGATCATCTGCGGCGGCCTGCTGGCGTTCGCCGGGACGCCCGCGCAGGCGATCCAGCACTTCCAGGTGCCCGACCCCGACCTGATCTTCAAGCGCCTCAAGGACGACAAGCCCGAGGGCTGGGCCCGGCGCTACCGCGGCAGCCGCTTCGCCGAGGCGTGGCGCGCGCGCCCCGCCCCGGCGCCGCGCGCGGGGAGCGCGGCGTGAGCGCCCCGGCGGAGGCCGCGCCGGCGGCGGAGGGCCTGCTCTCGCGGCTCCTGCGCCTGCGGCAGGCGTCGGTCCTCACGCATCGCTACGTCGACCTGAAGCTGGCCGACCTGGGCGGGCTCCTCCTCCTCCTCGTGCAGGCGCCGCTGATCGGCTGGCTGATCGGGATCGCCTACGAGGGCAAGACCGAGTCGCGGACCGTCGACTTCATCCTGGCGATCGTGGCCGTGTGGTTCGGCTGCTTCAACGCCTGCCGCGAGGTGGTCAAGGAGCGGCTGATCTTCCTCCGCGAGCGGCGCGCCGGCGTGTCGGTGCGCGCCTACCTCACGTCGAAGGTCCTGGTCCTCGCGGTGTTCGCGGCGCTGCAGTGCCTCATCCTCCTCCTCATGGTGGCGCGCACGGTGCGCATGCAGGGCTCCTTGCCGCTCATCTACGTGGGGCTCCTCTCCACCTGCCTGGCGGCGACCGCGCTCGGGCTCCTCCTGTCGTCGATCGTCCACAGCCAGAACAGCCTCATCGCGCTGGTCCCGATCGCGCTCATCCCCCAGCTGATCTTCTCGAAGGTCACGCTCGGCACGACGAGCCCCGTCGTCGACCGGATCGAGAGCGGCATGATCGCGGCGTGGGGCCTCGAGGTCCTGGACGAGCTGCGCAAGACGTCGCACGACTGGACGGCGATCCTGCGGGCCGAGGGGGTCCTGCTGGCGCTGACCGTCGGGTTCCTCGCCCTGGCGGCGATCTGCCTCAGGCTGCAAGATGAGTGATTACCGGGGCGGGGAGGCGGAGCGATGAAGAAGGTCGGGGTGGTGCTGGCGGTCGTGCTGGGGCTCGCCGTCGCGGCGCTGATCGGCTTCCAGAGCTACGGCTTCCAGCTGTTCGGCGTCTCGTGGGCCTGGGACAAGGAGAAGGCCGAGCTGGCCCGGCTGGCGCAGTCGTTCCTGCAGGACTTGCAGTTCAAGGACTTCGACAAGGCCGGCAAGTACCACGAGCTGATCGACCAGGGGAAGGCCGACATCCCCAAGCTGATCGAGCGGCTGTTCCAGGTGAAGCCCGAGGTGCTGAACATCCGCGACTTCGAGGTCGTGCGCGTCGACATGGACCAGGACGGCAAGCGCGCGCGGACGTTCTTCCGCTCGAACCTGGAGTTCCTCAACACGGCCGAGGGCGACAAGCCGAACAAGGAGAAGCAGGTCGAGGGGATCCTCTACTGGCACAAGCGGCCGGGGGCCGCCGGCGAGGCCGAGGCCCCCACGGACGGGAGCGACCCGGCGGCGCTGGCCGAGCAGTGGTTCATGAAGCTGGAGAGCTCCTTGCACTGAGTGATGTGCTCGCGAGGGGGGCGCGATCGGCGTGAGGGCCGGACGAGGACGTTGGCCGATGAGTGATGCGCTCGCGAGGGGGGCGCGATCGGCGTGAGTGCCCGGACGAGGACGTTGACCCGTTCCGCGCCTCCCCATCGCTCGCTCTGGCGGGTCGAGTACGAGCGGCGGGAGGGGGGCGCGATCGGCGTGAGGGCCCGGACGAGGACGTTGGCCCGTTCCGCGCCTCCCCATCGCTCGCTCTGGCGGGTCGAGTACGAGCGGCGGAACGAAGAGTCGAGGCGTGGTGGTCAGCTCCGGTCGGCGGCGCCCTGCTGCTCGAGCGACTTGAAGAGCGCGTCGACGGCCAGCACCTGCTCCGTGACCGGGAGCTCGAGGTAGACGAAGTAGACCAGCGGCGCGATCGGCTCGAGCTTCGGGTCGAGCCCCTCGAGCGAGGCCTTCACGGTCTCGGCCTCGAGCTTCTCCACCCAGGAGAAGTCCTCGACGATCCCGCCCTGGTGCTTGACCTTCCAGGCGTCGAGGAAGTGGACGACCATCTCGGCGCGGCGCGCCAGCCAGCCCTGGAGGAAGGTCCGGGCCTCGTCGGCGTCGTCGGAGCGCTGGAGCGCCTGGACGAGGAGCTTGGCCTCCTTGCTCAGGCGGGTGGCGCGCTTGAGCGACCCGGCGCTGACCGGGACCTTGGCGCCGTGGCGGCGCAGGAGCTCGCGCCGGTCGGGGGCCGGGAGGGCCTCGAGCAGCTCGATGGCGAACGGCTCGGGGAGGCGCTGGAGGAAGGCCTGGAGCTTCATGGGGAGGCGTCCTTCGCAGGGTCGGCCGCGGAAGGGGCCGGATGATAGCGCCCGCCGGGGCGCAGCGCCACGCTCGAGGCGCCGCGCGTGCTACGATCGGCGCACGAGAGAGCGGACGCCCATGAGCAAGCGGAAGCAGCGGTCGACGGCGATTCGCAAGCGGATCGAGAAGAAGCAGCGCGAGGAGCAGCGGGCCAAGCGCAAGGCGCAGAAGGCGGCGGGCGCCGGGAGCGGGGAGGACAACCTGCTGTTCTTCCGGCTCCCGCGCGAGCGCGTCGCGGCCTGCCACGCCGCGCTGGCGGACCTCGAGGCGCGCCTGGCGCAGGGGAACCTCCGCGGCTGGTCGCCGTCCGACCTGCAGGGCGACTACGGGCTGGCGTGGTTCGGGCGCGTGCTGGGCGAGTCCCTCGAGAGCAGCGAGGCCGACCCGCTGAGGGTCGAGTTCTTCGAGCAGGCCCGGCACCCGCTGCTCGAGCGGATGGCCGCCCTGGAGCTCGCCGCGTCCGGCCTGAAGCTGCCCTGGGACGAGGCCGGCTTCGACGACCTCCTGCGCGCCTTGAACCAGGCCGAAGAGGTCGTCGAGGAGGAGGAGGAGGAAGAGGAGGAGGTCCCGGAGACGTCGGAGGACGAGGCGGCCGCGTCGGGCGAGGAGGCCGCGTCGGGCGACGAGACCGCCTCGGGTGACGACCCGGTGGCCTAGCCAGCGAGGGATCGGGCCAACCCGGGTTGTCGGTGTCAGGTGCTACATCCCAGGTCCGCCCCATGGCGGGAGGACCCATGACCCGCGCCACCCTCCCCGGCCCCGAGCTCTCGCGCCTCGACCGCCTGGCGGCGGTCCTGCGCCGCCCGCAGGCGACTCCCCGCGCCGAGCTCGAGCGGCAGGTCGTGGACGAGGTCGCGGCCTGCCTGGCCGACTTCAAGGCCGCCGAGGCGCACTACGTGCGCCTCGGGCTCGCCGACGCCGCCTTCCCCTTCGCGGCGGCGGTCGAGCGGCTGGGCGGGCTGCGGGCCCTGTTCGCGGCCATGGTCGGGGCCGCCATCGACGTCCTGGGCGACCGGCTCGGCGCCGCCGCCCGGGGGGAGCTCGAGCGCGCGGCGTTCGTCGCCGAGCGCGCGCCGCTCACGACCGCCGCCGACCTCGAGGCGATCCGGCGGGCGCGCGCCGCCCGCGCGGCGGCCTGAACCGCCCAGGCGCGCCGGGTAACATGCGGGGCGTGCCGATCGTCCGCCAGGTCCAGCACGAGCAGGGCGCGCGAGAGGCGCTCGGGGGGCTGCCCGAGCCCTTCTCGGACGTCCTCCGCGAGCAGCTCGAGGCCTTCCGCGCCCGCGACCTGCCCGTCGGCGACCACGTCGAGCTCCTCGTGATCGATGGCCGGGCGGTCCGCGTGAACTTCTTCGTCGACACCGACGGCACGCTCTGGATCGAGCGGCTGGGGGTCTCGGGGCCGTGACGTCCGGGGCCCTCCTCTACCTCTCGCGCCGCGACGTCGAGGCGGTCGGCCTCCCCATGCGGGAGGTGATCGACGCGCTCGAGGCCATGTTCGCCGAGAAGGGCGCGGGCCGCGTGGAGATGCCGCCCAAGCCGGGGATCCACCCCGCGCCCGACGCGTTCATCCACGCCATGCCCGCCTGGATCCCGGCCCAGCAGGCGGCCGGGCTGAAGTGGATCGCCGGCTACCCGCAGAACATGGACCGCGGCCTGCCCTACATCCACGGGCTGCTCGTCCTGAACGACCCGGCCACCGGCGTCCCGGTGGCGGTCATGGACGCCACGTGGATCACGGCCGCGCGCACCGGCGCGGCGACGGCGGTCGCCGCCCGGCGGCTGGCGCGGCCGGACAGCGCGAGCGTCGGCGTCGTCGCCTGCGGCGTGCAGGGGCGCAGCAACCTCGAGGCCTTGCGGAGCGCCTTTCCGGGGCTGACGCGGGCCATGGCCTACGACGTCCGCCCCGAGGTCGCGCGGCGGTTCGCGGCCGACATGAGCCGCGCGCTCGACCTCGAGGTCGTGGCCGTCGAGCGCGTCGAGGACGCCGTGCGCGGCCTCGACATGGTCGTCACCAGCGGCCCGATCCTGAAGAAGCCGACCCCTGTGATCGACGCCGGCTGGCTGGCGCCGGGCGCCTTCGCCAGCCCGGTCGACTTCGACTCCTACTTCACCCCGGCGGCCTTCCGCGAGGGGCGCGTGTTCACCGACGACCTGACGCAGTTCCGGTACTACCGCGCCGAGGGCTACTTCCAGGCGACGCCGGAGCCCGAGGCCGACCTGGGGCACCTCGTGGCCGGCCAGGCCGCCGGCCGCCGCACCCCCGACGAGCGGACCTTCGCGATCAACCTGGGGCTGGCCCTCGAGGACATGGCCACCGCCGTGCGTGTCCACGCCGAGGCGGTGCGGCGCGGGATCGGCACGCCCCTGCCGCTCTGAGCTCGAGAGAAATCGCTGCGCGATTTCTCTCGAGCTCAGACCTGCGATGAGTGATGCGCTCGCGAGGGGGGCGCGATCGGAGCAAGTCCCGGGCTGGCACGATCTGGCCCGTTCCGCGCCTCCCCATCGCTCGCTTCGGCGGGTCGAGCACGAGCGGCGGAGCGCTGGACTCCACCGAGCCGCTCAAGGCAGACCCCGCCCGCAGCCGAACAGGTGCTGGGAGGGTCCCATGAACGGCTACCAGCCACGCCTCGCCCCGCTCGACCCGGACGCGACCGAGGCCCGCACCTGGCGCGTGCTCCTGTCGCTCCCGGGGCGCGTCGGCATGGTCGATCCCGAGCGCTCGACCGACCAGCTGCAGCTCGCCCGGGCCTTCGAGCCCGCCTGACCGCCTGAATGGCCGCGCCCCCGGCCGCGTCGGGGGAGGTGCGCGGCTTCGTCTCCCGCGTGTGGTCGGAGGAAACCCTTGCAGCACGACGGCCCCGAGCGCACCCCGACCCCGGGCGGCTGGATCGTCACCTCGTCCACGGTGCAGGGCGAGGAGGGCGTCCGCTGGGTCTCGTTCACCTTCTTCCCCGAGCCCGAGCCGGAGCTCGAGGAGACCCCGTCGGGGCCGTGGCCCCGCGACCCCTCGATCTCGAGCAAGACGCGGCGCCTGCGCCGGACGAGCTGAGGTGTGCTCGACGGCTGCGGCCGCGGATGCTGGGCGGGGCGGCGCGCGCGCGGGCTAGAAGTATGCCGATACGACGTCGCCCGCGCGCGGGCCGCCTCGCCTCAGCCTCCGCGGCCTCGCCTCGCCCGCAGCTCCGATCGAAGGCTGGTCACCAGAGACCGGCGAGCCGGTTCCTTCAGACGCTCTGACCTGTGACCCTCGACCGCACGAGGCCGCCGGGCGAAGATCCCGGCCCGTGACCACGAGCGAGCCGGTCGCGCCGCGCGAGGAGGGGCTCTACCTGCTCCTCCTCAAGGACACCGCCGACGCGGTGGCGGGCACGGCCTCGCTCGACGAGGCGCTCGCCGCGACGGTGGACCTCGTCGCCGAGCGCCTCGGCTTCGACGTGTGCTCGGTCTACCTGACCGACGAGCGCGGCGACCTCGTCCTCGCCGCCACGCACGGCCTCCGGCCGGAGGCCGTGGGGCAGGTGCGCATGCCCCAGAGCGAGGGGCTCACCGGCCTCGTCGCCGAGGGCGAGCAGGCGCTCTTCACCTCGCGCGCCGACGAGCACCCGCGGTTCAAGTTCTTCCCCGAGACCGGCGAGGAGCGCTTCCGCTCCTTCGGCGGCGTGCCGCTCGTCCGGCGCGGCCGCTGCGTCGGCGTGCTCACCGTCCAGACGGTCCGCGAGTACCGCTTCCCGGCCAACGAGGTCGTCGCCCTGCAGACGCTCGCCGGGCAGGTCGTGTCGCTGATCGACGTCAAGCGCCGGCTGGCGCCCTCGGGCCCCGGCAGGCCGGCGACGCCCGCGCGCGGCCTCCTCGTGGGCCTGGGCACCTCGCCCGGGGTCGGGCTCGGGCGCGTCGCCGCGCTCGGCGTCGACCCGCTCCGCGCCCCGCCGACCCCCCGCCCCTTCGCCGGCGAGGCGGAGGAGCTCCTGCGCTTCGCGCGCGCGCGCGACGCCGCCGTGCGCGAGCTCGAGGTCTTCGCCGCCCAGATCGAGGCGGAGCACGGCGCCGCGGCCGCGGCGATCTTCCGGGTGCACGAGGAGCTCCTGCGCGACCCCGACCTCGAGGCGCGCGTGCGCGCGCGCGTCGTCGAGCACGCGGAGCCGGCCGAGCAGGCCGTCTACCAGGCGGTCGAGGAGGTCGTGGCGATCCTGAGCGGCGCCGGCCCGGCCAAGGTGCGCGAGAAGGCCGACGACTTCCGCGACGCGCGCGCCCAGCTCCTGCGCGCGCTGGGCGTGGCGGCCGGGCCCGCCGCGCCGGACGGCGACGGCGGGGTGGTCCTCCTCGCCGAGGTCCTGACCCCGGCCCAGACCGCCCACCTCGACCCGGCGCGCGTCGTGGCGATCGTCACGCAGCACGGGAGCGAGACGTCGCACGCCTCGATCCTCGCCCGCTCGCTCGGGATCCCGGCCGTCGTCGCGATCCCCGACCTCGTCGCCTCGGTGGCCGAGGGCGAGCGGCTCCTCGTCGACGGCGACAACGGCTTCGTGTTCCAGGACCCCGCGCCGCAGATCGAGGCGGAGTACCGCCGCCGCGGAGAGGCGGCCCGCGCCGCCGCGCGGGTCGTCGCCGCCGAGCTCGCCGCGCGCGCCCCCGCCGGCCCCCTCGTGGCCGGGGTGGAGCTCCTGGCCAACGTCGGGCTGCCGCACGAACTGGGCGCCGCGCGCGAGCACGGCGCGGCCGGGATCGGCCTCCTGCGCACGGAGTTCTTCTTCCTCCAGCAGCACGCCTGGCCGACGGTGAAGGAGCAGGTGGCCTTCTACCGGCGGGCGCTGCAGGCCGCGCCGCGCGGCCCGGTCGTCGTGCGCCTCCTCGACGCGGGCGGCGACAAGACGCTCCCCTACGCGCCGGCCCACGACGAGCCGAACCCGATCCTGGGCCTGCGCTCGGTGCGCTTCCTCCTCTCCCAGCCCGAGGTCGCGCGCGCGCAGGTCGAGGCGCTGGTCGAGGCCGCCGCGCTCGAGCAGGCCGACGTGCGCGTGCTCGTGCCCCTGGTCACTGCCGGCTGGGAGCTCCGCGCCGTGCGCGAGCTGCTCGAGGAGGCCAGCGCCGCGCGCGGCGTGCCGCCGCGGCCGCTCGGCATGATGGTCGAGGCGCCGTCGGTGCTCTACCAGCTCGAGCACCTCCTGCCGCTGGCCGACTTCGTCAGCCTGGGGACGAACGACCTCACGCAGTACCTCCTCGCCGTGGACCGCGACAACGAGCTCGTGCGGCAGTACTACTCGCCCTACCACCCGGCCGTCCTGCGCGCGCTCGACTGGCTGCGGACGCGCCTGGCCACGGAGGGCCGCCGGCCGTCGGTGTGCGGCGAGATGGCCGGCGACCCGCTCGGCGCGCTGGCGCTCCTCGCCCTCGGCTACCGGACGCTCTCCGTGCGCCCCCGCGCCGTCCTCCCCACCCGCTGCCTCGTCCACTGCGTCGACGAGGCGGCGCTGCCGGCCCTGCGCGCGGAGGTCCTGGCCGCGCCGACGCCGGCCGACGTCGAGCGCGTCCTGCGCCGCGCGCTCCGTCAGGCGGCGCCGTTCCTGCTCGAGGCTTAGCCTCCCTCCGGCTTGCGACGGGCGGCCAGCCTGGCCGCCACCTGCGCCGGGTCGAGCCCGCGGGCGTGGAGGAGCACGCCCAGGTGGTAGAGGAGGTCCGCCACCTCGCCCGCGAGCGCGTCGTCGTCGGGCTCCTTGGCCGCGACGACGACCTCCGTCGCCTCCTCGCCCACCTTCTTGAGCACCTTGTTCAGGCCGGCGCGGAAGAGGTACGTCGTGTAGGAGCCCTCGGGCATCGACGCCTTGCGCCCGGCGATCGTGCCCAGGAGCGCGTCGAGCGCCTGGCCGAGCGACTCGCCGGCGCGACCGCGGTCGGGCGCGCCGGCGACCGGCGAGTGGAAGCAGGTGCGCGCGCCGGTGTGGCAGGCGGGGCCGGTCGGGGTCACGCGCACGACGAGCGCGTCGCCGTCGCAGTCGGCCGCGAGGCCGTCGACCCGCTGCACGTGCCCGGACGTCTCGCCCTTGTGCCACAGCGCCCGCCGCGAGCGGCTCCAGAACCAGGTCTCGCCCGTCTCGAGGGTGCGGGCGAGGCTGTCGCGGTTCATGTAGGCGAGCGTGAGGACCTCGCCCGTCCGCGCGTCCTGCACCACGGCCGGGACGAGGCCGCGCTCGTCCCACGCGAGGGCCTCGGGCGCCAGCGCCACCTCGGGCGCGGGGTCGAACGGGGGCGTCGTCATCCCCCGGACCCTACCACGCTCACCGCGTGAGCGCGCCGCTCAGGCCCGGGGTCGACGGGGGGGGCAGGCGCAGGCGCTGCCCGACGCGGATCAGGTTCGGGTTCGTGATCCCGTTGAGCTCGACCAGCCGGCGGACCGTCGTCCCGTAGCGCTGCGCGATCCGCCCGAGCGTCTCGCCCTTCTGCACGACGTGCACGCGGTCCTCGTCGACCGGCTCGGGCGTGGGCGCGGGCACCGGCTCGGGCTCCGGCGCCGCCGGGGGCGCCGGGGGCGCCGGGGCGGCGGCGAGCACGCGCGCGATCTCGGCGCCGAAGATGCGGTAGCCCTCGTTGGTCATGTGGATCCCGTCGCTCGAGATCCCCGGGCGCGGCCGCAGGCCGTCAGGGCCGACGGTGAGCGCGTGCAGGTCGATCAGGGGCAGGTTGCGGGCCGCCGCCAGCGCCCGGATACGCTCGTTGAGGCGCACGAGGTGCGGCGCGAGGGCGCCGTAGGTGCTGCCCTCGGTCGGCTGGCAGGTGACGAGCACGAGCACCACGTCGGGGTGCCGGCGCTGGATCTCGGTCACGACCTCCTCGTAGATCCGCGCCGTCGACTCGACGCCCGACCCGTCGCGGTAGACGCTGTTGTGGCCGTTGAGGAGGAACACGTACCCGGGCTTGCAGTCGAAGACGGAGCTCTGCAGCCGGTTCTTGATCCCGGTCCGGCCGTGGCCGATCCCGTCGCCGGAGATCCCGCGGTTCAGGTAGTGGTGCCCGGCGGGCAGGTAGTTCGTGACCCGGTTCGAGTAGCGCCAGCCCTCCATGGAGGACGAGCCCAGGAGGACGACCGTCCGCGCGTCGGCCGGCAGGCGGGCGTTCTCGCGCTGGAACTCGGCCACCCGGTTGCGCCAGCGCTCCTCGAAGGGCTGCGCGGCGGCGGGGGCGACCAGGAGGAGCAGAGCGACGAACGGCGCGGCGTGGCGGATCATGGCCGTCTCGACGCACGGCTCATGCCACACGTAAGTGCTGCCCCGGCAAAGCCGAACCCGGTCGGTTCCCTTTCGCCGTGCGACGGACGCGGCGGAACCGTGACCGGAGGGGCGGCGCGCCCGTGACGGGCGTCGGGCCACCCTGCCTGCACGGAGGTGGGCCATGAGGCGGGTCCGGGTGCGGTGGGCGCGGCTGCTCGCGCTGGCGCTGGCGGTCGCGTGCGCGGCGCTCGCTCACCGGGTGGCGGTCCTGCAGCGGGCGGTCCGAGACCTGACGGCGCGCGAGGCGACCGCCCACGCTGCGGCGCTGGACGCGGAGCGAGACATGTGTCGCGCGCGGGAGGCGCTGGCGGAGGATCGGCTCCTCTGCCTCTGTCGGCGGGAAGAGGCCACCAGGTACGTTGGAATGGGCTCCGCCCAGGCTCGACGCGTGTGGCTGCTCGAGGAGTTCCTGCGGCCGTTTCTCGAGCTCGACCCACCCTGGCGCGTGGTCGACTACGAGCTCACGTCGAGCGGCTCCGGCGGGCACGTCTGGCTGCGGATCGAGCGCGCCCCGCGCTGATCAGCCCGTCCGCACCACGACCCCCCGCGCGGCGAGCAGGCGCTTCACCTCGGGGATCGTCACCTGCCCGAAGTGGAAGATCGACGCCGCCAGCACGGCCGCGGCGCCGCCCTCGACGACCGCGGCGACGAGGTGGTCGACGCTCCCCGCCCCGCCGCTGGCCACGACCGGCACGCGCACCGCCGACGAGGCCGCCCGCAGGAGCTCGAGGTCGTAGCCCGCCTGCGTCCCGTCGCGGTCCATGCTCGTGAGCAGCACCTCGCCGGCGCCGCGGTCGACGGCCTCCTTCAGCCAGGCGATCGCCTCGCGGCCCTCGGCGACGCGGCGCCCGCCGTGCGTCGTCACCTGCCACGCGCCCGGCCGCGCCGGGTCGCGCCGCGCGTCGACGGCCACGACCACCGCCTGGCTGCCGAAGCGCCGCGCGCCCTCCGTGATCAGCTCGGGGCGCTCGAGGGCGGCCGTGTTGACGGCCACCTTGTCGGCGCCCGCGTCGAGGACGGCGCCCATGTCCCCGAGCGCGCGCACGCCGCCGCCGACCGTGAGCGGGATGAACACCTGGTCGGCGACGCGCCGGACCATGTCAGCCACGAGCGCGCGGCGGTCGGACGAGGCGGTGATGTCCAGGAACACGAGCTCGTCCGCGCCCTGCGCGTCGTAGCGCGCCGCCTGCTCGACCGGGTCGCCGGCGTCGACGAGGTCGACGAAGCGCAGCCCCTTGACCACGCGCCCGCGGTCGACGTCGAGGCAGGGGATCACGCGCCGGGCGAGCACCTCAGGCCTCCTGCGCGGCGGCCAGCGCCGCCTCGAGCGTGAAGCGCCCCTCGAGCAGCGCGCGGCCGACGATGCACGCGAAGAGCCCCGCCCGCGCCGCCGCGCGCACGTGCTCGAGGTCGCCCACGCCGCCCGAGAGCGTGACGAGGAGCCCGGTCTCCTCCTGCAGGCGCCGCCCGCCCTCCACGTCGGGGCCCTGGAGCGTGCCGTCGTGGGCCACGTTCGTGTAGACCGCGCGCTCGACGCCGGCCGCCCTCGCGCGGCGCCCGAGGTCGAGGGCCGTGACGCCGGCCGACGCCTCCCAGCCGCGCACGGCCACGACGCCGTCCCGCGCGTCGAGGCCGAGCACGACGCGCGGGCCGAAGCGGGCCACGAGGTCGTGCAGGGCGTCCGGCCGCTCGGCCGCCAGCGTGCCCACGACCGCGAACGACGCCCCGGCGTCGAGGACCGCCTGCACGGCCTCCGGCGAGCGCAGCCCGCCGCCCACCTGCACCTCGGCCCCGGCCGCCCGCGCGGCGGCGGCCATCGCGGCGATCACGTCGGCGTTCTTGCGCCCGCCGTCGCGCGCGGCGTCGAGGTCCACCATGTGGACGAGCCGCGCGCCCGCGCGCGCGTAGGCCGCGGCCGTCGCGGCCGGGTCGGCCTCGTAGCGCACCTCGCGCGCGTAGTCGCCCTGGAGCAGGCGCACGCAGCGGCCGTCGCGCACGTCGATCGCGGGGACGACGATCACGCCGCCCCCCCGACCGCCGCGAAGCGGGCCAGGAGGTCGAGGCCCGCCTGCTGGCTCTTCTCCGGGTGGAACTGCACGCCCCACACGGCGCCGCGGCGGCAGGCCGCCGTGAAGCGCCGGCCGTACTCGGCCGTGCCGAGCGCGGTCGCCGGGTCGTCCTCCCAGGCGTGGTAGCTGTGGACGAAGTAGAACCAGGCCGGCCGGGGCAGCAGCGGGTCGTCGCGCACGGGCGTGACCACGCTCCAGGCCGAGTGCGGCACGACGAGGTCCCCCTCGGGGAAGCGCACGACGCGCCCCGCCACGAGCCCCAGGCCGCGGTGGCGGCCGAACTCCTCGCTCTCCTCGTAGAGCGCCTGCATGCCGACGCAGATCCCGAGCAGCGGCACGCCCGCGGCCACGCGCGCGTGGACGATGTCGTCGAGGCCCAGGCGCCCGAGCGCCGCCATGAAGTCGCCGAACGCGCCGACGCCCGGCAGGACGAGGTGGCTGGCCTCGCGCAGGCGGCCCAGGTCGCGCGTGCGCACGACCGGCGCGCCCACGCGCTCGAAGGCCTTCTCGACCGAGCGCAGGTTCCCCATGCCGGCGTCGACGACGGCGATCGTCACCCGCGGAGCGACCCCTTGGTCGACAGGACGCCGCCCGACCGCGACGGGCCGACCGCCTCGGCCAGGGCCCTCCCCGCCGCCTTCCAGCAGGCCTCGAGGACGTGGTGCTGGTTCGTCCCGTACAGGCACTCGACGTGGAGCGTCAGCAGGCCCGCCTGCGCGAACGAGTGCCAGAAGTGCTCGGCGAGCTCGACCGGCAGGTCGCCCACGCGCTCGCGCAGGCGCGGGACCCTCCACACGAGCCACGGCCGCCCCGAGAGGTCCAGCACGGCCCGCACGAGCGCCTCGTCCATGGGCACGTAGCTGTGGCCGAAGCGCGCCAGGCCGGCCCGGTCGCCCGTGGCCTGCGCGACCGCCTGGCCGAGGGTCAGCGCGACGTCCTCGACCGAGTGGTGCTCGTCCACGTGCAGGTCGCCCTGGCAGCGCACCGTCAGGTCGAGGTGCCCGTGACGGGCGAACGCCGAGAGCATGTGGTCGAGGAACCCGAGCCCCGTCCCGCCGTCGAACGCGCCCTGGCCGTCGAGGTCGAGCGCCACCTCGACGTGCGTCTCCTTCGTCTTGCGCTCGAGCGCCACCCTCCGGCTCACGCGCCACCTCCCGTCCTGGCGGCCGAGAAGGCCGCCAGCCCCTCGAGCACCAGGTCGCCCTCCTCGGGCGTGCCGACGCTCACGCGCAGGCACTCGGCGAGCATGGGGTAGCGGCTCACGTCGCGCGCGAGCACCCCGCGCGCGGCGAGCGCTGCGTGCACCTCGCCCGGCGGCCAGGCCGAGCGCACGAGGAGGAAGTTGGCCCGCGACGGGTAGGGCAGGAAGCCCGGGAGCGCCGCGATCGCCGCCGCCAGCCGCTCGCGCTCGTCGATCAGCCGCGCGACCAGCGGCGCGAGCAGCTCGTCGTAGCGCTCGAGCGCCAGCTCGGCCGCGATCGTCGAGAAGCGGTTGAGGTTGTAGGGGAGGCGCACCTTGTCGAGCTCGGTCGCGAGCTCCGGCCGCGCCAGCAGGTAGCCCACGCGCAGGCCGGCCAGGCCCATGGCCTTGGAGAAGGTGCGCAGGACGACGAGGTGCGGGAACTCGGCCAGGAGCGGCACGGCGCTCCAGCCGGTGAACTCCTGGTAGGCCTCGTCGACGACGACCAGCCCCTGCCAGGCGCGCAGGAGCCGCCGCAGGGCCGGCTCGTCGAGGTGCGAGCCGGTGGGGTTGTTGGGCGAGCAGACGATCAGGACCCTCGCGCCCTCGCGCGCCTGCGCCGCGAGCAGGGCGCCCTCGTCGAAGCGGAGCTCCGCGTCGAGCGGCACGGTGACCACGCGGCCGCCGAGCGTCGTGACCATCGACGCGTAGAGCGTGAAGGTCGGCTGCGGGAGCGCGACGGCTACGCCCTCGCCCACCGTCGCCTGCAGGACGACCGAGATCAGCTCGTTGCTGCCGTTGCCCACGAGCACGCCGTCGGGCCGCCAGCCGGCGAAGCGCGCCAGCGCCTCGAGGAGCCCGCGCGGGACGAACTCCGGGTAGCGGCCCCAGGGCGCCTGGCGCATGCGCAGGAAGACCTCGTCCTTGAACGCGTCCGGCAGCTCCCAGGGGTTCTCGTTCTGGTCGACCTTCACGCGCGCCTGCCGCGGCGGCAGCGTGTAGTGGCCGAGCGCCCGCACGGCGGGCTTGATCAGGGCGAGCGGGTCGGTCACGCCGTCTCCGATCGCGGCGCCAGGCGGACGTCCACCGAGCGCGCGTGCGCCTCGAGCCCCTCGGCCCGCGCGAGCGCCGCCACGGCCGGCCCCGTCCGCGCGAGGCGCTCGGGGGTGTAGCGGATCAGGCTCGTGCGGCGCACGAAGTCGTACACGCCCAGCGCCGAGGCGAACCGCGCCGTGCCGGCCGTCGGCAGGACGTGGTTCGGCCCGGCGAGGTAGTCGCCCACCGCCTCGGGCGACCAGGCGCCGAGGAAGATCGCCCCGGCGCAGGTCACGCGCGCGGCCGCGGCCTCCGGGTCGCGCAGCGCGACCTCCAGGTGCTCCGGCGCCAGGCGCTCGACGAGGGCCAGGGCGTCGTCGTCGTCCTTCACGACGAACACGGCGCCGAACGCGCGCAGCGAGGCCTCGGCGACCTCGCGCCGCGGGAGCCGCTCGACCTGCCGCGCCACCTCGGCCGCGACCGCCTCGGCGCGGGCCGCGTCGCGCGTCACGGCGATCGCCGCCGCCTGCGGGTCGTGCTCGGCCTGCGCCAGCAGGTCGGCCGCCACCCAGGCCGGGTCGGCGGTCTCGTCGAACCAGACGACCACCTCGCTCGGCCCGGCGAACGAGTCGATCCCCACCTGCCCGAAGACGAGCCGCTTGGCCGTGGCCACCCACAGGTTCCCGGGGCCGACGACCTTGTCGACGCGCGGCACGGTCTCGGTGCCGTAGGCCAGGGCGGCCACGGCCTGCGCGCCGCCGACGGCGTGGACCTCGTCGACGCCGGCGAGGAGCAGCGCCGCGGCCAGCGCCGGCGTGCGCTCGAGGGCGCGCGGCGGGGTGACGGCCACCACGCGCGGCACGCCCGCCACCTTGGCCGGCACGGCGTTCATCAGCACCGACGACGGGTAGGCCGCGGTGCCGCCCGGGACGTAGAGCCCGACGCGGCCGATCGGCGTCACCCGCTGGCCCAGGCGCACGCCGTCGCCGTCGTCGACGTCGAGGTCGCGCTCGCGCTGGTGCTCGTGGAAGCGGCGGATGTTCGCCGCGGCCAGCTCGAGGGCGGCGCGCACCTCCGGCGCGACACCGGCCGACAGCGCCTCGAGGCGCGTGAGGGGCACGCGCAGCTCGCCCGGGGCGAGGTCGACGCCGTCCAGCTCGCGCGTGAGCGCCACCAGCGCCCGGTCGCCCTCGCGCCGCACGCGGTCGATGATCGCGGCCACCCGCGCCACGACCTCGGGCGGCGGCCCCTCGGCGCGCGAGAGCACGGCGTCGAGGCGCGGGCAGGCCGCGCCCGGGCGCCAGGGGACGACGGGGATCACGCGCCCTCCTCGTCCGGCCGGTCTTCGTCGGGCCGGGCCATCCGCAGGGCCGCGACCAGCCCGCGCAGGGCCGGGCCCTCGAGCTGCCACGCGGCGCGGTTGACGACGAGGCGCGCCGAGCAGCGCTCGAGCGTGTCGAGGACCTCGAGGCCGTTGTCGACGAGCGTGCGCCCGGTCTCGACCACGTCGACGATCCGGTCGGCCAGCCCGAGCACCGGCGCCAGCTCGACCGAGCCGGAGAGGTAGACGACCTCGACCGGCACGCCGCGGGCGTGGAACCAGCGCGTGGCCACGCGCGGGTACTTCGTCGCCACGCGCGCCGTCGCCCGCGCGTCGAGGCGGCCGTCCTCGCCCTCGCGCCCGGCGAGGACGAGCCGGCAGCGGCCCACGCGCAGGTCGAGCGGGGCGTGGACGTCGGCGCCGCTCTCGGAGAGCACGTCGCCGCCGCACACGCCGACGTCGGCCGTGCCGTACTCCACGTAGGTCGGCACGTCCGACGGCTTGACGAGCACGAAGCGGTAGCGGCCGCTGGCGTCCGTGACCCACAGCCGGCGCGAGTCGAGCTCCTCGGGCGGCACGGTCACACCGGCCCGCGCGAACACGGCCAGCGCCGCCTCCTGCAGCCGGCCCTTGGGCAGCGCGATCGTGACCTGCTCGCTCACCCGAGCCTCACCCGCCGGCCCTCGGCCCGCAGCGCCGCCGCGCGGCGGAAGAGGGCGGGGAGGTCCTCGCCCGCGAGCGCCTCGGCCGCGGGCGCCGGCGCCAGGCGGGCGGCCCCGCCGGCGCGGGCGACGACGTCCGCCAGCCAGTCGAGGCAGAGCGAGAAGCCGACCGCCGGCAGGTCGCGCCCGAACTGCGACATGAGCCGGTCGTAGCGCCCGCCGCCGCCCAGCGCCGAGGCGACGCCGGGGACGAACACCTGGAAGGTCATGCCGGTGTAGTAGTCGAAGCCGGCGACGCCGCCGAGGTCGACCTCGAGGGCGTCGTGCCCGGCGGCCCGCGCCGTGTCGAGCACGCGCTGCAGCTCCTGCGCCGCGGCCCGCGAGGCGGGGTTGTTCACCAGCGCGAGCGCCGCGTCGAGCACCTCGGCGCCGCCGGTGAGCGTCGTCAGCCGCGCCAGCTCGGCCACGCGCTCGGGGTCGGCCCGCCCGGCGAGCGCCTCGGCCACGGCGTCGGGATCGCGGCGGTCGAGGTGCTGGCGCAGGTCCTCGCGCGCGTCGGGCGTCAGGCCCAGCGACTCGACGATCCCGCCCAGGAAGCCGACGTGGCCGAGGACGAGGCGGAAGCCCGCGAGGCCGAGCGCGCGCAGGGCCTCGGCGCACACGAGCAGGACCTCGAGGTCGGCCTCGAGCCGGTTCGTGCCCAGGTGCTCGAGCCCCACCTGGTGGAACTCGGCGTGCCGCCCGCGGCGCGGCGGGTCGAAGCGGAACACCTCGCCGCTGTAGGCCAGGCGCAAGGGGAGCGGCTCGTCCACGAGGCGCGTCGCGACCGTGCGGGCGACCAGCGTCGTCAGCTCGGGCCGCAGGGCCAGGAGCTCGCCCTGGTGGTCGGTGAAGCGGTAGGTCCGCGCCCGCCCCTGGCCGAGGCCGCCCTCGAACAGCTCGGCGTAGTCGAAGGTCGGGAGGAGCACCTCCTCGTACGACCAGCCGTCGAACACGTCGAGGACGCGGCGCTCCACGGCCCGCCGCAGGCGGGCCTCGTCGCCGAACACGTACTGGACGCCCGCGGGGACGCGGGCGAGGGGGGCTCCCATGTGGCGCTGGCCTCGGCGGGCGGGGATGATAATCGGCGCAGGGGGCGGCGCGGGGTGCCAGCGCGAGACGAGGGCGACGACCAGGGGGCGTTCCGGGGCGCGGCGGGGCTGATCCTGGCCGGCCTCGTGACCTGCGCCTTCCTGGCCTGGTACCCCGCCCGCTCGGGTGGCCCGCCGGTGGTCGAGCTCGTCGAGGTGACCGAGGCGCTCAGGTGGACGAGCCGCGCCCTGCGCGACGACTGGCTCCTCGCCTGGGCCGTCGCCGCGATGGTCCTCGGCGCGGCCGCCGCCCCGGTGGCCTTCTTCCGCCTCCGCGGCCCCCGCGTGGCGCGCGCCTACCGCGCCGCGTCCGCGGCCGCCCTGGGGCTGATCCCGGTGGTGTGGTGGTTCTGCCGGCCCTGGTGAAACCAGGACCGGGGTCCGCGCGTCAGACCTGCTTCACCCGTGAGGCCCCTCCATGCCACGACCCCTCGCCCCCGCGGCGCTCGCCGCGGCCCTGACCCTGACCGGAGCCGCCATGACCCGCGCCGATGAGGCCGAAGCCCGCTCCGCGCGCCCGCGCGCCCGCGCCGCCGTCGACCCCGGCGACCTGGCCGAGGTGGGGACCACCCACCTGCGCCTGGCGAGCGACCTCCTGCGGGTCGTCCCCGACCGTGGCAACGTCGTCTGCTCGCCCTGGAGCATCGTCCAGGCGCTCGGCATGACGAGCGCCGGCGCGCGCGGCGAGACGCTCGCCGAGATGCAGCGCGCCCTGCACCTCGCCGAGCAGGCGCGGCTGCACCGGCTCCTCGGCGGCCTCGACCGCGCCCTCATGGCGCGCGGGCAGAAGGCGCCGCCCGCGTGGCGCAAGGACGCGCGGCCGTTCACCCTGCGCAGCGCCAACGCCCTGTGGGCGCAGGAGGGCAAGCGCTTCGAGCCCGCCTTCCTCGACGGGCTGGCGGAGCACTACGGCGCCGGCGTGCGCCTGGTCGACTTCGCGGCCGACCCCGACGCGGCGCGCGACCGGATCAACGGCTGGGTGGCCGCCGAGACGCGCGACCGGATCCGGAACCTGCTGCGGGAGGTCTCGCCCGCGACGCGCCTCGTGCTGGTGAACGCCGTCTACTTCCTCGCCGACTGGGAGCACCCGTTCGACCCGTCGAGCACGCGGCCGCGCCCGTTCACGCGCCTCGACGGCTCGAAGGTCGACGCGCCGACGATGCACGACACGACCCACCTGGCGCTCGCCGAGCACGAGGGCGTGCGGGCGGTCGTCCTCCCCTACATGGGCGGCGAGGTCGAGGCCTGGGTGCTCCTCCCCCCGGCGGGCAAGCTCGACGCGACGGCGTCGTCGCTGCACGAGGTCGTGCCGGCGCTCGCCCGCGCGATGACGCACGAGTTCGTGTCGCTCGCCCTGCCGAAGTTCGAGGTCGGCTGGCGCCTGGCGATGAAGGACGCGCTCGAGGCGCTCGGCATGCGCAAGGCGTTCGTCTTCGGCCAGGCCGACTTCTCCGGCATGGACGGCACGCGCGACCTGTTCATCGGCGCCGTCACCCACCAGGCCTGGATCGCCGTCGACGAGAAGGGCACCGAGGCCGCCGCGGCGACCGCGGTCGAGATGCTCGCCGGCGGCGTCCCGCCGCCGCCGGTGCCCTTCGTCGTCGACCGCCCCTTCCTGCTCCTCGTCCGCGACAAGGCCACCGGCGCGGTGCTCTTCGTGACCCGGGTCGAGGACCCCACGGCGAAGTGATGCGACGGACCTGCTCACGCCCGTAGTCACCCCCGCGACGCACGGGCCGCAACCGCGACGTAACTCCACGCTGCGGCTCGGGTCCGGCGCGTGCGTGAGCGGTCGGCCATGAGGCCCCTCGCGCTCGCGTCGCTCCTGCTCCTGGCCCTCCCCCTGGCCGCCCGGGCCCAGGCGCCGACGGCGGCGGTCGTCCTCATGGTCGAGGACGAGCCGCGGCCCGAGGCCGAGCGGATCGGGCTCCTGCTCTACGGGGCGCTCCTCGAGCGGGGGCCCTACGCCGAGCGGCTGCACGTGCGCGGGCGCGAGCGCGCCGACGAGCGGCTGGCCGAGGCGATCCGCGCCGCGGCCAGCCGCCACGCGATCGTCGACGTCGTCTGCGCCATGCACACGATCCGCCGCGACCCGGCGGCGTGGCGCCGGCTCGTCCCCCCGGCCGCGGCCCGCACGCTGCGGCTCGTCTACTCGTCGGCCTGCCACGGCGCCGAGGAGGAGCGGGCCGCCTGGGAGGCGCTCGGCGCGAGGACCGTCGTCACCCACGTGGGGATCAACAACCCGCTCGTGGCCCTCCCCTACGTGCTCTCGCGCTGGGTGGCGGGCGACCCGATCGGCCCGGCCGTCCACGTCGGCTGGCGCGAGAGCACGCTCTTCGTGCGCATGGGCCTGTCGCTCCCGGGCGCGCCGGCGGACCTGCCCTACCTCGACGGCAGCCGCCCGGTCGTCAGCGGCGACTTCCACCTCACCGTCGCCCGTGGCCTCGGCCGCGCCGGCCGCCTCCCGCCCGAGCTCGTCTACGACCGCCGGCGCGGCGGCCCGGCCGGCCTGGCGCTCCGGGCGCTCGCCGGCCGCTACGCCGTCCGCGGGCGCGACGCGCTGGAGCTCCTGCGGCTGGCCGAGCTGCCCCTGCCGCTGCCGCCGGAGCAGCTGCGCGTCGAGTGGCTCCACGTCGAGCGCCCGGGCCGGATCGTCCTGCGCCTGCCCGCCCCGCAGCGCTTCCCGCTCGAGCGGGGCGCGCGCCTCCTCGCCGACCGCGAGGTGCGGGTGTGGCCGGGCGCCTGGGACCCCGAGGCGCGCCGCGTCGAGGTGAAGATCGAGGGGCTGCGCGTCGCGTGGGGGCCCCTCCGCGCCCGCCCGACGGCCGCCGTCCTCGAGCCGGAGCCCGGCCGCCGCGAGGGCTACCGCCTGCGCCTGCGCGGGCGCCTCGGGCTCCTGCCGGTCGGGCTCTCCGTGAACGTGGGCGGCCGCGACCCGGCGCCGGCCGCGATCCCGCCGCCTTTGCGCCCGGCGCCGACCCCCGGGCTCGTCGGGCCGATCCGGGGATGACACCCCCGGGCGGGCCGCCCGTCGCAGGCGGTCATGAAGCCCGCCTGCTCACCCCGCGGCCGGCGCGCCGCCCTGGCCGCGGCCCGGGCCGCCCTGCGCGCCGACCTGGGCTGGCTCCGCGGCTACCCGGTCGGCCGCGCCCGCGCGGGCGCGCTCCCGTGGCTCGTCGTCCCGGCCCCGGCGCGCGGCGCCGTCCCGCGCGAGGTCACGGTCGACCGCGCGCGCCTGCGCGAGGCGAGCGGCGCGCTCGCCTGCCTGCCGCGCCGCTTCCCGCGCGCCCTGCCGGCGCTCGTCGGCGGCGAGGGCGCGGCCTGGGTGGAGCGCGCCCGCGAGGTCCTGGGCTGGCTGGGCGCGGCCGTCCACGAGGGCGCGCCGCTGCCGGGGATCGCCGAGCGCCTCGCGGGCCTCGACCCCGCCCTGGTCGCCCGGGCCCTGGCCGCCCCGGCGGCGGGGCCGCTCGTCGACGCGCTCGCCTGGGTGCACGCGCTCGACCCCGCGCGGCTGACGGCGGCGCTCGAGCAGGTCGTCACGCGCGCCGAGGGCCTCGGGCGCCTCGTCGCCGCGTGCCCGGACGCCGGGCCGCTCACCGTCGGCCTCGTCGGCCTCGCGCTCGACGCCCCGCGCGGCCCGGCGGCGGGCCTCCTCGACCTGCTCGGGCGCGAGGCGCCCTGGACGATCGCCCTCGAGGCGGACCCGGCGCCGCTCGAGGCGCTCGCCGCCGCCCTCGAGCGCAAGCGGCCGCCGCCGGCCGAGGGCCCCGCGCCGCGCCCGTCCGCGCCGCTGGGCCCGGCGCTCGTCGACCTCGCCGGCGACGCGCTGGCCCTCGACGGGGGCGCGCGCGACCGCGCCCTCGGCGTGCTCGTCGCCGTGGCCCCGGCGCCGCTCGTCGAGCGCTGGGCCCGCTGGTGGGCCCAGGTCGCGGCGCGCGCCGCGGCGGCCCGGCGCCTGCTCGCCGCCCCCGGCGGTGTGGCGCAGCGCGACGAGCGCCGCGCCGTGGCGCGCGTCGGCGGGGGCTCGCGCGCGGCCGCCCGCCCGTCGCGTCGACGTGGTGAACTGGCACGTCGCGCGCGACGTTCCGCGCTGCCTGCGGCCGCCGGCGAGCGGCTCCTCGACGTGCTCGGCGCGATCGACCCGGAGCTGGCGGTCTCCTGGGGCGACGCGGCGCGGCTCGCGCTGGCCATGACGGTCCAGGCGCGGCGGTGCGACCCGACGCGCGCGCTGGGCGTGCTGGCGCAGGTGCTCCGCGCGGCGCCGGGCGCGTTCGGGGGCGGGGCGGTGCTCCTCGCCGCCGAGCTGATCGACGAGGCCCCGCGCCTCCTGCGCCACGCGCCGCTCGTGGTGGACGCCCTCGTCGGCGTGGCGCGGCGAGGGGGGCGCCTCGACGCGTCGCTGGCGCTGACGCTGGCGCTCGAGCTCGCGGCGCGCGTGGGCGACGCCCGCGCGGCCGCGGCCTTCCTGCGGGCCCTCGAGGCGGCCGACGCGCGCCCGCGGAGCGAGCTGCCGGCGCTCCTCGTCGCCCTGTGCGGGCGCGACCCCGCCCGCCTGCCCGCGGTGCTGGGCGCGCTGGGGACCGTCGAGTGGCCCCGCGCCCACGCCGACGCGCTGGCGGCGCTCGCCGCGCGCGACGACGCGCGCGCCCTCCTCTGCGACGCGCTGGCGGCGGGAGAGGTCGGGCGCGCGCGGCGCCTGGCGCTCCTGAGCGGGATCATCGCTGGCCTCGCGGGCGCGCTCGACGAGGCGCCGCCGCCGGCGCCGGTCGAGGGGGACGTCGCCGACGCGCGCGGCGCGCTCGCCCGCGAGGCCGCGGCGCTCGAAAGCGCTCGCTCCCGGCCGCGGCCGAGCCGCGCCGGAGCTTCATGCGCCGCGCCTGCGCGCCTCGGCCGGCGCCTCGCGGGCCACGACGTGGCGCCCGCGCGCCGCCGGCGCGCCGCCGCCCGGCGCGCGGCGCGGCGCCGCCTGCGCGCGCGGCCGACGCGTGGGCGGCCGCCGTCGAGCGCCGCGCCGCGGCCGCGCTCGCCGCCTGGCTGGGGCGGTCCGTCCCCGCGGAGTGGCTCGCCTGCCCGCGCCGCGCGGCGGTCCTCGCCGCGCTGGTCGACCTGCCGGACCGCGAGGGCCTGCGCGCCCTGGCCGCGCGCCTCCTGCGCGCGCGCCTCGACCCGGCGCCCTGGGACCTGCGCGGCGCCCGCGAGAACCGCGCCTTCCTGGCCCGCCTGCGCGCCCGCGGCCTCGACCCGGAGCCGTGGGTCGAGGGGCTCCCGCCTCGCACCTGGACGCCGCCCGGGGAGGCCGCGCCGCTCACCCTGCGCCTCGAGGACGACCCGCTCGAGGTCCTGCGCATGGGCGAGCCCTTCCGCACCTGCCTCGCGCCCGGGGCGTTCAACTTCTTCGCCGCGCTCGTCGACGCGGCGGACATCAACAAGCGCGTGCTCTACGCCCGCCGCGCGGACGCCGCGATCGTCGGCCGCTGCCTCCTCGCGCTGACCGACGAGGGGGCGCTCCTCACCTACCACCCCTACTGCCACGACGCGGCGCTCGGGTTCGTCGAGCAGGTGCGGGCGGTCGTGCGGGACCTGGCCGCGGCGATGAAGTCGCGGGTCGCCTCGACCGGCGACGTCTCGACCCTGCTGGCGGGCGACTGGTACTGCGACGAGCCCGAGGACCTCGTGGGCGCGGTCCGGGTCACCGAGGAGGCCCTGCGCGACCTCCTCGCCGGCGCGACCCCCGGCGACGTCGCGGCCCGCCTCGAGGCGCTCGGCCCGGCGCTCGACGGGGAGGTCCTCGCGCGCGTCCTCGACCTGCCGCTCCTCGAGGAGCGCCCCGACCTCGCCCTCGGCCTCGCGCCGCTCGTCGTCACCCGCCGCGCCCCGCCGCGCGCGCGCGTCGACGCGGCCGTCCGCCTCGTCGCGGCCGGCGCGCCGGAGCCCGCGCGGGCGCTCGTCCACGGCCTGCGGCCCGAGCAGGTCGACGGGGCGCGCGCGGCGCGCCTCGCCGGGGTGCTCCTGGCGCTCGGCCGCGCGCACGCGGCCCACCAGGTCCTGCGGCGCAGCGCCCCCCGGCGCGAGGAGGAGCACGACGGCGAGCGCCTCGCGGCCTGGGGCGCGGTGTGCGAGGCCCTCCACCGCCTCGCCGCCGCCCGGGAGCACTACGCGCGCGGCGCGGCCGCGCCGGGACCCGCGGCCGTCCGCGAGCGCTGCCGGGTCCGCCTCGAGGCGCTCCAGCGCGCGCGCGCGGGGTGACGACGCAGGGCGACCGTCCGGCTGGCACCCGCCGCCGCGACCGGGCATCGTGGCGGCGTGACCCGTCCGCCGCCCTTCCGGATCGTGCGCCCGCTGGGCAAGGGCGGCATGGCGTCCGTGTTCGAGGTGGCCCTGCCCGACGACCCGCGCCGCCTCGCGGCGAAGGTCCTCGCGGCGCGCAGCCCGACGGCGCGCGAGCGCTTCCGCCGCGAGGGCGAGGTGCTCGCGCGCCTGCGCCACCCGCACGTCGTCGCGGTCCACGGCTCGGGCGAGCTCGAGGACGGGCGCCCGTACCTCCTCCTCGACCTCGTCGACGGCCGCTCGCTCACCGAGCACCTCGCCCGGGCCGGCCCCCTGCCCGTGGCCGAGGCCCTGCGCCTGGCGCGCGAGGTCGCGGCGGCGCTCGCCGCGGCGCACGGGGCCGGGGTCGTGCACCGCGACGTGAAGCCCGACAACGTGCTCCTCGACGCGGCGGGCCGCGCGCTCCTCACCGACTTCGGGATCGCCCTGGCCCTCGACCAGGAGCGCCTGACGCGCACCGGCCAGTGGGCGGGGACGCTGCACTACATGGCCCCCGAGCAGCTCTCGGGCGGCGAGCGGGTCGGGCCGCCGACCGACGTGTACGCCGTGGGCGCGCTGCTCTACGAGCTCCTCGCCGGCGAGCGCCCCTTCGACGGCGACGACGTCCACCAGCTCGCCGTGGCGATCTCGACGCGCGAGCCGCCGCCCTTGCGCACGCACCGGCCCGACGTCCCCGCCGCCATCGCCGCGCTCGTCCACCGCTGCCTGGAGAAGGAGCCGCGCGCGCGCCACCCGGACGCCGGCGCGCTGCTCGACGACCTCGACCGGCTCGTCGCGGGCGGGCGCCCGGCGACGTCGATCAGCGGCGTGGCGCTCGGCGTGCGCCGCGCCCTCCGCCGGCGCCACGTGCGCGCCCTGGCGGCGCTCGCGCTCCTGCTCGCCGCCGGCGGCGCCGTCGCGTCGACGCTCGGCGACGCGCCGCGCGCGCGAGGCGCTCGCGGCCGCGGCCGACGCCGAGGGGCTGGTCCGCGACCTCGGCGGGGGCGCGGGCGGGACCACCTCCTCGAAGCAGGCCGAGGCCGCCCTGGCCCGCTGCGAGGCGGCGCGGCCGCGCGCGCGCGGCGACGCGGCCGCGCGCCTCGACGCGGCGGCTGGTCGCCCTGCGCGCGGCCCACGCGCGCGCCGCCGCCCTGGAGGAGGTCCGCGCCCTGCAGCGCGGCCCCGGGTCGCCGGCGCCGGCGGCCCTGGCGCGGGCGCGCGAGCGCTCGCCCTCGCGCGCGCGGCGACGACGTCGAGGTCGAGGCGGCGCGCGCCTGGCTACTCCTCACCTGCGGCGACGCCGTCGCGGCCCTCGAGGCCGCGCGGCGCCGCCGACCATCCGCGCGGCGGCTGGCTGCGCGCCTGGGCGGCGACGCGGGCGGGCGACGCGGAGGCCGCGCTGGCCGCGGCCACGGGCGAGGACCTGCGGGCGGAGGTCGCGCTGGCGCTCGTCCGCGTCGCGCCGCCGGCGCGCGGCGCCCGGGTCATCGACCTGCGGGGGCCCGCGCCCGCCTCCAGGCGCCCCGCCCCGCGGACGACGCGGCCCGCGCCGAGCTGCACGTGCTCGCGGACGAGCTCGCCGCGGCCGCCGCCGACGCCCGGGCGGGCGCCGCGTGGGAGCGAGGCCCTGGCCCAGCTCGCCCCTGCGCCGAGGCGCGCCTCCGGCTCGGGCGCCTCGCCGGCGCCGCGGCGGCCTGCGCGGCCGCGGCGGGGCTGCTCGGCCCCGACCCGGGGTCCCGGCGGTGACCTGGCCGGTGCTCGGCGAGCGGACCCTCGTGCACCCCGCGACCGCCGCGGCGCTCGGCGAGGCCGAGGCGCGCGCGTGGCTCCTCGACGGGGAGGCCGCGCTCGCGGCGGCGCGCGCCGCCCGGCCCGGGCCGCCCTCGACGACGCCCGGGCGCTGCTCGCCGCGCGCCTGCTCGAGGCCGACGCGCTCGACCTGCTCGACCGCCCCGACGAGGCGGCGGAGGTCCTCGCGGAGGCGGCGGGCGCGCCCGTCGCGGACGCCGCCGCGCAGGTGGAGCGCGCGCGGGCGCGCCTGGCCGCGCGCCGCGGCGAGGCCGCGCCGTCGGCCGAGCCGGACCCGCGCGCGGGCCGAGGCGCTTCGCGCGCGTGGGCCGAGCTCGCGGCCGCCACCTACGGGACGCGCGCCGCCGGCGGGCACGCCGCCGCGCGCGGCCGCGCTGGGCCGGGCGCGCCGGGCCCTGCTGGCTGGCCGTCGGCGGCGGGCTCGCGGGCCCGAGCGCCTGGACGGCGCTGGGTCTCACCCACGTCGACCTCGGCGACCCGGCGGCCGCGGCGGCCTGCGCCGACGGGCCGCCGCGTCGGGGCCGGGGAGCTGGCAGCTCGACGCCCTCCGCGCCGCGCTCGAGCCGCCGGGGCCCGCGCGCGGCCGCCTGGCGCTCCGGGCGCTCGAGCGCGCCGCGCGGCAGGAGCTGCGCCAGGTCGACCGCGCCGTCGACGTCGTGGCGGCGGTGCGCGCGCTCGGCCTGGGCGACCCGGGCGCGCACGGCCCCGAGGCCGCGGCCGCGCAGCTCGACCGCGCGAGCGAGCTCGCGCGCGAGCTCCCGATCCGGCTGGAGCTCGCGCTGCTCCTCGACGAGCGGCTCTCTCGCCTGCCCCTCGACCCGACGCGCCGCGCCGCCGCGGCGGCGCGGCTGCGCGAGCGGCGGGCGCTGCTCGAGCAGGTCACGCCGCTGCGCGCGCTCGCCCGCCGCGAGGCAGGCGTGCAGCTCCAGGACCCGGCGACCCCCGGCCACCTGGCGGAGCTCCTGCGCCTCGACCCGGCGAACGCCACCAGCTACCGCGACTACTACACCGTCCGCGGGCAGTTCGTGCCGGGCGGCTTCGACGCGCAGGCGCTCGCCCTCGAGCTCGAGCCCCTGAAGACGCTCTGGGACCTGGGCTACGAGGCCGACCGGCTCACGCGGGACAGCGGGCTCGTCGGCCAGATGGTCCACGGGGCGGCGCTGGCGGACCACGAGCGCGAGGACGCGGCGCTGCCGCTGGGCCGCGACGACGACCTGCGGCGGGGCCTCGGCGCCGTCCACGCGGTCGAGCTGCGCAAGGCGCTCGACGCGCCGGCGCGCCTCGGCGCCCTCGATGCCGCCGAGCGCCTCGCGAGGCGCCGGCCGGCCACGCTCGCCGCCTGGCTCCTCCTCGGGCGCGCGCGCCTCGAGCTCGGCCACGACCCGCACGGCGCGCTCGAGGCGCTGCTCCTGGCGCGCACCCTCCCGGAGCCGTTCGAGGACCTGCAGCCGAGCTGGGGCACGGTGCCGCTCTTCCACGCGGCCGAGGCCCACGCCGCGGCGGGCGCCTGGGACGCCGCCTGCGCGGCGCTCGAGGAGGCCGCGGCGCTGGGCTGGCGCGCGACCGAGCGCGCGCGCCGGTCGCGCCACCTCGGGCGCGACCCCGCGCCGCGGCCCCTGGAGGAGCTGCTGCGGCGGGTGGAGGGCGGGGAGTAGGGGAGCTCGCCCCCGCGCCGGGCGCACGGCCGAAGGACCGGGGACCGGGAGCCGGGACACGCGTGAGCCCGGTATCATCTCCCCGTGCCCGCTCCGTCCAGGCAGCCCGCTCCGCCCGCCGCCGCGCCGCCGGCGCTCGAGCGGCGCGGGCCGCCGCGGCTGCGCGCGCGCTTCGGCGACCTCGACCTGCCGCACGTGGCGCTGGGCGCGTTCCCCACGCCGGTCGAGCCGCTCGAGGGGCTGTCGCGCGCGCTCGGGGCCGAGTGCTGGGTCAAGCGCGACGACCGGGCCGGCGCGCGCTACGGGGGCAACAAGGTGCGCAAGCTCGAGCTCCTGCTCGGGCGCGCCCTGGCGCGCGGGCGGCGCGGCGTGGTGACGATCGGCGCCTACGGCTCGCACCACGCGCTCGCCACCGCGATCTACGGCCGGGCGGTCGGGCTGGACGTGAGCCTCGTGCTCTACCCCCAGCCGATCACCGCGCACGTCCTCGACGACCTGCTCGCCGACCACGCCGCGGGCGCGCGGCTCGTCTGGACGCCGCACGCGGCGCTCGCGCCGCTCGTCGCCGAGGTCGTGGCCCGCTGCGCGCCGGCCACCGAGGTCGTGCCGCCCGGCGGGTCGTCGGCGCTCGGGACGCTCGGCCACGTCGAGGGCGCGCTCGAGCTGGCCGACCAGGTCGCGGCGGGCCTCCTCCCCGCGCCCGACGTCGTCGTCGTCGCCGCCGGCACGTGCGGGACCGCGGCCGGGATCGCGCTGGGGCTCGAGCTCGCCGGGCTGCCGGCCCGCGTCGTCGCCGTGCGCGTCGTCCCGGCCGCCGTCACGAACGCCTGGCTGCTCCGCCGCCTCGACCTGACCGCGCGGCGCCTCCTGCGCCGGGCCGGCGCGCGCTGGCGCCGCGGGCGGCGCGCGACGGTCGAGCTCGACCCGCACGAGCTCGGCGGCGGCTACGGCGTCGACACGCCGGCCGCGCGCGCCGCGTGCGAGCGCCTCGCGGCCGAGGGGCTCGAGCTCGAGACGACCTACACCGGAAAGGCGGCGGCCGCCTTCCTGCGCCTCGCCGGCGACCCGGCCCTGCGCGGGCGCCGCGTCCTCTTCTGGCACACCTTCTCCAGCGCCGACCTCGCCCCGCTCGTCACCGCGGCCGACCCCGCCGCCCTGCCCGCTCGCTTCCACCCGGCGCTGCGCGAGGGGGGGCGCTTGGTGTGATCGCGGCTGCGGCGGAGGATGGCGGGCGCTGCCGTCCGCCGGGGTGGGGGGCGGGGGGCGCCCCCCCCCCCCCGCGCGCGGGGGGGGGGGGGGGGCGGGCCTTCCCTCGCCTTCGCGCGGCATCGCCTCGCCCTCCTCCGCCTCGCCTGGGGCTCTCGCTGCGGAGGCGCGGTGAGGTGTGCTCGGAGGCGGTCCGGCCGTCTGCGAAGACGGCCGAGCGGGCGCTCGCGGCCGCGTCGCGCGCTGCACGAGCGGCTCTCGCTGCGGAGGCGCGGTGGAGTGTGCTCGGAGGCGGCTCGGCCGTCTGCGAAGACGGCCGAGCGGGCGCCGCGCCTGACGACCCACTGCTGGGTTCGAGGACAGGCCCTGGCCTGGTCCAGTAGCGGCGACTTGCGCCGTGCGGGTCGTTCCGGCCACGCTGGGGGCGGAGGTGCCCATGACGGCCCGCTTCGCCTCGCCGCTGCTCGCCCTGCTGCTCGCCTTCGTCCTCCTCCCCGCGCCCGCGCGCGCGCAGGACGCGCCGGAGCGCGCGAGGCGCGAGCGGATCGAGCGCCGCCTGCACGAGCTCGAGGCGCAGGCCATGGCGGCCAAGGAGCGCGGCGACCACGAGCAGCTCGCGCGGCTGCACGGCGAGCTCGAGGCGCTGCGGGCGCGGCTGCACGCCGCGGGCGCGGGCGACGAGGGCCGCCGCCGCGAGGCCAAGCGGGAGGCTCACGAGCACGAGCGGGCGGCGCGCGAGCACCTCGAGCGGCTCGAGCGCGAGGTGCGCCTGCGCGTCGAGGAGGAGACGCGCCGGATCAAGGCCGAGGCGGAGGAGCGGATCCGGCGGGTCGAGGCCGAGGCGCGGGCGCACCTGGAGCGCGCGCACGAGGAGGTGCGCCGGCGGCTCGCGCACGCGGCCGGGCCGCGCGACGAGCGGCCGGCGGAGCGCCCCCGGTCGGAGGAGGGGGCGCGGCAGGAGCGCCTCGAGCGCGCCCTGCGCGAGCAGGCCGCGCGCGTGGAGCGGCTCGAGCGCGAGGTGAAGGAGCTCCGCCGGCTGCTGGAGGAGGAGCGGCGCCCGCGGTGAGCGTCACACCTCGACGACGACGGTCGACGCGATGTGGTCGTGGAGGCAGCGGCGGTCCTCGCCGAAGATCATGAGCACGCCGACGAACTGCACGCAGCCGCCGACGTAGGGGATCATGCCGATCAGCTGGTAGACCCAGTTGCGCAGGATCACGCCGCTGACGAAGTCGACCGGCGTCCCGTCGATGCGCACGATCTTGATCCCGAACCAGCCCTTGGTGATGTTCTGCCCGCGGGTGGAGATCAGGTACCAGTTGTAGACGCTGTAGGCGAGGAGGTAGAGGAGGCCCACGCCGATCAGGAGCCCGCCGAGCGCCTGCGCGCCACCGGCGCGCTGGTCGAGCATGATGAAGCCGCCGAACACGAGGCCCATCGTCGGGACGCCGCCGAGCATGCCGTCGAGCAGGGCGGCGGCGAGCCGCGTCCAGGGCGACGCGAGGCGGCCGACGTTGGCGGCGGCGGCCCCGCCGCGCCGCTGGGTGCGGAGGCTCTCGTCCAGGAACTCGCCGCAGAACTTGCACTTCCGGGCGGCCGCCTTGATCGACTCGCCGCAGGCGGGGCAGGGGCGCTCGGGGCCGTCCGTCGGCGCGCCGCCGCCGCCGCCGTGCCGGTAGTCGAAGGCGGGCGCCGTCGGCGTGGCGTCGTCCGACCGCACCGGCGTGCCGATCGCCTGCGGCGCCGCGCCGAACCCGCCCGGGGGCGCGGGCGGCGGCTCGTAGGCGGTCGGCGCCGCGCCGAGCTTGCTCGTCTGGCCGCCCGCGTCGGGCGGGAGCGGCACCTCGATCACCTTCTGGCAGCCCGGGCACTTGCCCTGCCGCCCGCCGTAGACGGCCGGCACGGTGGTGACCTTCTCGCAGTACGGGCAGGCGAACTCGATCGTCCCGGTGCTCATGGGCTCCCCCCAGCGGCGATGCGAACGACCCACACGACGAGCGCGGCCCCGGCCAGGGCCGGGACGAGCCTCCGCCCTGCGGCGGTCGGCGGGCGCGAGCGGCCGCGCAGCAGGCGCGCGGCGCGGAAGGGCACCTGCGCCGCGGCCAGCGCGACCAGGAGCGGCCCGACCGGGTGCAGGCGCAGGGCGTCGCGCCACTCGCCGTGCACTGTCGCGACGACGCTGCGGGTGAGGCCGCAGGCGGGGCAGCCCACGTCCACGAGGCGCTTCGTCACGCACACCTCGGGCAGGCGCCAGCCGAGCAGCGTCACCCCGTCGCGCGCGGGCGCGACCTGGAGCGCGGCGGCCACGAGGAGCGCGGCGAGCGACGCGAGCAGGAGGTCGCGGTCCACCCGCCGGCGGTGGGTGTCGTCGGGGTCGGTCGCTCGCGCCGGGCTGCCGCCGGGTTCCATGGGGCCGCACGATACCACCCGGCGGAGGTGGGGGAGCAGGAGCGGATCGGCGCGTCAGGGCGCGCCCCGCCGTCACTCGAGCGCCCACGCGTCCCCCAGGTAGGGCCCCTTGATCCCCGTCAGCGGGTCGACCTCGGAGCGCAGGCGCTGCACGCCGCCGAACAGGAGCACGCGCCGCCGCGCGGGCTCGTGGACGAGGCCCGCGGCCTTGCGCGGGCCGGGGCCGCTCGCGGCCAGCAGGGCCCAGCGCGCGCCGTCCCAGGCCCACAGGTCGTCCATGTGCCGTCGCCCGTCCCAGCCGCCGAAGAGGAGGACCGCCCCGCGCGCCGGGTCGAACGCCATGGCGTGGCCGCGGCGCGGCGACGGGGCGGGGTCGGCGGCGACGGCGCGCCAGGCCCTGCCGTCCCACGCCCACGTGTCGCGGAGGAGGCCGTCCGCCCCCTGCCCCCCGAAGAGCACGGCCGCGCGGCGCGCCGCGTCGAACGCCATGGCGTGGGCGCGCCGCGGCGCCGGCCCGGCGACGAGGCAGGCGCGCCAGGCCTCGCCGTCCCACTCCCACGTGTCGCCGAGGCTGACCCGGCCGGCCGTCCCGCCGAAGAGCACGACCACGCCCCGGTCGGGGAGGCCGGCGAGGGCGTGGTGGCTGCGCGCGGGGGGGCCGCCGGCGACCTGGCGCCAGGTGATCCCGTCCCAGGTCCACGCGTCGTCGAGCGGCGGCCCTCCGTCCTGGCCGCCCACGAGGAGCACCTGCCCGCTGCCCGCGTGGAAGGCCATCGCGTGGTCGGCCCGCGCCGGCGGGCGCGCCGCGGGGTCGCGCGCCCGCCAGCCCCGGCCGTCGCGCACCCACGTGTCGTCGCGCCGGGCGCGGCCGTCGTGGCCGCCGAACCACACCGTCTCGGCGCGCGCCTCGTCGTGGGCCAGCGCGCCGTACGCGCGCGCCGGCGCCGCCGGGCCGTCGAGGCGCGTCCAGGCCGCGCCCGGCGGCGGCGGCGCGGCCGCCGCGTCGGGCGAGCAGGCGACGCGGAAGCCCACGTCGTGCGCCCGCGCGTCCGGCGCCACGGCGCGGCGGTTCGACGCGCGCGCGGAGTTCGCCGCGTGGAACCAGCTCCCGCCACGGACCACGCCGCGCGTCCCCGTGGGCGGCCCCGTCGGGTCGACCTGCCGCTCGCCCGAGTAGGGGCCGTGCCAGTCGGCCACCCACTCCCACACGTTGCCGGCGAGGTCGAGGCACCCGAACGGCGACGCCCCGGCCGGGAACGCGCCCACGGGGCTCGTGTAGGGCCACCCGTCCGTCGGGTCGCGGGCGTCCTTGCCCTCGAGGCGCGTCGACCAGCGGCCGGTGTTCGCGCGCGGCGCGCCGCCGTCCGCCTCGCCGCCCCACGGGACCATGCGGCCGTCGGCGCCGCGCGCCGCCAGCTCCCACTCGGCCTCGGTCGGCAGGCGCAGCCCGGCCCAGCGGCAGTAGGCGTCGGCCTCCTCCCAGCTGACGTTGAACACGGGATGGTCGGGGCCCGCCTTGAACACGCCCATGTGCGTGATCACGGGGCTCGGGAGCGCCGCGCCCGCCTCGCGGCAGAAGCGCTCGTACTGCGCCCAGGTGACCTCGTGCTTGCCGACGAAGACCCCGCGCGTGAGCGCGACCTGGTGGACCGGCTGCTCGTCGGCCTTGTCGGTCACGGCGCCCATGAAGAGCTCGGCCGGCGGCACCCACACGAGGCGCGAGCCGTCGCGCTCGTTGACGAACTCGCCCCCGCCGACCGGCCGCAGGTGCGGCGGCGCCGGCGGGCCGCGCCGCTCGCGCGTGACGTACACCACCTGCGCGGGCGCCGCGTTGCCGGCCGCGTCGACCGCGTGCAGGCGCAGCACGCTCTCGCCCGGCGCGAGCGGCACGAGGAGCTCCAGCGCCTCGCCGCGCTCGACGCGCAGGGTCCGCTCGCCGCCCGGCCACGAGACGGTCACGTCCACCCACGGGCTCGCGTCGTCGTGGACGGCGCCGCGGATCACGACCCGCTCGTCGAGCGTGGTCGCCCCGGGGAGGGGCGAGGTCACGGTGAGGGTCGGGGGGGCGCGGTCCGGCGCGTCGGCCGGCGGGAGGGCCGGGGCGGCGGGGCGGCGCGTGAGGAGCGCGGCCGCCGCGAGGACGACGAGCGCCGCCGCCGGCGCCGCCAGCCAGGGGGCGCGCCGCAGGGCGCGGCGCCACACGACCGACGGCGCGTCGGCCCGGCGGGCGAGCGCCGGCTCACCGGCGAGGACGCGGTCGAGGTCGTCGGCCAGCCGGTCGCCGGACGCGTAGCGGTCGCGCGGGTCGCGCTGGAGCGCGACCATGCACACCGCCTCGAGGTCGGGGGAGATCGTCGGGTCGAGCAGCGTCGGGCGGCGCGGGCGCCCCCGCGCGATCGCCGCCCCGAGCTCCACGAGCGTCCCGCCGTCGAACGGCAGCTCGTCGGTCAGCGCCGCGTAGAGCATGACGCCCAGGGCCCACACGTCGGTCGCCGGCCCGATCCGGTCGCGCTCGCCGGCGAACTGCTCGGGCGCCATGGTCAGCGGCGTCCCGACCATCATCCCCGTGCGCGTGAGCCGCTCGAGGGCGCCGCGCCGGTCGAGCGCGAGGCCGAAGTCGGCCACGCGTGGCCGCCCGTCGGGGCCGACGAGCACGTTGGCCGGCTTGACGTCGCGGTGGACGATCCCCTGCGCGTGCGCGTGGCCCAGGGCCCGGGCCACGTCGCGCAGGAGCTCGACGCGGCGCCGCCGGTCGAGCCCGGGCAGGACGGCGTCGAGCGTCCGCGCGCCTTCGACCAGCTCGTAGGCGAGGTAGGGCAGGCCGTCGACCACGCCGGTCGAGTGGATGCGGACGATCCCGGGGTGGCGCAGCGCCGCCGTGAGCTGCCCCTCGCGCAGGAAGCGCTCGGTCCGCGGCCCCTGCTCGGGCTCGAGCAGGAGCTTGAGCGCGACCTCGCGGCCGCTGACCACGTCGCGCGCCCGGTAGACCACCCCCATGGCCCCGCGCCCCAGCTCGCCCTGGACCTCGTAGCGGCCGTCGATCGGCCCGCGTCGGCCCGAGGCGGGCCGGGCGGGGGACCCCGGGGGCGGGGCGGGCGGGAGGTCGAGCGATGGAGCGTCGCTGTCCCACGACCAGTCGTGCGGTCTCCGCTCGTCTCCGGCCACATCTCATGGTGGCGCGGGGCCGTCCGCGCCGCCAACGAGGCCCGCGGGTCCCTGTCACCACCTTTCGACAGCGGTGGGGTGGGCACCGGGGCAGCCCCGGGTCTAGAATCGGGGGCAACGAGGAGGGGCAGCGGGTGGACGGGAGGGGGGCGCCGCTCAAGGTGCTGGTCGTCGACGACGACCCCGACGCGTCGTTCACCCTGCAGGCCCTCCTGGAGCTCGCCCCGAGCGCCCCCGCGACCGAGACCGCGCAGGCGACGACCTTCGAGGAGGGCCTCGCCCGGACGGTCGCGGGCGGGTTCGACGTGCTCGTCTTCGACCACCGCCTGGGCCGCCGGACCGGCCTCGAGCTGATCGGCGAGTGCCGGGCGCAGGGGGTCACGACGCCGATCGTCGTGCTCACCGGCCGGGGCGACGAGCAGGTCGCGGTGCAGGCGATGAAGGCCGGCGCCATCGACTACCTCGTCAAGCATCGCCTCACCCCCGAGCACCTCGTCGCCGCCCTCCGCCACGCCGCCGAGCGCGGCGAGCGGGAGCGCCTCGCGCGCCAGGTCGAGGACGCGCAGCGGACCAGCGAGGAGCACCTGCGGCTCGTGGCCCAGACCTCGAACGACACGACGTGGGTGTTCGACCTCACCACGGGCGCCATCCGGCTGAGCGAGTCGTTCCGGCGGCAGTTCGGGCACGACGCGCTGGAGCTCCGCGACGGCCGGGGCTGGTGGGAGGAGCACCTCCACCCGGACGACCGGGCGCGCTGCGCCGCGAGCCTCCGGGCGCTCATGGAGGGGCGCGCGTCCACCTGGAGCGAGGAGTACCGCCTCCGGCGGGCCGACGGGAGCTGGGCCCACGTGCTCGACCGGGCCTACCTGGTGCGCGACGCCGCCGGGCGGCCCGTCCGCGCCGTCGGCACGCTCATGGACCAGACCAGCCGCGTGCGGCGCGAGGAGGAGCTGCGGCAGGCGCAGAAGATGGAGGCGATCGGCCGCCTGGCCGGGGGCGTGGCCCACGACTTCAACAACCTGCTCACGGCGATCATCGGCTACAGCGAGCTCCTCGCCGACCAGGTCCCGCCGGGGCCGCAGCGGCGCGCGGTCGAGCAGATCCGCCAGGCGGGGCAGCGCGCGGCGGCCCTGACGCACCAGCTCCTGGCGTTCAGCCGCAAGCAGGTCCTGCAGCCCGAGGTGCTCGACCCGGGCCGCGTCGTCGCCGACCTGCAGGACATGCTGCGGCGGTTGATCAGCGAGGACATCGAGGTCGTGACGGACCTCGCGCCTGACGTCGGCCGGCTGCGGGCCGACCGCGCGCAGCTCGAGCAGGTGATCGTGAACCTCGCCGTCAACGCCCGCGACGCCATGCCGCGGGGCGGCCGGCTGACGATCTCCACGCGCCAGGCGCCGGGCGACCCGCCCCGCGTGGTCCTCACCGTGAGCGACACGGGCGAGGGGATGTCGCCCGAGGTGCTCGCGCACATCTTCGAGCCGTTCTTCACCACGAAGGAGGTCGGCCGCGGGACCGGGCTCGGGCTGTCGATGGTCTACGGGATCGTCAAGCAGAGCGGCGGCGACGTGCAGGTGCGCAGCGCGCCCGGCGCGGGGACGACCTTCGAGCTCGCGTTCCCCGCCGCCGCCGACGACCCCGCCCCCGCGGGCCAGCGCAAGCCGACCGCCCCGGTCCCCGGCGGGCGCGAGACGGTCCTCGTGGTCGAGGACGAGGACGCCGTGCGCCAGCTCGTCCGCGAGGTGCTCAGCGGGCGCGGCTACCACGTGCTCGAGGCCGCGCGCGGCGAGCAGGCGATCGACCTCGCCGCCGGCCGCGACGGCCCGATCGACCTGGTGCTCTCGGACGTCGTCATGCCCGGGATCAACGGGCGCGACCTCGTGGAGCGCCTCACGGCGCTCAGGCCCGGGCTGCGCGTCCTGTTCATGTCCGGCCACTCCGGAGACCTGCTGGCGCGCGCGGAGGTCGAGCCGTGGGCCACCGTGCTGGAGAAGCCCTTCACGCCCGACCACCTGTCGGGCGCCGTGGGGGCCCCCCGGGGCCCGGGGGGGGCGCCCCCCCCCCCCGGGGGGGCCCGCGGCGGCCCCGGGGGGCCCCG
>JAMLIC010000059.1 GCA_023954375.1 Planctomycetota bacterium
CGGGCGGGGGGGGGGGCGGGGGCCGCCCCCCCCCCCCCGCCCCCGCGCCGCCTCGCCCCCCATCCGCGCCCGCAGCCGTCGATCACACCTAAGCGGCTTTGGTGGTGGTCGACCACTTCCCGCGCGCGGCGCGGTAGGCGCCGAGGAAGTCGCTCCCGCGGCCGCGCAGGAGGTTCCACGACGAGCCGGGGGCCAGGATCTCGATCGTGCAGCGCGGACGGCCCTCGTCGGCCGCCCGCTGCCAGATGACGCGCGCCTGATGCTCCTCGCACCAGGCCAGGGCCTGAACGGCCTCCTCCGCGTCCGACGGCGCCGGCGCCTGCGGGGTCGCCGCCTGCGGGCCGATCTGCTGCTGCATGGTCTCCACGGCGCTGGTCTCGCTCACCATCCCTCCGCTCGCCCCTCCAGCTCCTAACCATGCATCTAGCGGCGGCGCGCCCGGTTGCAAGGTCAGCGCCCCGGCGACCGGCGCCAAGCGCGCGGAGGACAGTGGATTGCGCGCGCGCCGCCCTCGTGGCGCCGCGGGCAGCCCTTGCCCGTCAGGCCTCCGGCGGGACGGACCCGGACGGAGCGCCTCGACTTGCGCTGGCCTCCGGCTCGCTCCGGCCCCGGGGCACGGAGGAGGAGGGCTCATGGGACCGACGCTGGAGGCAGACCGCTGGTGCTCGCCGCTCGAGGCCCTCGCGGCGGCGGAGCATCGCGAGACCCTGCGCCGGCTGCCGCCCGGAGAGCGGGGTCAGGTGCGGGGTCAGGTGTTCACGATCTCGCCGCCGTTGGGGTGGAGCACCTGCCCGGTCATGTACGACGAGTCCTCGCAGGCGAGGAACACGTAGCACGGCCCGCACTCGCTCGGCTCGCCCGGCCGCCCGAGCGGGACGTCGGCGCCGAACGAGGCCACCTCGTCGGGCGGGAAGCTCGCCGGGATCAGCGGCGTCCAGATCGGCCCCGGCGCGACCGCGTTGACGCGGATCCCCTCCTTCGCCAGCTGGCCGGAGAGCGACCGCGTGAAGGCGATGATCGCGCCCTTGGTCGCCGAGTAGTCGAGCAGGTGCGGGCTGCCGCGGTAGGCCGTCACCGAGGTCGAGTTGACGATCGTGGCCCCCTCCTGCTCGCGCAGGTGCGGGAGCGCCGCCCGGGTCAGGTGGAACATGGAGAAGATGTTCGTGCGGAACGTCCGCTCCAGCTGCTCGGGCGAGAGCTCCTCGATCGACCCCCGCTCGTGCTGCTCGGCGGCGTTGTTCACGAGGCAGTCGAGCCGGCCCAGCTCGCGCACGGCGCGCTCGACCGCCTCGCGGCAGAACGCCTCGTCGCCCACGTCGCCGGCGATCAGCACGCAGCGCCGCCCCTCCGCCTCGACCATGGCCTTCGTGTCGCGCGCGTCGTCGTCCTCCTCGAGGTAGACGATCGCCACGTCCGCGCCCTCGCGGGCGAAGTGGACCGCCACGGAGCGGCCGATCCCGCTGTCGCCGCCGGTGATCAGCGCGACGCGCCCCTTCAGCTTGTCCGCCCCCCGGTAGCCCTCGCGGATCGGCTCGGGCGGCGGCTCCATGGGCCGCTCCCGCCCCGGCTGCCGCCGCTGCGCCTGCCGCGGCCGGGTCTGGCGGCCGCTCGATGTCTTGCTCTTGTTGGGCACCGCTCCTCCTGGCTCTGACCGCGAGCTCTCACCCCCGGCGCCGCGGGCCGGGCGCGCGCGCGGACGCGGCGCCCGGCCGCCGCGCGCTCACTTCTTCCCGCTCTTCGCCGGCTCGCGCAGGCTGTCGGCGAAGCGCTGGAGGTGGCTGTCGGCCTCCTCCTTCTCGTAGCCGTAGCGCTCCTTCAGCGCGCCGGCGAACTTGTCCTTGTTGCCCTTGATGCGCTCGACGTCGTCGTCGGTCAGCTTGCCGAACATGTCGCGCACCTTGCCCTTGACCTGCTCCCAGCGCCCTTCGATCTGCGTCCAGTTCACGTGCTCTCCTCCTCTGGCCCGCTCCGGGCCACCCTCCGGTGGAGGTGCAACGTCGGTGCCAGCGCAACCCCGCACGCCGCGGGCCCGGACGGGACGGCGCTGACCCGCGGGGGCGCCCGGGGACAGCCGACGGGTCAGGGGCGGAGGTCGGCCCAGCGCCAGGTGCCGTCGTCCTGCCGGCGCAGGACGACCTCGCCGCGGACCGACCGGAGCGTCCCGTCGTCGCCGGGCACGTCGAAGAACGCGGGCGCCGTGGCCTCGTCGCCGTCGACCCGCCAGCGGGCGCGCAGGCGGACGTCCAGCTCGAGGAGGTCTCCCACCTCGGTCCGGACCCGCTCGACCAGGCGGTCGTCGCCCACCTCGCGGGCGGAGGAGCCGGGCGCGAGGTCGCGCACCCGCTCCCAGGCGCTCGTCCGCTCCCGGCGGCGCAGGGCGGGCGACATGAGCGCGGCCAGGCCGTCGACGTCGAGGCGCCGCACGGCCGAGGTCACGCTGCGCCACAGCGCCGCGGGGCTCGAGGCGTCGTAGCCGCCCTCCGGCGGGCCGCGCGGCGAGACCTCGAGCAGGTCCAGCCGCAGGGTCGTCTCCTGCCGGACGAGCACCTCGAGCCGCACGAGGCCGCGCCCGGGGGCGAGGTGGTGGCGCACGGCCACGTCGCCTGTGCGCTGGTGGTCCGACTGCTGCGCGCGGACCCGCCCCGCGGGCACCTCCACCACCTCGAGCCCGGCGCGTCGCCCGCGCCCCTCCGGCCCGTCGTCCCAGGTCGGGTCGATGCTCCAGGCGCGGTAGGGCGCGTGGCCCACCTCCGGGCCGAGCGCGCCGGCCGGGAGCAGCCACACCTCGTCGGGGCCGCGCCAGAGGCGCAGCCCCCGCTCGCCGACCTCGGCGAGGCCGACCGAGTCGACGTGGTGGGCGCGACCCGCGCCGACCTGGTGCTGCGCCACGAACAGCGCCGCCGCCCCGACGCGCTCGCGACCGGCGCGGCGCACCTCGAACCAGCCGACCACCCCGGGGTCCAGCGGGAGGAGCCGCGGGAGGTCGCGGCGCGCCGCCTCGCGGGCCCGGCGGCGCTCGACCGCCTCCGGGCCGTCGAGGTCGAGCGCCGCGCCCCCGCCTCCGGGCAGGTCGTCGAGCGGCGAGGGCGAGGGGCCCCCGCCGCACGCCGCGAGGGCGACCAGGACCACGAGCAGCGGCCGGCGTCGCATGGCGAGCATGCTCCCTCGCCGGCGCGCGGGAGGGGAGGGGGACCGCAGGCCGTCGCGCCGTGACCCGGAGCGCATAGAATGCGGCCCCCCGAGGGGAAGAGGAGGGCGCGTGCCTGGGATCGCGGTCGTCACCGGCGCCAGCCGTGGAATCGGGCGGGCCTGCGCCGTCGCGCTGGCGCGCGACGGCTTCGAGGTGTGGGCGAACTACCGCAGCCGCGACGACGAGGCCGAGAAGCTGGCGGAGGAGGTGCGCGCGGCGGGCGGGAGCTGCAAGCTGCTCAAGTTCGACGTGGCCGACCGCGCCGCGGCGCAGGAGGCGCTCGCCCCGCTCGAGGAGACCCCCGCGGCGGTCCTCGTGAACAACGCCGGGATCACCAAGGACGGCCTGTTCATGACCATGTCGCCCGACGACTGGTCGACGGTGCTGACGACCAACCTCGGCGCCTTCTACAACGTGACCCGCCCCGTGCTCAAGGGCATGGCCCGCGCGCGCGCCGGCCGGATCATCTCCCTGGCCTCGGTCTCGGGCCAGCACGGCAACAAGGGCCAGGCGAACTACGCCGCCTCGAAGGCCGGGATCATCGCCGCCTCCAAGTCGCTCGCCCTGGAGTACGGCCGCTGGAGCATCCTCGTCAACGTCGTCGCGCCCGGGTTCATCGAGACCGACATGGTCGCCGGCCTGCCGAAGGGCGAGCTGGAGAAGAACGTCCCCCTGCGCCGCTTCGGCCGCCCCGAGGAGGTCGCCGGGGTCGTGTCGTTCCTGGCGTCGGAGCGGGCGAGCTACATCACGGGCGCGGTGATCGACGTGAACGGGGGCCTCTACACCTGACGAGAGGCCCGGCCCTCGCCTACGCGCCCTCGTCTCCGTCCTCGTCCTCCCCCTGCCCCCGCCGCCGCGTCCGCCGCTGCGCCTTCTTGCGCCGGTCGCGCCGCTCGCGCCCGGCGTCGCGCTCCGGCGGCGGCGGGGCCTCGTCCTCTCGCGCGAGGAGCAGGTCGGGGTTCAGCCGCGCCATGTAGCCGCGCACGATCGCCATGGCGGCCACGGTGTCGATCTGGCCCTTGGGCACCTGCCACCAGCGCAGGCCGGCGTCGCGGAGCTGGGCCTCGGCGTCGGCGGACGTGAGCCGCTCGTCCTCGAGCGTCACCGGCACCCCGAGCGCCCGCGCGAGGCCGTCGCGCAGGCGCGCGGCCACGCGGCTGCCGGGGCTGCGGGCGCCGCTCATGTGCATCGGATCGCCGATCACCACGGCGGTGGCCCCGCGCGCGCGGGCGACCTCGGCGAGGCGCTCGACCACCTGCTCCTCGGTGCCGGGGTTCGGCATCACGGGGAGGGCGATCGTCAGGCCGGTGCGCGGGTAGCCGAGCGCCAGGCCCACGCGGACCGTCCCGTAGTCCACGCCCAGCACGACCTCCTCGCGCGCCTCGTCCTCAGCCACGCGGGCGCTCCCGCGCGCCGCCCCGGATGAAGCCATAGAGCGACGGCGGGAGGAGGAACCACAGCGCCAGCGACGGGCCCACGTGCACCACGGCCCCGTCGACGAGGTCGTGCGCGCCGCCCGACGGGAGCCGCCGCTGGTCGACGAACGTGCCGTTGCGCGAGCGGTGGTCGTGCAGGCGCCAGCCGTCGCCATCGCGCCGCAAGTAGGCGTGGACCTTCGACACGGTCGGGTAGGCGAGCACGATGTCGTTGTTGGGGACGCGCCCGATCGTGACCATGTCGGGGAACAGGTCCTTCTGGCGGGCCGCCTTGCGCACGAAGAACACGGCCGACCGCGCGCTCGCCGCCGAGAGGTCCACCTCGGGCGACGGCGTGAGCCCCGGGTCCATGACGCCCAGCGTCCGGTCGAAGCCGTCCTCGTCCACGACCGTCTTGCTCAGCCAGGCCATGGGGTCGCCGGCCGCCGGCCCCTCGGGCGCGTCGAGCACGAGCGCCGGCGTCGGGTGCCGGGCGACGAACTGCTCCTCACCGAGCGACATGGCCTCGGCGCGCAGGGTCCGGATCGGGATCACGACCGCCTCCGGCGGGGTTCGCCCCCAGGTGAGACCCTACCAGGCCTCGGGCCCGGCAGGGAGGGCACGCGGCGGGGCGAGCCAGTACAATCCCGACCCATGCGAGGCGTCGAGACCTCGAGCCCGGCGTTCGAGGCGCAGCGGGCGTGGTTCGGGCGGTACCTCCGGGCGGTGCTCGAGGAGGCCGCGCCCATCACCGAGCACAACGTGCTGGCGGCCGAGCACCTGCTGATCGAGGCGGAGGTCGACGCGGCCCGCAACGCTCTGCGCCGCGCGGGGCCGCCCGCGTTCGAGCCCGGCGCCCCGCGCTTCGCCCAGCAGGTCGGGACGACCTGCATGTCGACGTCGCTGTGCAACGCCATGGTCTCCCTCGGCGAGCCGGCGCTGCAGGTCGACGACGACGGGGCGCTCGAGCGGCGGGTCCACCGGATCACGTCGGACGTCGTCGAGCGGACCAGCGCCATGGGGAAGCCCGGCGAGTACCGCTCCGTGGACGACCTGTTCAAGTACCTCGAGGCGGGGCGCCTGCGCGAGGTCGACCTCGGCGACGGGCTGCGCGTCGAGCGTGACTACCGGGTGCGGCTCACCTGCTCGCTCGTCGACGTCGTCGAGGCGCTGTGGACCGGCCGCGGGCGCCTGCTCATCCAGCGCCGGGCGCACGCCCACCTGGCGTTCGGGCTCGAGCGCGAGGACGACGACACCTGGTGGGTCCTCATGCGCGACCCCATGCACGGCACCGGCCGCGGCTTCAGCCGCGCCTCGCTGGCGACGCTCCGGCTCGACTACCTGTGGTCGCCGCTGAAGAAGCTGCCGCGCCTCATGGGGCCGCACGGGTTCCCGTCGCTCGGCGCCGAGGCGCTCATGGGCCACCTCGAGCGCTACGACGGCATGGAGAACCTCGGCGTCGAGTGCCCGTCGGCCCTGGTCTACCGCCTGGAGGACGCGCCGCCCCTCCATGGCCCCCCGCCGGAGGACGCATGAGCTCCATCCAGTTCTTCGGCCAGTGGCTCGTCGCGCGCGGGCACGTCACCGCCGACGCGCTGCAGGACGCCCTGGCCTACCAGGCCGCCGTCAACGTCCCGCTCGGGGCGCTGGCCCTGAGCAAGGGGCTCCTCACCGAGCGCCAGCTCCTCCTCGTCCACACCGAGCAGCGGCGCACCGACCGGCGGTTCGGCGAGCTGGCCGTGCAGATGGGCTTCCTGCGGCGCGCGCAGCTCGACGAGCTCCTGCGCGAGCAGGCCGAGGCGCACATCCTCATCGGCGAGGCGCTCGTGCAGAAGGGGCACCTCTCGCGGGACGCCCTCGAGGACGCCTTCCAGGCCTATCGCGCCGAGCAGATGGAGGCCGAGGAGGCGACCCGCCGCGCCCTCGAGGCGGCCCCCCGGTCGGCGGCGGTCCAGGCGGCGGCGGACGTCACCGCGCGCCTGCTCCTGCGCATGGGCGGCCTGTCGGCCAAGCTGACGCGGGTCACCTGGGACGCCCCGCTGGCGCCCCAGGACCGCACCTTCTGGCAGCGGGTCGAGGGCGCCGAGCCGTTCGCCTACGTGCTCACGCTCTCCGACGCGCAGACGCTCGCGCTGGGGCGCCGCATGCTCGAACCACTCCAGGGGGGCGACGTGCCCGAGGCGGTCGACGCGCTCGTCCTGGACGTGGTGAAGGAGTTCGTGAACATCGTCGTGACCCAGGTGTGCCTGCGCCTGGGGCGCGACGGCCGCGAGCACACCCCCGGCGCGATCGAGCACGGGGAGCCGCCGGCGCCGGGCGCGACGCGCGTGGTGGTGGACCTGGTCCTGCCGAGCGGGCGGGTGGGGCTGGCGATCGACGGCTGACGTGTGCTCGACGGCTGCGGCCGACGATGCCGGCCGCGGCGGCGCGCGCGCGGGCTCGAAGTAGGTCGCTACGTCGTCGCCCGTGGCGCTCTGCCGCCGCGGCTCGTCCTCGTCGGCCTCGCCTCACTTGCTGCTACGATCGAAGGCTGGTCACCAGGACTCGGCCGCGAGGGTCGATTGCTAAGCCAATGATGCGCTCGCGAGGGGGGCGCGATCGGCTTGAGTGCCCGGGCCATGCCGTTCGGCCCGTTCCGCGCCTCCCCATCGCTCGCTTTGGCGGGTCGAGAGCACGGGCAGCGCAGAGAAGAGTTCTCGAGCTCTCTGAGCCGCGTCACGCCCCCGAGAAGTCCAGCACCACCTTGCCCACGTTGCCCCGCTCCTCCAGCCGCAGGTGGGCGCGCGGGGCCTCGGCGTAGGGCACGACCAGGTCGACCGTCGGCGCGAGCCGCCCCGCCGCGACGAGGTCGACGAGCTCCTTCAGCTGGGCCGCGATCAGGTCGGGCGCGTGCTCGGCCATGTGCAGCATGTTCACGCCGAACACGCCGCGGTTGCTCATCATCATGTCGATCGGCTTGAAGCGCGGCATGGAGAGGAGGCCCAGCAGCACGCGGAGGATGTTCCGCCGCCCGCCGCCCGTGATCGACGACGCGCCGAAGCAGATCAGGCGCCCGCCGTGGGTCAGCAGCGCGTAGCTCTTCTTGAACGAGCGCCCGCCGACCGCGTCGAGGACGACGTGCACCCCCTGCCCGTCGGTCAGGCGGCGGACCTCCGCCTCGAAGTCGGCGCTCCGGTAGTCGATCGGGTCGGTCAGGCCCATGGCGCGCAGCGCCTCGTGCTTGCTGGCGCTCGCCGTGCCGAAGACGCGGCCCGCGCCGCGCAGCTTGCAGATCTGCAGCGCCGCGAGGCCCACGCCGCCCGCCGCCGCGTGGAGGAGCACGCGCTCGCCCGCGCGCAGGTTGCCGAGCGTCACGAGGGAGTGCCACGCGGTCAGGTAGACGACCGGGATCGCGGCCGCGGCCGTGGGCGACAGCGCCTCGGGGACCTCGACCGCCTGCGCGGCCGGGATGCACACCTTGCTCGAGTAGCCGCCGAAGCGGGTGAGGGCCAGCACGCGCGCGCCCACGGGCGGACCCTCGACGCCCGGCCCGAGCGCGTCGACGCGGCCGGCCACCTCGTAGCCGGGCACGAAGGGCACCGGCGGCGCGTCGAGGTACAGCCCCTGCCGCGCGACCACGTCGGCGAAGTTGACGCCCGCCGCCTCGACCGCGACGCGGACCTCGCCCGGCCCTGGCGCCGGGTCCGGCGCCTCGCGCACCTCGAGCACCTTCGCCGCGCCGATCCGCGGGATCCACACCTGCTTCATGCCGCTCCCCCCGGGCCTGCATTGGAGCAGCGCCCCCCCGGCGCGACCACCTCGTCGCGGCCTGCTCCCGCCGTGCCGTAGAATCCGCCCGATCATGGGCCTGCTGCGTCGGCTCGAAGTCGACATGCCCGGCGTCCTCGGGACGACCGGCATCACGCTCCTCGTCATCGGCGTGGCCCAGCTCGCGCCGGCGGCGGTGGCGTTCGCGACCGGCGCGCCGGCCCTGCGCCTGACGCTCGGCGCGCTCGCCGTCATCGGCATCGCCGGCGCGCTCGTGCCCTTGCGGCGGCAGGCGCGCAAGTGGACGCGGCGCGAGTCGCTGGCGATCGTGCTCCTCTCGTGGCTGGGCGCGATCGTCGCCGGCGCGGTCCCCTTCTGGGTCACCGGGATCGCGGGCCCGTTCGACGCGCTGTTCGAGGCGGCCAGCGGGATCACGACCACCGGCGCCTCGATCTTCGTCGACGTCGACCGACTCTCGACCGTCCCGCTCCCCGACCACGTGGCCGCGCACCCGGTCGTCCCGGCCCTGCACCTGTGGCGCGCCCTCATGCACTGGCTCGGGGGCGCGGGGATCGTGCTCGTCGTCGTCATCATCTCCCCGTTCCTCGAGGACGTGGAGGCCCTGCGGCGCACGCAGCGCGCCGAGACCAGCCTCCTCACCGAGCGCTACCGGGGGAGCACCAAGGCGACCATGCGCGGCCTGCTCACGGTCTACGTGGGCGCGACGACGGTGTTCTGGCTCGTCCTCGTCGCGCTCGGCCTCGGCGCCTGGGACGCCCTCGTGCACGCGCTGTCCACCCTCGCCACCGGCGGCTACTCGAACAGGTCCGCCTCGCTCGGCGCCTGGGGCAACGTCGTGCAGCTCGTGACCGTGGCCTTCATGGTGCTCGGCGCGCTCAACTTCGCCTTGCTGGGCCGGATCGTCGAGGAGGTCCGCGCCGAGGTCGGGCGCGCGGCGGCGGCCGAGGGCCGCCTCCTGGCGGCGCGCTTCGCCCTCGGCGCCGCGCCCCGGATCGCCGCGCGGAGCCTCTGGCGCAGCGGCGAGGCGCGCGGCTACCTGCTGCTCCTCTTCGTGGCCGCCGCCGCGATCGCCCTGCTCCTGGCGCTCTCCGGCGACGCGCGCTACCGGGGCGCGGCGGGCCTGTGGCAAGGCGTCGTCGACGCCGCCTTCAACGTGGTCTCGATCTCGACCACCACGGGCTTCGGCACCGTCGACTACGTCGCCTGGCCGGTCGCCTGCCAGGCGATCCTGCTCGGGCTCATGGTCATGGGCGGCTGCGCCGGCTCGACCGCCGGCGGGATCAAGGTCCGCCGGGCCCTGATCGTGCTCAAGTACGCCTACCGCGAGGTCGTGCGCTTCACCCACCCGCGGGCCGTCCTGCCGATCCGCCTCGGCGAGACCGTCGTGCCGGAGGAGCACGTCCGCGAGGCCCTGGGCTTCGTGACCACCTACCTCGCCGTGATGCTGACCCTCGGCCTCGTCGTGGCGCTCGCCGGCCGCGACCCGGTCACGACCGCCGGCGCGGCCGTGTCGGCGGTGGGCAGCATCGGCCCCGGCTTCGGCGAGGTCGGGCCGGCCGGCTCCTTCCAGGGCTTCCCCGGCTGGACGAAGCTGGCCCTCGGGCTCGGCATGCTCCTCGGGCGCCTCGAGATCCTCCCCGTCCTCACCGCCTGCGTGCCGAGCTTCTGGGTGCGTCGCGCCGCGCGGACGGTGTGATCGCGGCTGCGGCCGAGGATGGCGGGCGCGGCGGTGCGGCGGGGGGGGGGCCGACTTCGGCGCCCCCGACCGCTCAGGCTCGGTCGGCGGCCCGGAGGCCGCCTTCCCTCGCCTTCGCGCCGCAGCGCCTCGCCCTCCTCGGCCTCGCCTGACGCTCCTGCTGCGAAGGCGCGGTGAGGTGTGCTCGGAGGCGGCTCCGCCATCTGCGAAGACGGGCGGGCGCCGGGCTTGAACGACGCAACGACCGGGTTCGAGGACAGGCCCTGGCGGTCCCGTCAGGGGCGAGTCCATCGGCTCGCCTCTGATCAGAGGCGAGTCCATCGGCTCGCCTCTGACGACCACTCCGGGCCCGAAGGGCCCGGCGCGAGCGGGCGCAGGCGCGGCTTTGCCGCGCCGAGCACCGCGAAGCGAAGGCGAGGGAGGACCCGCGTAGCGGGTCCTCCCAGCTCGCCGACTCCGAGTCGACAGCCCGCGCGCCGCCTCGCCCGTCATCCGCGGCCGCAGCCGTCGATCACACCGCTCAGGCCGACGACTCACCCTCCATCACCTCGGCCCGCAGGAACATGCCCACGATCCGATGCGTCAGCCGGAGGTGCTCCTCCTCGTGCTCGAGGCGCTCCTCGAGCTCGGCCTTCGCCTCCTCGTCCCCCGCCTGCTCGGCCAGGCCGAGCAGCTGGGCCCAGCCCGCGTTGTCGGCCAGCTCGGCCGTGTTCAGGGCGTGGAACATCTGCGACAGCGGCGCGTCGCTGAAGATCACCTGCTCGAGGCCCTGGGTCTCGGTCTCGACCAGCAGGGCCTTCTCCGTCTTCTCCTCGGGGTCGCCGCCCAGCGCGCGGATCTGCTCCTCGCACCAGTCGCCGTGGGCCTCCTCCTGGTCGCGGTGCTCCTGGAGCTCCCGCACGAGCTTCTTCAGCTGCGTGTGCCGCGACGCCTTGACCTTCTTCAGGACCGCGTCGTAGAGCTTCACCGCCGCCCGCTCCGCCGCGAGCCGCTCGCACAAGAGGTCGATCACCTTCTCGGGGTTCGTCCGACCGAGCTTCTCCATCGCTTACCTCGCTCCTCCCGTGGGGGTCGCGCGGCTGCTCGCAACGGGCGGGCCCGACGACCCGCCCGCCGGCCGCGGGCCGCGCGGGACCCCGGCGCCCCGGAGGCGCCGCGCGCGTCCCCCGGGCGGGTCAGGCGGCGGCGCCCACCGGCGTCGGCGCGCGCGTCGTCGCGCCCAGGACGAACGGGAGGATCAGGCTCGCCAGGCGCGCCGGCCGGGTGAAGTTCAGCGTGTGGTCGCCGCCGGGTATCTCGACGTGACGGCCGCGCGGCAGGAGCCGCGCCACGTGCTCGCACCAGGCGCGGGTCACGTACCAGTCGCGGGTCCCGCGAACGACCAGCGCCGGGCGGTCGACGAACGGCAGGAGGTCGTCGCCCGGCCGGCGGCGCATCTCGCGGGCGAGCGCCCACGCGCGCCGGAGGCCGCAGTCGCGCAGGTCCAGGAGCACGTTCAGCCCGTGCCGCGTGAAGACCTTCTGCAGGCTGTCCATGCCGAGCCCGAAGAGGAGGCGCGCCAGCGACCGGCGCTCCCCGGTCGGCCCCTGCAGGACGACGCACGAGGTGCGGTCGGGGTGGCGCGCGGCGAAGCTGGCGATCACCTGGCAGCCGTACGAGTTGCCGACGAACGCCGCCCGCTCCACCTCCAGGGCGTCGAGCCAGTCGAGCAGCGCGTCGGCCTGCGCGTGCATGCCGCGGAAGGGCAGGCGGCGGCTCCGCCCGTGCCCCGGCAGGTCCGGCGCGAGCACGCGCACGTGCGGGTCGAGCGCGTGCAGGAGGGGCATCATGTAGCGGCTCGAGACGACCGCGCCGTGCACGAGCACGACCAGCGGCCGGTCGGGCGGCAGGGGCGCCGTCCCCAGCCACGCGTGCATGGGCCGCCCGCCGCGGACGACCCGGAGCGGGGCAGGGCCCATCAGCGGCGCCTCTCGCGGATCGCCGAGACGAGCTCGCGCTTGCGCATGGAGCTCCGCCCCTCGATCCCCAGGTCGCGCGCGACGTTCTTCAGCTCGTCGACGGTCCGCTCGTCGAGCGGGCGGTTCGGGTTGCCGGTGCCCTGCGTCTTCTTGTTGGGCGTCCGGCCCTCCTCGCGGCGGCCCTTGTTGACGGTCCGCCCGGCGATCTCCTTCGCGCGCGGCTCGGAGACGCCCCGCTCGAGGCTGCTCTCCTTGATGTGCTCGTACTTGCGCTCGTCCTTGCTGGACCAGCCACGGCGTCGACGCTCGGCCACGGGGCACCTCGCGGTGTTCGCGCTGCGGTCGCGCCCCCCATGACGGCGAGGCTATCACGGCCCTGCGGCCCGGGACCCCTCAGCGAGGGCTGCGATCTTCGGCGCGCGGGACGGAGGCGCCGGGCCGGGGCGACTCCGGCCGGGGGTCCCGGTGCGCGGCCGCCGAGCACCCGGAAGCCCTCGAAGCGCAACGAGCCTGCGGCCGAGCACGCGGATTCCCCCGGCGTCAGCGATGACCGGCGCAGGTCACTGCGACGCCACGCGCCCCGCCAACCCCGCTCGCGAGGCGCGGTTCCGGGCGCCGCGCCGGCGCCATCGCCGCCGCGGCCTTCGCGTCCGGCGACCCGGTGGCTACCGTGCGACTGCAGGGGGGACCAGCGAGCACAGCGACATGCACGCGGCCGTCATCTCCGGCCCCGGCCAGACCACGATCGAGGCGCTCCCCGACCCCGTCCCCGGCCCGCGCCAGGTGCGCGTGCGGCTCGAGGGCTGCGGCGTGTGCGCCTCCAACGTCCCGCCGTTCGAGGGCCGCCCCTGGTTCCGCTACCCGCTCGAGGCGGGCAGCCCCGGCCACGAGGGCTGGGGCGTCGTGGAGGTGGTGGGCGCCGAGGTCCGGGCCCTGGCGCCGGGCGACCGCGTCGCGTTCCTCTCCGGACGCGCCTACGCCACGCACGACCTCGCCGAGGCGGACCAGTGCGTCGTCCTGCCGCCGACGCTCGCCGGCCCCTTCCCCGGCGAGGCGCTCGCCTGCGCCATGAACATCTTCGCCCGCGCCGAGGTCCGCCCCGACCAGGCGGTCGCGATCGTCGGCGGCGGCTTCCTCGGCCTGGCCCTCACCGCGCTGTGCAGCCGGGCCCAGGCGCGGGTGCTCGTCGTCTCGCGCCGGGCCTCCTCGCTGCGCCTCGCGCGCCGCCTCGGCGCCGACCAGGCGGTGCTCCTCGACGACGCCGAGCGCGCGATCGACGTGGTGCGCCAGGCCACGGGCGGCGAGGGCTGCGAGCGCGTGATCGAGGCGGTCGGCAAGCAGGCGGCCCTCGACCTCGCCACGCGGCTGACCCGCGTGCGCGGGCGCCTCGTGATCGCCGGCTACCACCAGGACGGGCCGCGGCAGGTCGACATGCAGCTGTGGAACTGGCGCGGGCTCGACGTGGTGAACGCCCACGAGCGCGACCCCGCCGTCTACGTCGCCGGCATGCGCGCCGCGGTGGACGCGGTCGCCGAGGGGACGCTCGACCTGGGCGCGCTCCTCACCCACTCGGCGCCCCTCGCGCGCCTGGGCGAGGCGCTGTCGCTGGCGGCCGCCTGCCCGGACGGGTTCGTGAAGGCGTGGGTGGCCTGCGGCTGACGCGCGGCCGGGGAGAGGAGGAGCGGTGAGACAACGCCCCCGGATCGGCGCCCTGGGCGTCGGCTGGATCGGACGGCACCGGCTGGAGAGGGTCGTCGAGAGCGGCGCGGCCGACGTCGTCGGCCTCGCGGACGCGTCGCCGGCCGCGCTCGACGCCGCCGCGCCGGTCGCCCCGGACGCGCGCCTGGTCTCCTCCCTCGAGGACCTGCTGGCCCTCGACCTCGACGGGCTCATGATCGCCACCCCGAGCGCCCAGCACGCCGAGCAGTGCGTGGCCGCGCTCGGCTGCGGGCTGGGCGTCTTCTGCCAGAAGCCGCTGGCGCGCACGGCCGCCGAGACGCGGCAGGTCGTCGCCGCCGCGCGCGCGGCCGACCGCCTGCTCGCCGTCGACCTCTCCTACCGCCACGTCACGGGCGTCGCGGCGCTCCGGGACCTCGTGCGCGGCGGGGCGCTCGGCGACGTGTTCGCCGCCGACCTCGTGTTCCACAACGCCTACGGCCCGGACAAGGCGTGGTTCTACGACCCGGTCCGCTCCGGCGGCGGCTGCCTGATCGACCTCGGGATCCACGTGCTCGACCTCGCGCTCTGGGCGCTCGACTTCCCCGCGGTCGACGCCGTCGACCGCGACCTGCGCGCCGGCGGCGCGCCCCTCGCGCCCGGCGGCGTCGAGGACTTCGTCGCCGCCCGCCTCGTGACCGACGGGGGCGCGAGCCTGCGCCTGGGCTGCTCGTGGCGCCTGCACGCGGGCCAGGAGGCCGTGATCGAGGCCAGCTTCTACGGGACGCGCGGCGGGGCGTCCCTCCGGAACGTCGACGGGTCGTTCTACGACTTCGTCGTCGACCACCACGAGGGCACGGCGCGCCGGCGCCTCGCCGCCCCGCCCGACGCCTGGGGCGGGCGGGCGGCGGTGGCCTGGGCGCGGCGCCTCGCCCGCGACCCGTCCTTCGACCCGGAGGTGGAGCGCGTCGTCGACGTCGCGCGCGCGCTCGACCGGGTGTACGGGCGCGAATGACGCTGCGGACAGGGACGTCCCGCGCGCCTGGTGACCGCCGGTCATCCCGGCTCCCGGACGGGGCTTGCTCGCGCGGCCGCGCGCGCGCCACGGCTGCGCACTTCTTCGTGCTGGGGCGGCGTTCTACAGTGAGCACCAGGTCCAGGGGGGCGCCGGCGCCGCGACAGCGGGCCGAGGTCGCGCCATGAGCGAGCGGGTCCTGGTCACCGGGGGGGCGGGGTTCATCGGGTCGCATCTCGCCGACGCGCTCCTCGCGCGCGGCCGGCGCGTGCGGGTGCTCGACGTCCTCTCGCCGCAGGTCCACGGCCCCGAGCGGCGCGCGCCCGCCTACCTGAGCCCCGACGTCGACGTGCGGGTCGGCGACGTCCGCGACCCGGCGGCCGTCCGCGACGCCCTGGAGGGCGTCGACGCCGTCGTGCACCTCGCCGCGGCGGTGGGCGTCGGCCAGAGCATGTACGAGCTCGAGCACTACGTCGGCATGAACGACGTGGGCACGGCGGTCCTCCTCGAGGCGCTCCTCGAGCGGCCGGTGCGCCGGCTGGTCGTGGCCTCGAGCATGAGCGTCTACGGCGAGGGCCGCTACCGGCGCCCCGACGGGCGCCTCGTCGCCGGCGCCCGCCGCGCGCGCCCCCAGCTCGAGCGCGGCCGCTGGGAGCTCGAGGACGAGGACGGCGCGCCGCTCACGCCGGTGCCCACGCCCGAGGCGCACCCCTGCGAGCTGGCGTCGGTCTACGCGCTCACGAAGTACGACCAGGAGCGGCTGTGCCTGATGATCGGCGCGGCCTACTCGATCCCCGCCGTGGCCCTGCGCTTCTTCAACGTCTACGGCCCGCGCCAGGCGCTCTCGAACCCCTACACCGGCGTCCTGGCGATCTTCGCCGCCCGCTACCTCAACGACCGCCCGCCGGTCGTGTTCGAGGACGGCCTGCAGCGGCGCGACTTCGTCTCCGTCCACGACGTGGCGCGCGCCTGCTGCCTGGCGCTCGAGCGCGACGGCGTCGAGGGCGAGGTGTTCAACGTGGGCAGCGGCCAGCCCCGGACGGTGCTCGACGTCGCGACCGGCATGGCGCGCGTCCTGGGCAAGGAGGGCGCGGCGCCCGAGGTGACGGGCGAGTACCGGTTCGGCGACATCCGCCACTGCTTCGCCGACATCTCCCGCGCGCGGCAGCGGCTCGGCTACGCGCCGGAGGTGGACTTCGAGGCCGGCCTGGAGGAGCTGGCGCGGTGGCTGCGCGGCCAGCGGGCGGCCGACCACGTGGCGGTCATGCGGCAGGAGCTCTCGACGCGCGGGCTGACGCTCGGGTCGAGCGAGGCCGCGTAGGCGGGGGGACGGACATGGACCGCGGCACGTCCTCGAACAACGACGCGGCGCGCCTGGGCCTCACGGCCACCCTCCGCCCGGGGGACGACCCGGCCGAGGTGGCGCGCGACCTGGCCCGCGTGGGGCTCCCGCGCCTGCGGGCGGCGCTCCCCTGGTCGGCGTGGGCCCACGACGCCGCCGGCGCGGCGGCCCTGCTCGAGGCCCTCGCGCGGGACCTCGACGTCCTCCCCGGCGTGATCGTCGACGGCGCCGAGGGGGACCTCGCCGAGTTCGTCGAGGCCGCCCTGGCGCGCTGCGGCCCGGACGTGGGGTGGGTCGAGCTGGCCCTGCGCGACGGCGCGCCGGCGGCGCTCGTCGCGGACGCCGCGCGGCGCGTGCGCGCGCTCGGGCGGCGCGTGGCGCTGTCGGTGGCCGCGCCGACCCCCGAGGCGCTCGAGGCCGCGCCGCTCGAGCACGCCGACGCGGTCGGCCTGGACCTCGAGGGCGTGCCGCTCGACGCCTGGGAGGCCGCGGTCCGGCGCGCCCGGGCCGCGCTGCCGGGCTGCCCGGCGTGGGTCGTGCGCGCGGGGGCGACCTCGTTCCCGCACGAGGAGCTCGAGCAGGCGCGCGCGCTCCTCGGCGCGCTGACGCTCCCGACGGAGCGGCTCTACTGGGACGGGCCGCGCGACGCGCCGCCCGCCGAGGAGGGCGGGCCGGACGACCCCAGGGCCGCCGCGCGCGGCCTCCTCCACCACGACGGGCGCGAGAAGCTCCTCGCCCGGCTGCTCGCCGCCCGGGGCCTCGCCGGGGTGCGCGAGGTGGTGGCCTGGGCGGCGCCCCGGTCGCCAGGAGCGGAGCGAGGCGTCCGCGCAGCTCGCGCAGGCGGCGCCACACCGATCGAGGTCCACGGCGGCGCGCCGCCGGTCCTGATCACCGGCGGCGCCGGCTTCGTCGGCAGCAACCTCGCCGCGCGCCTCCTCGCGGCCGGCCGCCGCGTCGTCCTCTACGACGACCTCTCGCGCCCCGGCGTGGAGGAGAACGCGCGCTGGCTGCTCGAGGGCCGGGGCGACGCGGCGCGCCTGGTCGTGGCCGACGTGCGCGACCGCCTGCGCCTGCGCCGCGCCCTTGAGGGCGCGGGCGAGGTGTTCCACCTCGCGGGGCAGGTCGCGGTGACGACGAGCCTCGAGCGGCCGACCCACGACTTCGAGGTCAACGCCCTCGGCACGCACGTCCTGCTCGAGGAGCTGCGGCGGCGCGCGGGGCGCGGCGAGGGGCCGCGGGCGCTCGTGTTCACGTCGACGAACAAGGTCTACGGCGGACTCCCCGACCTGCCGCTCGCGGAGCGCCCGACGCGCTGGGAGCCGGCCGACCCGCTCGTGCGCGCGCGGGGGATCTCGGAGGACCAGCCGCTCGACCTGCACAGCCCCTACGGCTGCTCGAAGGGGGCGGCGGACCAGTACGTCGTCGAGTACGCGCGGACGTTCGGCATCCCCGGGGTCGTGCTCCGCATGAGCTGCATCTACGGCCCGCGGCAGCTCGGGACGCCCGACCAGGGCTGGGTGAGCCAGTTCGCGCTGTGCGCGCTCGAGGGCGCGCCGCTCGTGATCTACGGCGACGGCAAGCAGGTGCGCGACGTGCTGCACATCGACGACCTCGTCGACGCGTTCCTGCTGGCGGCGGCGCGCGCCCCCGAGCTGGCCGGCCGCGCCTTCAACATCGGCGGCGGGCCGCAGCGCACGGTCAGCCTGATCGAGCTGCTCGAGCTCCTGCGCGGGCTCGGCGCCGGGCGGCTCGACGTCAGCCACGCGGCGTGGCGCCCCGGGGACCAGCGCTACTACGTCTCCGACTCCAGCCGCTTCCGGGCGGCGACCGGCTGGTCGCCGCGGGTGGGCGTCCACGAGGGCGTGGGGCGGCTGGTCCGCTGGCTGGGCGAGTCGCCGGCCTACGCGCGGCGGGCGAGGAGCGCGTGAGCCCCCCGGCCGGGCCGCGGCGAGTCCTCATGACGACCGACACGGTCGGCGGCGTATGGACCTACGCGCTCGGCCTGAGCGCGGAGCTCTGCGCGCGCGGCGTCGAGGTGCTCCTCGTCGCGGCCGGCGACGAGCCCGACGCCGCCCAGCGGGCCGACGCGGCGGCGATCCGCGGCCTCGAGCTCCGCGCGGTCGGCGGGCGGCTCGAGTGGATGCCCGCCCCGTGGGTCGACGTCGACCGCACGGGCGAGCGGCTGCTCGAGCTCGCGGCCGCGTTCGAGCCCGACCTCGTGCACCTCGACGACTACTCGCACGGCGCGCTCCCCTGGCCGGCGCCGGTCGTCGTCGTCGGCCACTCGTGCGTCGCGTCGTGGTTCGAGGCGGTGCGCGGGCACGCGCCGCCGCCCGACTGGGCCGAGTACCGCCGGCGCGTGCGGGCCGGCCTCGCCGGCGCCGACCTCGTCGTCGCGCCGACGGCGGCCATGCTCGAGGCGCTCGCGCGCCACCACGGCCCGCTCCCGCGCAGCCGCGTGATCCCGAACGGCGCCCGTCCGGAGCGGTTCCCGCCCGGCGGCAAGCAGCCGCTCATCTTCTCCGCCGGCCGGCTGTGGGACGAGGCCAAGAACGTGGCCGCGCTCGTGCGCGTGGCGCCGCACCTCCCCTGGCCGGTGGTCGTCGCCGGGGCGCCGGCGCTCGACGCGGGCGGCGCCCCCGTGCCCCTGCCCGGCGTCAGGGCGCTCGGGCGCATCCCGCAGGCCGAGGTGGCTGCCTGGCTCGGGCGGGCGTCGATCTACGCCCTGCCCGCGCGCTACGAGCCGTTCGGCCTCTCGGCGCTCGAGGCGGCGCTCGCCGGCTGCGCCCTGGTCCTGGGCGACATCCCGTCGTTGCGCGAGGTGTGGGGCGACGCGGCGACGTTCGTCGCGCCCGACGACGACGGGGCGCTCGAGGCGGCCCTGCGCCGCCTCGTCGGCGACCCGACGTTCCGCCGCAGCGCGGCGCTGGCCGCGCGCGCGCGAGCCCTCGCGCTCGGCGCGGAGCGGGCCGCGGCCCGCTACCTCGCCACCTACCGCGAGCTGCTCGGCCGCGAGCTCTCGCACCGGGCGCGCGCCCGCGCCGGCCGCCGCGTCCTCCGGAGGGCCTGACGTGCGCTTCGTCCTCTTCTACCACTCGCTCGTCTCGGACTGGAACCACGGCAACGCGCACTTCCTCCGCGGGGTCGCGCGCGAGCTCGTCGCGCGCGGCCACGAGGTGCGCGTCCTCGAGCCGGCGGACGGCTGGAGCCGCCGGCAGCTCCTCGCCGACCAGGGGCCCGCGGCGCTCGAGCGCTTCACGCGCGACTTCCCCGACCTGTCGTCCGGGACCTACGACCTCGCCTCGCTCGACCTCCCGGCCGCGCTCGACGGCGCCGACGTCGTCATGGTCCACGAGTGGAGCGAGCCGGAGCTCGTGCGGCGCGTCGGCGCCCACCGCGCCGGCGGCGGCCGCTACGCGCTCCTGTTCCACGACACCCACCACCGCTCGGTGACCGCGCCCGAGGAGCTGGCGCGGTTCGACCTGCGGCACTACGACGCGGTGCTCGCCTTCGGCGAGGTGATCCGCGCCCGCTACGCCCGCCGCGGCTGCCAGGCCTTCACCTGGCACGAGGCCGCCGACGCGCGCCTGTTCCGCCCGCTGCCCGGGGTCGCGCGGACCGGCGACCTCGTGTGGGTCGGCAACTGGGGCGACGAGGAGCGCACGGCCGAGCTGCACGAGTTCCTCCTGCGACCCATCCGGGCGCTGGGCCTGCGCGCGACCGTCCACGGGGTCCGTTACCCGCCGGAGGCGCTCGCCGCCCTCGCGGCGGCCGGCATCGAGCACGGGGGCTGGCTCCCCAACGCCGACGTGCCGCGGGCCTTCGCCCGCCACCGGGTGACCGTGCACGTCCCCCGGCGGCCGTACGTGGAGGCCCTCCCCGGCGTCCCCACGATCCGGGTGTTCGAGGCCCTCGCCTGCGGCGTCCCCCTCGTCTGCGCGCCCTGGCGCGACGTGGAGGGGCTGTTCCGCCCGGGCGAGGACTTCCTCGTGGCGCGCTCGGGCGACGACATGGCCCGGCGTCTGCGTGAGCTCCTCGCCGACCCGGCGCACGCCGCGGCCGTCGCCGGCTCGGGCCGCGAGACGGTCCTGGCGCGCCACACGTGCGCGCACCGGGTCGACGAGCTGCTCGGGCTCCTGGCCCGGCTGGGCGCGGAGGCCCGGACCCCCACATGACCCGACCGCTGACGATCTCCTTCTTCGGGTCGAGCCTCGTCTCCGCCTTCTGGAACGGCGCCGCGACCTACTACCGCGGGGTCATCCGCGCCCTGGCCGCGCGCGGGCACCGCGTGACCTTCTACGAGCCCGACGCCTACGAGCGGCAGCGGCACCGGGACATCCCCGACCCGGACTGGTGCCGCGTGGTCGTCTACGCGCCGACGGCGGCCGACCTCGACCGCTGCCTCGACGAGGGGGCCCGCGCCGACCTCGTCGTCAAGGCCAGCGGCGTCGGCGTCCTCGACCGCGAGCTCGAGGCGGGCGTCCTGGCGCACCGCCGGCCCGGGACGCTCGTGGCCTTCTGGGACGTCGACGCCCCGGCGACGCTCGAGCGGGTGGAGGGCGACGCGCGCGACCCCTTCCGCGCCCTGATCCCGCGCTACGACGTCGTCTTCACCTACGGGGGCGGCCCGCCGGTGGTGCGCGCCTACGAGGCGCTCGGCGCGCGGCGCTGCGCGCCCGTCTACAACGCGCTCGACCCGACGACGCACCACCCCGCCCCGCCTCGCAAGGACTGGGCGGCCGACCTGTCGCTCCTCGCCAACCGCCTCCCCGACCGCGAGCGCCGGGTCGACGAGTTCTTCGCCCGCGCCGCCGCGCTCGCGCCGGACCGCGCCTTCCTCCTCGGCGGCGCCGGCTGGGAGGACAAGCCCCTGCCCGTCAACGTGCGCAAGGTCGGCCACGTCTACACGCGCGACCACAACGCGTTCAACTGCAGCGCGCGGGCGGTGCTCAACGTCGCCCGCGACAGCATGGCCCGCGCGGGCTGGTCGCCCGCCACGCGGGTGTTCGAGGCCGCCGGCGCCGGCGCCTGCCTGATCACCGACGCCTGGGAGGGGCTCGACGACTTCCTGGCGCCCGGCCGCGAGGTGCTCGTGGCCCGCGACGGCGAGGAGGTCGCCCGACACCTGCGCGACCTGTCGAACGCCGACGCCGCCGCGATCGGCGCCGCCGCGCGCGCGCGGGTCCTGGCCGAGCACACCTACGACCACCGGGCGCGCGAGGTGGAGCGCGTGCTCGAGGGCGGCGGCGAGGGGTGGAGGCGGTCGGCGTGAAGCGTGCTGGCCAGAGACCGGGACACGGAGGCAACGAAGCAGGAACGGAGGACACGGAGGGCGCCCTCCGTGCCCTCCCTCCGACCTCCGTGGCCTCCGTGTCCCATATGTGCCCAGGACGATAGTCATGCGCTTCGTCTTCCTCGGCCTGTCGATCACCTCCTCCTGGGGCAACGGCCACGCGACCACCTACCGCGGGCTGGTGCGCGAGCTGACGCGCCTCGGGCACGAGGTGCTGTTCCTCGAGCGCGACGCCCCCTGGTACGCGGACAACCGCGACCTGCCGGCGCCGCCGTGGGGGACGACGCGCCTCTACGCCGACCTCGCGGCCCTGCGCGACGGCTGGCGCGACGCCGTGCGCGGCGCCGACGTGGTGATCGTCGGCTCCTACGTGCCCGAGGGGGCCGAGGCGCTGCGCTGGGTGCTCGAGGAGGCGCGCGGGCTCGTCGCGTTCTATGACATCGACACCCCCGTCACCCTGGCGCGGCTCGCCCGCGGCGACCTCGACTACCTCGCCGCCGACCTGATCCCCGGGCTCGACCTCTACCTGTCGTTCACCGGCGGGCCGGTGCTGCGCCGGATCGAGCAGGAGCTGGGCGCGCCGTGCGCGCGGGCGCTCTACTGCTCGGCCGACCCGGACGTCTACCACCCGCGCCCCGGCGCGCCGACGTGGGACCTGGGCTACCTCGGCACCTACAGCCCCGACCGCCAGCCGAAGGTGGAGGCGCTCCTGTGCGCGCCGGCGCGGGCCCTCGCCGGGCGCCGCTTCGTCGTCGCGGGGCCGCAGTACCCGGCGGACGTCCGCTGGCCGGCGAACGTCGAGCGGCTCGAGCACCTGCCGCCGCCGGAGCACCGGGCGTTCTACAACGCGCAGCGCTTCACGCTCAACGTGACCCGCGAGGACATGGCCCGCGCCGGCTGGTCGCCCTCGGTGCGCCTGTTCGAGGCGGCCGCCTGCGGGACGGCGATCATCAGCGACCGGTGGGACGGGCTCGACGAGCTGTTCCTCCCGGGCGAGGAGGTCCTCCTCGCCGACGGGCCCGACGACGTCGAGCGCGCCCTGCGCGACCTCCCCGAGGTGGGCCGCCGGCGGCTCGGCGCCCGGGCGCGGGAGCGCGTGCTCGCCGCCCACACCGCCGCCCATCGCGCCCTCGAGCTCGAGGGCCACGTCCGCGAGGTGCAGGCGTGGAGCTGAGGCGGACGCTGCAGTCGCCGGGCAACGCCGCGGCCGCCGGGGTCCGCGCGCTGGGGCCGTGGTTCCACAACCTGCACCTGCCCGACGGCACCCAGACCGCCCCCGACCACCCGCTCGGCGACTTCCCGGCGTTCAAGTGGCGCGACATCGCGCCCCTCCTGCCCGCCGACCTCCAAGGCAAGCGCGTCCTCGACGTCGGCTGCAACGCCGGGTTCTACAGCTTCGAGCTGGCGCGCCGCGGCGCCCACGTGCTCGGCCTCGACGTGTCCGACCACTACCTGCGCCAGGCGGAGTGGGCCCGCGCGCGCTTCGGCCTCGAGGACCGCGTGCGCCTCGAGCGCAGGCAGGTCTACCAGCTCGCCGGGCGCCCCGAGCGCTTCGACCTCGTCCTGTTCATGGGCGTCTTCTACCACCTGCGCTACCCGCTGCTGGCGCTCGACATCGTCGCGCGCCACGCGGACGACCTGCTCGTCTTCCAGTCGATGTCGCTGCCGGGGGACGAGGTGGTCGGGGACACGCGGGGGCTCGGGCTCGACGACCGCGGCCGCCTGTCCGCGCCGGGCTGGCCGCGCCTGGCGTTCATCGAGCACGACCTGGCCGGCGACCCGACGAACTGGTGGCTGCCGAACCGGGCCTGCGTCGAGGCGCTCCTGCGCGACGTCGGCTTCGAGGTGATCGCCCGCCCGCACGACGAGACCTACCTGGCGCGCCGCGCCGGGCGGCGCGACGACGGCCCGCTCGCCCGGCAGCGCGACGACGAGCTCCGGGCCGCCTGCGGCCGGGAGGCGCCGTGATCGAGCGCGTGGCGATCGACCCGCCGGCCCTCGCGGCCCCGCTGGCCGCCGCCCTCGCCCCCGAGCTCCCCGCCCGGCGCGTGGGGCCGGCGGTCGAGCCGCCGCTCGGCGTGCGCGCCTACCACACCGACCTGGCGCGCTGGGCGGACCCCGCGTGGGACCCCGGGCCGCTCGACTGGGCGCTCGGCGACCACGCCTGGAACGAGCCCGTGTGGCTGCGCGTGCGCGTCCCGTCGCGCGGGGCGCCGGCGCGCCTGGCCCCGCTGCTCGAGCGGGCGCTGACGCGCCTCCAGCGGTTCATCGACCGGCGCAACGACGTCAGCGGCGGCCCCTGGTTCGACCGCGTCCTGCGCCGCCACCGGGCGCTCCACGACCGGCGCCTGCCGCTCGTCCGCGCCGACCACGACCACGCGGTCGACACGTGGCGCTGGGTCCTGCGCCTGCGACCGGACGCGAGCCTCGCCCTGCAGGCGGCGGCGCTGTTCCACGACGTCGAGCGCCTGAAGAGCGAGGCGCGCGCGCGCAAGGAGCACCTCGCGCCCGACTACGCCGCCTTCAAGACGGCCCACGCCCGCGCCGGGGCGGCCCTGGCCCGCCGCGCGCTGACGAGCGCCGGGCTCGACCCGGGCGCCGTCGCGCAGGTCGAGGCGCTGATCGCGGGCCACGAGCGGCCGGGCGAGCCGGACGACGAGGAGCGGGCGCTCCTGAACGACGCCGACGCGCTGTCGTTCTTCTCGCTCAACGCATCGGGCTTCCTCGACTACTACGGCCCGGACCACACGCGCGCCAAGGTCGCCTACACGCTCGGGCGCCTGCGCCCGGCGCAGCGCTGGCGGCTCGGGCGGCTGCACCTGCGCGCGGACGTCCTGGCGCTCGTGCGCGCGCAGGCGCCGGAGGTGGCGCGCCCCGGCGGGCCGCAGGGTCGCGACGACAGGGAGGGGCACTCGAGAAGGAGCAGCGCGTGAAGCTGGTCGTCTTCGGCCTGTCGGTCAGCTCCTCCTGGGGCAACGGGCACGCGACGCTCTGGCGCGGGCTCATCGCGGCCCTCGCCGCGAGCGGGCACCGGGTCGTCTTCTTCGAGCGGGACGCGCCCTGGTACGCGCAGCACCGGGACCTCGCGGGCGACGTCCCCGGCCTCGACCTGGTGATCTACCGCGACTGGCGCGAGGCCCTGCCGCTGGCGCGCGCGCACCTCGCCGACGCCGACGTCGGCATGGTGACGTCCTACTGCCACGACGGCGTCGCCGCGACCCGCGAGGTGCTGGGCAGCCGCGCGCGGCGCGCCTTCTACGACCTCGACGCGCCGGTCACGCTCGAGCGCGTGCGCGCGGGCGCGCGCGTCCCCTGGCTCGGACCCGACGGCCTGCGCGGGTTCGACCTCGTCCTCAGCTACGCCGGCGGCGCGACCCTCGACGGCCTCCGGCGCCTCCTCGGGGCCCGCCGCGCCGCGCCGCTCTACGGGAGCGTCGACCCGTCGGTGCACGCGCCGGCCCCGCCGCGCGAGCACCTGCGGGCGGACCTCTCCTACCTCGGCACCTACGCCGCCGACCGGCAGGCGGCGCTCGAGGCGCTGTTCCTGGCCTGCGCGCGGCGGCGCCCCGAGCGGCGGTTCCTGATCGGCGGCTCGCAGTACCCGCCCGACTTCCCCTGGGGCCCGAACGTCCACTACGTGCGCCACGTCGCGCCGGCGGACCACGGCGCCTTCTACTGCTCGAGCGCGCTGACGCTCTCGGTGACCCGCCGCCCCATGGCGGAGGTCGGATGGTGCCCCTCGGGGCGGCTGTTCGAGGCCGCCGCCTGCGGCGCGGCGGTGCTCACCGACGCCTGGCCCGGGCTCGAGGCGTTCTTCCGCCCGGGCGAGGAGGTCCTCGTCGCGCGCACGACCGACGAGGCGCTGGCGGCGCTCGACACGCCGCCCCACGTGCTCTCGCGGATCGGCCGCGCCGCGCGGACGCGGGCGCTGCGCGACCACACCGCGGCGGCGCGGGCCAGGGAGCTCGTCGCGCTGCTCGAGTCGGCGCGGGGCCAGCGCGGGGCGGCCTGACGTGTGGGGCCTGATCCCGGCGGCGGGCCAGGGCACCCGCATCCAGCCGCTGGCCTTCAGCAAGGAGCTCCTGCCGCTCGGCAGCCGCCACGAGGGCGGCCGCGAGCGGCCGCGGGCCGTCAGCGAGCACCTCGTCGAGCGCATGCTCGCCGCCGGGGCGACCCGCCTGTGCTTCGTGATCTCGCCCGGCAAGGCGGACATCCTCGAGTACTACGGCGGCCGCTGGGGCGACGCCGACGTCGTCTACGCCGTGCAGCCGCGGCCTGAGGGGCTGTGCGACGCGCTGTTCCGGGCGCTGCCGGTCGTGCGCGACGACGACGAGGTCCTCGTCGGCCTGCCCGACACGATCTGGCTGCCGCACGACGGGCTCTGCCGCCTCCCGGCGGGCGCGGACCTGTCGCTCCTCCTCTTCCCGGTCGAGCGCCCCGAGCGGTTCGACGCCGTGCTCACCGACGACGACGGGCGCGTGCTCGAGGTGCGGGTCAAGCGCGAGGACGCCGGGACGAGCTGGGTGTGGGGCGCGCTCCGCCTGCGCGGGGCGGTGCTCCGCGCGCTCCACGCGCTGTGGCTCGAGCGCCGCCCGCGCGACGAGTACCTGGGCACGCTCGTCAACGCGTGGCTCGCGCGCGGCGGCGTCGCCCGGGGCGTCCGCGCGGGAACGACCTACGTGGACGTGGGGACGCTGGACGGCTACCGCGAGGCCCAGCGGTTGCTCGCGGCGTGACGCCGGGTCGTCCCGCCCGGCCGAGGAGGTGCCGTGCCCGTCGAAGCCGTCATGCTGTGGAACGAGCCCAACAACCTCTCGCACTGGGACTTCGAGCTCGACCCCGAGTGGCGGAGCTTCGCCCACATGGCCCGGCTCGCCGGCGAGGCGATCCGGGCGGAGTCCTCGGTCACACGCGTCCTCGGGGGGATCTCCCCCATCGACCCGAGGTTCGTCGGGCGCATGGCCGACCTGGGCGCGCTCGACGCGGTCGACGTGGTCGCCGTCCACGGCTTCCCGCTCGACTGGAACCACTGGCAGCTCCACCAGTGGCCGGAGCGGCTCGCCGAGGTGCGCGCCGTGACGCGGCACCCGGTGTGGGTCACCGAGGTCGGCGTCTCGACCTTCGGCGCCGAGGAGGTGCAGGAGTTCGGCCTGCGCCGCACGGCGGAGCTGCTCCTGGGCAAGGACGTCCCGCGCGTCCACTGGTACAGCCTGTTCGACCTGCCGCGCGCCTGGCCGGCGACGACGCGGCACAGGGAGGCGGAGGGCTCGTCCTACTACCGGCACTTCTACATGGGCCTCCTGCGCGAGGACGGCGCGCCCAAGCTGGCCCTGCGCCACTTCGCCGACTACACGCCGGAGCTGGGGATCTGCCAGTGGCTCCACTTCGAGGACCACCGGCTCGACGACGCGGTCCGCTGGCTGAAGCGGCTCGGGGTCCAGCGGCTGCGCACCGGGCTCTCGTGGTCGGACAGCCTGCGGCCCGGGGCCGAGGCGTGGTTCGACCGGCAGATGCGCGCGCTCGAGCCGTTCGACGTGACGCTCACCTTCTGCTTCACGCCGGAGTCGCGCGGCGTGCGGCCGCACCACACGAGCCCGCCGCAGGCCCCCGAGGAGTTCGCCGCGTTCTGCGCGGCCATGACGCGCCGGTACGCGCGGTGAGGCGCGCGTGGACCTGAGCTGGGTGCTGCCTTCGCTGGCCGTGGGGGCCCGGCTCACGCCGGCCTGGCTCGGCCACCTGGCGCGCGACCTCGGCGTGCGCCGCGTCGTCGACCTCCGCGCGGAGGCGAGAGACGACGAGGCGCTCCTGCGCCGCTACGGGATCGAGCTCCTGCACCTGCCGACCGACGACCTGTGCCCGATCTCGCGCGAGGCGCTGTGGAGCGGGGTCACCTGGGTGCGGCGGCAGCTGGCGCGGAGCGAGCGCGTGCTGGTCCACTGCGAGCACGGGATCGGGCGGAGCGTGCTCCTCGCCTGCTGCGTGCTCGTCAGCCGCGGGCGCTCGCCGTGCGAGGCGCTGGAGCTGGTGAAGCGGGCGCGCTGGAAGGCGTCGCCCAGCCCCGAGCAGCTCGAGCGGCTCCTCGAGTGGACCGACGACTGGTGCCGCGCGACCGGCGACCGGCGCCCGGCGGCCACCTGGGACGACCTGGCGCGGATCGCCTACCGCCACCTGCGCGTCGGGGCGCAGGAGGACGACGAGGCGGGCGCGTGATCGTCTACGGCGACCGCCGCGCGCGGGAGGACCCACGCGCGCTGGCCCGGACCCTCCTCGACGACTGCCACGCGGCGAGCCGGCTCGGCGCGGACGAGGGGCAGGACGCGCGGCGGCGCGTCCTGATCGCCGCGGGCGAGCTGGCCCAGGGCCTCGTCGACCACGCCTTCGCCGCCCGGGGCGAGGTCGACGAGGCGGGGCCGCTCGAGCGCCTGGCGTCGCGGCTGACGACGGCGGCCGCGCGGGCCCTCGTCGCCGGCGGGGCGCCGGCGGACGTCGCGGCGGTCGTCCACGAGGTGCTGCGGGCGCCGCTGCCCGGCGAGGTCGAGGTGCGCGTGCCGGAGGGCTACGCCTGCTACGCGCTCCTCCCGGAGGCCTACGCCGCGGCGATCGGCCGCGCGGGCCGCGGGCCGTGCGTCGTCGTGGGCCTGCGCTCGATCGGGACCGGCCTGGCCGCGGTGGTCGCGGCGGCCGGCGACGCCGTCGCCCCGCCCGTGTCCCTGCGGCCGGTGGGGCACCCGTTCGCGAGGACGGTCCGGCCCGGGCCCGCCCTCGCGCGGTGGCTGCTCGACGCGCCCGCGGCGGCGCGCTTCGTGATCGTCGACGAGGGCCCGGGGCTGTCGGGCTCGAGCCTCAACGGCGCGGCCGACTGGCTCGAGGACCACGGCGTCGCGCCGGAGCGGCTCCTGTTCGTGCCGCATCACGGGGGCGACCTGGGGCCGCAGGCGTCGGCGCGGCACCGCGAGCGCTGGGCGCGCGCCGCGCGGGTCGCGGCGGAGGCGCCGCGCGACTTCGGGCTCGGCCTGGGGGCCTTCGAGGACGTGGGCGGCGGGCGCTGGCGAGCGCGCCTCTACCCCGACGAGCGCGCCTGGCCGGCGGTCGACGTCCGCCAGGAGCGCGTCAAGCTCCTCGTCCGGGGCGCGGGCGGCGCGCGGCTCTACAAGTTCGCGGGGCTGGGCGCCTACGGCGACGCGGCGCTGGCCCGGGCGCGGGCCCTGGCCGACGCGGGCCTCGCGCCGCCGGCGCTCGGGCTCGAGCGCGGCTTCCTCGTCCACCCCTGGCTGGACGGCGCGCGCCCGCTCGACGCGCTCGGCCGGGCGACGCTCGACCGGCGCGACCTCGTGGCGCGCGTGGGCGCCTACCTCACGGCCGTGGCCCGGGGCCTGCCGCGCGCGCCGCGGGCCGGCGGCGCCTCGCCCGCGACCCTCCTCGACATGGCGCGCCACAACGCCGGCGCGGCGCTCGGGGAGGACGCCGCCGCCGCGCTCGAGCGCTGGCGCGAGCGCCTGCCGCGGCTCGCCGCCGACCTCCGGGCCGTGGCGACCGACGCCCGCATGCAGGCCTTCGAGTGGCTCGTCGCGCCGGGCGGGCGGCTGCTCAAGGCCGACGGCGTCGACCACCACGCGGGGCACGACCTGATCGGCTGCCAGGACGTCGCCTGGGACGTGGCCGGCGCCGCGGTCGAGCTGGGCCTCGACCCCGACGAGCGGGCGCGGCTCGGGCGCGCCGTGGGCCGGAAGGACGAGGTCGTCCTCGACTTCCACGAGAACTGCTACCTCGCCTTCCAGGTGGGGCGCTGCTGGCTGGCGGCCCGGGCGGCGGCGCCCGACGAGGCGGCGCGGCTGGAGGCGGCCGGCCGCGGCTACGCCGCGCGGCTGGCGCGGCGCCTGGGCGCGGCGGCGGCGTGAGGAGACGACCATGAGCGAGCGCACGACGATCCAGGAGCCCCGGGGCAAGCTCGGCGTGCTCATCCCTGGCCTCGGCTCGGTGGCGAGCACGTTCATCGCCGGGGTCGCCCTGGCGCGGCGCGGCCGCGCCCTGCCGATCGGCTCGCTCACGCAGCTCCAGCGCCTGCGCCTGGGCAAGCGCACCGCGCCGCGCGAGGTGCCGATCAAGGAGCTGGTGCCGCTGGCCGGGCTCGACGACCTCGTGTTCGGCGGCTGGGACCCCGTCGAGACCGACGCCTACGAGGCGGCGCGGCACTCCGACGTGCTCCCGGCCGACCTGCTGGAGGCGGCCCGCGACGACCTGCGCGCGGCGACCGCCTGGCCGGCCGCGTTCCGCCACGACGTCGTGCGGCGGATCGCCCCCCGGCACGTGAAGCGCGGCGCGCATCGCGAGGTGATCGAGGAGCTGCGCGGCGACATCCGCGCGTTCCGCGCCGCGACCGGCGCCACCCGCCTCGTCATGGCGCAGCTCCTGAGCACCGAGGCGCACCAGGAGGCGAGCCCGGCGCTCGACGACCTGGACGCGCTCGAGGCGGCGCTCGACCGGACCGACCCCTCCGTCACCCCGTCGCTCCTCTACGCCTACGCCGCCGTGCAGGAGGGGGTGCCCGTGTTCAACGGCACGCCCAACCCGAGCGTCGACGCGCGCGCCCTGCAGGCGCTGGCGGCGCGGCTGCGCGTGCCCGTCGCCGGCAAGGACCTCAAGACCGGCCAGACGATGATGAAGACCGTGCTGGCGCCCGCCTTGCAGGCGCGCATGCTCGGGCTGCGCGGCTGGTACTCGACGAACATCCTCGGCAACCGCGACGGCGAGGTGCTCGACGAGCCCGCGAACTTCAGGAGCAAGGAGGTCACCAAGCGCTCGGTGCTGGACGGGATCCTGCGCGACGACCTCTACCCCGAGCTCTACGGCGACTACTGCCACAAGGTGCGGATCGACTACTACCCGCCGCGCGGCGACCAGAAGGAGGGCTGGGACAACATCGACATCGTGGGCTGGCTGGGGCAGCCCATGCAGATCAAGGTCAACTTCCTCTGCCGCGACTCGATCCTCGCCGCGCCGGTCGTCCTCGACCTGGTCCTGCTCCTCGACCTCGCCGCCCGCGCCGGGCTGGTCGGGATCCAGGAGTGGCTGAGCTTCTACTTCAAGTCGCCGATCGCCCGGCCGGGGCTGCGCCCCCTGCACGACCTGTTCGCGCAGCACCTCAAGCTCACCAACACGCTGCGCACGCTGGCGGGCGAGGAGGTCCTGCACCACACGGGCCTGGACTACTACACCGAAGGCGACGAGCCGGAGCGGCCGGGCCAGCGCAAGGACGCCGCGTAGTGCGAGTCCTCTCCTTCGTGCCCGTGCCCGTGCCCGTGCCCGTGCCCGTGCCCGCTGGCGCGAGCGACGCCCTCCCCCCCACGTCGGGTCATGCGCCACCTGCCGGGCGGGCACGGGCACGCGAGGAGCAGCGGACGTCGGCCCGCCCCGGCGAGGCCGCGTGAGGCGCTCCTCTCGCGCGAGGGGTGACGCGCGCGTCGGCACGTCGGGGTGGCAGTACCGCCACTGGCGCGGCGTGTTCTATCCCGAGGGCCTGCGCACGGCGGAGTGGTTCGACTTCTACGCTGGCCGCTTCGACACGGTCGAGGTGAACAACACCTTCTACCGGCTGCCCGAGGCGGCCACGTTCACCGCCTGGCGGCGGCAGGCGCCGGCGGGGTTCCTCTACGCGGTCAAGTTCAACCGCTTCGGCACGCACATGAAGAAGCTCCTCGACCCCGCGCAGACGGTCGGGCGCTTCCTCGAGCGCGCGCTCGAGCTCGAGCACACCCTCGGCCCGGTCCTCGTGCACCTGCCGCCGCGCTGGAAGGTGCAGGTCGACCGGCTGGCCCGCTTCCTCGACGTGGCGACGTCCGGCCAGGGCCGCAGGGTGCGCTGGGCGGTCGAGCTGCGCGACCCCTCGTGGCTGTGCGAGCCGGTCTACCGGGTGCTCCGCGAACGCGGCGTGGCGCTCTGCCTGCACGACATGCTCCCCAACCATCCCGACGTCGTCACGGCCGACTGGACCTACCTGCGCTACCACGGCGGCCGGTGGTACGACGGCGCCTACGACGACGCGGCGCTCGACGAGGCCGCGCGCCGGGTCGAGGCGCACCGCGCGCGGGGCCGGGACGTGTACGTCTACTTCAACAACGACCTGCACGGCCACGCCGTGCGCAACGCCACGGACCTGCGGGCCCGCCTGCGGCCGCGGCGGCGCGCGGCGCGGCGGTGAGCGTCTCCTGGTGCGAGGCGCGGATCGATCAACCGCGCCGCCGGCGAGCGTGCACCGCGATCAACTGCACGACGGCTCGCTGGAGAGCCGGGTTGGCGCGCCCCCTACGCATGAGCGCGTCGGAGGCGGCGAACGTCTGGACCTCCGGATACAGGTAGCTGGTCACGCGCAGCCCGGTGCCGTCCCAGAGCGGCCCTCCCGGCGCGATCTCGATCGAGAGCACGGCGGGGTAGCACCTGGTCGACAGCTTCAGGAAATGCAGGTCACCCCGCGCGATCATGTCGGGCTTCGAGATCAGCAGCGCCGGGCGTGGCTTCGACCCGCCGTCTTCGTGGCGCCACGTGACCTCCCAGAGCTCCCACTGCGCGAACGTCACGCACCCGCGGGATGCGCCGGCGGCTCGAGGTAGTCGTCGTCAGGCGTCAACTTCTCCTTCAAGGCCTCGAGGAGGTCGGGGGTCAGGTCGAACTCGACGTCCTCCTCGACCTCGATCCTCGTCGCGTCCGTCCTCGATCGAGACGTGACCTCCGCGTAGAGGAGCACCTGCGCGATCGGTCGCTGGACGAGCTCGATCCTGGCGAGATTCGGCGCGCCTCGCGAGCGCTTCGTGCAGTTCACTCGGCTCCCCCTCGCTCGTCCGTCACGGTCAGAGGCCACCGGTCCACCGGTCTGTCATCGACCTTGGCGACGAGCTCGTATCTGCCTTCCCCCGGGAGCGGGATCACGACGTTCGACGCGAACTGAGCGACGCCGCCCTCGACGCCGAACGCGAAGCGACCCGAGACGCCTGCGGCGACCTCCTGCTGCTTCGAATCGACGAGCACGAGCCAGAACAGGTGGCTCCCGGCATCGACGGCGCTGCCGGCGATCCGCACGACCACCCCTGCTCGCAGCTCGAGGCCCGTCTCCGACCGGGGCAGCGTGAACTCGGTCACCCCACCGCGCAGGAGGCTGAAGGTGTTGTCGTCGTGCGCGGAGAGCGCGTCCGCCACGAGGATGAACGCCCTCACGAGCAGGACCTTTTTAGGGTCATGTTCGTGCGCTCCGGACGCGTGATCATCTCCACATGGTATCCAGCCAGGCCCGGCGTCGCCAGCGGTCGCGTGCGGGATGGTCTGGCTGCCAAAGGAGTTGCGCAAGTCCGTTCGGCGTCTGGACGGATGGGCCCGCGGTGAGCGCGAGAGGCAGCGCAGAGCTGTTCCGGACGCCGTGAGTGGCAGGGCGTTCACGGACGAGGTGGCCCCGCTATGGGCGTGGCCACCTCGCCCCCTCGAGGCAGGGGACCGTCGCCACCTCGCCCGCGCAGCGCGGGCAGGACAGCGTCCGCGCGTGGAGGCCGCGCTGGCGGCAGACAGGGCAGCGCGGGAGGGGACCCTGGTCGCGCTTGGGGCAGCGCAGGGCGTGCTGCGACCAGTCAGCGACCGGGCCGTTGCACAGGGGGCAGCGCGAGCGGGTCAGGCGGCCGAGCGGGGGCTCGTGCGGGTCGAGGCGCTTGAGCCGGCCCTGCGCCTCGGCGCTCCAGGCGCGCACGACGAGCCCGCAGCGGCCGCAGCGGTAGAGGTCGCGCGCGTCGACGTGGCGGCACAGGTCGCCGTCGCGGCCCGAGCGGGCGCAGCGCACGCCGGGGCCGTCGTCGTCCTCGGCCAGCGCGCCGCGGCAGGCGGGGCACCGCGCGGGCTCGGGGTGGAGGGGGAGGCCCGCCTCGAGCTCGAGCCGGATCAGCTCCGCGTGCTCCTCGCGCGAGAGCCCGTCGCCCTCGAGCCGGGCCACGAGGTCGAGCCGTTGCGCGTCGCGGCCGCTGGCCGCGAGGTCGCGCTCGACCTGCTGCAGGAGGTCGTCGACCTCGTCCCACAGCCGCGCCAGGTCGACCGACCCGTCCTCGCCCTCGGCGACGGGGCTCAGCCGCCCCCGCGCGTCGAGCAGCGCCGCTCGGGCCGGCTCGAGGCGTCCGGCGCGCAGGTACAGCTGGGCCAGCCGCACGAGCAGGGCGGGGTCGCCCCGCCCCGCCCGGGCCTCACGCTCCGCCGCCGCGATCTCGTCGTCGAGCCGTCCCCTCACGCCGGGATGGTTCTAGCCGGCCCGGGCGGGGCGGTCGAGGGTGATCAGGGGCCGCCGGGCGTCGGCGTGGCGTGGTTGAAGTTCGCGTTCCAGTCCTCGGACGTCTCGTCCTGACCGTTCGTGCCGTTGGCGGTGCCGTTCTGCACCTCGCCGGCCTCGATGTAGTTCTGACGCTGCATCGACAGGCCGGAGCCGCCGCCGACAGCGGGCCGCAAGCGCCTCGCGTCCTGGGTGGCCAGAGGGGTCTCCTGGGCATAGGTCTCGCCGTTCACGGTCACGCCCGACTTCTCCACGTTCCCCTGGTTGCCCGTCGGCGTGCCGTCACCCGTGTTGCCCCAGGCGACCATGTCGACGTCCGTGATGAGGCTCGTCGGCGGCTGGGCCTGCGCGTTCCAGGTGAACAGGAACAGGACTTCCCCATTGTTGGTCAACAGCTCTCCGTTCCCCGGGACGTTCCCAGCGACCCAGGCACCCAGCTGGAAGATGCGCATCTGCTGCGCCGGCGCCACGACGTTGCGAAGTCCATAGGTCGGGGTCACGTTGGGGAAGAAGTTCGAGAAGCCATTGTTCGGGTTCATGTCGACGGCAATGACCTGGAACTCTCCGGGCGCGATCGTGGCTCCGGCCGGGAAGCGGACCACGAAGTCGTTCGCGTTCGGCCCGAAATTCTGCCCCGTCGGAAGGAGGTAATAGAACTGCGTCCTCGTGACGCCCGCGGCGACGTCCTGCGTGAAGTCGGACAGGTAGTAGTCGTCGAGCGCGATGGTCTCGGGCGTTGGATTGAAGATCTCGATGAACTCGCCGACGGTGATGTAGTTCACCTCGCTGATCAGCAGGTGCGTGCCAATCCCCAGCGTCACCGCGTCGCCCGTGAGCGGGAAGGTCGCCGTGGCCGGCGCCGTGGCGTTGCCGTAGGCGAGGCCCACGTCGCCGGCTCCGTTCACGCCCAGGATCACGGTCTGCCCCACGAACGCCGTCTGCGCCGGCGCGCCGGTGCTGGCGACGGTCTCGACCGTCACGATCACCTGCACCGCGTCGAGGATCGGGATCTGGAGCGGCGGGTTCAGGTTGAACGTCACCGACCCGTTGGCGGCCGCGAAGGCCGGCGCCGGGACGTTGGCGAGCTGGGGGTCGTTCTGGTCGACCTGCCCGTTGAGGTTCAGGTCGTGGCGGAGGGTCGCCGTGGTCAGGACGGTCGACTCGTCGACCGTGCCGGACGCGGTCACCGTGAGCGACCCGAGCGAGGCCACGCTCGTCGTGCTGGTGTTCTCGATCCGCAGGACCAGCGCGTTGATCACGGTGCCCAGGAGGGCCGTGTTCGGGTTGGCCACGCGCGTGACGTTCAGCGTGCCGCCGCCCGGGCCGGGCTGGGGGCCGAACGACGTCCGCGGCCCCTTCCGCGAGCCGGTGTTGCAGCCGCCGATGACGAGCAGCGTGATGGCGAGCGCGGCGACGGACAGGCGTGAGACGGTCATGGGAGGCCCCCCGCGAGACGTGATGCGCCAACGGCGTTATAGCACCGCCCGGCCGCGACCCCCAGCCGAATCAGCGCGCCAAGCGCCGTTCAGCGTGAGGGTTGGGTCAAGACGCCACGGTCGTCAGAAGGGGCTGCCGTCCTTCTTCGTCCCGGCGCTGTGCCGCACCGTGCCCTGCCCGTGCGGGCGGGCCGGGTGCTGCTCGTAATCCGCGGCGCGGGCGGGGTTCGAGGTGATCCGCTGGCCGTCGTTGCGGTTGACGAGCGAGATCCCGGCGCCCGGCGTGGAGAGCTCGGCCCTGAACACGAGCACCACGGGGAAGACCGAGCGGTCCTCGAGCGACAGCGTCTCGACGGTCGAGGCGCTGTTCGAGAGGTTCAGCGCCCCGTGCGTCGAGGCCTGCGCGTGGCCCGACGCGTGGCGGGCGGCGAACTCGAGCGGCGTGCCGCCGGCGAAGACGACGAGCGCCCCGCCCGGGGGGAGGGTCGTCGGGTTCGGGAACGTGTGGATCGGGTTCGACGGGTTCGGCGTGGTCGTGCCCACCTGGTCGCACAGGACCACGAAGGTCAGGTCGACCGGGTCCGCGGTCGTGTTGACGATCTCGATGAACTCGTCGCTCTGGTTGCTCCCGGCGCTCGGCACGCCGTCGTTGTTCGGGTCCGTCGAGCCCGGGTCGAACAGCACCTCGTTGATCACGAGGTCGCCATAGGTCAGCGCCCCCTGGACGCGGAAGCCCTGGGTCGTCGCCGACGCCCCGCCCTCGCGCACGGTGATCGCGGTGGCGCCGGGCGGGAGCCCGAAGGGGACCTCGGCCACGATCGTCTCGGCGTCGACGAGCGTGAGCTCGGTCGCCGCCGTGCCGCCGAAGTCCACCTGCGCGGCCGCGGTCAGCGGCGGCAGCCCCTTCACGCTCAGGCGGATCCGGGTCCCGCGCTGCGTCGCGAGGTCGCTCGAGCCGACCGCGGGGACGAACGCGACCGACGGCGCGCGCGGGGTGTAGGTGAAGCCGCCGGCGCGCGTGGCGACGCCCAGGTCGTTGACGACCCGGACGTCGACCGGGCCGGCCTGGGTGTGCGCCGGCGCCGTCACCTGCAGCTCGGTGTCGCTCGTCGGGGTCGCGGCGACGGCGGCGTTGCCGAAGAGCACGAGCGTCTGCCCGGCGTTCGACTTCGCGAAGTTCGACCCGCTGATGACCACGGTCGTCCCGCCGTCGAGCGGGCCCGAGCCGGGGGCGAGCCCGGTCACCTGCGGCGCGTCGACGCCCGGCGCGCCGGTCCCGCTGCTCGGGACCGTCGTGCCGCCGCCGCCCGTCGTGACCGCGGCGGCGGCCGCCGCGGCCTGCTTGCGGCTGCCCTGCTTGCTTCCGTCGTTGCAGCCGGCGACGCCGGCCAGGACCAGGGTGAAGACGACGAGGCGCGTGCGCATGGAGCCCTCCCGAGGCGCCCGAGAGAGAGCACCTGGCATGCCGCACGACACGACGCGTTAGTTTCTGGAGTTCCAGCCTACAGCACCGCGCACGACGGGCGCACGCGCATCCTGGGCGCGACCGTTTCCCGAATCCTGCACGGGCAACATGCCGCCAACAGAAGGTTTATATCCGCTTGATGCTCCGCCGACGGGTGGCGCCCTTCGGCGCCACGCCGTGCGCAGACCGCCCCGTCAGGACGAGGCGGCCTTCTCCTTCTCCTTGGTCTCCTTGCCCGCGGAGCGCCGCGACGTGGAGAGGAGGGCGAGCGCCTGGTCGCCGATCCCCGTGATCTTCCAGTTCCCGCTCTTCTCGTCGCGGGCGGCCTTGAGGATCCCGAGCTTCACCGCGTCCTCGATCATGGCCGTGAACGTCGGGTAGCCGTGGTACGACTCGCTGAACGCGGGCTGCTTGCGCATGATCGTCTGCTTGACCATCGACGCCCACAGCGTGTCGTACTCGCGCAGGAGGCTGCGCGTGGTCTCGAGGAGCAGGTACAGCCCCTCGGCGCGCCGGCGGTCGTCGGGCTTCGCGGCGGCGCCGCCGCCGCCCTTCGCCGCCCGGGCCTTCTCGGCCACCGGGAGGGCCAGCCGCTCCGTGACCTCGGCCACCGACACGTCGTCGAGCTCGTCGTAGAAGATGAACTCGTCGCAGGCGTCGATCAGCAGCTTGCTGGTCGAGTCCTTGACGCCGATGCCGATCACCCGCTTGTCGAGCTCGCGCAGCTTGGCGGCGAGCGGGGTGAAGTCGCTGTCGCCCGTGACCAGGGCGAACGTGTCCACGTGCTCCTTCGAGATCACCACGTCCATGGCGTCGACGACCATGCGGATGTCGGCGGCGTTCTTGCCGGTCATGGCCCGCTTGGGGATCTCCAGCAGGTCGAAGCCCAGCTCGTGCAGCTTGACCTTGTGGTTGTCGTAGCGGGACCAGTCGGCGTAGGCGCGCTTGATCACGACCTTGCCCAGGTCGAGCACGCGGCTGAGGATCGCCTTCGGCCGGAACTTGGCCGATGACGGCAGGCCGAGGACGATGTTCTCGAAGTCCATCAGGAGCGCGATCCGGCGGATCGCGTCGTCGGGAAGGCTCAATCAGTCTCCATCATCTGTGAGGGGCGGCGGCGCTCGGCCGCCCGCTAGGCCCCTGCGAGGCGCTTCTGCAGCTCCGTGCTCCCCAGCGGGGTGAGCCAGGCCTCGAACAGGGCGGTGGTCATCTCTTCCTTGAGGATGATCTTGGGTTCCGTATTGGCGAGCCCGCGCCCCTTGAGCGTGCACAGCGCCTCGAACAGGGGCGGCACCTCCGTCTCCGTCCCCAGCCGCTTGAGCGCCTCGGCCAGCTTGCCCACGTTGAGCTTCGGCCGGGGCGGCTTGAGGGGGAAGTGCTTCATCGAGAGGAGCTTCATCAGCGCGAGCTCGAGCTCAGGCTGCGACATTGCGGGCCCTCCGCCGACCGACACCGGCCGGCGCCGCTAGATTGACCCCGATCGGCCGCCAAAGCAAGGGGCCGGCCCGAGCGATTTTCTGCCGCGTAAGGACTTACGTCGTCGCGGCCGGGTTTGACGAACCGGGGTGGCCGGGCAACAGTGGTCGGGGAGCCGCGGAGGCGGCCTCCGAGGCCCGAGAGCGCGTCATGCAGCCCCGTTTGGCCCTGAGCCTCAACGACGACGGCACCGTCACGTTGCGCTGCGACGCCGACGCGTTCTTCGCCCACGCCGACGAGATCCGCCGCCTGCTGTCGGGCGGCGGCGCGCCCGCAGGCGGCGAGGAGCGCGACGAGGACCCGGCGCAGGTCGCGGCCTTCTGGTCGGCCGTGTTCCCCGGAGGAGCCACCCGGGGCAGCCGCGACCTGTCGGCGGCCGGCACGGCGGCCCTCGTCGCGGGCTACTACCTGACGCGCGTGCGGGGGCTCGAGGCGTTCACGCACGCCGACCTCTCGCGCGTCCTCGGGGCGGCCGGCCGGCCCGAGCGCCCCCCGGCGCTCCCGCACCTGGCGCGCCGCGGCTGGCTCGAGCGCGCGCGCCGCGGCGCCTACGCCCTGTCTCGCCGCGCGGTCGGACGGGTCGAGAGCCTGCGCGACCTCGCCCGGCGCCCGGGGCGGCCGACGGCCGCCCAGCCCCCGGCGCCACGGACGTCGGGGCTGTCGCGCTTCCTGCGCGAGGTGCCCGCGGTGCGGAAGTGGCGACGCGTGCTCCTCGTCGCCTACTTCCTGCGCGAGCACTGCGGCGTGGCCGAGCTCGACCAGGACCTCCTCCGGGCCGCCTTCCGCCGCGCGCGCGGCGTCGAGGCCCCGGGCTCGCTCGGGGGGCTCATGTCCCAGGTGCTCTGCAAGCGCCACGGTCTCCTCGAGCGCGGGACGCGCCGGGGCTCCTACCGCCTGACGGCGCGGGCGCTGGAGGAGCTGGGCAAGGACCCGCGCGTCGCGCGGGCCGACGCGCTCCACCGGGCCCAGGCCGCCCGCGAGGGCGAGGCGTCGCTGGCGTCGTGACCCTCGGCCCTGGCTGCGCGGCTCCCGAGACCCCGGTATAGTGCGCCCCCGATCCCCGGCGACGGGGCGCGATCGAGGGGGGGACCGGGGTGGGGCCGCACGACCCGTGGACGTGGCTCCTCGGCCGCACGCCGGAGGGGGCGTGGCGCCACGTCCCGTACCAGGCGTTCGACCCGGGTCCCGGGCAGGACCCGGCGCTCGAGCCGCGCGTCGAGGTCGTCCGCCGGCTGATCGCCTACCCCCCCGTCGCCTTCCAGACGGTGATCCACGAGGTCGCCGGGCTGGACGGACCTGCGCGCCGCGCCCGGTGGCTGTGCTTCCGCGCGCCCGGCGACGACCCGGCGCGCCCTTACTGGCTGTGCGTCGTCAGCGCCGAGCCCCTGGGCCGTCGCTTCCACATGGGCCTGGAGCTGTTCGACCGCGAGCGCCTGGGGCTCTGGTTCTTCTCCGGCTTCGACCCCGGGAGCGTCCCGCCCGAGCTCCTGCACCCCTTCCCGTCGCGCGCCGACCTGCGCCTGCCGCGGCTCGAGCTCACCGACGGCGGCCTCGGGGCGCTCCCGCTGGCGACGTGGCTGCGAGAGGCCTGGGAGGACCGGCTGCGCTTCTCGCGCCTCGCCCCCGCCACACCCGCGCACAGCGCCAGCGCCGGGTCGGCCGACGCCAGCCACGTCATCCAGGCGCACCTGCTCGCCGACTCGAGCGACGCGGGCGGCGGCGACGCGGTCGCGCCGCGCGCCGCCCGCGCGCGCCTGATCGCCTGCACCCTGCGCGAGACCGGCGGCACGGGCGCGGCGTCCGAGGGCGGCGAGGGGGCGGCGCGGCCGGGCGAGGTGTCGCTCCACCCGCTCGGGCGGCTCGTGACCGTGATCGGGCGCGACCCGCGCTGCGACGTCGTCGTCGTCGACCGCAGCGTCTCGGCCGAGCACGCCCGGATCGCCTGGCGCGACGGCGCCCCGGAGGTCGAGGACCTCGGCAGCAAGAACGGCACCTTCATCGACGGCGAGCGCCTGGCCCCGAACGCGCCGCGCAAGCTCCCGCCCGAGGCCCGCCTGGAGCTGGGCGCCGTCCCCTGCCTGTTCGTGCGCGACGTCGACCCGCCCGACCCGCAGCGGCACCAGACGAAGCTCAAGGCCCTCGTCGCCGGCGGGCGCCTCCCGGTCGCGCAGGCCGACGCGGCGCGCGCCGAGGCGGCCCGCCGCGGGATCACGCCGGGCGAGGCGCTCCTCCTCGGCAAGGCGGTCGCGCTCGACGACTGGGCGCCCCGGCGCGGCGGCGGCTGCGCCGTGCTCCTCGCCGGCCTCCTGACCCTCCTCCTCGCCGGCTGCCACAGCTTCGCCCTGCCGCCCCTGTACGAGCAGGACCTCGAGCCCGCGCCGATGCGCGCGGGCGAGCGGCGCGTCGAGTGGGACTTCGACGTCGGCCTCAGGCCGCTCGTCCAGGCCCGCGGCACGGCCGACGGCGAGCGCGTCGAGGGCCACGCGCTCTTCCCGCTCGGCCTCTACGAGCGCACCCCCACGTCGCGCAGGGTGCGCCTCTACCCCGTCTACCAGCGGACCCAGCGCATCGATCCGGACGGCTTTCCGGACGACGACACGATCGTCTTCCCGTTCATGTTCACGGGCACGCACCCGGTCGAGGGGTCGTACCTCTACCTGTTCCCCTTCGGCGGGACGCTCAAGGGCCTCCTGGGCAAGGACGAGGTCGTCGGGGTGCTGTTCCCCCTCTACGCCTGGACGCGCGACCGCGACATGGAGACGCACCACGTGCTGTGGCCGCTGATCTCCTGGACCTCGGGCGGCGGGGCGAGCGGCTTCCGGGTGCTCCCCTTCTACGGACGGCAGCAGAAGCGGGACGAGGACGGCAACCTCGTCTACGACCGCACGTCGGTGCTGTGGCCGCTGCTGCACTGGGCGAACGACGGGACCAACTCGCGCAACCGCTTCGAGTCGCTGGTCCTGTTCCCCCTCTTCGGCCGGACGCGCAGCGGGTGGCGCGACGACGACGTCGTCCTGTGGCCGTTCTTCCGCTGGTGGCACGACAAGAAGACCGGCTACCGCGAGTGGCGCCTCCCGTTCCCGTTCTTCGTCCGCGGCAGCGGCCCGGAGCACGAGCGGCTCGACCTGTGGCCGTTCTTCGGCTACAGGCAGCGCGGCGGCTACACGCGCCACTTCCTCCTCTGGCCGCTCGGGCGGCGCGAGGTGCAGGAGACCGAGGAGTACGTCGACCGGCGCCTGTGGGCCTTGCCGCTCTTCTGGCGCATGCACCGCCAGTACACCGACGGCCGCGGCGAGGACGTGCGCACCTCGGTGTGGCCGCTCCTGCGCTGGACGAGCAAGCACGACGGCGGCTTCGAGGTGCGCTTCCCCGCGCCGCTGTGGTTCGAGGACCCGCTGCTCAACTTCAACACGATCCTCGAGCCGCTGTGGCGCGTGTTCCGCTGGGGCAAGGACGGCGAGGGGCGGGCGTGGCTCGACCTGCTGCTGGGGGCCTTCAGCCTGCGCGAGGGCCCCGAGGGCACGCGCTGGGACATCCTCGGCGGGCTCTTCGGCCGGACGACCCGGCCCGACGGGACGTCCCGGACCCGGCTGCTGTGGGCGATCGAGTGGTGACGCCGCTCCCCGCGCCCCTGCGGCCGGTCCGCTGGCTCGGCGCGCAGGCGCTCGGCTTCGTGCGCGCGGCCGTCGACCTCCTGTCGCTCCTCTACGGGGCGCTGGTCGTCGTGCCGCTGTTCACCCGCGCCCGGGGCGCCCGCGTCGTGGCCGAGCAGTGCGCGAAGCAGGTGCGCTTCACGGGCGTGCAGGCGCTGCCGCTCGTGAGCCTCGCCGCGCTGGCGCTCGGCACGCTCATCATCATGGAGGCGAACGCCTACCTGCCCGCGGAGTTCGCCGCGTCCACGGCCGCGCACATCCTCGTCAAGGACGTGGTCCCGCTGATGGTCGCCGTGGTCGTGATCGGCCGCTCCGGCACGGCGATCTGCGTCGAGCTGGCGAGCATGAAGCTCACGGGCCAGCTCGACGCGCTCCTGGCCATGGGCATGCCGCTCGAGCACTTCCTCGTGGTCCCGCGCCTCGTCGGCGGCGTCGTGGCGACGCTGGCGCTCAACGTCTTCGGCGTGGCCGTCGGCGCCGGCCTGGGCTACGCCGTGAGCAAGGCGCTCGTCCCGCTGCCGTTCACGCTGGCGGCGGTCCTCGACGCCGTGAGCGCGCGCGACCTCTCGCTCGCGCTGGTCAAGGGGCTCGTCTTCGGCGCGGCGATCGTCCTCGTCGCCGTGCGCGAGGGCTACTCGGTGCAGGCGTCGCCGCGCGAGGTGCCGCAGGCGACCACCCGCGCCGTCGTGCGCGCCATGGGGCTGTGCCTCGTCCTCAACAGCGCGCTCTCGGTGCTGGCGTGAGCGGCGCGGCGGGGCTCCTGGCGCTCGAGGACGTCACGTGCGGCTACGCGCCCGGGGCGCCGCTCCTGCGCGGCGTGACGCTCGACGTGCAGCGCGGCGAGGTGGCGGCGGTCGTGTCGCTCGACGCGTCGGGCGGGAAGTCGACCCTCGTGAAGGTCGCCGCCGGCCTCCTGCCCCCGGCGAGCGGCGGGGTGCGCTTCGACGGGCAGGACGTCTACGCGATGCGCTACGGCGACGACCTGCGCTTCCGGAGCCGGTGCGCCGTCGTCCTCGAGGGCGGGGCGCTGCTGGTCAACATGAGCGTGCGCGACAACGTCGCCCTGCCGCTGCGCTACCACCGCGGGCTCGCCGGGCGCGAGCTCGACGTGCAGGTGGCCCGGCTGCTCGAGCTGGCCGGGTTCTCCGAGGACGCGGGCCGCTTCCCCTGGCAGGTGAGCGTGCGCGGGCGGCGGCTGGCCGCGTTCGCGCGGGCGCTGGCGCTCGACCCCGAGCTGGTGATCGTCGACCGCTTCTTCGAGGGGCTGGAGATGCCCGACTGGAAGCGGCTGTTCGAGCTGGTGCTCGAGCTCAACACGGGCGAGGGGGTCACGTGGCTCCTCGTGTCGGAGACGGACCCGGCGATCTTCCAGGTGGCCGAGCGGGTGGCCGTGCTCGAGGGCGGCCGCGTCCTCGACTACGGCCACCGGCGCCAGCTCTACCAGGACCCGCGGGTCAAGGCCGCGTTCGAGGCGTGCGTCGGCGAGGCGCGCGGGGCGCGGCAGAGCGGGCGCGTGGGCGCGGCGGCCGCCGACAGCGAGCGGATCGTCGTCGCCGGGTCCGACGACGAGCTCATGGCGCTGGCCTCCGGCTCGGATCCGGGCGCGCTCGACGCCGAGGCCACCCTCGTCCTCGAGGGCGTCGCGCCGCCACCGGCGCCGCCGCGGCCGCGGCCGGCCGTCGACCTCGCGCGCACCTCGCTCGACATCCCGACCCCGCCGCTCGACGCCGAGACGACGATCGTCCTCGACGGTGTGGTCCCGGCGGCGCCCCCGCCGCCGCGGCCGGCGCGGCGGCCGGACCTCGCCAGGACCTCGCTCGAGGTGCCCGTCGGGCCGCTCGCGGGCGAGGAGACGATCATGATCGACGGGGTCATGCCGCGGCTCGACCCCGAGGAGGAGGAGGAGGCCCCATGATGCGCTCGACCGTCGTCCGCCAGGAGCTGGCCGTCGGGGCCTTCCTCTGCGCCGCCGTGGGGCTCGTCCTCGTGGGCGGCTACATGAAGACGCGCGAGCGCGGCCTGATCGGCGGGGCCTCGTTCCGCTTCACGACGAAGAACGGCAGCGGCCTGCAGGCCGGGGCGCCCGTGCTCATGCAGGGGATCCAGGTGGGCGAGGTGTCGGACATCCAGCTCACGGCGGACAACCAGGTCCTCGTCACCTGCCAGGTGGCGCCGCGCTTCGCGCGGAGCGTACGGCAGGACGCCGTGGCAACGATCGTCGAGCCGCCGCTGCTCGGGTCGACGAAGGTGGAGCTGTCGCCGGGCACGAGCGAGGCGCGGCTGACCCACCGCCAGGAGGTCGCGGCGGGGGCCCAGGGCTCGATCACGACCCAGCTGAGCGAGCTCCAGGGGCGCGTCGACGGCGTGGTGGAGAAGGTCGAGCGCTTCGTGGCCCAGGCCACGACGACGCTCGAGACGGTCGACCGCGTGGTCGCGCGCGTGGACCGGGGCGAGGGGCTCGCCGGCCGGCTGGTGACCGACGGGCAGCTCGCCGAGGACGCGGCGGCCGCCGTCGCGCGCCTGTCGCGCGTGGCGGGCGAGCTCGACGAGGGCCAGGGCCTCGTCGGCGCGGCCCTGCGTGACCCGAAGCTCGCCGACGACGTCCGCGCGGCGGCCGAGGGGACGGCGGCGATCGTGCGCCGCGCCGAGCAGGGCGAGGGGACGCTCGGGCGGCTCCTGCGCGACGAGGCGCTGGCCGACGAGGCCACGGGGCTCCTGCGCGACGCGCGGGGGGCGCTGGCGCGGCTCGACGAGCTTAACCTCAAGACGCAGGAGAGCCTGACCAAGGTGACGGCGCTCCTCGACACGGCCAACGCCTCGGTCGGCGACCTGCAGGGGCTGCTGAAGAACGCCGAGCGCGCGTCGGGCGAGCTGGCCGACACGCTCCACCGCGTGAACCAGGGCCAGGGGACGATCGCCGCGTTCCTCAACGACGACGCGATCTACCGCGAGACGCGGAGCCTGCTCAAGGAGCTGCGCGAGAGCGTCGAGGACCTGCGCGAGCAGGCGCCGATCAACAGCTTCCTCGGCGTCGTGTTCGCGGCGTTCTGATCGACGAGGGATGAACCACGGAGGACACGGAGGACACGGAGGAGGAGCCCCTGGAGACCGGCCTCCACGGAGGCCCTCCACGGCGTCCTCCGTGGCGAGTCCGTGGGTTGCTTCGCGGCCTGGACGGGTCACGCTCCTCCTCCTCCTCCTCCTCGCCCTCGCCGGCTGCCTCGGCCCGCGCGTCGACGCGACGCCGGCGCAGGCCGAGCGGCTCACGCTGGCGCTCGTGCGGGCCCTGCGCCTGCACCACGACCTCCACGCGGGCGCGCCGCCAGCGCCAGACGAGCTGCGCGCCGCGTGGGACGACCTGCGCGCGCGGCTGGCCGACCTGGAGGTGGCGCCGGTGGGCACCGGGGTGGACGCGCGGGCCGTCGAGGCGGCGCGCGACGTCCTCCTCGCGCACGAGGTCGTCTTCCTGCCGCCGGCCGTGCCGTCCACGCTCGAGGTCGACCTGGCGCTGGCCCGCGTCACGGCGCGGCGCGCCGGCCTCGCGCGCGAGCTCCTTGGGCGGCCCGTCCGCTGGCGGCGCGTCGAGCACGAGGGCCTCCTCCTCCCCGACGTGGCCACCCACGCCGCCCTGCGCGCCGGGCGCCCCTGGCCGCTGCCGCTGGCGCGGCGGCAGGGGCTCACCGTCTACGTCGACCGCCTGGCGGTCGAGCGCCGCGCGGGCCGGGGGGCGGCGGCCCACCTGACGCCCGACGCGCTCGCGGCCCAGGCCGAGCTGCGCGAGGTGGCGGCGTTGCGTCTCGAGGACGACCTGCTCGCCGGCGCCGACCCGGCGCGGTTCTTCGCGGCGGTCCTGCTCCTCGCCGCCGCCGAGGGCGACGCGCGCTACGGCCTCGCCGAGATCGAGCGGATCGCCGAGGAGCCCGACCCGGACCTGCGCCGGACCTTCGCGGCCCACGTCAGGGGCGCCGCCCTGGCGCGCGAGGCGCTCGCCGACGAGGACCCGGCGCTCCTGCCGGCCGAGCGCGCGCGCCGGGCGCTGGCGCGGCTGCGGCGGCCGTGACCGGGGATGTCGGTCCCAGGGGCACGGGCGAACCCTGACCGGCGATGTCGGATCCGCAAGTTAGCCTCCTGTTCGCCTCGGGGGTGAGAGGCGGAGAGGTGGGTGACTACGACCTGGCAGCCAAGGCCGTCCTGCGGGAGCTCCCCGCCGACCTGCTGCGGCGCGGCCTGGGCCTGGGGCCCTTGCGGCGGGTCGCGCCGGTCGACAAGGAGCTCGCGCCGACCCCCCGGACCGCCGACGGCCTGCTCGAGGTCGTCGGCGAGGGGCGTCGTTCTTGCTCGTCGTCGAGGTCGAGCACGAGCCGCGGCACGACAGCGTCGACCGGGCGCTGTTCGGCTGGGCCAGGGCGCAGGACCAGGAGCGGCGCGCCGCGCGGAGGGCCCGGCGCAGGGCGCGCGACGCGCTCGTGCTGATCGTCTACCTGCGGCGCGGGCGGCGCCGCGGCCGCGCGCGAGACACGGCCTGCTTCGAGCTCGCCGGCGGGCAGCGGGTGGAGTGTCGGTTCGCGTCCCTGAACGTATGGGAGCTCGACGGGCCCGCGCAGGCGGCGTCGGGCGAGGTCGGCCTGCTCCCCTTCGTCCCGCTGATGGCGCGCGCGCGTCCCGAGGACGTCGGACGGGCGCTCGAGCGGCTCGATCGCCTGCGCGCCGCGGCGGACCTGCGCGCGTCCCTGGCCCTGCTCGCCGGCCGGGCGTTCCCGGGCCACGACTGGTTTGCGAAGATACCGAGGGAGGAGCTGATGGCGTCCAGCGTCTACCGACAGATCCTCGCCGAGGGTCGCGCCGAGGGTCGCGCCGAGGGTCGCGCCGAGGGTCGCGCCGAGGGTCGCGCCGAGGGTCGCGCCGAGGCAGAGACGAGCCTCCGCGCCGTCGTCCTCTCTCTCGTGCGCGCCCGTCGCGGACGCGCGCCGCGGGATCTCGCGCGCCGCCTCGCCGGGCTCGACCTGGAGGCCCTGGGCGACCTCGTCGAGCGCCTCGCGCCCCTGACGACCCGGGACGAGGTCGAGGCCGAGCTGGCTCGCCTCGCGCAGGCCTCGTGTGCGACGCGCAGCGCCCGCGGACGCCTTGGCACCCGCGCCGCCCGGCGCTCCTGACCGGCCGTCCCCTTGCCGCAGGGAGCCCGCCGACGCACGATCGGGGGGTGACGTCCTCGCGCTCCTCGCCCTCCCCGTCGACCTCGCCAGGGAGCCGGTCGACGGGGCGCGGGGGGCCGTGCTCCAGCGCCTCGTCACTCGACGAGCGGCACCGCCGGCGCGAGTGATGCGCTCCGACCCGACGCCGCGCCTCCTGCGCCTCGACGCGGCCCTGGGCGGCCTCGTGTGGCTCGGCTTCGTCCTGGCCGCCGAAGGCGGGCTCCTGGCGGCGGGGCGGATCGAGCGCCTCGTGCTGCTCGCCGTGCTCGTCCTGGTGCCCGGGTTCCTGGCGCTCCTCCACACGCCGACCCGCGACCACCGGACGACCTGGTCCTACCGCTGGCTGGCGCGGGCGCACCTCCCGTGCGCGGCGCTGGCCGCGGCGTCGTTCGCGCTCGACCCTGGCCCCGCCGCAGCCGCCCTCGCCCTCCCGTGGCTGGGCTTCGCCGGGCTGGCCGCGATCTTCGGCCTCTGGCGCCTCCTCCCGCGCGGGGTCCGCCCGCTCGAGGAGGCGTGCCTCGACGCCGCCCTCCTCTACCTGCCCGTCGGCGCCGGCTGGCTGCTGCTCTCTCGCGGCGGCGCCACGCCGCTCGGCTTCCAGGAGCCGATCGTGCTCCTCACCGCGGCGCACTTCCACCACGCCGCCTTCGTCGCCCCGAGCTTCACCGGCCTCGCCGGCCGGGCTCTGGCGCGCCAGGGCCCGGCGCCGGCCGCGTGGCGCGCGGCGGCCGTGATCGTGGTCGTGGGGCCGGCGCTCGTCGCGGCCGGGATCACGCTCTCGCCCGCGCTCGAGGCGTTCGGGGCCTGGCTGCTGGCGCTCGGGCTCACCGCGCTGGCGCTCGTGACGATCGCGCGGCTGGCCCCGCGCGTCCCGGCCGCCGCCGGCCTGCTGCTCGCCCTCGCCTGCGCGGCGCTGGTCGCGGCCATGGGGCTGGCGGCGGCGTACGGGACCGGGCAGGTCCTCGGGCGCGCGGTGATCGACATCCCCACGATGGTGCTCACGCACGCCAACCTCAACGCCCTGGGGTTCGGCCTGGGCGGGCTGGTGGCCTGGTCGCTCCTGCGCCCTCGCGCCCGCGGGTTACGTCCCGGCGTCCCGTTCAGCCGCCTGCGAGCCCGCGGCCGCGTCGGGCCGCGGTACTTCGACGACGCGGGGCTCGTGCCCGCCGCGCCGCTCGACCCGCCACGCGGCCTCGCCGACTCGCTCGACGTCTACCGGCGCCCGGACCTGCCGACCGACCGCGTCCACCCGGCCGTGCGCGCCTTCTACGAGGACACGGCGGGGCACGCGCTGCTCGTGCGCCCGACGTGGCGCTCCGGCTTCCGGCTGGGCGGGCGGCTCTACAAGGCGTTCAGCCGGCGCGTCGGGCAGATGAACCTGCCGCTGCGCGCGGAGACGCGCGGCGACGAGGTCGCCAGCCGGATCGTGCCCCTGGACGCGGCCCGCGACGGCCGCCCGGGCGTGCGAGGCTGGGTGCGCACCTACGCGCGCACCGGGGAGGCGGTCTACGTGGCGGCCTACGCCACCCACGTCGAGGGCGGACAGACGACGATGGACGTCGCCTTCCCCCTGCCGTTCTCCAACCTGACGAGCGTGCTCCGCCTCGAGCCGCTCGGCCGCGGCCTCCGCCTCACGACGCTGGCGAGCGACCCGCCCGGCGACCAGGGCGTCTACCTCGTCACGCCCTGGCTCCCGCTGCGCCTGCCGGTGAACGAGACGATCCGCGTGTGGCCCGCGGGCGCCCCGGACGCCGCCGTGCGCGCGCCGGCCGGGGCCACCGTCGTCGCGCGCCACGACGTGTGGGTGCTCGGGCTGCCCGCCCTGAGCCTGGACTACGTGATCACGCCTGTCGCCCGAGGCACCTGAGTCGCCGACCCGTCAGTGGTCGTCGCGCGCCGGCGCGTCGTCGCTCAGGTCGCCCGCGTCGAGCCTCTTGCGCAGGTCGGCGATCAGCTCGTCGAGGTACTCCGTCCGCCCCTGCGCGCGCGCGGCGTCGTCGCCCGCCAGCTTCAGCCCGGCCGCGGCGTCGAGCGCGGCCCGGGCGCCGTCCGCGTCGCCCAGGAGGCGGAGCAGGCAGGCCACGACGACCCGGTGCTCCTTGGCCTCGGCCGCCTGCGCCGGGTCATCGGCCAGGGCGCGGGCGAGGTCGAGGGCCCGTTGCCGCGCCGCGCGGGCGCGCTCGGCCTGGCCCTGCTTCGCCGCGTGGTAGCCGACCGTGCGGTAGAGGCGGCAGCGGGTCACAGGGTCGAGCCCCACCACCTCGTAGACCTTCTCGGCCACGGCGAGCCGGTCGAGGATCGGGACCTTGCGGTAGCTGTCGGCCGCGGGCAGCGTGACGTCGGCGAGCACCTCGCGCAGGCGCGCGTGGTGCTCGGCCGTGATCCGCTGCTGCCAGTCCCACATGAAGCAGGTCAGGCGGCAGCTCGAGCAGGCGTAGAGCGAGCGCCCCTCGGTGGCCGGCCAGAAGATGAGCTGGAAGCGCGACGGCCAGCGGTAGATGTAGCTGCCGTAACTCATCGGCCGCTCGAAGGCGTTGTCGTGCCCGCAGAGCGGGCACTCGACCTGCGCCGGCCCCCACGTCGTGGCGCGGGCGGGCAAGGGTGCGGCGAGCAGGAGGCCGACCGCGAGGGCTAGCGTCAGGGCGGCGCGCATGCGAGCACCTCGCTCCCCAGCCTACCGCCGCACGCCGGCGCCCGCCTTGGCCTTCTTCTTCGCCGACTTCTTCGCCGCCTCGGCCTTCTTCTTCGCCGGCTTCTTCGCCGCAGGCGCCTTCTTCTTCGCCGCAGGCGCCTTCTTCTTCGCCGCAGGCGCCTTCTTCTTCGCCGGCGGCGCGGCCTCGCCGCCGGCCGCGGCCAGGACGGCGTCGGCGTGGCCGTTGACCTTCACGCCGCGCCACGCGCGCAGGACCTTCCCGTCCTTCCCCACCAGGAAGGTCGAGCGGAGCACGCCCTCGAACTCGCGCCCGTAGAGCGTCTTCTTGCCCCACGCGCCGTAGGCCGCGGCGACGCGGTGGTCGGGGTCGGAGAGGAGGAGGAGCGAGCCCAGGCCCTCCTTCTCGGCGAACCTCGCCTGCCGCTCGGGCGCGTCGGGGCTGATCCCGACGACCGCCACGCCCTCGCCGGCGAAGGCCGCCGCGCGCGCCTCGAAGTCGCACGACTCCTGCGTGCAGCCCGGCGTCATGGCCTTGGGGTAGAAGAACAGCACGGCGCCCGCGCCGCGCGCCAGCAGGTCGGACAGGCGCACGGAGTTGCCGCGCTGGTCGGTGAGCGCGAACTTCGGGGCGGCGGAGCCGACGTCGATCATGGCGACCTCCTGAGGGGCCGCGCAGCCTACTCGACGCGGGCGCGTCGCTCTACGCGCTCGTGACCACGCCGGTCTGCACGCGCCACAGGGCGGCGTAGAGGCCCTCGTCGCGGTCGAGGAGCTCCTCGTGGCGCCCCGCCTCGCGGACGCGCCCGTCCTCGAGCACGTGGATGCGATGCGCGTTACGCACCGTCGACAGGCGGTGGGCGATCACCAGCGTCGTGCGCCCGCGCGCCAGCCGCTCGAGCGAGCGCTGGATCGCCGCCTCGGTCTCGTTGTCGACCGACGACGTGGCCTCGTCGAGGATCAGCACCGGCGGGTCCTTCAGCACGGCGCGGGCGATCGAGATGCGCTGCCGCTGCCCGCCCGAGAGCTTCTGCCCGCGCTCGCCGACGACCGTGTCGTAGCCGCGCGGCAGGCGGGTGATGAACTCGTGCGCCTCGGCCGCCTTCGCCGCCGCGACCACCTGCTCGTCGGTCGCGTCGAACGTCCCGTAGGCGATGTTCTCGCGCACGGTGCCGTGGAAGAGGAACGTGTCCTGGCTGACGAGCCCGATCGCGCCGCGCAGACCCGCGAGGTCGAGGTCGCGCACGTCGCGCCCGTCGAGGAGCACGCGCCCCCGCGTCGGCTCGTAGAGGCGCAGCAGCAGCTTGACGATCGTGCTCTTGCCCCCGCCGGTGGCGCCGACGATCGCCGTCGTCTCGCCGGCCGGCACGCGCAGGGTGAGCTCCCTCAGGACCGGGTGCCCCGGGACGTACTCGAACGTCACGGCGTCGAGCGCCAGCTCGCCCTTCACCTCGCCGCGCGGCAGCGGCGCCCCGCCGCTGGCGATGCGCACCGGCTGGTCGAGCACGTCGAGGATCCGCGCCGTCGAGGCCATGGCCCGCTGGTAGAGGTCGAACGTGGCCCCGAGGCGGGTCAGCGGCCAGAGGAGCCGCTGGATCAGGAACACGAGCACGCTGTACTCGCCGGCCGAGAGGCGCCCGTCGAGGACGAGGAGGCCGCCGGGGAGGAGCGTCACGCACACGGCGACCACGATCACCATGCGGATCAGGGGCGAGAAGGCGGCCGAGAGCGCGATCGCGCGGCGGTTCGCCTGCCGGTAGGCCTCGCTCCCCTCGCGCACGCGCGCGACCTCGTGCGCCTCCGCCGTGAAGCTCTTGATCGTGGCGATCCCCTGCAGGTTGTTCGCCAGCTGCCCGTTGAGGAGCCCCGCCTGCTCGCGGACCGCCGCGTACCTGGGGGCGATCGTCCGCTGGAACCAGAACGACGCCCACAGGATCACCGGCATGGGCAGGAGCGCCGCCCAGGCGACCGTCGGCGCCAGCCACACGAACATGCCGCCGACGACGAGCACCGTCGTGGCCACCTGGAGGAGGTCGTTGGCCCCGCCGTCGAGGAAGCGCTCGAGCTGGTTCACGTCGTCGTTGAGGACGCTCATGAGCCCGCCCGTGCTCTTGTCCTCGAAGTAGGACAGGTCCAGGCGCTGCACGTGCGCGTAGGCGTCGAGGCGCAGGTCGTGCTGCAGGGTCTGGGCGAGGTTGCGCCAGGCGAGCGCGTAGAGGTACTCGAACAGCGACTCGAGGACGAAGATCACCACCGTCGCGACGGTGAGCGCGACGAGCTGGGACCTCGCGCTCACGAGGCCGAGGCCCGCCAGGAGCGAGTCCTCGCGCTGCACGACGACGTCCACGGCCACGCCGATGATCACGGGCGGGGCGAGGTCGAGGACCTTGTTGATCACGGAGCAGGCGGCGGCCCAGGCCACCGTCCGGCGGCGCCCGCGCGCGTGGCGCAGGAGGCGCAGGAGCGGCGCGGGCCGCCCGGGGCGGGAGGGGGTCGTCATGGCGGGCCGAGCGTAACCCACCCCGGCGAGGGGTCGTTGGCGGGGGGCGCCCGCGCCCCGTGCAGCCACCGGTTAGAGTACGAGCATCGGGGGCGACGACGGGGGACCGTGTGGGCGGCCGCTGCGTCTCGGTGGAGGTCGGGCCCGGGCGGCCCCGGGTCGGGCGCGCGGCGACCGCCGCGCTGCTCGCCGCGGCGGCGCTCTCCGTCGGCTGCGGCCCCTCGATGCAGACCGTCAAGCTGACCGCCGACGAGCGGCAGTTCCTCGTCGGGCTGTTCGCGCCGCAGGCGACCTACGGGCCCCCGCGCGAGCCGGACCGCACGAACCCCCTCGACGTCTCCGTGATCACGTCGCTCGTGGTCGCCGGCCGGGCCAGCGTCGCGCAGGTGCAGGCCGACCAGCGGCCGCGCTTCCTGGGGTACCTGGCCGGCCTCGGCAACACGACCCTCACGGCCGTGGCCAACTTCCCGAACATCTGGACGACGATCGCGCCGCCCTTCTACCTGCTGTTCGGCTGGATCGGCGAGCTCGTGGCCATGCACCACGGCTCGGCGTTCGTCGTCGGCGTCCACGACCGGCAGGTCTACGCGCTCACCAACGCCCACGTGATCGGCGAGCACCCCGAGCGGGTCCTCCTGCGGGCCGGCGAGGCCACCACCACCAGCGAGGCGATCGACTCCCTGCTCACGGGCCTCTGGGACCACGAGGCCGAGCTCGTGTGGGTCGACCACACCCTCGACGCGGCGCTCGTCCGCTGGACCCTCCCGCCGGGCGCGACGCCGCCGCGCCCGCTGCCGCTGGGGAGCGTGCGCGCCGAGCAGCTCGGCACCTTCTGCCTGGCCATGGGCTACCCGGGCCGCGGCGAGGAGCTCGACCAGCGGCCGCGCAACCCGACCGCGAGCCTCGGGCTCGTGAGCTCGCTCGACGTGTCGGAGACCGACCGCCCGCTCGGCGTCGCGGCGCCCCTCGGCCTCGTGCAGACCGACGCGGCGATCAACCCGGGCAACTCCGGCGGGCCGCTCCTCGACCTCGAGGGGCGGGTGATCGGGATCAACACGTCCAAGGTCGCCGAGGCCGACAACATCGGCTTCGCCGTGCCAATCGACTGGGTGCGCGTGCGGCTCCTGCGCGCCCTGGGCGCCGACCCCGAGCGGGTGGTCGCGCCGGGGCCGCTCGAGGGCGCCCTCCCGACCGCGCCCGGGCCCGCCCGGCCGGCCGCGGCGTCCGCCCCGCGCCCCGACGAGCGGGAGTAGCCGGCCCGCCGCGCGGGTGGCAGCATCGCCGCGGGGAGGGCCCGTGAGGCAGCGCGTCGACCTGGACTGGGCGAACCTGGGCTTCAGCTACCTGCGCACGCCCTGGCGCTTCCAGGCCGAGCATCGCGACGGCGCGTGGCGCGACGGCGACCTCCTCGCCGAGGCGACGATCACGCTCGAGGAGGGCGCCTGCGCGCTGCACTACGCGCAGCAGTGCTTCGAGGGGCTCAAGGCCTTCACGACCCCCGACGACCGCGCCGTCCTCTTCCGCCCGGAGGAGAACGCCCGGCGCATGGCCGTCTCCGCGCGGCGCCTCCTCATGCCGCCGCCGCCGGAGGAGCTGTTCCTTCACGGGGTGCGTGAGTGCGTGCGCAGCAACGACGCCTACATGCCGCCGCACGGGCTGGGCGCCTCGATGTACGTCCGGCCGCTGCTCATCGGCGTCGGCGACAACCTCGGCCTCCGCCCCGCGCCGCGCTACCTCTTCCGCGTCTTCTGCTCGCCCGTCGGCCCCTACTTCAAGGGCGGCTGGAAGGCGATCCGCCTGCGCGTGACGCGCCACGACCGCGTGGCCCCGAACGGCACGGGGGCCTTCAAGGTCGGCGGCAACTACGCGGGCGGGCTCCTGGCCTCGACCGAGGCCAAGGCCGCCGGCTACGACGAGGCGCTCTACCTCGACCCGATCGAGCACCGCTGGCTGGAGGAGGCCGGGTCGGCCAACGTCTTCGGCGTCCTGCCGCCGCGCGCGCGCGGCGGCAAGGCGCGGCTGGTCACGCCCGCGTCGGCCTCGATCCTGCCGTCGGTGACCATGGACTCGGTGCTCACGCTCGCGGCCGAGGACCTCGGGCTCGAGGTCGAGCGCCGCCGCGTGGCGATCGACGAGGTCGCCGACTTCGTCGAGATGGGCTGCACCGGCACGGCCGCCGTGATCACGCCCGTCTCCGTCGTCCACGACGGCGAGCGCGACGTGCAGGTGGGCGACGGCGCCGCGCCGGGCCCGATCACGCAGGAGCTCTACGCCCGCCTCACCGGGATCCAGCGGGGCAAGCTCCCCGACCCGCGCGGCTGGGTCGTGTCCGTGTAGCTTCCTGCCCGGCCGGGGCGCTTGATAAGGTCGCGCCCCGTGGACGTCACGACGATCGTCTTCGACGCGGGGGAGACGCTCCTCAACCTCGACCTGCCGGCGATCGTGGGCGCCTGCGGCGACGGCGTGGACGAGGCGGCAGTCTCGCGCGCCCTCGTCGCCGTGCGCCGCGACCTCGACGCCTTCTTCCTGCCGCACCTCGACGCGCGCCGCTACCCGCCGCAGCAGGCCTACGCCGACGGCCGCGGCTTCCGCCTGGCCGACCTGCTCCTCGACCACCTCGGGATCGAGCCCCGCCGCCGGCTCGAGGCCGCGGACGCGCTCATGGCCCTCGACCGGGCGCTGAAGCTCTGGACGGTCGTCCCCGACGACGCGCGCCCGACGCTCGAGGCCCTGCGCGCGCGCGGCCTGCGCCTGGGCGTCGTGTCGAACTCGGACGGGCACATCGCCTGGAAGCTGAACCACGAGGGGATCGGCCACCTGTTCGACCAGGTCCTCGACTCGCACCTCGAGGGGGTCGCCAAGCCCGATCCGGAGCTCTTCCGCCGCGCGGTGGAGAGGCTCGACGCCGACCCGGCCAGGACGCTCTACGTGGGCGACATCTACTCGATCGACGTCGAGGCCGCCCGCCACGCCGGGCTCACGGGCGTCCTGATCGACCGCACCGGGGCCTACGAGACGCCGCGCCCCTGCCCGCGGGTGCGGGGGCTCGCCGAGCTGCTGACGCTCGTCAGCTAGACGCCTGCCCGCGCAGCCAGTCGAGGAACCCGAACACCGCGCGGGGCTGGTCGTCGACCTGCAGGAAGCGCACGAACGCGTCCAGCGGCGCGTCGGGCAGGACCTCGCTCCGCTCGACCTCGACGTAGGCGTCGCCGCGCAGGACGTGCACGCGGAGCCGGTCGTCCTCCCACAGCCAGACCTCGGGGACGCCCAGCCCGCGGTAGACCTCCAGCTTGTCGACGTCGGGGTTCGTCCAGATCACCTCGATCGCCAGGTCCGGGCGGTCGTGCCGCTCGGTCAGCGCGTAGCACTCGTCCGGCTCGAGCCCCCGCTCCTTCGGCGCGCTCTTGAGCGTCCACGAGCCGAACCCCGCCAGGGGGAGGCGCCGCTCGGTCGCCCAGGCCTCGAGCATGCGGGCGAGGGTCTTCTTGATCCACTCGTGGGTGCGCGACGGGCTCATGAGCTCGAGCTCCCCCCGGAGGTAGGTCATGCGCGGCCCCGGGCGGTCGCCGCGGACGGCGAGGAGGACCTCGTACTCGGTCCACGTGAGCCCGTGCAGGGTGAGGATCCGGTCGGGGTCGGCGCTCTTCGCCAGGGCGGCGCGGCTCATGGCGGTCATCTTACTAGGGCGCCTCCTCCAGCGGCACATGTGCCCGCGAGCCGCGAGCGATGCGAGGCCCGGAGGCCGAGGCGAGAGGGGTGCGCGCGGAACCCGTCCTCGCAGACGGCCGGACCGCCTCCGAGCACACCTCACCGCGCTTCCGCAGCCAGAGCCTCAGCGAGGCGGAGGAGGGCCGGGCGTGTCCGCGCGAAGGCGAGGGAAGGCGGCCTCCTGGCCGCCGACCGAGCCTGAGCGGCCGGTGTGTCGC
>JAMLIC010000006.1 GCA_023954375.1 Planctomycetota bacterium
CCCCCCCCCCCGGGGGGGGGGGGGGCGGGGGGGGGGGGGGGCCCCGGCCCCCCCCCCCGCCCCCCCCCCGCCTCGCCTCGGCCTCGGCGGCCTCGCCTCGCTCGTCGCTCCGCTCCGCCCGTGGCCATGCAGGCGGGCCGCGACATCACCGAGGTGAGGCGTCGAGCAACCGCGGGGGTGACGGCGCCCGTCACACTGTGGGACGAGCCCGGAGATGCCCGAGAGGGGACGAGCGCGAGACGACGGGACTCATGTGCATCGGCGGCCGCAGCCGTCGCCTATGAGTGAAGCCGGAGGTAGCGGTCGAGCGCCTGCGCCGCCGGCGGCGTGAGCCGCCCGAAGCGCACGCCGACCAGGTAGCGCCCGTCGTCCTCGCGGGAGACCGAGCGCACGTCGCCGTCCGCCTCGACGACCACGTCCTCGAGCGCGAGCGACAGGCGCAGGCGGGCGCCGATGAGGAGCGGGTGATCGAGCTCCAGGCGCGCGCCGTCGTGCGAGAGGTCGCGCGTCCGGCTGGCCGTCAGCTCGCGCGGCACCCCGAGCAGGTCGTCGTACTCGCCCACGTTGACCAGCGTCAGCGCCTGCACCCGCGGCTCGTGGCGCCGCTCCTGCGGCGCCGCCGGCGGCCGGCGTCGCCGGGCCCCGCCCTGCCACCACGGGCGCTCGCGCGCCTCCGGCCGCGCGGCCCGCGCGAAGCGCTGCGGGTCGCGCGCGTGGCGCGCGGCCTCCTCGGCCGTCACCTGCCCCGTCCGCACGAGCGCCTCGAGCGAGTCGTCGAGCAGGATCATCCCCTCGCCGGCGACCTGGATCGCGCTGCGCAGCTCGTGCGTGCGCCCCCCCCGGATCAGCGCCGAGATCGCGGGCGACTGGAGCATCACCTCGCAGGCCGGGAGGCGGCCCTTCCCGGTGCGCTCGTCGACGAGCACCTGGCTGACGACGGCGCGCAGCGACTGGGAGAGCATGGCCCTGGCCAGCGGGAGCTCGTCGCTCTCGAACAGGTCGAGGATCCGCTCCACGGTCTGGCCGGCGTCGTTGGCGTGCAGCGTGGCCAGCACCAGGACCCCCGTCTCGGCGGCCGTCAGGGCCGCGCGCACGGTCTCCAGGTCGCGCAGCTCGCCCACGAGGAGCACGTCCGGGTCCTCGTGCAGGCTGTCGATCACCCCCTGGTGGAAGGTCGGCACGTCCACGCCCACGGCGCGCTGCTGCACCAGCGAGCGCCCCGAGGCGTGCTGGTACTCGAGGGGGTCCTCGATGGTGATGATGTTCAACGCCTCGGCCTCGGCGAGCCGGCGCGTCAGCGCCGCGAGGGTGGAGGTCTTGCCGGTCCCCGTGGGGCCGGTCACGAGCACGAGCCCGGACCGGAGCTCGGCGAGTCGCACGACCACCGGGGGGAGGCGCAGCTCCTCGAGCGACGGCACGGCCCCGGCGAGCGGCCGGAGCGCGAGGGCGAGGCCCGTCCGCTGCCGGTAGGCGTGCCCGCGCCACCGCGCGCCGCCGCCGTCGACCACCGAGAACTCGAGGTAGCCCCGGGCGTCGAGGCGCGCCTGGCCGCCCTCCGGCAGGAGCCCGGCCAGGAGGCCCCGCAGGGCGCCGTCGTCGAGGGCGGCGCTCCCCTCGACCTCGATCAGCTCGCCCTGCAGGCGCATGCGCGGCCGCAGCCCTGCCTGGAGGTGCAGGTCCGAGCAGTGGAGCTCGAACGTGCGCTTCATCAGCCCGCCGAGCGTCGCTCCGAAGCTGGTCATCTCACGCCTCCTCGCCGGCGCGCAGGACGCGCGCCGGGTCGAGCGCCAGGGGCAGCGCGTCGGCCGCGGCGACCTTGCCGGACCGCACCAGCCCCACGAGGGCGTCGTCGAGCATGCTCATCCCCTCCTTGCCCGAGGCCTGCATGACCCCCTGCAGCTGGTGCACCAGGTCCTCGCGGATCAGGCGGGCCACCGCGGGGGTCGCGACGAGCACCTCGGTCGCGAGGTGCTGACGGAGCCCGTCCGTGCCCGGGAGCAGGTGCTGGCTGACGACCAGCCGGAGCACGCTCGCGAGCATGCCGCGGACCATCGTCCGCTTGCGCCCCGTGTAGGCGTCGAGCACGCGCAGCACGCTCCGGTGCGCGCCGCTCGTGTGCAGGGTGCCGAGCACCAGGTGGCCCGTCTCGGCCGCAGTCAGGGCGGCCATGATCTGGTCGGGGGTGGCAAGCTCGGCCAGCACGATCACGTCCGGGTTCTCCCGGACGACCGAGCGCAGCCCCTCGGTGTAGCTCGCGACGTGCGAGCCCACCTCGCGCTGGCTGATCAGGCAGGTGCGGCTCGGCAGCACGTACTCGATCGGCCGCTCGAGCGTGACCACGTGGCTGCGCCGGGTCTGGTTGAAGAGCTCGATGACGGCGGCCAGCGTCGTGGTCTTGCCGCTCCCGCGCGGGCCCGTGACCAGCACCAGCCCACGCTTCAGCCGGGGCACCTGCGTGAGGATCGGGGGGAGGGCCAGCCAGTCGTGCTCGGGGACCGCCTCGGGGATCCGCCGCACGGCCGCGCTCGGCCCGCGCGACTGCATGAACAGGCCCAGCCTGAAGCGCCCGATCCCCTCGCGCGGCAGGTGCACGAGCAGGCTCCGCTCGCGCTCGAGCTCGGCCCGCTGCTCCGCCGTGAGCGCCGACTCGATCAGCGCGCGGCAGCGCTCCGGCTCGAGCGGCCGCGGCGCGAGGCTGACCAGCCGGCCGGCGATCCGGGCGTTGATGCGCGCCCCGGGCGTCAGGTGCAGGTCGGTGGCGCCGACCTCGACCTGGATGCGGAGGAGCTCGTCGAGGTCCGCCGCCTCGGCGCGCTCCGCCACCGCCTTGCGCGAGAAGTGCCCGCCCTCACCGCCGCCCTCGACCCGCCGCTGGCAGGCGAGCAGGCGCTCGAGGGAGGGCCGGGAGACGAGCCCCTCGTCGACCAGCAGGTCGCCCAGGAAGCGGGGCGGGTCCTGCGTGGCCTGGAGCTCGAGGCACCGCGCGACCTCCGCCTCCTCCACCAGGCCGTAGCGGACCGCGAGCTCACCCAGCTGCTTGCACCCGGGCGCCTCCCGGGGCTCCCGACCGACTTCCACTGCGCTCCCCATCCTGCCACCTCCGCGATGTCGGCGGGGCTTCGCAAGCCGCGCGCCGCGCGCAACTGCAAGGCAGGCGAGGGGTGTCATCGGCGCGCGACGCCGCCGGTCGCGCGGCCGTGACCGGCGTCAGTCAGGCAGCACGTGGCGGCGGACCGCGCCGGTCCGCGCGCCGGCGAGCAGCGACCGGCCGTCGGGCGCGAAGGCGACGGCGAGCTGCACGGCGGGAGACGGCCACTCCGCCACGCGCTCGCCGTCGAGGCGCGTCAGGCGCACACCATCGGTGTGGGCCGTCGCGACGAGGGCTCCGTCGGGCGAGAGGGCCATCGCGTAGATGCCGCGCTCGTGCACGCGCAGCGGGGCGCCGACCTCCTGGCCCGTGGCGACGTCGAAGCGGCGGACGTGGCCGTCATCGCACGCCGTGAGCAGGGAGGTGCCGTCGGGCGTGAAGGCCAGGTCCTGCACGGCGTCCAGGTGGGGCGCGGTCCAGCGCGCCGCCCCGCTGGCGAGGTCATGGAGCACCGCCCGCTGGTCGGAGCCCCCGGTGGCGCAGAGGGCCCCGTCGGGCGAGAGGGCCAGGGCGCCGACCTTCCGCTCGTGGCCCGCGACCTCGAGCAGGGGCCGGTCGCCGCCTGGCGTCCCGGGCCACACGCGCAGGGCGCCGTCGTACCCGGCGCTGACCAGGCGCCCGTCGGGGAGGGCGCGCAAGGCGGTGACGCCGCCCTCGTGCGCCGGCCAGCTCCCGCGCGCCTCGCCCGTGGCGACGTCCCAGGCGGCGATCACGCCCGCGAGGTCGCCCGCCCACAGGCGCGCGCCGTCGGGGCTGAAGGCCAGGGCCAACGGGTCGATCGGCGCCCGGCGCATGACGTGGAGGGGGTCGCCCGAGGCCGCGTCGCGCAGCGTCAGGTGGCCCGTGCGCGCGGCGAACGCCACGCGCGCCCCGTCCGGCGCGAAGACGATCGCGCGCACGATGCACGGCTCGGCGGAGAAGCGCCGCCCGGTCCGCGCCCGCCGGGCGGCCACCGGGTCACCCAGGTCGAGGACCCACGGCGCCAGGTCGTCACGGATGACGACGCGCACCTGCGCGGGGGCGTGGGCGAGCAGCCCGCGCTCGAGGCCGTCCCGCAGGAGCGTCGCCGCGTTCTCCGGCTCGCGAGCGACGGCGCACGCCATCAGGACCTGCTCGCCCGCCGCGACGGCCCCCCAGCCCTCTGCCATCGTCGCCGCCGCGGCCTCGCGCAGCGCCTCGAGCGCCACCCGGCGGCTCGCGGCCGGCGCGAGCAACGCGCCGTCGAGCGCGTCGAGCAGGCGGACGACGAGGTCGTCGGGGCCGTCGAAGCGCTCCCAGCGCACGGGCGCGGCGTGGGCGGCCGCGGCCGCCGTGCGCAGGCAGGCCTCGGGGCCGAGCGCGACCGCGGCGCGAATCACGGCCTCGACCCAGGCGCTCGGCTGGGCCTGCGCGGGCTCGACGCCGGCCACGGCGCAGGCCGCCCGGTGCCCCAGGGCCACGGCGAGGTCGAGCGCGAGGGGGTCGAGGAGGCCCAGGCGGGCCCGCTCGCCCAGGAGGCGCGCCGCGGCGGCGTCGCCCGGCTGCTCGCGCCAGGCGCGCTCGGCGGCGCGCAGCCGCTCGTCGCTCACGGGCCCTCCGGATAGAGCAGCGCCCGCGCCCGGGCGCGGGCGAACGCCGCCAGGGCCGGGTCGGCCCGCCAGCGGGCGACGATCGCCGCCGGGTCGTCGCCGCGCTCGAGCGCCTCCAGCACCCACCGCGCGCCGATCAGGCCGCGCAGGCGGTCGACCCGGTAGCGGTCCGGGTGCAGGCGCAGGAGCGCGTCGAGCAGGTGCAGACCTGCCTCGACGGGCCGCAGGGCGCGCCGGTCCGTCACGACGACGCGCACGCCCCGGCAGACCTGCTCGGCGAACGGGTAGGCGACGTTCTCGCGCCCGGTCACGTCGCGGCGCGACGGGACGAACGTCGTGGCCGAGAACCATAGCCCCGGGAGGGCGCGGGCCTCGAGGGCCGCGGCCAGCCCCTCGCCGTCGACCCACGGCGCGCCGACGTACTCGAACGGCCGGTCGGTCCCGCGGCCGACGGAGAGGTCGTGGTTGGCCTCCGTGAGCGCCACCATGGGGTAGAGGAGCGCCTCGTCGACCGAGCGCAGGTTGGGCGAGGGGTTCACCCAGGGCAGGCCGGTCTCGTCCTGGAGCAGGCCGCGCCGCCAGCCCTCGCAGGCGATCACCTGCAGGTCGGCGGCGAGGTCGTCGTTCATGAGCCGCGCCACCTCACCCACCGTCATCCCGTGGGTCACGGGCATGGGCCAGAACGAGGTGAAGCGGCCGACGAGGTCCGGGTCCTGCAGCGGGCCGTCGAACCCGTGGCCGCCGGTCGGGTTCGGACGGTCGAGGACGACCACGCGCAGGCCGCGGCGGGCGGCCTCCTCGAGGAGCAGGCCGAGCGTCGAGATGTAGGTGTAGAAGCGAGCGCCGACGTCCTGGATGTCGAACACCAGCGTGTCGAGCCCCTCGAGCATCGCGTCGGTCGGGCGGCGCGTCTGCCCGTAGAGGCTGTGGACCGGCAGGCCGGTGCGCGCATCGACGCCCGAGGCCACCGGCGCGTCCTGGTCCCCGCGCAGCCCGTGCTCGGGCGAGAGGAGAGCCGCGAGCGTGACCCCCGGCGCGGCGACCAGGAGGTCGATCGCGTGCCGGCCCTGGCGGTCGATCGCCGTGTGGTTGACGACGAGGCCGACGCGCCGGCCGCGCAGGGGGGCGCAGCCGTCGCGGACGAGGACGTCGAGGCCGGTGAGCACGACCGTCGAGACGGGCGCGACCGGCCCCGCGTCCGGACCCGACGTGGGCGGGGCCGGCGCGGGCGGCGGGGCGGCGCAGCCGAGCGCGAGCAGGAGCAGGGCGAGCGGGGCGCGGCTCACGGGGGCCAGTCCTCCAGCGCCTCGCGCGCCCGCTCGCCCCCGGCCAGGGCGGCGGCCCCGAGGGCGCAGGTCACAGGCGCCCGGCGCGCCGCAGCTCCTCGTCCTGCGCCCGCGTCCGCCGGTAGTAGGCGGTCATCGTCAGGAGGCTCGCCGCCGGCGGGTCGAGGTAGGCGGTCACGCGCCGGTGGAGCTGCAGCGCGCTGGCGGGGAAGAAGCTCGACACCGGCCCCTCGACCATGCCGCGCACGGCCTGCGCCTTCTTGGGGCCGATCGCCTGGAGCAGGACCTCGCGCGCGTCGAGGATCGTGCCGATGCCCATGGTCACGGCGAGCACCGGCGGCCGCTCGCCCGGGCCATAGAAGCGGGCGTTGTCCTCGAGCGTGCGCTCGGTCAGCGTCTTGACGCGCGTGCGCGACGCCAGCGACGACGTGGGCTCGTTGAAGCCGATGTGCCCGTTGCGCCCGATCCCCAGCAGCTGCACGTCGATCCCGCCGCACGCCGCGATCCGCGCCTCGTACTCCTCGCAGCGGCGCAGGAGGTCCTTGCCGTCGGCGGGCGGGAAGTGGACGTTCTCCGGCGGCAGGTCGAGCCCCTCGAACAGGTGCTCGCGCATGAACGTGCGGTAGCTCTGCGGGTGCTCCGCCGGCAGGTCCAGGTACTCGTCGAGGTTGAACGTGCGCACGCGCGCGAAGCTCACCTCGCCGCGCGCGTGCGCCTCGCGCAGGCGGCGGTAGACGCCGACCGGGGTCGAGCCCGTGGCCAGCCCGAGCACGAGGTCGGGCTTGGCCTTCAGGCGCGCGACGATGACGTCGGCGACCTGCGCGGCCGCGTCCTCGGCGTCGCGTGCGAGCACGATCTCCACGCCGTCCTCCTCGTCAGCCGGTCTCTCGTCAGCCCGTCGGGGGCGCCGGCGGCGCGCTCGGCGGCGCCGGGGGTGCGCTCGGCGGCGCCCCCGGCGGCGCGGCGGGCGGCGCGCCCGGGGCCACCGCGGCGGCCTTCTGCTTCTCGAGCTGCGTGTAGACCAGGTAGCCGCCGCCGCCGAGCATCGCCAGGAACACGAAGCAGCAGCCGAGGCCGAGGACGAGCTTGATGAGCGTCCCCAGGAAGCCCCCGCCCTGCTGCGACACGTTGCCCAGGCGGATCAGGTAGGTGTCGAGGTGGCTCACCGAGCCGAACGGCGGGCCCTTGTTCACGCCGCGCGCCTCGGGGGTGTAGACCTTGAGCATGTGGACGCGGGCGACCTTCTTGTCCTCCGGATCGGGGTAGGCGGCCTCGACCCTGAAGCTGTAGCACATCGGCTCGCCGATCAGGTTGTGCTTGTAGACCTCCCAGTCCTTGTCGATGCGGATCGCCAGCGGGTCGCGGTCGTCGTGCTTGCGCTTGAGGTGCTCGCGCAGGGCCGCGACGATCGCCGCGGGGTCGCCGTCGAACGGCTCCACGTGCGGCAGCCACTCGGTCGCGTCGATGAGCTTCTCGGTCTTCGCCTCCCAGTCCGCGATCGCCGCGTCGAGGTCCTTCATCAGCTGGGTCAGCTCGGGGTCGCCCGGCAGGTAGCCCAGGACCTTCTCCAGGATCGGGCGGCGCTTCGACAGGTTCGTCACCTGACCGCGCGCCTCCATGACGTACTTCCGCTCCGCGTACTGTCGCTCGTGGCTGGTCAGCGCGTCCCGCACGTGCTTGACCGCGAAGTCCTCCGCGAGCTGCCGCCACTTCGGCGGCGCCTCGAGCAGCCGCTTGGCCTTCTTGTAGAACGTCTGCGGCCACGCCGTGCGCGTGTCCAGCCACTTCTTCCGGTCCGGGCTCAGGCGGCGCTCGAAGCCGGGCGCGCGCGGGTCGACCGGCTTGCCGTAGGCCTCGAAGACCTTGGCCTCGAGCGCGTCCGCGTCGGTCCCGAACTTGGCCTCGATCGCGGCCAGCGCCTGCTTCAGCGGCTCGAGCTCCTGCTCCGCCGCCGCGAGGCCCGTGAACTTCTCGTCGATGTACTTGCCGTCGTAGGCGTAGGGGTCGGCGTACGACCGACTGTGCTCCACGTCGGCCGCGTACTCGCCGAGCGACTTCTCGGCCGTCCGCATCAGCTCGGCGGCCTGCGCCCACTGGCGCTTCTCGGCGTCCGAGGGGTCCTCGGCCGCCGCGACGGGCAGGGCCAGGGCGGCGAGGACGAGCCCGCACCTCCGGATGATCGTGACGTTCATGGTCCCCCCTTCCCCCCTTCGGGGCGGAGAGGATACGGGATGCAGGCCGCTCCGGCCAAGGCCTACAGGCCGTCGAGCGCCCCGCGGCTGTCCCCGAAGCTGGTCGCGCGCGCGCCCGCCCGCTGGAGGATCGACACGTAGAGGTTGCACAGCGGCGTCTCGGGCGCGAGGCGCAGGTGCCTCCCGCCGTGCACCGAGCCGCCGCCGCGCCCGCAGAGGAGGACCGGCAGGTCGTGGTGGTCGTGGCGGTCGCCGTCGCGGATCGCGCTGCCGAAGACGACCAGCGTGTTGTCGAGGAGCGTGCCCCGGCCCTCATCGACGGCCGCGAGCTGCTCGAGGAGGTAGGCGAGCTGCTCCACCTGGAAGCGGTTGATCCGCTGCAGCTTCGCCTGGCGCTCCGCATCGCCGCCGTGGTGCGACAGGTCGTGGTGCCCCTCCGGCACGCCGAGGAAGCGGTAGCTCCGGTTGCTGCCCGCGTTGGCCGTCATGAACGTCGCCACGCGCGTCGTGTCGGTCTGGAAGGCCAGGCGCACGATGTCGTACATGCGGCGGATGTGCTCGCCGTAGTCGCCCGCCGCGCCGGTCGGCGGGGCGACCGGCGGCCCCTCGCTCCGGCGGCGCTGCGGCTTGCCCAGGCGCTTCTCGAGCGCGCGCACCGCCTCCATGTACTCCTCGAGCTTGCGCCGGTCCGCCGCGCCCAGGCGCGCCCGGACGCGCTTGGCGTCATCGAGGACGAGGTCGAGGACGGAGGCGCGCTGGCGGTCGCGCCGCGCGCGCTGGTCGGGCGTGAGCCCCTCGCCGTCGAGGAACAGCCGCTCGAACACGGCCCGCGGGTCGATCTCCTTGGCCACCGGCGTCGTCGGCCCGCTCCAGGCGATGTTCGACGAGTAGGCGCAGCTGTAGCCGGAGTCGCAGTTGCCCCCCTGCGCGCTCGGGTCGCAGCCGAGCTCGAGCGAGGGGAGCGGCGTCGCCTGGCCGACCGCCTGGGCGAGGACCTGGTCGACGGAGACGCCGTTGTGGATGTCGGCGCCGTCGGTCTTGCGCGGGTGCGCGCCGGTGAGGAACGCCGCGCCGGCCCGCGCGTGGTCGCCCGGCCCGTCGCCGTGCGCGCGCGCCCCGTCGAGGGTCAGCCCGGAGAGGACCGTGAGGTGCCGCCGGAAGGGCGCGAGCGGCTCGAGCGTGGGCGGCAGGGCGAAGTCGGCGCCGATGCGCTCGGGCGTCCAGGCCGACATGTGCACGCCGTTGGGGAGGAACACGAACAGCGCCCGCACGGGCGGCCGGTCGGCGGCGCGGGCCGCGGGCAGGAGCGACTCGAGCAGCGGCAGGCCGAGCGTGGCCCCCGCCGCCCCGCGCAGGAACGTCCGCCGCGTGCACCTGCTCACCGGGCCCCCTTCGCCGCGCGCCGCTTCTGGAACGCGTCGAGGCGCGTCACGCCCACGACGAGGTCCGCCAGGCCCGGGTCCGGCCCGAGCGCCTCGAGCAGCGCGTCGAGCGCGCCCTCGTCGGCGGCCACGGGCCCGCGGCCGAGCCCGAAGACCATGAGCTTCTTCGCCAGGGCGCGCGCGAGGTCGCGCGAGCGGCCGCGCAGGTAGCCGCGGAGCCCGTCGACGCCCATGAAGGTCAGCCCGCCGGGGAGGACGCCCGCGTCGTCGATCGGCAGCCCCTCGTCCTGCTCGCGCCACGCGCCCACCGCGTCGAAGCGCTCGAGCCCGAAGCCGAGCGGGTCGAGCCGCGCGTGGCAGCCGGCGCAGGCGGGGTCGGCCCGGTGCCGCTCGAGGCGCGCGCGCAGCGTCTTGCCGGTGGCGGGCCCGTCCTCCTTCAGGCTGTCCATCCCGGGCAAGGGCGGCGGGGGCGGGTCGTCGAGCAGCACCTCGAGCACCCAGCGCCCGCGCTTCACGGGCGACGTGCGCGTCGGGTTCGAGGTGGCCGTGAGCACGCTCGCGTGGCCGAGGAGCCCCCGGCGGACGGGCGGCGCGTCGACGCGCACGAAGTCGGGCCCGCGCACGCCCCGGATGCCGTAGTGCCGGGCCAGGCGCTCGTTGACGAACGTGTACGGCGCGTCGAGGAGCTCGCTCACCGGGCGGTTGCCGCGCAGGACCGCCTCGAACAGGCGCGCGCTCTCCTCCTTCATCGCCGCCCGCAGCGGCTCGTCGAAGCCGGGGAAGCTCGCCGGGTCCGGCGCGGCCGTGTCGAGGCGCCGGAGCTGGAGCCACTGGGTGGCGAACTGCTGCACGAAGCGGCCCGCCTTCGGGTCGGCCAGGAGCCGGCGCGCCTGGGCCTCGAGCTGGTCGCGGAGCCCCCCCGCCTGGGCCGCGCGCAGGAGCTCCTCGTCGGGCAGGCTCACGTGCAGGTAGTAGGAGAGGCGCGTGGCGAGCTCGTGGTCGGCCAGCGGCTGCGCGCCGGGGTGCGGCGGCTCGCCCGGCCGCGGGCGCGCGGCGTCGAGCTCGAAGCGGAAGAGGAAGTGCGGCGAGCAGAGGACCGCCGTCAGCGCGAGCTGCATGGCCCGCTCGAAGCTCTCGCCGTCGGCCATCGCCTGGTCGACGTGCCTGGCGTAGCGCTCGAGCTCGTCCGACTTCGCCGGCCGGCGGAAGGCCCGGGTGACGAGCGGGCCCAGGACCTCCCGGGCGACGGCGCGCCGCTGCACGGGGCGCGCGTTGTCGGCCGGCCGCTTCGTCAGGTAGGTGCGGTGCGCCCAGGGCAGCGGCGGCGCCTCGACCGGCCCCTCGAGCTCGACCCAGGCGACCGCGAGGTTACGGTCGCGCTGCGAAGGGTCGGCGGCGCCCGGGTCGTAGAAGTCGTTGACGAAGGCCGCCGCGAGGTCGTGGTCGCCGGCGCGCAGGCGGGTCCGCGCCTCGTAGACGCCCGGGTCGTCGACGGTCGCGCGCACGTCGAAGGTCTCGAGCGCGCGGCCGTCCACCCGGAGCGCCATCCGCGCCGGGTCGGGGCCCGCCTGCATGCCGTAGGCGCGCGCCCGGACGACGTACTCGCCCTCGTACGGCGCGCGCACGCGGACCACGTAGGCGCCGTTCGACCAGAGCGTGCCGAAGCCGTCGCGGAAGTTGCCGTCGGAGCCCTCGCGCCGGGCCGACTCGACCGACACCCGCTCGCGCACCGGCTTGAAGTCGAGGAACGCGGCCCGGGCCACCGCCTCGCCGGCCGCGAGGTACTTCTCCAGCAGGAGCGGCGGGATCGACAGGACGTCGCCGATCGTGTCGAAGCCGTAGCCGACGTCGTCGTCGGGGAAGGTCCGGGCCGGGGCCAGCTCGACGCGCAGCATGTCCTGGACGGTGAAGTCGTACTCGGCCCGGTTGAGCCGCCGCAGCGTCACACGCCCGGGGTCGAACGGCCCGGCCGGGGCGGCGGCGCCGCCGAGGGCGCCCCGCACCCAGGCGATCACCGCCTTGACCTCCTCGGCCGACGGGCGCGGGCGGTCCTCGGGCGGCATGTCGCCAGCGTGCAGGCGCTCGAGGACGCCCGTCCAGGCCTTCCGCTCGCGGAGGACGGCCGCGCGGTCGGCGAAGCCGTCGAGCGCCAGGTCCCCCTCGCGCTCGCCGCGCCCGTGGCACTCGAAGCAGTGGCGCCGGAGGAAGGGGAGCACGACGCGGGCGAAGCCCGCCTCGTCACCGGCGGCGGGGTCGGCCTCGGCCGCCGCCGGGCGGGGCCACAGGGGCAGGGCCGCGGCGAGCGCGGCCAGGGGCACGAGGAGCAGGGCGCGGCGCGGCATTCGACGGGTGATTCTACGCCGGGGCCCGGCGCGGCTCGACCCGGTAGGCGCCGACGTCGCGCCGCTACTCCCGCCCGGGCCCGAGCAGGTCGACGGCGAGCGTGCCGACGCCGTGCCCGTCCGACCAGTTGCCCAGGTGACCCCAGAGGAAGACGCCGCGCCGGAGCTCGTCGGAGAGGGGGGCCAGGGCCGCCTCGGACCAGGCGCGCGCAAGAGAGAGGAGCGGGCGCCCGTCCTGGTGGACCTTGAGGCCCCAGCCGGCGACGTCGACCCGCAGGTCGAGCACGAGGGGCTCGGCCGGCCGCGGGCGGAGCTCGAAGCGCTCGAGCACCTCCACGCCGGGCGTGCGCGGCTGCCCGGGGGGCGGGTCGTGCACCAGGTCGGCCCCGGGGGGCTTGTCGCGGTTGACGACGCGCACGAGCCCCAGCACCCGCCCGTCGCGCCGCACCTGGAGCGTGACCCACCACGCGCCCGGCTCGAGCTGCCGCGCGGCCTCGATCGGATGGCCCGCGGCCCGCACGCCGAGCTCGTAGAAGAAGCCGGCGGCCTCGCGGAACCCGTGGCCCCGCTCCCAGTCGGCCAGGCCGGAGGCGTCGCGGGCGACCTCGGCGGCGCAGGTCCAGCGCACGGCGAGCGGCAGGGCGCGGCGCTCCCGGTCGAAGAGGCCGGCGCGCTCCCAGTCGCTCGTCGGGCGGGGGCGCGAGGTGTAGACGCCGTCCTCGCCCCGGGCGAGGCCGTCCGCCGGGGGCTGCACGTCGAAGGTCAGGCGCGTGGCCCCCCGCGACCGCCCGGCGGGCTCGGACGCCGCCGGCTCGGGCGTCACCGGCTCGGGCGCGGGCCCGGGCGCTGCCGGCCCGGGCGCCGCCGGCCCGGGCGTCGCCGGCCCGGCCTCGTCGGCCGACGCCGGCCTGGCGTCGCGTGGCGCCTCCGGCGTCGCCGCGGCCGCTGCCGGCCCGGCCTGGGGCGGCGCCGGCGACGTCCCCGCCGACGGGCCGCGGCCGACGCGCAGCGCGGCGACGGCCGCGACCGCCGCCACCACGAGCACGGCCGCGGCCGCGCCCGCCCGGGGGCGGCGCCCGCCTGACCGGAGGTGCGCGCGACCGGCGCGGGCGCGCGCAGCGCCTCCTCGATCGCCGCGAGGAGGGCGCCCGGACCGGGATGGCGGCGGGCCGCCTCGGGCTCCATCGCGCGCTGCACGAGCGCCACGGCGCGCTCGGAGAGCCCGGGGCGACGCCGCGCGAGGTCGCCCGGGGCGCCCCGGCTGCGCAGCGGCGGCGCGCCGGTGAGGAGCGCGTAGAGCGTGGCGCCGAGGCCGTAGACGTCGACGCGCGCGTCGAGGTCGGGGGCCCCCGCGATCTGCTCCGGCGCCATGAAGGCCAGCGTGCCCACGGCCACGCCGGTGAGGGTCAGCCGGTCCGCGCCGGTCTGGCTGCGCGCCAGCCCCAGGTCGCCCAGCTTGGCCCGCCCCCCGGGGGTGAGGAACAGGTTCGTCGGCTTCACGTCGCGATGGACGAGGCCGGCCGCCTCCAGCGCCGCGAGGCCCAGCGCGGCGTCGCGCGCCAGCTCCAGCGCGCGGCGCTCGGGCAACGCGCCGCCCGCCCGGGCCAGGAGGCCCTGCGCGTCCCCGCCGGTCATCAGCTCCATGGCGATGTAGGGCTGCCCGTCGAGCTCCCCCGCGGAGTAGCAGGTGATCACGTGCGGGTCGTTCACGGCGGCCAGCACGCGCGCCTCGCGCAGGAAGCGCCGCCGCGCCCCGGGGTCGGCCGCGAGGGCGGGGGCGAGGAGCTTCACGGCCACGTCGCGCGCGAGCGCGCGCTCGCGGGCCCGGAAGACGCGCCCCATCCCCCCCTGCCCGAGCGGGGCCAGGAGGTCGAACCCGCCGAGCGTCCGCGGGAGGCCCTCCGGCGCGGGCCCCGCGCCGGTCGTCGCCGGCGGCGCGGTCGCGCCGGCGCGGACCTCGCGCAGCAGGTCGGCCAGCAGCGCCTCCGGCACGTCCAGCCAGAACGCGAAGAGGCCGGCGCTCAGGTCCCCCTCGTCCGGGCGGCCGGCGAGCGCCTCGCGCGCGTGGGCCACCGCCTCGGGCGGCGCGAGGTCGCGGGCCTGGAGGCGGCGCAGCGCCTCCTCCCACTCGGCCCGGGCGCCGACGAGGGCGCTCACCGCCCGGCCTCGCGCGACAGGCGCAGCACCGCGTCGCGCTCCTGCGCCAGCGCCTCGGGGCGCGCCTCGAGCCAGCGCAGCCGGCGCTCCACCTCGTCCGCCAGCGCCTGACGCAGCCGCGTGGCCCGGACGTAGAGGGCGTTGCGCGTCAGGCCGAGCGCCGCGGCGACCTCGTCCGCGCCGGGGCGCACGGGGGCGAGCACCCACTCGCCGAGGAGGCGCTGGCCCGCCTCGTCCCCCTCCTGGCGCAGGCGCTCCTCGAGGGCGGCCACGGCGCGCCCCCACAGGCACTGGGCCCAGTCGCGCTCGAACGACGCCTCGGGGTCGGCGGCCGCGGGCTCGCCGGCCCCCCGGCCCAGCGCCGCCTCTGCGAGGACCTCCGCCGCCCCGTGCCCCTCGAGCCAGCCCGGCCGCTCACCGTCCGGCCGGGCCCGCTCGCGGCGCCACGCCTTGCGCCGGTGGTTGGCGAGGCAGCTCAGGAGGTAGGTGCGCAGGCGGCCGCGCCCGGCGTCCCAGGCGCCGAGGAGCCGGCCGTCCAGCCCGGCGACGAAGAAGTCCTGCAGCACGTCCAGCGCCTCCTGCGAGGCGCTCCCCGTGCGGCGCAGGTAAGCGTAGAGCGGCGGCCAGTACTCGCGGAAGAAGCGCTCCCAGGCCGCGCGCCAGCCCGGGGAGCCGGGGTTCGCGGCCTCCGCCACGAGCGAGGCGCTCGTGCGCGGGAAGCCGGCGTGCCGCGACTCGGGGTTCACACGGAAGAGTTTACAGCTCGGGCCGCGAACCACGAAAGATCTCGCCGCCCACCGGATACCCAGGGCGAAGGAGGTCCCCATGCACCGCGTCTCGCACGGCCTGATCGGCGTCGTCTTCTTCGGCCTCGTGGCCCTGGGCTGCGGCGACTCGAGCGGCTCGTCGCCGCTGCCGGGCGGCGCGCCGCCCCAGGTCCCGTCGTCGTTCGAGCCGTCGCCGCCGGCCCCGCCGGAGCCGCCGCCGCCGGCCCCGCCGTCGCCGCCGCCCGCGCCCCCGCCAGCCCCGCCCGCCGACGACCTGGCGCCCTCGAGCGACGACTTCTCGGACCCCGCCCGCCTCGGCGAGTGGCAGCGGATCCACCTGGTGGAGCAGTGGGGGTTCGACCAGGTCGAGGCGCTCGACGTGGGGACGACCCGCGCCGGGTGGCTGACGATGGTCCCCCACACCAGCTCCTGGTACGAGGACTACCGCGGCGAGCTCATGTTCAAGGAGGTCGACGGCGACGTCGTGGTCACGACCCGCGTCCTGGCCACGAACCGGGCCGGGACGGGGGCCCCGAGCAGGTCCTACTCCCTGGCCGGGCTCATGGTCCGGGCGCCCCGCAACGTGACCCCGGCCACGTGGCAGCCGGGCGGCGAGAACTACGTGTTCCTGTCGATCGGCGCGGCCAACGCGCCGGGGCTCGCCCAGACCGAGGTCAAGACCACCGAGGGCAGCGTCTCCACGCTGACGATCGAGCAGGCCGCCGGCCTCGAGGCCCGCATCCGCGTCGCGCGCGTCGGGGCGGCGGTGATCACCCTCATCCGCGAGGAGGGGACGCCCTGGCGCGTCCACCGGCGCTTCGCCCGGCCCGACCTGCCCTCGACCCTGCAGGTGGGGCTGACCGTCTACACGGACTGGGAGACGGTGCAGACCTTCACGCCCCAGGAGCACAACACGACGCTCATCACCACGGGGACCCCCGACCTGCGCGCGCAGTTCGACTTCGTCACCTTCGCCAGGCCCGCCGTCCCCGCCGCCCTCGTCGGCCGGGACCTCGTCGACGCCGCCGACGTCTCCGACGCGGAGCTCCTGGCGTTCCTGGGCGACGACTGACCGTGAGCGCGGCTCCGGCGCGCTCCGTCCGCGCTCCTGGCGCGCCCGCCCCGCGGTAGACTCATCCCGCCGGAGTATTACGATGACACGGATCCTCATACCCGCCGCGCTGCTGCTCTCGGCGGGGAGCGCCCTGGCCCACTTCCCGATCCTCCTCCCGGTCACGCCGTGGGGTCGTCGGGGGCAGGCGCTCGAGCTCGTCTATGTCTTCGGGCACCCGTTCGAGGGCGACCGCGCCCCGGCGCCGCGGCCGACGCGGTTCACGGTGCTCCCGCCCACGCAGCCCGCCGTCGACCTCCTGCCCGCGCTGGGGGACGCCGCCGAGCAGGCGGAGTGGCGGGCGCGCTTCACCCCGGACGAGCGCGGCGACCACGTGGTGGCGCTGACCGGGCCGCTGCAGGAGCACGAGGGGAAGCGCTTCCAGGACTTCGTGAAGGTCGTCGTGCACGTGCCCTCCGTCCAGCGCGGCTGGGACCGCGTCGTGGGCGACCCGCTCGAGGTCGTCCCCCTCACCCGCCCCTACGGGGTCCCGGTGGGGTCCACGTTCCGCGCCGAGGTGCTCGCCGGCGGCGCGCCGCTCGTCCACGCGGCCGTCGAGGTCGAGTATCGACACGAGGCGCCGCCCGACCCGCTCCCGCCCGAGCCGTTCATCACGCGCGTCGAGCGCACGGACCGCGCCGGCGCCTTCGCGACCACGCTGGACCGCGCCGGCTGGTGGATCCTCAGCGTCACCCGCGAGGCCGACGGCGGCGTCCAGCGCGCCTCCCTGTGGGTCCACGTCGGCCCCGTCGAGTGACCCCGTGCACGTGAGCGATGGGACCCCGATCCCCGCGCTCGTCCTGCTCGGCAGCGGCGGCGCCGCCGTGCTGCTCACCTGGGCGACGCTCCCGCGGCTGGCGGCGGCGTCGCCCGCGCGCGTGGCCGCGGCCACGTCGGTGTTCTTCGTCGCCTCGCAGCTCGCCTTCCCCGTGCCGCCGACGAGCGTCCACCTGTCCTTCCTCGGGCTCGCCGGCGTGCTCCTCGGGCGCGCGGCCTTCCCGGCGGTGCTCGTGGGGCTCGTCCTCCAGCGGGCGCTGCTCGGCCACGGCGGCTGGACGACGCTCCCCCTGAACGCGTGCACCATGGGCCTCGGGGCCCTCGTGGCCGGGCTCGTCTTCCACGCCGGAGGCGCCGGCGGGCGCATCCTCGGCCGGCCCGCCTGGCGGGCGGCGACCGCCGCCGCCCTGGGGACCGCCACGGCGCTGGGCCTCTACGGGGCGGCGCTCCTCTCGGCGGGGGACGCCCTGCGCGACGTGGCCTGGGTGTGCGTCGTCGCGCACGCGCCCGTCCTCGTGGTGGAGACCCTCCTCACCGCGCAGGCGGCCGCCTACCTGGCCCGCGTCCAGCCGACGCTCCTCGCCCCGCCCCCGGCCCCCGCGCCCTCGACCGCCGCCGGGGCGCCGCCGTGACCCGCGCCCCCCTGATCGCCGCCGCGCTGGCGCTCCTGGCGCTCGCCGGACCGGCGCGGGCCCACCGCCTGAACGTCGAGGCGCGCCTGGAGGCGGGGCGGGTCGTGGTCGAGGTCTACTTCAGCGACGGGACCGTCCCCGTCGGCGCCGAGGTGGTGGCCTCGCGCGAGGGCGTCGAGGTGGCGCGCGGCCGCACCGACGCCGCCGGCCTGTGGACGTTCGCCCCCCCGGGCGCCGGGCGCTACGCGCTCGCGGTCACCGAGCCGGGGCTGCACCGCGGGCGGGCCGCCGTCGACGTCCGGGCGGCCGACCTGCCCGCGGTCGAGGCCGGCCCCCCCGCGCCGGAGGCCGCCCCACCGCCCACGCGGCGCGACGGGACCGACTGGGTCGGGCTGGCCGCGGGGCTGGCGATCATCACCCTCCTGGCCCTGGGCCTGGGGCGGCTGCAGCGGGCGAGGCGGCCGTGAGCGAGCCCTGGCTGGCGCGGCGTGACGACCGCGCCCGGCTGGTGGCCTTCGGGCTCCTGGCCGCGCCGTTGAGCGCGCTCGGCTCGCCGGCGCCGCTGGCGCTCGGCGCCGCGGCGGGCGCGCTGGTGGCCGCGACGAGCGGCCTCCCCTGGCGCCTGGCGCTGCGCCGGCTCGCGCCGGTGCTCGCGCTCGTCGTGCCGGTGACCCTCCTCACCCCCTTCTGGGCGCCGCCGGGGGCGCGAGCGCTGTTCGACAGCTGGCCCGGCGGGCCGACCCGCGAGGGGGCCGCCATGGCCGGGTCGATCGCCCTGCGCGCCCTGGCGCTCGGCCTCCTGGCGGTGGGCGCCTTCGCCGTGCCCCTGCCCCGCACGCTGGCGGCGGCCAGCCGCCTGGGCGCGCCCGCGCCGCTGGTCCACACGGCGCTGCTCTCGGTGCGCTTCGTGGAGCGCCTCGACGACGACCTGGCGCGCGCCGGCCGCGCGCTCCGCCTGCGCGGGTTCCGCCCCCGGCCGGACCTCGCCACCTCGCGCACCTACGCGGCCCTCACGGGGGCGCTGCTCGTCCGCAGCGTGGCGCGCACCGAGCGCGTCGAGGCGGCCATGCGCCTGCGCGGCTACGCCGGCCGGCTGGTCCTCCCTCCGCGCGGGCCCTTCGGCCCGCGCGACGCGCTCCTGGTCCTCGCGGCGGCGGGCCTCGCCCTGGGGCTGCTCCTCCTCGACCACGGCCGGGGAGCCTGAGTGGACCCGGCCGTCCTCGAGGCGCGCGACCTGGGCTACGCCTACCCGGGGCGGGAGGGGGTGCTCGCGGGCGTGTCGCTGCGCATCGGCCCCGGCGAGCGGGTGGGGCTCGTCGGCCCCAACGGGGCGGGCAAGTCGACGCTCCTCCTCCTGCTCGCGGGCGCGCTCGCGCCGACCGCCGGCGCGCTGCTCCTCGACGGGCGCCCCGTCGACGCCGCCCGGCTCGACGAGCTGCGGCGCCGCGTCGGCCTCGTCTTCCAGCTCGCCGACGACATGCTCTTCACCACCTCGGTCGAGGACGACGTGGCCTTCGGGCCGCGCCACCTGGGGCTCGCGCCGGACGAGGTCGAGCGGCGCGTCGGCGAGGCCCTGGCGGCCGTCGGCGCGCTCCCCCTGCGCGGGCGCGTCCCGCACCAGCTCTCCGCGGGCGAGCGGCGCGCCGTGGCCCTGGCGGCCGTCCTCGCCATGCGGCCCGACCTGGTGCTCCTCGACGAGCCCACGAGCGACCTCGACCCGCGCGGGCGGCGCGCGCTGCTGGCGCTCCTGCGCGGGCTCGGCCGCCCCCTGCTCGTGGCCAGCCACGACCTCGAGCTGGTGCTGGCCCTGTGCACGCGCGTGCTGGTGCTCGACGGCGGGCGGCTGGTCGCCGACGGCGAGCCCGCGCGCGTCCTCGGCGACGAGCCCCTGATGCTCGCGCACGGGCTCGAGCGGCCGCACTCCCTCGCCCCGCACGCGCCGCCGGGCGATCACCGCCACCTGGGCGGCGCGCCGCTGCAGCCCTGACGATCAGGGCAGGTCGCGCTCGTAGCGGCGCAGGACCGCGCCGTCGTCGAGGACCACCAGGCCGCGGCCGTCGGGGGTGACGTCGAGCGCCTCGATGACGACCCCCTCGAGCGAGAGCGGGGGGCAGGCCTCGGCGAGGTCGCGCGGGTCGAGCGTGAGCACGACCCCGCCGCGGGACGCGACGAGCACCGCCCCGTCGTCCGCGGCGCGCAGGCTCCAGCCGTCGCCGAGCGGGCGGGCCCCGAGCGCGAGGCCATCCAGGCCCCACAGGCGCAGGGCGCCGTCGGCGCCGAGGCTCGCGAAGCGCCCGCGGCCCGCGGGCAGGAGGCGGCGCACGCCCTCGTGCGCGCGCCCGACGCGGTGGCGCCGGCTCCCCGGCTCGAAGAGGACGAGTCGGTCATCGGGGCCGTCCAGGACGGTCCACGGCTGCCCCTCGACCGTACGCGCGACCGTCATGGCGCTCCGCCCGGGCAGCGGCCCGCCGCCCTGGGCGAGGCGCAGGCCCGTCACCAGGTGGAGCTCGCCCCGGTTCGGGGGGGCGGCGAGGTCCCACAGGGCCAGCGTGCCGACCGCGTCAGCGGTGATGATCCTCGACCCGTCGAGGGGATGGGCCGAGTGGATGCGGGTCGGATGGTCCGCGTTGCGGCGCGGCGGGCGCGAGAGGTCGTCGAGCGACCAGACGGTCAGCTCGTCATCGACCGCCGCGAACAGGTGACGACCATCCGCGCTGCGTCCGAGGGCGTGGAGGGCGCCGCCGGGCAGCACGTCGAGGACCGCGAGCGCGTCATCGAGGCGCTCGATGCCGGCCCCTCGCGACACCCACACGGTCCCGTCGTCCTCGGCGCGGACCTCCCGCAGGGTCGACAGGCCGGGCGGCGCGCCGGCGAGGGGCCGCTCGGCCACCAGCCGCCAGCCGGGGGCGCGCGTGGGCGGCGGCTCGGCCGGGGCCGGCTCGACCCGGGTCGGCGCCGCGTCCTGGGTCGGCTCGACGGGCGCCGGCGCGGCGACGTCGGGACCGGTCGCGGCGGGGCGCCCGCGACGGGCCGCGGCGACGAGCGCCCCGGCCACGCCGGCCGCGAGGACCAGCCCGAGCGCCGCGAGCAGGGGACCGCGCCCGCGGCGGCGCCGCCTCCGCTCGGGCCGACCGCGCCGCTGGCGCTCGAGCGCCGCCCGGAGGGCGTCGAGGGTGGGCCGCTCCTCGGGGCGCTTCGCCAGGCACGCCAGGACCAGCCCCTCGAGCCCGGGAGGCACCCCGGGCCGCAGCGACGAGGGCGGCGCCGGCGCGCGCTGCGCGGTGGCGACGACCACCTCGACGAAGCCCTCCCCCGTGATCGGCGGCTCCCCGGTCAGGGCGGCGTAGAGCGTCGCCCCCAGGCCGTAGACGTCGGTCGCCGGCGTGGTCTCCGCGCCGCGGGCCTGCTCCGGCGCCAGGAAGCCCGGGGTGCCGAGGACCATCCCCGTCATCGAGAGGCGCGACGCCTCGGCGACCTCGGCGTCCTTGACCAGCCCGAAGTCGGTGAGCAGGTAGCGACCGTCGCCGCCGCAGAGGACGTTGGCGGGCTTGAGGTCCCGGTGGAGCGCGCCCGCCGCGTGGACCGCCGCGAGCGCCTCGACCAGCTGCAGGCCGAGGTCGACGACCGCCGCCCACGGCAGGGGCCCCTCGCGCGCCAGGCGCTCGTCGAGCGAGCCCGCCGCCACGAGGGGCAGGGCCAGCCACGGCCGCCCCTCCACGTCGCCCGCGTCGAGGAGCCCGACCACGCCCGGATGCCGCAGGCGACGGAGCAGGCCCACCTCGCGCTCGAACCGCTGCCGACGGCGCGGGTCGCTGGTGACCTGGAGCACCTTCAGCGCCACGCGCTCGCCCGCGGGCCCGACCGCCGCGTGGACGTGGGCGAAGGCGCCGCGCCCGAGGCTCCCAGTGAGCGTGTAGGGCCCGATCGTCAGGCGCGGCGGCATCAGCCCGAGTATCGACGGCGCCGACGCCCCCGTTCAAGCGGTCGCGTCACCCCCGCGCGGCGCGGAGCGCGGCGAACGGGTCGGGGAGCCGCGGGCGCCGCGGCGCCTCGGGACGGGTGCGGCCGAGGATCGCCTCGCACTCGTCGACGAGGGTGAGCACGTCGTTCATGAGGCCGACGCGCTGCGCGTCGGTCATGGCGTTGACCCGCTCGCCCACGTCGCGCTCGCCCAGCTGCTCGCGCAGGCGCAGCGTCGTCGCCCGCAGCTCCTCGAGGGCGCGGGGGCTCAGCGTGAACCACTGCATGACCCGACCTCCTCCCGAACAGGGGACGCGGATCGTAGCGGGCCGCGAGCGGGTCGCCTACCCAGGACGCAGCAGCGGGAAGCGGGCCAGGTCGTCGCGCGTCCACACCGACAGCCCGGCGCGGCCGTCGATCATCTCGATCGCCACGACGCGGTCGGGGTCGTCGTAGCGGATGCTGGCCGGGGCGCCGCGCGCCGCGGCGGCCTCGAGCAGGGCCTGCCCGAGGAGGCGCTCGCGCGTCAGGCGCTCGAAGTCGCGCTTGAACCCGCGGCGGTGGATCCGCACGAAGAACGCCTGGCCGAGCAGCGCGTCGAGGTGGGCGAGGGCCGCCTCGCGCGCCCGCTCGTCGAACCCCGCCGGGTCCTGGAAGGCGAACGTCTCCTCGCAGGGGCCGACGCGCACGAGGAGGTCGGCGCGGGCCGGGTCGCGCTCGAGCTCGGCGGCGAGCGCCTCGAGGAAGGCGCGCGGCGGGTCGGCCGTGCGCAGCGCCAGCACGTTGAGGTAGGCCGTGCGCTGCACGGCGCCGAACGCCTGCAGGAAGCGCCGCGCCTCGCCGAAGCAGCGCTCGCCCGGGATCGCCACCGTGTTCCAGTCCACGCCCCGACCGTAGCACGAGTCACGGTCGCGTGAACGCGCCTGCCCGCCCGTCACGGGCCGCGGACGGCGGCCCCCCGAACCCTCGATCGGGCCGGGCCTCGCGGCCGGGCCCTTCGCTTGCGACGGTGGGCCGCAGAGGGAGGAGTCCCGTGAAGACGACGTGTCAGGAAGTCCCGGCCAAGGCCGCCGAGCTGCGGGTCGCGGTCGGCCCGGCCTTGCTGCCCGCGACGCTCCTCGCGCCGCGGCGGGCCCGCGGCCTCGTCCTGCTCGTCCAGGCAGAGGGCGGGCGCGGCCCGGCGCACGGCACGGCCGACCTCGCGTCCGCCCTGGCTGCCGACGGCTGGGGGATGCTCGCGATCGACCTCCTCACCCCGGCCGAGCGCGCGGCGCGCGCCGACGTGGCGCTGCTCGCCGCGCGGCTGGGGCAGGTGACCGCGTGGGTCGACCGGCAGGAGGAGATCGCCGGCGCGCCCGTCGTGTACGTCGGGGTCGGCCCGGCGGCGGCCGCCGCGCTCGTCGCCGCCGCCTTCCTGGGCGAGCGCGTGCGCGCGGTGATCACGCTCGACGGCCGGCCCGACCTGGCGGGGCCGTTCCTCGGCCACGTGCGCGCCCCCACCCTGCTCCTCGTCGGGTCGGGCGCCGACGCGACGACGCGCCAGCTCCACCGCCAGGCGGTGACCCTCCTGGGCGGACGGGTCGAGCTCGTGGCCCTCCCGGAGGTCGCGCCGGCGCAGGAGGTGGTCCGGAGGGCGACCGGGTGGCTGCGGGAGGTTCAAGTCACGGGCTCCCAAGCCTGACCGTTATTGGACATCCGGAGACCGTGTCCGAACTGCGACAGTCCTTTCGCCGAAAGCAGGAGAGGTGCCGCGCAGAATGCCATAAGTCATTAAATGACAACTGCATCTTGCGACGCAGTGTTCACAGGACGGTGACAATCCGTGGCGGTCGTGAGGCGATCCTCGTGATGTCGGGAGCCCTCAGCCTTAGCCCAAGGAGACGGCCTCGTGAGCGCAGCCTCGCTTCGTCGCGCCTCGCTGCTCGCCCCCGCGCTGGTCCTGGCCCTGACGGGCCTGGCCCAGGCGCAGACCTTCGCGGTGGAGGTCACGGCGGACGTCCTCAACGTCCGGGCGGCCGCCATGGGGACGGTCCTCGGGCAGGTCCGCCGCGGCGACCGGTTCGCCGCGAACACGCAGCAGAACGGTTGGCTGCGGATCGACTGGCAGGGCCGGTCGGCGTGGATCTCCGGGTCCTACGCGCGCCGGATCTCCGCCGACATGGTCCAGACCACCGCGAACGTGAACGTCCGCGCCGGGGCGAGCACCTCGCACCAGGTCCTCGGCGTGGCGGCCCGCGGCCAGACCTATGTCAAGGTCGGCGGGACGAGCGGCTGGCACCAGATCCAGTTCGACGCCCGGCGCGGCTACTGCGTCGACTGGGCGACGACCTCCCGCAGCGGCGCCTCGACGACCTCGTCGCCGCCCGCGACCACCTCGACGCGCACGACGACCGCGACCCCGACCTCCGGCCGGCGCTACAACGCGACCGCCGCGGAGATCGAGATCATGGCGCGGATCATCAAGGGCGAGGCGCTCCAGTGCTCGTTCGAGGGCAAGGTCGCCGTCGGCGCCGTGATCCTCAACCGCGTGCGCGACCGCCGCTGGCCCAACACGATCCGCGGCGTGGCCCACCAGCCCTACCAGTTCTCCTGCTACAACGCGAACGTGCGCAACCGCCTCTACTGGGGCCCGGTCCCGCAGTCGTGCTTCGACGCGGCGCGCGCGGCCCTCGCCGGGCAGGACCCGTCGCTCGGCGCGACGCACTACTTCAACCCCTACCTCGTGCGGCCGAGCTGGGCGCGGTCGCTCCGCTTCATCAAGCGGATCGGCACGAACCGCACCAACACGCACGACTTCTACCGCTAGCCTCGCCCGGGGTCACGCGCGCCCGGGGATGGGCGCGCCGGTCCCGGCCGGAGCGCCGCCTCGCGGCCCTCGCGCGTCTCCCCCTCCCGCTCGGCCGCGGCGCCGCGCTTGCTCCTTCGCCGAGCGGAGGAGCCATGGTCGCGGTCGCCATCACCCGGGACGAGGCGTCGATCGAGCGCGCCATCGAGGAGGCGCTCGGCCACGTCCCGCTGGCCGAGGTCGTCCGGGGCAAGCGGGTCGCCGTCAAGCCGAACGAGACCTACGCCGACGAGCACGACGCGAGCGGCGTCACGCAGCCGGACACGCTGCGGGCGGTCCTCCGGGCCGTGAAGCGCCACGCCCCGCGGGAGCTCGTCGTGACCGGCGGCTCCGGCGCCGCGCCCACGACCAAGGTGCTCCGCGCGGCCGGGCTCGACCGGGTCCTCGATGACGAGGGGGTCGAGCTCGTCGACCACAACCAGCCGCCCTTCGTCGAGGTGTCGCTGGAGTACGGCCCCGACCCCGAGGTCCACGGCCCGCAGCGGCGAGTGATGATCAACCCGCGGGTGCTCGAGTACGAGGCGCTGATCGTCGTCAGCCAGCTCAAGCTGCACGAGACGGCGACCGTCACCCTGGCGCTCAAGAACGTCGCCATGTCGTTCCCGGCGGCCGGCTTCTACGGCTACCCGCGCTCGACGAAGGAGCACGACAACAGCTTCTTCGACGACATGCACTCGTTCATCGCGGCCATGCATCGGCGGTTCCCGATCCACCTCGCGGTCACGGTCGGGCACCCGGCCATGCTCGCCACGGGCCCGCTCGGCGGCCACACGGTCGAGACCGGCCTCGTGATCGCCAGCACCGACGCGCTCGCGGCCGACGTCGTCGGGGCGCGGCTCCTGGGCTTCGAGGTCCAGGCGGTGCGGCACCTGTGGGAAGCCCAGAAGCTCGGCCTGGGCGAGACCGACACCGACCGCATGGAGTTCCCGGCCATGGGCCTGAAGGATGCGATCAAGGCGTTCACCCGCGCGGCCTACGGGGTGGAGCTCACGTTCGAGCACGAGTGATCAGCGCACCCCCACCTCGCCGGCCACCGGCGGCAGGACCATGAGCGCCGTGCCGACCGCCGCGCCCTGGTCGTCGCCCTCGTCGCCGTTCAGGACGCGCCCGCCGGCCCAGAAGGTGGACGACGGCCCGCCGTCGAGGTTCACGGCGTCCGTGCAGCCGAGCGCCGCCAGGGCCCGGGCGAGGTCGACGAGCGACAGCCCGTGCCGCGGGAGCTGGTAGGTCGTGGCCAGGACGACGTGCGTGGGCGTGAGGCCGACGGCCGTGCGCGCCACGCGCGCCGTCCACCCGGTCGACTCGGGCGCCCCGAGGACGGCGGCCACCTCGCCCGCCTCGAGGAGCCGCGGGCCGGTGCCGAGGGCGAGCCACACCCGGTCGGCGTCGGCGCCGGTGCGCTGGAGGGTCAGCGTGGCGCCCGCGGGCGCGTCGTCGAGGAGGGCCGCGTCGAGCCCGCCGCGCCGCAGGAGCGCGGGCCCGCGGAGGTCGGTCGCGGGCGGGCCGGCGACCCGGAAGGCGGCCGGGCCCGTCCGCTCGAGCGGCAGGGCGGCGAACCCGTCGGCGCGCCAGGCGCCGACGGGCGGCCGCGTGATCAGCAGGTCGTCGCCAGTCTCCACGTCGACCTGCACCGGCAGCGTCCTCCCCGAGGGCAGGCGCAACGCCGCGCCGAGGTCGAAGCGGCCGATCCTGGGCGCGCCGTCGCGGTCGAGCCACAGGGCGCACGCGTAGCTGAAGGGCGCCCCGACCACGCGCGGCTCACCACCGTCGACGAGCGTGGAGAAGGGCGCCCCGAGGCAGAACGAGCCCGTGAGCCGGTGGTAGTCGCCGTTGATCGCCACGAGCGCGCCGGCGCGGCGCGCGGCGGGCCCGACGAGGTCGAGGTCGGCGCGGTCGGACGAGAGCAGGACGGCGCGCAGGCGCAGGCCCGCGCCGCGCGGCACGCGCGCCACGAGGAGCGTCACCGGCGGGGCGAGCGTGCTCACGCGCTCCACCACGACCCCGTGCGCGAGCTCCCACCGGCCCTCGAAGGGCGTGCGCCCGAGGACGGGCTCGAGGCGCTCCCACAGGGCGTAGCCGGCGACGCCGGCGAGCGCGGCGAGGAGGACCGCCAGGCGCGCCCGGCGTGTGCGCTCGAGGAGCGACGAGGTCACGGCGCCGCCAGGGCGGCCTCGATGCGCGCCGCGAGGTGGCTGACGCGCTGCCGCGGCCGGTCGTTCTGCACGGCCATCTCCAGCGCGCGCCGCTGCCCGACGAGGATCGCCAGGCGCCGGGCGCGCGTGAGCGCGGTGTAGATCAGGTTGCGCTCGAGCATGACGAAGTGCTCGGTGAGCACGGGCACGACGACGGCCGGGTACTCCGACCCCTGCGCCTTGTGGATCGTGGCGCAGTAGGAGAGCGCCAGCCGCGCCGCCTCGCCGCGGGTGTAGCGCACCTCGCGGCCGTCGAAGGCCACGATCACCTCGCCCGTCTCCTCGCGGCGGACGACGCGGCCGATGTCGCCGTTGAACACGTCGTGCTCGTAGTCGTTGCGCAGCTGCATGACCTTGTCGCCCGCGTCGAGGCGCCCGAGGTCGGCCGGCTCCCCCTGGCGGCCGAGGAGCGCCGCGCGCAGGGCCGCGTTGAGGGCGTCGGTGCCGCAGGCGCCGCGGCGCATGGGCGAGAGCACCTGCACGGCCTCGAACGGGTCGAGGCCGAACTTGCCCGGGATCCGCTCGGTCACGAGCTTGACGATCGCCTTCTGCGCCTCGGCCGGGTCGTCGCGGGCGACGAAGAAGAAGTCGGTCTCCTCGGCCGGGTCGTGCTCGAGCGGCGGGACCTCGCCGCGGTTGATCGCGTGCGCGGCGCCGACGATCCGCGAGCGGGCGGCCTGGCGGAAGACCTCCGTGAGCCGCACGACGCGGGCGGCGCCGCTGGCGATCAGGTCCTTGAGCACCGACCCGGGCCCGACCGACGGGAGCTGGTCGACGTCGCCGGTGAGCACGAGCGTGGCCCCCGCCGGCAGGGCGCGGACGACGGCGTGGTAGAGGCGCACGTCGACCATGGAGGCCTCGTCGATCACCAGGAGGTCGACGTCGAGCGGGTCGTCCTGCCCGTGGACGAAGCCGCCCTCCTGCGGGTCCCAGCCGAGCAGCCGGTGGAGCGTCTGCGCCCGCGCGCCCGTGGCCTCCTCCATGCGCTTGGCGGCGCGCCCGGTCGGCGCGGCCAGGGCGAGCTTGGCCCGCTTGGCCTCGAGGACGCGCACGAGGGCGCGGAGGACCGTCGTCTTGCCCACGCCCGGACCGCCCGTGATCACCACGAGCGGCGCCTCGAGGCAGGCCTGCACGGCGTCGGCCTGCGCGTCGGTCAGGGCCAGGCCGTGCTCGCGCGCCAGCCACTCGACCGCCGCGCGCACGTCGCCCACGGGCGCGCGGCGGCGCTGCGGCTGGACGAGGCGCGCCGTGCGCTGCGCCGCGCCGCGCTCGGCGCGGAGGACCTGCGGCAGGTAGACCAGTTCGTCGCCCTCGGCGCCGGGCGGCCGGTCGAGCTCCAGGTCCAGCCCCTCGCGGGCCGCCCGCAGCCCCGCCTCGAGCGCCGCCGCGTCGAAGGCGTGCAGGAGCCGCCCGGCCTCCTCGAGGAGCGCCGGCGCCGCCACGGCCACGTGCCCCTGGCCGAGCGCCTCGTTCACGACGTGCAGGAGCCCCGCGCGCACGCGGCGCGGGTCGTCGGGCTTCATCCCGATCGCCCGCGCCAGGCGGTCGGCCGTGAGGAAGCCGACGCCGTCGACCTCGCGCGCGAGCTGGAAGGGGTCCTCCTCGAGCACGCCGCGCGTCGCCGCGCCGTACTTGGCGTGGATCTTCTCGGCCAGCGCCGGCCCGATCCCGTGCCCGCGCAGGAAGAGCATCACCTCGCGCGTCGAGCGCTGGGCCGCCCAGCCCGCCTCGATCTGCTTCAGGCGCTTCTTGCCGATCCCCTTCACCTCCCGCAGCCGGGCGGGGTCGTCGTCGAGGACGCGCAGGGTCTCCGCGCCGAAGCGCTCGACGATCCGCCGCGCCGTCTCGGGCCCCACGCCGTGGAGCGCGCCCGAGCCCAGGTAGCGCTCGATCGCCGCGACCGAGTCGGGCGGCGCGACCTTCGCTTCCCGGGCGCGGAACTGCCGGCCGAAGCGGGGGTCCATGACCCACTCGCCCTTGGCCTCGAGCACCTCGCCCGGGTGGGCCACGGGCAGGGGGCCGGTGACGCTCACGACGCCCGCGTCGCTCTCGAGCATGAGCACGGCGAACCCGCCGTCCTCACGGCGGAACACCTCGCCCCGCACGGTGCCCTGGAGCACGTCGTCCTGCGTCATCGTCGACGAGTCTACCGCTCGCCGGCGACGGGCAGCGGCGCGGCCCACAGGCGGCCGGCGAAGCCGGCCGTGGCCGCCTCGACCGGCTGGCCGGCCCGGACCGCCTCGAACGCGGCCAGGGCGTCGTCGAGCGGGGGCAGGTCGTCGTCGAGCGGCCCCTCGCTCGTGAGGCGCACGAGCCGGCCGGGATGAGCGCGGGCGAGGTGGCAGGCCCAGCAGCCCGCCAGGAGGCACGGCTTCTGGAGCCCGGGGTCGATGAGGATCATGGACTCGAGCCGGCCCCGGTCGACGCGCAGGAGGAGGCGGTCGGAGCGCAGGCAGCGGATGGTCGTGCGGCCGTCGAGCGCGTCGCGGACGACGGGGTCGTCGCGGGTGCCGCCCCAGCCGGTGATGACGTCGAGGCCTTCGCTCACGACGACGACCTCGTCAGGCGGGGGGAGGACGGCGCCGTGCGGCAGGCCCTCGATCACCGTGCCGGGGCGAGCGACGAAGAACGGCTCGCCGAGGAGGCGGGTCGACCAGCGCACCTCGCCCGGCCCCACGTGGACCACGGTCGCGTGGCGGGGCACCTCGTGCTCACGCCCCCCTGCGCGCACCCGCCCGGCGCGCAGGTCGACCTCGATGCCGCCCGGCTCGCCGAAGGCGCGCGACAGCCAGCCGCCCGCCCGCAGCGAGACGGGCTCCGCCGGCGGGTCGACGATGAGCAGGAGGCGCGGCGCGCGCCCGCGGTGCACCAGCCACGCCCGGAGGCCGTGGTGGTCCTCGAGCGTCCCCAGGCACCCCTCGCGCGTGAGGGTCCGCACCGGCCCCAGCCAGACGCCGGCGAGCGCGAGGGCCGCGGCGGCCGCCCGGAGCCGGCGGCGCCGCACCCGCGCCCACGCGGGGACGCCCTCGCCCACGCGCTCGGCCGGCAGCCGCGCGCGGGCGACCTCGAGCAGCCGCCCCACGGCCTCGGCGCCCGGCCGCGCGACGCGGCGGCGGCCGGAGGCGAGCTCCAGGTAGAGCGCGCCGGCATCCCCGGACAGGCGGGCGACGTCGGACCAGGGCGCCCGGACGGCGCCCACCGCCAGGCCCGTCCGGCCGAAGTGGACCCGCAGGCGCCGCGGGAGCAGGAGGACGAGGCCGAGCAGGGCTCCGACGAAGAGGAGCGCGCCGCCCGCGACGGGGTCGCCCCCTCCCACATCGACCAGCACGAGGGAGACGCCGACGACGATGCCGAGCCCGCAGGCGACGACGAGGAGGAGGCCCGCCGTGAGGCCCCGCCCGCCGCTGGCCGTCCGCCGGTCGCCGTCGAGTCCCACCAGGACCGCGTCGAGGAGGGCGTGGATGCGGGCGCGCTCGGCCGCATCCCGGGCCGGCACCAGCGGCGGGAAGAGCAGGCGCGAGAGGCGGTCGTAGGTCGCCGGCGCGTCGAGGAGCACGCCCGCCGGCGAGTCCGCGCGCCCGACGATGTCGTCGACGGCGATGACCACCGCGCCGCGGCGGACGAGCCCGAGCAGCTCGATCACGACCTGGTCGCGGAGCACGGTCGCCCGCGAGAAGCGCCGCGAGGCCCAGGCGAGCAGCGTCACGCTCACCCCCAGGGGGGCGAGCCACAGGGCGAGATCGACGAGCTCGGAGACGACCGCCGGCGACGTGAACGCCAGCGCCTCCGCCACCCGCCCCGCGGCCGCGCTCACGGGGGAGGCCATGAGCGGCCCGAGGCACGAGCTCAGGAGGAGCGCCGCGAGGGCGAGCCCGGTCGCGCGGTCCAGCCGTCGCTCGAACACCACCCCCTCGGCCATGCACGGAGCGTAGCGGGCCCGGGCGCGCGCCGCCGGGTCGCCGCGGCGCCCTCGCCCGGCTGCGGCCTCAAGGCGATCGGTCCGGCGCGGCTCCCGGCCGCTCGCAGGCTGCGTGCGCGCCCGGACGGGATGGCGGAGGATAGGGGGCGCGCCGCGGGCGCGCCGGGCGCGGGCGAGGGGAGCGGATGGCGCGGCGGGTCGGACCCTACGAGCTCGAGCGCCGCCTGGGCCGGGGCGGCATGGGCGAGGTGTGGGCGGCCGCCCACGTCGAGACCGGCGCGCGGCACGCCCTCAAGCTGATCGCCCTGTCCGACGCCGACGCGGCGCTGCGCGCCGCGCGCGAGGCCGAGGCGCTGGCCCGCCTCGACGGCCATCCCGGGGTCCTGCGCGTGCACAGCGCCTTCGTCGACGGGCCGCGCGTGGTGCTGGCGATGGAGCTGGTCGAGGGGGGCGAGGACCTGCAGGCCCGTCTCGCGCGCGAGGGGCCGCTCGCGCCGGAGGCGGCCGCGCGCCTGGTGCGCGACGTGGCGCTGGCGGTGCAGCACGCCCACGACCGCGGCGTCCTCCACCGCGACCTCAAGCCGGGCAACGTGCTCCTCGACCCCGCCGGCGCGGCGCGCCTGATCGACCTCGGGTTGGCGCGGCTGCTCGACGGGCGCTCGCTGACGCGGACGGGCGACGTCCTGGGGACCCCGGCCTTCATGGCCCCCGAGCAGGCGCTCGGGCGCCCCTGCAATGCGCGGACCGACGTGTTCGGCCTCGGGGCGGTCCTCTTCGCCGCGCTCACGGGGCGCGCGCCGCGGCAGGGCGCGCGCACGCCGCTCGAGGCCCTGGCCCGGGCGGCCGAGGAGCCGCCGCCGCGGGCGGACGTCGTCCGACCGGGGGTGCCGCCCGCCCTGGCGGAGGTCGTCGCGCGGGCCACGGCCCTCGACCCGGCGCGCCGGCACGCCTCGGCCGGCGACCTGGCGCGTGACCTGGACGGCTGGCTCCGCGCGCCCTCGCTCAGCGGCCGGCGCCTGCGGCCCGGGACGGGGCTCGTCGTCCTCGCCGCGGCCGCGGTGACCCTCGCCGGCGCCGCCGCAGGGCTCGCCGTCCGACGGGTGGCCGGCGCGCGGGACGCCGCCGCGCGGGACGTCGCCGCCGCGGCCGCCTTCGAGCGCGATGTCGTCGCGCCCTGGGAGCTGGGCCTCCGCGGCCCGCCGCCCGCCCCGGCGGCGCTCCCCGCCCACGTGGCGGCCGCCGCGCGCGGCGCCGCCGCGCTGACGGCCGGAGAGGGGGCGTCGACGCGCGCGCTGGCGGGCCGGCTGCGGGCGCTCGCGCCGCTCGTCGGGGGCGCGGCGCCGGACGGCCCGGTCGACCCGCCGCTCGCGGCCCTCGTCGAGGCCGTCCTGGCCGCGGAGCGGGAGGGGGACGCGACCGGCGCGCGGGCCGCGGCGGTCCTGGCGGCGGGCGCCGCCGGCCCCGACGCGGGCGGCGGCGCTGCGCGTGGCGCTCGCCGCGCTCCGGCGCGCCGGCGACGCGCCGGGGCGGCGGGCGGCGGGCGCCGCGCTGACCCGGCTCCTCGACTCCCTCCCGTCCGGCGACCCGCTCCGCCCGGAGCGTCGTGGCGGCCGCGGCCGCCGACGGCTGCCAGCTCGCGGGGTCCATCCGCGACAACATCCGGATCGGTCGTCCCGACGCCACCGACGACGAGGTCGCCGCCGCCCTGGCCCTCGATGCCGTGGCCGCCGCCCTCGGGGACGTGGCCGTCGAGGCGGTCGCGACGGGCCGCGAGGCGGCGCTCACGACGAACGCGGCGGTCGCGGCGGGGCGGCTGGTCGCCGCCGCGGGCCGCGCCGGCGCGCCCGACGAGGTGCTGGAGCTGGCGCGCGCGCTCGCCGCCGCTGGCCTGGGTCCCCTCGGCCGCCCCCCGCCCGCCCTGCAGGAGGCCGCGGAGGCCGCCGCCGCCGCGCTGACGCCGGTCGAGGTCCCGAGGCTGCTCAGGCTCGATGTGGCGTGGAGCCTCGTCCTCGGCGGGGCGCCGCTCGCGGCGCTCGCGCCCCACACCGGCGCTTCGGTCCCGCCCCAGGCGGACCCGACGGTCGACACGCTCAGGCACCTCGCCCTCACGCGTCGTATGGGCCTCGCCGACCTGCCCGTCGTCGGCGTCAGCACGCTGGAGCGGAGCGCGGCGATGCCGGCGACCCTGCGCCGACCGCCCGTGCGCAGCCGGCTCCTGGCGAGCGTCATCCTGACCCAGCACGCGTGGGCCCTCGCGGACGACGAGGCCCTGGACCTCGCCCGGGTCGCGCTCGGGGAGGCGGCGGGCGCCCACGACGACCTGAGCGCGAGCGACGACGGGGCCGCGCGCCTCGGCGCCGACGGCGAGGTCTCCGCCCGCGTCCTCCAGGCCCTCGCCCGGCGCGCGCCGCGCGCGCAGGGCCCGCCGGACCTCGCCCGGGCCGTGCTCGCGCGCTGGGAGCGTCCCGATGCAGGGCTCGCGGCGCCGGTCGTGGGGGCCGCCCTGAACCTCCTGCGGGACCGGGGAGAGGACGTGTGCGCGCGTCGCGCGCGCCTCATCGCCCGGCTGCACGCGGAGGAGGGCGCAAGACCGCCGGGGGTCCGTGACGACCTCGCGGCCAGCCAGGAGGCCGAGGCGGTGGAGGACCTGCGGGGCGCGGGGCGGCTGGCGGAGGCGATCGCGGCCGCGGAGGCCCTCCGTCCGAACGCGGCGCCGGAGCCGACCGCGCGCGCGCACGTGGCGGCGGCCGGCGCCTGCCTCGACCAGGGCGGCGCGGACGCGGTCGCGCGGGCGGAGGGGTGGCTCGAGCGGGCCCGGGCGGTCGGGCCGAGCGAGGGGCGCGGTCCGGAGGAGAACGAGGTGTGGCTCGAGGACGTGACGGGTGGGGCCTACAAGCGCCTCGAGCGCCGGCTCGAGGAGGCGCGCTGACCTCGGGAGGTGACCCTCCGCCTCGATGAGGCCGCGCGGTCAGCCCCTCCGCCGTCGCCCCTTGCCGCTCTTCGCCGGCCCACCCGCCCCCGCGAGCGCCGGCTCGGGCGGCGACCAGGCCTCCTCGGGCAGCGGCTCCAGCCCCAGCAGCGGGGCCAGGAACCGCCCGGTGTGCGAGCCCGGCGTGCGGGCCACGTCCTCGGGCGTGCCGGCGACGAGGAGCTTGCCGCCGCGCTCGCCGCCCTCGGGGCCGAGGTCCACGACCCAGTCGGCGGTCTTCACGATGTCCAGGTTGTGCTCGATCACGACGACGGTGTTGCCGGCGTCGACGAGGCGCGAGAGCACGCCCAGGAGCTTCTTGATGTCGTCGAAGTGGAGCCCGGTCGACGGCTCGTCGAGCACGTAGAGCGTGCGCCCCGTCGAGCGCTTGCCCAGCTCGCGCGCGAGCTTCACCCGCTGCGCCTCGCCGCCCGAGAGCGTCGGGCTGGGCTGGCCGAGCGGCATGTAGCCCAGGCCCACGTCGACGAGCGTCTCCAGCAGCCGCGCGATCTTCGGGTGGTTCCGGAACAGCTCGAGCCCCTCGGCCACCGTCATGTCGAGGACCTGCGCGATCGACTTGCCGCGGTAGGTCACGCGCAGGGTGGCGTCGTTGAAGCGCTTGCCGTCGCACTCCGAGCACGTCACGTAGACGTCGGCCAGGAAGTGCATCTCGATCTTCTTCACCCCCGAGCCCTCGCAGCCCTCGCAGCGGCCGCCCTTCACGTTGAAGGAGAAGCGGCCCGGCTTGAAGCCGAACGCGAGCGCCTCCGGCAGCCCGGCGTAGAAGTCGCGGACCTCGTCGAAGACCTTCACGTAGGTGGCCGGGTTGCTGCGCGGCGTGCGCCCGATCGGCTGCTGGTCGATCGCGATCACGCGGTCGATGTGCTCGACGCCGTCGAGCCGGTCGTGCGCGGCCACGTGGACGGCCTTGTCGGTGAGCTGGCGCTCGAGGCCGGGCAGGAGGATCTGGTTGACGAGCGTCGACTTCCCCGCGCCCGAGCAGCCCGTGACGCACAGGAACACGCCCAGCGGGAAGGCCGCGTCGACGCCCTGCAGGTTGTTGGCGCGCGCGCCGACGATCCGGAGCTCGCGCCGGGGGTCGACCGGGCGGCGCCGCGGCGGGGTCGCGATCTCCAGGTCGCCCGACAGGTACCTGCCCGTGAGCGAGCGCGGGTCGGCCTGGAGCTGCGTCGGCGTGCCGGCGGCCATGACCTGCCCGCCGTCGCGGCCGGCGCCGGGGCCGAAGTCGATGATCCAGTCCGCGCGCTCGATCGTCTCGCGGTCGTGCTCGACGACGATGATCGTGTTGCCCTTGTCGCGCAGGTGCTCGAGCGTGTTGATCAGCCGCGACGCGTCGCGCGCGTGGAGCCCGATCGACGGCTCGTCGAGCACGTAGACGACGCCCGACAGCTCCGAGCCGATCTGCGAGGCGAGCTGGATGCGCTGCGACTCGCCGCCCGAGAGCGACGGCCCCGGCCGCGAGAGCGACAGGTAGTCGAGGCCCACGTCCTCGAGGAAGCGCAGGCGCGCGCGGATCTCCTTGATGAGCTCGGCCGCGATCTGCCGCTGCTCCTTGCCCAGCCCGTCGTGCAGCCCCTCGACCCAGCGAGACGCGTCGCGCACGCACATCTCGCAGATCGCGCCCATGGTCTGCCCGCCCAGGCGCACGGCCGCGCTCTCCGGCCGAAGGCGGCTGCCGCCGCAGGCCCCGCAGGGGCGGTAGCTGTGGAACGAGGCGTAGTACTTCTGCGCGTCCTCGGACTTGGTCTCGAGCAGCCGGCGCTTGAGCTGCGCCAGCACGCCCTCCCACTTCATGCGGTAGGGGCGCGAGCCGTTCCAGTGGACGCTGATCGACTGCCTGCCCGCGCCGTGGAGGATCACCTCCTGCGCGCGCGCGGGCAGCTTGCGCCACGGCGCGTCGAGGTCGATCGAGAACTCCTTCGCGATCGCCGCCACGAGCTTCCCGGTCCAGGTGCCGTCGGCCTCGAGCGACTCCCGCGGCCACACGGCCACGGCGCCCTCGCGGATCGACTTGCTCGCGTCGGGCACGACGAGCGCCGGGTCCATGTCGAGGCTGTGGCCCAGGCCGTTGCACGAGACGCACATGCCCTGCGGCGAGTTGAACGAGAACGACTGCGGCGTCAGGTCGGGGAACGACAGCCCGCAGGCGTCGCACGCCATGCGCTCGGAGTGGATCGCCTCGGTCTTCTGGTCGACGTCGACGAGGATCAGCCGCCCCTGGCCCAGGCGCAGGGCGGTCTCGACGGAGTCGACGATGCGGTTGCGCAGGCTGTCCTTGACGACGAGGCGGTCGACGACCGCCTCGAGCGTGTGCTTCTCCTTCTTGTTCAGCGCCGCGAGGCCCTCGAGCTCCTTCACCTCGCCGTCGACGCGCACGCGCACGATGCCCTCGCGGCGCAGGACGGCCAGCTCCTCCCTGTGCTCGCCCTTCCTGTTCTCGATGCGCGGGGCGAGGACGATGAGCTTCTTGCCGGCCGGCAGCGAGGCGATGCGCCGGCTGATCTGCTGCGCGCTCTGCGACTCGACGAGCTTGCCGCAGGTCGGGCAGTGCTGGACGCCGACGCGCGCGAAGAGCACGCGCAGGTAGTCGTGGATCTCGGTGATCGTGCCCACGGTCGAGCGCGGGTTGACCGACGCCGCCTTCTGCTCGACGGCGATGCTCGGCGAGAGCCCCTGGATCTTGTCGTACTTCGGCTTCTCCTTCTGGCCCAGGAACTGCCGGGCGTAAGCGGAGAGGCTCTCGACGAAGCGGCGGCGGCCCTCGGCGTAGATCGTGTCGATCGCGAGCGTGGACTTGCCCGAGCCCGACGGCCCGGTGAAGACCACCAGCTTCTTCTTGGGGATCGAGACGTCGATCCCCTTGAGGTTGTGCTCCCTCGCCCCGAGGACGAGGATCTCCTGCGGCTCCACGCCGACCCCCTGCTGTGCGGCTCGATCTCGGCGGCGCGGCCGGCCGAGATGGCGGAAGATAGCACGGGCCGTCGCGAGCGCGACGGGCGCGGACGGGGCGGATGGCGCGGCGGGTCGGACCGTACGAGCTCGAGCGCCGCCTGGGCAAGGGCGGCATGGGCGAGGTGTGGGCGGCCGCCCACGTCGAGACCGGCGCGCGGCACGCCCTCAAGCTGATCGCCCTCACCGACGCCGCCGCGGCGCTGCGCGCCGCGCGCGAGGCCGAGGCGCTGGCGCGCCTCGACGGCCACCCGGGGGTCCTACGCGTGTTCAGCGCCTTCGTCGACGGGCCGCGCATGGTCCTGGCGATGGAGCTGGTCGAGGGCGGCGAGGACCTCGAGGCGCGCCTGGCGCGCGAGGGCCCGCTCGAGCCGGCGGCCGCCGCGCGCCTCGTCCGCGACGTGGCGCTCGCGGTGCAGCACGCGCACGACCGCGGCGTCCTCCATCGCGACCTCAAGCCGGGCAACGTGCTCCTCGACGCCGCCGGCGCGCCGCGCCTCGTCGACCTGGGCCTGGCGCGGCTGCTCGACGGGCGCTCGCTGACGCGGACCGGCGACGTCCTGGGCACGCCCGCGTTCCTCGCGCCCGAGCAGGCGCTCGGGCGCGCGAGCGACGCGCGGACCGACGTCTTCGGGCTCGGGGCGCTCCTGTTCGCCGCGCTCACCGGGCGCGCGCCGCGGCAGGGCGCGCTGCTCGAGGCGCTCGCCCGCGCGGCCGACCAGCCGCTGCCCCGGACGGACGTCGTCCGACCGGGGCGTGCCCGCGGCGCTCGCCGACGTCGTCGCCCGGGCGACGGCGCTCGAGCCGGCGCGCACGCCACGGCCGGCGACCTGGCGCGCGACCTCGAGGCCTGGCTGGCCGGCGCCGGCCTGCCCGGGCGGGCGGTGGCGCGGCGCGGCCCTCGGGGTCGGGACGCTGCTCGCGCTGGCCGCGGCCGGCGGCGCGGCCTGGATCGCCGTCGCCCGCCGCGAGGCGGCGCGCGGCCGCCGCCGCCGCGACCTTCGAGCTCGAGGTCGTGGCGCCGTGGGCCCGGGCTCGGCGAGCCGGCCGCCCCGAGGCGCTCGCCGCGCACACGGCGGCGGCGGCGCGCGCGGCCGCCGCCCTCGCCGGTGAGGAGCGCGCCAGGCCCGCGCCGTCGCCGCGCGCCTGGCCGCGCTCGGGCCGCTTCGTCGGCGCGGCCGCGCCGGCCGTGGCGCCCGACCCGGCGGTCGGCGCGCTGGTCGAGGCGGTCCTCGCCGCGGAGCGGGGCGGCGACCCCGACGGCGCCCACGCGGGCCGGGTCGCCGCCGCGGTCGAGGCGGGCGCGCCGCCCGCGCTCGCCCGGGCGGCCGCGGCGCGCGTGGACTTCGCGGCGCTGCGCGCGGCTCCCGACCGCGCGGCGCTCGCGCGCGGCCGCGGCGCTGACCCGCCACCTCCGCGCCCTCGCGGCCGACGGGCGCCCCCTCCCGGGCCTCGAGGCGGCGGCCACCCGGGAGCTGCTCGCGGCCGCCCGGGCCGACGTCGCCCGCCTGGTCGGCCTCCAGCCGCACGCCCGCGCGAGCGGGGCCGACGCCGAGGTCGCCGCGGCGCAGGCGCTCGACGCCCTCGCCGGCGCGCTCGGGCCGGCCGCCGTCGCGGCGGTGGGCTCGACCCGGCTGGCCGCGCTCGCGGACCACGCGGAGGAGGCCGCGCGGCTGCTGGTCGAGCGGACGCGCCGCGGCGGGCGGCACGAGGCGCTGGAGCACACGCGCGCGCTCTCGGCCGCGGCCCTCGGCCCGACCGCTCGCCCGCCGCCAGCCATGCGCAAGGCCCTGGAGCGCGCCGCCGCCTCGCTGGCAGGGGCCGGGCCCGACCGGCGCCCGACCGAGCTGGCGGCGCTGCTGACGCTCGACGCCGCCTGGTGCCTGGTGCTCGGCGGCGAGCGGCTGGAGGCGCTCGAGCACCACTTCGAGGCGGGCGGCTGGCGCCTCCCGGGTCAGGACGACGAGGAGCTCGAGGCCCTCCGCCACCTCTCCCTGGCCCACCGGTTCGGCCACACCGACCTGGCGCTCGTCGACTGGGAGGCGTCGCCCGCGCTGCGCCGGTCGGCGGCCATGCCGGCCTCCATGCGACGCCCGCCGCTCCGCAGCCGGCTCGTGGCGGTCGCGCTCGTCCTCAACCCGCCGGGCGACCTGAGCGACGCCGAGCTGGACCTGGCGCGCGTCGCCCTGGGGCTGGCGCCCGGGGCCCGCGACGACTTCCTCGTGACGGTCAACGAGGCGACGCGGCTCGCCGCCGACGGCGAGCTCTGCGCGCACGTCCTGCGCGCCCTCCGGGCGCGCGCGGCGGGGTCCTCGGCGGTCGCGGAGGCCCTGCCCGACCTGGCCCGGGCGGTCCTCGCCCGCTGGGAGGAGGGCCGGGACGCCGGCCTGGCGGCGCCGGTCGTCGGGTTCGCCCTGAACCTCCTGCGCGAGCGCGGCGAGGACGTGGCCGCGCGCCGCGAGCGGCTGATCGCGCGGCTCGTCGCCGAGGAGAGCGAGCGGCCGTCGGGGCTCCGCCAGGACATGGCGACGATCCAGCGGGCCGAGCGTGTCGACGACCTGCGCCGCGCCGGCCCTGGCAGCGAGGCGCTCGAGCGGCCCGACGCGCTGCCCGAGGACATGGCCGCGCGCGCGTTCGTGGCGGCCGGGCACGCGTCCCTGAACCTCGGCGGCCGGGGCGCGGCCGACCGGGCGCGCGCGTGGGCGGAGCGCGCCGAGGAGCTGGCGCGGGCGGTCGGCGATGGGGACTGGACGGTGTGGCTCGAGCACGCGTCCAGGCGGGCGTACGGCCGCCTCACGCGTCGGCTGAAGGAGGCGGCGCGCTGACCGGGCGGCGCGCCGGGCGCGGCGCCCGGTAGCGCCGGTGCGCCTTCGCGACCAGCCGGCGGTCGGCGCCGAGGAGCGCGCGCGCGATCGCCGGGCGCAGCCCGGCCGCCTCGAGGTGGCGCAGGACCGCCTCGCGCTCGCGGACCTTGGCGGCGAGCTGCGTCAGGCGCAGCGTCTCGGGCGACGGCGCCAGCGACGTGAAGCCGGCCCGGTCGAGGCGCGCCCCCCAGCCGTCCAGCCACGGCTCGAGGCCAAGGACGAGCGCCTGGTCGAGGTCCTCGCGGTCGCGCAGGTCGGCGCGCCCGCGGCCGCGGACGGCCTCCTGGGCGACCATGGCCGCGACGGTGGTGATGGCCTTCGCCAGGGCGTCGACCTCCACCAGCGCCTTGATCGGGTCCTGGATCGTGTAGACGACGTTCACGTCGAGGTCGTAGACGAACCCGTCGGCGGTGGTCGCCCGCTGCTTCGGCACGTCGATCGTGTGGCTGCGGGTGTGGACCTTCTTCACCTGGTGGATGTAGGGGATCAGCGGGTGGAACCCCGGCTCCAGCACGCGCCGCACGCGCCCCAGCCGGAAGAGCACGCCCCGGTGGCCGGAGTCGATCACCACGCCCATGAGGCCGACGAAGGCGGCGACGATGATGATCGCCTCCTTCGGGTTCTCCTTCGCCCACGCCCACAGGACGCCCCCCACGGCGCGGCCGGTGTCGAGGGCCGACTGGAGCCACGCGTCCACTAGGCCACCGGCGCCAGCTCGGCGTCACCGACCTCGGGCGGCGCCGACGGCGGGGGCGGGGCGGGGCGCTCGCGCGGCTCGCGCTCGCCCTCGCGCACGGCCATGACCGCGCCCGAGATGAGCGCCACGGCGGCGTCCTCCGACAGCCCCTCGCCGCGCGTGAAGCGGTGGTAGAGGCCCAGCTTCTCCTCGGCCAGGAGGCGGAGCTGCGTGATCTCGAGCGTCGGCGGCGTGGGCGAGAGGTTCGAGAAGCCGAACTCGCGGATGCGGATCCCCCACTGCTCCTCGACGGGCTTCAGCTCCTCCTTCACGGCCGCGATCATGGCCGGGAGGTCGCGGATCGACTCGCGCGTCTGCGCCTTGACCACGCGCTGCACGGCCAGCGTCAGGCGGTTCTTCAGGCCCTCGACCAGGTCGTCGACCTCGATGAGCGCCTTGCGCAGGTCGACCACCTGGTAGACGACCTTCGCGCCGACGTCGTAGACCAGGTCGTCCTGGAGCTGGATCACCTGCGGCTCGAGGTCGAGCGTGGTGTGCTTCGTGTCCTGCACCCGGAAGCGCTGGACGACCGGCCACTTGAAGTGGATCCCCGGGCCCACGACCAGGCGGGCCCGCCCGAGCGTGTACTTGAGGGCGTGCTGGCCGTCGTAGACGACCACGAAGATGCCCGTGAACACCTGGAGGATCTCGAGGAGCATGGGGGCGCCATTCTGCCGCACGGATGGCGCCCCTGCACACCGGAGGTGTGTGGCCGGCATCGCGCCCTGGCGTGGCATAGTCCTGCCCATGGCGCGGCGTGACAGGCTCGGGCTCGGGGTGCTGGTGGCCGCGGCGCTGGGCGGGGCGGCCGTCGGCGGCGACGCCGCGCTCTCGCTGGCGCTCCAGGGCGGGCGCTGGCGCAGGGGGCTCGCCGGGGTCGACCTCGTGTCGCTCGCCGACGAGGAGATGGCGCTCGCGCGCGCGCTGATCCCGCCCGACGCCGCGGTCGGCTACCTGGGCAGCCCCGACGTGGCCGCCCCCGGCGACCACGCCCGCTTCTCGCTCCTGCGCTACACGCTCGCCCCGCGGCAGGTGCTGCTGGACGCGGCCGACGCGCCCTACGTGATCCTCGCGGGCCCCGCCCCGCCGGGGCTGGGCGCCCGCCACCGGCCCCTGGCGCGGCTCGGCCCGTCCACCCTCCTCCTGGGCCCGAAGTGACCGCGCTCGCGTGGGTGGTCGCGCTGGGGCTGCCCGTGGCGCTCGCGTGGGCGCTCGTCCGCTGCCTCGACCCGGGCTGCCCGCGCTGGCTGGCGGTGGGCCTCGCGGCGGCCCTCGGGCCCGCCGCCGGCTCGCTCCTGCACGTCGGCTGGCTGGCGGCGTTCGGCGCCCCGGGCGCCGGGGCCCTGGCGGTCGAGGTGGCGCTCCTCGGCGGCGCGCTGGCCCTCGCCCGGCGGCGGAGCGCGCCCGGCGGCGACGACGACCAGGGCGCCCGGCCGGGCTGGAGCGCGCTCGACCGCGGCCTCGCGGCCGTCGTCGCGGCCGCGGCGCTCATGGCCGTCGTCCACCTCGCCGCCCTGACCGCCGCGGCGCCGCACGGCAACCGCGACGCCTGGGCGGTGTGGAACCAGCGCGCGCGGGCGCTCGCCCGCTCGGACGGCGACTGGGCGCGGGTGCTCGTCGGCCCGCCGCGCCCCGACCTGCACCTCGACTACCCGCTGGCCGTGCCCGGCGCCGTGGCGCGGGTGTGGTGGCTCACGGGCGAGTCGACGCTCGCCCCGGCGCTGCTCGCGCTGCAGGCCGCCCTGGCGGGCGCGGCGGTCGTGGGGCTCGGCCTGGCGAGCGCTCGCCCGCGCGCCGTCGGGCTGCTCGGGGCGGCGCTGGTGCTCTCCGCGCCCCTGTGGGCGCGCGAGGCGGCGAGCCAGTGCGCCGACGTGCCCCTCGCCGCGCTGCTCGGGGCGACCGCGGCGCTCCTGGTGCGGGTCGAGCGCGCGCCGCGGCCCGGGGCGTTCGCCGCGCTCGGAGCGGCGGCGGGCCTGGCCGCCTGGACGAAGAACGAGGGGCTCGTGGCGCTCGCCGGCGTCGTGCCCGCCGCCGCGCTGCTCGCCGGCGCGGGGGGGCGCGCGCGGGCCGCCGGGCTCGCGCTCCTGGGCGCCGCCCCGGCGCTCCTCGCCCTGGGGCTGCACAAGGCGGTGGCCCCGACCAACGACCTCGTGGGCGCGCAGGGGGCCGACACGCCGGCGCGCCTCCTCGACCCGGGGCGCTGGGGGGCCGTCGTGACCGGCCTCGGCGGCGCCGCGCTGCACCTGTGGCCCGCGGCGGCGCTCGTCGGGTGGGCGGCCCTGGTCGGCCTGCGCCCGCCGCCGCGCCCGCGCGCGGCGCGGGCGCTCGGCGCGCTCCTCGTCCTGCAGGTCGCGGCCTACGTCCTCGCCTACGTCACCACGCCCTGGGACCTGGCGTGGCACCTCCAGACCTCGCGCGCGCGCGTGCTGCTGCACCTCTGGCCGGCGGGCGTCCTCCTGGCGCTGCTCGCCGCCGGGGCGGCCGAGCGCGATGCGCCGCCCTCGCCCGCGGAGGCCCGGTAGCAGCTCACGCCCACGCGCCACGCCGCGCCGGGCGCGCGTACGATGATCCGGCGAGGGGGGCCCCGCCAGCGCGAGGTGCGCCTTGTCACGCGTCACCCGTCCACGCCGCCGCGCGCTCGCCTTGGCGCTCGTCGCCCTCGGAGGGGTCGGGCTCTCCCTCCGGGCCGTCCCGACGGCGGCGGCTGCGCCGGCCCCGCGCGGGGCCGTGGTCGTCCTCGAGGTCGAGGGGGTGATCAACCCGATCACCGCCCGCTACCTCGAGCGCGAGCTCCGGGCGGCCGGCGACGCGGCGCTGGTCGTGGTGCGCCTCGACACGCCCGGCGGGCTCGACACGGCCATGCGCGACATGATCCAGGCGATCCTCGGCGCCCCGGCGCCGGTGGCCGTGCACGTGGCCCCCCCGGGCGCGCGCGCCGCGTCGGCGGGCATGTTCGTGACGCTCGCCGGCCACGTGGCGGCCATGGCCCCCGAGACGGCGATCGGCGCGGCGCACCCGGTCGCGCTCGGCGGCGCCGCCGACGACGTCGCCATGAGCAAGGTCGTCAACGACGCGGCGGCCATGGCGCGCGCCCTCGCCGAGGCGCGCGGCCGCGACGCCGGGTGGGCGGAGCAGGCCGTGCGCGAGAGCCTGTCGCTCACCGCCGGCGAGGCGGCCGCCCGCGGGGTGGTCGACCTCGTGGCGCGCGACCTCGACGAGCTCCTCGACGCGGTCCACGGGCGCGTCGTCGAGACCGCCGCCGGCGCGCGCCGGATCCAGGTCGTGCGGGCGGAGGTGGTCGAGCGGCCCATGCCGCTGGTCGAGCGGGCGCTCCAGCGCCTCGCGCACCCCGACCTCGCGTTCCTGCTGCTCACGCTCGGCGCGCTCGGCCTCCTGGCCGAGCTGTTCAACCCGGGCGCGCTCGTTCCGGGCGTCGCCGGCGCGATCGCCCTCCTGGTCGGGTTCGTCGCCCTCGGCAACCTTCCGGTCGGCGGCGCGGGCCTCCTCCTCCTCGGCCTGGGCCTCCTCCTGATCGCGGGCGAGGCGCTGACGCCCGGGGTGGGCGTCCTGGCGGTCGGCGGCGGGGTCGCCTTCGTCCTCGGCGCGCTCCTCCTCTACCGGCCGCTCGGGCCGGTCTCGCCGGCGCTCCCCGACCTGCGCCCGAGCCCGTGGCTCGTCGGCCTCGGCGCCGGCGGGGTCGGCGCGTTCACGCTCCTCGTCGTCCGCGCCGCCCTGCGCTCGCGCCACGAGCCGGTGGCCACGGGGGTCGAGGCGCTGCTCGGGCGCCGCGGCGTGGCCACCACGGACCTCGCGCCGCACGGGACCGTGCGCATCGACCTCGAGGCCTGGCTGGGCGAGGCGGCGGGCGGGGGGACGATCTACGCTGGCGAGGACGTGGTCGTCGTCGCCGTGGAGGGGGTCACGGTCAAGGTGCAGCGGGCGCCGGCGCGCGTCGCGCTGGGCGGGGGGCCTCGGAGCGGATGATGACGGAGTTCGGCGACCTCCTCGGCTGGCTGTTCCTCGTGGCCATCGTGGCCCTCGTGCTCGGGGTCCTGCTCTCGGCCCTGCGGATCGTCCCCGAGTACCAGCGGCTGGTCGTGCTCCGGCTCGGGCGGGTGATCGGCGCGCGCGGCCCCGGCCTGGTGATCCTGATCCCGATCATCGACCGCGGCGTGCGGGTCGACCTGCGCGAGCGCTACTTCGACATCCCGCCGCAGACGACGATCACGGCCGACAACGCCTACGTGTCGATCGACCTCCTCGTCTACAGCAAGATCGTGGACGCGCTCCCCAGCGTGCTGAACGTCCAGGACCACCAGGGGGCGTCGCGCGGGATCGCGATCACCACCCTTCGCGCGATCGTCGGCAGCATGCTCCTCGACGACGTCCTCTCGAAGCGCGAGGACATCAACGAGGGGCTGCGCGGGAAGCTGGACGAGGTCACGAACCGCTGGGGCATCAAGGTCACGGCGGTCGAGATCCGCGAGATCTCGCCCCCGCGCGAGATCCTCGAGGCCATGGCCAAGCAGATGACCGCCGAGCGCACCCGCCGCGCCATCGTCCTCGAGGCCGACGGCCGGCGCGACGCCACGATCCGCGTGGCCGAGGGCGACAAGCGGGGTGCGATCCTCAAGGCCGAGGGCGCGCGCCAGGCGGCGGTCCTCGAGGCCGAGGGCTACGCGCTGGCGCTCGAGAAGATCCTGGCCGTGGCGCGGCACCTCGACAGCAAGACCATGTCGCTGCAGTACCTCGACGCGCTGAAGGTGCTGGGCGCCAGCCCCGCCACCAAGCTCCTCGTGCCCGCCGAGCTGACGGAGTTCCTGCGCCCGCTCACGGAGCACGCCCTGAGGGCGACGAACGGCGGCGGCGGGCCGACGGAGCACCTCGTCGCCGAGCCGCTCCGGAGCGAGGGGCGAGGGGCCGAGCGGGCTGGTTGACCCTGCCGTCAGTTCAACGAGGCGACCTGCTCGATCGCCGCCAGCAGCGCGCGCGCGTCGGCGGACAGGGCGTGCTCGAGCGCGGCGGCGGTGTCGTGCTCGACGGCGGCGGCGTAACGGAGCAGGTCGAGCAGCGCGGCGATCTCCATGGCGGTCCTCCCCCCGCCGGCGCGGTGCAGGCCGTGGGCCATCGGAAGTCGTTTCGGCGTCACGCGCGTCCGTCGCCCCCGCGGGCAGGACCTGCCCGTCGGGCCCGGCGCGGGCAGGTCCTGCCCACGAAGGGGCCCGGCGGCTTGCGCCACGGCGGGTCCTCCCCGACCATCGGCGGCGGAGGCGCGCGTGGGGCATCTCGTGGCTGGCCGGGAGGTCAGCGACTTCCGGAGCGACACCGTGACCCGCCCGTCGCCCGCCATGCGCGAGGCGATGGCCCGGGCGGAGGTCGGGGACGACGTCTTCGAGGACGACCCGACGGTCCAGGCGCTCGAGGACCGGGCGGCGCGGCTGTTCGGCAAGGAGGCCGGGCTGTTCGTGCCCAGCGGGACGATGGGCAACCTCGTGGCCCTCATGGTCCACGCGCGCGCCGGCGAGGAGGTCCTCGTCGAGGAGCGCTCGCACACCTACAACAACGAGGCGGGCGGCGCGGCGGCGGTCGCGCACGTCCTCACGCGGACGCTGCCCTCGGCGCGCGGCCGCCTCGACCCCGACGACGTGCGCCGCGCCTGCCGCCCGGGCAACCTGCACAACCCGCGCACCGCGCTGCTCGTGGTCGAGAACACCCACAACTTCTGGGGCGGGGCGGTCGTGCCGCTCGAGGCCGCGCGGGCGCTCTTCGCGGTGACGCGCGAGGTCGGCGTCGCCCTGCACCTCGACGGGGCCCGGATCTTCAACGCCTGCGCCGCGACCGGCGCGACGCCCGCCGACTGGGGGGCGACGGCGGACACCGTCACCTTCTGCCTGTCCAAGGGGCTCGGGGCGCCGGTCGGCAGCGTCCTCTTGGGACCGCGGGCGTGGATCGCGCGCGCGCGCGGCGCCAGGAAGATGCTCGGGGGCGGCCTGCGCCAGGTCGGCGTCCTCGCGGCGGCGGGCCTGGTGGCGCTCGACGAGGGGCCCCCCGCGCTCGCGCGCGACCACGCGCACGCGCGCGCGCTCGCGCGCGGCGTCGCCGAGGTCCCGGGGGCGGTGGTCGACGTGGACGCCTGCGAGACGAACATCCTGTTCGTGCGCACGCGGCGCGGCGCCGCCAGCTACGGCCCGATCGTCGAGGGCCTGGCCGCGCGCGGCGTGCTCGCGGTGGCCCTGGGGGCGCTCGGGATCCGGTTCGTGACCCACCGCGACGTCGACGCGGGCGACGTCGAGCGGGCGCTCGCGGCCCTGCGCGAGCTCATCCCGGCGCACGGGCCGGCGCACGGGGAGGTCGACCGATGAGCGGCGGGGTCGTCCTCGTCCACGGCGGGGCGGGGCTCATGCGGACGCTCGAGGGCGCGCGGCTCGACGCCTACCGCGAGGGGCTCGCCGAGAGCGCGCGGCAGGGGCGCGCCGCGCTCGAGCGCGGGGGCGACGCCGTCGAGGCGGTCCTCGCGGCGGTGCGCGCGCTCGAGGCCAGCGGGGTGTTCAACGCCGGCGCGGGCGCGTGCCTCGACGAGGACGGGGCCGCGTCGCTCGACGCGGCGCTCATGCGCGGGCGCGACCGGGCGGCGGGCGCGGTCGGGGCGTGCGCCGCGACCGTGCACCCGACCGACGTCGCGCGCGACCTCATGGACGAGGGTCGCCACGTGCTGCTCGTGGGCGACGGGGCCGACCGGCGCGCGCGGCGCCTGGGCCTACCGCCGCTCCCGCCGCCCACCCCGGAGCGGCTCGAGGCGTGGGCCCGCCTCTCCGGCCGTCACGTCACGCGGCCCGAGGACCTGACGTCGGTCGGACAGCCCGAGGACCAGGCCGCCGCCGCGGGGCCCGACCCGGACGGCGACACGGTCGGCGCGGTCGCCCTCGACGGCCGCGGGCGGCTCGCCGGCGCCGTGTCGACGGGGGGCCTCTGGCTCAAGGCGCGCGGCCGGGTGGGCGACTCGGCGCTGCCGGGCGCGGGCGTCTACGCCTGCGACGACCTCGGCGCCGCCGCGTCGGCCACGGGCGTCGGCGAGCGGATGATCCGCGCCGTGACCTGCAAGCTGGCCTGCGACCTCGCCGGGCGCGACGGGGCGGAGGTCGCCGCCCGCCGCGCGGTCGACGACCTCGAGCGGCGCTTCGGCGCCGACTCGGGCGGCCTGATCGTGCTCGACCGCCTCGGCCGCGTCGGCGCCGCCTTCAACACCCACGGCATGGGGCGCGCCCTGGCGCGCGCCGGCGACCCCGCCGTCGTCGTCGCCGTGTGGCCCGAGGACCCCTTCCCGACCGGGTGAGCGCCGGGTCGGCCGCCGCCTCGTCGAGGCGGCGGGCCGTCCGCTCCGCGCCCGTGCCCCTGGCCGCGACGCTGTCACGGGCACGGGCTCGGGCGCGGTCGCCGCCGCCGCGGGGCCCGATCAAACCCTGGGCCGTCCGGCCGACGCGCGACTTACGCCCGACAGGGGACGTGAAGTCCCCCGCCAGGGGGGGAACGTCACCCTCCGGAAAGGCCACGCGCGCGCGAGCCAGGGGGCTCACGCGCGCGCGACGGGGTGCTCGGGGGGTGGAGGTGCGAGGGGTGGGACCTACTGGAACTGGGTCCCCTGCTGGATCCACTGGACCAGCGTGTTGTAGGAGGGGCTCCCGGCCGAGAAGCGCTGGCCGCCGCCGTGGCCGCCGTTGTTCGTCGCCTTGCGCAGGAGCTGCGAGGTCTCGGGCGTGGCCGTGTTGATGAAGCCGAGCACCGTCTGGTAGTCCTGCATGTTCAGCGACAGGTTGTTCGACAGCCGGAACTGCGAGTTGTGGTTCGGCACGTGGCACGACGAGCAGTCCATGAGGATGTTGCGCACCTGCGCGACGTAGGTCAGGGCCGCGGCGGCCTGCTCGTAGCGGGCGCCCTGGCGCACCCACTCGACCAGCGAGTTGTACTCGTTGCTCCCCATGGCGACCGCCGTGCCGCCGCCGTGGCTCGTGCCGGTGGCCTTGGTGATCAGGAGCGACTGCGCCGGGTTGCCGGTGTTCACGCGGGTCTGGAGGCGGTTGAAGGTCGCCTGGTCGTCGCTGAAGTTCATCTCGAGGGCGGTGACAGCCTGCGGGTTGTTCGGGGCCACGTGGCACGAGGTGCAGCGGGCCTGCAGGATCGCGCGGACGTCGGGGCGGTAGAAGAGGTCGCCGACCGGGGGCACGTAGCCGCCGCCGCGCGCCACGCGCCGGACGAGCACCGCGCCCGTGGCCGTGCGGCCGCCCAGGACCACGCTCGCCTGGTCGCGCGAGAGGGCGCTGTCGAGCCGGGTCACGCCGAGGCCGACCGGGATCGTCTCCTCGACCATGTTGCCCTGCGCGTCGCGGTGGAAGATCTTGCCGTGCATCGTGATCACGACCAGCGCCGAGTCCTGGAAGAGGACCGCCCGCGGGGCGTCACCGGCGTAGGTGGCGATCACCTCGACCCGCTGCCGGCCGTCGGTGGCGAACACCGCGCCGCCAGCGCCCGCGCCCGTCGCGTCGATGCTGGCCACGGCGACGATCAGCACCTCGCTGACGACCGGGACGATCGAGCCGGAGGCGACGGTGGCGATCGACACCATGGAGGTGACCTCCTGGCGGACGCCGAAGCCGCCGACGCCGGGGAGCGGCACGTCCGCGAGGGTCGTGGCGCCCGGGTCGAGGCGCAGGAGGCGGGCGTGGCCGCCGAAGGCGTCCGAGCCGCCGACGAACAGGCGGCCGTCCGACTCGCACAGGGCGGTCGGGATCGCGCTCTGGAGGGACGCGATCGACGACCACTGCGAGCCGTTCAGGCGGCGCAGCGTGCCCTCGCGGCGGGCCCCGCCGTGCGCGGCGTGGACGCCGAGGAGGCCGGCGCCGACCACCATCTCCGCGTCCTGCGTGTCGATCGCGACCGACCAGGCGCCGGTCGTCGCGTCGCGCGTGTAGAGGTCACCCGCGCCGTCGCGCTGCGGGTTGCCCGTCGCCGCGAAGACGCTCGGGCCGTCGGCCGCCATCGAGCGCGCCTCGTAGAAGAGGCTGCCCGACAGGGTCACCGAGGTGTCGTCCACGACGAGGACGCTGCCGCCGGGGAAGTTGCCGGCGAAGACCGCGGTGTTGATCGGGGCGGCCGCGAGCGCGCCGACCGTGCCGCCGGGGACCTGGTTGACCTGCACCGCGCTGAAGTCGTAGCCGTTCTGGTCGAGCTGCGGCGCCGGCAGCCCCTCCACGAGCGACCCGCTCTGCACCGGGGTGATGCCGGGACCGGTCGAGGCCTTGCCGCCCCCACCGCCTCCCGTGCTGCACCCCGCGGCGACGACCCCCGTCGCCATCGCCGCCGCCACCAGAGTCGTCAGCGTCCGTCCGTTCATCTCGCACCCGCTCCCGTGTCTCCGCACCCTTGGAGACGTAAAGCTTCAAGGCAATCGGGTGGCCAAAGCCGAAAACAGGACGCAAGTTCAATACCTTCAACGTCGAAGCCCGCCTGGCTCGGTTCCATGACACGGCTCTGAACCGGGGTCCGTGAACACCGTGCACGCCGGGCGCGCGTGCGAGGTGTGCACAGCCTGCGCGGGAGACGCAACTCGCTTCGTGGTCAGGGTGGCGAGCGCCCGGATCCTGGGGAGGAGGCGCCGGGTGAGTCCGCCCGGCGACACTTGGCGAGCGTAAGTACAAGAAGATTCACCACGGAGGACACGGAGGTCGAGCTCCCCTCTCCGTGTCCTCCGTGGCCTCCGTGGTTGGTCTCTCCTCACATGTCAGGAGGTCGGGAGGTGGTCGGCGGGCGCGCCGTTCGCCTCCTGCAGCCCGCGCACGGTGCCCATCACACGGGTGCCGTTCAGGACCTCGCCCAGGAGCGTCATCACGTCCTTGCCCTTGAACAGCGAGACGAGGTTCATGTTCCGGGCCGCCTCGGTGAGGAAGGCCTTGTCGCCGAGCGCGGTGAGGGCCTCGACGAGCTGGCGCTGCACGGCCTGCCGCTCGGCGACGGTCGCGGCCGACTGGGCCTCGATGAGCTGCACGTGCAGCTTGTGGCGCGCCGCCTCCGCCTCGAGCGCCTGCGCCTCCGAGAGGCGCCGCGCGCCCGCCTCGGCCTCGGTCCGCTTCGACAGCAGCTCGCGCTCGACCGCCTCCGCCTCCTGCCGCCGGCGCAGCGCCGCCTGCGTCGTGGCCATCTCCCGGGCGCCGTCGGCCTCGGCGCGGGCGATCGCCACCTGGGCCCCGTTCTCCACCTCGACCAGCGCGGCCTGCTGCGCCAGCGCCCGCACCACGTCCTTCAGCTCGGCGGCCCGCCGCGCCGCGGCCCGCTCGAGCGCCTGGCGCTCCTTCTCCACCTCGTCGCGCAGCCGCGACGACGCGAGCTGGGCCTGCGCCTCGCGGTCGCCGATCTGCAGCGACACGATCTGGCGCTGGACCGAGTGGTAGAGCGCGGCGATCTGCGGGTCGAGGATCTCGGCCGTCAGCACCTCGACCTCGGTGACGAGCATGCCGTTGTCCTTGAACAGCCGCCCGGGGCGCCCCTCGCCCTCGACCCGGTCGCCCAGGACCACGTCGCGGATCACGGCCGTGAGCTTGGGCCACAGCTCCGAGAGCTGCATCGTGCGGCAGCGGCTGCGCACGAGCGAGCGCAGGTGCTCGCACAGGACCTGCACGTAGTTCTCGTGGTTGAACCAGCGGTCCTTCCACTCCGGGATGAACGTGACGTTGCAGCTCACGCGCACGTCGATCTCCACGAAGTCCGCGCTCTGGACGCGGATCACGTCGGAGACGCGGTTGCCGACCGTGCGCAGGAAGCTGGTGCGGATCGGCGCGTCGTCCGACTTCGGCGTGCCGGTCGAGAGCGAGAGCGCGGTCAGCGTCTCCTCGTACTCCAGCAGCTCGACGCACGGGCCCTCGATGACCCGGTGCCCGCTGGCGCTCGTCGCCATGCAGGCGTAGTTGTGGGGGACGGCGATCGACAGGGCCCACGGCGTCGTCACCGGCGCCGTCGCCACCTTGTGCGGCTCGCCGGGCGCCACCCAGCGGTTCCACTCCTCGGCCGGGACCGTGCGCGTGATGTGCACCTCCTTGCCCGGGTGGACCAGGTAGGAGGTCTTCCCGCGGACGAGGCGCGCCTCGCCCGTGGTCAGGTCGCGCACGTAGATGCCGCTCTTCTGGTCGATCCCGATCGCCTCGATGAACACCTTGCTGTGGTCGTTGCCCACCACGGCCAGGCCCGTCACGGGGCTGAGGACCTCGATCTCGTTGAACGGGAAGAAGAAGGTCGACACCCCCGTGAGCAGGATCTCGTCGCCGGGCTCGTAGCGCGGCCGCTCGAGCTGGAACCCCGGCGGCAGGCGCCGCTGGAGCTCCTCGCGGGAGGTCGCCGTGATCACGCGCAGCCACAGCGCCCGCGTCGGCAGGAGCTCGTAGGCGTCGTAGACGCGGTCGCGCGAGCCCTCGCTCATGAACGTGTCGTAGGGCCCGGGGAAGACGCGCGCCGGCCCGCGGCGGACGTTGCGCTTGCCGTCGGCGTCGATGACGACGCAGTACTCCTTCTCGCCCAGCACGACCGCCTCGCGCACCAGGCGCGCCTGGCGCGCCTCGCGCTCGAGCGCCCGGCGCACCTCGGGCTGGTGGAGCGCCTGCGCGAGCTGCTGCTGGGGCGCGGGCGCCGGCGTGGGCACGCGGTGGCGCGTGCGGGCGGCCTGCTCCACGTAGGCGTCCTTGCGCGCGGCGCGCCCGGGCGGGGCGGCCTTCTGCTGCGGCGCCGCCTGCTCGTCGTCGAGCGCCTCGTCGGCCGGGGCGAAGATGGGCGCGGGCGGCGGGGTCGAGCGCAGCTGCGCGAGGAGCTGGCGCGCCGCCTCGGCGCCTACCGCTGCGCCGTCGACCGTCGTGTCGGGGACGATGTCCACGCCGGTGGGCGGGATGTAGAGCTGGGTGTCGAGCCCGCGGATCACGATGAGCTGCCCGCGGCGCAGGGCCGCCGGCGCCGCGGGGGCGCCAGGGACGCTCGCCGGCGCCGCCCCCAGCGGCTCGGCGGTGAAGGTCGTGATCGCGGCCGAGCGCACCGTGATGTCGTGGTAGGGCGCGGCGGCGTCGACCTCGCCGTAGACCTTCACCACGAGGTACTGGTTCGAGGCCAGCTCATGCGCGTCGCGGACCTCGCACTGCTGGCCGGGGCGCAGGTAGAAGCTCGTCGGCCCCGGGACCATGGCGCGCGTGCCGTTGCGCAGGGGGCGGGCCTCGTTGCGCCCCGCCTTGAACTTGCCGTTGGGGAAGGCCGGGTCGGCGCCCTCGACCAGCGGGTTCGTGATCACGGCGTACTGCGTGTCGCCGACCTCGATCATGCGCTGCGGCTGGCCGGTGACGTCCTCGACGAAGCCGCCCTGGCCGTCGTCGACGACGACGCGGTCGGCCGCCGTCGGCGAGACCATCGTCGGGCCGACGTGGAGGACGACCTCGCCCTTGTCGTCGTCCTGGACCCACAGGAACTGCCGCTCGGTGACCGGGATCTTGCGGCTGGTGCGCTCGGCCATGGTGTGCTCCCCTGCGGACGAGAACGGGTGGACGGCGGAGACCTTCCATCGCCCGGACCCGCCCGGACCCGCCCGGACCCGCCCGGACCCGCCCGGACCCCGCGCTCGCGCGCCCGGGCGGCTTGCGAGCCGCTTGCCCGACGGTCGCGTCGGAGGCTAGGCGCCGGACCCCCGCCCCAGGCCGACGCAGGTGCGCCGGGACGGCGCGCCGGCGGGTACAGTGGCCGCCCCATGAAGCGCCGCGTCACCGCCGCCCTGGCCGCCTCCGCCGCCCTCCTCGCCGGCTGCCCGACCGGGCCGGCCCCGGACGCCCGCGAGGTCGTCGTCTACTGCGCCCTCGACCGCCTGTTCGCCGAGCCGATCCTGGAGGCCTTCACGGCCCGCACCGGGATCATGGTCAAGCCGAAGTGGGACGCCGAGGCGACCAAGACGACCGGGCTCGTCGAGGCGATCCGTGCCGAGCGCGACCGGCCGCGCTGCGACGTCTTCTGGAACAACGAGGTGGGCCAGACGATCGGCCTCGCCCGCGAGGGCCTGCTCGAGCCCTACGCCAGCCCGGCGGCGGACGGGCTGCCGCCGTCCGCCCGCGACCCGGCGGGGCGCTGGACCGGCTTCGCCGCCCGCGCGCGCGTGCTCATCGTCAACACGGACCTCGTGCCCGAGGCCGAACAGCCGACCTCCTACCGCGACCTGGTCGACCCGCGCTGGAAGGGCCGCGCCGGGATCGCGGGCCCGCTGTTCGGGACGACCGCGACCCACGTCGCCGCGCTGTTCGCCGCGCTCGGCCCCGACGAGGCCAAGGCCTGGATGCGCGCGCTCCACGACAACGAGGTCGTCGTGTGCGCCGGCAACGCGACGGTGAAGGACAAGGTCGCGGCCGGCGAGCTGGCGTTCGGGCTGACGGATACGGACGACGTCAACCTGGCGCTGCTCGCCGGCAAGCCGGTGCGGGCGGTCTTCCCCGACCAGGCCGAGGGCGCCCTCGGCACGCTCCTCATCCCGAACTCGGTCGCGGTGGTCAAGGGTGCTCCGCACCCCGCCGAGGCGCGGGCGCTGATCGATCACCTGCTCTCGCCCGAGGTCGAGGCGGCCCTGGCCGCCTCGCGCTCGGCCCAGGTCCCGCTCCGGCCCGGCGCGCCCCGCCCGGCCTGGATCCCGACCGAGCTGCGCACGTTCCCGGTCACCTGGGACCAGGTGGCCGACGCCTTCGCCGAGGCGCGGGCCTACGGGCGGGACGAGTTCCTGAAGCGCTAGCGCCAAAGCCAGGCGGGTGCGCGCTGTTCAGCTTTTAGCTGTTAGCTGTTAGCTTTTGGCTCTTGGCCTTTAGCTCTCATTGGCCTCTCCTACTCTCAGGAGGCATGCAGCCGTCAAAGGCCAAGAGCTAACAGCTAACAGCTAAAAGCTAACAGCTAAAAGCTACAAGCTCCCACAGCACTTCGCATCGCCCTAACCAAGAGGCGATTGAGAGTCGCTCGCGGCGAGCACGGCCTCGCCCGGCCGGGCGCCTGCCCCGCGAGCGGCGAGCAATCGACGGGTTGAACTATGCCGCTGCGCGGCGGCGGTCGTTCGCGTGAGCCGCCCGGCTATGTGCAGATTGGCGGTCAGCGGGAGGGGCGAGGCTGTCTTGGCACGGGTCGCGAGCGAGGATCTTCGACGAGTCGGCACGCGACGGGGAGCGGGGCGGCCGACGCAAGTCCTTGGGCGGAGGTGCCGAGGACGTGGACCGCCGAGACCGGCGGCCCGAGGAAGGACGCGGCGGGGGAGTGGGCGGGGTCGTGGCGAGGCGCTGCGTCGTCACGTGTCCGGCTCCGGAAGGGGCGCCGACGCGATCTCGCCGGTGGCGGCGTTGATGGCGAAGCGGCGCAGGAAGCCCACCTTGCACGCGGGACAGCGACGCGGGTCGGTGCCGGTGAGGCGCTCGAGGAGCTCGCGCACCGTCGAGGGCACGGGTTCGGGGTTGGTCGTCTCGCCCTCGGCTGCGAGGACGGCGCGAGCCTGTTCGAGCTTGGTGTTGACGTTGCTCGGGGCGTGCACCCCGTAGTGCCGGATCTTCACGAAGCGGGCCGGCAGGATGTGCTGGAGGAAGCGGCGGATGAACTCGACGCCGGAGATCGTCGCCGTCTCGCCGTTCTTGGTGCTGAAGGTGACGTCCTCGGCGTCCATTTCGAGCAGGCGGTGGTTGGACATGCCCACGCGGTGGGTGTAGAGGCCGAGGTAGCGGAAGACCTGCTTGGGGCCGGCGAAGGGGCGCTTGGCGTAGACGACCCACTTCTTGCGATGGAGGCGGTCCTTGAGCTCGGCGAAGGCGTGGCGCTCGACCTCGACGTCGTCGCCGAGGTCGAGCTGGCCGTCGTCGACGAGCTGCGTGAGCCTGGCGAGGAACTTGCCCCGGAAGAGCGCGGAGAGCACCTTCACGGGGAAGAGGAACCGGCTGCGGCCGCCCGCGCTCACCCAGCGCGAGCCGTCCGGCGAGAGGCCGCCGCCGGTCACGATGCAGTGGGCGTGGGGGTGGTAGCCGAGGTCGCGCCGCCAGGTGTGGAGCACGGCGGTGATGCCGGGCGTGGCGCCGAGCCACTTCGGATCGGCGGCGAGGTCGAGGAGCGTGCGCGAGGCCGTGTCGAAGAGGAGCTTGTAGAAGACCCGCTGGTTGCGCCGCGCGAGCTGCTGGAGCTCGCTCGGTAGGGTGAAGACGACGTGGAAGTAGGGGACCGGCAGGACGCGCCGCATGCGCTCGAGGACCCACTTCGCCTGCCGGAGGCTCTGGCACTTCATGCAGTGCCGGTCCAGGCACGAGTTGTAGGCGGGCACCTCGTGTCCGCAGTGGTCGCAGACATCGAGGTGCCCGCCCTTGGCCGCCGTGCGGCACGCCACGATGGCGTCGAACGCGCGCTGCTGGCCGAACGTGGGTACGTAGCGAGAGCGGTACGCCTCGCCGAAGGCGCGGAACACGTCCGCCACCTCGAAGCGAGGGCGTTGCCGTTCGAGCTCGAGGGTGCAGCGCGCGTCGCGCTGCACCGAGCGCTACCCGAGGACTCCGCCGGCTGCCGTGCCGATCAGGTCGAGCGGGCTCTTGCTCGCAGCGATGTGGCGCGTGCTGACGTGCGTGTAGCGCACCGTCGTGCGGATCGACGCATGGCCGAGGACCGCCTGCACGGTGCGCAGGTCCGCGCCTGACTCAAGGAGATGCGTGGCGAAGGAGTGCCGCAGGACGTGGGGCGTGACCCGCTTCGTGAGCCCGCACGCCTCCACCGCGCGCCGGAGCGCGTGGCGGACGGCGCCATAGCTCACGAACCCGTCCGCGCCGTCGCCGGGGAAGAGGCGCTCGCGCCCCGGCTTGGCCGCCTTCCAGTACTCGCGCAGGAGCAGCAGGAGCCGCTCGCTGAGCATGATGTAGCGGTCCTTCTTTCCCTTACCCTCGCGGACGCGGAGAACCATGCGCTTGCTGTCGAGGTCCGCGCACGTGAGGCGGCACGCCTCGCTGATCCGGAGGCCGCCGCCGTACGCCGTCGAGAGGATCGCGCGATGGCGGAGCGACTCGATGGCCGCGAGCAGCTGCTCCACTTCGGTGCCGCTGAGGACGACCGGGAGCGACTTGGGCACCCGTGGCCACGGAATCGTCTCCACGACCTCGGGGCGCTGGAGCGTCCGCGCGTAGAGGAACTTCAGCGCCGCCACGAACATCTTCAAGCTCTCGGGCCCCACCCCGCGAATCTTGTGCAGGTGGAGCAGGAAGCAACGGACCTCCGTCTCGCCCAACTCAGCGGGAACGCGCATGTAATGCGCCACGAACGTGTCGGCGCACCGCGTGTACTCCTTGATTGTCCTGGCCGAGTAGTTCGCGAGCTCGAGGTCCGATACCATGCGGGCGCGGGTCGACTCAGAAAGCATGAGGCACTCCTGGAGCCTCGGGGAGCGGATCTCCTCGGGACCCCAGGGGCCGACTCGCACTTACGGTCAGTGACCACCTCCTGCGGCCCCGGGGATAGCGCCCCCGGGGTCGCAGGAGCGTCTCCGCTCACCCCGCGCTGCGCGACAGGCCTTCGTGGGCCAGCCCGCCAGCTGCCGCGCAGCGGCTTAGTTCAACGCCCCAGGAACGCCTCGACCTGCCCGCGGACGTCCATGCCGTCCTTGTAGCCCAGCTCGAGCAGGCGCGTCGTGTAGGTCTCCTCGAACGACAGGTAGCTGAGCACCTCGGACGCCTCCTCGGGGCTGCCCATGCCGCGCAGCAGGTAGCGCAGGACGCGCGGGAGGTGCCAGGCCTCGTCGCTGGCGATGTGCCCCAGGTCCTCCGAGGGCTGGATCGAGAGGAGCTCGATCGGCCGCGCCGGGGCGCCGGCCGGGACCATCCCGGTGACCTCGAGCATGCGGTTGACGCCGTTCAGGCGCTCGACGTCGTAGTCGACGGCGTCGAAGAACACGGCGTTGAGGAGCACGCCGAGGATCCGCGCGATCGTCGGCTGCACCGGCCAGGCCGCGTCGTCGTGCGGCCCCGGCCGGCGCCGCACGCCGACGACGATCAGCCGGTCCGCGCCCAGGTGGATCGCGGGCGAGAGCGGCGCCGTGTTGCGCAGGCAGCCGTCGCCGTAGAACGCGCCGTCCACCTCGACCGGCTCGAAGAAGATCGGGATCGCCGACGACGCCATGACGTGCTCGACGCCGAGGGTCACCTCGCGGCTGAGCCGCCGCCGTCGCCGCCAGGGCCGGACCCGCCCGGCCGACTCGTAGAAGGTGGTCGTGTGGGCCGAGGCGTAGTCGGTCGCCGTCAGGGCCACCCCCGAGAGCACCCCCTGCTCGACGTTGCGCCGCAGGCTGGTGAACGGCACGGTCTCGGCGAGCAGCCGCCGCAGGGGGCGGGTGTCGAGGAGCGCCGTCGCCGGCGCGCCGCCGACGACCGGGCTCACGGTCAGCGTCCGCATCCAGCGCGCGCCGATGCGCCCGAGCGCGAGCGGGCTCGTGTCGTAGACCATCTCGGGCCGGAGCCGCCCCCACAGCTCGCACAGCCGGCGCGCCCCGCCGAGGAAGTCGTGGCCGAACGCGCCCAGGAAGGCGGCGTTGATCGCCCCCGCGCTCACCCCGGCGATCGCCCTGAACGGCGCCGCGATCCCCAGGTCGGCGGCGATCTCGGCGAGCGCCCGCGCCACCCCCGCCTGGTACGCCCCCCGCGCGCCGCCGCCGGAGAGGACGAGGCCCATCGGCACGACCGACCGCGAGAGGACCACCCGGCGTCACCTCCGGGCTGGACCATAGCACGTCAGCTGTCCGAAGACGTAAGCGCTCCACCCGCCGCCGTCACGGTCGCCGTCCCGCCCCCGGTAGTCACTGCGCCGACGGCGTCGACCTCGGTCCGGAGCGCTGCGCGCCTGACGATGGCGTGAGGCGAGGAGGGCGGTGCTCGATCCGAGCGCCGAGCTGGCGAGCGCGCCCATGGAGCCATGCGTCGAGGCTGCCGCCCATGTCGCCCTGCTGGGCCGCCGCGCGCAGGTGCTCGCGCTCTGACCGCTGGTCACGATGCGCGTCGGCCGCGAGCGCCAGGAGGGCGTGCGCCTCATGGAGCTGGACGGACCGATTGCGAGGACCCGCCGCGTCCTGGGCGCACCTCAGGAAGTCGTCGTCCGAGAGTCGCCCCAGCAGCCACGTGTACACGGCGCGCGCCCAGGGAGAGCTCGTGACCGGCGGCTCCGACGACGGGGGCCCGCCAAGGAGCGCGGCCCAGGTCCAGTCGAAGCCGTCGCCCGGTGCGACCTCGCCGAACGCCTGCCGCGCGCGTGCCCTGTCTCCGTCGAGCAGCGCCTGGAGGGCCTGCGCCAGACGCAGGCCGCCGTCTCGCTGGCCTGGCTCCCCGGCCAGACCGAGGTCATCGGCGGCGAGCGGATCTCCTCGGATCACGCGCGCGCCCCACCGCGCCACGAGCAGAGCGCTCGAGGCCTTCCTGTCCTTCGCCCTGGCGATGGCCTCCGTCAGCGACACGATCGCGCCCTCGAGCTCGCCTCGCTGACGCAGCAGCGTCGCGCGGAAGAGCGCCACCTCGGGTTCGTCCCCCGCCCCCTCGAGGGCGGTGAGCGCGCCGTCGACGTCCCATCGCTCGGCGAGCGCCTCGGCGTGCAGCACGTGGAGCACGTCGCCGCGCCGCCCCTGAGCGCGGACGATGTGCCCCACCTCCTCGAACGCGGCGTCCGCGGCGGGCTCATCGTCGATCGCGTCGGCGGTCTGACCCATCAGGAGCCACGCCCGCGCCCGCCACTCCGGAGCGCCGTAGCCGCTGCCGACTCGCTGCTCCCTCTCCGTGAGCTCCAGCACCTTGCAGGCATCCGAGTGCGCCTGCCGGCGCGCGCCACGCCGCTGGTGAGCGGACGCCCGCAGGTAGTAGGCGAACGCGTCGTCCGGGGCGCACGCGAGCGCATCGTCGGTCAGCGAGACGACGGCCTCGAGATCCCCCGCCGCGAGACGGGCCGACGCACGCTCGAGGAGCTCCGGCGTCGGGTCCGGGATCCCGTCCCAGGTGAGGTTGAACACCCATCCCCAGCCCCAGGCGACGAACCGGCGCCACCACCCGAGCGACGGCGCGGCCGACTCGCAGCCGAGGGTCGGGCAGCGACGGGCCTGGTCCCAGCACGCGGCGTGGAGCCACGTTCGACATCGCGGACACGCGACCTCGGGCGCGCCATCGTGGCAGAAGGCGCAGCGCTGCGGGCCGTTCATGGTCTGGCTACCCCCGCGCCAGCTTCTTCCTCAGCTCCAGGTACCCCGGCGACACCGAGAACGCGAGCAGGTCGCGCAGCTCGGGGACGTCGCGGAACGCCTTGACCACGCCCTCGGTCTTCGTCGGCACGCGGCCGCGCAGCGACACGTTCGTGGCCAGGATCGCCTTCACGGCGGGCAGGGGGCCGCCGGCGGCGAGGAGGCCGGCGCGGCTGGCGGCGAGGAGGACGCCCTGGCGGAAGCCCTCGAGGTCGAGCTGGTCGCGCCCGCGCCAGAGCGCCTCGTGGACCGGCGCCAGCTCGCGCAGGACCTCGGAGGCCTTGCCCGCGGCCTTGACCATGGCGCGCACGGCCTTGTCGTCGTCGCCCTTGAACGCGCGCCCCGCCTCGCACGCCTTGAGGAGGCCCAGGAGGAGGCCGCGCACCTGCTCGAGCGGCAGGGCGCGGAAGACCTCGAGGCCGAGCTTGAGCGGGGCCACGGCGCGGGCGATCACGAAGGCCTTCTCGGGCTCGGAGAGCCCGGCGAACACCTCGGGGCAGAGGATGAGCGACGGCGTCTTCGAGTGGCCGAGGACCGGCTCGGGGCGGCGCCAGTCGGGCATCCAGTAGATGTCGAGCTGCGAGATGTCGAGCAGGTCGCACACCCGCTTGACCAGCCGGTGCTCGGGGAAGAGGTCGCCCTCGAGCGTGAGGCGCGCGCTCAGCCAGCCGATCCCGTGGCTCTTGAGGTCGTCGGGCACCTGCCGGAGGAGGAGCCCGCCGGCCGCGCGGACGAGGTCGCCGAGCGGCCCCTTGCAGGCGTCGGGCAGGAGCCGGGCGGCGAAGGCCTCGTCCTTCAGCCGCCCGCGCAGCGACGGGAGCTGACCGGCGGCGGCCGCGACCGCCCCCTCCTCCTCGGCCGTCGTCGCGCGCAGGACCGACAGCGCCTGCAAGGCCTGCCCCAGCGGGTCGGCCCTGCCGCCGGCGCGCCAGCCGTCGGCGAGGGCGCGGTAGGACTCGACCAGCAGCGGGTCCTCGGCCAGGAGCTCGCGCTGGACGCGCTCGATCCCGGCCACGTCCTTCAGCTCCAGGTAGAGCCGCGACAGCGCCGCCCGCGCGCCCGAGTGCCCGGGCTCGAGCTCGAGGACCCGCTCGTACTCCGCGGCCGCCTCGGGGGCGAGCCGCTGCTGGGCCAGGAGGTCCGCGCGGCGCAGGCGCAGCGCCGCCTCGTCGCCCTTGCCCCGCAGGGCGTCGGCCGCGACCCCGAGGGCGCGCGCCTGCGCCTCGAGGTCGCCCTCCGCCTCGAGCAGCCGCAGGAGCGAGTCGAGGGTGTGCCGCTCGCGCGGGTCGAGCACGAAGGCCTGGTGGAAGCAGCGGCGGGCGAGCTTGCGCTGCTTGAGGCGGTCGCGCACGACGCGCGCCAGGTTGGCGTAGAGCTCCGCGCGCTTGCGCCGGTCGGTCTCCAGCTCGATCGCCCGCGTCAGCTGCCGGACGGCGGCGCTCCAGCGCTCGGCGCGCCCGTGGATCTCTGCCAGGCGCCGCGCCGTGCGCGCCCGGTGCTCGCCGTCGATCGCGAGCGTCGCCTGGAGGTGCGCCGCGGCGGCGTCCGCGTCGCCGAGCGCGAGCTCGCAGACGTCGGCGAGCGCGAGCCGCGCCTGCACCTCGACCTGCGGCGGCGCCCCCGCGAGCGCGTACTCCAGGTGCCGCCGCGCCTCGCGCGGGTCCTTGCTCTCCAGCAGCTTGCCCAGCTCGAGCTGCGCCTGGGGGCTCCGCGGCGCCACGCGCAGGCCGCTCCGGTAGAGCTCGAGCGCCCGGTCGGTCTCCTTGAGCTTCGACAGCACGCGCGCGAGCACGAGCTGATGCTCGGCCCGGGCCACCGGCGGCCGCGTCTGGGCCACCAGCTCCTCGTAGACGCCGCGCGCCGCCGCCCAGCCGCCGCCCTGGACGCACAGCCGGCCCAGGTCCTCGAGCGCCGCGAGGTGGTCGGGGACGAGCTCGAGCGCCTGCCGATAGCTCTGGGCGGCCCCCTCGGCCCGGCCGGCGCGCTCGAGGAGCTGGCCCCGGGCCCACAGGAGCTCGGCCCCGCGCTGGGGGTCCTTCGGCAGCTCCGGCGAGCTGGCGACCCGCTCGAGGCAGGAGAGCGCGGCCGCCGCGTCGTCGGCGGCCCACGCCAGCTCGGCGAGCGCCGCGAGCGCCGGGAACAGGGTCGGCGAGCGCTGCAGCGCCTGCTCGTAGCGCTGGCGCGCGGCGGGGAACTGCCCGAGCGCCTCCCGCCGCACGTCGCCCGCGCGCACGAGCGCCTGCGCGGCGTCGCGCGGGTCCTGCTCGAGGTCGGCGACCTGGTCCTCGAGGCGCGCCAGCGCGTCCGCCGCCGACTCGTCGGCGCCGAGCGCGCCGGCGCCGCGGGCGTGCAGCGCGCGCGCCAGGCCCTTGAGCGCCGGCAGGTGCGTCGGCGCCAGGCCGATCGCCTCGCGGTAGCGCGCCTCCGCGCCCGCCACGTCGCCTCGCCGCTCGAGGAGCCCGGCGATCCTGGCGAGCAGGTCGCCGCGCTTGAACTCGGTCCGCGCGTGGGCGACGGCCTGCTCGTAGGTGCCGAGGAGGTCGTCCCACAGCCCGGCCGCCTCCTGCGCCGCCCCGAGCTGCGCGAGCGCCGCCTCGTGCGCCGGGTCGGCCTTGAAGGCCTCCGCCAGGGCCTCGAGCGCCTGCGCCTCCTTGCCCTTGCCCGGGCGGCGCCGCAGGACCTCGACCACCTCGACGAGGGCGTCCGCCCGCTCGGTCCCCTCGCGCAGCCCGGCGAGCCGCTTGAGCGCCCGGACCAGCGCCGCCTCGCCCTTGGCGTCGCGCGCCGTCCGCCGCAGGACCGTCACCGCGAGCAGCGCCGCCTCGATGCAGCGCGCGTCCTGCCCCAGCGCCTCCTCCGCGGCCTTCAGCGCCTCCTCCGGCCGGCCCAGCCGCTCGGCGTTGACCCGCGCCAGCTCGAGGCGCAGCCCGACCGTCTCCGGCCCGCGCGCCCGCGCCAGCCGCCGGTCGATGATCTGCGCCAGCTCGTCCCACTCGCCCAGGTCGCGCAGGAGGTCGGTGAGCGCCGCCAGCGCCTCCTCGTCCTGCGGCGCGAGCTCGAGCGCCGCGCGGTAGGCGGCCAGCGCGTCCTGCTTGCGGTAGAGCTTCGACGAGAAGACGGCGCCCAGGCGCTTGTGCAGGCGCACGGCCTCGCCGGCGTCGCCGCACAGCGGCAGGTCGCGCCGCAGCGTGTCGACGAGCCCCGACCAGTCGCCGCGCGCCTCCTGCACGCGCGCGAGGTCGCCCAGGAGGTTCCGGTCCTTCGGCGCGAGGTGGCTCGCCTCGCCGAAGAAGCGCGCGGCCGTGAGCAGGTCGCCCAGCTTCTCCTCGGCGAGGTGGCCGGCCCGGCGCAGGCGCGCCTCGCGCTGGCGCGTCCCCTTCACCAGCCCGATCTCGAGGCGGAGCGTGTCGAGGAGCTCCGGCCAGCGCTCCGTCTTCTGGTACAGGTCGCGCAGGGCCTCGACCGCCTCCAGGCCGGCGGGGTTCAGCGTGACCGCGCGCTGGAGCGCCCGGGCCGCCTTCTCGGCGTCATCGAGGCGGTCGCGCAGGACCCGCCCGAGGAGCACGAGCGCGTCGTAGGCCCGCGGCCCGCGGCGCCCCGCCTGGCCCTCGTAGAAGGTCACCAGCTCGGCCCACCGCGCCTGCCCCGAGAGGAGGCGCTCGAGCTCCGAGGCCACCCGCGCGTCGTCGGGGACGAGCTGGTGCAGCCGCTGCAGGACCTCGATCGCCTGGTCGTGGCGCCCCAGCTTCTCCTCGAGCAGCGCGGCGCGCTCGAGGAGCAGGTCGCGCGCGTGCGGGGCGCGGCCGTCGGCCGCGCGCTGCTCGAGCACGTGCGCCAGCTCGGCGTGGCGCCCGGCGAGCCGGTAGGCCGCCTCGAGCGCCTCGAGCGCCTGCGCCAGGAGCGGGCCGCGCCCGAGCTCGCGGGCCGTGACGAAGGCGTCGATGGCCTCCGACAGCCGGCCGAGCTTCATCTGGTGCCGCCCGAGCTTGAGCGCGGCCTGGGCCCGCTGCGCGTCCTTGCGCGCCAGCGCCAGGAGCCGCTCGAGGACGACCAGCAGGAGGGCGTCGTCCTCGACCTCGGCGCACAGCGGCTCGAGCGCCTCCCAGGCCTCCTGGTCGGCCGGGTTCGTCGCCGCCGCCTCGCGGTAGGCGGCGATCGCGCCCGGCGCGTCGGCGAGGCGCAGGGCGCGGATCTTCGCCGCCCGCCGGAGCATCCAGCCGGCGCGCGCCGGGTCGTCGACGGCCCGGGCCAGGAGCACCGTCGCGTCGGCGAGCTCGCCCCACTGGCTGAGCTTCTCGGCCACGCGCGCGTAGGTGCCCAGCGCGTCCGCGTCGGACGGCATGAGCTCGCACGCGGTGCGCGCCAGCCCCAGCGCCCGCTGGAGCGACGCCTGGCGCGCGTCGCCGGCCGCCTTCTCTGCCAGCGCCTCGCGCAGGCGCGCCGCCTCCAGCGCGAGCAGCCGTCGCCGCTCGGCCTCGGTGACGAGCCCCAGCTCCTGCTCGAGCGTCTCGGCCAGCCCCTCGTCGTCGCCGAGCGCGCGCAGGCCCCGGGCCAGCCCGCGGACCGCCTCGAGGTCGTCGGGCGCGTCGGCCAGGACCTTGCGGAAGCAGGCCACCGCCCGGCGCAGGTCGGAGAGCGCCTCCTCGTACAGGTGCGCCAGCTCGCGGCGCGCCTCGAGGCGGTCGACCGGCGACGGGGTGTGCTCGGCCAGCGCCTCGAGCGCCTGCGCCAGGGCGCGGAAGTCGAGCAGCTCGCGGGCGACGTCGGCCATCCCGCGCAGGGCGACGAGCGACACGGCGTCGAGGTGCAGGGCCTCGCCGTAGGCCTTCGCCGCGCCCTCGAGGTCGCGCAGCTCGTGGCGGAGCTGGCCCACGTGGGTCTTCAGCCACACGAGCCGCCCGCGGTCGACCTTCGCCGTCGCCTCGAGCTCGCAGACGCGGACGACCTCGGCCAGGCGGCCGGCCTGCCGGTGGATCGCCGCGAGCGCCCGGGCCGCGGGCACGCTCTGCGGGTCGAGCGCGAGCGCCCGCTCGAACGCCCGCGCCGCCTCCTCCTCCTGGCGCAGCTCGCGCTGGAGCAGGTGCCCCAGCTCGGTCTCCGCCGCGGCGCGGTCGAGCGCGCCGAGGTCCTCGCGGCCGGCCAGCGCGGACAGCGCCTGCGCCAGGTCGGCGTGGCGCCCCGCCTGGCGGTAGAGGCGGACGAGCGCCCGCAGGACGCGCACGAGGAGCTCGCCCGGCACCCCGGCGCGCCCGGCCCGCTCGCGCGCGGCCTCGAGCCGGGCGGTCGCCGCATCGGGCGCGCCCTGCTCCTCGTGGACGGCGGCCTCCTCGGCGAGCGCCTGGACCGCCTCGAGCTCGGTCGTGGCCCGGGCCGCCCGCTCGGCGAGCAGCCGCGCCAGCTCGGGCAGTCGCCGCCCGGCGCGGTAGAGCGCCTCGAGCCCCGCCCGCGCGGCGTCGTCGCCCGCGTCCGCCTCGAGCGCCTCGAGCCAGCAGCCCTCGGCCGCCGCCGGGTCGCCGAGCGAGCCGCGGTGCAGCTCGGCCATGCGGTGGCGCAGGCGCTGCACCTCGGCCGCGGCGCCCTCCTTGCCCAGCCGGCGCGCCTCGCCCTCGAGGTAGCCGAGGAGCTCCCGGTGCCGGGCCTCGCGCAGGTAGAGCCCCTCGAGCGCCTGGCGCACGAGCCCGTCCTGCGGGTCGCGCCGGTGGAGCTCGGCGTAGACCTCGATCGCCCGCCCGGGCGTGTAGACCGGTCCGCTCGCCAGCTCGCCCACGCCCTTGAGGAGGAGCGCCTCGTCGCCCGGGTCGCGGGCGTGCTTCAGCGCGCGCTCGGTGGCGTCGAGGAGCGCCGACGCGTCGCCGGCCGCCTTGGCCAGGCGCATGAGCAGCCCGGCCAGGACGCGCGCCTCGTCGGGCTTGGTCCGCTCGACGAGCTCGAGCGCCGCGCGCACGCACACGGCCGCCGCCGCCGGCCGCCGCAGCTTCGTCTCCAGGATCCGCGCCTGCTCGAGGAGGAGGCGCGCCCGCTCGCCGTCGTCGGCGGTGACCTCGGCCAGCCGGCCGAGCACCTCCTGGTGCGCCGCGTGCTCGCCGAGCGCGCCGCGCAGGCGCGCCAGCTCGGCCAGCGTCTCGGGGTCGCGGGGCGCCTGCTGGAGGAGGAGCTCGAGCGTCGCCGCGGCCAGCGCCTGCTGGCCGAGCCGCTGCTCCTCGACCTGGGCGGCGCGGCGGAGGAACGCCGGCGCCTCCTCGCTCAGCGCCCGGGCCAGGCCGGCGCGGCGGTGCAGCGTGCGCGCCAGCTCCTGCCAGGCCTCGCGGCGGGCGTAGATCCGCTCGAGCGCGTCGAGCGGCCCCGCCCGCAGCGGGTCGCGGCGCGCCGCGCGCTCGTGGGCGCGCGCGGCCGCCTCGGGGTCGGCCTCCTCGAGCAGCGCCCCGGCGCGCTCGTAGAGGTCGGACGCGGCCCGGTCGTCCTCCTCGACGACGGCCAGCGACTGGAGCACGTCGGCCAGCTTCGCCGCGGCGCCGGCAGCCTCGTACAGCTGCGCCAGCTGCCCGAGCGCCGCCTTGTCCTGCGGGGCCAGCGCGCGGGCGCGCTCGAGCTCCTCGGTCGCCGCGGCGGCGTCGCCCAGCCGGTCGCGCAGGACGGCCGCGCGCTCGAGGCGCCGCGCCAGCTGCGCGGCCCGCTCGCGGGCCACGTCGGCCTCCCGCGCGAGCAGGTCGGCCGCCTCCGCCCAGCGCTCCGCCTCGAGCAGGTAGCGGCGCAGGAGCGCCAGCACCGAGGCGTTGTCGGGCACCTCCTCCAGCGCCTCGCGCAGGGCCTGGATCGCCTCGTCGCGCCGGCCCAGCCGCTCGTGCGCGTCGGCCACCTTGAGCGCCCACTGGGCGCGCTTGCGCGGGTCGACCTCCTGGTCGCGCAGGCGCTGGCGCACGCGCACGAGGTCGGTCCAGGCGCCGGCCGCCTGGTGGACGCGCTCGAGGCCGACGAGCGGGCGCGGGTCGTCGGGCGCCCGGGCGGCGGCCTCGGCGTAAGCCGTCGCCGCCTCGGCGCCGCGGCCGAGGTGCCGCTCGAGGACCTCGCCCAGCTCGACGTACAGCGCGGCGAGCGCGCGGGCATCGGCCTCCCCCGATGCTGCGTGGCGCGCCGCCATCGCGGCGGCCTCCGCCCGGAGGACGCGCGCCAGCTCCTCCCACGCGTGGGCGGCGGCGTAGAGGCGGCGCAGCCCCTCGGTCGCGGCCGGGTCACCCGGGCGCAGGGCCAGGACCTGCTCCCAGTGGCCGCGCGCCTCCTGCGCGCTCTTCAGCTCGTCCTCGGCCAGGCGCGCCATGCGCTCGTGCAGGGCGGCGCGCTCGTCCGCCGAGGGGGCGTGCGCGGCGAAGCGGCGCAGGAGGTCGTAGAGCCGCGCCGGCTCGCCGGCCTGCACGAGCAGGCGCTCGAGGGCCTCGAAGGCCGGCCGGCAGCGCGGGTCGCGCGCCAGCGCCGCCTCGAGGAGCGCCTCGGCGCGCGGGCGCAGGTCGAGCGCGGCGTAGCGCTCGGCGCCGGCGAGGGCCCGGGCGACGAGGCGCTCGCCCGCCTGGGCGCCCTCCTCCTGCGCGAGGTGGTCGACCTCGCGCGCCAGCGCGTCGGCCAGGCGCCGGTCGTCCTTCACGCGCGCGCACAGCGCCTGGAGCGCCTCGAACGCGGCGGGGTCCGGGGCGGCGTCGAGCGCCCGCCCCCAGGCCTGGATCGCGTCGTCCGGGCGGCGAAGCCGCTCGTCGAGGGCGCGGGCGGCGCGCTGCAGGAGCGCGGCCTTCTCGCCCTTCGCGCGGGCGAAGGCGGCGCGCTCCTCGAGCGCCGGGACCAGCTCGTCCCACAGCTCCTCCTGCTCGTAGAGCTCGAGGAGCGGGTCGAGGAGCTCGGGGGAGGGCTTGCGCCGCAGGGCGGCGCGGTAGCTGTCGATCGCCTGGCGGGGCAGGCGGAGCTGCTCGCGCTCGACGCGCGCCCGCTCGTCGAGGAGGCGCGCCGCCTTGTGCGGGTCCTTGGTGAGGTCGGCCAGCGCCCCGAGCGCCGGCGCGAGCTCCTGCCACCACTCGCAGCGGCGGCAGAGCGAGGTCAGCCGCTCGAGGACGTCCGCGCGCCGCGGGGCGGCCTGCGCGGCCGCGCGCAGCTCGTCGGCCGCGGCCGGCAGGTCGCGCAGCTCCTCCTCGAGGAGCTTCGCCCGCTGCAGGCGCAGCTCGACCGCCTGGGCCTCGTCGGTCACCGCCCGGCGCTTGCGGTCGAGCGCCGCGGCCAGCCGGGGCCAGTCGCGCGCCGCCTCGTGCAGGGCGGCGAGCCCGTCGAGCGCCTCGAGGGCGTCCGGATCCTCCTCGAGCGCGGCCTCGAAGTGCTGCGCCGCCGCCTCGCCCTCGCCGCGCGCCGCCTTGCGCCGGGCCAGCTCGATGAGGCTCCGCGCCGCGCTGCGCGTCCGGGGCACGACCTCCCGCACCCGGAGGAGGAGCGCCTCGTAGGCCTGCTCGCGCTTCAGCTCGAGGAGGAGCTTGGGCAGCTCGCCCAGGGCGACGCACTGCGGGTCGCCGAGCGCGAGCACCTCCTGGTAGAGGTCGGCGGCGCGGGCGGCGTCGCGCAGGTGGTGATGGACGATCAGCGCCGCTTGCCGCAGGCGCTCCTCGCGCCGGGCGGGCTCCGCCGAGCGGCGCGCCTGGCACTCGTACGCGCCGGCGAGCGCCGCCCAGTCGCGCGCCTCGAGGTGCAGGTCGCGCAGGCGGCGCCAGGCGTCCTCGTCGTCGGGGGCCAGGCGCAGGACCTCCTCGAGCGCGGCGACGGCGCCGGCCGGGTCCCCCAGGCGCTCCTGCCGCAGGGCGGCGAGGTGCTTGCCCAGCGCCACGCGATGGTCGGCCGCGGGCGTCGCCTCGAGCTGGCGCGCGAGCGTCTCCACCAGCGCCGCCGCGTCGGTCTTCGGGTCGAGCGTGCGGGCGCGGCCGCGGAGCGCCCGCAGGTCGGCGGGCGCGAGCGCCAGGGCCGCGTCGAAGGCCTCCCGCGCCGCGGGGGGCTGCTTCAGGTGCTCGAGGCGCACCTCGCCCAGGGCCACGAGGCGCTCGACGCGCTGCCGCCGGTCGGCCTCGAGCTCGCCGAGCCGGGCGAGCGCCGCCGCCAGCTCCGCCCAGGCGCGCTGACCGCGGAGGAGCGGGGCCAGCCCGCGCAGGGCCTCAACGCTGTCGGGGTCGTGCTTCAGGGCCTGCTCGTAGGTGGCGCGGCCGCCGCCCTTGTCCTTGCGCTGCCCGGCGGCGAGGCGGACCAGCAGCGCGGCCTTCCGCTTCGGGTCCGGCTCGAGCTCGGCCTCGCGCGCGGTCCAGCGCGCCAGGGCGGCCCGGTCGTTGGCCTCGCGGGCGAGGGTCGCCAGCCAGCGCACGGCCTCGAGGCGCGCCGGGTCGGCCTCGAGGGCGCGCTCGAACAGCTGGCGGGCGCGCAGGGCGTCGTCCTCGCGCTGGCGCCGCACGCGCCCGGCCTCGACCAGGAGGTCCGCCCGGCGCGCGCCGTCCTGCTCGAGGCCGCCGGCGGCCTCGAGGTGGTCGGCGAGCGGCGCGCCCAGGCTCATGCGGCGCTCGATGCGGAGCAGGCAGCGCAGCGCCTCGCGCTCGTCCGGGCCCCAGGCGCTCGGCGCGCCGGCCCCCAGCGCCTCGAGCAGGAGGGCGCGGGCGGCCGGCAGGTCGCCGAGCTGGAGGCCGCGCAGCTCGGCCTCCTCGCGGAGGACGGCGAGGCGCTCCGGGCGGTCGAGCTCGGCCGGCTCGGCGCCGCGGCGGGCGGCCAGGGCGTCTGCGAGCGGCCCCGGGCGGTTGGCGGGCCGCAGGGCGCGGACGCGCGCCTCGCGGCACCGCGCCCAGCGCGGGCGCGCCGCCTCGGCCTGGTCGAACGCGGCCAGCGCATCGTCGAGGCGGCCGAGCCGGGCGAGCATCTCGCCGCGGCGCACGAGCAGCGCGGCCCGCTCGCCCTGCGGCAGGGCCTCCGCCGCCGCGGCGAGGGCCACCTCGAGGCGGTCGAGCCGCCCGAGGCGCGACAGGAGGGCGAGCAGGGCCTCGTGGCCGGGCGCGTGGGTCGGCGAGGCGGCGATCGCGGCGCGGTAGGCGTCCTCCGCGCTGGTCGGGTCGCCCGCCTGCTCCTGCACCTGCCCGCGCTCGACCTGGAGGGCGGCGGCGCCGGCGGCGTCGCCCTCGGCCGCCGCGGCCTCGGCCGCGTCGCCGAGGACGCCGAACGCGCGCGGGAGGGCGTCGGCGCGCACGAGCACGCGCCCGAGGCGCGTGAGCAGGTCGCGCGAGCGCGGCAGCACCGCCAGCGCCTCGTCGAGGGTCACGGCCGCCTCGACGGGCGCGCCGAGGTCGCGCTCCTGCACCTCGGCCGCCTCGACGAGCCGCTTCACCCGCACGGCCGGGGGGCCGCCCAGGGCGGCCGCCTGGCGCAGGACGCGCACCAGCTCGTCGTGGCGCCCGAGCCGGCGCTCGACCCCGGCGAGCTGCTCCCACGCCGGGTCGTCCGGGTCGCGCAGCCCGGCGGTGAGCGCCTCGAGGGCGCGCCCGGCGCGCGGGAGGTCGTCGAGCTCCTCGTCGCACACGGCCGCGAGCTCGCGGCGGCAGCCCGCCGGGTCGAGGTCCGGCGCGGGGGGCGCGGGGAGGGCGGCCGCCTCCTCGAGGAGCCGCGCGAGGTCGCCCCAGCGCTGCGTGCGTCGGTAGAGGCGGCGGAGGCCCTGGAGGGCGGCCGCGTCGGTCGGGTCCTGGGCGAGGACGCGCTCGAGCGCGGCGACCGCCGCCGGCGGCAGGGCCAGCGGGCCCTCGGCGAGCGTCGCCTGGTGGCGCCACATGTCGGCGCGCAGGGCGGGGTCGGCCGCCTCCGCGGCGACCTGCTCGACCGCGTGCAGGAGCTCGCGCTGGGCCGGCAGGCCCGCCTCGGCGGCGAGGGCCGCGAGCCGCTCGAACGCCTCGCGGTGGTCGGGGACGGCGCGCAGCGCCCGGTGCCAGGCCGCGCGCGCGCGGGCGGGGTCCTGCAGCCGCGCCTCGCACAGCCGCGCCAGGTCGGCCGCGAGCGCGCCCGTGCGCGGGCGGTCGCCCTCGACGGCGACGAGCGCGGCGTCGAGCCGCTGCGCGGCGTCGGCCGCGCGGTCGGCGTCGAGCAGGAGCCGCACGGCCCCCTCCAGCGCGCCCGCGTCGGCCGGCTCCTCGGCGAGGACCTCCTCGTAGGCGGCCAGCGCGCCGGCCGCGTTGCCGCGCCGCTCCTCGAGGCCGGCCAGCTCGAAGCGGATCCGGCGCTGCGCGGTCGGCTCGGGCTCGAGGCGCGTCCAGGTCGCCAGCGCCTTCGCCAGGCCGGCGTCGTCGCCGAGGGCGCGGGCCGCGTCGACCCGCAGGCGGACGGCCTCGAGCGCGCCGTCGCCGTCGGGGACGAGGGCGAGCGCGGCGTCGAGCGCCTCGACCGCGGCCGGGGCCTGGTCGAGGCGCTCGAGGCGCACGGCGCCGAGCTGGCGCAGGGCGGCGGCCCGCGCCGCGGGGTCGCGCTCGAGCTCCGCCAGGCGCGAGAGCGCGTCGGCCAGCGGCTGCCAGCGCTCCTCGGCGCGCAGGAGCGGGGCGAGGTCGCGCAGGGCGGGCGTGGGGTCGGCGGGCCCGAGCGCGAGGAGCTGCTCGAGCGCCCGGGCGGCGGCGGGGCCGTCCTTCAGCTGGTCGCGGCGCACGAGGGCCAGCTCGCGCAGCCAGACCTTCTGGTTGTTGTCGCCGCGGGCGGCGCCGGCCACGCGCCGCTCGAGCACGCGGGCCACCTCGGCCCAGTCGCCCGCGCGGCGCGCGATCAGCTCGAGGCGCTCGAGCGCCTGGCCGTCCTTCGGGTCGAGCGCCACGACCTGCGCCAGCGCCTCGGCGGCGCGGGCGTCGTCCTTGAGCCGGAGCTCGAACACCTCCGCCAGGCGCTTGCCGAGCGCCACGGCGACCCGGCGCTCCTGCTCCGAGCGCCGCGGGTCGACGATCAGCTCGCGCTCCAGCTCGAGCGCGCGCGCGTGCTCGGGCCAGTCGCCGAGCTTGCGCGTGATCGTCTCCATGAGCTTGAGGGCGCCCACGTGGCGCGGCCGCAGCTCGACCGCGCGCTTGACGGCTCGCAGGGCCGCGCGCCCCTCGCGCGCCCGGTCGCGCTGCTCGGCCGCGCGCTCCCAGCGCTCGGCCCGCTCGGCGTCCTTGAGCCCGGGCAGCTCCGCCTCGAGCTCGAGCGCGTGGGCCACCACCCGCGGGTCCTTGAGCTTCTCGCCGAGCCCCATGAGCTGCTTGACGGCGAGCGCGTCCTTCGGCTCGAGCTCGAGCGCCCGCTGCAGGTGCTTGACCGCCTGCTGCGGCGCGTTGAGCGAGGTGTCGTGGATCGTGGCCAGCCGCTTGAGGAGGCGCACGCGCTCCTTCGGGTCGTCCTGGGCCACCTCGAGGTGCTGGAAGAGGCCCCGCGCGGCCAGGGCCCACTCACCGCGGCGCTCGAAGAAGCGGGTGATCGTGCCGAGGATGCGCGCGTCCTTCGGGCCGGCGTCGAGGGCGGCGGCGAACGCCCGCGTCGCCTCCTCGGGGTCCTTGGCGCTCTCGTCGAGGATCGTCCCGGCGAGGAAGTGGTAGATCGCGGCCTGCTTGTCCTGCGCCGCGCCGGCGAGCGCCCGGTAGGCCTGCACGAGCGCGTCCCAGCGCTGGTGCTTCTTGGCCAGCTGCTCGAGGTCGTCGAGCGGCAGGCGGCTCTTCGGGTTGGCCTCGATCGCCTGCAGGAGGGCCGCGAGCGCCTCCTGCGGCTTGCCCTCCTCGCGCAGGAGCCGGCCGAGCTCGTGGTGGAGCTGCCCCAGGCGTCGCGCGTCCTTCGTGACCCCGACCTCGAGCGCCAGGACCCGCCGCGCCCCCGCGCGGTCCTTGCGGTCGAGGTGCATGGCCTTGAGCGCGCCGAGCGCCGGCAGGTAGGTGCGCCGCACCTCGAACGCGCGCAGGAAGAAGCCCTCGGCCTGCTCGGCGCGCGAGAGATGGTCGAGCGAGACCTCGCCCGCGCGGTAGAGCATGCGCTCGCGGAGGCCGTCGTCGTCGACGGCGTCGGCGCGCGCCGCGTAGAGGGAGACCAGGTCGGCCCACCGCTGGGCGCCCTGGAGCCGCTGCTCCTCATCCTGGAAGAGCTTCGCGCTGCGGACGACGCTCTCGTTCATGCCCCGCCTGTCGTTGTCGAGGAAGCGCCGCTAGTCGTAACTCTTGCGGAGGTAACAGCTAGGAGCGTCGACAGGCTAGCACCGCGGCCGAGGGCGGGCAACGCCGCCCGGACGGGGGGCTCAGACGGGGCCCTGGGATGGCCGCAGGGCCGCGAGCCGCCGGAGGTTGAGCCAGTTGATGAGGAAGTGGGCCACGATCGGGGCCAGGAGCGAGCCCGACCAGGCGGCCAGCAGGCCGAAGAGGAGCCCGGCCACGACGGCGAAGGCCGTCCACGGGCGCAGCTCGGGGACCAGCGGCACGTGGAGGAGGCCGAAGACGAGGCTCGCGGCGACGATCCCGGCCGCCGCGGCGGCGGGGCCCTCGCCCAGGGGGCCCGTGAACGCGCCGATGAGGACCGGCTGGAGCCACCCGCGGAAGAAGGCCTCCTCGCCGATGCTCGAGTAGACGGCCACGACGAGCGCCTTCTCCCGGTCGAGCGACGGACCCAGGAGGTCGGGGCTGGTGAGGACGTTGCGGAGGTACTCGGCCATGCGGCGGTACCAGCCGACGCCCTCGAGGAGGCGGCCGGCCTGCACGACGCCGAGCGCCAGGGCCACGGCCGCGGCGAGCGGGCCCCACAGGAGGGCGGGCGTGTCGGGGGCGCGGAAGAGCGACGGCGCGCCGCTCACGCGCACGAGGACGGCCGCGACCACGAGCATGCCGGCGTAGATGAAGAGGAAGCGGTTCATCGCGGGGGGGCCAGGGTAGCAGCCTCCGCGCCCCGGCCGGCGGTCATCGGGACAGCAGCGCCTCGAGGCGCGGCCGCGGGAGCGCGCCGCTCTCGACGGCGGCGAGCGCGCCGCCGCGGAACACGGCGAAGGTGGGGACGCCCCGCACGCCGACCTGCGCCGCGTGGCGCGTGTGGCGGTCGGTGTCGACCTTGACCACGATCAGCCGACCGGCGTGGGCGCGCGCGAGGTCGGCGACGACGGGCGCGACCATCCGGCAGGGGCCGCACCAGGTGGCGTGGAAGTCGACGAGCACCGGCACGGGCGCGCCGCGGATGAGGCGCTCGAGCGCGTCGTCATCGACGTCGACGGGGGTGCCCGCGAGGTCGAGCGCCGCGCGGCAGCGCCCGCACACGGGTCGGTCCTCCGCCCGCTCGGCCGCGACGCGGTTGATCCCGCCGCAGGCGGGGCAGCGGTAGACCAGCGACGCCGTCGTCATGTCCGTGCTCTCGGCTCCGCGAGGTCCCCCGGTCGGGCCGCCGGGGCGAGCGGGAGGGCCGCGGACGCGGACCCACGCCCATCCACGCGCACCCCCATCGTCGCGCCGGCACGCGCCCTGTCGAGGTCCTCTCGGCGTGAGACGGATGAGCCGATCAGGATCCGGCGATACGTCTCACGCCTGCATCCGGGGGGAGAAGCCTCCAAGGAGCTCGCGCCACGCAATTTCAAGAGCTTGAGTCGTCCGCGATTCGGTCCGAGGTGTGCTTCGTCGCAGCACGTGACTCGATCCCCCCTCCTGGGCGCGCTGCTCGGCCTCCTCCTCGTCGCCTCCGGCGCCCGGGCGGAGGGCGTCCGCTTCCGGATCGATGGCGCGGGCCCGGAGGGCCCTTGTGACGGGACGGCGCTCCTGGCTGCCGAGCCGGGCGGGGCGCTCGTCGTGACGCTGAAGACGGTGGGCCACGACGGCGCGGAGCGCCGCGGGCGCGCCGAGGTCGCCCGCGCCGGCGGGCTCCTGTCGTTCACCCTCCGGGCCGCGCGGGGCGTCGTCCTCGAGCCTGCGCTGTCTGCGCGCTGCCGCCGCCTCGAGTCCGGCGCGCTCGAGGTCGTCTACCGCGACGAGCGCGGCGCGGTGGTCCGGCGCGAGACCTGGACCCGCGACGAGGAGGTCACGATCCCGGTGCTCGTGGTCGCCCTCACCGGCGAGCCGTTCCGCTTCCCCGACGTCACGCCCGAGGAGGCCCTGCAGGCACAGGCGAGCGCGCTGGCGCAGCTCAACCGCGTCTACGCGCCCGGCCGCCTGCGCTTCGTGGCGATCTCGGCGCCTGAGCTCATCGCCGGCGCGCCGTTCGACACGGACGGCGACGGCCGCCTCTCGCGCGACGAGGGGGCGGCCCTGCGGGCCGACCTCGAGGCGCGCGAGCTGAAGCGCCCCGGGCGGGTGGTGCTCGTGCTGACCGCGGCCCCGATCATCGGGCGCGGCTGCCGCGGCTGGACGCTGGGCGACGCCCGCGCCACCCCGCACTCGCTCGGCGACGTGAACGACAACTTCTCGCTCGTGAGCCTGCGCTTCGTCGCCAACGGCCGCACCGTCCCCCACGAGGTCGGCCACCAGCTCGGCCTCGACGACCTGACCCCGCACAACCGCGACCTGCTCGACCGCCGCGACCGCGCCGACCATCTGATGGAGAGCGGCGGCGGGGGCGCGTTCCTCGACCCCGCGCTCATGCGCGTCCTGCGCCGGACGGTGCGCTGGCCCGACCACGGGCTCGAGGGGCGGCGGCCGCTCGAGGGGAAGAAGTAGGCGCTCTCAGCCATCGATTGGACACGGAGGCAACGAAGGACCACGGAGGCCACGGAGGGGAGTAAGGACAGCCTCCGTGACCTCCGTGGTCCTTCGTCGCCTCCGTGTCCCATGTGAGCCCACACGGTCGGCCCTCGATCACATCCCCAGCCGCAGCATCGCCTCCAGCTTCGACCCGAGGACGATCGGGTCCTGCGGGCGGCGGGCGGGTTCGGGGTCGAGCAGATCCGCGACGAGCCCCACCAGCTCCGGCGGGCAGTCGCGGCGGCGCTCGTCGACCCGCGGCGCGATCCAGTCGTTCAGGATGTTGTTGAAGATCTCGGTGGGGTTGCGGCCGGGCGTCGGGCGCTCGTCGGTGAGCAGCTCGTAGAGGGTCGCGCCGAGCGAGTAGAGGTCGCTCACCACGTCGGGCACCTGCCCCTTCACCACCTCGGGGGCCATGTACTCGGCGGTGCCGAGGATCTCGCTCGTCGAGGTGAGCGCCTCCTCGGTGCGCGACTTCGCCAGGCCGAAGTCGATGAGCACCGCCCGGCGGTCGTCGCCGATCACGACGTTGCCGGGCTTGATGTCGCGGTGGACGAGCCCCTTCTCCAGCAGGGCGTCGATCGCCCGGCACAGGTCGGCCCCGACCTGCAGGACGTCGGGCACACGCAGGGGGCCCTGGTCGCGGAGGAGCTGCAGGGCGGTGCGGCCGGGGACGAGCTCCATGCACAGGAAGTAGCGGCCGACGGAGAAGCCGGCGTCGACGATGCGCACCACGTGCGGGCACTCGACCCACGTGAGGGTGGCGATCTCGCGGAAGTAGCGGGCGAGCTGCACGCGGTCCTCGGCGAGCTCGACCGAGAGGAGCTTCAGGGCGACGCTCCGCGCCTCGCCGTCCTTCCTCGCCTCGTAGACGGCGCCCATGCCGCCCTCGCCGATGCGGCGCAGGAGGGTGTAGGCGTCGAAGCGCGCCGGGAAGCGGTCGACCCCGCCCCCGCCCCCGACAAGCGGGAGGGCCCCCTTCGCGCCTCCGGACGTGGGCCGCTCGTGCAGGAGCTGGGCCACCTTCGCCTGGAGGACGCTCGGCCGGAACGGCTTGACCAGGTACTCGTTCGCGCCGGCCTCGTAGCCGCGGAGGATGTCGTCCTCCTCGTCGAGCACGGAGCAGAGGATCAGCGGCAGCTCGGCCTTGTCGAAGCGCGCGCGGAGGCCGCGGCACAGCTCGATCCCGTCGAGCCGCGGCATCTTGACGTCGGAGATCACCAGGTCGAACCCGCCCCGGGTGACCACCTCGAGCGCCTCGGCGCCGTTGGAGAAGGCCACCACCTCGTGGCCACGGCGGCCGAGGGCAAGGGTGACCAGCTGGCGGAGATGCGGATCGTCCTCGGCGACGGCGATGCGCGGCACGGGCTCACGACCTCGATGGCCGGGTGTTGCGCCGGACCGCCCCCCACCTTCGCGGAGGACGTTGCCACACGCAAGCGTTCCCTGCGTCGATCGGGAAGTCCTTGGTGAGTAACGCATTGGACGGCGAGGCGCACCGCTAGGTTGGGTGGTGCCTGGTTGAAAGATCGAAGCCCCCCCGGGGATGGCCTCTGCTTTGCATTCGGCGCCGGCGTCAGGGGCGACCCGTGGGAAGAGTGGCCGAACTGATCGCAGCGCTTCGAGGGCGTCTCGCCGCCGTGACCGGAGCTCGCGGCGACGAGACGCTGCCCGCGGAGGGCCTCGACGTGCTCGAGCTGCTCGTGGCCGAGCTGGAGGCGGTCGACGAGGATGCGGAGCGGGGGCGCGAGCTGCGGGCGCTGGAGGCCGCCTGCCGCGTCGCCCTCACCGCCTTCACGACCCTGGCCTCCGGAGCCGGGACCGAGGCCGTCCTGCGGGTCATCGCCGCGGGCGCGCGCGAGATCACGGGGGCGGACATGGCGGCCCTGGGCGTCGCGGTCTGCACCGAGACCCCGTTCACCCCCTGGGTGGCCGTCGGGGCGCTCCCGGAGGGGCTGTCCCCTCCGCGGCCGCGGGCCTCGCTCGCCCTCGGCGTCGGCGCCGAGCGGCCCGTGCGCCTCGAGGACGTCCGCGCGCACCGGGCCTTCCAGGGCTTCCCCGCCGGCCACCCGGCCCTCGGGCCGCTGCTCGCCGTGCCGGTGACCTTCGAGGGGCGGCGGCTGGCGACGTTGTTCCTCGGCAGGCGGCCCGGCGGCCTCGCCTTCGACGAGGCGGATGAGCGCACGGTCACGCTGCTGGCCGAGCGCGCCGGCGTCGCGGTCGAGCTCGCTCAGGTGAGCGACGCCGCCGAGGGCGAGCGGTCCCTCCTGGAGGCGGTCGTGCAGCAGCTCCCGCTGGGCGTGGTGCTGCTCGACGGCGAGGCCCGGCCGCGGGCCGTGAACGAGGAGGCGCTCGCCCTCGCCGCGCACGACCGGGCCGCGGCCGACCCGCTCCACGGCTTCGCCCCGTGCTCCCCCGACGGGGAGCCGCTGGCCTCGGCGCGCCTGCCCCTGAGCCGAGCGCTCGTCGACGACGAGGTCGTCCGCAACGAGGCCCTCGACCTCCGCCGGGCCGACGGCGAGGTCGTGCCGGTGCTGGCGAGCGCCTCGCCGCTGCGCGGGGGCGGCGGCGCGCCCGCCGGGTTCGTGGCGACCTTCCAGGAGGTCGCGGCGCAGCGAGAGCGCGAGCGCCTGCGCGACGAGTGGGCGGCCGTCGTGGCGCACGACCTCCGCGCCGCCGCGGGCACGATCGCTCTCTCGGCCGAGGTCCTCGCCAGGACCTGCGCCGCCGCGACCCCGCAGGCGCGCGCGGTCGAGCTCATCGTGAGTGCCGCGCGCCGGCTCTGCCGGATGATCGACGACCTCTCCGACGTGTCCCGCCTCGAGGCGCGCCGCATGGACGTGCGCCCGGCGCCGCTCGACCTCGCGCCCCTCGCGCGCGACGTGGCGGAGCGCGTGGTCGCGCTCACCCCGGGGCTGCGCGTCGAGGTCCGCGCGCCCGGGCCCGTGCTCGGCCTCGCCGACGCGCAGCGGCTGGAGCAGGTGCTGACGAACCTGCTCTCGAACGCGGCCAAGTACGGCGCCCGCGGCGAGCCCGTCCTCCTGGAGGCTGCGGCGGTCACGGGCGGCAATGCGCGGCTCTCCGTGACGAACCGGGGGGGCGGCATCCCGGCCGACGAGCTGCCGCGAGTGTTCGATCGGTTCATGCGCGCGCGCGCGGCGACTGGCTCAGAGGGCCTCGGGCTCGGCCTCTACATCAGCAAGGGCCTCGTCGAGGCGCAGGGCGGGCGCATCTGGGTCGAGAGCGCGCCGGGCGAGGCGACGACCTTCCACGTGGAGGTCCCGAGCGCTGGCTCGTGACCCGCGCCCCGGTCACGATCCGGACGAGGTGAGCGGTGGCGCAGCGCGAGCCGACGCGTCCGATGCGACCCACTCCGGGCGGCTGCGGCCATCTCGTCGCCATCCACCTGCTCCTGGGCGCCTCGGTCGCCGCGTCGGTCCTGGCCGCGGTGACGGTCGTCTGCCTCCTCGCCCGGGCCTGGTCCCTCGCGGCCGCCTGCGCCCTCGGGCTGTCGGCGGCCGTCAGCGCCGGCGCGCTGGGCTGGTCCCTCGGCTGGCCCCTCCGCCCGGCGCGCCGCCGCGCCGCGCGGGTCGTCCTGGCCGTCTCGCTGGCGAGCGGCGCCGGCCTGGTCGGCCCGTGGCCCGTGGGCGCCCGCCCCGACGGTGGGTCGGCGCTGACCCGCTCGGTCGGCCTCGACGGGCGGGACACCGGCGCCCCCTGGTTCGGTGCGCTCCCGGAGCGGCACCTCGTCCGCCTCGGCGCCTGGCTCGACCTGAGGGGCGAGGAGCGGCGCTGGCTCGACCGGGGCCTGTTCGAGGCCGCCTACGACCGCGTCGCGGCGGGCGGCGCGGTCGACGCCACGCGCTCGCTCGTCCTCGACGCCTGGCTCCGCGATCGGGGCCATCTGTGGCTCGCGGTCCCCGACGTCCCTGGCCCCTGGCCGCTCGTCGTGTTCCTCCACGGCAACGGGGGGCCGTTCCAGCTCTATCCCGAGGTGCTCGCGCGGGCGGCGGTGTCGCGCGGGTTCGCCTTCGTCGCGCCGACGTGGGGCTTCGGCCACTGGGTCACGGGCGCCGGCCGCGCCCGGATCGCGGCGGCGGTCGAGGCCGTCGAGCGCCTCCACCCGGTCGATCGCCGGCGCGTGCTCCTCGTCGGGCTCTCCGCGGGCGGGATCGGCGCCGTGGAGGCCCTCGCCCGCGACCCCGGACGCTTCCGCGCCTGCGTCGCGCTCTCGGGCGCGCCGGCCGCGGTCTCCGGCGGTGACCCGGCGCTGGGCGGTCGCCCGCTGCTGCTCGTCCACGGGGCGCGGGACCCGCGCGTCCCGGTCGCCCACGCGCGCGCGCTCGCCGCGACCACGCGGGAGCGCGGGGGACGTGTGGCGCTGCACGAGGTCGAGGACGGCGACCACTTCATCCTGCTCTCGCACGAGGCGCAGGTCGTCCGGCTGCTGCTCGACTGGCTCTCCGCGCAGGGCTGAGCGCGCGCGAGGGTGACGCCGGAAGGCGCTCCAACTGCGTCCGACGTCTGTTCATGCACGTCGATCCCTTCACGAGCCGACGGCCCCACGATTAGATGAAGTCCATGGGTCCTCAATGCCCCCACTGCGGCGCGGTGTATGAGTGGACCTGCGGTGAGCTCGAGGAGCAGGTCACCGCGCCCAAGGTCTACTTCTGCCAGGAGTGCCGCGGCCTGTTCATCCTCGCGCCCGACGAGGTGGAGGCCCTGCAGGACCGGTTCCGCCCGGCGCTGGAGGAGGCCACCTCCACCGACGAGCCCGACCTCGGCGAGATCGAGCTCGAGGACGCGCCCGAGCTGTCGCCGCAGCCCTCGCCCGTGCAGGCGCAGGCGCGCCCCATGGCCGAGGGGCCGCTGATGCTGCGTGACCGGGTGATGGTCATGAGCGGCCCGCACCAGGGCGTCGTCGGCACGGTCGTGGTGATCGAGGGTGAGCGGGTGACCCTGCGCGTCGACGGCAGCAACGCGCGCGTGCGCGTCACCCTCTGCCAGCTGCAGCGGGTGTGACGTCGGCCTCCTGCGGCGCGCGCCGCATGAGGCCGAGGCCGGTCCAGGCCAGGCCCACGCCGAGCGACATGACCGAGAGCGTGAGGGCGAACGTCGCCGGGCGCACCTTCCAGGGCCACGTCGTGGCCGGGAGCGCGGCGCCGTAGCTGGAGACGGCCACGGCCGTCACGCCTGCGTAGTAGAGGAGCGCCAGGGCGCCGGCCGCCAGGCAGGCGCGGCGCAGGACGTCGACCGCCGGACGCCCGCGGCCCGCGCGGACGACGAGCGCCCCGACCACGCCGAGGACGCCCAGCACGAGCACGGGTCCGATCTCGTGCCACACCCACGCGTGGTACTTGACCGTCAGCGCCCCCACGTCGCCCCACCCGAGCGCGCCCGCGCGCACCTTGTCGACGAAGGCGGCCGTCGTGCGTCGGACCACGGGGAAGGTGCGCAGCGTCACGACGAGGTACGCCAGCACGCCGACGATGCCCGGTCCGATGATGATTCGCCCGAGGTCCCACATGGCGCGGCCGCGCTCCGCCTGCGAGCCGGTCCCCAGCTTCGCGCGGAGCCCCCAGCCGAGGAGGACGAAGCCCAGCGCGGCCGTGCAGAGGACCACGTACTCCTGCAGGGTGTCGGGGACGAGCGCCAGCGCGGCGGCCTTCCAGGCGCCCACCTGCGCGCCCGCGCGCTCGAGGTCGTCGACGAGCTGCCCCTGGCCCGAGTCGCGCGCGATCCCGACCACGGCCTTGTGGACGTCCTCGCCGTGGGTGAAGTAGTCGAGCCCGCCCGCGAAGCACACGAGCGCCAGCCCGAGCGCCACGAGGCGCGTCGCCAGGACCGAGCGCACGCGCTCCTTGGTGACTGCCTGCGCGGCGATCGCCTTCAGCCGCTGCGATGCCGTGTGGCGCACCGACTCGTCCGACGACACGGCGCGACCTCTCCCCTCCGCCTCGCCGCAACGTAGCGGGGCCGACCGCTCCGGGCAAACCCGTTGGCGCCACCGGGGCCCGCCCCGTATCGTCTCTCCGGGCAGACCCGATACGGGAGGGCGCATGGCCTCGGGCTGGAGCAAGCTGTTCAAGCGGGCCGACCTCACCGGCGGCGAGCCCGACCTGGTCGTGCGCCTGCTCGACGCCGTGGCGAGCATCCTCCAGGGCGCCCAGGAGGAGGAGACGTTCCGGGAGATCCGCGCGCAGATCAAGGAGGTCTTCGCCTGCGACGACGTGTCGCTGTTCTTCCTCAGCGACGAGAAGCCCTCGCCCGACGAGGGCGAGTGGGTCCTGCGCGTGCGCGCCGGCTTCGGCGAGGGCAACCGCGTCACGCAGGCCGACGCGCGGGCGGTCCCGGCGCTCGTCTCGGGGAAGCGCCTCGTGGCGAGCGACTTCCTCACCGAGAAGGCCGTCCTCAAGGCCGTGGCGCTGGCGTTCGACGAGGACTGCTTCTACGGCTGCGACATCGAGAACAAGAAGGTGGTGCTGCTCAAGAACCCGACCCCCGAGGACGACATGGGCTCGGGCGACCTGTCGGTGCTGGCGATCCCGCTGCGCCACCAGGCCAAGGTCGGGCGCGTCGTGGAGAAGACGCGCGTGGGCGTCCTCGTCCTCTACAAGACGCCCGTGCGGCGCGACCTCGCCGAGCTGGAGCGGCCGCTGCGCTCGGTGCTGGCCCACGCGGTGGTGTCGTCGCGCTGCCAGCTGCGCGACCCGGTGACGGGCCTGTTCACCGAGTCCTTCCTGAAGGAAGAGCTGGGGCGGCAGGTGAACCTGTTCGACCTCACGAGCGGCAAGCTCATGGGCGGGCTCGTCGTCGGGCACATCGACACGCTCCACCTCTACCGGCAGACGCTCGAGTCGGCGGCCAAGGTCGACCCGGCCGAGGTCTCGCAGCGCGTCTCCGACGTGCTCCGCGGCGTGAGCCTGTGCGTGCAGCGGCGCGCCAGCGACCACGCCCTCGGCGCGGGCGCGGACTACAAGTGCGGCTACGTGGGCCGGATCGGCCACGACGACTTCGGCGTGATCCTGCCCAGGCTGTCGGCCTTCGAGCTGTGCATGTGGGGCGGGCGCCTGGCCAAGGAGGTGATCGCCCATCCGTTCCAGGGCGAGGAGATGCTCCCGCAGGGGGAGGTGACGGTCACGCTGCGCGTGATCCCGTTCGGCGCGCACGGCGCGCACGCGCCCGAGGCGATCTGGAAGCTGGGCAAGGACGCGCTGGAGGAGGTCGCGCGCGAGCAGAACCGGCTGCGCAACGACGCGGCCCAGCTGCGCACCGTCGTCAACACGCTCCTGGCGCTCGGCCCCGAGGGGCGCTGGGTCGCGCCGTCGGAGCTGTCGAAGGAGCAGGGCGCGCCGGCGGCGCCGGCCGCGCCGGCCGCGCCGGTGGTCACGAAGGTCGCGGGGCTGGACCTGGTCGACGACGTCACCGCGGCCACGCCGCCGCCGCGCCCGCCGCGGAAGGGGCCGCCGTCAGGGGCGGGGCCTGTCCGCCCGCCTGCGCCGGGGCCGGGGGCCCGGCGGCCAGGGCCGGCGCCGACGGGGCCGACGAGGCGGCCTGCCGGGGCGCCACCTCCCGCAGGGCCGGGGCCGGCGTCGGGTCCGGTCAAGCGGCCCGGGCCGGGGCCGCGTCCGGGTCAGCCGCAGCGCAAGGGATGACCGCCGCCGCGGCGCCGGCGCGGACCATCCGCGACCTCCCGGTGCGACGCCGCGGCGGCGTGGCCCGGGCCGACGCAAGCGGCGGCCCGCGTCAGGGGCCCGCGGCGACCACGAGCATCCAGACGACGCCGAGCAGGCCGGACGCGAAGCCGGCCGCCGGCAGGAGGCGCTGCTCGGCGCGCCCGAGCCCGGGCGCGGGCGCGGCCCGGCGGACCGAGAGCCCGGCGATCACGGCGAAGGCGGCCAGGAAGATCGTCCCCGCGACCATCGCCCGCGCGTGGAGCGGGGTGACGTCGAACGGCACCAGGCCGTCGACGAGGTGCGTCACCCCGCCGCGGCCGAAGCTCAGGAGGAGGACGATCGTCGGCAGGGCGGAGAGGGTGAAGGCGTAGAGGGCCGAGACGACGAGGCGCAGGCGCAGGGCCTCGCCCTGGGGGGCCGCGGCGGGCTTGCGGCCGAAGCGCCAGCGCGGGCCGAGCGCGCGGACGACGCCGATCGGGCCGCCGAAGCCCAGGCCCATGACGCCGGCGCAGATGAAGATGAACACGGCCTCACCGGCGTCGCGGTCGCGCGAGAGGGTGAGGTAGAGGCCGAGCACCAGGCCGCCCAGCAGCGCCGCGCCGATCAGGCCGCCCCGGAAGAAGCCGCGCACCACGTCACTCCTCCCCCGCGATGGCCGCCGGGCGGTCGATCGCGGCGAGGTCCATCGCGGCCAGCTCGTCGGGCGTGACGCCGAGCTCCATGCAGCGGCGCCGGACCTCGTCGCGCGCGAGGCGCTCCTCGGCGCTCGCGCCGCAGCAGCCATGCGACAGGGTGGAGGAGGCGACGCCCGAGAGCCCAACGAGCACCAGCACCCCGCCGACGAGGCCCGACGCGAAGAGACCCACGGCGCGCCCGAGCCCGGCGCGCTCCTCGACGGCGACGACCGCCTCCTCGTCCACCTCGACCTCACCCATCGCGCCCTCCCTCGGAGCCCTTGAAGAGATCGCTCCGCGATCCTCGAGGGCTCCCGCCTACGCTCCATGATGCGCTCGCGAGGGGCGGCGCCTCGCGTGCGGCCCGCTCGCGATGATCGGCCCGATGCGCCGTCCCCATCGCTCGCTCTGGCGAGCTGGGGCGGCGCAGCGGGTCGCCATCGAGGACTCTCACCACACCCAGCGCCAGCGCGCCGGCGGCCACACCACCGCCACGGCCCGACCGCGGAGCTGATCGGTCGGGGTGCCGCCGAAGTAGCGGCCGTCCCAGGAGTCCTTGCTGTCGTCACCCAGCAGGAAGACCGCGCCCTCGGGGACGTCGTAGGCGCGCGGCCCCTCGGGGTCGGGCCGCAGGAGCCCGGCGCGCACGTACTTCACGCCCGGCGCCGGCGGCGGCAGGAGCGCCCCGTCGATCTCGAGCCGACCGTCGACCAGGCGCAGGCGCTCGCCGGCCAGGCCGGCGACGCGCTTGACGATCGACACCCCGTCCTCGCTCTGGAAGAGGACCAGCGCGCCGCGCGGCGGCGCGGCGACGCGGCGCGAGACCGTCTCGTAGAGCACCCAGTCGTTGCCCGGGTCGCCCGCCTTCGCGCCGACGAGCGTGGGCGACATGGACGGCGAGATCACCTCGGCCGCCCCGAAGGCCAGGTGCCAGACGAGCAGCGCCAGGCCGACCACCGCGAGCGACCGCTCGGCGACGCGCAGCGTCTGCCGGAGGCGAGAGGGCCGCGCGGGCGTGACCTGCCGAGGCGCTGCGACCGCGTGCATCCCGACCTCCGCGTCGCCCTCGTGCACGGGTCGTGCCGACCGGCCCGGCCTTGAGTTGCGCGCGTCGTGGGTAAGGCCTTCCCCGCCGCGCGACCTGTCTACCCGCGGGGGACGACGGGGTTCAGTAGGCTGTCCCGAGCGAGGAGGTCCCCGTGGAGATCCTGGTCGAGCGCCCCACCCCCGAGCGGCTCGAGGCGCTCGGGGTGAGGTCGTGGCCCGTGTGGACGAAGGAGCCCTCGACCTTCGACTGGTTCTATGACGAGCAGGAGACCTGCTACCTGCTCGCCGGCCGCGTGCGCGTCGAGCCCGAGGGCGGCGGCCCGGCCGTCGAGATCGGCGCGGGGGACCTCGTCACCTTCCCCCGGGGGCTGGCGTGCGTGTGGAAGGTGACGGAGGCGGTGCGCAAGCACTACCGCTTCGGTTAGCCATGGACGAGCGACGGCGCGACCGGGAGCGAGCAGCAGCCCAGGGCGACCACGCGGCGGCGGTCGAGGCGCTCCGCCATCAGCTGCGCGCGGGCGAGTTGCCCGAGGAGCGGCTCGAGCTCCTGGCGTTCCTGGGCGACGAGGTGGCCGCGGCTGCGCTGGGACGAGCAGTCGAGCCGTGGCCCACGGACGAGCAGGACCGCCGGGCGCGCACCAGGGACCTCGCGCGCTGGGGGATCGAGTGCCTGGGGCGCGCCGGCGCGGCGCTGGCCCGAGCGGGGCTGACCCTCAACGGGGACGAGCGGGTCCGGGCCGCGGCCGACGCCATCGACGCGTGGGTCTCGTGCCCCTGCGACGAGCACGTGAAGCGGGCCGAGGACGCCGGGGCCGACGGTGCTGAGCGAGCCGCCGACCAAGCGACCGGCGACGGTCCCAGCTGGGGAGCCAGCTGCGTCGCTCTCGTCGCCTCGGGGGTGAGCCGCCAGGAGAGCATCTGGACACGAGTCCACGGCCACTCGCAGCGCCACCGGGACGCGTGGACGGCCGTCGACCTGAGCCGCGCGATGGAGTCCCTCTGGCACGCGGGGCTGGAGCCGGTCGAGGTGCTGCTCGCGGAGCTACGCCCATGGGTGCTCGGGACGGGGGACCCTGTGCGCGAGCGGGTGGCGGGGCGCAGCGGCTGGCGTAACACCCACGACCGAGGGGGACGAGGAGCATGAACGTCGGGGACTGGGTGGAGGCGGAGGTCTTCGGCGTCGCCGCTTACGGCATCCACCTGCGCTCGGCGGACGGCTTCGAGATCCTCGTCCACACCTACGATGTGTCGTGGACGGACCAGTTCTCTCCGCGGGAGTACTGCACGGTCGGGGACGTCCTCCGCGTGAAGATCATCAGGTTCAGCACGGACGGCACATGTGCCCTGGGGTGGGTGCCGCCCCCGGGCAGGGATCCGAGGAGCGTCGACCATGAGCGATCGGGCGCGCGGCGCCTCGACCCCGGGATCAAGGGCGACCCCGATCCTGCGGGGGACGGGCGATCGGGCCGAGCCTGACGCGGTCGGGGTGGCGCGCGGCGAACGCGCCGCGGCCTGCTGGCTAGCGCCGCAAGTACTCGTCCGTACTTAGCACCTCCACCCACACCTCCCCCCACGCGGCCCCGCGCCCGAGCGCGTCGGCGTGCCGGCGCACCTCGGCCTGCGTCGCCGGCCGCCCGAGGAAGCGCTCATGGGCAAGCCGCACCCAGCGCTCGTGGTGCTCGCGCGAGCGCAGGAGCGTCAGCGCCACGGCCACCGGAGACGCGCCGCGGCGCAGGGCGGCGGCGTAGGTCGCGAGGCCGCTCGCGTCCGCCGGCCGGCCGAGCAGGTCGAGGTAGGCCTGCTCGACCCACGGCTCGACGAGCGGGAACGCACCACGGTACTCGTCGGAGGCGGCGAGGCCGGCGGTGAGGTCCTCCCAGCGCGCGCCCGCCTGCAGGCCGCGCACGGCCGCGTCGCGCCCGCCCGGGTCGGCGGAGCGGCGCAGCAGCCGGGCGTACTCGCCCTCGACCCAGCGCTCGAGGTGCTCGGTCGAGCACACGAACGTCCGCGCCACCTCCGCGCGCGAGGACCCGCGGCGGAGCGTCTGCACGTGGGCGTCGAGCCCGCCGGGGTCGGCGGGGCGGCCGAGCACGTCGTGGTAGAGGCGCTCGACGAACCTTCGCTCCGGGTCGACGGCTGGCCCGGGTCCCGGCCCCGGCCCCGGTCCAGGTGGGGGCGGCGTCGCCCCGCCGGGGATCCCCGTCCCCCCCGGCGCGGGCGGCGCCGCGTCGCCCGGGCCCCGCGGGAGCGACGCCGGGGGCGTGACGTCGAGCGTGGTCCCCGTGAGCGCGCGCAGGAACGCGACCAGGTCGGCCTTCTCGCCCGGCGTGAGCCCGAGCGGCCGCAGCTCCGGATCGCGCCCCTCCTCGCGCACGCCGCCGCGGTCGTAGAGGTCGACCACCTCCTCGAGCGTCCCCGCGCTGCCGTCGTGCAGGTAGGGCGCGGTGAGCGCCACGTCGCGGAGCGTCGGCGTCTTGAACCGGCCCAGGTCGCCGGCGCGACCGGTCGCGGCGCGCCGGCCCTCGTCGCGCCGCGCCGTGAAGCCCACGTCGTGGAAGGCCTCGTCGGTGAAGTTCGAGCCGACGTGGCAGGCCGTGCAGCGGGCCTTCGTCCGGAAGAGGACCTGCCCGCGCGCCTCCGACGGGTCGAGCGCGCCGAGGTCGGCCCGCGACGCGCCCGAGACGAGCGAGCGCTGGAACGCGGCCAGCGCCGCCTCCAGGCGCTCGGCCGTCGGGTCGCCGCCGAAGGCGCGGGCGAACAGCGCCCGGTAGTCGCCGCTGGCGCGCAGGAGGTCGAGCGCCTGCGCCACGGGGAGCGCCTGCTCGTGCGGGTGCTCGAGCGGCACGAGCGCCTGCGCCTCGAGCGAGGCGCTGCGGCCGTCCCAGAACTGCCGCGTCGAGAAGGCGCGGTTGATCAGCGCGGGCGTGTGCAGAGGCAGCGGCCCCGCCCGCCCGGGCGTGCGCGCGCGGCCGTCGGCGTAGCCCTTCGCCGGGTCGTGGCACGAGGCGCACGACACGGCGCCGTCGCTCGACAGGCGCGGGTCGAAGAACAGGAGCTTGCCCAGCGCGGCCTGCTCGCGCGTGAAGCCGCCCGCGGGGACCCGCAGGTCGCGCGCGTCGAGGCCCCGGGGCAGCGGGTCGGGGAGGCGCCCGGTCAGGTCGGGCCCGGGAGTCGCCACGAACGCCGACGCCGCCACCTCGTCGGGGCGGCGCGCGACGCGCGAGACCTTCACCTCGTCGAGCATCACCACCGCCTCGCCGGCCCCGACGGACGGCGCGCGGGGCCGCAGCCCCGCCGGGCCGAGCAGCAGGTCGGCCGTCGTCGCGTCGACCTGCCCCGGGCCGAAGACCTGCTCGCTCCGCAGCGCCCCGCCCACGTGGACGCGCAGCCTGCCGCTCGCCGCCTCGTAGGTGACGGCCACGTGGGCCCACGCGCCGACCGGCAGCGCCGGGTCGACCGGGCCCGAGCGGCGCCCCGCCCCGCCGCTGACCACGGTCGCCTGCACGCGCCCGTCCTCCTCGAGGATCAGGTCGAACGCGCCGGCGCGATGGGCCAGGAAGACGAAGCGGTTCTCGCCGTCGCGGTCGAGGTCGACCAGGCGCTTGACCCACAGGTCGAGCGTCAGCGCCTCGCGGACCTCGCCCAGGCTCGCCGACGCGCGCACGCGCACGGCCCCGCCCTGGGGGAAGTAGAGCGCCTGCCCGACGACGCCGCGGTTCTCGTCCACGCGCTCGTATTCCTGCGGGAAGCGCGCCCCTTCGAGGAGGCCCGTGTTCAGTCGTCCCGACGTGTCGGGGGTGCGCGTCGGGTCGAGCGTGGCCTCCTTCGTCACCAGCTCGTTCATGCGCAGGACGAGCACGTGGTCGCCGTCCTCGTGGTCCTCGAAGGACACCTCACCGTAGTCGGCCGTGTTGCTGCCGAAGAGCGGGTAGACCGGCCGACCGGCCGTGCAGGGCAGCGGCGCGCCGGGGACGTCGGGGAAGGGGCGCCAGAAGCCGGGCGCCGCGCCGGGCGAGGAGAAGAACAGCCGCACGCTGGCCTCACGGTCGGGGTTGAGCGGGCCGTCGATGTGCCGCAGCGTCCAGCCGGTCCAGCGGCCGATCACGGAGAGCCCGCCGCGCCGGGCCCGGTCGCGGCCGTCGACGCCGGCGACGGTCGCCGTGTGGAACAGCTCGGTGCCGTCGTGGCTGATCCACGGGTAGGCGCCGCGGTAGAGCTCGCCCGGCCCGAAGGCCCGGCCGTCCTGCGCGCGCAGGGGGCGCTTCGCCAGCGGGGCGCGCTCGTGGAGCGGCAGCCCGGCCACGAGCGCGGCCCGGTCGCGGTGGTAGAGGTCGCTGATCGACCGCGGCGGCGACCAGCCGGTCGCGGCCCCCGGCGTCTGCGTGAACGAGTACATGAGCACGTCGATCTGCCCGTCGTTGCGCGGATGCCCCTGCCACACGAGCAGGTGGCCGTCGAAGGTCACCGTCGGCTCGATCCCGCGCAGCGGCTGGCCCTGGGTCGTGCGGAGCTCCTGGAAGGCGCCCAGGAGCTCCGCCCGCTCGACGGCGGCCCGCGGCGTCCGGGGGTCGCGCACGACGACCCGGGCCGGCAGGACCCCGAGGCGGTCGTCGCCCGCCCGGTAGCGCTGCGTGTGGACGAGCAGGTCGTAGGTCTCGAAGGCGCCGTCGCGCCGCGGCGTGCCGTCCGCCTCCGAGCGGTAGGGGTTGTCGAGCCGGCCCGGCGCCGGGGAGAGCGCCAGGGCGTTGAGGTCCGTCAGGCCGTGTCCGACCGCCGGCGACATCGCCAGCGCCGCCTCGGGCGAGAAGCAGGCGTCGTCGAACGCCGGCCGCCCCTCGGGGGTGCGGCCGAGCGCCTCCGGGCGCAGGACGACGACCGCCCAGCCGACCGGGCCCCCGCCCACGTTGCGGGTGATCACGAACACCCGGCCGTCCCACGTCTCGGCGTGCCCGTTGCCGCCGACCCACGGGACGCGGACGGTCGCCGGCGCCACCGGGGCCGGCGGGGGCTCCTGCGCCAGCGCCACCTGGGCCGTCAAGACCGCGATCGCCGCCACGCTCGCCCGCACGCCGCACCTCCGGTCGGGGTCGTGCTTGCAAGCGGGGCGCCGGGCGCACACGCTCAGGAGGCGCGGGGGGTTGGGGCCGGGCGGCCCCGCCCCCGCGCCCGTCCAGGGTGTGCGTCCGTGCACGGGGGCACAGGTCGTGGGAAGGTCCGAGGAGCGCGAACCACCGGGCGCCGGCCTCCTCGGCCGCGTCGTCGCGGCCGGGCCCGATCCGGGCCACATGCTCGACCTGGCGCTGGGGCTGCTCGTCGAGGGCGTCGGCGCCGAGCGCGGCGTCCTCGTGCTGCTGGGCGACGGCGGCGCCGCGGCCGAGACGGTCGCCCGCAACATCCGCGACGCCGAGCTCGAGGGCCACGACTTCGCCTACAGCCGGCGGATCGTCGAGGAGGTGGCCCGGACCGGCGCGCCGGTGCTCGTGCGCGACGCCTCGCGCGACCCGCGCTTCCGCGACGCCGAGTCGGTGGCCGGCCTGGCGATCCGCTCCGTGCTGGCGGTGCCGGTCGTCGGGCTCGCCGTGCTCTACCTCGACGACCGCGCCGCCGCCGGCCGCTTCGACGACGCGTCGCGGGCCCTGGCCGAGCGCCTCGTGGACGAGCTCACGCCCTGCCTGGCCCTGATCCGCGACCGCGTGCGCCTCGAGCGCACGGTCGCCGGGCTGCGGGCGGCGCCGGCGAGCGATGAGCGCTGGACGATCGTCGGCGACGCCGAGCCCATGCGGCGCCTGCGGCGCGAGGCGGAGCGCGCTGCGCGCTGGCACCTGCCGCTCCTGATCGAGGGCGAGAGCGGGACGGGCAAGGCGCTCGTCGCGCGCGCCGTCCACGCCGCGAGCGGGCGGCGCGACGGGCCGTTCGTGGCCGAGTCGTGCGCGGCGATCTCGGACGAGCTCCTGCCGAGCGAGCTCTTCGGCCACGTGCGTGGCGCCTTCAGCGGGGCCGTCCGCGACCGCCAGGGGCTGTTCGAGACGGCGTCCGGGGGGACGCTCCTCCTCGACCAGGCCGCCGCCATGTCGCCCGCGCTCCAGGCCGCCCTCCTGCGCGTGCTCGAGGAGGGCGAGGTGCGGCCCCTGGGCGCGGAGAAGAAGCGGCGCGTCGACGTGCGCCTCATCGTGTCGACGAACGAGCCCCTCTCGGCGCTCGTCGCCGCCGGCCGCTTCCGCGAGGACCTGCTCTACCGGCTGAACGTCCTCCACCTGCGCGTGCCGCCCCTGCGCGAGCGGCGCGAGGACGTGCCGGCGCTCCTCGACCACTTCCTGCGCCGCTGCGCCGAGGAGGTCGGGCGGCCGCCGCCGGTCGTCGGCGACGCGGCGCGCGAGCTCCTCGTGGCCTTCCCCTGGCCGGGGAACGTGCGGCAGCTCGAGAACGAGGTGCGCCGGCTGGCGGCGCTGGGCGTGCGGCGCGTCCTGCCGCGCCACCTCACGGACGACGTCCTCGCCGGGGCGCGCGGCGGCGCGGGCGCCGCCCTGCCGGTCGAGCTGCGGCGGCTGATCGACGCCGGCAAGACGCTCGACGAGGTCCTGGGCGAGCAGGAGCGGGCGCTGATCGCCCAGGCGCTCGCGGCCTCGGGCGGGACCGTCGCGGGGGCAGCGCGCCTCCTCGGCCTCGAGCGGACGACGCTCCTGCGCCGGGCCCGGCGCCACGGCCTGCGCGCGGCGGACGGGGGCGGCGAGTGACCCCCGAGCAGGCGGACGAGGCGGCGGTCGCCCTGGGCCTGGCGCGCGGGTGGCTCTCGCCCGAGCAGGTGGAGAGGCGCCGCGCCCAGCGGCGGGCGCGGCCCGACGCGTCGCTCCTCGACCTCCTGGCCCGCTACGACCTCACGCCGGCGCACGCGGCGGCGCTCCGCGCCGCCCACCAGGCGGCGCTCGCCGGCCGCCCGCCGGAGGCGGCGGCGATGGCGGCGCTGCCGACCGACGCCCTGCACCCGCCGACGGCCTCGCGCCCCGCGGCGCGCATCGGGCGCTACGAGGTGGTGGCCCCGCTGGGCAAGGGCGGCATGGGCACCGTCCTGCGGGTGCGCGACGCCGCCGGACGCCTGCTGGCGCTCAAGCTCCTCCAGGCCGCCGCCAACCCCACCGCCCGCGCCCGCTTCGAGCGCGAGGCGCGCCTCCTCGGCCGGATGACCGCGGCCGACGGCTTCGTGCCGCTCCTCGACCTCGGCCACGGCCCGCAGGGCCCGTTCATCGTCATGCCGCTGCTCGAGGGCGGCAACCTGCGCCAGCGCCTCGAGCGCGGGCGGCCGACCGTCGACGAGGCGCTCGCGTGGGGGCGCGCGCTGGCGAGCGCCCTGGCGGAGGCGCACCGGCGGGGGATCGTCCATCGCGACGTGAAGCCCGAGAACGTGCTCTTCGACGACGACGGGCGGCCGCTCCTCGCCGACCTGGGGCTCGCCAAGCACTTCCGCGACGACGTGCCCGGCGCCACGTGGACGGTCTCGATCTCGCGCCGGGGCGACTGCATGGGCACGATCGGCTACATGGCGCCCGAGCAGATGCTCGACGCCAAGGCCGCGGGCCCGCCGGCCGACGTGTTCGCCCTGGGCGCCGTGCTGTTCGAGTGCCTCGCAGGCGCCCCCGCCTTCGCTGGCGAGTCGCCCATGGAGGTGGTGGCGGCCGTCACCGAGGGCCGGCGCGCCGCCCTGCGCGACCTGGCCCCGGAGGCGCCCGCGTGGCTGGTCGACGCTGTCGAGGCCGCCCTGGCCCACGACCCCGCCGCCCGCCCGGCGGACGGGGCCGCGCTCCTGCGGGCCCTGCGCGGGACCGCGCCGGCGCGCCGGCGACCGCCCTTCGCCCTGGCCGCGCTGGGCGGCGCGGCGCTGCTCGCCCTCACGCTCGCCGCGGTCGTCCTCCGGCCCGCGCCGCCGCCCCCGTCGCCTGCGTCTGCGCCGGACGCCCCGGCGTCGCGGTCCTCGGCGACGCTCGAGGGCGCGAGCGCGCTCGACCTCGACGAGGCCCTCGCCCTGGCCCGCGCGGCCGCCCCCGACGCCCCGGGGCTCGCGCGTCGAGCGCGGGCCCGCTGGCGCCTCGACGACCGGCGCGGGGCGCTCGACGACCTCACGCGCGCCGCGGCGCTCGCGCCCGACGACGGGGCCGTGTGGGTGGACCTGGGCCTCGCGCGGCTGGCGCTGGGCGACCTCGCGGGCGCGCGCGAGGCGGCGGAGCGCGCCCTGGAGCGCGCGCCCCGCCGCTGGGAGGCGTGGGCCCTGCGCGGGCGGGTCCGGACGGCCCAGGGGCAGGCGGTCGAGGCGGCGGCCGACGTGCACACCGCCTGCGAGCTGGCGCCCGACGAGGGCGAGGCCTGGGCGCACGCCGCCGCGGTGCTCGCCCCCCGGGAGGTCGCCCGCGCCGCCGAGGCCGCCGAGCGCGCGCTGGCGCTGGGCTGGCGCACGCCCGAGGCGCTCCTCGCGCGCGCCGGGGGGCGCCGGCACGTCGACCGCGCCGGCGCGCTGGCGGACGTCGACGAGGCCCTGCGCCTCGCGCCCGACCACGCGGCGGCGCACGCCGCGCGCGCGCTGACGCTCGTCGATGCGCTCCGCTACCGCGAGGCGCTCGCGGCCCTCGAGCGCGCCTGCGCGCTCGACCCCTCCCTGGCGGACGACGGGGAGCTCGCACGTCAGGGCGGCTTCCTCTACCTGACGAGCGGCGACCTCCCGCGGGCGGTCGAGTGGCTCGACCGCGTCCTGGCGCAGACGCCCGACAACGCGCTCCTGCGCGTGCACCGCGGGGCGGCCCGCGTGCGGCTGGGCGAGCTCGCCCTCGCGCGCGCGGACCTCGATCGGGCGCTCGAGCTCGGGCCCGACCTCCCCTGGGCCTGGAGCGGCCGGGCGGCGCTCCTCGCGGCCGAGGGCGACCGGCCCGGGGCGCTCGAGGCGCTCGAGCGGGCGCTCGCCCTGGCGCCCGACTTCCCGGAGGCGCTCGAGGCCCGCGCGGCGCTGCGCCTGACGGCGGGCGACCGGGCGGCCGCCGCGCGCGACCTCGCGCGCGCGCTGGCGCTCGAGCCGGAGCGCGCGGAGCGGCTCGCGCCGGGGCTGCGCGCCCTGCGCGGCGAGCCGTGAGCGGGCCCTACCAGCTCCTGGACGAGCTCGGCCGCGGCGGCGGGGGCGTCGTCGTCCGCGCGCGTGGGCCCGACGGCGCGCTCGTCGCCCTCAAGCTCCTCCCCGGCGGGCGCGCGGGCGACGCCGAGGCGCTGGCGCGGTTCGCGCGCGAGACGCGGCTGCAGGCCTGGCTCGGCGCCGCGCAGGGCTTCGTCCCCCTCCTCGACCACGGCGTCGGCCCGCGGGGGCCCTACCTCGTCATGCCGCTCCTCCCGGGCGGCACCCTGCGCGACCGGCTCCGCGCGGGCCCCCTGCCGGTCGACGACGCCGTGGCGCTCGTGCGGCGGGTGGCGCGGGCCATGGCCCTGGCCCACGCGCACGGGGTCGTGCACCGCGACCTCAAGCCGGAGAACGTCCTCTTCGCCGCCGACGGCGCGCCGCTCGTCGCCGACCTGGGGCTCGCCCGTCACCTCGCGCCGACCGACGACGCGGCCTCGCGCACGGGCGAGTTCCGGGGCACGCTCGGCTACGCCGCTCCGGAGCAGCTCGACGACGCCGCGCGCGCCGGGCCCCCCGCCGACGTGTTCGCGCTCGGGGCGATCCTGCACGAGTGCCTGGCCGGGGCGCCCCCGTTCGGCGGCGGGGGCGAGCTCGAGCGGATCGCGCGCACGCGCGCCGGGAAGGTCGAGCCCCTGCGCCGCGCGCGGCCCGACGCGCCGCCCTGGCTGGCCGCCGTCGTCGAGCGCGCCCTCGCCCCGCGCCCCGACGACCGCTACCCGCACGCGGGCGCCCTCGCGCGCGCGCTCGCCCGCCCGCCCCGGCGCGGGCGCGGCGCCTCGTCGCCCTCGTCGCGGCGTCGCCGCCGCCGCCGCCGCGCTGGCGCTCGCCGCCGCCGTCGCCCGGCCAGGGGGGCCGCCGAGCGTCGGGGGGCCGGCGCCGCCGTCGGCGGCCGTGGACCGTGTCGCCCGCGCGGCCGACCTGCGGCGCGAGGGTCGGCTCGAGGAGGCCTGCGCGGCGCTCGACGAGGCCGTCCGCGGCGCGCCGCTGCGCCTCGACGCGCTCCTCGCGCGCGGGCGCCTGCGCCAGGAGCTGGGCGACCTGGCCGGCGCGCGCCGTGACCTCGACCTGGCCGTGCGGACCTGGTCGAGCGCGCCGACGGCGTGGGCGCGCCGGGCGCTCGTGCGGCTCGAGCAGGGGGAGGTCCAGGGGGGCTTCGACGACGCGTCGCTGGCCAGCCGCCTGGACAACCGGGTGGCCGCCACGCGGCTGGCGCGCGGCGCGGCGTGGGTGGCGCGCGGCCTCGACGTCGCGGCGGCCGCGGAGCTCGACGCCGCGCTGTCGCTCGACCCCGGGGAGGCGCTGGCGCTCGGCTACCGCGCGCTGGCGCGGCGCAAGCAGGGCGACCGGACGCGCGAGCGCCTGGACCTCGACCGCGCGCTCGACCTCGACCCGCACCACCCGTGGCTCCTCGGCCAGCGGGGGATCACCGCGCTGAGCGCGGGCGAGCTCGACGCGGCCGAGGCCGACTTCGCGCGCGCCGTCGCGCTGGCCCCTCGCTCGGCCAGCGCCTGGGCGAACCTGGGCGGGGCGCGCCTGCGGCAGGGGCGGGCGGCGGCGGCCCTGGAGGCGTTCGACCGCGGGCTCGAGGTCGCGGCGCCGACGGCGTCGCTCAGCCACGGCCGCGGCGTGGCCCTGGCGACGCTCGGGCGCGACGTCGAGGCGGAGGCCGAGCTCACGCGCGCGCTCGCGCTCCTGCCGGGCGACCGGACCGCGCTCGAGCTGCGCGCGGGCGCGCGGGCGGCGCTCGGCGACGTGGTCGGCGCGCTCGACGACCTCGACCAGGCCCTGGCGCGGGCGCCCGACGTCGCCAGGCTGCTCGAGCAGCGCGGGGCGGTGCACCTCCTCCGCGGCGACCACGAGCACGCCTTGCTCGACCTCGACCGCGCGCTCGCGCTCGACCCGTCGAGCGCGACGGCGCACCTCGCCCGCGGCGTGGCCCGCGCGCGGGCGGGGCGCGACGCGGGCGCGGCAGAGGACCTCGAGCGGTTCCTCGACCTCGCGCCCGACCATCCGCGCGCCGACGAGGCGCGCGAGCTCCTGCGCCGGCTCAGGTGACGAACGGGAACACGACGAAGGCGACGTGGAGCCCGGTCGTGAGCCCGCCGAGGATGATCCCGATCCAGGCGTGCGCGGTCCCGCCGACGCGCGGGTCCTTCTTGACCCTCTGCCGGCCGACGATCCCGAGCACCAGGCCGACGGGCCCGAGGAGCAGCCCCAGGCAGGGGATCAGCGAGAACAGCGCCGTGTAGTAGGCCATCAGCGCCGGCGGGTTCGACACCGGGATCAGCCCGCCGAGCGGCGCCGTCGGCGCGCCCTGCCCGCCCTGCTCGCGGCCGTCGAGGAACGACCCGCAGTGGCGGCACTTGATCGCCGCCGGCTGGACCTCCTCGGCGCAGAACGGGCACGTCGTCATGGACCTCTCCCCGGGCGGGAGGGTAGCCGACGCGCCGCGCGGTGGGCAAGGGCTGTGTGTGGCTGGGTGACTACCAGGGGAGCGCGTACGGCCGGCGGGGGGAAACGCCGGGCTGCCCGCAAGTTGAAACCGCGCGATGCATGGTGCACACTCACCTCAATGAACTCCCGGGCTTCCCGCTGGTTGCTCCTGTTCATTCTCCTCGGCGGTTGTCGGTCGTTCGACAGGCCGGCGGACGGTCCGGCGCCACGGGAGTCCTTGTTCGGGGAGGAGCTCGCGGCCGACGTCCTGGATGGCGACATCGTCCTGCGGGCGGGCGTCGGCGCGGACTCGGATCTGATTCGACAGCTCACCGGGAGCCGGTGGAGTCACTCCGGGCTGATCGTTCGAGTAGGGGCCGACACGTACGTGATCGACAACTACCCCGGCCGTTCAGGTGGATCGATCGCCCGGATTTCGATCGCGAAGTTCTTTCAGGGGGCCACTGATGGAGGCGTGTGGCGCTACACACCGAGTCGCACCGTCCCGGCGGGGGCTTCGGCCTGGGCCCAGGCGCAGATCGGGGCAGGATACGAGTTCGACCTCATCGACCGGTTCACGAACGGGAACAGGGTTCAGTACTGCTCCGAGTTCGTGTGGCGCGCCTACAGGTCTGGGGGAGATGACCTCGTTCCGGCCCCGCTGAACGTGAAAGGGCCGAACCTCGACGCGACTCGCAGGGCGCTCATCGATTACGGAAAGGCCGAGGCGAGCTTCTTTCAAAGGCCCTTCGTGAAGGCAGAGGTCGACCGCCTGCTCGATGCGCACGACGGCCTCTTCATCGCGCCCGGCCAGCTGGATTCGGCGCCGCAGACGGACAGGATGCGCTGAACGAGGTGCGAATGACCATCAAGACACGCTCGACCGCGCTCGTCCTCTCCCTGAGCTTCGTGCTCTCGGGCTGCGTCGACTGCAGCGCGCTGAGGTCATGGCGCGGTGGTGAGCGCGAGACGCCCGTCAACTCCGTGATGGCCCTCCGTTACAACCTCTGCCAGGAGGACTGGGCCGCCGCGGCCCAGGCGATCGACCTCGGGTCGGAGTTCGTCCAGGCGCGTGGAGGCGACCCGACGAAGGAGGCCTTCTGGCGGGTGCCATCGCCGATCATGGGCGAGGGCGCCCTGTGGTTCCCGCTCGGTCCCGAAGACGCGGTGGGTGAGGCCCAGCAGGCCGGCACGGAGACGCTCGTGGAGCTCCGCCACGCGCGGCGCTACGAGAAGGACCCTCGGCCGCGCGCCCTGCTCCTCGAGCAGCGGCAGGGGGGCGAGTGGCTGATCGTGGGCTACCGGAACTGGTAGTGGAGGGACTCGGCCCGCGGGAGTCGACGCCCTCTCTGCACGAAAGACGCCAGAACCCGGACGCCCGCCGCCCTGGTAGGGGCGTGCCGACGAGCCGGGTTCCTCGTTAGGCGGCACCCGGATTTGAACCGGGGGATGACGGATTTGCAATCCGTTGCCTTACCACTTGGCTATGCCGCCGAGACGGCGCGATCGTATCAGAGGCCCGGGCGGACGCAACGGCGCGAGGCCCGGGGGTAGGATCGGCCGCGCGGAGGTCCCCGTGTCGAGCTGCCTCTTCTGCAAGATCGTCGCCGGGCAGGTCCCGGCCGCCACGGTCCTCGAGACCCCCGACGCGGTCGCGTTCCGCGACATCAACCCGCAGGCGCCGCACCACTACCTGGTGATCCCCAGGAAGCACGTCGAGGCGATCAAGGACCTCGACGACGGCGACCAGGCGCTCGCGGGGGCGCTCCTGCTCGCGGCCCGCGACGTGGCCCGCCAGCAGGGGCTCGACAGCTACCGCCTGGTGGTGAACACGGGGCCCGACGCCGGCCAGACCGTGTTCCACATCCACGTGCACGTGCTCGGCGGGCGCGGCTTCGCCTGGCCGCCCGGCTGAGCTCTACTCGAAGCGCACCGCGTCGATCGCCACGCTGCGTACGCGGCTGGCCGTGCGCACGACGAGGACGAGGTCGACCGCGCTGACGCGCGCGCGGTCGAAGCCGGCGTCGCCCGAGACGGCCATGCCGCCCAGGTCGACGTGCACGTCGAGGAAGCGCCCGTGCGGCGAGCGGCCGTCCCACACCGGCAGGCTCCCGCCGGGGACGCTCGGCTCGTGCACGCGCGCCCAGGCCTGGCCGCCGGCCGCGTCGACGAGCCGCACCCACAGGCCCAGGCCCGACCAGCCGTGGTTCGACGTCTGCAGCGCGCGCAGGACCAGGCGCCGGTGCCCGCGCGTGTCCACCGGGGCGTCGCTCGCCATGCGCCACACCGACTGGGCCGCGGTCGGCGTGAGGAGCGTGTGCCGGAGCGCCAGCGTGGGGAAGCCCGCCATGTCGGGGTAGACGCTCTGCTCGTGGCGGCGCAGGTCGAGGACGAGGTTGCGCCCGAGCAGGTTTCGCGACGCGTCGCGGTCCTGCGCGTCCTCGACCAGGAGCGTACGCGCGCTCGGGCTCCAGGCGGCCACGGCGTAGGCGCCCGAGCCCTGGTGCGCCGGGCCGTAGAGCCGCGCGTCGAGGTCGGCCTCGCCGTGCGCCCAGCGGCGCACGAAGCACACGATCCAGTCGGCCACGCGCGCCGTCTGCTGGGCCCGCGTGATCCGCGCCGCCCCCTCGGCCGGGTGCGCGTCGGAGATCAGGTTGTGCACCCCGCCCCAGAGCGTCACCTGCGTCGTCGGCCCGGCGGCGCGGTCGATGAGCTGGTCGGCGATCGGGAAGGTGAGGTCGCCGTCGTTCTCGGCCGCGATGATCAGGCTCGGTGTCCGCGGCTGCTGGTCGAAGATCGGGTAGGCCGGGGCCAGCCCCGGGGGCGCGGTCTCGGGGAAGTAGCGCAGGTCGAACGCCATCAGGTAGATCACGCCGCGCAGGCGCAGCTCGAAGCTCCGCTGGTGGCTGGCGTGGACCGCGCCGCCGCCGCGGCTGTGGCCGGCGAAGAACAGCGCGCCCTCGTCGAACGCGCCGCCGAGCGGGTCGGCGGCGTCGCTCGAGCGCGCGAGCAGCAGGTCGGTCACGCCCTCGACCACGCCGGACGCCGACTGCATGCCGAGCTCGGCCCGGTCCTGGTCGTACTCGCGGTCACCCGCGTTGAAGCTGTGGCCGGCGAACGACAGCCGGTCCTCGATGCTCGCCACGGCGACGCCGTGCGAGGCGATCAGCCGGTGGAAGGCGTTGTAGCTGTCGTGGTCGAAGCCGCGCCCGCGGTGGAACAGGAGCAGCGGCGCCGGCCGGCCGAGCCCGACCGGGAGGGTCAGCCGCACGCGCGTGCGCACGAGGCGCTGGTCGAACGTGCTGCGCACGTCGACGCGCAGGTCCTGCTGCGTCGTCGTGTGCGGGCCGCTCGTCTCGAACAGGCGCGGCGCGGCGGCGAGGTCGCGCTCGTCGGCGTCGCGGACGGTCGCCTGGACGCGCACCGGGTAGGTCACGCCGCTCGCCTCGCGGGCCTCGAGCACCGCCTCGAACACGCCCCGCTGCGCGGGCGTGCCCTCGACCTGCCCGGCGGCGGCGAGCCGCAGCCCCTGCGGGAGGCGGCCCGACACGAGGCGATAGGTCGCGCCGCGCGGGAGGGCGTCGCTGAACGCCTGGCCCACGTGGCCGACCCGCAGCGGCCAGAACGGCCCCGGGTCGACCGGCGGGACGGTGCGCGCGCGCGGCGCGCCCGCGAGCGCGAGGAGGACGGCGGTCACCCAGATCAGCCGGCGAGATACCACCCGTCACCTCGCTTCCGCAGTCGAATCAGGTAGGCGCCGGCGGCGCCGCCCACGTGGATGCGGAGGCGCGCCTCGTCGGGCGCGGGCCCGGGCTCGACCGTCACCTCGCCCAGGCGCGCGGCGCCCGCCACCCGCCGCCAGTAGGGCTGGACGGCCGGGGCCAGGAAGCGCCGCTCGGCGTCGAGCGCGTCGTCCTCGTCGAGCGTCGGGCGCTCGCCGCCGGGTCGCGACAGGCGCGCGAGCGCCGCCACGTCGGCGGCCGCCAGGGCCTCGAGGGCGCTGCCCAGGAGCGTCGTCGGCGTCGTGCGGTCGATCGGGCGCGTCGACTCGGCGATCGCCGGCGCGGGCCGCCCGAACGCGGCCACCGGCCCCGCCTCGTCGAGGCCGTCGAAGCCGCCGATGGGGCCGGGCAGCGCGAGGCGGTCGAGGCCCTCGGCCGCCACCTGCTCCAGCCACTCGCGCCGGTCGGCGTCCGTCGCGGCCGCGGCGATCGACCCGATCGGCGCCAGGTCGCCGGCCGGAGCGTCGCGCTCCGCGTCGCCGCCGCACCCGGCGACGAGCAGGCCCAGCCCGAGAACGAGTGCTGCGCCGCGGCGCCCCCGCATCCTGCCTCCGGCGGGGTCGGGCAGCAAACCGACGCCCCGAGCGTAACTCGCTCCCGGTCAGCCGGTTGGACACGGCCGTGACGGCGGATCGCGGGATCCGGGAAAGCGGAAGGCGGAAGGACGTGCGCAGCGCGTCAACGCAGTGAACAGCTACTCGCGCCAGATCAGGTCCAGCGTGCTCAGCGTCTCGGCCACCGCCTGCCGGCGCAGCTCCGCCAGCACGTGCTCCCACCCGTCGTCGCTCCGGGCCAGCGAGAGGTCGAAGCGCTTCGTCGGCTCGTCGTCGGTCGCCACGGCCATCGGGATCACCCTCCGGCGGGCCCGTGGTGCACGGCGCGGGCCGGCGGAACCCCTTGCCCGGTGGACCGCTCTCGTCGCCTCGGCCCGGCGGGTCGGGCAGGACCTGCCCGCGACCGGCGGCCGGACCTTACACGACGCCGAAGCCGGCGCGCTTCAGGCGCTCGACGACCTTCGCGAGGTGCCGCCCCTGCACCTCGACCGCGTCGCCCTCGGCCGTGCCGCCCGCGCCGCAGTGGGCCTTGAGGTCCTTGGCGAGGGCCTTGAGGTCGGCCTCGGTCATCCGGAAGCCGCTGGCGACCGTGACGATCTTGCCCTGGGCGCGCTTCTCCTCGCGCACGCGGATCCGCTGCTCGGACGGCGGGGCCGTCCACCCGGGCCGCTTCTTGTCCGGCTGCGCGCCGCCCGCCGGGATGAGCTCCCAGCCGTCGCCGCGGGTGATCTTCTTGGCCATGACTTCAACATACCCGCGAGGGACGTCACCGGGACGCCACCCCCGAGGAGACCGGCCTGGGAGGCCGATTCTGCTAGACTGAAGGTCCTGGGGGTCCGTGTGAGCGAGCAAAACGGCAAGACCGTCCACGTCGTGGGCGTCCCGCTGGACCACGGGGCCGGGCGGCGCGGCGTCGGCATGGGCCCCTCGGCCCTGCGCATCGCGGGGCTGCACGACGCCCTGCAGCGCATCGGCCTGCAGGTCGAGGACCACGGCGACGTCACGATCCCTGCGCCCGAGACCTGCCCGCCGGGCGACCCGCGCGCGAAGTACCTCCCGCTCGTCTCCCGCGCCTGCAGCGAGGTGTGCGCCGAGGTGCAGACGATCCTCGAGCGGCGCGGGATCCCGCTCGTGATCGGCGGCGACCACGCGATCGCGATCGGCACCATCTCCGGGATCGCCGCCCACCTGCAGCAGGCCAAGGGGCGCGCGCAGGGCGGGCCGGCGGGGCGGCTGGGGGTGATCTGGTTCGACGCCCACGGCGACATCAACACCCCCGAGACCTCGCCCTCCGGGAACATCCACGGCATGCCGGTGGCGTGCCTCCTCGGCCAGGGGCCGGGCGAGCTGACGGCGATCGGCTACCCGGGTCCGAAGGTGCTCCCCAGCCGCATGGCGCAGATCGGGCTGCGCGACCTCGACGAGGTCGAGCGGCGCGCCCTGCGCGACTCGGGGATCCACGCGTTCACCATGGAGGACATCGACCGCCGCGGCATGGCGTCGGTCATGGAGCAGGCGGTCGAGCTCATCATGGACGAGACCGACCACGTCCACGTGAGCTTCGACATCGACTCGGTCGACCCGCAGGTGGCGCCCGGCACCGGCACGCGCAAGATCGGCGGCCTGACCTACCGCGAGGCGCACCTCGCGATGGAGATCATCGCGGAGACGGGCCGGCTCTGCAGCATGGAGATGGTCGAGGTCAACCCGATCCTCGACGTGCAGAACCAGACGGCCGAGCTGGCCGTGGGCCTGATCGCCTCGGCCCTCGGCAAGCGCATCCTGTAGCGGCTCGCGCGCGCGCCGCCGTCGCGTCATCGTGCGGGCATGTCCGACCACCCGGGCTCCCTCGAGTGCCTGCGCTGCGGGGCCACCAACGACATCGAGGCGGAGAGCCTCCACGACACCCACCGGCCCGCCTGCTGGTCGTGCGGCGGCGCCGAGCTGCGGCGGGTGACCGGCCCGCGCCGCGCGCCGGCGCCCGCGCCCGCCGTCGAGCACGACGACCTCCGGCTCGACGCCTTCCCGCCCGGCGCCGAGCCCGTCGACGCCGAGGGGTTCCTCTGGCGCGGCCACTACCGGGCCGCCTCGGGTGACCTCGGCGGCGCGCTCGCCGACGCCGTGCGCGCCGTCGGCCTCGACCCGTTCCTGGCGCCGGCGTGGCTCCTGCGCGGCGCCGTGCGCCTGCGCCAGGGCGACCGCGGCGGGGCGGCGAGCGACCTCGAGACGTTCCTGCGCCTTGCGCCCGAGCACCCGCAGGCGGCGCGGACGCGCGAGAAGCTCCTCGACCTGCGAGGGCGGTGAGCCCTCGGAGCTCGAGAAGACATCGCTGCGCGATGTCTCTCGAGCTCTGACCTGCGATGAGTGATGCGCTCGCGAGGGCGCGATCGGAGCAAGTCCCGGACTGGCACGATCTGGCCCGTTCCGCGCCTCCCACACGCTGCGCTTTGGCGGTCGAGCAGGTGCAGCGGAACGAAGAGTTCTCGAGCTCTCAGGACGCCTTCGGGTCGGCCTTCGGGTCCGCCCGGGGCGGACGGACGGCGTGGCGCGCCAGCGCGGCCTCGACCCGCGCGGCGAGCTCGACGACCTGGTCGCGGCGCCGGCGGGCGAGCGCGCCGACCAGGGCGCGCAGGCCGATCAGGAAGAGGGCCGTGAAGCCGATGCCGAGCCCCACGAGCCAGGGCAGGTCCTTGACGACCCCCCACACGAGCGGGTGGACCAGCAGGTTGACGCCGAGGCCGCCGCCCAGGCCGCCCCAGAGGCCGCCGACGAGGTTGCCAAGGCGCTCCTCGACCTCGAGCGTCGTCGCGCCGTCGCGCGACGCCACGACGAGGGTGAGATCACGGCCGCCGCGGGACCCCGGCGCGTGACGCCAGGTGAGGGTGCGGCCCACCCGGGAGGTGTGGCCCGGGTCGCCGAGGACGCGGCGCGCCGCCTCGACCGCCTCCTCGTCGACCTCGGGGCCGACCTCCCCGAGCACCGTCCGGACGACGCGCAGGCGGAGCGGCGCGCCCAGGAGGCGCTCGACGACGCCCGGCGCGGGCTCGTGCGGCTCCGCCGCCCGGACGGGCGCCGACCCGGCGCGCGCCAGCGCCTCGGCCGCGCCGCACCCGCCGCAGCGCCCCGACTCCGTCCAGCAGGCCGCGTGGTGCCGGGCGAGGCAGCGGGCGCACGCCAGCCAGTCCTGCGCCTCCACCGCCACGTCGTCGTGGCAGTAGGGGCACCGCAGGGCGCTCTGCCCGACGCGCACGCGCTCCTTGGCGTCACCGTCCATCGCGCGCCCCCGGGAGGTTCACGCAGGTCCGCGGCGGCCGCCCCTCGAGGAGGTCGAGCACGTTGTCGACCGCGAGGTCGCCCATGGCGGTGCGCACCTCGTGCGTCGCGCTGCCGACGTGCGGGAGGAGGACCACGTCGTCGCGCGCCGCGAGCCCCGGCTCGAACAGCGGCTCGCGCTCGGTGACGTCGAGCCCCGCGCCGGCGATCCAGCCGGCCTCGAGCGCGCGCACGAGCGCCGGCTCGTCGACGAGCGGGCCGCGGGCGGTGTTGATGAGGAAGGCGGTGGGCTTCATCGCCTGGAGCCGCGCCGCGTCGATCAGGTGGCGCGTGTCGGGCCGGAGCGGGCAGTGGAGGCTCACGACGTCGGCCTCGCCGAGGAGCCGCTCGAGCGCGACGTGCTCGGCCGCGACCTCGGCCGCGACCGGCTTCGGCGCCGGCGACGCGTAGACGACCTTCATGCCGAACGCCCGCGCCCGGCGGGCGACCGCGGCGCCGATCCGCCCCAGGCCGACGACGCCGAGCGTCTTGCCGGTGACCCCGTGGCCGAGGAGGAAGGTGGGCGACCAGCTCCGGTAGCCGCCCCGGCGCATGAGCCGGTCGCCCTCGACCACGCGCCGGGTGACGGCCAGGAGCAGCGCCCAGGTGAGGTCGGCCGTGGCCTCGGTGAGCACGCCGGGGGTGTTCGAGACGAGGACCCCGCGCGCCGTGCACGCGGCCACGTCCACGTTGTCGAGCCCGACGGCGTAGTTGGCCACGAGCGCGAGCCCCGGCCCGGCCGCGGCGAGCAGCTCCTCGTCGACGCGGTCGACGAGCTGCGTGAGGAGCGCCCGGCAGCCCGCGGCGGCGGCGAGGAGCTCGGCCCGGGACATCGGCCGGTCGTCGCGATGAAGGCGCAGGTCGGTGACGAGCCCGGACGCGGCGAGGCGCTCGACCGGGCCGGGCGGGAGCGCGCGCGTGACGAGGACGGCGCTCACGGCGCGCCGCCCGTCGCGAGCCGTCCGCCCAGCGCGAGCAGCCGCCCGAGCGTCTCCGCCGCCCGGGCCAGGCGCGGCGCGGCGTCCCGCGCGGCCTCGTCGGGTGCCTGGAGCCGGGTGACCGCCGCCAGGGCCGCCACGAGCCCCTCGTCGTCGAGGGCCGCGGCGTCGTCCGTCACCTGCCCGGCGAGCGCGACGACCGGCCGCCCCAGGGCGCGCGCCCGGCGCAGCGCCAGGAGCGGCGCCTTGGCCCGGCGCGTCTGCGCGTCGAGCGAGCCCTCGCCCGTGACGACGAGGTCGGCGCCCGCGGCGCGCGCGTCGAAGCCCACGGCGTCGAGCACGAGGTCGGCGCCCGACACGAGCCGCGCGCCGAGGAGCGCCGCCAGGCCGGCGCCCAGGCCTCCGGCCGCCCCGGCCCCGGGGAGGCCGGCCACGTCGGCGCCGAGGTCGCGCCGCAGCGCCTCGCCCCAGCGGGCCAGGGCCGCGTCGAGCGCGCGCGCGACCTCGGGGCTGGCGCCCTTCTGCGGGCCGAAGACGAGCGACGCGCCCTCGGGCCCCGTGAGCGGGCTGAGGACGTCGCAGGCGCACGTGACGTGGAGCGCCGCGCGCAGCGCCGTGAGCCGCGAGCCCGGCTCGACGCGGTCGAGCCGCGCCAGCGCCGCGCCGCCGGGCGGGAGGTCGCGGCCGTCCGCGTCGAGCAGCCGCGCGCCCAGGGCCTGCGCCAGGCCGGCGCCCCCGTCGTTGGTGCCGGTGCCGCCGAGCCCGACGATCACCTCCGTCAGCCCCGCGTCGGCGACGGCCAGGAGCAAGTCCCCCAGCCCGCGGCTCGTGGCCGTCTGCGGGTCGCGGCGCCCGGGCGCGACGAGCCCCAGACCGCAGGCCGCGGCCGCCTCGACGACGGCGGTCCGACCGTCGCCCAGGACGCCCCAGGCGGCGCGCACGCGCCCGCCGTCCGGCCCCGTGACCTCGACCTCGCGCCGCTCGCCGCCGCTGGCCTCGACCAGCGCGTCCACGGTCCCCTCGCCGCCATCGGCGATCGGCAGGAGGTCGAGCGCCACCCCCGGCAGCCCGCGAACGAGGCCGACGGCGATGGCGCGCGCCGCCTCCTCGGCGGTCAAGGTGCCCTTGAACTTGTCCGGCGCGACCAGGACCCGCATGCCATTCGAGGTTAGCCTGTCCGGCCACCCCGCGGAGAGGACCATGAGCGACGCGACGACGACGGACTCGGGCGAGCAGGGCAAGGGCGGCCTGCCGAAGTGGGTGGCGCTCATCCCCGTGGTGCTGATCCTCGCCACCATGGGCGCGATCGGCTACCACCACGCCACGCGCAACAAGGTGCGCCACGAGGCGGGCAGCCTCACGGGCGAGCAGCTCTACCGCGCCTACTGCGGCCGCTGCCACATGCCCGACCTCAAGGGCGCCGGCGCCTACCCCGGCCTCCTCGGCCGCGAGGTGCCGCCCGAGGAGTTCCGGCAGCTCGTCCTCCAGGGCAAGGGCCTCATGCCGGCCTTCCCCGAGCTCGTCGAGGGCGACGTCGAGCGCCTGCGCGCCTACGTCGACGAGCGGCGCGCGGGGGGCGGCTGACGCGGCACACCGCGCTCACCTGAGCGTCGGTAGCATTCAGCCCCCCTCCATGGACGCGCCCGCGACGACCGCCGCCGCCTCGCCCGACGCCCCGGCCGGCGACCTCCTCGCGGGGCCGCTCGACGGGCCGCTCGTGCGCCTGGCCGTGCCGCTCCTGTTCGGCTACCTGGCGAACCTCGCCTTCAACTGGCTGAACATGCTGTTCGTCGAGCGCCTGTCCGAGGCGGCGCTCGCCGCCGTGAGCTCCTCGGCCTACGTCTACTGGGGCATGATCTCGCTGGCCGAGGTCGCCTCGGTCGGCACCCTCGCGCTCGTGGCGCGCGCCGTGGGCGCGCGCGACCCGCGCGCGGCGGGCGCCGCGGCGCTGACCGGCGCCGCGCTCGGCCTGGCGCTGGGCGTCGGCCTGGCCGTGGCCGGCCCCTGGATCGCGCCCGGGCTGACCGCGGCGCTCGGCCTCACGGGCGAGACGGCGCGCCTGTCGGCCCGCTACCTCGAGCTCCTGTTCCTCTGCTACCCCGGGCTCGCCGGTTTCCTCGTCCTCGAGTCGATCTGCCGGGCCGCCGGCCGGACGGTCATGCCCATGGCGGTGCTGGCCGGCGCCTTCGGGCTCAACGCGCTCCTCGACTGGCTCCTGATCTTCGGCGCCGGGCCGATCCCCGCGCTCGGCGTCGAGGGCGCGGCGATCGCCACGATCATCGCGCGCGCGCTCGCCGCCCTCGTGCTCCTCGGCTACGTCGTCGCGCGGCGCGACGCGCTGGGCCTCGCCTGGCCGGGCTGGCGGCTCGAGCCGGCGAGGGTCCTGCGCGTGGTGCGGATCGGCCTGCCGGCGGCGACGGCGGGCGTCGGCTTCGCCGCGATCTACGTGGCGCTCAACCACCAGACGGCGGCCTTCGGCATGACGGCCGTGGCGGCGCTCGGGGTGGGGCTGCGGATCGAGGGCCTGGCGTTCCTCATCGCGCAGGCGGTCGGGCGGGCGGCGGCCACGATGGCCGGCCAGAACCTCGGCGCGGGGCAGATCGAGCGCGCGAAGGCCGCCGCCTGGCGGGGGGTCGTCCACGGCTGGGTGGCGATGCTGCCGCTGACGCTGGCGATGGTCCTCGCGCCGCACGAGATCGCCCAGGCCGTCGTCCCCAACCAGCCGCTCGTCGCCGTGGCGGCGGCCTCCTACCTGCGGATCGCCGGGTTCGCCCTGCTCGGCATGTCGCTCGAGGTGGTCCTCGAGAACGTGGCCGGCGGGGTCGGCGACACGCTGCCGGCCATGGCGATCGAGGTCGTCGGCACCGCCCTGCGTCTGCCGATCGCGTGGGCGCTGGCGCTGACCGGGATGGGCTACCACGCCGTGTGGTGGGCGGTCGCGTCGACCTGCGTGCTCAAGGGGCTCGCCTTCTGGGTGTGGTTCCGGCGCGGCGGCTGGGCGCGGTGACCGCGAACCAGCGGTGACGGTCTGGTGACCAGCGGCAGGCGGCGGGACGGCCGGCTATGCTGCGGCCGATGCCCGAGCCGGCGCCCGACGAGCCACCCGCCCCGCTGCACTCGCCGCCGCCCGACGACGTCGAGCTCCCGCCGATCTTCGACGTGCCGTCCCCGCCGCTTGCAACCAGCGGCGAGCTCCCGCCGGAGCTGGTCCTCCCGGCGCCCGCGCCCGCACCGCCCGCACCGCCCGCCCTGTCAGCCGCGCCGGGCGCCGCGTCCGGCCGGCGCAAGGCCCGCCTGTCGGCGTCGTCGAGCCGGCTGCGCCTGCTCGAGCAGCCCAGCGCGCCGCCGCGCCGGCGCCGGGTCGCGGTCGCGCTGCTGGTCGTCGCGGTCCTCGGCGCGGCGGCCGGCCTGGTCGCGGTCGGACTGCGGCCGCAGCCCTTCGTCCCCACGTCGCTGGGGGCGCTCGAGGTCCACGTCGACGGGTTGGCCGCTGAAGGCCGCTACGCCGAGGCGATCGCCGCGCTGGAGGCCTGCCCGCCGGCGATCCGGCGGGTGGCCACGGGCGAGTTCCTCGAGCGCCGGGCGGCGCCCCTGCGCCGCGCGCTCGCGTTCCAGGGCGAGCTCGAGGCCGCCCTCGCCGGGGGGCGGACCGCGCTCGAGGACATGGTCCTGCGGGTCGAGCGCTACGACGTCGACCCCGACCTCCTCGCCCTGCCCATCGTGGCCCCCTGGAGGGCCCGGGCGCGCGCGGCGCTCGGCCCGAAGGCCTACGACGACCTGGCCGTGTTCGGCCGCGACGACGCGCCCGTGGCGGCGCCTGCGCCGACGCGTCCCGCGCCGGCGCCCGCTGCAGGCCCTGCAGGACCGGTGATCGAGCGCCTCGACGACCCCGAGCGGCGCGAGGCGATGGCGGCCGCGGCGCGGCGCGCGGCGGCGCGCGTCGACGCGCCGGTCCGCCCTGGCCGAGCGCGAGGCGGCCGCGGCCGCGCGGCTGGCCGCCGAGGCCGCCCGCGCGGCCAGGGACCCGCGCCCGCTCGCCGTCCCGGCGGGGCGCGGGCGGCCGGCCGGCGAGGGCCGCCTCGTGGGCCACGGGGCGCGGCGCTTCGTCGTGCAGGTCGCGCCCGGCGACGTGCGGACCTTCACCTGGGCCGACGCGCCGCCGGCGCTCGCCTGCGACGTGCTCGAGCGCGTGATCGACCTCGACGACGCCGACGACCGCCGGCGGGTGGCCCTGGCGGCCCTCCGCGGCGGCCTGTTCGAGCGGGCGCAGGGGCACCTCGACGCCGCGCGGGCGCTCGACGTGGACCTGGCCCTCCCGGACCCCGCCCCCCTCGTGCCGCTGGCGCGGCTGTTCCGCGGCGCGGGCGAGGTCGGCGCGGACGGGGTCGCGCTGACCTACGAGTTCGAGCGCGAGGACGAGCTGCGCGACCTGCGCGCGCTGGCCTACTCCGAGGCGCGCCTCGACGGCGGGGACCTGGTCCTCGCCTCCGGGCTCCTGGCGCTGGCCGCGCTCACGGGCGAGGACCTCCCGCCCGAGGCGGCCGTGGGCTTCGCCAGCCTGCGCGGCCGGTGGCGCGGCCTCGAGCTGGAGCTCGCGCTGGCCACGCCCAAGGCCGACCTGCTGCTGGGCCTCAGCGGCGCCGTCGTCGCCGTGGGTCCGGGCGGCGCGGGCTGGGGGACGTGGTCCGAGCTGGCGACGCTGAGGACGAAGGGGCGGCTCGCGCCGGGCGTCCCCCTGCGCGTCGGGCTGTGGCCGGTCGACGAGGGGCGGGTGCGGGTCGTCGTCAAGCAGGGGGCGGAGGGGCTCCTCGAGGCGGTCGTGCCGTCGCCGTCGCCGCTGGAGCTGGTCCTCGGCGCGCGCGGCGGCCCGGTGCGCGTCCAGCGCCTCGCCCTTCGCGGGGCGCTCGACCCCGCCTGGCTCGAGGTCGAGCGCGAGCGGGTGCCGTTCCTGCTCGAGGTCGAGCTCGACCGCTGGCGGCGCCGCGTCGAGGCCGAGGCGCGCGAGCAGGGCGCGCTCCCGCCGCACCTCGACGTGACGAGCGCCGAGGACGAGGCGGCGCTCGCCGGCGTGCCGCGCTCCGCGCGCCAGCTCCTGGCGCAGGCCCGCGCCCGGCTGCGCGCCGGCGACCAGGCCGGGGCCGAGGAGCTGACACGGCGGGCCGTCGCCGAGGGCCGCGGCCGCTACTGGGCGGCGGAGTATCTGCTGGCGCAGCTCGAGCTCGACCGCGGAGGGCGCCACGCGGCGAGCCTCGAGGGGCCGCGGATCCGCCTCGACCACGCGCTGGCCGCGATCGACGACTTCTTCGAGGCGCTCGCCGCCCGCAGCCGCGTGCACCTCGAGGCCGGGCGCCTCGACGAGGCGCGGCGCGACGCCGACGCGGCGATCGCGCTCCGGCCCGACCACGCCCCGGCGAGGCTCGCCCGCGCCTGGGTGGCCTTGCAGGAGGGGCAGCTCGACCTGGCGGTCGACGAGGCCCGCCTGGCGGCGACGCTGGCCGACGGGCTCGGCGACGCCCTCGAGCAGCTCGAGGCCCTGCGCGACGGCCCGCCCTGGAACGACCCGGTCACGAGAGAGACGGTCGGCTACCGGGTGACGACCGACATGCCCGCGCGGCTCGACGCCTTCCTCGCGGCGCTCGAGGCCACGCGCGCCGCCCTCCCGCGCGTGTTCCCCTGCCTGCGCGCGCGCCCCGGCGCCCCGGTGCGCGTGGGCCGCGTGCTCCTCTTCTCGCGCGCCGAGGACTACCACCGCTTCGCCTGGCGCACGACGGGCGACCGCAAGGAGTCCACGGCCGGCTACTTCAGCCCGCGCGCCGGCGTCCTGCACATCTACGACAGCCCCGAGGGGCCCGAGCAGACGCTGCGCGTCCTGCGCCACGAGGCCACGCACCAGTGGGTCCACGCGCTCGGCCTCGAGCTGCCCTACTGGGCCAACGAGGCGATCGCCGACTACCTGGGCGGCTACGACCCGTCCACCGGCAAGAGCCGCCCCGACCCGCAGCAGGTGCGCGCCCTGGTCGAGGGCAAGGACCGCCTGCGCTCGCTCTTCGACCTGATGACGCTCTCGCCGACCGAGTTCTACTCCGGCGACGTCTACCTGCAGTACGCGCAGGCCTGGTCGTTCGTGCATCACTGCATGGAGGGCGACGACCCCCTGCTCAAGGCGGCGCTCTTCGCCTACCTGGCGAAGCACGGCGAGGGGCAGGCCGGCGACCGCTCGCGCCAGGCCGGCGTCTCGCTCGAGCACATCTACGCGGCGACCTTCCACCAGCTCGACATGGCGAAGGTCGAGCGCGCGTGGTGGGCGCACGTGGAGCGGATGGCCAGGGAGTCCCCGTGAGCATGAAGCTGAGCCTGCTGGTCGTCGACGCCTCGTGACGGCGACCGAGGTGGATGGGGCTGAAGGCTGGCGGCTCGTGATCTACGACAGCCCCCAGCACACGTGGGCCTATGTGCACGCCGCGCTCCAGGGCGCGCTCGGCCTCGACCCCGACGACGCCCAGGACGTGGTCGTCCGCGTCCACTTCGACGGCCGCGGCATCGTCGCCGTGGCCGACCCGCAGGCGGGGGTCGAGGCGTTCGAGCGGTTGGTCGCTCTCGGCCCTGACCCGGATCACCCGGACTCGGACGGGAGCCTGGTCATCGGCCTCGAGCGCGTCCAGGGCGGAGCGACGGACGTCGTCAAGCGAGGACGTCGCACCGCGAGCGGCTTTCAGTCCATGGACCTCGAGGCCGTCGAGCAGTTCCTCGGCTGCGAGCTCGCCGACTACGACACCGACCCCAGCGCGGCGGGGCCGCCGCTGCTCGTGGTCGAAGGCAGGCCGGCCCCGTGGTGGCGGCACCCGTGGTGGCTGCTGTTCATCCTCCCTCCGACCTTCTTCGTGCTCCTCGTCATCGTCCCCCTGGGGCTGCTCCCGTGGGTCCCCCCCGCGCTCGGAGCGCCGACGACCGGGTCGCTGCTCGTGCTCATGGCGCTGGCGGCCGCGCCGCTGTTCGTGCTGTTCTCGCTCGGCATGCGGACCACCGGCTCCGCGGAGGTCTTCCGTGACCGGATCGTGATCCGGGGCAAGGGCGTCGTGCCGTTGACGGTGCGCTGGGACGAGCTCGTCGGGTTCCGCGACGCGTCCGACTTCGTCCAGCTCCTGCGGGCGCACCGCCTCCCCGACCCTGCCCTCACGATCCCCACTCGCGACGACGCCGAGCGGGCGGCGCTGCTCGACACCTTGATGAAGTGCGGCCTGCGTAGAGATGACGGCGCCTGACGCGGCGGCCTCAGGAGGCGGTGAGTCGGCCTTCGACCCAGTCGAGGATCGGCTGCAGCCGCGGCGGCAGGAGCCCTCGCGCCTCGGCCAGCGTCACCCAGCGCCCCTCGTGGTGCTCGGGCCGCCCCAGCGCCGGGTTGATCGGCAGGACGACGTCGCGGCGGCCCGTCCGCGCCATGAAGTAGGTGGCGACCTTCCCGCGGGCGTAGGGCGCCGTGTCGGCGCCGTCCGTGCCCCAGGGGAACTCGAGGTCGTCGAGCGCGGCCTCCTCGCGGGCCTCGCGGACGGCCGCCGCGAGCGGCGCCTCGCCGGGCTCGACGCGCCCCTTGGGGAAGTCCCAGTTCTTGTAGGCGCGGAGGATGAGCACCCGCCAGCCGTCCGGCTCGGCGCGCAACGGCACGACCCCCGCCGAGCGCTCTCCCATGTCCCCGACGGTAGGCAGGGGCGGGCCGGGGTCAAGGGGGGGCGTCGCCCGGCGCGTGTAAGATGCAGCCATGGACGAGGCGCGCCGCGTGCAGCTCGAGGTGTTCCGCCGCTGGCCCCCGGCGGAGCGCGTGCGTCGAGGCATGGAGCTGACGAGGCTGGCCCTCGCCGCGCGCGACGCGCGGCTGCGCCGGCAGCATCCGGACGCCACCGAGGAGGAGCTGCGCTGGATCCGCGCCCGCGAGGCGCTGGGGCTCCCTCACGACGCCCCCTTGCCCTGACGCAGGGTCCCGTGGCCGGTCTGCCGGCCCCCCTGTAGAGTGGCCCCGCGTGAGCAAGGACAAGAAGAAGAAGCGGCAGAAGGACCTGCACCGGCGGCTCAGCCAGCGGCCGCAGGCGCCCGACCTGATGGCCGCGGCGCAGGTGCTCTCGCAGCCGGACCGCTTCGCGGCCGCCCTGCGGCTGTTCTCCGAGCGCGCGCTGCTCACGCCGGGCCTGGCGGGCTTCCGCCTGCCGCACGGGCCGCTCCTCGACGCGCTCCTGGAGCGCCCGGCGCCCCCGCAGGGCGAGGGGGACGACGCGGCGCGGCGCCGGGCGGTGCGGGCGGAGCTCATCCCGCGCCTGGCCTCGCCCGCGCTCCTGCACGAGCTCCAGGCGGCGATCCAGCGCGGCAAGAAGGACGTGCAGGCCGAGCCGGAGCTCATGGCGCTCTTCGCGGCGCAGGCCCTGGCAACGGCCTGCCGCGAGGTCAACGGCGCGCCCGACCACGTCTTCTGGGAGCTGCCGTTCGACATCACCGTCACCGACCTGCTGCTGTCGGGCGAGCTCGTCTCGGAGGTCGCCGCCCGGGCGCTCGCGATCGACGAGGCCAAGGTGGCGGGCGCCTTCGCGCGCGCGCTGGTGCAGGGCGAGACCTCGCGCGAGCTCGACGAGCTGGGCGTCCACGAGCGCGACCCGGCGCGCCTCGCCGCGAGGTGGGCCGAGGCGGCGCGCGAGCGCGAGCCCTACCACCTGCAGCTCGACGCCGTCCTGCACCTCCTGTGGGTGCAGCAGCAGGAGGTCGTGCGCGGCGACGAGGTCCTGCGCGTCGGGCTCACCGCCGCGCGCCGCGAGCAGATGACCCGGGCGGTCGAGGCGGCCTACGTCGAGGACATGACCGAGCAGGTGCGCGAGGACCTGACCCGCTGGTCGCGCGGGCGCCTGCTCCAGCTCCGCGACGAGCCGCCGCAGATCGCGAAGGACGCCGTCGAGCACGAGCGGCTGCGCTGCGCCGCCCTGCACCTGGGGCTGCGCACGCTCCCCGCCGAGGAGGACGCGCTCCTGAGGGCGATCCACGCCCGGAGCCTGCTCCTGGCGCGGCGGCGCGCGCCGTCGATCGAGGTGCCGTTCGTGCACGAGGTCTCGGCGAAGCCCGACGACCTGTTCGCGATCGACGAGTTCGAGCGGTTCCTCACCGAGCGCGGCGACGTGACGCGCGCGCGGCGCGTGCGCCGCTACCGCGAGTTCGTGCGCAAGGCGCGCGAGGAGGCCCAGGCCGCGCAGGCTGGAGGCGGCGCGTGAGCCAGGACGCGGCCGAGCGCGCGCGGCGCTACCTCGTCGAGGGCGACCCGGCCATGGCGCTGGGCGCCGCCGAGGCGGCCCTGCGCGACGCCGGCCGCGAGGACGCGCTCTCGCTCCGCCTCGCCGCCGCGCGGGCGGCCGCGGCGCTCGGCGACCTCGCCGCGCAGGCCCGGCACCTCGAGGCGGCCGAGGCGCTCGTCCGCGCCGGGCGCCTCGACGCGCTCGGCCCGGTGCTGGCGCAGCTGGGCGAGCTCCACCTGCGGCGAAACGACCCGGCCCGCGCGGCGGTGACCCTCGAGGAGGCGCTCGGGCAGCTCCCGGCCGACGACCCGCAGGCCGGGCGCGTGCGCGGCCTCCTCGACGAGGCGCGGGGCCGCGAGCGCGAGGCGCCGCAGGAGGACGACCCTCCCGCGCCGCCCCCCGCGCCGCCGACGACCGAGGCCGCGGCGCGGCTGCTCGAGATGACCGAGCGCCTCGTCGAGCAGCAGGCCGACCTCGAGCTCCCGGCGCTCCTCGACCTCGTGCTGGCCGAGCTCGTCAAGGCCGCCGTCGCAGACCGCGGGTTCGTCCTCCTGCGCGAGCCCGGCGAGGGGCTCGTGATCCGCGCCGCGCGCGACGCCGCCGGCCGGCCGGTCCCGGACCCCGCGCGCGAGGTCTCGCGCAAGATCGCCGAGCGCGCCGCCGCCGAGCAGGTGGCGCTCCGCGCCGTGCGCCCGGCCGAGGACCCGCGGTTCGCCGGCAGCCGCAGCGCCAAGGCGCTCGACCTGCGCGCGCTCGTCGCCGCCCCCCTGCGCTACCGGCGGATCGACCTGGGCTGCGTCGTGCTCGACCGGCGCGGCTCGCGCGACGTGGCCTTCGACGACGCGGCCGAGGCCCTCGTCGACCGCTTCGCCCGCCTGGCCTCGGGCCTGATCGTCCGCGCCCGCCTGCGCGAGGCCGAGCGCCGGCGCGCCGAGGCGCTCCAGGCGCTCTTCGCCCGCGGCGCCGAGCAGGTTCGCGAGCGCTTCCGCTCGGGCGGGCTCAGGGGCGAGAGCCAGGCCATGTTCGGGCTCCTGCGCCTCCTCGAGCGCGTGGCGCCGACCGAGGCGCGCGTGCTGATCCGCGGCGAGAGCGGCACCGGCAAGGAGCTCGTCGCCCGCACGATCCACGAGAACTCGCCGCGCCGCGAGGCGCCCTTCCACGCCGTCAACTGCGCCGCCATGCCGGAGGCCCTCCTCGAGGGCGAGCTCTTCGGCCACGTGCGCGGGGCGTTCACCGGGGCCGAGGGCGACCGCGCGGGCCTGTTCGAGAGAGCCCACGAGGGGACGCTCTTCCTGGACGAGATCGGCGACGCCTCGCCGCGGCTCCAGGCCGAGCTCCTGCGCGTCCTCCAGGAGGGCGAGGTGCGGCGGCTGGGCGACGGGTCCGTGCGCAAGGTGGACGTGCGCGTGCTCGCGGCCACGCACCAGGACCTCGAGGCCATGGTCGCCGAGGGCCGCTTCCGCGAGGACCTCCTCTACCGGCTCAACGTGGTGGTCGTGCGGGTGCCGCCGCTCCGCGAGCGGCCCGAGGACGTGCCGCTCCTCGCCCGGCAGTTCGAGCGCGAGGCGCGCGAGCTCATGGGCGACCCGTCGCGGGCCACGCCGCTCGACGACGCGAAGCTCTCGGCGCTCGCCGCGCGCCCCTGGCCCGGCAACGTGCGCGAGCTGAAGAACGTCGTCACGCGCCTGGTCACGCTGGGCGAGCTGGCCGCCTCGTCAGCCGCGGGGCAGGACGCCGCGCCGGCGGCGCCTCTCCGCGCGCCGCTCGGCGTGCCCGAGGCCGCGCGCCCCGGCGACGACGAGGTGCTCACGCTCGCGGAGGCCGAGCGCCGGGCGATCGTGGCCGCCCTGCGGCGCACCGGCGGCGCGCGCCAGGAGGCGGCCGACCTGCTCGAGTGCGCGCGGCGGACGCTCTACACGAAGATCCGGCAGTACGGGCTGGAGTGACGCTCACGCCCGCCGGTGCCGGTCGCTCGGCGGCCTGAGCCGCTCGCTCGCCCGCCGGGGCGGCTCGATCGCCGGCAGCTCCTGCTTGGTGTCGGCGAGCGAGCGCTGCTCGAGCTGGCGCAGGGCCTCGGCGCGCTCCTCGAGGTGCTGCCGCTGCCGCTCGAGCAGGGCGGCCGTGCGGGCGAGCTGCTCGCGCTGGTCCTTGAGCGCCTCGCGCTCCCTGGCGAGCGCCTCATGGACGGCCTGGGCCACGCGGGCCTCGAGCCGGGTCGACACGCGGTCGGCGATCGCCTCGACGAGCCGATCGACCTGCGTCGGCCCGGCGCGCCGGCGCGGCCGGGGGAGGTCCTCGTCGTCGTCCCAGTCCTGGAGGCCGCCGGCGGGGGACTGGGCGATCCAGGACTCCTCGAGGGGGTCGGACGCGGTGAGCGGATCGACGCCGGGGCGGCGCGACCGCGGCGGGTCGCGGCCGGCCTCGAGCTGCTCGCGCAGCCGGACCAGCTCTGCCCGCTCCCGGTCGAGCTGCGCCCGCGCCTGCGCCAGGCTGGAGCGCTCTCGCCGCATGGCCTCCCGGGCGGCGGCGGGCTCGCTGTGCCCTCCGCCGTTGGCCGGCTCCCCGCGTATGGGCATGTCGCGCCTCGTGACGCTTCCTTCCCCGTCTCCCTCGCCAACACGACGCGGGTGCAAGAACGGTTCCGGGCGCCCCGAAGGCGGCAACCCCGCCCCTCGTGCGGGGCGGTCCTCCCGGGGTGTCGCCAGGGCATCACACCCCGGCGTGCACCGCGTTCACGCCTGGGACGGGTCTGAACCCGTCGCCGGAGCCTCGGGGGCCGGGGCATCGGGGTCGGGCGCCAGCCGCACGCGCCGCCCGGCGCAGACGAGGAGGCCGAGCCCGGCCGCCCCGCAGGCGAGGGCGAAGGCGTCGCCGAAGCGGACGTAGAAGGAGCGCAGGTCGGTCGTCTCGAGGTCGGCCACGAACGCGCCCTCGACGCCGACGTAGCGGGTCTTCCCCTTGATCGTCTGCGTGACCTCGTGGTGGACCGCCCCCGTGGGGTCCACGACCAGCGAGACGCCGCGGTTCACGCAGCGCACGACCGGGCGCCGCCCCTCGATCGCCCGGAAGACGGCGTGGTCGCGGGCCAGCCCGAGCTCGGCCGTCCGCATCCAGCCCTCGTCCTCCTCGTGGCGCCCGCCGCGCACGAACCAGCCGTCGTTGGCCGGGCACACGAGCGCGTCGGCGCCCTGGCGCACCCCCTCGCGCAGGAGCTCGGGGAAGGAGATCTCGAAGCAGATGCTCGGCGCCAGCCGGTGGGCGCCGGCCTGCACCAGCACCTGCCCCTCGCCGGGGGCGAACACCGTGAAGCCCTCGGGGACGAAGCTCTTCACCAGGTCGTGGAGCCAGCCGAGGAGCAGGGTGTCCTTGCCGGGAATGTACTCGCTCGCCGGGACGAGGTTGATCTTGTCGTAGCGGGCCACGACGCCGGCCTGCGGCGCGACGGCGTAGATCGAGTTGTGCTCGGGCCCGCCGTCGAGGCCGCGGTCGACGGCGCCGACGAGGATCACGGCGCCGGTCCGGTCGGCGAGGGCCTGGAGCTGCCGCGTCCAGCTCGCGACCAGCTCCGCGTAGGCCGGCGGCAGCTCCGACAGCCAGCGGTACCAGCCCTTGCGCCCGGCGTCGGTGCGAAGGTCGGGGAGCGGCCACGGCCACATGGTCTCGCTCCACACGATCGCGTCGACCTTCTCGTCCGCGCGGTGGGCCAGCGTGCGCTCGCTCAGGCGCAGGTTCGTGCGCACGAGGTCGAGGGCGCTGGCGGGGGCGGCGTCGTCCTTGAGGTTCTGCGGGAAGTCGGGCTGGACGACGAGGACGCGCGGGCCGGGGCGCAGGGCGTCGCGCACCTGCGCCCGCCGCACGAGGCCGTAGGTGCAGGCGCTCGCCAGGAGGACGAGCGGGACGGCCGCGTAGACCGCGAGCCGGCGCCGGTCGCGCGCGTCGAGGTCGCGCTCGGCGAGCACGCGGGCGCGCACGAGGAGGGCCGCGTCGACGAGCGCGCCGTTGACCAGGAGCACGAGGAAGCTCAGCCCGTAGACCGACGTGACGTCGGCGATCTGGATGAGCGTCGTCCGGTCGTGCTGCGAGGCCCCGAGGAGCAGCCACGGGAAGCGGATGATCGGCGTGTTGCCGCGCAGCCACTCGAGCCCGGTGCCCAGCAGCGGCAGGACGGCCAGGAGCGGCGCCCCCGTGCGGGCGCGGATCCACAGGGCGCCCACGGCGAGGGCCACGCCGTAGAAGCCCTCGAGGAACACCGTGATCAGCCACCCCTCGGGCGAGACCATGCCGATCCAGGACAGCCCGACGAGGTGATAGAGGAAGGTGACCGCGTAGCTGACGACGAACGCCACCCGCCAGCCCTGGGTCGCCGCGACGTAGAGCCACGGGACGAGCGCCACCCACGCCAGGAGCCCCAGGTCGAGGGGGTGGAAGCTGGCGAACAGGAGGAGCGCCGAGGCCAGCGTCGCCCCGTAGGCCCACTGCAGCCGGCCCTCGCGCCCCTCGTCCGCCTGCTCGGTCGCCGTCGTGGCGGTCACGGGGCCGGCCGTCTGCAGGTCGGGAGAGCTCTGGCTCACGGGTCGCTGACCTCCGGGTTCGGAGGGATGCTACCCGCCGAGCGCGCCGCGCGGGGCGGCGTTTCGCACAACCTCAGACGGCGAGCACGCCTCCCGGGGGCGCCCGCAGCAGCCGGCGCAGCTCCTGCGCTCGCGAGGGGGGCGCGATCGGAGCACGTCCCGGACTGGCACGATCTGGCCCGTTCCGCGCATCCCCATCGCTCGCTCTGGCGGGTCGAGCCCGAGCGGCGGAGAGAAGAGTTCCCAAGCTCTGTGAGTCCTGCATCGGCGAGCGCGGGGACCGGACGAAGGAGGTCCTGGAAGCCCGAGACAGGATGTGCTGACACGAGTGACCGCCCGGAGGAACATGCGGAGGGCCGCGGCCGTCGTGGGCAACCAGCTGCGGGTGGGACCGGACGAGCGGGGAGCCCTGGCGCCGCGCCAGACGCAGCGCAGACGGCAGAGGAGGAGGGGGACGGTGTACGACGCGAAGGGCCCGACGATGAGGCCGAGCTGGCGCTGGGGAGCTGGGCTGCTGGCGGCGGCGGTCGCCTCGACGCTCGCCACGGCGTGGGCGGACGGGGAGGACGCGCCCCCGGCGCCGGCGACCGCGCAGGTCACGGTCGGCGGCGCGGAGCTGTACCGGAGCAACTGCCAGGGCTGCCACGGCGCCGCCGGGGCGGGCACCGCGCTGGCGCCCAGCATCGCGGACGTGTTCACCCGCCGGTCCGAGGCGGAGGTGCGCGGGGTGCTCCAGCAGGGCAGCAAGCTCATGCCCTCCTTCGCTCATCTCTCCGACGCGGAGGTCGACTCGATCCTGGCCCACGTCACGGGGCGGGACGACGCGAAGGCCGAGGTCCCCTCACCCCGGGCGGAGGGCGTGGCGCTGGGGCAGCGGCTGTTCCGCAGCAACTGCGCGAGCTGCCACGCGACCGGGCCGGTGAAGGACCCGCCGCCCGGTCCGGCGTCGCTGCTCAACGTGACCCGCCGCTGGTCGCGCGAGCAGATCCTGAACGTGATCCGCAACGGCGCCTGCATCATGCCCTCGTTCGGCCACCTGCAGGAGCAGGAGCTCGCCGGGCTCTACGCCTACCTGGAGACGCTCGTGGACGAGGACGCGCCGCTGCAGCAGGGCGGCTGCGGCGCGGGGGGCCCCTGCGAGAAGGTGAAGCGCGCCATGGCCACGCCTCCGGGCGCCAGGACGCCGGGCGCCGGGGCCGGCTGCCGGGGCCACGCGGGCGGCGGCTGCGGCGGCAGGGCGCCCCGCATGCCCATGGCGGGCTGCGGCGGCTGCCAGGGCGCGCGCTAGAGGGACTGGCTCCTGGCGGCCTTCGACATCGATCCTGGCGACTTCGACCCTGGCGGTGGCCAGGATCGGGTCAAGGGCGCTCGACCTTCTCGTGCTTGTTGTAGTAGTAGCCCTTGGCCTCCTCCTCGAGGGGGGAGGCGTAGGTGAAGGCCTCGAACTCGAGCGTCTCCACGCTGCCCTTCACCTTCGGGTCCTCGCTGACGAGGCGGCGCAGGAGCCGGAGGAGCTGCCGCTCCTTCTGCCGGGCGAGCTCGTTCGTCTCCCCGGCGTCGTCGGGGAGCTCGAGGGCGAGCTCGAGGTTCGCCAGCACCAGCAGCTTGGCCATCGGGGGGTCTGCTCCTGCGCCGCGCGGCGCGTGGTCGAGACTACGCTCGACCTGGCCAGGTGGGAATCGACACACCCACTGAGATACAACCTGCCACCGACCGTCACGTGACGGCCACGCCGGAGGACGACCATGGGTTCCCACGAGCACGGCCACCGCCACCCCTCGCCGGCCGGCGAGCACCGGGCCCGCGGCCCGCGCGCCGTCCGCTGCTTCGCGCTCACGATCTCGGACACGAAGACCGCGGCCGACGACGCGTCGGGCGACCTGATCCGCCGCCTGGCGCAGGAGGCCGGCCACGAGGTGGTCGGGTCGCGGATCGTCAAGGACGAGCCGGCCCGGATCCACGCGGCGATCCTGGAGGCGATCGGCCAGGGCGCCCGGGCGGTGATCGCGAGCGGGGGGACGGGCCTCACGTCGCGCGACTCGACCTTCGAGGTGGTCAGCGCCCTGCTCGAGCGGCCGATCCCGGGCTTCGGCGAGCTGTTCCGCTGGCTCTCGTTCCAGGAGGTCGGCAGCGCCGCCATGATCAGCCGGGCCACGGCCGGCGTCGTCCAGGGGGCGGTCGTGTTCGCCCTCCCCGGGTCGCCCAACGGCGTGCAGCTCGCGCTCGAGCGGCTGGTGCTGCCGGAGCTGAGCCACCTCCTCGAGCAGCTCGGGCGCTGACCATGTGACCCGCGCCTCGTCCTCGCGCGCGCCCCGCCCGCCCTGGTAACGTCCACTCCGATGGCCGCAGGAGTCGAGGCGGGCCCACAGGACTGCTTCGCGCAGCTCGACCGCGGCGCGCGGCTCGGCGGCTACCGCGTTCGCCGGGTCCTCTCCCGCGGCAACGGCGGGGCGCTCCACCAGGCGAAGGGGCCCGACGGCACGCGGGTGCTGCTGCGGATCCTCGGCCCGCGCGCGCGGGTCCCCGAGGCGCGCGCCCGCCTGGAGGCCGACCTCGAGCGCCTGGCGCGCGTCGACCACCGGTGCGTGGCGCGCCTGGTCGGGCGCGCCGAGGACCACTTCGCGCTCGAGCACCCGGGCGGGCTGACCCTCCTCGAGCTGATTCGCCGCGGCAGGCCCTTCGACGCCGCGGAGGTGGTGTGGATCGGGCACGGGCTGGCGTCCGGGCTGCGGGCCCTGCACGCCGTCGGGCTGTCGCACGGCAACGTGTCGCCGTCGGCGATCCACGTCACCGAGGACGGGCCGGTGCTGGTGGACCTGGGCTGGCCCGCGCGGCTGGGCGTGGCGGGCGCCCAGCCCCCGAGCCCGGCCGGCGACGTGCGCGCCCTCGCGTCGTCGCTGACCTTCGCCGTGGTCGGCGCGCCGTCCGAGCCGAAGGAGCGGGTCCACGTGGCCGGCCTGCCGAAGGAGGTGGCGTCGCTCCTGCGGGCGGCGCTCGACCCGACGGCGCCGGCGCCGGCCCTGGAGAAGCTGCGCCGCGTCTTCGAGCGGGCCGCCGACGCCCTGGGGCTCCTCGACGGGGCGGGCGCGCCGGCGACGCTCGGGCGGCGGCTCCGGGAGGCGATCCGCCTGCACGCGTCGGGGGTCTCGTCCGTCTCGGAGGAGGAGGCGTCGTCCGCCGACACCCACGTGCCGCTGGCGCCGGGGCCCTCGTCGACGGCGCCGGGGCCGATCGTGCCGCCGCCGCCCCTCCCGCCGGGGCCCGAGGCGGGCACGGCGACCGAGGTCGAGGCCCCGCCGGAGGTCGTGGCCGCGGCGCGGGAGCCGTCGGTGGCGCCGCTGCAGGTCGAGTCGCTGGCGCTCGACGTCTCGTCCGAGGAGCGCGCGGCCCTGCCGGAGGGGCCGCCCAGCGCGTTCGCCGAGACGGTCGAGGGGCTCCTCACCGGCGAGCCGCCGCGGATCCGCACGCCCTCGGGCCGGATCGTGCCGCAGAACCCGTTCGCCTCGGCCGACCTCGTCCTCGACCGGCCCTCGTCGACCGGCTCGCAGGACGGCGCCGCCCCCACCGACCTCGAGCTCCGCCACGGCCTCGAGCTGATCCACCGCCGCGTGCTCGGCCAGGGCGGCATGGGCGTCGTCCACCTCGTCCTCGACCCGCGCCTCGGCCGGCGCGCCGCCCTCAAGCTCCTGCGCACGCCGGTCACCCCCTCGCGCGTGCGCCGGTTCCGCCGCGAGACCGTCGTCACGGCGCGCCTCGACCACCCGTGCATCCCCCCGGTCTACGAGGCCGGCGCGACGCCCTCGGGCACCCACTACCTGCTCATGCGCTTCGTGGAGGGCGAGTCGCTGGCGGAGATCCTGACGCGCCGCCAGGCCGAGGCGCTGGGCGAGCGGGAGCGCGCCGCCCTGGCGCGCGAGCTCCTGCACGCGCTGGTCAAGGTCGGCGAGGCGGTCGCCTACGCCCACGACAAGGGGATCGTCCACCGCGACCTCAAGCCGGCGAACATCATGATCGGCGCCTTCGGCGAGGTCCTCGTCATGGACTGGGGCCTCGCCCGCGACCTCCACGAGAGCAGCGACGAGGACGCCTGGATCCGCACCGAGCTGGGCGTCGCGCCGCCGGCCGAGCCGGCGCCGCCGGCGGCCGGGATCACGCAGGACGGCGCGATCCTCGGCACACCGGGCTACCTCGCGCCCGAGCAGGCGCGCGGCGAGGACGTCGACGCGCGCGCCGACGTCTTCTCGCTCGGGGCCGTCCTCTGCGAGATCCTCACCGGCCGCCCGCCGGTGATCGGCCCGACGACCCTGGCGATCCTCGGGCTCACGCGCGGCGGGGAGGTCGAGTTCCCCCGCCAGCGCTTCGTCGACGTCGACCCGGAGCTCGACGCGATCGCCCGCAAGGCCCTGGCCCCCGACGCCGAGGCGCGCTACCCGACCGCCGACGCCTTCGCCACCGACCTGCGCAACTACCTCGAGGGGCGCAACGTCTCCGCCTACCGCTACCGGCCCACCGAGCGGCTGGCGCGGGCGCTGCGGCGCCACCCGGCCATCGTGGCCCTCGCCGCGGCCGCGCTGGTGCTCTGGGGCCTGACCCACGGCCTCCTCGAGCGCGCGCGGGTCGAGCAGGACAAACTCCGGGCCGAGCAGCGCGAGGAGGTGCGGCGGCGCGTCACCGACCTCCTCGTCGAGGCCGAGCTCTCGCTCGACGACAAGCGCTACGCCCACGCGCAGACCGTGTTCCTCCAGGCGCTGACGCTCGACGACGGGTCCGAGCGGGCCCGGCAGGGCCAGGCGCTCGCCGAGCGGCTCGAGGCGGCGGAGCGCCGGCGCGCCGCCGAGGAGGCGGCGCGCCGCCAGGAGGTCGAGCGCAGCCGCCACGAGGCGCAGCAGGTGAGCGACCTCCTCGCCCGCGGCGCCGCGCTGCTCGCCGCGGGCGACCTCGCCGGCGCCCGGCGGGCCCACGAGCAGGCGCTCGGCTTCGATGACCAGGCGCTCGCGGCCGCGCGCGACGCCCTGGCGCTCCTCGGCGAGCGCCTCGAGCGCGCCGAGGAGGACGCCCGCGACGCGGCCCAGCGCGCGCGCGACGCGGAGCAGGCGGCCCGGTTCCTCGAGGCCGGCGGGGCGCACCTCGCCGCCGGCCGCTTCCGCGAGGCGCAGGCGTCGCTCTTCAAGGCCCTGGCCTTCGGCTCGCCCGACGCCCAGCCGCTCCTCCTCCGCGTCGAGGAGGGGCTGGTCGCGGAGCGCACGCGCGAGGTCCAGGCCGAGCTCGAGCGCCGCGAGGCCGAGCAGGCGGCCCGCCTGGTCGAGCGCGCCGCCGAGGCGCTGGCGCGGGGCCGCCTGGAGGAGGCGCGCACGGCGTTCATCCAGGCGCTCGGCTTCGACGGCAAGAGCGAGGCCGCCCGCAAGGGCCTGCTCGAGGCCGACCGCGCGCTGCACGCCCGGGCCGAGGCCGCCCGCGCCGAGGAGGCGCGGCGCGAGCGCGTCCGCCGCGTGCGCCGCAGCCAGGAGCAGGCGCGCGCCGCCCTGGCCCGGGCCCGCGAGCTCGACCGCGCCGGCGCCTCCGAGCGCGAGGTCCGCGAGCAGTACCTCGCCGCGCTCGACGCCCACAACGAGGCGCTGTTCCTCCTCCCCGACGACCCCGGCGCGCGCCAGGAGAAGGTCGCCGTCGCGCGCGAGCTGGCCCAGCGCCTGTTCGAGGACGGCCACCAGGAGCTGGCGCAGTTCGTCCTGCGCCTCGCCGGCGCCGAGGCGGAGGCGGCGGGCGCCGGGCTCGACCCGCTGCGCGACCCCGACCTCGTGGTGATCGAGGCCGACCGCGTGCGCATCGCCCACGCCTTCGACGGCCCGGTGCGCTTCCTCCCCTCGCGGGCGTTCGACCGCGTGCGCGAGTACGTGCGCTCCTTCCGGGGCCGCTACCGCGTCGTCGTGCAGGTCCGCTCCGAGGCCACGCGCGGCAACCCGCCGCGCGTCCACGCCACGGGCCTGTGGCTGCGCGTCGAGGACCGCCAGAACAACACCGTCCACCCGACGATCAAGCTCGAGTTCGAGGGCGGCCCCTACGTCCGCCCGGTGACCGTCGACCCGTCGGGGCGCACGGTGACCCCGTTCGAGCGGACGCTGTCGCTCGACACGGAGCGCTACGTACGCGAGGTCGAGGCGGCCCTGCGGCGGCTGCTGGAGCCCCCGCAGTGAGGCGCGCGTGACCCTCCTCACCCGCGACTTCCACCGGTCCGTCCGCCAGGCGCGGATGGCCTTCCTCGACGCGGTCGAGCCGCATCGCGCCGACCTGTTCCGCTACTGCCGCGGCCTCGCGCCGACCGTGTGGGAGGCGGAGGACCTGGTGCAGGAGACCCTCCTGCGCGCCTTCGCCAAGCTGGCCGAGTGCCACTGGGACGTGAAGGACGCGCGGGCCTACCTCCTGCGCGCCGCGACCAACCTGTGGATCGACGGCCAGCGGCGCGCCGGGCGCGTGCGGCTCGAGGACGACCTCGAGCCGGCCGCCGCCGAGGACGCCCCGCCGGCCGCCGAGGTCCGCGAGGCCCTCGCGGCGCTCGTGCGCAACCTGCCGCCCCGGGAGCGGGCGGCCGTGCTCCTCAAGGACGCGTTCGGGCTCGACCTCGACGAGGTCGCCACCTACCTCGAGACCACGCGCGGCGCGGTCAAGGCGGCGCTCCACCGGGGGCGGGCCCGGCTCGCGGCGCGCGGGGCCGACGCGGTCGCCGTCGAGGGCCGCCCCGACGGCCCCTCGGCGGCGCTCCTCGACCGCTTCTGCGCGCTGTTCAACGCCCGTGACCTGCCGGCCCTGACCGCGCTCCTCCTCGAGGACGCGACCGCCGAGGTCGTGGGCATGGTGCAGGAGTACGGCCGCGAGCAGGTCGAGAAGGGCTCGCTCTACCACACCATGTTCGGCGAGGAGGGGCGGCCGCGCGCGGCGCTCCTCGAGTACCTGGGCGAGCCGGTGGTGGTGATCTGGTACACCGGCCCCGACGGCGTCGACGCCGTCGAGGACGTCCTGCGGTTCGTCGAGCGCGAGGGGAGGGTGGCGTCCTTGCGCTACAGCTACTTCTGCCCGGAGCTCATCGAGGAGGTCGGGGCGGCGCTGGGGGTGCCGGTGCGCACGAACGGGCACCGCTACCGGGCCTGATCACGTCGCGGCCGCCGCCGCCGCCCGCCGGCGGGCCCGCGCGGCCGCGGGGGCGGGGCCGGCGGTCAGGCCGAGGAGGACGACCCCCAGGAGGGCCGCCACGAACGAGGCCGCGAGCACGCCGACCTTCGCCGCGTCCTGGAGGCCGGGCGCGCCGGGGAAGGCCAGGCCGGCGATGAACAGCGACATGGTGAAGCCGATCCCGGCGAGCACCCCAACGCCGGCGAGCTGCCGCCACGTGGCGCCGCCGGGGAGCTCGCCCAGGCGCAGTCGCACGGCCACCCACGAGAAGGCGCAGATCCCCAGCGGCTTGCCGACGAGGAGGCCCAGCGCGACGCCCAGGAACACCGGGTCGAGGAGCCCGTCGAGGAGCCCGCGCCCGAGCGGGACGCCGGCGTTGGCCAGGGCGAACACGGGCAGGACGAACAGGCTCACGAGCGGCCCCATGCGCCGCTCGAGGCGCAGGAGCGGCGGGCGGGCGCGGGCGATCTCCTCCTCGACCGCCTCGATCATCACGAGCTGCCGGTGGTCGAGGTGCTGGCGCCCGGCGCTGCTGGCCAGGAGGTCGCGCAGCTCGCCCATGCGCTCGTGGAGCGCCCGGTCGGCGCGCCGCACCGGCGCGGCGGGGATCGTGAGCGCCATGGCCACGGCGGCGAGCGTGGCGTGCACCCCGGACTCGAGGAACCCGAACCACGCGACCAGCCCGACCGCGAAGTAGGCCAGCGGCCGCCGCACCCCCAGCAGGAGGTTCGCCGCCGCGGCGGCGGCGATCGCGCCGACCCCCAGGAGGAGCGGCGGGAGGTGGAGCTGGTCGGTGTAGAAGACGGCGATCACCAGCACGGCGCCGATGTCGTCGACGACCGCGAGCGCCATGAGGAAGACCTTGAGCGCGACCGGCACGCGGTCGCCGAGGAGCGCCAGGACGCCGAGGGCGAAGGCGATGTCCGTCGCCATGGGCACGCCCCAGCCGGCCGCGCCCGGGGCGCCCGCGTTGAGCAGCAGGAACAGGCCCGCCGGCGCGACCATCCCGCCCAGGGCCGCGACGAGCGGCAGGGCGGCGCGGCGGAGGCTCGACAGCTCGCCCTCGACGACCTCGCGCTTGATCTCCAGCCCGACGGCGAAGAAGAACACGGCCATGAGGCCGTCGTTGACCCAGTGGTGGAGGGTCTCGCTGAGCGTCCAGGGGCCGAGCGACACGGCCAGCGGCGTGGCCCACAGCCGCGCCCAGGCGTCCGACCAGGGCGAGTTGGCGGCGAGCATCGCCGCGGCGGTGGCCGCCAGGAGGATCATCGCCCCGCGGGGGCTGTCCTTGGTCACCTCGCGCAGGTGGACCAGGAGGCGCTCGAGCGGGGTGCGGGCCGCGGGGTCCACGGGGGCGGTCGACCTCCACCGAACAGGAGCCGAACCCCCCGGCCCCATGCTAGCGGGTCGGGCGGGTGACGTGAACAGCGCGCCGCGTCATCGCGTGGGCTGCGCCAGCAACCGGGGCGCCCGGGGCGGGTTGTGCGCCCGGTCCCCCTCGTCGGCGCGTCGCCGACCTGCCAGAATGTCACGCACGCGTAAGACCAGGACCCGAGGGCAAGGTGACCGAGGGGGCCTGCGTCCCCGGGGGTGTGGGCACCCCACGCGAGGTCACGGCGTCGACGGGTCGGTGGACGACCCACCCCGGGGGAAGACCAGCACGCCCCGTGAGCGAGTACGAGAACGCCAAGCGGGTGATCCGGCAGATGCGCCTGGGGCGCGTCGACGCCCAGGTTATGGCCGCCAGGGCCTTCGAGGCCGACCTCAAGGTCGGCCGCCCGGACATCGCGCTCAAGTGCGCCAAGGAGTTCAAGCTCTCGGACGACCACGTCACCCGGGCGGCCACGGCGCTGTTCGGCGAGCTCATCAAGCGGCGCATGTACCCCAAGGCGCTGGAGATCGCCCGCAGCTACAACCTCGCCCACGGCGGCCCGGCCGCGCAGGAGCTCCTGGCGCAGGCGGGCGAGGCGAAGGTCGACGACCCGGCGATCGCCGAGATCCGGCGCATGGCCCGGGCCGCGAGCGGCGCCCGCGCCGAGGCGACCGAGGCCGACCGGGCGATCGAGCTGATCGAGGCGGCGAAGGCCGGCCGCGACCGCGACCCGCGCGTCCGTGGCCGGGCCGTGCTCCTGCCGGACGACGGCGAGGTGTGGCTCACGGGCGACCTGCACGGCAACGTCGACAACCTGAAGCGCTTCGCGAAGCTCGCGGACCTCGCCAACCACCCCGAGCGGATCCTGGTCCTGCAGGAGATCGTCCACGCGCGGTTCATCACCGCCGACAACAAGGACCTGTCCTTCGTGGCCATCATGGAGGCGATCCGCCTGATGACCGAGTTCCCGGGGCGGGTCTACTACCTCCTCGGCAACCACGACCTCGCGGTCCACCTCGACCGCGAGCTGGTCAAGGGCGGCAAGTACCTCAACCGCTACCTCTACCGCGGCATGGCCTACATGTACCGCGAGCGCTGGGAGGACGTGCTGGGGAAGTACCGCGCGTTCGTCGCCGGCATGCCGGCGGCGATCTTCGCGCCCAACGGCATCTTCATGGCGCACTCGACGCCGAAGAAGCCGTTCATCCCGACGCTCAGCCGCGACCTCCTCTACGACGCCGGGCCGAAGACGCCGCTCCGCAAGCTGAAGCCGGTGGCCGCCCTGGTCAACGGGCGCGAGTACGCCAAGGACGCCGCCGACGAGTTCGCCGACCAGATGGAGGTCGACCTGCTCCTCTGCGGCCACACGCCCACGAACCGCGGCTGGAAGGTGCCGAACCACCGCCACCTGATCATCGACTCGCAGCACGAGCGCGCCCGCTTCGTCCGCTTCGACCTGTCGCGGCGCTACACGTCGTCGGTCGAGCTCTCGGGGCAGGTCGGGCTGCTCGATCCGGAAGGCGAGAGCGTCGAGGTCGTGGGCGAGCTGATGTGAGCCTTTCACTTTCCCCTCGCCACCTCGCCGCGGACCGCCCCCGTCGAGCGCCTGATACGCTCCGCCTCGTTCACGTCAGGGGTTGAGGCCGGCCCTCCCGTTGCTCACCGGGAGGCCGTGACCACCAACCACGTGACGAAGGCGTTCACGGAGGTCGACTTCGCCGAGCCCCACCGGGCCCGGCGCAAGGCGCTCCTCGCGCGGCATCCGGAGGTCCGGGCGCTCTTCGGCTACGACCGCCGCACGGCCGTGGTCGTGGCGGCCGTGGTCGCCCTCCAGCTCGCGCTGGCCTGGGGCGTCCAGCGCGCGTGGGAGGCCGCCGGCGGGGGCGCCGCGGCCGCGGCGGGGCTCGTCGCGCTGGCGCTCCTCGTGGGCGCGGTCCTGGCGCACTGGTGCGCCATGGGGATTCACGAGTGCTCGCACGACCTGGCCGCGCGCACGCCGCTGGGCAACCGCCTGGTGTCGCTCCTGGCCAACGTGCCGGTGGTGGTCCCCGCGGCCATGTCGTTCCACCGCTACCACCTCGACCACCACACGTACCTGGGCGTGCGCGAGCTCGACACCGACCTGGCCCCGGCGATCGAGCACCGCGTGATCGACAACGTCGCCTGGCGCAAGCTGCTCGTCCTCCTCCTGTTCCCGGCGCTGTACCTGGTCCGCGGCCTCGGCTTCGCGCAGCGGCCCGACCGCTGGGAGGTGCTCAACCTCGCGCTGATGATCGGCGTCAACGCGCTGGTCGTCGTCCTCCTGGGCTGGCCCGCGCTGGCCTACCTGTTCCTCTCGTTCTGGTTCGGCCACGGGGTCCACCCCGTCGCCGCGCACTTCGTCCACGAGCACTACATCTGGACGGCGGGCCAGGAGACCTACTCCTACTACGGCCCGCTCAACCGGGTCACGTTCAACGTCGGGCTGCACTACGAGCACCACGACCTGATGAACATCCCCGGCTGGCGCCTGCCCGAGCTGCGGCGCCTGGCGCCCGAGTTCTACGAGGGCCTCGTGGCCCACCGCTCGTGGACGGCGATCCTCTGGCGCTACGTGACGGACCCGCGCATCGGCCCCTACACCCGGCAGGTGCGCAGCGAGGAGACGTTCCGGCGCACGCGCGCGCCCGAGCGCCGCACCGGCCACGCGCTCGAGGCCGCCGCGTGACCGGGCTCGAGCTCCGCGACGCGGCGGCCGCGCCGTCCACGGGCGTGCGCGCGCTGGACGCGCTGGTGGCGCGCGTCCTGTGCGACCCGCGCGACGCCCCGCTCCTGGGCGTGGTCGTGGGGATGAGCCTCGTGCTCGTGCCGGGCGCGCTCGTCCTCTACGCGCCGGGCGGGTTCCGCTGGCCGCTCGCGGCCGCCTACCTGGCCGCGCTGTTCGGCCTGTTCTTCGACCGCTACATCCTCATGCTCCACGCGACGCGGCACCGGCGCCTCTTCCGCCCGGGGCTCGAGCTCGACCCGTGGGTGGACTGGGTCCTGGGGCCGCTGGCGGGCCAGTCGCCCTGCACCTACCACGCCCACCACCTGGGGATGCACCACGTCGAGAACAACCTGTGGGCCGACGCCAGCTCGACCCTGCCCTACCGGCGCGACAGCGCGCTCGACTTCCTGCGCTACTGGGGGCGCTTCCTCCTGGCCGGGGTCGTCGACCTCGTGGCGTACCTGCTCGGCCGCCGCCGCACGAAGCTGGCGCGCCGCGCCGCCCTGGGCGAGCTGGCCTACCTCGCGGCGCTGGGCGCGCTCCTGTGGGTCGACTGGCGGGCCACGCTGGTCGTGTTCGTCGTGCCGCTCGTCGCGGCCCGGTTCGCGATGATGGCCGGCAACTGGGCGCAGCACGCGTTCGTCGACCCGGCCGACCCGGGCAACCCGTACCGCAACAGCCTGACGACGATCAACACCCGCTACAACCGCCGCTGCTTCAACGACGGCTACCACATCGGGCATCACCTCAAGCCGTCGCGTCACTGGAGCGAGCTGCCCGGCGAGCTCCTCGAGCACCTCGACACGTACCGCGATCAGGGCGCGCTCGTGCTCGAGGGGCTCGACTTCTTCCAGGTCTGGGCCCTGCTGATGGTGAAGGACCATGACACCCTCGCCCGTCACGTCGTCCACCTCGGCGGCGCCCCCCGCAGCCACGACGAGACCGTCGCCCTCCTCCGGGCCCGCCTCGTCCCCGTCCCCGAGCCCGCCCCCGAACCCGTCGTCGTCCCCGTCGCCGTCGCCGCCTGAGCCGGCCCGGCCCGTCCCGCGGCTCTCGTTCCTCGGCTTCCTGCGCCACGTGCCGGGGCTCATCGGCGACCGCGCCGAGACGATCCGCCGCATCGCGGCGGCGCACGGGCCGGTCGTCCGCGTGCCGGTGCCCGGCAAGCCCTTCCACCTGGTGAGCTGCCCGCGCCTCGCGCGCCACGTGCTGCTCACGAACAACAAGAACTACCGCAAGAGCTTCGACTGGAAGATCGTCCACTCGCTCCTGGGCGACGGGCTCGTGACCTCGCACGACGACGTGTGGCGCCACGCGCGCTCGGCGACGGCGCCCGTGTTCCGCCAGGAGCCGGTGATGCGCATGGCCGCCGCCCTGAAGGACGTGGTGGCCGAGGAGGTCGCCGGCTGGGGGGCGCCCGGCGGCGTCCTTCCGACCGGCGCCGCAACGACGCGGCTGGCCCTGCGCGCCTTCGCGCGCGCGGCGCTGGACGTCGACGCCGACCCGGTGGACCTCGACGAGATCACGCGCGCCGTCTCGGCGGGCCTGCGCCACCTCGACGCGCGCCTGGGGGCCCCGGTCGACCTGGCGGCGCGCCTGCCCACGCCCGGCCGGCTGCGCTTCGCGCGCGCCCGGGCGCGCCTCGACGCCGTCCTCTACCGGTGGATCGACGCCGCCGCCGCGCGCGCGCCGGGGCCGGACCTGCTGTCGGTGCTCCTCCAGGCCTCGCGCGCCCTGCCCGACCCCGCCCTCGCGCCGCGCGTGTGGCTGCGCGACCAGCTCGTCACCTTCCTGCTCGCCGGGCACGAGACGGTGGCCGTGTCGCTCACGTGGTGCCTGCACCTCCTCGCCACCCACCCCGACGCGCAGCGGCGCGCCCGCGAGGGGCTCCCGGGCGACGGCGAGGCCCTGGGCCCGTGGCTGGGCGCCTGGACCCCGCTCGACGCCGTGATCCACGAGGCCCTGCGCCTGTTCCCGCCCGTCTGGTCGCTCGGGCGCGAGGCGGTGGCCGACGACCGCCTGGGCGACCTGCACCTCCCCGCCGGCGCGACGGTGATGGTCAGCCCCTACGCCATCCACCGCCGCGCCGACCTGTGGCCCGAGCCCGACGCGTTCCGGCCGGAGCGCTTCGCCGCCGGCCCGCCGCCGCAGGGCGGCACGGACGGGCTGACCTACCTGCCGTTCAGCGCCGGGCCGCGCCTGTGCCCGGGCGACCGCCTGGCGCTGGTCGAGCTGAAGCTGGCCCTGCGCGAGGTCCTGCGCCGCTTCGAGGTCGCGCCCACCCGCCCGGGCCCGGTCGCCTGCGAGGCGCTCATCTCGCTCCGTCCGCGCCGCGAGCTCTTGCTGCGCCTGACCGCCCTGGGCCCGGCGTGACCTGGCTCGAGGGCGCGCTGCGGCTCCTCCTGCGCCGCCGGGCGGCGGCCGCGGCGCTGCTGGCGCTGGTCACGGCGGGCAGCCTCGTGGGGGCCTCGCGGCTGACCGTCCAGGGCTCGATCGAGGCGTGGTTCCTCGAGGACGACGCCAGCCTGGGGCGCTACCACGCCTTCCGCGAGCGCTTCGGCGCGGACGAGTTCGTGGTGGTGGCCGCGATCGGCCCGGGCGCGCGCACGCCGGCCGGCCTGGCGCTCATGGAGCGCGTGCGCCGCGCGGCCGAGCGCCTCCCCGAGGTCCACCGCACGCGCTGGGTGACGAACGCCGCCGTGGTCCAGCCGCGGGGCGACGACGCCCTGGACACGGGCCCCCTGGCCGCGACCCTGCCCGCCGACCCGGCCGGCGTCGACGCGCTGTGGGCCCGGGCGGCCTCGCTGCGCGCCGCCCGCGGCCTGGTCGTCGACGGGCCGGCGCCGGCCACGTCGATGCTCGTGGAGCTGCGGCGCGAGGCGCAGACGATCGACGGCAAGCTGGCGCTCGTGGACGGCCTGCGCCGCGCCCTCGCCGCGGCGGGCGCCGCCGAGGTGCCGGACGTCGAGGTCGTGCTCAGCGGGCCGCCGGTCTTCGACGAGGCGTTCGTCCGCCACACCGAGCGCGACCTCGCGGCCCTGGCGCCGCTGGGGCTGGCCCTCCTCCTCGGCGTGCTCTGGGTGTCCCTGCGCAGCCTGGCGCACGCGCTCGTCCCGGTCGGCGTCGTCGCCGCCGCCACCTGCTGGCTCCTCGGCGCGATGGGCCTGATCGGCCACGAGCTGGGGATCACCTCGAGCAACCTCCTGTGCGTGGTCCTGGCCGTCGGCGTGGCGGACGGGGTCCACCTGGTGAGCGAGCTGCGCGCGGGCCTCGCGCGGGGGCTGGCGCGCGAGGACGCCATCTGCGCCGCGGCGGCCGGCGTGTTCGTCCCCTGCACGCTGACCACGGCGACCACGGCGCTGGGGATGCTGTCCCTCTGCGCGGGCGAGATCCTGCCGATCCGCGAGTTCGGCCTGCAGGCCGCCCTGGGGGTGGCGCTCTGCTGGGCGGCCACGTTCACCCTGGCGCCGCTGCTCGCCTCCGTCGTCGCGGCGCGCGCGGCGCCCGCGCCCGGCCCGCACTGGGCGGCGCGCGTCGGCCGACTCGGCCGCCGGGGGCGCCTGGCGGTGCTGTGGGGCGCGGCGCTCGTGGTGGCCGCCTCGCTGGCCGGGCTGGCCCGCCTCGAGGTGGGGGTGAACCCGGTGGAGTACTTCCGCCGCGACGACCCCGTGCGCCGCGCGACCGAGCGGATCGACGCCACCCTCGGGGGCACCGCGAACCTCGAGCTGTGGGTGCGCGCGCGCGGGGAGGCGGGCCTCGAGGACCCGGCCGCGCTGGCGCGGCTCGAGGCCCTGCGCCGCGACCTCGAGCGCGAGCGCGGCGTCTCCTACAGCCAGTCGCTCCTCGACCCCATGAGCGACCTGCACCGCGCCTTCGCCGGCGAGGACGGCCTCCCCGCGGCGCGGGAGCTGGCCGCGCAGTACCTCCTCGTGCTCGCGTCGGACGAGCAGCTCGGCCGCCTCGTCCAGCCCGACCACCGCGGCGGCCGGCTCAGCCTGCGCACGCAGATGTCCATGACCGACCGGCCGCTCGAGGTCATCGAGCGCGTGGCGGCGCGCGCGGCGGACCCGGCCCTGGCGGCCGCCGGGGTGGACGTCGAGGTCACGGGCTACGTGCACCTGATGGCGACCATGTACGACCACCTGCTGCGCAGCCAGCTGAAGTCGCTCCTGCTCGCCTTCGTGACCGTCACCGTCTGCATGGTGGCGCTGGCGCGCTCGCTGCGCCTCGGCCTCGTCTCCATGGTCCCCAACGTCCTGCCCGTCGTGGTCGGCGGCGGCCTCATGGGGGCGCTCGGCATCCGCCTGGACGTGGGGACCGTCATGATCGCCGGGGTCGTGCTCGGGCTGGTCGTCGACGACACGACGCACCTCCTGGCGCGCCTGACCCGCTCCCTGCGGGCCGCGCCCGACCGGCCCGCGGAGGACGCGGTCGCGCAGGCGCTGGGGGAGCTCGGCCGCCCGCTCGTGACCACGAGCGTGGCCCTCGCGGCGGGCTTCGGAGCGCTCGCCTGCGGGCACTTCCTCGTGAACGTCTACTTCGGGCTCATGTCCGCGGTCGTGGTGCTCGTGGCGCTGGTCGCCGACCTCGTGGTCACGCCCACGCTCGTCGTCGTGCTCGCGCCCTGGCTCCTCGGGCGCGGCGAGCCGGCGGCGGCCGGCGCGCCGTGCGAACGCGCGGCCGCGCCCCCGGCGAGCGCGGCGGCCTGACGCCCCCCCGCGCGAGCACCCCCGATCAGACCACGTGCGACCACGCGAACGCCGGGCAGCCGATCGCGACGACCTCGACCTCGCCCGTGTAGACCCGCGCCCCGGGCGCGGCGAAGCCGACCTTCTCGTGCACGAAGGTCACCGTGCGAACGGCCCGCGCGGCGGCGCCCAGCGGGACGCCCCGGTCGGAGTCGAGGCCCGAGGGGATGTCGACCGCGACCCTCGGCCGCGGGTCCTGATCGAGGGCGCGGACGAGGCCGAGGCCCGGCTCGCGCAGGGCGCCCTCGAGGCCCGTCCCGTAGAGCGCGTCGACGACCAGCGCCGCCCCGGGCCGCGCCGCGAGCCAGGCGGCCAGGGCGGCCCCGTCGGGCGCCTCGTCGACCTGCTCCCCCGCGCGCTCGAGCACGGCGAGGTTCACGCCGGCGTCGGTCCCGCGGTCGACCAGCGCGAGGCGGCCGGCGAGGGCCACGCGCGGCCGCCAGCCGAGGAGCAGGAGGTGGCGCGCGAGGACGAAGCCGTCGCCGCCGTTGTTGCCGCGTCCGCAGACGACCAGGACCTCGGCCCCCGGCGGCGCGCCCCGCGCGCGCAGGTCGCGGTCGACGGCCGCGGTCAGGCCGCGGCCGGCGTTCTCCATGAGGACGAGGCCCGGGAGGCCCAGGTCCTCGATCGCCCGGCGATCGACCTCGCGCACCTCGGCGCGGGAGAGAGGGCGCGGTGGCCGGGCGAAGGTCGACTCCATGGCGCCCGAAGATACGGCCCTCGTGGCCGGCGACCAGGACACCTGGCGGGGACGCGCGTGGCCCCTCGGTTCCGGCGCCTCGGCCGGGCCGAGGCCCCCTGGCCACGCGGCCGCCGCCGCCGCGGGACGCCCGGGGCGCCCGAGGAGCGCGCGGCCGGCCGCCGCCTGGGCGCCGCCGTCGACTCCCTTGCAGGGCACGTCTATCATGTGCCGCCAACGGCAGGAGCGCGCGACACGCATGAAGATCTCCGTCATCGGCACCGGCTACGTCGGCCTCGTCACCGGGACCTGCTTCGCCGACAACGGCAACGACGTCTGGTGCGTCGACATCGACGAGAAGAAGATCGAGCGGCTGAACCGCGGCGAGGTCCCGATCTACGAGCCGGGCCTCGACCAGATGATCGAGCGCAACGTCCAGGGCGAGCGCCTCCGGTTCACGACCGACCTGGCCGACGCCGTCCGCCGCACGCGGATCGTGTTCCTCTGCGTCGGGACCCCGTCCGCGCCCGACGGCTCGCCCGACATGCGCTACGTCTACAAGGCCGCCGAGGACGTGGCCCGCGCCATGGAGGAGCACACGATCCTCGTCCTCAAGTCGACCGTCCCCGTGGGCACGGCCGCCGAGGTGCGCAAGCGCGTGGCGGCCGCCACGAAGCTCCCCTTCGACGTCGTCAGCAACCCCGAGTTCCTCAAGGAGGGCCACGCGGTCGACGACTTCCTCAAGCCCGACCGCGTCGTGATCGGCACCGACGACCCACGCGTGGCCCTGATCATGAAGGAGCTCTACGACCCCTTCGTGCGCACGGGCAACCCGATCCTCGTCATGGACAACGTCTCGGCCGAGCTGACGAAGTACGGCGCCAACGCGCTGCTCGCCGCGCGCATCTCGTTCATGAACGAGCTGGCCAACCTCGCCGACCGCGTCGGCGCCGACATCAACCAGGTGCGGCAGGGGATGGGCAGCGATGCGCGGATCGGACACTCGTTCCTGTTCCCGGGCATCGGCTACGGGGGCAGCTGCCTCCTCGGCCGCGAGACCGTCCTGGTGCGCCAGGGCGGGCGGGTCCGGCTGACCCGCTTCGACCGCCTGTTCGCGGCGCTCGCGCCCGGGGCGGGCGATGAGGCCGGCGCGGTCGCGCCGGAGGGGCTCGAGGTCCTCTCCTGGGAGCCGTCGACGGGCGCGCCGTCGTGGCGGCCGGTCTCCGCCGTCACCCGCCGCCCCTTCGAGGGCGAGGCGCTCGAGGTGCGCACGAAGATGGGCCGCCGGGTCCGCTGCACGCCCGACCACCCGTTCGTCGCCTCCGACGCGGCGCACGGTCCGCGGCGCGTCGTGCTCGCCGCCGAGCTGACCGCCGACCACTGGCTGCCCCTGGCGCAGGGGCGCGAGCAGGGCGAGGCGCCGCGCCGCGTCGACCTGCTCGGGAGCCTCGAGCGGCTCGGCGTGCGCCAGGACGAGGTGATCGTCCGCTTGGCCCCCGCGGTCGCCGCGGCGCTGGACGTCCGCGTCGTCCGGGCCGCGATCGAGCGCCTCGGCGAGCACGCCTCGCCCGCATCGCGCGCCCACGACATCGTCCGCAACGGCGCGCTCCGCCTCCACGAGGCGCGCGCGCTGGGGGTGGCGCTCGAGGGCGCCGCGCTCGGGACGGCGAAGAACGGCACCTACGTGCCGACCGGCCTCGACCTCGACGAGGCGTTCTGGCGCGTCGTCGGGCTCTACATCGCCGAGGGTCACTGCTCGGTCGACGGGCGTCGGCACCGGCTCTCCTGGTCGTTCCACCCGACCGACGAGGACGCCCTCGTCGAGGAGGTGGCGGCCTTCTGGGAGCGGCTGGGCGTCAAGGCGACGGTCCTCCGGCGGTCCACCACGACCCAGGTGACCGTCTCGTCGCGCCTCCTGGCGACCTGGTGGCTGGGTGAGCTCGGCCTCGGCGCCGACTGCTACGCGCAGCGCGTCCCCGACCTCGTCTGGGAGCAGCCCGAGGCCCACCGCCGGGCGCTGCTCGCCGGGGTCTGGCAGGGCGACGGGTCGTGGTCGCGCGTCAACGGCGGCCCGAGCGTCGTGCTCGAGCACGGCACGGCCAGCCCGGAGCTGGCGGACGGCCTCCTCCGGCTCCTCGGGGACCTCGGCATCGTGGCGCGGACCAAGGTGGGCCGCACCGCGAAGTCGACCGTCGACACGCACTGGCTCGTGGTCTCCGGCGCCGACCAGGTCGAGCGGCTGGTCGACCTGGTGAAGCCGGCCCAGCGCGCCGACCTCGTCGGGAGCGTCGCGCGCCAGCTGAAGCGCATCGCCCCAACGGGGTACCGGCGCTTCGAGGGGGACGCGTCGGCCTGGGTCCGCGTGACCGAGGTCCGTCGCCGCCCCTACCAGGGCTGGGTCTACTCGCTCGAGGTCCCCGGGCCCGAGACGTTCGTGACGACGGGCGGCCTCGTCGTCCACAACTGCTTCCCCAAGGACGTGGACGCCCTCGGTTACACCGGCAAGAACGCCGGCATGGACCTCAAGCTGCTCGCCGCCACCAACGAGGTGAACCGCACGCAGAAGCGGGTCCTGTTCGACAAGATCAGCGCGCGCTTCGGCGGCGACCTGAAGGGCAAGCGGATCGCGATCTGGGGCCTGGCGTTCAAGCCGCGCACCGACGACATGCGCGAGGCGCCCTCGCTGACCGTGATCGGCCTCCTGCTCGAGGCCGGCGCCACCGTCCACGCCTACGACCCGGCGGCGACCGAGACGACCCGCGCCGTGCTGGGCGACAGGATCCAGTACGCGCAGAAGCAGTACCGGGCGCTCGAGGGCGCCGACGCGCTGGCGATCTGCACCGAGTGGAACGAGTTCCGCCGCCCCGACTGGGAGCGGATCAGGGCGTCGCTCCGGCAGCCGATCATCTTCGACGGCCGCAACATCTTCGAGCCGGCGCGCGTCGAGGAGGCGGGCTTCGAGTACTACGGCATCGGCCGCGGGCGCAAGCTCGAGCTGTCGCCGCGGGCGAGGGGCTGAGCCGTGCCGCGCACGGTCGTCACCGGCGGGGCCGGGTTCATCGGCTCGCACCTGTGCGAGCACTTCGTCGCGCAGGGCCACGAGGTCATCTGCATCGACAACCTGCTCACGGGGAGCCGCGACAACGTCGCGCACCTCGAGGGCGACGAGCGCTTCCGCTTCCGCCTGCACGACGTCACCACCTACATCGACGTGCCGGGGCCCGTGGACAACGTGCTCCACTTCGCGTCGCCGGCGTCGCCGGCCGACTTCGAGCGGCTGCCCATCCAGATCATGAAGGTCGGGGCCCACGGCACGCACAACGCGCTCGGCCTGGCCAAGGCGAAGAAGGCGCGCTTCCTCCTCGCGTCGACCAGCGAGGTCTACGGCGACCCCGAGGTCAACCCGCAGCCCGAGAGCTACCTGGGCCGCGTCAACTGCATCGGCATCCGCGGCGTCTACGACGAGGCGAAGCGCTTCGCCGAGGCGCTGACCATGGCCTACCGGCGCGTGCACGGCGTCGAGACGCGGATCGTCCGCATCTTCAACACTTACGGCCCGCGCATGCAGCTCGACGACGGGCGCGCCCTGCCGAACTTCATCACGCAGGCGCTCACGGGCGAGCCGCTGACGGTCTACGGCGACGGCTCGCAGACGCGCTCGTTCGGCTTCGTGTCGGACCTCGTGGACGGGATCGACCGCCTCCTGCGCTCGGACGTGTGGGAGCCGGTGAACATCGGGAACCCCGAGGAGATCACCCTCCTGCAGGCCGCGCGCGAGGTGCTCGAGCTCACCGGGAGCCGGAGCGAGCTCGTGTTCAGGCCGCTGCCGCCGGGCGACCCGAAGGTCCGCCGCCCCGACATCACGCGCGCGCGCGACCTGCTCGGCTGGACGCCGACGGTGGCCCGGCGCGTCGGCTATCAGCGCACGATCGACGACTTCCGCGCGCGGCTCGAGGCGAAGGGGCTCCTGCGGAGCTGACCGCGCTCGCGGGCTGAGACCCCGCGCAGGCGCCGGGACGGCTCAGCGGCGCCGGCGCAGGGCCCACCCCGTGACCAGGAGCAGCGCCCCGATGACGGTGATCACCACCGTGGCGGCGCGCCCGTCGCGCGCCTTCCGCTCGAGCTCGCGCAGCACGGCGTCGCGGGAGGGGCGGGTCGAGACGACGCTGCCGGGGCCGCCGCCGATCACGCCGTTGGCCGCATCGCCGGCGACGGTCACGGGCCGGTCGGCGCGGATCGCCTCGACCCCCCGGGTGTGGGTCCCCACCGGCGCCACGAGCGTGACCGGCGCGTCCCACGTCGTCGTCGCGTCGGGGCGCACCTCGAGCGCTCCCACGCGGAACGAGTCGACCCACCGCGACCTCGCCGCGCCTCCGGGGCCGGGCTCGGAGAGCCACAGGCACACGACGCCGTCGGAGGTGACAGGGGCGCCCGCCCCGACCACGGGGAGGACGTTCTCGACCGCCACGGGGCCGCTCGCCCGGCTGGCCTCCTCGGCGGTCATCACCTTCGTCGCGCCGAGGCGCGCGGCGATCTCGGCGTCGGACTGCGCGCCGACGATGCCGAACAGGCCCGAGGTGAGGCAGCACAGGCCCATCGCCAGGGCGAGGCAGGCCAGGGGGCCGCAGCCGCCCGCGGCCGCGGCCGACCCCTCGCCGACGGACGCCGCCGCGTCGACCCCCCGGGCCATGGGGACGAAGGCGCTCACCTGCTCGACCGTGAGCGCCTCGAGCGAGTGGCCGGGGGGCAGGAGCGCGGGGAGGCGCTGGGCCATGAGCGGCTGGACCTGCTCGGCCGTCGCCTGCGGGCCGAGCGCGGTGATCGCCGCGCCGAAGGCCGCCTCGGCGGCGACGCGCGCCGGGTCCGCCCCGGCCGACGCGGGGGCGCTCACGCGCAGGATGCCGCGGCCCACCGGGCCCTGGCCGGCGCGCACCTGCCAGTGGACCTCGAGCGTCCGGACCGCCTGGAGCGGCTGGTCACAGTACTGGCAGCGCGTCGCGCTCCCGGCGTTGTCGCCGCCGCAGCTCCTGCAGGTCGCCACGCGGGGATCGTCGCTCGTCCGGCGCCGCCGTGCAAGCGCGGGTCGCGCTCAGCGCTCGGCGACGAGCGCCGCGCGGACGGGCGAGGCATCGGCGCCCTCGAGGCGGAGCGGCAGGGCGACGAGCGTGTAGCGCCCCGGCGGCGCCTGCTCGAGGACGAGCCCCTCGAGGTTGGCGATGCCGTGGCGCAGCAGCGCCTGGTGCGTGAGGAGCGCCCGGTCGTCGTACGGGTCCACCGAGGGGGTGTCGATCCCGACGAGCACCGCGCCGCGCGCGGCCAGGTGCTCGATCAGCTCCGGCGAGAGGCTGGCGAAGTCCGCGTTCCAGGCCTCGGGGTCGGGGAAGGTGCCCGTCCGCAGGAGGAGCCGCGGGGTCGCGACCTCGTCGGGCAGGTGCTCGGGCAGGACGCGCGCGCCGCGGGCCACGTCGACCCACATGACCTGGCAGGGCCCGTAGTAGAGCTCGAGGGGGCGCGCGGCGATGTCGGGCGCGCCGGCGGCGTAGTGCGAGGGCGCGTCGGCGTGCGCGCCCAGGTGCACGGTCGTCTCGACCGCGCTCAGGTCGATGTTCGCCCCCTGCGCGATGCTCAGCGACGCGCGGCGCCGGTAGGGCACGTCGTCCGGCCACACCGCGATGCGCTCGCTCACGAGCGGGGAGATGTCGATCAGCCTCGGCATGCCGCCACGATACGCGGTCAGGCCTCCCGCAGGAGCCGCGGCGCGGCGAGCGCCGCCCAGGCCGCGGTCGCCAGGAGGAACGCGGCCGCGGAGAGCCCGAGCCACAGCCACAGGCGGGCGGGGTCGAAGCTGACGGCGAGCCGCAGCGCCAGCGCGGCGACGAGCAGGAGGCCGAGCGCGGCCACCTGCCAGGGGCGCCCGAGGAGGCGGCGCTCGTCGCCGGCGTGGGCCAGGGTCACGTGGACGGCGACCGAGAGCGCCAGCGCGGCGAAGCCGCCGAGGAAGAGCACGTGCAGGGCGCCCGTGCGCTGGGCCGGGAAGGCCGCGGCGAGGAGCAGCCCGACCGGGACGCACCAGGCGCCCAGCCACACGAGCCAGCGATGCAGGCCCGGCAGGGTCGGCCGGCGGGCGAGGCCCGCGGCGCCGACGAGGACGACGAGCGCGACGAGGCCGCGCACGCCGAGGCCGGCGCGCGCGTCCACGTACTCCTCCACGACGAAGCTCCCGGCGAGGAGCAGCGCCGCCAGGAGGTGCGAGGCGAGCGCCCGGCGGTCGCGCGGGCCGGCGTCGGGTGGCGCGGTCGCGCGCGTGATGAGCGGGATGACCATGCTCCCGACGCCCAGGATCAGGCCCACGAACATGCCCTGGACGAGGAGGCCCTTGCCGACGGTGTGCAGGGGGCGCCACTCGGGGCCGAGCGCGCGGAGCGCCATGAGGAGCGAGCCGGCCAGGCCCATGAGGAACGAGAGCGGCACCCACACGAACGCGACGGGCGGCCGCCGCCGGGCCGCCGCCCCGCCGCGCAGGCGGCGGACGACGAACCCGACCAGCGTGGCGACGAGGACGAGCCAGGCGACCTGCGACCAGGCGAACCGCTCGAACACGGCGGCGATCGTGGTGAGGGTCGGCGCGAGGGCCGCCACGACGACGACGCCCGCCGAGGCCGGCGCGCTGCCCGTCCGGCGCGGGATGGCCGTGAGCAGGAAGCCGGCCGCGAAGCACATCATGAAGCCCTGGACCTGGGCGATCGCGTGGTCGGCCGACGAGAACGTCCCCACACCGGCCGTGGCCAGCAGCAGCCACTTGGCCACGCCGACCCAGCCCAGGACCACGCCGAGGGGGAACAGGAGCCGGTACGGCTCGCGGCGCCACAGCGGGGCGTCGTCGGTGAGCGGCGGAGGGACGAGGTCGTGGCCGGCGCCGACCGGCCCCTCGCAGCTCGCCTCCTCGGGGATCACCTGGGTCGGGCTGGGCACGGGTCCTCCGGGGGACCCTCCTCGCAAGCCGGGGGCCGGGCGAGCGGCGCGCAGGTGCAAGCGGCGCGTCGCACGGGCGTGACCGGGTCACGCGCGCGTGACTCTCGAGGGGCCTCACCACGGCGGACACGGAGGAGCGCCCAGGGGTGTTCGTCCGTGCCCTCCGTGCCCCCCGTGGTGATCCTGGTCGGGCTTCAACGTCGATTCTGGCGGGAGCCAGGGTCGGCGTTGCAGCCTGTCCTCGAAGCCCTTCCTCGCAGACGGCCGAGCCGCCTCCGAGCACACCTCACCGCGCCTTCGCAGCAGGAGCGTCAGGCGAGCCACCCCACGCGGCGCTGCCGCGGCCAAAGCCGCGATCACACCAGGGCCTGTCCTCGAACCCGTCTTCGCAGACGGCCGAGCCGCCTCCGAGCACACCTCACCGCGCTTCCGCAGCAGGAGCCTCAGGCGAGGCCGAGGAGGGCGAGGCGATGCGGCGCGAAGGCGAGGGACGGGGCCCCCGGCCCCCCCCCCCCCCCCGGGGGGGGGGGGCCCCCCCCCGCCGCCCCCGACGCACCGCAGCGCCCCGCCATCCTCGGCCGCAGCCGCGATCACACTAGCGCGATCACCTTCAGCTCCACCGCGATCGGCGTGGGCAGGGCCGAGATCGCCAGCGTCGTGCGCGTCGCGCCGACCGGGGCGAAGTACTCCTTGTAGACCGCGTTGTAGGCGGCGAAGTCGCGGTCCATGTCGATCAGGAAGGCGGTCACGTCGATGACCTTGTCGAGCGACGAGCCTGCCGCCTCGAGGATCGCCTTCACGTTCTCGATCGTGGCCCGGGTCTGCGCCGCGGCGTCGTAGGCCTGCGGCCGCCCCTGCGCGTCGCGCACCGGCCCGCCGGGGATCGCGTTCGTCCCCGGCTGACGGGGGCCCACGCCCGAGAGGTAGAGGAGGTCGCCCACGCGGCGCGCGTGCGGGTAGGCGCCGACCGGCGCGGGCGCGCCGCTGGCCATGACGACCTCGCCCCCCGGCGCGGACGAGGGCGCGGACGCCGGCGCGGCCGCAGGCGCGCCACCGGCGCGCGGCGCGGGGTCCGCCGGGGCGGGCGCGCCGGGGGCCACGCCCGCCGAGAGGACGTTGCGGTCGCCCCGGAAGACCTCGACGTCCTCCTCGTCGAACTCCTTGCTCGCCGCCGGCCGCGTGCTCGGGGCCAGGCCGACGAGCGCGGCGCCGGTGCCCCACACAGGCTGGTACTCGAACACCGTCCCCTCGTAGTCGTTGTGCTGGCCGAGGAACGACGCCAGCCACCAGACCGCCTTGAGCTTGCTGTCGGCGTTGGCCTGGGCGCTGAACTCGCGCGCGAGCTGAGCCACGTCCTCGAGGCGCCCCTCGGCCAGGAGCTCCAGGAGCTTCCGGTTCCACTCGTCGTCCTTGAGCGAGGAGATCCGGTCCTCGCGCGGGTCGATCTCGTGGGTGAACAGGCGGTTCGAGAGCGCCGTCACGGCGACGGCCACCGCGCGCCGCCCGCCCCGCTCGACCGCGTCGCGGGCGGCCTTGCCGAGGACGAGCGTCTCGGCGCGGTCCGCGTACATGTTGCACGAGACGATCGTCGCCGGCAGCCGGTTGTCCGGGTTCAGGAGCTTCAGCGCCACGATCGAGCCGGTGTCGATCGGGAAGCCCTTGTAGGCGACCGTGCGCGCGTGGAGCCCGCGGGCGCGGGCGCAGGCCTCGTACTCCTTCGCGAAGCCGGCGTCGATCCGGAACCGGTAGGGCAGGTCGCCGAGGTCGTGCCACTCCGGGTCGACGTGCACCCACTCGGGCTCGGGGTCGGCCTGGAGCTGATGACCGATCACGCTCGGCCACTGCGTGCTGTAGAGCACGAGCAGGTCGGCGTCCGTCGCCTCGAGCTCGGCGCGCACCCGGTCGTAGCCGGCGCGCAGCTTCTGCCAGGCGGGCGAGCGCTCGGGCGCCAGGAGCGGGTGCGGCATGCCCGCGACGATGTAGCCGCGCACGACCTTGCCGCTCACGCCCGCCTCCCCGCGGCGCCGGCCCCGACCTTGGCGGAGCCCGGGTCCCACTCGACGACCGCGTTGCCCGTGCCGATGACGCTGCCGTAGGCGTGGACCTCGGCCGGGTACTCCGGGAAGTCGAGCGCCGCCATGAGCCACGTCAGGCTGCCCGCCTTGGCCTCGCTGACGGCCTGCTCGATGAAGTCGGGCAGCTCGTCCACGAGCTGCCGCGTCTTGCCCTTGCGCATGAGGTCCAGCACGCGCATGTCCCAGAGGTACTGGCCGTGGTGGTAGACGTGCTCGTGCGTCATGTCCTCGGGGACCGCGGGCTCCTCCGTGAAGTGGCGGTGGCTGAGCGAGTTGCTCGCCAGGAGCACGGCGCGCTTGCCGCTCCGCTCGACGGCGCGGCGCGTGGCCTGGCCCAGCGCGATCATCTCCGCCTGGCCGACCTCGTCGCTGTAGTAGAAGAACGCGCCGTTCGAGCTGATCCCGACGATCGGCTTGTCCCAGGCCGGGTTGGTCAGGTGGCAGGAGATGATCGTCCCGTAGTCGACGCGGAAGTTCGGGTTCCGCATCATCTTCGTCACGAGGCCGGCCGCCTTCGCCTCGTCGTGGATCGCCTCGGCCAGACCCACGTCGACGTCGAGCGTGTAGTGGAACCGGAACAGGTTCGGGAAGATCGGGTCGACCGACAGGCTCTCGAAGTGCGGCACGCCGAGGAAGTGGTGGCCGACGTGCGTGCGCCAGTGCGGCGAGTGGACGATCAGGACGTCGTGGTCCTTCTTCGCCAGGTTGCGCCGCAGCCGCTCGTAGCCCCAGCGCAGCTCCTCCCAGCCGCACTCGGCGCGCGGCTCGTTCTGCGGCGGGTTCTCCGCGTAGACGAGGTGCGGGGGGTGCGGCGCCAGGGCGCCCAGGACGATCTCACCGCGGGCCATCGGACCCTCCTCCGCTCACAGCTTCACGCACACGTTGCGCGCCTCGCTGAAGAACTCGAGCGAGTAGGCCCCGCCCTCGCGGCCGACGCCGCTGTCCTTCACGCCGCCGAACGGCGTGCGCAGGTCGCGCAGGAGCCAGGTGTTCACCCACACCATCCCCGTGTCCAGCGCGGCCGAGACGCGATGCGCGCGGGACAGGTCGCGCGTCCAAACCGAGGCCGAGAGGCCGTAGCGGACGCCGTTGGCCAGGGCCAGCGCCTCGGCCTCCGTGTCGAACGGGTGCACGGTGACGACCGGCCCGAAGATCTCCTCGGTCGCCGTGCGGCAGGTCGCCGGCAGGCCGGCGACGACCGCCGGCCCGAGGAACGCGCCCCGGTCGAGCGGCGCCGGCAACGCCGGCCGCTCGCCGCCGCAGAGCACGCGGCCGCCCTCCTCGCGCGCCAGCCGCAGGTAGCCCTCGACCTTGTCGCGATGCGCGAGCGAGATCAGGGCGCCCAGGTCGGTCGCGGGGTCCCTCGGGTCGCCGAGGCGCAGGGCCTTCACGCGGGCGACGAAGGCCTCGAGGAAGCGGTCGTGCACGCTCCGCTCGACGAGCAGGCGCGAGCCGCAGAGGCACACCTGGCCCTGGTTGGTGAAGCCGGCGCGGACGGCGCCCTCGACGGCCTGGTCGAGGTCGGCGTCGGCGAAGACGAGCGTCGGGTTCTTGCCGCCGAGCTCGAGCGAGAGCTTCTTGAACACGGGCGCGGCCGTCGCGGCGACCCGCGCGCCCGTGGCCGTGCCGCCCGTGAACGAGATCGCCGACACGCCCGGGTGCTCGACGAGCGCCTGGCCCGCCTCGGGGCCGAGCCCGTGGACGAGGTTGAACGCGCCCGGCGGGAGGCCCACCTCGGCCGTGATCTCCGCCAGCGCCGAGGCGGTCAGCGGGGTCAGCTCGCTCGGCTTGGCCACGACGGCGTTGCCCATGCCGAGGGCCGGGGCGACCTTCCAGCTCAGCAGGTAGAGCGGCAGGTTCCAGGGGGAGATCAGCCCGACGACGCCCAGCGGGCGCCGCAGCGTGTAGTTCAGCGCCGGCCCGGGCGGGCCGTCGGTCAGGTGGCAGTCGGTCCGGTCGTGGCGGATCGCGCCGGCGAAGAACCTGAAGTTGGCGACCGCGCGCGGGATGTCGATCGTCGCCGCCAGCCGCAGCGGCTTGCCCGTGTCGAGGCTCTCCAGGGCGGCGAGGTCATCCAGCCTCGCCTCGATCCGGTCGGCGATCGCGTCGAGCAGGCGCGCGCGCTCCTCGGTCGACGTCCTGCCCCAGGCGCCGTCGAGCGCGGCCCGCGCCGCCTCGACCGCGTCGGCCACGTCGGCCGCGCCGCCGCGCGGGACCCGGGCCACGACCTCGCCCGTGGCCGGGGCCACGTCGTCCATGTGCTCTCCCGAGCGCGGCGGCTGCTCGCGGCCGGCGATGAACTGGCTGAGCGTCCTCACGTCGCGCGCCCCTCCTCCTCCGCCCGGCGGACCAGGCGGTCGTAGCCCTCGGCCGGCTCGCCCATGCTCCGCAGCAGGCGCACGACCTCGTCGCGGTCGGGGACGGCGCCGTGCTTGAGCAGCTCGACGACGTCGGCCTCGTCCTTGAGCCGGCCCACCTTGACCTTCAGGGCCACGAGGGCCGGCAGCGCCAGGACCGGCAGCTCGAGCGCCGGCCCCGCCGTCACCCGCGCGGGCCGCTTCACGTAGGGGATCGTGCAGCGCGGGAGCTTGACGAGGTCCACCTCGACCTTCGTGGTCGGATGGATGAAGCGAGCGCCCTGGACCGGCCGGAACCCCGCCCGGGCCAGCCGCGCGGCCGCCTCACGCACGGGCACGACCACCCCGATGTCCACGTCCTCCGTGAACCGCGGGTAGCCGGAGAAGAACACGGCCTGACCGCCGATCAGCGCGTGGTCGAGGCCCTGCAAGGCCTCCTCGACGCGCCGCAGCGTCTCCAGGAACTCCGCCCCGAGCGTGTCCGACATGACGAACCTCGCCAGCCGGCCGACGAGGTCCGCCTGTCTCCGCTTGCTCGCACGCACGCCTGGAGGCTACCTCCGGGCCGTGGCCGGGCAACGGGCGGCCCCGCGACCGAACACGACCCTAACGCATACCGCCGACATCCCCGGGCTCACGGCCCGCGGGGCTCCTCGAAGTACGGGTACTCGTACCGGTCCCGGTCCGGGTCCCAGTCGTCCCACGTCGCGACGCGCTCGAGCGCCCCGAGCCGCTCGGGCGGCACGATCCCCGGGACGAGGAACGCCTTCTGCCGGTGGAGCGAGTACGGGTTCCTCAGCTCGAAGCCGAGCACGCCCAGGACGCCGCGCGCCACGTACCACGTCGCGCGCGGGTTCCAGCCGTGGGCGATCTTGATGACCACGCCCAGGCCGTCGGGGTAGTCGGGGTGCTCGATCGCCAGGCCGAGGAGGCCGTCGGCGCCCTCCTTCGCGAGCACGCGCCCCTCGCAGCGCTTGAGGATCGTGCTGTCGAGGCGGTTGAAGCCGCCGACGACGTCCGGGTGGCGCATCATCGCCTCCCAGATCCAGTCCTCGCGCCGCGTGGCCACGAGCGCCGCGTAGAGCGTCGCCAGCTCCGAGACGGTGTTGCTCACCGTCGGCAGCCCGCAGCCGTCCCGCGCCACCCGCAGGGGCTCCCAGCGCGGGCCGAGGAACCGGCGCAGGACCTCCAGGTAGCCCTGCGTGAACGGGTGCGACGGCAGGGTGTAGCCGGCCCGGCTCCAGCCGCGCAGGCGGCAGCCGCGGAGGATCGCCGCGTGCTCGCCCGAGCAGGTGTGGTACCAGCGCCGCGGGCGGCGGACCTGCCGGCCGAACTGGACGAGCGGCACGTCGAGCGGGGTCTGCATGAGGCCCCACTCCTCCTCGGGGAGGATCGACTGCGCCGCGGCGACGTGCTCGGTGTCGCCGTTGTGCGAGGAGACGGCGATCGCCCGCTGCCGCCAGTCGAGCACGGGGTCGAGGACCTCCGTGAAGACCTTCATCATGAGCGGCTTCATCATGCTCCGGCCGTAGCAGAGCACGTCGCCGCCGAACGAGTGGACGATCCGCTCGCCGCTGGCCCAGGCCACCGCCCCGTGGATCGTCGTCTCCGACACGCCGTGGCGCCGGTAGTCGACGAGCGGCTCCCAGGCCACCTCGCGGCCGGTGGGGATGCGCGGGTCCTTCTCGCCCAGCGGGCTCGTCGGGTAGATCCGGGCCCCCGGCCGGCCGAACTGCGGCAAGGCCGTCTGGACGCGCTCGCTCACGCCCCGCCCCCGGCCGGCGCGCGCGCGGCCAGCCGCTCCTGCACGCGCGGCGCGACCTCGCGCATGAAGGCCTCCATGTTGGCCACGACGCGGGCGCTGTCGTGGTTGAAGAAGTCGAACCAGAGCATGAGCCGGTCGTCGGGGTGGAAGCGGTCGACCATCTGCTCGGCCACGTCGTCGGCGTTGCCGATCAGGGCGTTGTTGGCCGCGTTCGTGACCTTCTTCGGGTCGAGCGTCCCCTCGAGGGCCGTCCAGTAGGCGGCCAGCGCCTTCTGGGCCTCCTCGTGGGCGCGCGCGCGCCGGGCGTCGGGCGTGAGCCCCGGCTGCTCGTTCAGGAACACGAACACCGTGCGCGGCATGTAGCGGCGCCGCCAGGGCCCGCCCGACGGATGGTAGGCCGCGGTCATGCGCCGGTGGGTGTCCTCGATCACGGCCGGCTGCGTGATCGAGAGGTTGAACACCTGCACGGGCATGAACGCGTTCACGCGCTCCTGCAGGGGGGCGTGGTGGCTGCCGATGACGAGCTGCAGGAGCTCGCGCCGCCAGTCCTGCGGGACGACCTTGAGCGCCTCGAACTCCCACCGCCGCCGGAGGGTCAAGGGCGCCGCCGGGTCGTGGCCCGCCGCCTGGCAGACCTTCTCCCAGTCGGCCGGGGTCTTGAACTCGCCTGCCGTGACGACGGGGGGCGCGACGTCGTCGCTCGCCAGCACGTCGCCGCGGAGCAGGCGGCAGAAGACCTCGGCCGCCTCCTCGAAGACCTTGCCCTTGAGGACCGGCCAGGCCGCCTCCTCGACCGGGTCGCGCGGGACGATCCCCATGGCGCGGTTCATGAAGTCGAAGCGCCCGGCGGCGAAGCCGATGTTGATCCGGCGCCGCTCGGCCGGGTCGACGCCGTGGAGCGCGCAGAACGCGGCCACCCGCTCGGCGTGGGCGACCGGGCCGCCGCCGCAGAGGATGTTCATCACCGCAGAGCCGGTCTCGATCCGCCGCGTGCGCCGGAAGACCTGGTGGCTGAGCTGGAGGATGTCGCAGTTGAGCCCCACCTCCCCCTGCCAGTGGGGGATCACCGGGCTCCGGTTCCGCTTCTGCACCTCGCTCGACAGGTGCGACTCGGCCACCCAGGCCGTGCCGTAGCCGAGCTCGTCGGCCGCCTGCACCTGCTCGAAGAAGTTGGCGAACATCTCCCGCTCGCTCGGCGTCACGCCGTCGACCGGGGTCTGGCTGATCGAGAAGAAGATGTCGTATTCCATGTTCAGATCCCGTTCAGCCGGCCGCCGTCCACCGGCAGCGCCACGCCCCGCACGTAGGCCGCCGCCGGCGAGGCCAGGAAGGCGATCACCGCGCCCAGCTCCTCGGGCCGACCGAGCCGGCCCTCGGGGATCGTCGCCAGCCAGCCGGCGCGGACGTCCTCGACCGCCTTGCCCGTCCGGGCGGCGGCCCCCTCGGCCAGCGACGCCAGGCGCTCGGTGTCGGTGTAGCCGGGGAGGACAGTGTTGATCGTCACGCCGGGCGGCAGCTCCCTGGAGAGCGTCTTGGCCCAGGCGGCCACCGCCGCCCGCACCGTGTTGCTCACCCCGAGGTTGGGGATCGGCTCCCGGACCGACGTCGAGACGACGTTCACGATCCGCCCGTAGCCCGCGGCCCGCATCCCGGGGAGGACCAGGCGCACGAGCAGGTGCGCGGCGAGGACGTGGCGCCCGAACGCCTCGACGAGCGCCGCCTCGCCGGCCTCGAGGAGCGGCCCCGGCCGCGGCCCGCCCGTGTTGTTGACGAGCACGTGCGCGGGCCCGCGCCGCTCGAGGTGCTCGGCGACCGCCCGCTCGAGCGCCGGGCGGTCGTCGAGGTCGGCGGCGAGCGCCCACGCCTCCGGCGCGCCGGCCGCGCGCAGGTCGGCCGCGAGCGCCTCGAGGCGCTCGGCCGAGCGGGCCAGCGCCGTGACGCGCGCGCCCAGCCCGGCCAGGGCGAGCGCCGCCGCCCGGCCGATCCCGGCGCTGGCGCCGCACACGAGCGCGTGGCGGCCGGCGAGCGACGTGTCGAGCGTCATCGATCGGTCCTCCGCGGGGCGCCAGTCTCGCACGAATGGCCGGCCCCGGGGGCCGCCTTCAGCCGAGCACGCGCGCCACGAGGACGATCACCGGGACCCCGGCGGCCAGGACCAGGGCCGTCGAGACCGCGCCGAAGCGCAGGTACTCCACGAAGCCGAGCGTGTACTGGTCCCTGGCCCCCTCGGCCACGATGATGTTGGCGACGGAGCCGATCAGCGTCAGGTTCCCGGCCACGGTCGAGACGAACGCCAGGAGCGCCCAGCCGGTCGCCGGCGACCCGCCCAGGGCCTCGAGGTGCGGGCCGAGGAGGAGCACGAGGGGCACGTTCGAGACGAGGTTCGAGCCGACCACGACGAGCGCCGTGAACAGCGACACGCCGCCCGACCGCTCGAGGTCCAGCGAGGGGGCCGCCGCGCCCCACACCGCCTCCACCACGCCGGTGCCCGCCAGGCCATGCACGACCACGAACAGGGCGCAGAAGAAGACGAGGAGCGCCCAGTCCACCCGCGCGAAGGCCTCGCGCGGCTCGGCGCGCTCGAGGACGATGAGCGCCACCGCCCCGGCGAGCGCCGCGTAGCCCAGGTGCGCGCCGGCGAAGAAGGCCGCGACGACGAGGACGAGCACGACCGACACCCGCCCGAGCATCCCGGGCGGGGCCGCGCGGGCGGGCGCCGCCTCGAGGGGCGGCATGGCCGGCGGGAGCGCGCGCCCGTAGTAGGCGCGCAGGAGCGCGACGTTGACGAGGAGCCCCACGGCGGCGGCCGGCCCGCAGCGGAGGAGGAACTCGCCGAACGGCATGCGGCTCAGGCTGCCGACGATCATGTTCTGCGGGTTGCCCACGAGGGTCGCCGCCGAGCCGATGTTGGCCGACGTCGCCAGGGCGATCAGGTAGGGGCCCATGGGCAGGCGCGCCCGCGCGCAGATGGTCACGACGACCGGCGTCATGAACAGGCACACCGTGTCGTTGACGAGCACGGCCGAGAGGGCGCCGGCGAGGAGCGAGACGACGACGAGCAGCGCCCAGGGCGTGGCGCACACGCTCAGGACCCGCGTCACCAGCCAGTCGAAGAACGCCGCCTGGTCCATGTAGGCGGTGATCAGCATCATGCCGAGGAGCAGGACGATCGTGTCGTGGTCGATCGCCTTGAAGCTCTCGGCCGGAGAGAGCACGCCCGTCGCGACCATGAGCACGGCGCCGAGGAGGGCGCCGGCGGGGCGGCCGATCGGCAGGACGCGCAGGCGGCGCGCCGCGATGAGCACGTAGGTCAGGCAGAAGATCGCGACGGCCAGCGCGGTCACGCGCCGCGGATTCTAGACGGGGGTCAGGTCAGGGCGCGACCCGGAGCGTCCTCAACGCGCCCTCGTCGCTGACCAGGCCCGCCAGCGCGGGGTCGCGCAGGACGTCGGCCAGGCGCACGGCGCGCCCGTCGAGCAGGGCGTCGCGGTGGACGAGGCGCACGCCGTGGCTGTAGTCGGCGTAGCCGCGCTCGTGGACGAGGCTCAGCGGCTGGATCGGCCGCCCGTTCGGCTGATGCCAGCCGTAGATCGCCACCCGGTCGGGCCGCGCGACGAGGCGGTTGGTCAGCACGACGTCCTTCTTGTGGCCGGCCGTCAGCGGGCCGAGCGCGCGCCCCGCGCGCTGCGCCTCGATGCGCCGGTGATGCATGAGGAAGTAGTCCGGCGTGACCATCGCGGCGCCGGGGGGCAGTGGTTGCGGGGTCAGGCGCAGGGCGGCCTGCGCGAAGACCTGGTCGACCATGCGCGTCGTCGGCAGGAGCGCGCCGAGCGCGTCGGCCGCGGCCTGGGCGGCATCGCCCGACAGCGGGATGCGCACGAAGTCGCGGTCGTGGCCGACGGCGAGGTAGTCCGGGGTCACGCGGTAGACGAGCGTCCGCCCCCCGGCGCTGGCGGTCACCGGGACGAGGCGGCGCAGGAAGTCGGGCACGTTGCCGGCGCGCACCTCGCGCAGGAGCGCCGCCTCGCGCGCGGTCCGCGACAGGCCCCGCACGCTCGCGAGCACCTCGGCCCCCCCGCGGCGGGCGCCCGGCGCGGGCGGCGGCGCCGTCGTCGGGGGCGGCGCCGTGGTCGGGGGCGGCGGAGACGTGGTCGGGGGCGGCGCGCCGGGCGCGCCGAGGACGCGGTCGAAGGCGCGCACGGTCTCGGGGCCGACCACGCCGTCGACGGCGCAGCGCTGCGCCACCTGGAAGGCGCGCACCCCGCGGTCGGTCTCCCCGCCGAAGACGCCGTCGACGGCCACCGGATGCCCCGCGGCCACGAGCGCGTTCTGGAGCGCCCGCACCGGCGGGCCGGTGTCGCCCCGCCGCAGCGACGGCGCGCCGCGCCGGGCGCCGTCGAGCAGGCCGTAGTCCGCGGGCGGGTCGGCGGCCGCCGGCGCGACCAGGACCCCGACCGCCAGCGCGACCGACAGCGCGGCCGCGGCACGCCCTCGTCCCACGGGACCTCCTCGCGGGGCGGGCGAGGCAACCGGCGTTCCGTCTCCGCCCACCCCCACGGCGCCACGACTTGACCTGCTCGGACCCTTCTCGCCCGACTCCGGTCGACCGGAAGTGGAATGAACCCGACCGACACCGGACCGGCGGCCCTCAACGAGCGCCGAAGCGCGCCTCCACCGCCTTGGCCTCCTCGACCGCCCACGGCATCAGCGTCCCGACGAGCGCGCGATCCTCGCGCAGGAGCGGCTCCTCACGGATCCGGTGCGAGAGCGTCAGCCCCCGCTCGCGCGCGCGGGTGAGGGCCGGGTGGGCCTCGTCCCAGCGCCGGAGCGCGGCGAGCGCCAGCGCCTCGTAGAGCGCGGTCCACGCCCCCTGGCGGGCGCGGTCGGGCGGGCAGAGCGGGCGCAGGTCGTCGGCGCGGCGGAGGAGCGGGAGGGCGTCGGCCGGCGCGCCGGCGACCTGGAGCAGGCGGCCCAGCACGAGCGACGCGGGCTCGGACATGGGGCGCCGCCCCCAGGCGTCGCGCGCCGCCAGGAGGCAGCCGGCCAGGCGCGGCGCGTCGAGCGGGATGCGCAGGTCGGCGCAGTAGAGGCCGGCGAGCGCCCGGCGGAGCGGGCCGTCGCGCGGGACGGGGTGCGACGGGTCGGGCTGCATGTCCTCGAGCAGGAGGAGGATGCTGGCCGCGGCCGCCTCCGCCTCGGTGCGGGCCATGCGCCGCAGGGCGAACGAGGGGTCGTTGAGGTAGTCGATCACCGTCGCGGCGTTGCACTCGAAGCCCAGGGCCAGGTCGTCGAACCCCTCGGCCCGCAGGCGCCCGTAGAGGACGTGGTGGCTGATGTAGGTCGAGACCTGCTGCGGGCTCTCCGCCAGCAGGAGGGCGTAGGCCTCGCGCAGCTCGGGCGTGTCGGCGAACTGGCCGCCGGCGCCGGCGGTCTGCGAGGCGATCAGGCGGCTGGCTGCGTTCAGGCGCGCGGCGACCGCCTTGAGCGCCGCGACCCGCTCGCTCGCGGCCCGCGCGAGGTCCGCGCGGCGGAGCGTCGCCGCCTGGCGCTCGAGCCGCTGGTGGAGCGCGGCGCGGGCCTCGAAGGCCAGCCGGTCGCGGTCGGCGCAGCGCGACGCCAGGTCGAGGACGCGCAGGGCGTCGACCGCATGGCCGCCGGCCTCGAGCGCGTCGACCATGGAGAGGAGCAGGTCGCCGGTCAGCTCGCCGCGCTCGATCGCGCGCGGGGCGGCGGCGGCGAGGGCCTCGACCGCCGCCTCGGCCGCGCCGATGGCCTCCTCGGCCTGGGCCCGGGCCACGGCGACCGCGGCCTCGGCGTGGAGCGTGCGCCAGCCGCGAGGGTCGAGCCGCCGCGCGACCTCCAGCGCCGCGGCGGCCGGCTCGGGGCGGCCCAGGGCGGCCTCGGCGCGGGCCAGGGCGGCGGCCGCGCGCGCGGTCACCGCGCCGTCGCCCGCCAGCCGGGCGGCCAGGCGCAGGGCGTGGGCCGCCCGGGCGAGGAGGGGCGCCGGGTCGGCGCGCTCGTGCTCGGCGTCGCGCCCGCGGCGGACGGCCGCGGCCGCGAGGTCGGCCTCGCCCCAGGCCACGAGGTCGTCCACGCGCGGCGTCCAGGGCCCGTCGAGCTGGAGCGCCGTGGCTGACCGGGCCAGGTCCTCGAGGTCGGGCGCGGCCGGCAGGTGGTCGAGGGCGAGGCGCCCGCGCGCCAGCGCCGCGCTCGCCGCGGCCGCCTCCGGCTCGGGGTCGAGGGCGCGGGCGAGGGCCTCGCCGAGCCGCGCGGCCGTGTCGGGCGCCAGGAGGGGCCGCCCGCCCGGGAGGCGCAAGGGCGCCGAGGGCCAGGCCACCGGCGCCCCGGTCTGGAGGCGCGCGGCGCGCGCGAAGGCCTCGGCGGCCGAGGCCGGCCAACCGATCGCGAGGTGCACCTCGCCCTCGAGGAGCGCGGCCTGCGCCTCGACGGTCCTGGGCACGCGCCCGGGCGACGGCGGGTCGGACACGCGCCGCACGCGCTCGAGCGCCTCGAGCGCCGCCGCGAGCTCCACCCGCCCCCCCGCGCGCAGGAGGTCGTCGACCGCCAGGGCGGCGTCGAGGAGGTCGGCGTCGGGGCCGGCCGGGAGGCCAGACCGGGCGCGCTCGACCTCGGCGCGCGCCCTCGCGGCCGCCGCGTCGGGCGCCGCGGCCAGGGCGGCCGACGCCAGGCGGACCCGCAGGGCGGGCGGCAGCGCCGCCGCTCGCCGGGCGCGCTCGGCCGCGTCGCCCTCGCGCAGGGCGCACCAGGCCAGGAGCCAGGCGGCGCGGTGGCCGGGCTCGGCGAGCCACGCCTCGGCGTCGTCGCCCGGCGCCGGGCTCGCCGCTGCCAGACGAGCCGCGGCCGCCCGGGCCTCCGCCAGGCGGCCGCCCTGGAACAGGAGCCACGCGCGCGCCTCCTCGCGCTGGGTGGTCTCGAGGTCCATGGCCCCCGGCGGCGGGGGCACGCGGGCCAGCGCCTCGAGCGCGGCCGCGAGCGCCGCCGGCTCGTGCGCGCCGGTCCTCATCGCCGCGCGCGCCCGCTGCGTGGCGAGGGCGAGGTCGCGCCGCGCGGCGAGGGCGGCGGCCGCGTCGGCCAGCCGCTCGCGCGCCGGCCCCTGCGGCGCCGCGACGAGGAGGGCCTCGGCCCGCTGGAGCTCGCGGGCGACGAGGTCGAGCGCCCGCTCACCGGCGTCCGGACGCACCTGCGCGGCGAGCCCGTCGAGGTCGCTGACGGCCTGCGCCAGCGCCTCGTCCCGCGCGCGGGCCTGGCGCTCGCCGAGCACGACGAGCGCGACCGCCAGCGGGAGCCCGACGAGCAGCGCGACCGCGCCCGCGACGAGGGCGCCCCGCCGGAGCGTGCGCCGGCGCGCGGCGCGGAGGAAGGTGGACACCGCCGACACGCGCTCGCCGCGCCGCAGGCGGGCGAGGTCACACGCGAGCGCCGCGCCGTCGGGGTAGCGCCCGTCGGGGTCCTTCTCCAGGCAGCGCGTGATGACCGCCGCCGCCCCGGGGCTGATGTCGCGGCGCGCCTGGCGCAGGGGCGGCGGCTCGCCGTGGAGGATCGCCGCCACCATGTTGGCGGCGGTCGGCGCGTCGTAGGGCGCCTGGCCGGCGAGCGCCTCGTAGAGCACGGAGCCCACGGCGTGGACGTCCGTCCAGGGGCCGATCGGCAGGTCCCCGCTGAACTGCTCCGGCGCCATGTAGAGCGGGGTGCCGGCCATCTGCCCGGTCCGCGTCAGGCGGTCGAGGTCGGCGGCCAGCGCGATCCCGAAGTCCGCCACCCGCACCCGCCCCGCCCGGTCGAGCATGATGTTGGCCGGCTTGACGTCGCGATGGACGATGCCGTGCGCGTGCGCGTGGCCGAGCGCGCGGGCGAGCTGCTCGCCCCAGTCGAGGACGGTCTCCTCGGGCAGGGGCTCCCGCGCCTCCTGCAGGACCTGCTGCAGCGACTTGCCGTCGACGAACTCGAACAGCAGGTAGGGCGCGCCGGCCGCGGTCGACCCCGAGCCGAGGACGGGGATGATCCCCGGGTGCTCGAGCCGCGCCACGACCTCCCCCTCGCGCTCGAAGCGGGCCCGGGCCTGGGGGCTGGTGAGGGTCAGGAGCTTGGCCGCGAGGCGCCGCGGGTCGCCGGGGCGGCGCACCTCGTAGACCGCCCCCATGCCGCCCTTGCCCAGCGTACGCACGACCTCGAAGGGGGCGCCGTGGAGCCCGGGCGGCGCCCGCTCGCCGCTCGACGAGCCGGGCCCGGGCGCGTCGCTGTCGCCGGGCCAGGTGGACGGACGCGGGCCCTGGTGCATGACGGGGAGAGGGTAGCTCGCCCGCGGGCGGCGCGCTCGCTCGGTGGCTATCGTGTGGCGAGAAGGCCCCATGGACGTCCAGGTCCGGCCGCGCGACGCGCCGGCGGCGCGCTGCCCTTACTGCCACGACGCCCTGAACGACGCGGCCGCGGCGGACGACCAGGTCCGCTGCGACGGCTGCGGCACGTGCCACCACCTCGCCTGCGTGCTCGAGCTGGGCCGCTGCACGGTCATGGGCTGCGAGCGGTCGCTGATCGTGAGCGGCGTCTTGGCGCCCGCGCCCGAGGACGGCTCGGCCCGCTCGCGCCTGTGGCGGGCGGTGCAGCGGCAGGTGCGCGCCAAGGCGCGGGCGTTCGTGCTCGAGCACTGCCGGGCGCCGGTCGATGCCACCGAGGACCTGTCCGCGCGCATCGAGCTGGCGATCGCGGAGGCGGAGCGGGCCACCGCCGACGGCGCCTGGCCGGAGGCGGCCGACCTGTGGGACGAGGCGGCGCGGCTCGAGGTGCTCGCGCGGGTGGCCGGGGTCGAGGGCGGCGCGCGGCGGGTGGACCCCGCGCGCGCGGTCGACCTCGCCAAGGACCTGCGAAAGCGGCCCCGGCGGGCCGTGCGCGCCGCGCTCGTCGTGGTGATGTGGGTGCTGTCCGCGACGGTGGTGGCGATCGTGGCGGCCTTCGCCGGGTCGCTCCTCCGGGGCCCGTGACCGCGCTCGCCGGGGGCCGCCTGCCCGGCGATCATGGAGGCGATGGCCGACGCCCGGTTGAGGACCCTCGAGCGGCGGTGGCGCGAGAGCGGCGCCGGCTGCGACCACGCCCGCTTCCTGGTCGAGCGCCTGCGCGCGGGCGAGGTCGAGCCGGAGCAGGTCCTCCTCGCCGCCCACCTCGGTGACGCCGGGGCGCGCGAGGCGCTGGGGCTCGAGGGCGACCCGGCCGCGCCCGGGCAGCGCGCCTGGACGACGGCGCTCGGCGCCTGGCGCGGGCCGGTGCCGGCGCGGGCGGCGCTCGCCGCCGCGCGGCTGGTGCTGCCCGTCTTCGACCGCGGGCTGAACCCCGACCCGCGCCCGCGGCGCGCCCTGCGCGCCGGCGAGGCGCAGGTCGTCTGCCCGTGCGCGGCCCACGCGCAGCGAGCGGCGGCCGCGGCCGAGCAGGCCGACGCGCTGGCGAGTGACGACGCCGGCACCGCCGTTTGGGCCGCCGTGCAGGCCACCTGCGCGACCGGCGACGAGGCCTTGCCGCTCCTCGAGTCGGCGGTCGTGTCGGCGGGCCGCGTCGCGGGGGTCGTCGCCGTGCGCGCGGCGGTGCGCGACGCGCTCGTCCCGTGGGCGCTCGGCTACGAGGACCCGCTGACCCGTCGGCTCGGCGGCGCCTCGGCCTGAGCGACGGCCTCGGGGGCGGCGGCGGGCGCCCGCGAGCGGAACAGCACCAGCGACTCGTCCTCGGGGTGGAGGGTGTAGAACTCGCGGAACAGCCAGGCGTCGAACCTGATGCGCAGCCACGCGAAGACCATGAGGCCCAGGTTCACCCAGGCGACGTGCGGGTCGAACAGCCAGTGGGCGACGCTCTCGGCCGGGGTCGCGAGCTGCACGACCCACGTGGCGACGAGGAACGCGGCGCAGCCGATCGAGGCCCACATCGTCAGCCCGAGCTCGAGGTTCTTGAACTCGGGCAGGCGCATGTTCTCCCAGGCCATCCGCGTGAACGGGATGAGCGCCACGAACGGGATCAGGAACAGGAGCCCGAGGAGGATCGACTTGAAGATCGCGCCGCCGCCCTCGTGGCCGCGGCCGAGCTGGATCGGCGCCGAGACGAGGAAGCCGGCCATCAGGTAGCCACAGGCGTAGCGCACGTGGATGGCCACGACCTTGGCCAGGAAGCGCGTGCGCTTGATCCGCGGGATCTCGAGGACGGCGTCCCAGCGGGCCTGCGTGGCGTCGTTGCGGGCCTTGATCCACGCGAGCACGCGGCCGAGCGGCCCCGGGCGGGGAGGCTCCACCGGCGCCGGCGGCGATGCCGGGGGCCCGGCCGCGGGGGGCGGCTCGGGCGAGCCATCCAGGGGGGCCGCCGGCCCGGCCGGAGGCTCGGGCGCGGGGGGCGGCTCGAGCGGCGGGTCGGCCTCGGCGTCAGCGGTCATGGCCCGAGTGTTACAAGCCCGCCCCGCGCGTCAAGCGGAGCGGCGCGACTCCGGCGCCTCGAGGGCGCGCGCTTGCTCCGCGCGGCCGCGCCTGGATAGTGTTGAGCGGGTGGCGGGGACCGCAGGCGCAGGCGGGTGGACGTGCCCGGTGTGCGGCGCGGCAGGCGAGGCCGCTTGCCCCGGCTGCGCCCACGACCTCCCGGCGCGCGGCGCGGACCGGTTCTGGACGCCGGTGGGGGCGGCGACGGTGGGCCTCGTACCGGCGACCGCGCTCCTCGTCTGGCAGGGCGCCGCGCCCGGGTGGGCGGCCCTGGCGGCCTACGCGCTCGCGTGGGGCTGGTGCGCGCACCGGCCGGATGAGCTGGCAGCCGCGCCGGCGCGGCGCCTGCACGCTCGGCTGAAGCCGCTCCTCTTCCGTTGGTTCTGCTTCGTCCTGCTCATTGGCGTCGCCGTCCCGGTTGCCGGCTATCCGGTCCCGGGCGTGATCGTGTGGGTCGCCGCGGGGTTCGCCTTCCCGCTGCTCCAGGTGGCCGTGCAAGGCCTGGGCGACCACGATCCTCGAGGCGCGCACAGCCGCGCCGGGGAGGACGAGCCCGCGCAGGAGGACTCCGGAGGAGGAGGACGCCCGACGGAGCGCTCCTGACGCCGAGCGAGGCCTACTCCGCGCGGCCCCAGTCCAGCAGCTCGAGCTCGAGGTCGCCGTTGCGGATCGACTTCACCGCGCACTGGTTGAACGGCGGGACGTCCTGCTCCGCCACCCACAGCTCGGTCGAGTTGCCGGACGCCGCGCGCTTGATGATGAGGACCTCGAGCTCCTTGCCGGCGACGGTCGTACCCTCCTTGTAGGGCGGCTCGACCAGGGCGTCGTAGGACTCCCAGGGCTTGTAGCGCTGGTCCTCGTCGGCGATGTCGATCGTGGCGTCGCCGAGCACGGCGCCGGTCTCGGCGTTCTTGCGCACGAACGTGACGCTGGTGTCGGTGACCGCCGTGACCTCGAACTTGACCTGCTTCACCCGGCCGGCCGCCGTGCGGTAGGTGGCCCAGTCGCCGACCTTCGTGCGCACCCAGGGGGTCTTGGCGCTCGCCCGGTCGAACGGCTTCGGCGCGGGCTTCGGCGGCGGCGCGTCCTTCGGCGGCTCGGCGGGGCGCGAGGCCGGCGCCTGCTGCGGCTGGGGCGTGGCGGCGGGCTGGCTGTCGCAGCCGGCGAGGGCCGCGGCGAGCGTGAGGGCGACGACGAGGCGGGTCATGGGGGCGCTCTCCGAGGTGAGGGGGCCATCCGACGTGGACGACGGGTCGCCGTCAAGGGCGGGCTCCGGGCGCGTGGACGACGCGGACGGCGCCCGGGAGGACGCGCAGCTCGAGGACGCCGAGCGGCACGCGGCGCACCTCGCCGTCCACGTGGAGGAGGAGCCCGCGGGGGCCGAAGACGCGCACGCGTCGGCCGCGGAGGAAGGCCACGTCCTCGCGCTGCGCGCCGCGCGTGAGGCGCGGCCACTCGGCGATCGCCCGCAGGCGCGTGCGCTCGGTCACGAGGGCCACGTCGATCAGCCCGTCGTCGTGGCGCGCCTGCGGGGTGAAGTCGATCCCGGCCCCGCAGTAGCGGCCGACGGCCAGGTGGCCGAGGAGGAAGCGCCCCTCGATCGAGACCTCGTCGACGGCCACGACGAGCGGGTCGGGCCGGAACGTGGCCACGGCCAGGACGCCGCCCACGAGGTAGGAGAGCGGCCCGCCCAGCCAGCGCGCCCGCTCGCGCGTGGCGTTGGCCAGGGCCGCGAAGCCGAGGCCCACGTTGTTGAGGACGTGCTCCGCGCCGCGGTCGCCGCCGTCCATGCGGGCGACGTCGACGGGGCGCGGGGCGCCCTCGACCAGGGCGCGGGCGGCCGCGGCCGCGTCGAGGCCGGCGACCCCGAGGAGGCGGGCGTAGTCGTTGCCGCCCCCCACGGGGATCACCCCCAGGGCCGGCCGGTCGTCGCCGTCGAGCAGGCCGTCGAGGGCCTCGTGCAGGGTGCCGTCGCCGCCCACGGCGACGACCAGGGTCGCCCCGTCCCTCGCCGCGGCCGCCGCCAGGCGGGCGGCGTCGCCGGGCCCCGTCGTGCGCTCGAGCCGCGGCCGGACGCCGTGCGCCTCGAGGGCCGCCTCCGCCGTGCGGGCGGCGGCCTCGCCGCGCCCCCCGCCGGCGCGCGGGTTGGCGATGAGCACGACCGACTGAAGATGGGGCGCGGGCATGGCGGGGGGCGACCACCCTACCCTCCCGGCGTCCGCCGCGCCGGGGGTCGGGCGACGTGGGTCAAGCCAGTCACCGTTGACCTCCGAGGGGCGCAGCCCTACGATCCGCGCCCCCCAACGCATCGAGGCGTCGAGTCCCATGAGCGAGTTCCGCGGCGTCGACTTCTTCCAGCTCGACGACCTGCTGTCCGACGAGGAGCGGGCGATCCGCGACTCGACGCGCGAGTTCGTCGACCGCGAGCTCATCGACAACCGCCGCATCGAGGAGTGCCACCGCCACGGCGAGTTCCCCCGCGACCTGGCCCTGAAGATGGGCGAGCAGGGCTACCTCGGGCCCACGATCGAGGGCTACGGCTGCCTCGGCCTGAACCAGGTCACCTACGGCCTGATCATGCAGGAGCTCGAGCGCGGCGACTCGGGCGTGCGCTCGTTCTGCTCCGTGCAGAGCTCGCTGTGCATGTACCCCATCTACACCTTCGGCAGCGACGAGCAGAAGGAGCGCTGGCTGCCCGGCATGGCCAAGGGCGAGCTCATCGGCTGCTTCGGGCTGTCGGAGCCGGACCACGGCTCGGACCCGGCCGGCATGGAGACGAAGGCCACGCCCGACGGCAAGGGCGGCTGGGTGCTCAACGGCACCAAGCGCTGGATCACCAACGGCTCGATCGCCGACCTGGCGATCGTGTGGGCGAAGACCCCCGACGGGATCCGCGGCTTCATCGTCCCCACGAAGACGCCCGGGTTCTCGGCCCCGCTGATCGAGGGCAAGTTCTCGCTCCGCGCCTCGGTCACGAGCGAGCTCATCATGGAGGACTGCCACGTCGGGCCCGACGCGCTCCTCCCGGGGACGGTGGTCCCCGAGGGCCTCAAGAGCCCGCTCATGTGCCTGACGCAGGCGCGCTACGGGATCGTGTGGGGCGTCGTCGGGTCGATGATGGCCGTGTTCGACGAGGCGCTGCGCTACACGCAGCAGCGCACGCAGTTCGACCGGCCGCTCGCGGGCTTCCAGCTCGTGCAGGAGAAGCTCGTGTGGATGCACACCGAGCTGACCAAGGCCCAGCTGGTGAGCCTGCGCCTCGGGCGCCTGAAGGACCAGGGCAAGTGCAAGCCCCACCACGTGTCCTTCGGCAAGCGCAACAACTGCTGGGCGGCGCGCGAGGTGGCCAAGCTCGGCCGCGAGCTGCTCGGCGCCAACGGCGTGTGCGACGAGTACCAGGTCATGCGCCACCTGATGAACATCGAGAGCGTCTACACCTACGAGGGGACGCACGACATCCACACGCTGGTCCTCGGCCAGCACCTGACCGGCCACGCCGCCTTCCGCGGCTGAGCACCCCCGGCGGCGCAGGCGGGTCCCCCCGGGCCGCGGCGCCGCGAACGATCCTCGAGGAGAGCCATGCGCATCGTCGTCTGCCTGAAGCCCGTCCCCGACACGGCGGCCCGCATCAAGGTGCACAAGGACGGCACCCGGGTCGACCCCGAGGGGGTCAAGTTCGTCCTCGGCCCCTACGACGCGCGCACGATCGCCAAGGCGATCGAGCTGCGCGGCGCGGCGGGCGGCGGCAACGAGGTCGTCGCGATCTCGGCCGGCGCCACGTCGGGCGAGGCGGAGGCCAAGAAGCGGATCAAGGACGCGCTGGCCCTCGGCGCCGACCGCGGCGTGTTCATCGCCGACCCGACGCCCGAGAACCGCGACCCGCTGGCGACCGCGAGGGCGCTGGCGGCGGCGATCAAGGGCCTCGACGCGTTCGACCTCGTCTTCTGCGGCCGCCAGGCCGTCGACGACCAGGCGCTCTCGGTCGGCCCCATGCTCGCGACGCTGCTCGGCGTCCCCTGCGTGACCGACGCGGTGGGCATGGAGGTCCAGGGCTCGACCGCGCGCGTGCGCCGGGCCGCCGAGGGGCGGACCGAGGTGGTCGAGGTCCAGCTGCCCGCGGTGATCACGGGCCAGCGCGACCTGGCCGACGAGCAGTACCCCAAGCTGAAGGAGATCCTCGCCGCGGGCAAGAAGCCGATCGCGGACTTCAAGTTCGACTGGCCCGCGACGCCGGCCTACCACGTCGTGTCGCTGAGCCCGCCGCCCGAGCCGATCGCGGGCAAGATCGTCGGCAAGGGGCCGGAGGCGGTGCCGGAGCTGTTCAAGCTCCTGCAGTCCGAGGCCAAGGTCCTGACCTTCTAACCCCACCCAGCCGCAGAGGTCCCCCACCATGAAGATCCTGGTCATCGCCGAGCATCGCGGCGGGAAGTTCAAGAAGGGCGCGCTCGAGTGCATCGCGCAGGCGACGCGCCTGGGCGGCGAGGTCGTGGCCCTGGTCATCGGCGGCCCCGACGCCAAGGGCGCCGCGGCCGGCCTGGGCAAGCAGGGCGCGGCCCGCGTGCTCGCCGCCACGGCCGACTGGCTCGAGCGCTTCAACGGCGACGCCTACGCGCGGATCGCCGCCGACGTCGTCAAGGCGGAGAGCCCCGACGCCGTGTTCCTCGCCGCCACGCTCGACGGCAAGGACGTGGCCCCGCGCCTCGCCGCGCACCTCGACGTCGGCTACGCGCCCGACTGCACGAAGGTCGAGGCCGAGGGCGGGCGGCTGAAGCTGGTCCGGCCGCTCTACGCCGGCAAGGCGTACGCGACGGTGAAGCTGAACACGAGCCCGCAGCTCGTCTCGATCCGCCCGAACAGCTACCCGCTGCTCGAGCAGGAGAAGGGCGACGCGACCGTGAGCGACGTGGCCCTGAACATCTCGGCCGCCGACGTGCGCTCGAAGGTGGTCGAGGTCGAGGCGGCCAAGACCGAGAAGGCCGACCTGTCCGAGGCGGAGATCATCGTCTCGGGCGGCCGCGGCCTGAAGGGCCCGGAGAACTTCCCGCTGCTGGAGGAGTTCGCCAAGGAGATCGGCGCCACGGTCGGCGCCTCGCGCGCCGTCGTCGACGCCGGCTGGCGCCCCCACGGCGACCAGGTCGGCCAGACGGGCAAGACCGTCGCGCCGAACCTCTACTTCGCGGTCGGCATCTCCGGCGCGATCCAGCACCTCGCGGGCATGTCGACCTCGAAGGTGATCGTCGCGGTCAACAAGGACCCCGACGCCCCGATCTTCAAGGTGGCCTCCTACGGCATCGTCGGCGACCTGTTCGAGGTCGTGCCGAAGATGACCGAGGAGGTCCGCAAGCTGAAGAAGGGGTAGCACGCCGCGCGAGCGCGACTCACCACGGAGGACACGGAGGACACGGAGGGACGACCCTCCTGAGGCTCCGTGTCCTCCGTGCGCTCCGTGGTGGAGCATCCGGACGCCAGCGAGGACCCTGCCATGCGCATCTACGCCGCCAGCGACCACGCCGGCTTCAGCCTCAAGCGGGCCCTCGTCACCGAGGCCCGCCGCTTCGGCCACGAGGTCGTCGACCTCGGCCCCGATGACGAGGAGCGCGTCGACTACCCGGACTTCGCCGCGGCCGTCGGCCGGGCGGTCGCCGGCGACCCGGGCTCCCGCGGGCTCATCTGCTGCGGCACGGGCATCGGCGTGTGCATCGCCGCCAACAAGGTGCCCGGCGTGCGCTGCGCCGTCGTGTGGGACGAGGCGACGGCGCGGCTCTCGCGCGAGCACAACGACGCCAACGTGCTGGCGATCGGCGGGCGCCTGTTCAGCGTCAACGACGCCGTGCGCATGCTCGACGTGTGGCTGACGACGAACTTCGAGGGCGGCCGCCACGCGGAGCGCGTGGAGAAGATCCGGCGCCTCGAGGACGAGGCCTGCCGCGGCTGACGCGCGGCGCCCCGTCGGCGTGGTATGCCGTCAGGGCACGCCGTCCCCGGAGCATCCATGACCGCGAACCGCGCCGAGGCGATCGACCGCCAGTTCCAGGAGCACGTCCGCGCCCTCGACGCGCGCGCGCCCCGCGACCCCGCGCTGCCCGTCCGCGAGGGCTCGACGCTCACGGGCGCCGCGCTGCTCGAGCTGTTCGAGTCGCAGCTCATCTGCCGGCTGCTGGACCTCGCCGCGCGCGAGCTGCGCGCCCGCGACCAGGGCTACTACACGATCGGCAGCGCCGGCCACGAGGGCAACGTCGTCGTGGGGCGGCTGGCCCGCCACACCGACCCGGCGTTCCTCCACTACCGCAGCGGCGCCCTCATGGCCGAGCGCAGCCGCAAGGTCCCGGGGATCGACCCGGTCCGCGACGCGCTGCTCTCGCTCGTGGCGTCGTCCGACGACCCGATCTCCGGCGGCCGCCACAAGGTGTGGGGGAGCCGCGCCCTGTGGGTGCCGCCGCAGACGAGCACGATCGCCTCGCACCTGCCCAAGGCCGTCGGCTGCGCGGTTGCGATCGACCGCGCCCGCCGCCTGAAGCTCGCCAGCCCGGTGCCGGGCGACGGCATCGCCGTGTGCAGCTTCGGCGACGCCTCGCTCAACCACAGCACCGCCCAGGGCGCGTTCAACGCGGCCGGGTGGATGGCCACGCAGAAGCTGCCCGTGCCGGTGCTCTTCGTGTGCGAGGACAACGGGATCGGGATCAGCGTCCCGACGCCGGACGGCTGGGTCGAGGCCTCCATGCGCCAGCGGCCCGGGATCGCCTACGTGCAGGCGGACGGGCTCGACCTCGTCGACGCCTGGGAGGGGGCCTCGCGCGCCGTCGAGACCTGCCGGCGCGAGCGGCGGCCGGTGTTCCTGCACCTCCGGACCGTGCGCCTCCTGGCCCACGCGGGCAGCGACATCGAGACCGAGTACCACACCCTCGACGAGATCGAGGCGGCCGAGCGTCGCGACCCGCTCCTGCGCAGCGCGGCGCTCGTCGTCGAGGCCGGCCTCCTCACGCCGGCGCAGGTCCTCGAGCGCTACGAGGCCCTGCGCGCCCGCGTGCGCGCCGGCGCGGCCGAGGTCGTCATGCGGCCCAAGCTGAAGAGCGCTCGCGAGGTGGTGGCCTCGCTCGCGCCCCTCCACCCGGCCGAGGTCGAGGCCGAGGCGGCCCGCCCGGCGCCCGCGCCGGCGGAGACCCGCCGCGCGCCCGTGGGCCGCCAGCGGCACCTCGCGGCGATGCTCAACCAGGGGCTGCACGAGGTCCTGCGCAAGTACCCCGAGGCGCTCCTCTTCGGCGAGGACGTCGCGAAGAAGGGCGGCGTGTACCACGTCACCGCCGGCCTCTGGAAGGAGTTCGGCGCCGGGCGCGTCTTCAACACGCTCCTCGACGAGCAGGCGATCCTCGGCCTGGCGCTCGGCGCCGCGCACCTCGGGCTCCTGCCGCTGCCGGAGATCCAGTACCTCGCCTACGTCCACAACGCCGAGGACCAGCTGCGCGGCGAGGCCTGCTCCCTCCAGTTCTTCTCGAACGACCAGTTCCGCAACCCGACCGTCGTGCGGATCGCGTCGTTCGCCTACCAGAAGGGCTTCGGGGGCCACTTCCACAACGACAACAGCCTGGCCGTCCTGCGCGACATCCCGGGCCTGATCGTGTGCGCGCCGGCGCGCGGCGACGACGCCGTGCGCCTCCTGCGCACCTGCCTGGCGCTGGCGAAGGTCGACGGGCGGGTCGTCGCGTTCTGCGAGCCGATCGCCCTCTACATGACGAAGGACCTGTACGAGGACGGCGACGGCCTGTGGCTGTCCGACTTCCCGGCCCCGGGCGAGGCGATCGGCCCGGGCGAGGGCCGCGTCTACCACGAGGACGCGCCGGACCTGACGATCGTCAGCTACGCCAACGGCCTGTGGCGCTCGCTCCGCGCCGCGCGGACGCTCGAGCGCGAGCACGGGGTCCGCGCGCGCGTCGTCGACCTGCGCTGGCTCCAGCCGCTGAACCTCGACCTGATCGAGCGCGAGGCCCGCGCCACCGGCCGCCTGCTCGTCGTCGACGAGTGCCGCCGCGCGGGCGGCCTGGGCGAGGCGATCGTGGCCGGCGTGACCCTGCGCGCGGGGGACGCCGTGCGAGCGGCGCTGGTCGCGGCCGAGGACACCTACATCCCGCTCGGCCCCGCCATGCAGACCGTGCTCCCGCAGGAGGAGCACGTCGTCGCCGCCGCGCGCGACCTCGTGCGCGAGGCCCCGCCGGCGGCCGTGGTCGCCGGCGTCAAGGCGTGACCCGCCGGGGTCCTCCGAGAAAGTCCGAGGTCGGGTGGAGGTCCACCTCGAGCGTCGCGTCCAGGTCCGCGATCGCCCTGAGGAGCGCCGGCGTGAGGGCGAGCGAAGGGGTCGTGTCCACGAGGACGCCGATCGCGAAGACGTAGGCCCTGACCTCCCGGCCGTCCATGAACGCCCGCAGCCTCTCGCGGTGCGGATCCACGCGGCCGAGCACGCGCTCGACGTGCGGTGTCAGGTCCCACCCCTCCTCCTCATCGGAGTCGAGCGCCCAGAGGTCGGCGGCCACGCGCGTCCGGCCGAGCGGCTCTCCCGCGCGCCGTGTCCGGGTGGGCTCGAGGCCGGTGGCGGCCGTGACGTCTGCCGGGTCGAAGGCCCCGGTCAGCTCGAAGCTCGCGCGGATCCGGGTCCGGGTCACCGCCGAACGAGCCCGATGATCATCAGCACGACCCCGCTGCCGAGGCCGCCCACGACGAGGCCGCCGAGGGCGCCCGCGAGCGCCCCCTCCGCCCCCCCGAACACGGTTCCGATCGCCACGCCGAGGACGAGCGCCACGACGGTGACGATCGCCTGGACGAGGTTGTCCTTGACGCGCAGGTTTGGGACGAGCCCCACCTTGTCCTGCATGACGTCGTAGGTCAGCCCGCCCGGAGCGCGGCTCGTCCCCGCCGGCCGGCCGAGCGCCTCACCGCAGTGGAGGCAGCGCTCGGCGCCATCCGCGACGCTCTCTGCGCACATGGGGCAGGTGGTCATGCCCGGAGGGTAGCCGGCGGCCATCCTGGTTGCCAGGTGCTTGCGATCGTCACGATCCCGAGCGAGGCTGGCCCGCATGAAGGTCGTGGTCTGTGCCTGCGGGGCGCGCAACGTCGTCGGCGGCGACTGCATCATCTGCGGCGCGCCGCTCGGCTCGCCCGCCGTCGCGGTCGCCGCGGCGGCCGCCTCGGCGCTCGGGCTGGCCCTGCTCTGGGCGCTGACGGGGTGGCTGACCGGCGTGCAGGCGCTCTGGTTCGGCATGTTCTTCGGCGTCGCCGTGAGCGGCGCGGTCGCTCACTTCAGCTTCGGCCGCGGCTGGCTGTACCAGGCGATCTCGTCCGGGGCGACGCTCGGCGGGATCGTCCTCGGCGAGACCCTGCTGCTCCTCCTCCTTCACGGGCGCCTCGGGTCGCTCCTCGGCCTCGAGCAGCCCAACCTCGGCCTCCTCGAGGCCGTGCGCTTCGCCGTCGTCGACGACGCGTGGTCGCTCGTCTTCGGGACGGTCGGCCTGCTCGGCGGCTTCTGGGTGTGGAAGCAGCCCGACCCCGCCGAGGACGCGTGACCTGAGATACTCCCCGGCATGGCCCCTCCCCTCCGCGCCGGGATCGTCACGATCGGCTCCGAGCTGACCTCGGGCACCCGCCTCGACACCAACTCCCCCTGGCTGGCCAAGCGCCTGGCGCCGCTCGGCATCGAGGCCTGGGTGCACCGCTCCGTCCCCGACGACCTCGAGGCGATCGCCCGCGCCTTCGACGAGGCCGCCGCCGAGGCGCAGGTGGTCATCAGCACCGGCGGGCTGGGGCCCACCTCCGACGACCTGACGCGCGACGCCCTCGCCCGGCTCCTCCGCGTGGACCTCGTCTTCGACGCGCCCTCGTGGGCCTCGATCGAGGCGCGCTTCGCCGCCTTCGGCCGCACGCCGTCCGACAGCAACCGCCGCCAGGCCGAGTTCCCCCGCGGCGCGCGGGTGCTGGCCACCGACGTCGGCACGGCGGCGGGCTTCGTCGTGCGCCACCGCGACGTGCCCGTCTACGCCGTCCCCGGCGTGCCGCGGGAGATGCGCTGGATGTGGGAGCGCTACCTGGAGCCCGACCTGCGCGCCCTCGGCGGCGCCGCGCGCGCGGTGCGCGCGTTCCGCTGCGTGGGGATCGCCGAGAGCGCGCTGGGCGAGCGCCTGAAGGAGGTCGAGGCGACCGCCGGGGTCGAGGTGCGCTACGCGGTCGAGGAGGCCGCCGGCACGATCGAGGTGCGCGTCCTGACGCCGCCCGACGTCGACGCCGACGTCCTCGCCGCGCGCGCCCACGCGCTCGTCGGCGCGCACCACGTCTGCGCCACGGGCGAGGACTCGCTGGCCGAGGGCCTCGCCCGCCTGCTGCTCGAGCGCCGCCTGACGGTCGCCTCGGCCGAGTCGTGCACCGGCGGGCGCATCGCCGCCGCGCTCACGGCGGTCCCGGGCATCTCGGCCGCGTTCCTCGAGGGCGTGGTCACCTACAGCAACGAGGCCAAGACCCGCCTCCTCGGCGTGCCCGCCGACGTGATCGCCGCGCGCGGCGCCGTGTCGGCCGAGGTGGCCCGGGCGATGGCCCAGGGCGCGCGCGAGCGCGCCGGCGCCGACTGGGGCGTCGCCACGACGGGCGTGGCCGGCCCCGGCGGCGGGTCGGCCGAGAAGCCGGTCGGCCTCGTGCACCTGGCCGTCGCCGGCCGCGACGGGACGATCCACCACGTCGAGCGGCGCTACCCGGGCGACCGCGACCAGGTCCAGGCCCGCGCCACGGCCGGCGCCCTCGACCTCCTGCGCCGCGCCGTGCTCGGCGTCGTCGGCGACCGGGACCCGGACTGGGCCGGCACGCGCCGGGCCTGAACCTGCCGTCGCGAGGTACCCTGGGGTGGGGGCCGGGAGCGGCCCGTGCGGGTCTGCGTCGTCGTCAACCCCGCCGCCGGCAACGCCGACGCGCTCGACCGCCTCGCCGCGCGCCGCCCCGTCACCGTCTGGCGGGCGCCCGACGCGCGCGCCACGGCGACGCTCGCCGCCCGGGCCGCCCGCGAGGGCTTCGACCGCGTCGTCGCCGCCGGCGGCGACGGCACGCTCGCCCGCGTGGTCGAGGGCCTGGGCGCCCTCCGCGACCGGGTGGTCGTCGGCCTCGTGCCGCTCGGCACCGGCAACGACTTCGCCCGCACCGTGGGCCTCCCGCCCGACCCGCTCGACGCGCTGGACCTCGTCCTGCGCGGCGGCGCCGAGCGGCGCCTGGACCTGATCGAGGTCGCCGTCGCCGGCGCCGGGCGGCGCCTCTGCGTCAACGCCGCGCAGGGCGGCTTCTCGGGGCAGGTCGACGAGGGCCTCGACGGAGCGACCAAGGCCGCCTGGGGGCCGCTGGCGTACGTGCGCGCGGCCGTCGCCACCCTGCCGGCCCTGACCGCCTACGAGGTCGACCTCGTCCTGGACGGCGCGCCGCGGGAGCGCGTGGAGGCGATCAACGTCGTCGTCGCCAACGGGCGCACGGTCGGCGGGGGCGTGCGGGTCGCCCCGGAGGCCGACCCGGCCGACGGCCTGCTCGACGTGGTGGTCGTCCGCGCCGGGACGGCGCTCGGGCTCGCCGGCGTGGGCGCGAGGCTGGTCGCGGGCAACGTCCTCGAGAGCGACCTCGTGCTCCACCGGCGCGCGCGGCGCGTGGCCCTCCGGGCGCGCCCGCCCATGCCCTTCAACGCCGACGGCGACCTCCTGCCGGCGGGCGACCTCGACCTCTCCGTCCTGCCCGGGGCGCTACGGATGGTCTGCGGAGAGATGTGACGTGAGCGTCAGGCGACGAGGGGTGGAGAGACCTGTTTCGCGCTCTATCCGATTGAGCTACCCCGCCACGGAACGGCGGGGGCGGGGCTCGAACCCGCAACCTCGTCCTTCGTAGGGATGGAGTCCCTCCTGCATTCGCCTGACGCCCGACCGACCCCTCCCGGCGCCGCCCCTGTCATCCGCCGGCCGCGGCCAGCGCGACCGCCAGCGCCGCCTCGCGCGTCAGGGCGCGCCCCTCGAGCTGCGCCTCCTCGGCGGCCGCGAGCGCCGGGCCGAAGTGCTTGCCCGGCTTCAGGCCGGCCGCCTGCAGGTCGGCGCCGCGCACGAGGGGCGGCGCGTCGAGGCGGGCCGCGGTCGGGTCGGCGGCGAAGGCCCGCGCGCGGAGGACGAGGTAGCGGTGCGGCTCGAGGTCGCCGTCGTCGGCCAGGAGCACGGCCCGCAGCAGGTCGGCGAACGGCCACCGGCTCACCTCGGCCCGGCGCAGGAAGCGCTTCTGCTCGGCGACGCAGAGGTCCCAAAGGCGGCGCGCGACGTCGAGCGCCTCGAGCGCGGCGCGCACCCGCTCGCGCTGCGCGTTGCTGGCGCGGAGCCGCGTGAGGGCCGCCTCCGCCGTGGCCGGCCCGGCGAGGTGGAGCGCCGCCGCCCAGGCCGCGTCGACCGGCGCGTCGCCGGGCAAGGCGGCGAGCGCCCGGAGGGCCCGCGGCAGGTCGACCCGCGCCTCGGGCAGGACGTGCGCGAGCACGCCGACCTCCTCGCAGAGGGCCAGCCCGCGCGCCCGCGTCGGCGGCGCGAGCACCTTCTGCAGCTCGGTGTGGACGCGCTCGGGCGAGACGCACGCGGGCACCTCGGGCGCGTGCGCCCGGCCGGCGGCCACCGTGGCCGGGTCGAGGCGGAAGCCCAGCGCCGCGGCGAAGCGCGGCGCGCGGAGGATCCGCAGGCGGTCCTCCAGGAAGCGCGCGTCGGCGTCGCCGATCGCCCGCACCACCCCGCGGACCAGGTCCTCGCGGCCGCCCACGAAGTCGAGGACCTCGTCGCCGATCGGGTCGTAGAACAGCCCGTTGATCGTGAAGTCGCGGCGCCGCGCGTCCTCCTCGGGCCCCGTGAAGCGCACCGCCGTCGGCCGCCGACCGTCCTCGTACTCCGCATCGACGCGGAACGTGGCGACCTCGACCTCGACGGAGACCCCCTCGCGCGCCCGCTCGCGCACGCGGACGACGCCGAACTGCACCCCGACCGGGATCGAGCGGCGGAAGGCCCCCTGGACCTCCTCGGGCGTGGCGCTCGTGGCCACGTCGATGTCGCTCGCCTCGCGCCCGAGCAGGCGGTCGCGCACCGAGCCGCCCGCCCACAGCGCCTGGTGGCCGCGCTCGCGCAGCCGCCGGACCACCTGCAGGGCGGCCGCGCGGACGTCGGCAGGGTCTACGCGGGACGCCACCGCGGTCCTCCTCCGCCCCGAGCTTACCCGCTCACGGCGGCCGTCGCTTCGTCGTGAGGTCCACGTCCGGGGGCGGGACCTTGAGGCACGCAGACCGCGCCGTGAGCGCGCTCAGCGGGGGGTGACGCGCACGCCGTCGCGGTCGATCCGGACCTCGAGGCGGGGCGACGCGGTCACGAGCCCCAGCTCCTCGGCGGTCGGCACCTCGCCCGGGCGCGCCTGCTGCCAGCGGTGGAAGCGCTCCTCGAGCGCGCGCTGGAGGCGCCGCGCCTCGACGCCCGGCGCGATCACCCGGCCCTCCTCCAGGCGATAGCCCACACCGAGCGGGTCCTCGACCCCGTGCTCGCGCAGGACCTCCAGCGCGTCGGGGAGCCGGCCGCCGCCGCGCTCGTGATGGCGCAGGGCGGCGTCGATGAACCGCCACAGCGCGTCCAGGTCGCCCGGCGGGGCGCCGGCCTGCTGGGCGACGTCGTCTGCGACCTGCTGCAGCGCCTGCGCGATGAGCGCCGCGCGCGTCTCGGTCAGGCGCCGCTCCGCCTGCGCGCGCATGGCCGGCTCGCCGTGGCCGGCCGCGTCGAGCCAGCGCTGCTCGTCGTAGCGCAGGGCCTCCAGGGGCGAGAGCCCGCGCGTGGCGAGGCGGCGGGCGAAGGCCTCGAGCTCGGGGGGCGCGCCGGGCAGCCCCACCGCGCGCTGCAGGAGCTCGCCCCCGCGGCGCACGTGCTCGACCCGCTCGTCCTCGGGCTTCCCGAGCCCGTCGAGGAGCTCGATCGAGGCCAGCTCCACGAAGAGCAGCCAGCGCCCCGGGTGGCCCACGGGGACGCCGCGCGCGGGGTCGATGCCCCGCTCCAGAAAAGCGCGCGCCAGGTCGGCGCGGTCGGCCACCGAGTAGAAGTAGACCGAGGCCCGCCGGTACGCCCCGGCGTCCATGGGGTCGAGCGCGAGGATCGCGTCGTACAGCCGCGAGATGTGCTCGTGGCGCAGGCGGTCCATCCCCTCGAGCCAGCGCATGAGGAAGTTGGTCGCGCGGATCTCCAGCAGGTTCGCCGCCGTCTGCGGGTGGCCGAACGTCAGGACGCGGAGGATGGCGCGCGGCGGCAGCACCTCGAGCACGTCCGGGGGCGGCGTGCGCCGCGCGTCGAGGCGGCCCTGCACGGGGAAGAGCAGGGCGGCGCCGGCGAGCGCGACGAGGGCCGGGGCGCGCCGGGCGAGGGCCACTAGAGGACCTTCCGCCGGAACACGAGCGTGGCCAGCCCGAGCAGGACCGCCACGTAGACCGCCGCGTAGACGAGGGCCAGGCCGACGTGCCCCGGGTCGATCGGCACCCCGTGCGCGGCGTGGGCGCGCAGGTTGAAGTTCTCGAGGTTGGGCAGGAGCACGTACGCGCCGTAGAGCGCCCCCTCGAGCAGCGCCGCGCCGAGGCCCCCGACCTCGCGGGTCAGCTCGGCGCCGAGCCGGTTGAGGTCCGCCGTCACGTGCCCGGCGAGCGCGACGACGAAGGCGAACACGGCCCCCTCGATCGGGTGCGCCGCCACGGAGAAGAACACCGCCACGCCGATGACGACCGCCAGCTCCACGTAGGTGAGCAGGAGCGCCAGGAGCAGCCCCGCCGACGGCCGGCCGCCGGCGAGGGCGTAGACGAGGAGGAAGCCGAGGCTCATGGCGGCGACGGCGACGGCCATGACCCCGGCGAGGCCAAGGTACTTGCCCACGATGAACCCGCCGCGGTCGAGCGGCCGGGCCAGCACGGTGTAGACGGTGCGCCGCTCGACCTCCTGGAAGACGAGGTTCGTGCCGAGGAAGATCGAGGCGATCGTCCCCAGGAGGGCGATCGCCGAGAGCGACAGGTCGGCCACCACCTTGAGCTGACGGGTCGGCTCGTCGCCGGAGACCCAGGCGAAGACGACGGAGACCCCCGCCATGAGCAGCGTGGCGCCGACCAGCGCGTGCAGGACGCGGTTGCGCGCCGACTCGCGGAAGGCCAGCCCGGCGACGGCCAGCACGGGGCCGAGGCGGCTCACGCGGCGCCTCCGGCGGGCTGACGCGGCCTGCCGAAGGCCTCGAGGAAGCGCTCCTCGAGGCTGTGGCGGGCGGGCGTGAGCGCGACGACGTTCAGCCCGGCGCCGCGGGCCGCGTCGACCACGGCGTCGGCCTGGGCCTGGGTGGTGCAGCGGACGCGATGGACGTCGGCGCTCGTGACGGGCGGAGCGCCGGCGGCCGCCTCGACGGCCGCGGCGGCCTCCGGCGTGAGCGGGCCGGCGAGGCGCACCTCGATCGTCAGGTCGGCCTGGGCCATGAAGCCGGCGGTCGGGCCCTCGTAGGCCACCTTCGCGCCGTCGAGCACGACGAGGTGGTCGCAGACCGCCTCGACGTCGGAGAGGACGTGGCTGGAGAAGAACACCGTCCGGCCGCGGTCGCGCTGCCGGGCGATCAGCTCGCGCAGGTGGAGGCGCCCCATGGAGTCGAGCCCGTCGAGCGGCTCGTCGAGGACGAGGAGCTCCGGGTCGTGGACGAGCGCCTGCGCGAGGGCCAGACGCTGGCGCATGCCCTTGGAGAAGCCGCGGACCGGCCGGTCGGCCGCGTCCGCGAGCTGCACCTCCTCGAGGAGGGCGGCGGCGCGGGCCGCGAGGTCCCGGCGGGGGACGCCGCTCAGGCGGCCGTAGAAGGAGAGCAGCTCGCGCGCCGTCAGGCCCTCGTAGAAGAACGGGGCCTCCTGCGCGTAACCCAGGACCCGCTGCGCGGCCGGCGTGCCGACGGGGTGCCCGGCGATGAGCGCGCGGCCTCCGGTGGGCGGGTTCACGCCCACCAGCACCTTGATCGTCGTGGTCTTGCCGGCGCCGTTGACGCCGAGGTACCCGGCGATGGCGCCGCGCGGCACGTGGAACGAGACGCCCTGGAGCACCTCTCGCCACGCCCGCCGGAACCCGGTGCGGTAGCCCGCCCGCAGCTCCTCGACCCGGATCACGCGCCCTCCCTCGTCGCTCACACCGCCGCTGCCCGTCGGCGGCGTGGCGGGCCGAGATTCTACGCCCGCGGCTATCATCGGCGCGCGTGGACGTCAGGCCCATCGACCTCGGGCGCGGGGTGCGCTTCGACCCGCCGTTCGTGCTCGCCCCCATGGAGGGCGTGACGCACCGGGTGTTCCGGGACCTCCTGCTCGACGCGGGCGGGCCGGGGGCGGCGTGGACGGAGTTCCTCCGCGTGTCGCAGGTGCCGCTGCGGACGGCGGCGATCCGCCGCGAGCTCGGCCCGCCGCGCGCCGACGTGCCCGTGGGCGTCCAGCTCATGGGGACGGACCCCGGCGTGGTCGCCGAGACGGCGCGCAACGCCGTCACCGCCGGGGCGCCGATGATCGACCTCAACTTCGGCTGCCCGGCGCCGGTGGTGTTCAACAAGTGCGCCGGCTCGGCCATGCTGGACCACCCCGAGCGGCTGCGCGCGCTGGTCGCCGCCGTGGTCGCGGCCGTGGACGTGCCGGTCACGGCGAAGGTCCGCCTCGGCGTGCGCGACGCCTCGCGCTTCGAGGAGGTCGTGCGGGCGGTCGACGAGGCGGGCGCCGCCGCGCTGACCGTCCACGCCCGCACGCGCGCCGACCAGTACGCCCACCCGGCCCGCTGGGAGCACCTGGCCCGCGCGCGCGAGTGGACGCGCCGGCCGCTCATCGGCAACGGCGACGTGCTCGGCTGGGACGACGCCGCGCGCATGATGCGCGAGTGCAAGGTCGACGGCGTCATGGTGGGGCGCGGGGCCCTGCGCGACCCGTGGGTGCTCGCGCGCCTGCGCGCCCGGGCGCGCGGCGCCCCGGAGCCCGAGGTCGGCCCGGCGCAGGTCCTCGGCTTCCACGCCCGCTACCGCGACGACATGCTCCGCGGCGGCGCCAGCGAGCGCGGGCTCCTCGGGCAGCTCAAGCAGCTCTATCGGCGGCTCGAGGTGGGGCTGCCGATCGACGCCGCCGCCCGCGCCGGTCTCCTGCGCGCCGCGACGCTGGTCGAGCTCGAGGCGCGGGTCGAGGCGCTGGCGCGGGCCTGCGATGAGTCGGCGGCGCCGGGGCTCACCCCTCCAGCGTCGGCGTGATCGGCGGGTCGAGGGTCGGCGGCTCGGGCAGCTCGAAGGCGAGCTGCACGGCCTCGATGAACGCCGCGCGGTCGACGAAGTCGAGCGAGTCCTCGGCGCTGCCCCCGAGCATGGCCACGCGCCACAGGCCCGCGGCCGGGGCGATCATGGCGATCTGCTCCTTGCGGCGGTCGCGGACGGTCCAGGCCCCCGCGGCCGGCGAGGGGCGCAGGAGCCCGACCGCGCGGTGGCGGAAGATGACCCGCACGCCGGAGACGCGCTGCGTGCCCTTGCGCGCGGGCGGCGCCTCGGCGCGCCGCAGCGGGGAGATGAGCGCCGTGCGCAGCTGCGGGGGGTGGTCGAGGTCGAACGCCGCCGCGAGCGCGGCGGGGAACGAGTCGGCCAGCAGGTACTCGAGCGAGTCCTCCGGGCGGCCGCCGAGCCAGAAGATCGTGAACTTGCCGGCCTCGCTGGAGAGCACGGCGATCTGCTGCTGCTGCGGGTCGTAGACCGACCAGGTCCGCTTGCCGGTGAGGGCCACGAAGCCGATCGTCTCGCCGGCCACGACGACCGCGCTCCCCTGGAGCGCCGCGGGCTCCGCGGGGGCGCCGTCGTCCACGGCGGGGGGCGGAGCGGCGGGCGGCGGCGGGGCCGCGGGCGGCGGGGGCGCCGCGGGCGCGGGGCGGCGGCGGCGGCGGGCGGCGCGCCGCCCCCGCCCAGCGCCGGGAAGGCGTCGCTCGCCGTGAGGCGCCGGGGCGGCGCCGCGTGCCGGGCGGTGCCGGGCGGCGGGTGGCGGCCGGTGGCCGGCGCGGGGCGACCCCCGAGCACCGGCTGCGAGCGGGGCCCGAGCGGGGGGTCGAGCCGCGGCCTCCCCTCCAGCGCGAGGACCAGGGCGGCCGCGGCCTCGAGGTCGTCGACGACGTGCTGCCGCAGGTCCTCGTAGGCGGCGTCGCGCGGGCGGTGCGTGACGGCCAGGCGGTGGCCGTCCTGATGGACCATGGCCACCTTCGTCGCCGTGGCGTCGAGGATCGCCCACACGCCGGTCGCCGTGCCCAGGGCGAAGCCCCGCGTCCTGTCGTCGCCGTCGAGCACGCACGAGCCCACCTCCGCGGCCATGAGCCGCCGAAGGTGGACGCGCTGCCCGATCGACGGGCGCAGGAACTGCATGCCGACGCGCCCGACGCCCGCGACGTCGGCCGACCAGGCGACGACCGCGGCGATCGACAGCACCCCGGCGCGCCGGTGGTCGAGCTCGAGCTCGAGGACCTCACCCGCGGGGAGGGGCTGCGAGAGGGCGAACCCCACCCCCTCGATCGACACGTCCATGCCGGCCTGGCCGCCGACGCCGCCGCGGATGCTCACGCGGACGCCCCGCGTGGGCACGCGGCGGGCGGCGCGGCGATCGAAGGGGGTGGGCGTCGCCATGGCCGCATCTTCTGCGATCCGCGGGGGCTCGCAATGCCCGCCCGCCGCTCAGCGCTGGATGGAGCTCCGGAGCGCCGCCACCGCCGCCTCGCCCTCGTGCACGAGCGCCGCGTCGCCGCGCCGCTCGGCGAAGAAGACCACGCCGAGCCGGCGCCCGGGGTAGCGCGTGGCGGGGTCCGGCGCGGCGTGGTCCTGCATGAACACCGCGTAGCGGGCGAGCTCCGTCGCCGGCATCGTCCAGCGGCCGGCCACCGGGATGACGCCGGGCACCGGCGTGGCGGGCGGCGGCGAGGCGTCGACCTGCACGCGGAAGTTGAGGTCCGGGTCGTAGGCGCGGTAGACGAGCTCCGTGCACACGACGCGGTCGTCGGTGGCGAAGTCGAAGTCGAAGTCGTACGGCCGGCCATGGAGCGTCAAGGCGCGCTTGATCGCCGCCGCGACGGCGTGCTCGGGGAGGTCGGGCCGGAGGGCGGCCGCGTGGTCCTTGCCCAGCGCGTGCCCGACCGAGCTGAAGACCACGCCCTCCGACACGGCCTCGATCGCCCGCGCCGGCAGGCCGTGCTCGTCGGTGGCCGCGAGGAAGCGCGGCAGGACCCGCCTGACGAGCGGGTCGTCGCCGAGCGCGGTCCCGTCCTCGAGGCGGAGCGCCGTCCACGCCTCGGCCGGGCCGAGCCAGAGGATGGCGTGCGGCCAGAAGCCGGGGAGGAACGCGTTCGAGAGGAAGCCGTCCTGCCGCACGACGAGGACGTCGCCCGGGCGCAGCCGCGCGGCGAGCCCCTCGGCCAGGGCGGGCCCGATCGCCGGCGGCCGCGAGGTCGTGCGGGTGTCGCCGAGGAAGCAGGCCACGCGCGCGACGACGGCGTAGAAGGGGTAGCTGAAGCCGGCCTTGAGGCGGGCGTCCCACGTCTCCTTCCAGGCGGCGAACGCCGAGAAGCGATGCCGCTCGAGCAGCGCCCGGCAGCGCGCGACGCCCTGGCGCGCGGCGGCCGCCTCGGCGGCGAGCGGTCCGTTCGCCAGCGCGCCCGCTGGCCCCGTCGACGTGACCGCGTCCACCTCGTCGTAGCAGCGGCCGATGTCACCCCCGTAGCGCAGGCGGAGGAGCGCGCGCACGGAGCCGGCCGGGATCGTGCCCGGCGGCGCCTCGCCCTGGTCGACGAAGTCGAGCGGCGCGCGCGCGTCGAGGGTCAGGTAGAGCGGATGGCGGTGCCACCAGGCGCGCTGCCAGACCTCGAGCACCGGGCGCTCGCCGACGACCACGTCGAGGAGCCAGGTGAGGTAGGCCTCGTGCACGTGACGCGCCCGGAGCAGCACGAGCCGCGCGGCGTCGCGGAGCGCGAGGCCGTCGTCCCGCGCCGCCGCGCGCCAGCGGGCGATCGTGTTGAGGACCCGGTGCAGGGCGAAGGTGGCGCGGTGCTGCGCCCCGCGGGCGAAGGTGGCCTCGCTCGGGGTGAGCATGGGCTCGTGGCCGGTCGCGGCCGCCCGCGCGTCGAGGGCGGCCGAGACGAGCTCGAGGCGCCGGCACTCGAGCGCCAGCTGCTCCTCGAGCCGGTCGAGCTTGGCGAGGTCGCGGCGCAGCGCCGCGAGGAGGTCCGCCTCGTCCTCGCCGTCGTACCAGCGCCCGACGGCGTCCCAGGCGAACGTCTCGCCCATGGCCTCGATCAGCGCGTGCGCCTCGACGACGGCGGGCGCGTCGTCGGCGGTGGGTCGGGGGAGGCGGACCGTCAGCCGGCGCAGCGGCCCGGCGAGGGTCGCGGCCGGGGGTGCGTCGCCCGGGCCGATCGTCACGTCGACCTCGAAGAGGTCGAACGCCGCGTGCGCGTATGCCTCGCGCACCTCCTCGAGCTGGCGGATCGCCAGCGCCTCCTCGGCGGCGTCGGAGAGGTGGACGTCGACCCGCACCGGCAGATGCCAGCCCGCGCGCACGAACGAGCTCAGCGCGGCGGCCGCAGCGCGGACGGCGGGGGCGTCGGTGTGGGCGAGGGGCCGCTCCGGCGGCGTGGCGCAGGCGGCGAGGAGCAGGGGGAGGGGCAGGGCAGCGAGGGCGAGGCGCATGGCGAGACGATAGCCACCCGGCGGAGCCCGAGCACGCCGGAGCTGGAGCGGGGGCGGGAGCGGGAGCGGGAGCGGGAGCGGGGACGGGAGCGGGAGCGGGGGCGGGGGCGGGAGCGGGAGCGGGAGCGGGGGCGGGAGCGGGGGCGGGTTCGGCCTCGGCTTCGGCCTCGGCTTCGGCCTCGGTCTCGGCCTCGGCTTCGGCTTGCGCGGGCCTCGCGGCGTTGGGCGTCCTCGCGGGGCGTGAGAGCGCGAGAACGCCGCGAGGCCCGCGCCGGGGCGCCTTGTGAAGGAGCGCGCGCGCCGGCCCCTGCTCCCGGCACGGGCCTCGCCGCTGCGCCTCGGCAGGAGCAGCCCCGTGGCCTCCGCCCGGGACCTCTGCAACCTGCGAAAGGAGACCTCGATGCCGTTCCTCGCCGAGACCAACGCCTTGACCCTCCTGACCCTCCTGCGCGAGCCGCTGAAGCGGCTCCAGGCCCACGACCCGAAGCTCGCCGACGAGGCGCGGCGAGCCGGCAGGTCGATCGCGCTGAACGCGGCCGAGGGCCGCGGGCGACGAGGCCGAGACCGGACCCACCACTTCGCCGTGGCCTACGCCAGCGGGCGAGAGCTCCGCATGGCCCTGGCGATCGCCGAGGCGGAAGGGCTCCTCGACCGCGGGGAGCTCGGCGAGGTGCGGCAGGTGCTCGACCGGCAGCTCGCCCTGCTGTGGGGCCTCCAGCGCCGCTGACGCGGCGCCTCGCCGGGCCCGCGCCCGCGGCGGGCCCGGCGGCGCCGTGTGCGCGGGGGCGGAGCGGGAGCGGGAGCGGGAGCGGGAGCGGGAGCGGGAGCGGGAGCGGGAGCGGGAGCGGGGGCGGGAGCGGGAGCGGGAGCGGGAGCGGGAGCGGGAGCGGGAGCGGGAGCGGGAGCGGGAGCGGGCCGCGGCTTCGGCCTCGGCCTCGGCCTCGGCTCCGGCCTCGGCCTCGGCCTCGGCCTCGGCCTCGGCTTCGGCTTCGGCTTCGGCTTCGGCCTCGGCCTCGGCTCCGGCCTCGGCTTCGGCCTCGGCCTCGGCCTCGGCCTCGGCCTGTTCGCCGCGGGCTACTCGTCGTGCCCGTCCCCCTCCACCTCCCTGGAGGGGGCGCGGCCCTCGAGCGTCGCCTCGAGCTCCTCGACGTCGCGCGCGTCCATGGGGCGGCTCACGACGTACTGCCCGCTGACCCACTTCTCGAGGTCGAGCAGGCGGCAGCGCCGCGAGCAGAACGGGAACGCGGCCGCGTCCGTCGGGACGCGGGCGTCGCAGGTGGGGCAGGTCAGGTCGGCCATATCCCGAGGATACCCGCGCCTGCTGGCGCGACCGCCGGGACGGACGCGGCCCCGGGGGACAGGGTCGGCGCCCCGGCGCCGCCGGAAGCCGCGCGAACGCGGGAGGCGGCGCGACGGCAGCCCGTTCGCTCGGCAACGCGCCGGGCGGCGCCCCCGGGCCGGCGCAGGGCCGGGTCCAGCAGCGGGCCGCTCGTGGAGTGCGGAATGTTCGGCACGGGCACGTTGTTCGGGACGGAGCGGCGCGAGGGCGTGGTCGCGCGCGGGATCGAGCGTCAGACGGCGAAGCTGCCGTCCGACCTGTTCCTCTGGGCGAGCCTCGGCTCGGTGATCGGCTCGCTGGCGCTCAAGACCATGGGCCGCGACCGCGACGCCGAGTTCGTCGGCCAGTGGGTGCCGACGCTGCTGATCCTCGGCCTCTACAACAAGATCGTGAAGGTCGCGGGTCACGACTGACCCGCCGTGGGACGTGGCGGCGCGGCGCGACCGCTGCGCCGCCACGCGCCCCCGTCAGCCCTCCTGGCCGGCGCGGCCCTGCAGGGTCTCGGCCAGCGCGTTGAGCTCGTCGGCGACGTCGGTCATCGCGTCGTGCTTGCGCAGGGCCGTGCGCACCTCGTAGCGCCCCTCGCGCAGGGCGCGCAGGTGGCGGCGGAAGGCGACCGCCGGCCCGACCAGCCGGTGCGTGTAGAGCACCGACACGGCGACCGTCGCCACGACGAAGACGACCGCCAGCACCAGCAGCCAGCCGGCCGTGGCGCGGAACTGGGCCTCGACGATCCGCGCCGCCTCGCCCTTGTCCTCGATCAGGAGCAGGAGCTCGGCGTAGACGCGGGTGAGCGCCGCGTGGAGCACGCCGAGGGTCCCGCCGGCGAAGAGCACGCCGAGGACGATGCTGTAGAGCCCCAGGCGCACCTGCACCATGGGCGCGAGCAGGTAGTTGCGCGCCTTGCGCTGCTCCCCGCGCGCCTCGCCCCCCGGCGCGGGCCCTCCTGCCTCCACGGACCACCTCCCCCGCGAGCGCGGGCCGCCTCAGCCTACCCGCGCGCCCCCCGCCGCGCCCCCCTGGTCACGGCCGGAGGAGGACCTTGAGCGTCCCCGGCCGCCCGGCGTGCGCGACGGCCTCGGACCCTTCGGCCAGCGGGTAGACGGCGTCGACGAGCGGCGCCACGGCCACGCCGCGGCGGGCGAGCGCGGCCAGCGCCGGCGCGAACGGGCCGCAGCGCGAGCCGACGAGCGTGACCTCGTCGATCACCAGCGGCGCCAGCGAGAGCCGGTGCGCGTCGGCCACCGTGCTCTTGAGCACGAGCGTCCCGCGCGGCCGCACGAGCTGCACGGCGCGCTCGAGCCCGGCCGCCGACCCGGTGGCCTCGACGACGAGGTCCACCCGCTCCGCCGGCGCCGCCGCGGCGGCGAGGTCGGCCTCGGCCACCTCGACCCCGGCGCGCCGCAGGTGCTCGAGCTTGCGCGCGTGCCGGCCGACGCAGGTCACGCGCGCCCCCGCCGCGTGCAGGACCAGCGCCACGAGCAGGCCCAGCTTGCCGTCGCCGAGCACCGCCGCCCGCGTCCCCGGGCGCACGTGGACCTGCTCCAGCACCTCGAACGCCGCCGCGAGCGGCTCCGCGAACACCGCCTCCTCGTCGGAGACGGCGTCCGGGACGACGTGCAGGTTCGCGGGCGGCACGAGGACCTGCTCGGCGAAGGCGCCGTCCGCGCCGAGGATCCCCATGACCTGACGCGTGGGGCAGTGGCGCCCGAGGCCGGCGCCGCAGGCGGGGCAGGCCCCGCAGGCGAAGTTGATCTCCGCGACCACGCGCCGGCCGACGAGCCCCGGCGGCCCCTCCTCGACGACCCCCACGACCTCGTGCCCGGGCACGCCGCGGAAGCCCATGTAGCCGCGCAGGAGCTGCAGGTCCGTCGAGCACACGCCGGCGAGGAGCACGCGCACCCGCGCCCGGCCGTCCGCGCGCGGCGCCGCGCGCTCCTCGAGGCGCAGGGCCTCGCCGTCCCACACGAGCGCGCGCACGGGTCCCTCCCGGGCGCCACGGTACGCCTGCCGGCGGCCGCGGGCAACGGGCGTATCCTGGAAGGGGCGGAGGGCCGGGTGAAGCGGCGTGGTCGGACCTGGGCGCTCGTGGGCGTCGTCGGCGCGGGCGCGGCCCTCGCCGCCGTCGCGCTCCAGGTCGATGATTGGCGCCGCGACCTCACGACGAACCACGCCCGCACCGCGCCGCACGCGACCGACTCGCGCCTGCGTCCCCTCCGCACGACGCTCGACGCGTCGACGGTCGCCGCGCGGGTCGAGGAGGTCGCCCGGAGCCTGCCGCGCTGGGAGGTCGTCGCCGTCGAGCGTGACCCGGGCGGCGTGACGGTGCGGCTCATGCGCACGACGCGCCTCCTCCGCTTCCGTGACGACGTCACCGTCCGCGTCGCCCCCTCCGGGAGCGCGTGGGTCGTGACGGCCGAGTCGCGCTCCCGCGTCGGGCGCGGCGACCTCGGGCAGAACCCGCGCAACCTGCGCGAGCTGCTGGGCGCGCTCCGGGACCGGCTCGAGCGCTGAGGGGCGATCAGACCAACCCGAGGACCTTCACGACGAGCCGCTTCGTGCGCTGCCCGTCGTACTCGGCGTAGAAGATCTGCTGCCAGGGGCCCAGGTCGAGCTTGCCCTTCGTGACCGGCGCGGTGAGCGAATGGTTGGTGAGGAACGACTTGAGGTGCGCGTCGCCGTTGTCCTCGCCCGTGCCGTGGTGGCGGTAGTCCGGCCCGAACGGGGCCAGCCCCTCGAGCCACGCGGCGATGTCCCGGAGCAGGCCGCCCTCGGCGTCGTTCACGTAGACGCCGGCGGTGATGTGCATGGCGCTCACGAAGCACAGGCCGTCGTCCACGCCGGACCGGCCGAGCGTCTCCTCGACCCGATCCGTGATGTTCACCAGCGCCCAGCGGCGCGGGAGCCGCACGTGGTAGTGCTCGGTGTGGTGCACGTGCGGGCCGACCTCGCGGTGGGCCACGACCTCGTGCCGCTCGAACCCCGGGCAGCCGCGCGGGTCGAGGAGCCAGTCCTGCTCGGTCTTCTTCGCCATGGCGCCCACCGTAGCGGCGCGGCGTCCGGCCCGCGAGCCCGTGTCGGGGCGGTCACGGCGCGCGCGAGGTGACGTCCCGTGCGCTTGACGGGTCTCCGACCCTGGCCCATCGTGTGTGAGGTTGGAAACAATCCAACAGATTTCGCGCGGCGACGCCGCTCCCCTGTCAGGTGGGTCCCCTCGAGGTGCTCGTGACGTTCGAGCCGGTGGCGCTGCTCCGCTCGCTCTTCGACCGGTCGCCGGTCGGGATCGCCCTGACCGGCGGGCCGCGGCACGTGGTGCTCGGCGCCAACCTCGCCCTCGCGCGGGCGCTCGGCCGCCCGGCCCCCGCCGAGGGGGTGGTCGGCCTGGAGCTGCCGGCGTGCCTGCCGGCCGGGGCCGATCCCCTGCGGCGGACGCTCGACGAGGCGCTCGAGGGCGACCCGCGGCCGCGGCCGGTCGTCACCGAGCATCGCCTGGGTGGGGTGGGGCTGGTGGCGCTCCGCTGGTGCGTCTACCGGGCCGAGGCGCGCCCCGCGGACCTCGTGGTGAAGTGCTGGGACCTCACGGAGGAGGTGGGGCGCCGGCACCGCGACGAGGCGATCGCCCGGGAGCTGCGCGAGGCCAACGAGCGGCTGCGGGCCGAGACGCGCGCGCGCGAGGCGCTGGCCGAGGAGGCGGCCCGCCACGCGGCGCAGCTCGACGCCCTCCTCGAGGGGATGACCGAGGGGGTCGTGGTCGCCGACGCGGCCGGGCGCCTGGTGCTCGTCAACCGCGTCGCGCGCGAGGCGCTGGGCTGGGAGACGCGGACCCTCGACGACCTGCGCCGGGCGGACATGCGCGAGGTCGACGGCACCCCGCTGCCCTTCGAGCGGTGGCCGCTCGTCCGGGCGATCCGCGGGGAGCGCTTCTCCGGGGTCGAGCTGGTCTACGTCTCGCCCCTGGGCGAGCAGCGCCGCGTCGTGTTCGCCGGGTGCGCCGTCGGCGCGTCCGAGCGGGAGCGCCTGGCCATGATCCTGGTGCGCGACGTGACCGACCTGCGGCGGCTCGAGGCCGAGCGCGACGAGGCGCTGGCGCTGATCTCGCACGACCTGCGCACGCCGATCGGCACGATCGCGCTGCGGGCGGAGGTCCTGCAGCGGACCCTGCTCGAGCGCGGCGAGGCCGAGCTCGCCCGCGCGGCGGGGCAGGTCCTGCAGGGCGCGCGGCGCATCGGCGCCATGGCGGACGCGCTCTCCGCGGCCTCGGACCCTCAGGCGGTGGCGCGGCTCGACCTGGCGCCCGTCGACCTCCTGTCGGTGGTCAGCGACGCGGTCGAGCACACGGTCCCCCCCGCGGCGCGCGCGCGGGTCGTCGTCGAGCGCCAGGACGAGCTCCCGCCGGTGAGGGTCGACCCCGAGCGGATCGAGCGGGCGGTCGCCAACATGGCTGCCAACGCGCTCAAGTATTCCCCGCCCGACGCGCCCGTGCGGGTGCGCCTTCGCCGGGTCGACGGCGAGGTGATCGTGTCCGTCGAGGACCGCGGCGTCGGGATCCCGCCCGACGAGCTGCCGCGGCTGTTCGAGAAGAGCTTCCGCGCCCGCACCGCCGGCGGGGTCGAGGGGCTGGGGCTGGGGCTCTACATCGTGCGCCGGATCGCCGAGGCGCACGGAGGGCGCGTGTGGGCCGAGAGCCGGGTCGGCCAGGGCAGCACGTTCCATCTGGCGCTCCCGGTGCAGCGCGCCTGATCGCCCGCGGCACGCCCGCTGCTCACGCCCGCGCCGGGGGCGCGGAGGAGCACGTGAAGGCGACCTGGTCCCTCGCGGCGGCGCTGAGCGCCGCCCTGCTGGCCTGCGGCGGCTGCAAGACCTCGCCGAGGAACGTCGTCCGCGACGGTCGCGCGCCGCCCGAGGCTGGGCTCAGGGTCGGGTCGCCGACCCGCGGCGAGGTGGCGCCCGCCGTGACCTCGGCCGTGTGCGTGATCTCGCCCACCCGGGGCAACGACTGCCGCGGGGTCGTCCGCTTCAGCCTCGTCGGCCCCGACGCGGTGCGCGTCACGGCCGAGGTGACGGGCCTCCGCCCGAACCAGGCCCACGGCTTCCACATCCACGAGTACGGCGACCTCCGCGCCCCCGACGCCACGAGCGCCGGCGGCCACTTCGACCCCCACGGCCGCCCGCACGGCGGCCCGCACGACGCGCAGCGCCACGCGGGCGACCTGGGCAACCTCGTCGCGGACGAGCACGGGGTGGCCCGCCTCGACCTGACCGTGTCGGGCCTGACCCTGGGCGAGGGGGGCGCGCTCGGCCGGGCCGTGATCGTCCACGCCGACCCCGACGACCTGCGCTCCCAGCCCACCGGCGGCGCCGGCGCGCGGATCGGGGCCGGGGTGATCGGGGTCGCCGCCCCGTGAGCGCGCGGGGACGTTCCAGGGCAGCGGGCGTGATGCCCCGCGGCCGCCGGCGCCCCGCGGCGTGGCGCCCTCGACGCTCGCTCTGGCCCGCAGCTTGCCTTGGAGCTCCGGCGTGCGTGAGCGGGGGTGGCCCCTCTTCAGGAGCGCCAGCGTTGACCCCTGAGACCTCCTCGCGGCCGCGGGCGAACGCCGGCGCGCGCCTCGTCGTCCTGGTGATCGAGGACCAGCCCGAGCTCTGCGACGTGCTCTGCCACGTCCTCACCGACGCCGACGTGCTCGCGGTGGGCGTCCGCGACGGGGCGGCCGCGCTCGAGTACCTCGAGCGCGAGCCGACGCCCGCCGCGCTCGTGCTCGACCTGCTCCTGCCCCGCGTCGACGGCTGGCAGGTGCTCGATCGCCTGCGGGCCGAGCCGCAGCTCGCGCCGGTGCCGGTGATCGTGATCTCCGCCGCGCCGCGCGAGCGCGTGGCGCAGGCCCTCGCGCACGGCCCGGCGCTGTTCCTCCCCAAGCCCCTCGACGCGGTGCGCCTCGTCCGGTCGGTGCGGCGCGTCTGCGGGCTCGACCCGGACGCGGCGCAGCAGCGCGCGGCCTGACGCGCGCCGGCGGGCGCCCGACGGAGGGGTCGAGCCCGGCAGAGCGCTGGCCAGAGCGCTGGCCAGCCGGCTGCGCCAGGCCGCGCACGGGATGGGACACGGGCGTCCCCTCCCAGGGCGGCGCCCCTCGCAGGTGACGTGCGCGCGTCGCGGCCGGGAAGGTCGGCCGTTCGCTGACGTACGACCGGGCCCATGAAGGTCGATCCGCCCCTCCTCACGCGGCACGTCTTCCGGCGCGCGCTCGTGCGCTCGGCCGCGCCCAGCCTCGCCGCCCTCACCGACACGCTCCGCGAGGTCGAAGGCGACTGGCGCCTCGCCGAGCGGCTGCGGGTCCACGAGGAGCCGTCATGAGCGGGCCCGCGCTCCTGCTCGTCGACGACGCCCCGGCCGACCGCGCGCTCGCGGCGCGCGAGCTGTCCCGCCACCTGCCCGGCGCCGACCTCCGCGAGGTGGGCGACCTCGAGGGCCTCGAGGCCGCCCTGCGCGGCCCGCCGCCCGACGCCGTGATCACCGACTACCGGCTGCGCTGGACCGACGGCCTCGCGGTCCTGCGGGCGGTCAAGGCCGCCTGGCCCGCGTGCCCGGTGGTCATGTTCACGGACAGCGGGAGCGAGGAGGTCGCCGTCGCCGCGCTCAAGGCGGGCGCCGACGACTACGTGGTGAAGAGCGCGCGGCCGGGGCTGGGGCTGGCCCGCGCGGTCGAGGCGGCGCTCGAGCGGGCGCGGGCGCGCGGCCGCGTCGCCGAGGACGAGCGGGAGCGCGCGCGGCTGGTCGAGGCCCTGCGCCGCGCGCTCGAGGCGAGGGACGCCTTCCTCCAGGCGGCCTCGCACGAGCTGCGCAACCCGCTCAACTCGCTCGTCCTGCAGCTCGAGGCGCTGGCGCGCCTGCCCGAGCTGCGCCGCTGCGAGGAGGCGCGGCGGCGCGTGGCGCGCGCGCGCACCTTCGTCGACGGGCTCGTGGCGATCATCGAGGAGCTGATCGACATGGCCCAGCTCGGGGCGGGCGCCCTCGAGCTGAGCCCCGAGCCGCTCGACCTCGTGGCCGCGGCGCGCGACGCCGTGGGGGCGCTGGGCGAGGAGCTGGCGCGCCAGGGGTGCGAGGTGCGCCTCGACGCCCCGCCCGCGCTCCCTGGCCGCTGGGACCGGCGGCGGCTGGGGCAGGTGATCAAGAGCCTGCTCTCCAACGCGGTCAAGTTCGCCCCCGGGCGGCCGATCCTCGTGCGGCTGCGGGCCGCCGCGGGCGGGGCGACGATCGCGGTCGAGGACCAGGGGATCGGCGTCGCGCCGGCCGACCAGGAGCGGATCTTCGGCCGCTTCGAGCGGGCCGTCTCGGAGCGCCACCACGCGGGCTTCGGCCTCGGCCTGTGGATCGCGCGCGAGCTGGTGACGTCCATGGGCGGGCGGATCGAGCTCGCGAGCGTGCCCGGGCAGGGCTCCACCTTCACCGTGACCCTGCCGTCGGAGGGCGGCGCGTGAGCGCGCGGCGGCCGCTGGTCCTGGTCGTCGACGATGACGAGGAGATGCGCACCACCCTCGTCGAGGTCCTGGCGCTCGAGGGGATCGACGCCGTGACCGCGCGCCACGGGGCCGAGGCCTTCGAGCGCCTGCGCGCGGGGCTGACCCCCGACGCGATCCTGCTCGACCTGATGATGCCCGTCATGAGCGGGTGGGAGTTCCGCGAGCAGCAGCGGCGGGACCCCGCGCTGGCCGCGATCCCGGTCATGGTCCTCTCGGCCAGCGCCGGCACGCCGCGGAGCGCCGCGCTGCTGGACGTCGCGGCCTTCCAGAGCAAGCCCCTGCGCGTCGAGGCGGTCGTGGACTGGATCCGCGGGCGGGCGGCGGGGTGACGATGGATCGTCCGGGGGAGTGGAGGCGCGCATGGTGCGGAGCGTGGAGGAGCGGCGGCGCGGGCGGGAGGAGGCGTCGCCCGACGAGCCCGGGCGCGGCCGCGAGGCCGAGCGCCCGACGCAGATCCCGGCGCGGGGCTGGCGCGACGTCCTGCGGCGGGTGTGGCAGCAGACGACCCGCGACAACGTGGACCTCGTCGCCGCCGGGGTCGCCTTCTACCTGCTGCTCTCGATCCCGCCCGCGCTGGGCGCGGTGATCTCGGTCTACGGCCTGGTCACGGACCCGGCGCGCGTGGCCGCGCAGCTCGAGGAGCTCAGCCGCGCGATCCCGGAGGGGGCCCAGGGCGTGATCGGCGACCAGCTCGACCAGCTCGCCGGGCGGCCGGGCGGCGCCCTCACGCTGGGCTTCGTGGTCTCGCTGGGGGTCGCGCTCTGGGCGACCATGCGGGCCACCAAGGCGCTCATGACCGCCTGCAACCTGGCCCACGAGGAGGCGGAGGCGCGCGGCTTCGTGCGCCGCAACGCCGTGGCGTTCCTCCTCACGCTCGGCCTCCTGGCGTTCCTCGTCGCGTCGCTGGTGCTGGTGGCGGTGGCGCCGGCGGTGCTCAACTTCATCGGGCTGGCCGGCGCCCTGCGGGTGACGATCGACGTCCTGCGCTGGCCGGTGCTGGCGCTGCTCGTGCTCGTGAGCCTCGCCTTCCTCTACCGCTACGCGCCCAACCGGCGCTCGCCCAAGTGGCGCTGGGTCAGCTGGGGCTCGGGGGTGGCCACGGGGCTGTGGCTGCTCCTCTCGGCGGGGTTCTCCTTCTACGTGTCGAACTTCGGCGGCTACGACGAGATGTACGGCTCGCTCGGCGCCGTGGTCGTCCTGCTCGTGTGGCTCTACCTCTCGGCCTACGTGATCATCCTCGGCGCGGAGCTCAACGCCGAGCTCGAGCATCAGACGGCCCGCGACACGACGCGCGGTCCGGACCGGCCCATGGGCCGGCGGGACGCGTACGTGGCCGACACCGTGGGGCGGTGATCAGGGCGCGATGGCGATCGTCGGCGGCACGAACGCGCCGTCCGGGCGCAGCACGCGGTGGACGACCGCCCCGTGCCCGGCCTTCCAGGCGGCGGCGAGGTCGACCTGCCCGCCGGGCGCGACGTCGACCTCGACCGCGTGCGGCCGGCGGACGGCGCGCTCGACCCGCCCGCGCACGAACGACGTGTCGACCTCGCCCGGCGCGGCCTCCTCCCAGGCGCGCAGCGGCGCCGAGGCGCGCTCGAGCGCCGGGCGGGCCGCCTCGAGCGCGTCGGGCGTGAGCGCGACCTGGAGGAGCTGGTGCGCGCCCACGACGACGAGGTCGGGGCCGACGGCGACGAACTGGGCCGGCCCGTCCGGCTCGGGCGTGTAGGTGCCGGCGCGCGGGAGGAGGCCGTAGGCGCGCGCGGCGCCCGAGGGCGCCATGATCACCAGCGCGCGCGCCGGCGTGCGCGGGCGCGCGGCGCGCCAGCCGAGGTCCTCGGGCGACGCCCGGTTCAGCTCGACGTGCAGCCCGGGGGCCGCCTCGCGGACGCGCGCGGCCAGCGCCTCGGCCGCCTGCTCGAACGTGGGCACGCGCCGTCCCTCCTGGGCCCCCGCGCTCGCCGCGAGGACCAGGGCGACGACGACGAGCGGCGCGGCGACGCGCATGGGGCACCTCCGGGGAGGATGGTACCTCACCGGGAGAGGTACTGCTTGAAGCGCGGCGCCTCGCGCACCGGCGCGAAGCAGGCGTCCTTCGCGAACGTGTAGCCGGCGACGTCGTAGAAGTCGGGGCGGCCGGAGGCCTCGAGCAGGCGCACCGCGAGGTCGGCGTCGCCGGCGCGGGCGGCGAGCCGCGCCTGCTGGAACACGGCGTAGGGCGCGCCGGGGTCGAGGGCCAGGGCCCGGCGCAGGAGCGGGGCGGCCTCGGCGGCCTCGTCCGCCTCGATCGCCGCGTCGGCGGCGAGCGCCAGGAGGGACGGGGAGCCGGGCGAGAGGTCGACCGCCCGCAGGGCCGCGTCGGCCGCGGCGAGCGCGTCGCCCGGGCGGGCGCCGGTCGAGTGGTGGCGCGCGAGCAGGTAGAGGGCCTCGGCGGCGAACAGCGCCGCGTCGTCGGGCCGCGCCGGGCGCTCCCGCGCGACCACGTCGAGGACCGTCTCGCCCTCGAGCGAGACCTCCACGTGGCCGAAGGCGTAGGTCCAGTAGGAGACGCGGTAGGCGGGCATGCCGCGCGCGACGAGCAGGTAGCGGCCGGCGGCGAGGACCGACTGGCCCGGGCGGGCGCTGTTGTTCTCGTACTGCGCCACCCTGAGCAGGTACTCGGCGTCGTGCTCGAGGTGGCGCCGCCACAGGTCCAGCGCGTCGCGCGCCTCGACGAGGCGCGTGTCGCCCGGGACCGCGGCGCGGCGCACGGCGGCCTCGTGGCGGCGCGCGGCCTCGGTCTCGGCGCGGGCGCGCTCGGCCGCGGCGACGGTCGCGTCGTCGCCGCGCGCGGCGGCCACCTGCGCCAGGGCGCGCAGGCTCGGCAGGTGGCGCGGCTCGGCCTCGAGCGCCGCGCGGAGCAGGTCGAGCGCCGCGTCGACCCGGCCCGCCTCGACGAGGGCGACGGCGGCGCGCAGGCGCTCGTCGGGGTCGAGGCCGGCGAGGAGGGGGAGGTCGGCGGCGTCGAGGTCGCCCGGGGCGCCGCCGGCGAGGCGCGCGCGCAGGTGGGCGCGGCGGACCTCGACGAGCTGCGGGTGGCCGCGGGCCAGGCGGTCCAGCGCGGGCGCGTCGCCGTCGAGGGCCGCCTGGTCCAGGCGCGCGGGGACGTGCTCGGGGTCGAGGGCGAGCAGGCGCGCGAGGAGGCGCGCGCGGCGGGCCGGGTCCCCCTGGGCGCGGCGGACCTCGACCCACAGGCGCTCGACGAGCGCGCGCCCGGGGTCGTCGTGCCGCGCGGAGGCCACCGGGACCGGGCAGGGTCGCGGGCGGAGGAGCGGGGCGCGGCGGAGCGTGAAGGCCGCGCGGTCGGCGGGCGCGGCGGCGTCGCCGCGGGCCTGGCGGAGCGCGAGCGCGCGCAGGAGGTCGTGCCGCGCGGGGTGGTCGTCGGGGAGCGCGGCGGCGGCGGCCTGCGCCTCGTCGGGGCGGCCGAGGGCCAGGAGCGCCTGCGCCGCGACCGCCCGCCCCTCGAGCGTCCGCGCGTCGACCGGCCCGAGGGCGGCGAGGGCCTCGGCCGCCTTGCCGGCGCGGAGGAGCGCCCAGGCGACGGCGGCCTCGCCCTCGGGGCCGGGCGCGAGGGCCTGCGCCGCCGCGGCCGCCTGGACGGCGGCCTCGGGGCGCCCGCGGGCGACCTCGAGGCGGGCGGCCCAGCGCGGCGGCGGCGCCGACGTGCGGGGTCGCGTTGCAGGCGGCGGCGGCGGCGGTCACGCGCCGCAGGGCCCGCGCCGCCTCCTCGTCGGGGCCGCCGAGGAGCCAGGCGGCGAGGGCGGCGTCGAGGCGCGCCGCGGCGTCGGCGTGCGCCCCGCGCAGGTCCTCGAGCGCCTGCGACGGCCGTCCGCGGCGCAGGTGGAGGCGGCCCCGCTCGGGCGCGCGCGTGGGGTCGATCCGCACGGCCTCGTCGAGGGCGGCGCGGGCGCCGTGCGGGTCGCCGCGGGCCTCGAGCGCCGCGGCGCGCGCGAGGTGCCATGGCGCCTCGCCGCCGGCCGGGTGCGCGGCGAGGAGCGCCAGCGCCTCGTCGGGGCGCCCGAGGCGGACCTCGCAGCGGGCGAGCGCGGCCACGAGCGCGGCGTCCCTCGCGCCCGCCTCGACCTGGCCGCGGAGCGCCTCGGCGGCCGCGGCGAGGTCGTCGGCCTCGAGCAGGGCGCGCGCGCGCAGGGCGGTGAGGGCCGCCGTCCGGGCCGGCCGGGCCTCGAGCGCCTGCGCGGCGAGGCGCGGCCGGTGGAGCGCCAGGAGCGTCTCGGCGGCCTGCGCCAGGAGGGGCTCGGCCGCCGCCGCGTCGGCGAGGTCGCGCGCCGCTCCCGCGGCGAGGACGGCCAGGCGGCAGGCCTCGGCGCCGGTGGCGGGGTCGGCGGCGAGCGCGCGGGCGAGGAGGACGAGCGACGTGGCGTCGGGCTCGAGGGCCAGACGCTCGCGGGCCAGGGCGCGGGCCAGGCCGGGGTCGCCGGCGAGGTGGGCGGCCGCGAGGGCCGCCAGCACCTCGACGCGGCGCGCCCGCGCGCCGGAGCTCTGGTAGCGCGCCTCGACCTCGGCGAGGAGCGCCGGCGGCCCCTCGCGCGCGCGGGCGACGTGGGCGGCGGCGACCCGGTGGGCCTCGGCCTCCTTCGTCAGCGCCTCGACGCTCCGCCCGGTGCGGGCGCGTCGCGCCTCGCCCAGCGCCGCGTCGAGCGCCGTGAGGGCGGCCTTCGCGGCCGCGGGGTCGGCGGTCGGCGGGCCGCGCCCGGCGGCAGCGGCGAGGCCCGCGCCCACGCCGGCGCCGCCGAGCACGGCGACCAGGAGCGCCGCGGCGAGGCGCCAGGCGCGGCGGCCGCGCGACCGCGGGCGGACGCGCGCGCGCCCGCCGGCGAGGTGCGCCTCGAGGGCCCGGGCGAAGGCGCGCGCGTCGGGCCGGTCGGCCGGGTCCTTCTCCAGGGCGGCGAGGGCCAGCTCGCCGAGGTCGCGCGGGACGTCGGCGGCGCGGTCCCAGGGGCGCGGCGGCGTCTCGTCGACGATCTGCTTGAGGAGGAGCGCGCCCGTGCCCGCGTAGGGGTACTCGCCCGTGAGCAGCTGGAAGAGCATGACGCCGAGCGCGTGGACGTCGGCGGCCGGCCCCGGGTCGGCGCAGCGCACCTGCTCGGGGGCCATGTACTGCGGCGTGCCGAGGGCCACGCCGGTGCGCGTGAGCTGCGACTCGTGGTCGAGGATCCGCGCCAGGCCGAAGTCGGTGACCTTCGGCTCGAGGTCCTGGTCGAGGAGGACGTTGCCCGGCTTGAGGTCGCGGTGCACGACCCCCTCGTCGTGAGCGTGCGCGATCGCGCGCGCCACCTTGGCGAGGATCCCGAGCGCCTTGCGCCGCTCGAGCCCGCGCGCGATCGCCTGGCGCAGGTCGCCGCCCGGGGCGAAGGGCATGATGATGTAGGGCTGCCCGTCGGGCGCCTCGCCGGTCTCGAGCACGCCGATCACGTGCGGGTGGGCGAGGCGCTCGAGGGCGGCCGCCTCGCGGCGGAACCGCTGCCGGTGGCGCGGCGACACGTCGAGGAGCAGCTTGATCGCCACGAGCTCGCCCGTGGCCAGGCGGCGCGCGCGGTGGACGATCCCCATGCCGCCGCGGCCGAGCTCCGCCTCGAGCTCCCAGCCGGGGAGGTGGACGCGCGGGCCGAGGAGGCCGGCGAGGATCGACGTCGGCTGCTGGCCCGCCGGGCGCACGGGCTCGTCGCTCTCGAGGACGCCGGCGGACGGCGGGGTCGGGATCACCTCGTCGGCGGTGACGGTGGCGCGGAGCCCCGGCCGGAGCGGCTCGTCGCTCTCGAGGACGCCGCCGGACGGCGGCGTGGCGATCACCTCGTCGGTGGCGACCGTGGTGCGGAACCCCGGCCGGGGCGCCTCGGCGCGCTCGGGGCCGGCGGAGGGGGGCGTGGGGATCACCTCGTCGGTGGCGACCGTCGTGGCGAACCCGGGCACGCGGTCCGCGCGCAGCTCCGCCGAGGCCAGGTCCGCCTCGAGCTGCCGCCGCGCCTCGGCCGTGAGCGCCCCCAGGTCGACGAGCGCCCCCGCGAGGCCGCCGGGCAGCCCGCGGTAGCGCTGCGCCAGCTCCCGCGCCCGCGCCTCGGACACGAGCCCGCGGGACACGGCCAGGCTGAGGAACGCGTGGTCCCGGGGGTCGAGCACGGGTCAAAGATAGCGGGGCGGGGTCGGGGCGGGCGAGCGCTCCGCCCATGCTCGGGCGCCCGCGCGGGGCCGCGGCTACGCTGCCGGCATGAGCGACGCGCGCCGAGGGCGGGGGTAGCGTTGGTCCGGCTCGCGCCGGGCGCCGCGGTCGGGCCCTACGTGCTCGAGGACCTGCTCGGGCGCGGGGGCATGGGCGCGGTCTACCGCGCGCGACGGCGGCAGGACGGCGCGCGCGTGGCGCTCAAGGTCATGACGGGCGGCAGCGAGGACGACGCGCGCCGGGCCCTGCGCTTCCAGCGCGAGGCGGAGCTCGCGGCGCGCCTGCGTCACCCCGGGGTGGTGCGCGTCCACGACTCGGGCGTGGCCGAGGGGGCGCTCTACATCGCGATGGACCTGATCGACGGCGCGCCGCTGGCGGAGCGCGTCGGGCGCCTGGCGCCGCGCGAGGCGGCGGGGCTCGTGGCCCAGGTGGCGCGGGCGGTCGAGCACGCCCACGCCCACGGGGTGGTCCACCGCGACCTCAAGCCCGACAACGTGCTCGTGCGCCGCGACGACGGGCGCGCGGTGGTCACCGACTTCGGGCTGGCGCGCGCGGACGACGGGGCGGCGCTCACGCGCACGGGCGCCCTGGTGGGGACGCCCTACTACATGGCGCCCGAGCAGGTGGCCGGCGCGCCGGCCACGCCGGCGACCGACGTGCACGCGCTGGGGGCGGTCCTCTACGAGGCGCTCACCGGGGCGCCGCCCTTCCGCGGCGACGCGCTGGCGGCGCTGATGGTCGCCATCACCGAGCAGGTGCCCGCGCCGCCGGGCCGGGTCGTGCCGGGGGTCGACCCGGCCCTCGACGAGGCGGTCCTGGCCGCGCTGCACAAGGACCCCGCCGCGCGCCCCACGGCCGGCGCGCTGGCCGACGCGCTGGAGGCCGTGGCCGAAGGGCGCGCCCACGCCCCGCGCCGGCGCGCGCGCGCGCCAGGGCTCCTCGCCGCGGGCGCCGCGGCGTCGCTGGCGGTGGCCGTCGCGGCGGCTTTCTCCGCGCGCGCCTCGTCGCCGGCCGTCGAGGCCGCGGCCGCGCCGCCCGGGGCCTCGACGACGGGGGTGGACGCCGAGGCGCCGGCGGCGCCGGCGGCGGAGCCGGGCTGGCTGCAGGCGCTCGGGCGCCGCGTCGACGCGGAGCGGCTCGTCGGCGCGCACGACGCGCTCGACGTGGGGCCCGACCTCGACCCGGAGCACCGCGCGCGCGCCTGTGCGCTCCTGCGCGCCGCGGACGCGCGCTGGGAGGAGCCGTCGCGGCAGGACCCGGACCGGCGCGAGCGGCTCGACCGGCTGCTCTGGCTGCACTGGCTCCTCGCGCGGCTGGACCCCGCGCACGAGGTCCCGCCCGCGCGGCGGCAGGCGCTCCACCGCAACCCCCTGTGGGCCACGTCGACGGGGCAGACGGACGCGGCCTACATGGTGCGCGTGGGCCGGGCCACGGCGGCCCTCGCCCCCGACGAGCTCACGGGCTACGCGTTCTACGCGACGTGGGTGGAGCAGGCCCCGGGCGCGTTCGAGGACCGGGGGCTCGTCCGCGCCGGGCTGAGCCTGGCGCTGCGGCGGGGGGAGGTCGCCGCCTGGGACCAGCTGGCGTCGCTCCTGGCGCGTCAGCTGGCGCGGGCCGCCGCCGACGGCCCGGCCGCGGAGCGCGGCGCGGCGGCGGCCGAGCTGCTGGCGCTGGCGCGCGAGGTGGCGCCGGCGGGCCAGGACGCCCCCGACGGCGCCGTCACGGTCCTGCTGCTCGCGGCCGAGCACGCGCCCGCGGCGGAGCTCGCCTGGCTGCTCGAGCGCGCCGAGGCGCTCTCGGGCGACGACCCCGCGCTCCACCGCCAGGGCGCGCGCGCGGCCCTGCGCGCGGGCCGCTCGGGCGGGCCCGGCGGCGTGTGGTGGCCCTGGGGGCTGCGGGCGGCCGAGCGGGCCCTGGAGCTCGACCGCCGGCTGGGCACGGGCGGCGGCAGCCGCTCCGCGGCCCTGGCGTGGGACCTGGCCCGCGCGCTCGGCGACCCGAAGCGGGGCGAGCGCGCGCTCCTCGGCGCCCCGAACGACGAGCACCCCGGCGTGGCCCTACGCCGCGCGCTGGTGCTGACCGAGGCCGGCCGCGAGAGCGTCCCCGTGGCCGTGGCGGTGGAGGCGCTGGAGCGCTCGCTGAGGAACCTGCCGAAGGGGCGCGACGACAAGCTGCTGCGGGAGGCCCTCGAGGACGCGCGCGCCGCGCTCCTCGACCTGCGCGGGGCGCACGCGCGGCTCGTGCGCTGGCTCGAGCCCGAGCGGCTGGCGGCGCTCGACGGGGGACCGTGACCTGGCCGGTCAGCGGCGGCTAAGCTGCCGGGCATGAGCGGGGAGCTCGACGCGCTGGGGGCGGACCTCACCGCCCGGTACGTGCTCGGCCCTGCCCTGGGCCGGGGCGCCTTCGGCGCGGTCCACCGGGCGCTCGACGTCACCGCGCAGCGGGACGTCGCCGTGAAGCTGCTGAACCACGACCGGCAGGGCGCGGCGGCCGCCGTCGAGCGCTTCCTCCGCGAGGCGGAGGTCGCGGCCGGGCTCGAGCATCCCGGGATCGTCAAGGTCCACGCCGTCGGCCGCCACGGCGCGCGCCTGGCGATCGTCTACGAGCTGGTGGAGGGGGCGACGTTCTCGCAGGCGATCCGCGCGCGCTCGCACCGCGAGCGCGCCGCGCTCGTGCGCGACGCCGCGCGCGCGGTCGGCCACGCGCACGCCCGGGGAGTCGTCCACCGCGACCTCAAGCCCGACAACCTCCTCGTGGACGCGGCCGGCCGGGTGCGCGTGGCGGACTTCGGCCTGGCCTGGCACGAGGGCGCCGACCGGCTGACGCGCACCGGCGCGCTCCTGGGGACGCCGCACTACATGGCGCCCGAGCTGTTCGAGCGCGGCCGCGTCGCGTCGCCCGCGACGGACATCTGGGCGCTCGGCGTGACCCTCTACGAGGCGCTCACGGGCCGCCTCCCCTTCGAGGGCCCCGACCTCCTGAACCTGATGGCGCGGCTCCAGAACGGGTCGATCGTCGCGCCGCGGGCCGTCGACCCGTCGATCACGCCCGCGCTCGAGGCGGTGGTCCTGCGCGCCCTCGAGCGCGACCCGGCCCGCCGCCTCGGCGACGGCGAGGCCCTGGCCCGCGCCCTCGACGAGGCGCTCGTCGGTCGCGCGCCGACGGGTCGTGGTCGGGCGCTCGGGCTGGTCGCGGCGACCGGCGCGGCGCTCGCTGCGGCCCTCGTCGCCGCCGCGGCGGCGTGGCGCGACCCGCCGCCGGCGACCGCGGCCAGCCCGCCCGTCGCCGCGCCGCCCCCGCTCGAGCCAGAGGCGCCTCCCAAATCGCCGCCGGCCGATGGCCCGCTCGTGGTCGCGCGGACCCCCCGCTGGGCCGCGTGGGTCGACGCGCGGCGCCTGGTCGTCGGCGGCCCGGGCGAGCCCGTGCGGCTCCTCGATGTCGCGGGCGCGGAGCTCCGCGCCTGGGCGTGCGAGGCGAGCGCGGGGGCCCGGGGTCGGGCGCGGGCGGGTCGCGGTGGCGGGAGACGACGGCCTGCGCGTCATCGACGTCGACGACCCGGCCCTCCGGCCGGTGGTGGTCGACCTCACGGACGTCCGGCAGGTCGCGTGCGCGAGGGACAGCGGCGACCTCGCCGTGATCGCGCGGGCGCCCGGCGACGCGCGCCCGCGCGCGTTCCTCGTCACCTCGGCCGGCGCGCGGCGCCCCGTCGAGCCGCCGTGGCACGGGCTCGAGCCCGTCTCGATCGCGGTGACCGCCGACGGCGCGCTCGTCGTCCTCGGGCTCCGCGACCCGAACATCAGGGTCGAGCCGGGGACGCCGTCCTGGCAGCTCCCGCCCGAGGGGCCGCTGTGCCGCTTCGAGGTCACGAAGGAGGCCGTGACCTACCGCGACCACATCCTGCTCCCGGGGGTCACGCAGTGCCTCGCGTTCTCGACCGCGGGGGACCTCATGCTCGCCGGGAGCACGTCGGGGCAGATCGGGCTCGTGCCGCGCGTGCTGGAGCAGATGGAGGACCACCTCCGGCCGCCCGGGGCCGAGGGGCACGCGCACGAGGGCCCCGTCCGCGCCGTCGCGCTCACGGCCGACGGGGCGCGCGTCGTCTCGGTGGGCGACCGCGCCGTGGGGCACGAGGTGAAGGTGTGGGACCTCGAGCGGCGCGCCGTCCTCTCGACGACGACGGCGCCGGGGCGGGCGCTCGGCGTCGAGGTCTCGCCGGACGGCGGCGCGGTCGTCGTCTGGACGACCAACGGCGGCGTGCACCTGCGCCGGCTCGAGCGCTGACCGGGGGTAGACTGCCCCCGGCCACGGAGGCCCCGATGGACTTCGAGTGCAGCGACGAGGTGAGCTACCCCGTCGAGCGGCTGTACAGGCTGATCCGCGACGAGATGCCCGCGATCCTCCCCTACCTCGACGACGTGGAGGAGATCCGGGTCCTCGAGCGCGAGGAGCAGCCGGGCGGGCTGCGCCTGGTGAACCTGTGGCGAGGGTCGGTGAAGGCCGCGCCGGCGGTGGTGCAGAGGTTCATCACGCCCGACCTCGTCACCTGGACCGACCACGCCTTCTGGCCGACCGACGCGAACCGGGCCGAGTGGCGGCTCGAGCCGCGGGTGGGCGGCAAGCTGTTCGAGTGCAGCGGGACGACGTCGGTGCTGCCCGGGTCGCGCGAGGGGACGTCGCGGCTGCAGGTCCGCGGCGCCCTGCACGTCCACCCCGAGCGCCTTCCCGGCGTGCCGCGCCTGCTCGCGGGGACGATCCGCGGCGCGGTCGAGTCGTTCATCGTCGGCATGATCGTGCCGAACCTGAAGACGCTCGCGCGCGGCGTGCAGCGCTACCACGACGATCAAGCAAGGCAGAGCTAGTGGCGGAGGAGGCGGAGCCGCTGGGGCCCGCGTCGCTGCGCCTGGGCGCGGCGGTCACCGTCCTCGGCGCCCTGCCGCTGGTCGCGGGCGGCCTGTGGGCCGACCTCCTGCCGGCCGCGGCCGCGCCGGCGCTCGCGGGGGCGCTCGGGCTCCAGCTCGCGCTGGCCGTCTGGGCCCTGCCGGGGCTGTGGGCCGCGCTGCGCCCGGGCGAGTCGAAGACGCGCGAGGGCGCGGGGTCGGCCGGGGGGGCGCTCGCCGACCTGGTCGTCGTCGCCGCCTGCGCCGCGCCGCACCTGGCGCTGGCCGCGAGGTTCGCCGCCTTGCCGCCGGCGGCCGCCGCGGCGGGCGTGGTCCACGCGCTGGCGCTCCTGGGCGCCCTCGCGCTGTGGCTCGCGCTCGGCGCGCCGAAGGCCGGGCCGACCCGCGTGGCGCTCGTCGCCGCGTGGACGGCAGGCCTGCCGCTCGTCGTGGTGATCGCCGCCGACCAGCTCGCGCTCGGGTCGCCCGCGGCGCTCGCGTGGCTCGCGCCGGCGCTCGGGCAGGAGGCCGCCTTCGACGGGCGGCTCGGGCTGGCGGTCGCCGGCGCGGTCGCGCCACCGCTCCTCCTCGTGGCGCTCGGCCGGCCGTGGCGGCGCGGCGCGGCGGCCGCGCTGGCGCTCGGGCTGACCCTCGTCGCCGGCGGCGGGGTGCGCGCCGAGCCGCGCGTCGAGCGCGCCGAGCCGCTCCTGCGCGAGGCGGCGCGCCCGGGCGAGCCGTGGCCGCTGTGGCTCGAGCTCGCGGGCGCCGTCGAGGTCTCGGCCGGCGCGCGCACGCGCGTGGTCGCGCCGGCCGCGCCGGCGGGCGTGACGCTCCTGCCGGCGGTGCCGGTCGCCGGCGGGCCGCTCGACCTCGCCGCGCGGGGCCCCGACGGCGAGTGGTCGCGGCTCGAGGCGCCGGGCCTGGCCCCGCGGCCGCTGCGCACGCAGGAGCTGCTCGTGGGCCACCTCGGGCCGCGCGTGCGCGCGCTGGCGGCCACGCTCGCCGGGTCGCGCCGGGCCGTGATCGTGCCGCTCGCCGGCCGCGACGCGCGCGCCCTGGCCGAGGCGGGGCTGGCGCTCGACCTGGTGGTCGTCTCCCGCGGCGAGGCGCGCGACGCGGCCGTCGCGGGCGACCTCCGGCGCTGGGCGGCGGCCGGCGGCGTCCTCGCGTTCGACGACGCGGGCGACCTCGAGCGCGTCGCCGGCGACCTCGCCGCGCCGGGGGGCGTGGCCGGGCCCTGGCGCCTGCGGCCGATCGGCGCGGGGCTGCTCGTCGGCCCGGCCCCGGGCGAGCTCGGCCTCGTCGTGCCGACGGGGCCGGCCGGCGCGACGGCGCGCGAGCAGGAGCGGGCGCGCACGCAGGCCCTCGAGCGGCTGGCCCTGCGCCTGCGCGCGCGGGCGCGCCGCGACGGCCTCGTCGAGGCGGCGCTCGCCGCGCGCCTGCCCGGGCCGTCGCGGGCGCTCGGCGGCCGCGTCGCGCTGACCGCCGGCGGCGCGGCGCTGGGGCTCACGCTCGTGCTGCTCGTCGCGGCGCGCCTGCCGCGGGCGCGCGGCGCCGGGGCCGTCGCGCTCGCGGGTGTGGCGCTCGCCGCCGCCCTGCCGCCGCTCGTCGCGCCGGCGACGCCGGTGTGGGCGGCGTCCGTCCAGGTGCTCGAGGCGCCGGCCGGCGCCAGCGCCGCCGGCCGCCTGGAGGTGCTCACGGTCACGGCCCCGCGGCCCCTCACGGCGAGGCTCGACCTCGCGCCCGGCGGGCTGCCGCTCCCCGCCCTGCTCACGGCGGCGTCGGCGCTGGAGGAGGCCACGCTCGTCCCGGGCGACCGGCCCGCGGCCTGGCTACCCGTGGGCCCCGCGCCGCGCGCGCTCGTGCGGCAGGACGCGATCGGCCTGCCGCGGCCCGACGGCGCGCTCGGGGGGGCGTTCCGGCTGACGCGCGGCCGGGCGGGGCAGGCGGTGCGGATCGAGAACGGCACCGCCCTGCCGCTCGACCGGGTGCTGGCGATCACCGACCGCGGCGTCTACGGCCTCGACGCCCTGCCGCCGGGGCACGCCTACGAGCGCGACCTCGACCTGCTCGTGCCGCCGGTGCCCTTCGCCCGCTGGCGGGTGATGACCGTCGAGGACGAGGACGAGCGCGCCTGGAGGGCGCTCGTGACCGCGGCCCTCGCCGGGCGCGACCTGCGCGGGCGCCTCGTGCTCGTCGGGCGCGGCCCGCCCGTGGCGCGCGTGACGGGCGGCGTGGCCGAGGAGGCGCCGGCGCGGCCGCTCGTGGTGATCACGGCGTCGGACGAGACGTCGCCGCGCTGAGCCGCGCACAGCCCGGCACGGGCCGTGCGCATGGCGCCCCTCACGTGGGGGGAGCTCGCCATAACCAGCGTCTGGACAAGAGCGACGCCTCCTCGAAGGACATTCACGAGCCGGATCGGCGACGACGCCTCGAAGCGTCGAGGAGAAGACGAAATGGAACGAGTCGAGCAGAGCGCGGGAGTGACCACGCGGAGGACGCCCCTGGTGCGGGCCGCCGCGATCCTCGCCGCGACGGCGGCCCTGGGCTGCGCCTCGCCCGGGATCGAGGTCGCGCCCGTCGGACACACCGACCGAGCGTCGGTCGTGTCCTATGGCGTCCAGCTGGCGCCGGCCGGCGGCCGGCCCGAGCAGAGCAGCACGCTCGTCGTGAGCTACGAGCCGGCGTCGCGCCGCGCCAAGGTGTCGAGCGACGACGGCGAGCGCGAGGTCGGCGTGACGGGCTCGGGGCACCTCGCCCGGATCATGGGTGAGCTCCCGCCGGTCGAGTCGTTCTACCTGCTCACGGCCCTGCCGAAGGAGGCGGGCCCGGTGGGGGTCGGGACCTCGTGGCAGACGAGCCTCGCCGAGCTCTCACCGGTCGAGCAGGGGGACCCGGACTTCCAGTTCGAAGGCACGGTGGTGAGCCTCGACGGGCAGCGCGCCGTCATCGAGCAGCAGGTGCGCTTCCGGAGCGGCCCGGGGGGCGCCTGGCGCCTGATCGGGCGGGGGACCTGGGTCTGGTCCGGGGGGCGGCTGGAGCGCGGCACCGTACGTTGGATCGCACCCATCGACCTCAAGGCGCTGTTCAAGCCGAGCGACGGCCCGGACCCCGCACCCGAGCTCGACACGGCCAGCGCGGACGAGGTCGTCACGGTCACCTTCACCGCGCAGGACACCTGAGCTCGAGAAGAATCGCTGCGCGATCCCTCTCGAGCATGATGCGCTCGCGAGGGGCGACGCCGAGGCCGAGGAGCCCGGTGACCGCTGGCAGGGCCGGGGCGAGCCGCGCGTCGTCCGGCGGGCTACACGCGGCGCCAGTCCGGGTCGACGAGCGCGATGCTCAGGGGCTCGGGGGTGCTGCCCGGAACGCAGTCGTAGCGGCCGAGGTCCGTCACCCCGGCGAGCTCGCGCAGGACCTCCTCGTCGAGCCAGGCGCGGAACTTCGCCTTCTTCGGGTCCTGCGCCAGGAGCTCGAGCGTGGCGTCGGCCAGCACCTCGGGCGTGCGCATCTGGTCGTCGCCGGCCATGCCGAGGTTCACCGTCGCGGCCGTCTTCACCGCGGTGACCGGCCACAGCGCGCAGGCGTGGACGTCCTCCTCCTCCTCGTCGATCGCCTGGGCCAGCAGCGTCATGCCGATCTTCGACGTGAGGTAGGGCGCCTTTCCGGCGGCGGCCTTCGGGTTGATCGGCGGCGACATCATGACGACGTGCCCGCCCTGCTTGCGCAGGTGCGGGATCGCCGCGCGGCTGGCGAGGAACGCGGCGCGGACGTTGACGCCGACCACGAGGTCGAAGCGCTTGGCCGTCCAGTCGGCCACCGAGCCCCAGGAGATCGCGCCGGCGTTGTTGATCAGCGCGTCGAGCCGGCCGAAGGTGCGCACGGTCTCCTCGACCATGGCGTCGACCTGCTCCTCGAAGCGCACGTCGGTCTGGATGGCGATCGCCCGCCGGCCGAGCGCCTCGACGCGCGCCTTCACGTCGAGGAGCGTGCCCGGCAGCTTGGCGTTCGGCTCGACCGTCTTGGCGGCCAGCGCCAGGTGCGCCCCCTCGCGCGCGCAGGCCAGCGCGCAGGCCTCGCCCACGCCGCGGCTGGCGCCGGTGATGAGGACGACCTTGTCTTGCAGACGACCCGCCATGGCGCACCTCGCGAGGGGGCTCGTCATAGCACGCGCGCGGGTCGAGGTCAGCGCACGCGCGTCAGGGGCAACGCGGCGCGCAGGCGGTCGAGGCCGCGCCGGGCAGGGCCGTGGACGGTCAGGCGGCGGAGGGTGGGGTGACCTTCGAGGGCCTGGGCGAGGTCGTCGGCGTCGAGGTTCGAGGTGAGGAACAGCTCGCGCACGGGCGCCGTCTGGAGGCGCGCGACGCCCTCGGCGTCGAGGGAGGCGCCGCTCACGAGGCCCAGGCGCCTGAGGCGCGGCAGGCCCGCCAGCCAGCGCAGAGTCTCGTCCCCGATCCGGCCTGCCAGCGTGACGGCGGTCAGGCCGGAGAAGGCACGGAGGGGCGCGAGCATGGTGTCGTCGACCGCCTGGCCCCGGACCTCGAGCTCCTCCAGCGCCTGCAGCCGGGCCAAGTGCGCCGTTCCAGCGCGGGTGAAGCTCCCCTCCGCCGAGAGCGAACGGAGGCGCGCCAGCCCGGAGATGGCGGCGAGGCCGTCGTCGGTGAAGGCGGTGTGCCGCAGGCGCTCGAGGGCGCGCAGCGCGCCCAGCGTGCGCCCCTGGACGTACTCCGTGGCGCCGAGCGTGAGCGTCGTCAGTCGCGGGAGCGCCCCCAGGCCGGCGAGCCCCTGGTCCGTGATCAGGCCGGGGCCGCCCATGTAGTCGTAGCCCGTGAGCTCGAGGTGCTCGAGGGTCGACGCGCGCGAGAGCGCGCTGAGCGCCTGGTCGGTCAGCTCGCGCGGCCCGCGCAGCCGGAGCGCCCGGAGCGGCAGCGCGTCGGCCCAGGCGGCGACCACGTCGTCGTCGAGGCGGTAGCAGCCGATCAGCGTCAGATCGCGCAGGGCGGGCGCCCGCGCGAGGTGCGCCGCGCCGGCCCGGGTGAGGTCGTACCACCAGGCGAGCTCGAGGCGCTCGAGCGCGGGGAGCGCGGCGACGTGAAGGAGGTCCTCGTCGCACATGTCGCTCCGGCCGAAGACGCCGAGCGCGAGGGCGCGCAGGCGCTCGGCGCTGGGGAGGGCGCGCACGTGGGCGAGCGCGAGCTCCGGGTTCTCGCTCAGGTCGAGGGCGTCGAGCTCCGGGAGCGCGGCGATGACGCGGAGGTCGGCAGGCTGGAGCCCGGCGTCGCGCAGCCTGAGGTCCCGGAGGCGCAGGTGGTGGGGGAGGCGCGCCAGGCGGGGGAGGAGCGCGCTTCGGTCACGGCGGCCCACCGGGGACTCGAGCCAGAGGCGCTGGAGCGCAGTCGCCGACGCGGCCTCGAGGACCTCGTCGACGTGCACCGGGTGCGCGCTCTCGGCAGGGAGCTCGAGCCCGCGGAGGTGCGGGAGGGGGCCGACGGCGCGCAGCGCCCGGAGGTCGAGGCTGGCGCGCGACCCCCCGGCGGCTTCGAGGAGCTGGACGCTCGCGATCCGCAGCCCCGGGACCCGCGCCGCTCGCACCAGGTCGCCCGCCGCGCGCAGGTCGTCCGTGGACGACGGCTCGACCGTCACGCCCCACACCCTGCAGGCCGGCAGGTCGACCGGCCCAGGACCCCAGCCGAGCGTCACCTCGCGCCCGTCCGGGAGGACGGCCCACACCTCGAGCGGCAGCGGGAGCGTGACCTGCCGCGCGGGCTCGACCTGCGCGTCGAGGAGCTCGCTCGGCGGGGCGAGCCCCGCGCGGCGCATGCCGTCGACCGCGGCGGCGAGCGCCGCCTGGTCGCTCGGGTCCGCCCGCCAGCGGCGTTCGTGCGTGCGCCAGTCCTCGTCGGCCACGGGCGAAGGATGACAGCGGCCGTGCGCCCTCGCCCGCCGCCGGCGCGGGCGCTATCGTCGCCGAGCGTGACCCCCGACCTCGAGCAGGCGCTCCTCCGCCACGCCGTCGGCCGCGGCCTGCTCACGGCGCCCCAGGCGCAGCGCGCGCTCGAGGTCCAGGCGCGCGAGCGCGCGCAGGGGCGGCCGCAGGACGTCCTGACCGTGCTCCGGCGCCTCGGCCTCGAGCCGGAGCTGCTCGCGGCCCTCGAGCAGGAGGCGCGGCGGCTCGCGCCGGCCCAGCCGGTGGCGGCCACGCTCGACGCGCCGCCGCCGGTGGCGTCCACGCTGCACACGCCGCCCCCGGGCCCGACCCCGCTCCGCGCCGACCCGCTCCTGGGCCAGGCGGCCGCGGCGTACGCCCGCGCGGCCGCGGCCTGCCCGCGCTTCGCGCCGCACGCCGAGCACGCGCTCGAGCACGTCGGCGCGCTGGGCGAGGGCGGCATGGGCGTGGTCCTGCGCGTGAAGGACCGGCGCCTGGGCCGCGAGGCCGCGCTCAAGCTCATGCGCGACGCGGCGGACCCGGGGAGCGTCGCGCGCTTCGTGCGCGAGGCCGAGCTCACGGCGCGGCTCGACCACCCGGCGATCCCGCCCGTCTACGAGGCGGGCGTCGACGCGCGCGGGCGCACCTACATGCTCATGCGGCTGATCGACGGCCAGCCGCTCTCCGAGCGGATCGCGACGTTCCACGCCGCGGGCCGGCCGCCGGCGCTCGAGCGCGAGCTCCTCGAGGCGCTGGTGAAGGTCACCGAGGCCGTGGCCTACGCGCACTCGCAGGGGGTGATCCACCGCGACCTCAAGCCGGCCAACGTCATGGTCGGCAAGTTCGGCGAGGTCCTCGTCATGGACTGGGGGCTCGCGCGCGACGCCCGGCGCGCAGACGACCTGCCGCGCGCGGCCGGCGGCGACGCGCCCGGCCACGACGCGCCCGCGGGCCCGGGCCTCACGCAGGCGGGCGCGACGCTGGGCACGCCCGGCTACATGCCGCCCGAGCAGATCGGCGGGGGCGAGCGGGTCGACGCGCGGGCGGACGTGTTCGCGCTCGGCGCGATCCTCACCGAGGTCCTGACGGGCCGCCCGCCGGTGACCGGCACGACCGTCGTCAACATCCTCACGCACACGGTGGCGGGCAGGATCGAGCGGCCCCGGAGCCGGCGGCCGGACGTCGCGCCGGAGCTGGACGCGATCGCTGCCCACGCCCTGGCCCCGGACCCGGCGCACCGCACGGCCGCGGCGGCGGCCTTCCTGCAGGACCTGCGGGCCTACCTGGCGGGCGAGCCCGTGACCGTGCACCGCTACTCCCTGGGCGAGCGGCTGGTGCGCGCCGCCCGGCGGCGGCCGACGCTGCTCGTGGCCGGCGCCGCCGGCCTCCTGCTCGTGACCGTCGCGTCGTGGGCCGCCGTGTGGGTCGCGCGGACCGAGGAGCAGGCGGCCGGGGCCGAGCGCAGGGCGCGCGAGGCGGCGCGCGCCCAGGCGGTCGAGGCGGCGGCCGACGCGGCGGGCGAGGCGCGCGCCCGGGCGACCGAGGCGCCGGCCGAGGCTCGCCTGGGCCTCGGGCTCGGGTGGCTGCAGGCGGCGCAGCGCTGGCGCGACCTGGCGCCCGACGACGCCGCGGCCGGCCGCGAGCAGGTCGACGCGGCCCTGGCCCTGCACCGCACGGCCCTCGACCAGGAGCAGTGGGCGCTCGCCGGCCAGGTGCTCGACCGGGCCCGGGGGCTGGGGCGTGACGGCGAGGTGGACGAGGGGCTCGCCCGGGTGGCGGAGCGCCGCGACGCGGCGGCGCTCCGGCGGCGCGCGGCCGTCGAGGCGACGCTCGCGCGCGTCGAGTCCGGCGAGGCGCGGCGGCGCCCCGACGGGCTGGCCGAGGCGGTGTTCGAGGTGGTCCGCCACGCCGACCCGGGGGTGGTCGAGTCGCTCGCGCAGCGCCTGGTCCAGGTCGCCGTCGCGCTGAGGGAGGTCGAGCGCGCGGCGCTGCTCGAGGGCCTCGACGAGGGCCGCGCCGCGGCGCTGCGCGACGCGCTCGACAGGTGCGACGCCGCGCCGCTCGACCGCGACCCCCCCGACGCGGCGGCCGAGGCGGTCGAGCGGGCCCTCGCGCGTCTCGACGAGCGCCAGCTCGCTGGCCGGGCCCGGAGCGCCTTCGAGGCCCGCCCCGCCCTGAAGGCGATCGCCGCGCGGCAGGGCGAGGAGGCGGGCGAGGGGGCGCTCGACCTGGCGCGCGTCGCCGCGCTCGCGCTCGGCCGCGTGGGGCTCGCGGACGGGTCATGGCCGCCGCCGCTGGTCGCCCAGGTGGTCGAGGCGCTGGGCCGCCTCGCGCTCGTCGCCGCGGACGAGCCGCTGGCGGCCAGCGCCGGGCGCTCGCTCAGGCGGATCGGCGGGGCGCCGGCGCGCCGCCTCCTCTCGCGCGCGCGGGCCCGGTTCGGGCCCAACAGCGCCTACGCCCGCCAGGTCGCGTCGGAGGTCACCGCCGACGACGGCGGCGACGAGGACGACCTCCCGGCGGCGCCGACCCCCGCGCGGGCGCTCGCGCGGCGGGCGCAGGAGCGCCTCGAGCGCGGCGACCTGACCGGCGCCGACGCCGACGCGGCGAAGGCCCTGACCGCGGCCGCCACCCCGGAGGACCGCGCGCACGCGCTCGAGGTCCGCGGGGGCGTGCGGCGCGCGCGCGGCGATTTAGCGGGGGCGCGCGCCGACCTCGAGGCCGCCCTGCGCGACGTCCCGGGCCAGGTGGTCCTGCACGTGAGCCTGTCCAGGCTGCTGCTCGAGGCGGGCGACCCGCTCGCCGCGGAGACCGCGGCCGAGGCGGCCCTGCGCCTGGACGGCCGCTGCGCGGCGGCGCTGGTGAACCGCGGCGAGGCGCGGCGGCGGCGAGGCGAGGTCCCCCGCGCGCTGGAGGACCTCGAGGAGGCGCTGCGGCTCGAGCCGGAGCTCGTCGAGGCGCTGGCTGGCCGGGGCCTGGCCCGCGCGGCGCTGGGGGATCACGCCGGCGCGCGGGCCGACCTGGACGCGGCGCTGGCGCGCGACCCGCAACGGGCGCCCCTGTGGGTCGCGCGCGCGGTCCTGCGGCTGACCGCCGGGGACGCGCCGGGCGCGCGCGAGGACGCCGAGCGCGCGCTCGACCTCGACCCGCGCGAGGCGGGCGTGCGGTACGCGCGCGGGCTGGTGCGCCACGCCCAAGGCGACGCCGCCGGGGCGAGGCGTGACCTCGACCAGGCGCTCGAGCGCGACCCCGGCATGGTCCCCGCGCTCCTCGCGCGCGCGCGCGCCCTCCACGCCCTCGAGCAGGCCCGGCCCTGCGTGCGCGACCTCGACCGCCTCCTCGACCTCGCCCCGGCCGTGGCGGAGGGGTGGGGGCTCCGCGCGAGGGTGCGCTTCGACCTGGGTGACCTGGAGGCGTCCGCGGCCGATGCCGACCGCGCGCTGGCGCTCGACGACGCGCAGCCCGACGCCCTGGCCGTGCGCGGGCGGCTTCGCGGGCTGCGCGGCGACGTCGCCGGCGCGCGGGCGGACGCCGAGGCCGCCCTGCGGCGGGACCCGGGGCACGTCGAGGCGCTCCTGCTCCGCGCGGAGGTCGCCCTCGCGGCCGGCGACCTGCACGCGCTCGGTGGGGCGGTGAGCGACGTCCTGGCGCGCTGGCCCGACGAGCCCAGGGCCTACTACTTCCGCGCGGCCGCCCGGCAGGCGCGAGGCGACCTCCAGGGCGCGCTCCAGGACCTCGACCACGCGCTCCGGCTGCGGCCCGGCTCGGTCGAGGTGCTGTGCGCCCGGGCGGCGCTGCGGCTCAACGCCGGGGAATACGCCCCGGCGCTCGCGGACCTCGACCTCGCCCTGCAGGTCCAGGCCGACCACCCCCTCGCCCTGGCCTACCGCGGACAGGGGCGCGCCGCGGCCGGCGACCGCGCCGGCGCGGTCGCCGACCTGTCGCGCATGGTCGAGCGCCACCCGGCGCACGCGCTCACCGCCCGCTGCCGCGAGGTCCTGGAGGCCCTGCGGGCGGGGCGTTGACCCCGCTCGCTCCGTCAGCGCCCCGCCCGCGAGCGGCGGTCGGCCTCGATCCGCGCCTGGAGCCACGCCGGGTCGGGGAGGAGCGCGCGGGCGCGGCGGCCGGCGACGACGTCCCACGTGACGCCCGAGTTCACGCCCACGAGCGCGCCCGTGCGCAGGTCGACGAGCGGGCCGCCGCTGTCGCCGCCGGCGAGCGGGACCGAGTGGCGCACCTCGAGCACCGCCGGCTGGCCGGGGCGCGCGGGGGGGAGGCGCGTCGTCTCGAGCACGCGCCCGAGCCCGACGTGGCCGCGGAGGCCGCGCGGGAAGCCGGCGCAGAGGACGTCGGTCGCGCCGGCGGCGGCCTCGAGCGGGGCGAGGTCGAAGGGCTCGAGGGCGAGGCCCTCGACGTGGAGGAGCGCCAGGTCGGGGTCGTCCTCGCCGGGCCGCACGGGGAGCCACACGACGCGGGCGCGCCGGGGGCGGGCGAGGTCGAAGAGCGCCTCGGCCTGCGCCGGGTCGGCGCGCCCGTCGACCTCGACGACCTCGACCCGCCCCTCACGCACGACGTGGGCGCAGGTCAGCAGGTAGCCGTCGGAGGTCACGGCCGCGGCCGTGCCGTGGTGCCGCCAGGGGCCCGCGGCGCCGCGGCCGCGGACGAGGACGAGCGAGGTGCGCGCGGCGAGGTGCTCGCGCAGGCGCCGACCCTCGTCGGGGCCGAGAGGCTCGAGCGAGGCGACGCGCTCGGCGAGCGACGCCTGCAGGCAGCCGGGCGCGAGGAGGGCGAGGGCCAGGAGGGCCGTGCGCATGCGCGCAGCGTAGCAGACGGCGCGCGAGACTCTGACGCCGATGTCACATGTGACTGGCAGCGCCCTCGTGTACGGCGCGGGGTCGTCTGCACCCGCACAGGCGAGGCGCTCACCGCATCCGCTTACGAACGAGCCCTCGACGCCGTTCCCCGATCGAGCTCGAGGACAGTATCGTAGTAGACGTGACGGACGCCGAGGCCGAGTCACGGTTCACCGCGGCCCTCTGCGTGACGGGCCTGCTGCTGGGCACGCTCTTCTTCGCCGCCTCCCTCGGCCCCTCGCTGCTGCCCCGGACCTGGGGGATGCAAGGTGTCCTCTCCGGCTCCGCGCTGGCCATCGGCTACGGCATAGGCGTCTACGGACGCCGGCTCTGGCATTGGCTGGAGCTCCCCCGCCTCGGTGCGCGCGCACACTCCGTCGCGGTGATCGTCGCCGGCGTCATCTGCCTGGGGGTCATGATCGCGTTCCTCTGGAACGCGGCGACCTGGCAGAACTCGGTGCGGGCGCTGATGGAGCTCGATCCCGTCGACAGCGCACACCCGTTCCGGGTCGGCGGCATCGCGGGCCTCGTCTTCGCCGGCCTGCTCGCCGTCGCGCGCCTGTTCCAGGTCACCTGGCGCTTCTTCGCGCGCAAGCTGAATCGCTTCATCCCCCGGCGCATCGCCGTCCCGGCCGGGGTGGTCGCGGCACTGTTCCTGTTCTGGACCGTCGTCGACGGCGTGCTGTTCAGGCAGATGCTCCGGAGTTTCGACGCGTCCTTCCAGCAGCTCGACGCCCACATCGAGGCGGAGACCGCGCCGCCGGCCGAGCCGTGGCGGACCGGCAGCGCGGCCTCGCTCGTCGCCTGGAAAGACCTCGGCCGGCAGGGGCGTGAGTTCATCACGGCCGGGCCGACCCTCGCCGACCTGCAGGCCCGTTTCGGGGAAGGAGCACGGCCACCGCTTCGGGTCTATGTCGGGCTGGGTTCGGGTGCGACCATCGCGGACCGCATCCGCCTGGCGATGGCCGAGCTGGACCGCGTCGGTGCCTGGGACCGACCGGTGCTGGTCCTCGCCACCCCGACCGGGACCGGCTGGCTGGACCCGAGCGCGATGGATACGCTCGAGATCCTGCACCGCGGGGACGTCGCCACCGTCGCGGTGCAGTACTCCTACCTGCCGAGCTGGCTGTCGCTGTTGGCCGAGGCGGAGTACGGCGCCGAGACGGCCCGCGCCATGTTCGCGGCGGTCTACGGCCGCTGGACCGGGCTGCCGCGCGACCGACGCCCGCGCCTCTACCTGCACGGCCTGAGCCTGGGCGCACTCAACTCGGAGCGTTCCGCCGACATCTACGACGTCATCGGCGACCCCGTGAACGGCGCGCTATGGAGCGGTCCCCCGTTCCGCAGCACGACGTGGCGAACCGTGACGGCCGGGCGTCGGCCGGACTCCCCGGCCTGGCTGCCACGCTTCCGCGACGGGTCCGTCATTCGCTTCAACAACCAGACGAACGCCCTCGACCTGCCCGGCGCCCGCTGGGGGCCGATGCGCATCGTCTTCCTGCAGTACGCGAGCGACCCCATCACCTTCTACGAGCCGCGCGCCGCCTTCCGACAGCCGGCGTGGCTGGACCCGCCGCGTGGCCCCGATGTCTCACCGTCCCTGCGCTGGTACCCGGTGGTCACGATGCTCCAGCTCGCCGTGGACTTCGCCGCCGCCCACGAGGCGCCCATGGGCTACGGCCACGTCTACGCGCCCGAGCACTACCTGGACGCCTGGGTCGCCGTCACCGAGCCGGAGGGATGGGGTGACGACGCCCTCACGCGCCTGCGCGAGGAGCTCCGCGCCCGCCGCTGACCTCGGTCCTGCGGGCCCCAGGACCGTTCCGTCTCGCGGCGCATTTCCGGTCCGGCAACCGGACCGGCTGCTGGTCGTCGAGGCTGCGCACCTCTACGCCACCCCGGCGGAGGCGCCGCGCCTCGCGCGCGCGCGCCCGCGCGCCAGGGCCTGACTGTCACTCTGCCGTGCCGAGCGGACTCCAGCACCACGCCTCTGCCGCTCATGGGACGCAGAGAGCGCAGAGGAGACACAGAGTCCGCGGAGAACGGGTCCTGTTCCTGCCCCTCCTCTGAACTCGAGGAGAAATCGCTGCGCGATCTCTCTCGAGCTCAGACCTGCGATGAGTGATGCGCTCGCGAGGGGGGCGCGATCGGCGCAAGGCCCGGACCATGGTGCGCGGCCCGTTCCGCGCCTCCCACACGCTGCGCTTTGGCGGGTCGAGCAACCGGCAGCGGAGAGAGGAGTTCTCAAGCTCTCTGCGTCCAATCAACTCGAATGAAGCCTGCTATGACAGCGACGGGCTCCTATCGCCCGCCCCTCGCGAGCGCGTCCCTCATCGCAGGCACGCTGCCGGCCAGCGGCGCCTTCAGGACGTAGGTCACCTCGTCCCAGCGGACGGAGACGCGCTCGACCGTCGCGAGGTCGGGGCCGCCCTCGAGGAAGCGGCGCAGGGCGGCGAGCTTGGCCGCGCCGTCGAGGCGCGGCAGGCCGGCGCGGATCGTCCGCGGCTCGGCGTCGTCGCCCGGGCCCGGCGGGCGGCCCCAGTCGACGCGCGGGCCCTGGACGAGGTGCAGGACGACCTCGCTCTCGCGGGGGTCGCGCGCGCCGTCGAGGTTCGACAGGTCGAGCGCCTTCACGTGCGGCCGGAGGGCGCCGAGCTCGCGCAGGAGCGCGTTGGCGGCCGCGAGGGCGCGGAGGCGGCCCTCGCCCGAGGCCGGGGCGCCGAGGACGGCCGGGAGGTCGTCGGGCCGCGCCGCGTAGGCCAGCGGGACGAGCGCGCCGTCGGCGGTGAGGACCTCATCTCCGCCGCGGCTGGCGATGCGCGCCACCGGCTCTCTCGCGAGGAGGGCGAAGCTCAGCCGGCCCTTCGCGTCGAGGCGCACGGCCTCGACCTCCTTCACCCAGGGGAGGCCGGCCAGGCAGGCGGCGGTGAACGGCACGAGCTGCGGGTCGAAGGCGTTGGGGCGCGGCGGGAGCGGCAGGCGCTCGAGGTCGCGGCGCGCCCGGGGCGAGAGGGCGTCGGGCAGCGGCGTGAGCTGCAGGGCGGCGCGGTCGACCTGGAAGCGCGGCCAGGCCTCGACGCGCGCGCGCGCGGCCTCGGACGCGCCCGCGACGCCGGCGCCGAGCGCGCCGAGGAGGGCGAGGCGGCGCACGTCGGGGCTGGCGGCGGCCTGCCGCGCGGCCGAGAGGGCGAGGGCGCCGCCGGCGCGGAGCGCCTGCAGCAGCAGGGCGCCGACGCCGGGGGCCGTCGGGGGCGGCGAGGCGCCGGGCTTCTGCGCCGGGGCGCGGCGCGAGGTCGCGCGGCGGGCCGTCACCTGACGCCGCTCCGGATCGCCAGGCGGCAGATCCGCTCGACGAGGCGCGGGAAGCTCAGGCCGGCGGCCGCCGCGCCCTTGGGGAGGAGGCTCGTCGCCGTCATGCCCGGGATCGTGTTCACCTCGAGGGCCGCGAGGCGGTCGCGCGAGGGGTCGTAGCGGAAGTCGACGCGCGAGAGGTCGCTCAGGCCGAGCGCGTCGTGGGCGACGAGCGCCAGGCGGCGCACCTCGGCGCGCACGGCGGCGGGGATCGCCTCGGGCTCGACCCCGTAGCGCGTGCCGGCGGTCGGGTCGTACTTGGCGCGGTAGTCGTAGGTGCCCCCGGCCGGCACGGGCTCGACGACCGGCAGCGCCTCGCGGCCGAGGACGCCGCAGGTGAGCTCGTGGCCGGGGACGAACTCCTCGACGAGCTGCGGCTGGGCGAAGCGGGCGTTCTCCTCCAGCGCCCGGCGCACCTGCTGGCGGTCGCGGCACACGACGACGCCCACGCTCGAGCCCATGCGCGCGGGCTTCACGACGACCGGGTAGGCCGGCACGAGGCGCAGGACGTGGCGCAGGTCGCGCGGGCCGAAGGGGAAGGGCAGGACGCGGTCGGGCGCGACCGGGACGCCGGCGCGGGACAGGAGCCGCTTCGTGCGCAGCTTGTCGTAGGCGCGGGCGCTCGCCTCGGGGCCGGAGCCCGTGTAGACGAGGCCGCGCTCGGCGAGCGCCCGCTGCACGCGTCCGTCCTCGCCGTAGTCGCCGTGCAGCGCGATGAACACGGCGTCGAGGCCGCGCGGGAGCGCGTCGAGCGCCTCGTCGCGGTCGCCCTCGAGCACCCAGCCCTCGGCGCGATGACCGCCCTCGGTCAGCGCGTCGGTGACGGCGCGGCCGGTGCGGAGGGAGACCTCGCGCTCGTGGCCGACGCCGCCCATGAGGACGGCGACGTGGAGGCGCGCGGGGCCGTCGTCCTGCGGCGCGGGGCGAGGACGGCGGCGGTGGCTGCTGGTGGCGAGCATGGTGACTCCTCTATCGGCTCGTGGCGCGCGCGGGTCGCAGCGCCCTACGCCACGAGCCGGACCTCGGCCTCGAGCACGACGCCGCGCGCCTCGCGGACGCGGCGCCGCACCTCGCAGGCGAGGGCCAGGACGTCGTCGACGGTGGCGTCGCCGTCGTTGACGATGAAGTTGGCGTGCACGGGCGAGACGCGGGCGCCGCCGCGCGAGAGGCCCTTGAGGCCGCAGGCGTCGATCAGGCGGCCCGCGCTGTCGCCGGGCGGGTTCTTGAAGAAGCAGCCGGCGCTGCGCGCGTCGAGCGGCTGGATCGCGGCCTTGCGGCGCAGGGCCTCCTGGCGCGCGGCCTTGAGGGCGTCGCGGTCGCCGCGCTCGAGCTCGAGCTCGACCGCGAGCACGTAGGCGCCGTCGAGGTCGGCGCCGCGGTAGCGGAGGCCGAGCGCCGCGCGCGGGAGCCAGCGGGCGACGCCGTCGCGGCCGAGGGCGCGGACGCGCCGCACGCGGTCGCCGATCGCCCCGGCCCCGGCCGGCCCGCCGGCGTTGCCGGCCAGCGCGCCGCCGATCGTGCCCGGGATCCCGGCGAAGCGCTCGAGGCCGGCGAGGCCGTGGCGCTCGGCCAGGCGGATCAGGCCCGGGAGCGGCTCGCCCGCGGCGGCGCGCACGACGGGGCCCAGGACCTCGGCCCCGCGCAGGGCCCGGCAGGAGATCACGGCCGCGTCGACGAGCGGGCTGGCGAAGAGGACGTTCGAGCCGCCGCCGAGCGGCACGACCGGCACGCCGTGGGCCTGGAGGGCGCGCAGGACGCGCACGGCCTCGGCCTGGGTGCGCGGCTCGGCGAAGAAGCGCGCCCGCCCGCCGGCCTTGATCGTCGTGCGCGGGCCGAGCGGCTCGCCCGTGCGCACGAGGCCGGGCAGCGCCTCGAGGACCCGCGCCTCGAGCCCCTCGCCGCCGCGGCGGAAGCGGCCGCTGGCCACCTTGGCCAGCGGGGGGAGCGGCTCGTCGCTGCGGCGCGCCAGGCGCTCGAGGGCCCGGTGCGCGGCGCCGCTGATCCGGCCGGCGCCCATGAACAGGGCCACGTCGCCCTTCTGCAGCAGGCGCACGGCCGTGCCGATCAGGGCGTCGGGGTCGCCGCCGGGGACGGCCTGCGTCCCGGGTGCGCGGGCGCGCACGGCGCGGGCGAGGGCGGCCGCGGTGACCGTGCGCACGTCGTCGGGGCGATCGCGGCAGGTGTAGACGTCGGCCACGACGACGCGGTCGGCGCGGGCCAGGGCGTCGACGAAGCCGTCCCAGTGCTCGCGCGTGCGGCTGGCCTGGTGCGGCTCGAACAGCGCCACGACGCGCCGGCCCGGGTGGCGGGCGCGGGCGGCGTCGATCACGGCGCGGAGCGCCGTCGGGTGGTGGGCGTAGTCGTCGACGACGAGGACGCCGCCCGGCTCGCCGAGCACGTCGTAGCGGCGGCGGACGCCCGTGAAGCCCTCGACCGTGGCGGCGGCCTGCTCGGGGGCGACGCCCGCGCACACGGCGGCGGCGATCGCGGCCAGCGCGTTGGCGACGTTGTGGGCGCCCGGGACCGAGAGGCGGACGCGCGCGCGCGGCCGGCCGTCGAGGGCGAGCGTGAAGCGGCCGAGGCCGTCGTCGTAGGTGACGTCGCGCGCGGCGAGGCGCGCCTCGCCGCCGACCGAGAAGGTCATGACGGTCACGTCGGGGCGGGCGTGGCGCACGGTCTCGGCCACGCGCAGCGCGGCCGGCCAGTCGGCCGAGGCGACGAGCGCGCCGCCCTCCTGCACGCCCGCGGCGAACTCGACGAAGGCAGAGACGATCTCGTCGAGGCCGCCCTGGTAGCAGTCGAGGTGGTCCTCCTCGACGTTGAGGACGACGGCGCACGCGGGCCGGTAGTGCTTGAACGAGCGGTCGTACTCGCAGGCCTCGAGCACGAGCTCCGGCCCCTGGCCGAGCGCGGCGTTGGCCGGCAGGTCCTTGGGGGCGCCGCCCACGAGCCAGCTCGGGTCGCGGCCGCAGGCGCGCAGGACGTGCGCCGTGAGCGCCGTCGTCGTCGTCTTGCCGTGGGTGCCGGCGATCGCCACGCCGCGCCGGGCGGCGACGAGCGCGCCGAGCGCCTCGGCGTACTTGACCACCGGCACGCCGCGGCCGATCGCGGCCACGAGCTCGGGGTGGTCGGGCGGCAGCGCCGCCGTCGCGACGAACAGGTCGGCGTCGGCCGGGAGGTTCGCGGCCTCCTGCCCGTAGCGCACCTCGATCCCGGCCGCCTCGACGGCCTCCGAGAGCGGCCCGCGCGCCTGGTCGGAGCCCAGGACGCGGTGCCCCAGCCCGGCGATCAGGCGCGCCAGGCCGGAGAGGCCGGTGCCGCCGATCCCCGAGCAGAAGACGACGAGCGGGGCGTCGCCGGCCGGCCGCGCCATGCGCCCGAGCAGCGCGCGCCGACGCGACAGCGTCCCCGAGACCGCCAGGCCAGCGTCCACGGTCATCTCCGACCGCCCCCCCGCGGAGCCGACCCGGGCGCCCCGACGGTCCGGCGGCGGTCTCCAGGGGAGTTATCGGTCGGGGTGGGGGGGTGGCCGTAGCGCGGTCAGCGCGGCGGGTCGTCCCAGCCGTCGCCCCAGTCGTCGCCCCACTCGTCCGGTGTCCGGCGCGGGGGGGGGCCGCGCCTCAGGTCGTCGGGCAGCAGCGCCTCGACCATCCGGGTGGACGGGTGGAGGGGCGCCCAGGTGACGAGCAGGCGGCGGGCGGCCTCGGCGTCGGCCTCGACGTCGCCCGAGATGCTCCGCTCGACGCGCCGCGCGACCTCGGGGGCCGCGGCCTCGATGACGGCGTGGACCTCCGGGCTCAGCGCCGGGTCGGCGGCGCGGGCGGCGCCGAGCCAGGCGAGCGCGGCGCCGTCGTCGCCGGCGGCGAGGGCGTCGAGGCCGGCGCGGAGGCGCGCACCTGGGTCGCGTGTCGCGTCGACGTCCACCAGGAGGGCCGTCAGCGCGCGGGCGCGCATCGCGAAGGCGTGCTGGTTCATCAGGTCGGACCCGACGCGCTGGAGCGCCTCGCGCGCGCCGGTCGCGTCGCCTGCGGCGAGCCGCGCGCGGGCGAGGGCGTCGAGCGCGAGGACCTCGCGCCAGCGCCGGACCTCGTCCGACAGCGTCGGCCCGCGGTGCGGCCCGCGGGCCTGCGCGGGCAAGAAGGCCTCGAGGAGCGGGAGCCCCCAGGGCTGACCCCGCTGCAGGGCGGTCCGGCCCTTGCGGAGCTGCCGGTCGGCGGCGATCCAATCCACGTACGCTCGCGCTTCGCGGGCCAGGCGGGTGGTCGGGTCCACCTGCCGGAAGAGCGCCTCGGCCCGGTCGAGGTCGCTCCGGATGCCGACGAGGTCCGCCGCCTCGTTGTACAGGCGCTCGGCCTCGAGCTCGCGCCGGCACCGCGCCTCGAGCGCCGCGAGCGTCGGCGCGTCGAGCGCCCCGCGGTGGCTGGCGAGCGCGTCGAGGGCCTCCTGCCAGGCGCTCCGGGCGATGAGGGCCTGGACCTGCGCCTCCTCCTCACGGGCGACCGCGGCCGCGCGCGAGCGCTCCTCGGCGGCGGGTTTCCACGCGACGAAGAGCGTGGCAACGACGAGCAGCAGGAACGCGAGCAGGACGCCGACGGTGCCGAGCCACCGGGTCTGGCGCGGCGGCGTCATGGCCTCGGTCCGGCCGCACGCGCCGCAGCGCCCCCCTTCGCGCCAGCAGGCCGCGTGGTGCCGGGCGAGGCAGCCCGTACAGGCGACCCAGCCGGCGGCTTCGACGGCGACCTCGTCGTGACAGAACGGGCAGCGCACGGGCGAGGTCGCCGCGCGGACGTCGTCGCGCGGGGCGACCTCGGGCGGCGGCGCGGGTCGCGCGAGCGGCTTGTCCTTCGCCTGCTCCACGCGAGGAGCGTAGCTCAGGGCGGGAGGTCGTCCCAGGAGGGACCCCACACCGGGTCGGGCGCCGGAGGCGGCAACCAGGCGGCCCGCATGGCGCGCCAGGCCGACACGTCCACCGGCTTCACCACGTGCGATCGGCTGACGAACACGGGAGGCGACCTCCAGGCGCGGGCGCGGGCCCCGGGGAGGGCCTGCTCGAGCGCCGCACGGACGTGCGGCTCGAGCCGCGGGTCGGCCGCCAGCGCGGCGCCGAACCACGCCAGCGCCGCGCCGTCGTCCAGGGCGGCGAGCGCCGTGAGGCCGGCCTGGAGGCGGTCCGTGGGCGCCTCCGTGGTCGCGACGTCGTCGAGCACGGCGAGCAGCGCCTGCGCGCGGGCCTGGAGGGGGCGCGCGTGGTACTCCGCCAGGAGGGCCTGGAGCGACTCGCGCGCGCCGGCGAGGTCGCCGCGGACCAGGCGCTCGCGCGCCGCTGCGTCGAGGTCGAAGGACCGGCGCCAGGCTCGCCGGCGGGCGTCGATCGACGCCCGCGCCTCGGGGCCGAGCACGTGGTCGCCCAGGCGCTCCGCTTCGTCGAGGAGATCGAAGGCGCGGCGGTCGCCCTCCTCGTAGGCGCGCTGGGCCGCGCGCACCTGGCGGTCGGCGTCGTTCCAGGCGAGGTAGGCCTGCGCCTCGGGCCACCGGCGCGAGCGGCGGTCGATCCGGCGCAGGGTGGCCTCGATCTGATCGGGGTTCGGGTCCCCGCGACCGCCGGTCCGGTCAATGACGCTGTTGTACAGGCGCTCGGCCTCCTCCTCGCGCGCGCACTCCTCCTCGAGCGCGGTGACGGCGTCGGCGTCGGCGAGCGGCGCGACCTCGGCGAGCCTGGCCCGGGCCGCGGTCCACTGGCCCTCCTTCAGCAGCGCGCGCACGCTCGTCAGCGGGTCGGGCTCGCCGGGCCGGGCGGCCGGTGCGGGCGCGGCGACCACCCCGTCCTCGCGAGGCCGCTCGCGCCGCTGGTCGCCGGTCCACCACGTCGCCAGGAGGCCGAGGCTGGTGGCGGCCGTGACCCCGGCCAGCCGGCGCCGCGCGGCGGCGCGCCGCCCCGGCGGCGACATCACCTCGGCGCGCCCGCACGCGCCGCAGCAGCCAGCTTCGCGCCAGCACGCCGCGTGGTGTCGCGCGAGGCAGGCCACGCAGGCGACCCAGCCGGGAGCGTCGACGGCCACCTGGTCGTGGCAGAACGGGCAGCGCACCGGCGAGGTCGCCGCGCGCACGTCGTCGCGCGGAACTGCGTGCGCTGCCGGTCCGGGTCCCGGTTTGTCCGGGCAGGCGTCGTCCACGACGCCACGATGCCCGCGCGCGGGTGCGGCTACAAGGGCGCGAACAGCGCCGCGAGGTCGACCTCGAGGTCGAGCGACGGCTCGCGCAAGACGTCCGGCGGCGCGACGACGACGCCGCGCTGCGCGCCGGGGCGGAACACCTCCACGTGCGGACCCTTGGGGTCGACGGCCCAGTAGAGGACGCCCGTGCGCGCGTAGAGCCGCCGCTTGACCGTGAGGTCGCGTCGGCGAGTCGAGGGCGAGAGCACCTCGACCACGAGGTCGGGCGGGCCCAGGATCGCGTGCTCCTCGACGATCTGGCGCCGCTCGGCGCGGACGTAGACGACGTCCGGCTCGACCACGTCGCGCTCGCCCAGGACCACGTTCGGGTCGGTCCACACGCGACCCAGCCCGCGGTCCTCGAGGGCGAGCAGCGCGCGCAGGAGTCGCTTCACCAGCTCCTGATGCCACATCCAGGGGCTCGGGCTCACGACCAGGACCCCGCCGAGCAGCTCCCAGCGCCGCACGTCGGGGGGCGTGACCCGGAAGTAGTCGTCCGCGGTGAGGTGGTCCGGCTGGTCCTGCATCGGTCCCCGTCGCTCATGGATCATAGCTCGCCTCCCGGGGCACGAACAGGACGCTAACGCGCGAGGCCGACGCTCTGGGGTCAGCCGCGCGCGAGGAGCAGGCCGGCGACGTTGAAGTAGAAGAGCAGCGTGGCGATGTCGGTCGTCGCCAGGACGATCGGGCCGGCGGCGATCCGCGGGTCGCCGCGCAGGCCGCGCACCGCGGTCGGCAGGAGGACGCCGAGCATGCAGGCGGTGATCATCGCCAGGCAGATGCTCCCGCCGACGGCGAGCGCGACGGCCCCGGCCCCCTTCCAGACCTGCACGACTGCCCCGACCGTGCCGCCGCAGGCGAGGCCCAGGAGCACGGCGGCGAGGAACTCCTGGCGCAGGTTGCGCAGGAGGCCGCGCCAGTTGACGCGCTCCCCGTGCAGGCCGTGGATCGTGATCGTGGCCGCCTGCATGGAGACGCTCTCGGCCAGGGCCAGGACCACCGGGACGAACAGCGCCAGGACGACCTGCGCGGCGAGCAGCGGCTCGTAGAAGCCGGAGAGGACGGCGCAGGCCATGCCGCCGCCGATGTTGCACAGGAGCCAGGGGAAGCGGTCCTTGAAGCTCGCCACGGGCGAGGCCTTCGAGGCGGTGAGGTGCACGCCGACGAGCTGGAAGACGTCGTCGAGCGACTGCTTCTCGGCGAGGTCGATCACCTCGTCGGTGAACAGGCCCACGTCGACCACGCCCAGGAGCTTGCCGTCGCCGTCGACCACCGGGAACGCGAGGTACTTGTGCATGACGAAGAACTCGCAGGCGACCTCCACGGTGGCGGTCGACGGGATCGTCACCACCCGCTCGATCATGAGCTCGGCCACGCGCGCGTCGAGCGGGCTCGTGAGGAGCCGGCGCGTGGGGACGACCCCGCGCAGCCGCCCCTCCGCGTCGACGGCGTAGAAGTAGAGGATCGAGTCGGGGAGCTGCTGCGTCCGCAGGTCGAGCAGCGTCTGGGCGACGGAGCGCTCGGGGTCGAGCGTCGCGGCGTGCCCGGTCAGGTGGGCCGTGATCGGGTCCTGGAGGTTCTCGCGGCCGATCGTGCTGCGCTTCTTCACGGCTGCTCCTGGGTCGACGGGGGCGGGGGGGCGGCGGCGCCGCAGCGGCGGCAGCGCGGGGGGGAGGGGGCGAGGGCGGCGCGCAGCGCGCCGAGGACGACCGCGCCGAACGCCGCCCACGAGAGGACGAGCGCCCCCAGCGCCAGCGTCCCGAGCGTCGTCGACGGCCGGGCGTCGCCGCCGAGGGACGTCACGAAGCGCCAGGTGAACGCGGCCGCCGCGGGGAGGCTCGAGAGCTCGTCGGGGCGCGCCGCGCGCTCGGCCGCGTGGAGCGCGCCGAGGAGGGGGACCGTGACGGCGACGGTCACGAGGCCGGCGCCGAGGAGGAGGCCGCGCGCGTCGTGGAGCGCTTGCAGGGCACGGTGCATGGCAGACCTGCGGTCAGGGGGGCGCCTGCGGAGGACAGGCGATCGACGGAGGCCCCGCGCGCCCGCGGGGGGCGAGCTCGGGTCGTGGAGCCCTCGGCCGCGGAGGCGCCCGGAACCGGGCGGGCATGCGGCGCGCGGGGCCGGGCGCGCGCGCGCCGGGCCGCCACGTGGAGAGGACGTGGAGGTGCCCGGTGCCGCGACGGCTCGCCCGGCGATCAGGAGCGGGTGGAGGTCAGGGGCGAGGTGGCGCGCGGGCCAGGAGGCCCCGTGTGACGGGGCGCCCCGGCGCGAGGGCGTCGAGGTGCCCGTGCGCGGGGGAGACGAGGTCGGGGCGCTCGGGCCCCGCGAAGGGCTGCGCCACGGCGGGCTGCGGGCCGTGCGAGCGGCGCGCGGGCGGGCCGTCCGCGCCGCGCTCCAGGCGCGTGACGTGGGTCGTGTAGCCGGTCGCGGGGCGCAGCGACCAGTCGTCGTCCGCGGCGGCGGCCCCGCGCGCCGGCCACACCGGCGCGAGCCGGCGGGGGGCGCCGGCGGCCGCGCCGGGCGTCACGAGCGCGAACAGGGACGCGGCCACGACCGCCTGGCGGAGGACGGAGGCGCGGCGGTGGCGGCGGTCCCGGGGCATGGCGCGCCGATGAGGCCACACCGCCGCGGCGGGCGCAAGCCGCCGGGCTCAGCCGGAGACGGCGTCCGCGACCGTCTCGAAGAACTCGGTCGACAGCGCGGCGGCGAGGAGCCAGGCGGCCACGACGAGCACGAGCGCGGCCCAGGCGGGCAGGGCGAACGCCGCCAGGCCGACGCCGCCCGCGATCGCCACCGACGCCGCGTCCCGCCCGCGTCGCCGGAGGAGGAAGAGCGGCAGGAGGAGGGCGGCGAAGGCCAGGAGGAGCCACGCCGGGTGGGCGACCCAGCCGAGGTGGCACCCCTTCAGGTAGAGGCCGATCGAGGCGAACGGGGCCACGACCCGGGCGATCCCCTCGGCGGTCTCGAGGCCGAGGAGCTTGACGACGCGCTTCATGCCCCCTCCTCTGCGCGAGGGGGCGCGCGTGTCCACACGCGCTCGCGCGCGTCGGGCTGGGCGCTCAGCCGCCGCGCTCGAGCCGGATGATCGCCAGCTCGAGGAGCCGCCGGTCGCCGTCGCCCCCCGCGGCCTCGAGGGCCTGGCGCAAGGCCGGCAGCGCCTCGCGCGCCCCCAGGCGGCCCAGCGCCGCCGCGGCGGCGTGGTCGCGGTCGCCCCCGGAGGTGACCAGCGCCAGGAGCGGCTGGACGAGCGTCGTAGGCGCCCGGCCCGGCGGCCAGCGGTCGGTGGTGGCCAGCTCCCAGACGACCGCGTCCCGGAGAAGGACGCGACCGAGGCACGCGGCGAGGCGCTCCCGCGCCCCGTCGTCGCGCGCGGCGTGCAGCGTCAGCGCCCAGAGCGCGCCGGAGATGTCCGCGGAGCGCTCCAGCGCCTCGAGCACCTCCCGCCGGGGCGGCGCCCCGGCCAGGGTCGCCGCTGCCTGGTCGGGGAGCCCGTCGTCCCTCGGGCTGGCGAGCAGGGCCAGGAGCGCCGCGACGTCCTCGGGCCCGAGCGGGGCGATCCGGCCCAGCGCCGTGAGCGCGTCGGCGCGGACATGCGCCGGGGCCCGCTCGTCGAACGCGAGCGCCCGGAGCCGGGGGAGGGCCGGCTCGCCGGCGGCGCCGACGGTGCGCAGCGCGGCGACCGCGCTCGCCTGCGCGGCGTCGTCGTCGAGGAGGTCGCGCAGGAGGTCGATCGCCGCCGGGTCGTCGAAGCCGAGGCGGCCGACCGCGTGGAGCAGGAACCTGCTCCCGCGCGCGGGCCCCTCGCGCGCCAGGGCGAGCAGGCGAGGGAGGGCGGGGCGCGCGGCGGGCCCCATGGCCACGATCGAGAGGCTGGCCGTGGTGCAGAGCGGGCCCGGAACCGCCGCGGCCGCGAGCAGCGCCTCGAGCGCCTCCGGTCCGGCCAGCGGCCCGCACGCGCCGAGCGCGCGCGCGGCCGAGACGGTCAGCCAGTCCATGCCCCCCGCGCTCGCCTGGAGGGTCCGCACCAGGGCGGGGGCCGCGCGGAGCGGGGGCTGCTGGGCGCCTTCGAGGGCCTCGAGCGCGGCGGCGCGCTCCTCCGGCGCTCCCCGCTCCACGGCCCTGGCGAGCAGGGGGACGGCGGGGGGGCCCAGGCGAATGAGCGCGTCCACGTCCTGCCTGGCCATGGCCGCCTTGAACGCGCGCTCGTCGGCGGGGGCGTCGTCGCCCCAGACCCGCGCTCCCTCCGGGAGCCGATCGAGCGCGCCCACGGGGACCCCCCGCAGCGTCCGGGCGCCCGGGTCGAGGTCCTTCAGCAGGGCGGCGTCGAGGGCCAGGACCACCCGGTCCTCGGTGAGGAGGAGGGCCCGGCCGCGCCCCTCCCCGGGGGTGGCGACGGCGAACCAGGCCCACTCGGGGTCCGACGCCGACGGCTCGCAGCGGATCTCGTAGCCCGCCCGGCGGGCGCGCTCGGTCGCCCAGAGCACGTCGTCGTTGCGCTCGAGCGCCGCGAGGTCGCCGTGGTTCAGGCGCCCGTCGCCGTCGAGGTCGGCGAGCCGGAACCGCTCCTGGGCCTTCTCGAGCGCCCGCAAGGCCTCGAAGGCGAGGGCCTCGGCCTCCCGCGCGGCCAGGTCGGGCGCGTCGGGCGCCGGGTCCTTGCTCGGGCAGCCGAGGCACAGCAGGGCCGTGAGGAGGAGACTCCTTCGCAAGACCATGGGCGCCTCCCGACCTGTCCTCTGAGCTCGAGGAGACATCGCTGCGCGATCTCTCTCGAGCTCAGACCTGCGATGAGTGATGCGCTCGCGAGGGGGGCGCGATCGGAGCAAGTCCCGGACTGGCGCGATCTGGCCCGTTCCGCGCCTCCCGCACGCTGCGCTTTGGCGGGTCGAGCACGAGCGGCGGAGAGAAAGGTTCTCGACTCTCTGCATGAGGGGGCCCGGCGTGTCCAACGATCCGGTCAGGCCCCGGCGGGCAGGACGACGGGCAACGGCGTCGGGGCCGCGTCCTTCGGGCAGACCCAGCGCAGGGCGGCCCGGGCGTCGGCCCAGCCCTCGAGCAGCGCCCGGGCGCGCGCGCTGCCGGTCTCGGCGGCGTAGTCCTCGAGGAGCGCGCGCAGCGCCTGCCACCGCGCGTCGTCGACCTCGTCGGCCACGCGGGCGTCCTTGTGGAGGTGGCGCTCGAGGAGGCCGTCGGGGTCGTGGACGACGACCTCGCCGCCGGTCAGGCCCGAGCCGAGCGCGTGGCCGCAGCGGCCGAGGACGACGCCGAGGCCGCCGGTCATGTATTCGAAGGCGTACTTGCCGACCCCCTCGGCCACGAGCACGGCGCCCGAGTTGCGGACGCCGAAGCGCTGCCCGGCGCGCCCGGCGACGTAGATGACGCCGCCCGTGGCCCCGTAGGCCGCGGCGTTGCCGACGAGGTGCGCCTCGCCGGGGCGCCGGGCGGGCGGCGGCACGACCACGATCCGCGCGCCCTGGCCCATGACCTCGCCGACGGTGTCGTTGGCGTAGCCCTCGAGGCGCAGGTGCATCCCTCTCGTCGCCGCGAAGCCGAAGCCCTGGCCGGCGACCCCCTGGCAGCGGAGCGTGACCTCGCCCGCGAGGTCGCCGCGGGCGATCGCCCCGGCGATCGTGGCGCCCACCGCCTGGTCGTCGGTCGTGAGCGTGCGCTCGAGGACGGCGCGCGGGCTCGAGGCCAGGGCCGTCCGGGCGGCGGCGAGCAGCGCCTCGCCCGAGGCCGACGCGCCGCGCGGCGTCAGCTCGCCCGCGCCCGCCGCCTGCGTCGGGTCGGGGCGCAGGTCGTGCAGGAGCTCCAGCAGGTCGACGCGGTCGAGCCGCGCGTTGCCGGTGGGCGGCTGCTCGAGCAGGTCGACGCGGCCGACGAGGTCGCGCGGGTGGCGGAGGCCCAGCTCGGCCAGGAGGCGCCGCACGTGCTCGGCGACGCACGTCAGGTAGCGGATCACGCCCTCGCGCGCCTCGACGTAGCGCAGGTCGAGCTCGGAGGTCTTGAGGTCGTCGCGGTGCTTGACCATGAACCGCTGGAAGACCTTGGCCGTGTCGTTGGTCGTCAGCCCCACCGGGCAGTTGCCGGCGTTGCAGCCCCGGCAGAAGACGCAGTTCTCGGCCACGAGCAGCGCCGTGCCGAAGGCGACCTCGTCGGCGCCGAGCGCGAGCGCCTTGACCACGTCGAGGCCGTACTTGATCCCGCCGTCGCCGACGAGGCGGACCTGGTGGCGGACGCCGTTCTCGACCAGGTACTGGTGCGCCTCCGACAGCCCGCGCTCGAGCGGCGTGCCGGCGTGGAAGATCGAGCCGCTCGACGCGGCGCCGGTGCCGCCCGAGCAGCCGCTGACCGTGATCACGTCGGCGCCGGCCTTGGCCACGCCGACGACGATCGTGCCCAGCCCGGTGATGCTCGGCACCTTCACGCCGATCAGGGCGCGCGGGTTCACCTCGCGCAGGTGGCGGATCAGCTGGGCGAGGTCCTCGATGCTGTAGATGTCGTGGTGCGGCGGCGGCGAGATCAGGTCGACGCCGGCGCGCGTCTTGCGGATCGCGGCGATCTCGGCCGTGACCTTGTGCGCCGGGAGGTGGCCGCCCTCGCCGGGCTTGGCGCCCTGGCCGATCTTCACCTCGAGCTCGTCGGCGCCGGACAGGTAGGCCGCGTCGACGCCGAAGCGCCCCGAGGCGACCTGCCGCACGCGGTTGCGGTCGTCCGCCCAGGGGCCGCCGGGGTTGCGGCGCTCGTCCTCGCCGCCCTCGCCCGAGTTCGAGCGCGCGCCGAAGTGGTTGAAGGCCGCCGCGATCGCCCGGTGGGCGGTCGAGTGGAGCGCCCCGTGCGACATGGCCGCGCCGCGGAAGCAGGCGCGGACCACCTCGCCCGCGGGCGCGACCTCGTCGAGCGGGAGCGGCGCCGGCGCGGGGCGCAGGCGCAGGAGGTCGCGCAGGTAGACGGGGCCGGTGGCCTCGAGCGCGGCGACGAAGCGGTCGTAGTCGCCGCCCTCGTTGCCGTTGCGGGCGACCATCTGCAGGGCGTTGGTGACCTCCTTGCGGTAGACCGACACGTCGCGCGGCCGGGAGAGCTCGTCGCCGGTCTTCGCGCGCAGGGCGAGGTCGGCGTAGACGTCGTCGAGGGTCACGCCGCCGACGAACGACTCGGTCCCGGCGAGGAAGTAGTCGACGACGTCGGGCGAGAGGCCCACCGCCTCGAACAGCGCCGACCCGCGGTAGCCGGCGAGCGTGGGGATGCCCATCTTCGACATGATCCGCCGGAGCGTGCCCACGAGCGCGCCGACGACGCTCTCGCGCGCCTGGGCCGGCTCGGTGCGCGGCGCCTCCTCGGCGAGGTGCAGCATGGCGTAGGGGTTCACGGCCGTGGCCCCGTAGGCGATCAGCACGGCCAGGTCGTGCCCCTCCTGCACCTCGCCGGTCGACACGACGATGCTCGAGTCGCGGCGCAGCGCCCCGGCCTCGGCCGCCAGGCGCCGGTGGAGCGCGCCCACGACGAGCAGCACGGGCAGGGGCAGGCGCCCCGTGCGGGTGGCCTCGCGGTCGCTCACGACCAGGACCGCCACCTTCTCGTCGCGCACGGCCGCGAGCCCCTGCTGGCAGAGGGCGTGGATGCGGTCGGCGATCGCGCCCGCGCCGCCGCGGTCGTCGAACGTGGCGTCGAGCACGCGCGCCCGCACCTCGTCGCCGGCGAGGATCGCGGCCAGCTGGCCGTTGGTGAGCACGGGGTGGGGCAGGCGGTACTGCGGGCTGACCTGGTAGACCCCGCGGCGGTCGAGCCGCGGCGAGCGGCCGAGGAACACGGTCAGGTCCATGGCCTCGCCCTCGCGGAGCGGGTCGATCGGGGGGTTGGTGACCACGGCGACGATCTGGTCGAGGAAGCCGTAGAGCCGCGCCTGGCCCTCGGTGAACGCCGCCAGCGGGCGGTCGTTGCCCATGGAGTGCACGGGCTCCTTGCCGGCGCGGGCCATCTCGTGGAGCCGCTGCAGGCGCTCCCTCGTCCAGCCGAACGTGTTGAGCGCGCGGACGGGGAGCTTCTCGGCGGGCGCCTCCTCGACGAGCGGCACGAGCTCGGTGGTCGAGACGTCGCCGAACGACAGCTCGCGGTCGGCGCGCTCGAGCACCCAGCGCGTGCTGCGCTCGGGCGTGACCAGCTCGCCCGTCTGGAGGTCGGCGACGAGCATGCCGCCGGGCTCGAGCTGCCCGTCGCGCACGACCTCGGCGGGGTCGAAGGGCACCGCGCCGATCTCGCTGGCGACGACGACGCGGCCGCCCTCGAGCTCGGCCCAGCGCAGGGGGCGCAGCCCCATGCGGTCGAGCATGGCGACGAGCGTCAGGCCGTCGCTGGCGACGAGCGCCGCCGGGCCCTCCCACGCGCCGAGCGTGCCCAGCACGCGCTGGCTGGCCTCGAGGAACCGGTGCTCCTCGGGCGCGAGGGCCTCCTCGCGCCAGCTGGGCGGGACCATGCGCCGGAGCGCCTCGGCCAGGCCCCCCTTGCAGCGCGTCGTCGCCAGCAGCTCGACGGCGCGGTCGAGCTGCGCCGAGTCGCTGCCGTGGCGCATGAGGACCTTGTGCACGCCGAGGACGCGCTCGACGTCGCGCACGGCGCGCGTGTTGGCGCGGATCGTGTTGATCTCGCCGTTGTGCGCCAGGAGCCGGAAGGGCTGGGCGAGGTTCCAGTTGGAGAAGGTGTTGGTCGAGAAGCGGCGGTGGCCGAGGACGACGCGCGTCGTGAGCTCGGGGTCGCGCAGGTCGGGGTAGAAGCGCGGGAGCTGCGCCCCGGTCGCCAGCGCCTTGTAGACGACCGTGCGCGGCTGGAGCGACGGGAGCGCCAGCTGGCCGGCGAACTGGTCCTCGAGGCGGCGGCGGACGTCGAACAGCTCCTTGGCGAGCTGCGCCTCGACCCGGTGCCCGCGGCCGACGAGGACCTGCCAGATCGACGGGACGTCGGCGCGCGCGCGGGCGCCCAGGGCGTCCGGGTCGGTGGGCACGCGCCGCCAGCCCAGCGGCTGGAGCCCCTCGCGCCGGGTGAGCGCGTCGACCTCGCGCTGCAGCTCGCGGGCGTTGCGCTCGCCGTGGACGAAGAACACCGTGCCGACGACGAGCGGCTCGTCCTGCGGCAGATGGCGGCCGGGCGCGATGAACCGCTCGAAGTAGCTGCGCTCGGCGCGCAGGAGCAGCCCCGCGCCGTCGCCCGTGTCGTCGAGGCAGCCGCCGCGGTGCTCCATGCAGGCGATCGCCTGGACCGCCTGCCGGATCAGGTCGTGGCTCGGCCCCGCGCGCAGCTCCGCCAGGGCGACGACCCCGCAGCCCCCGCGCCCGGGGTGCTGGCGGATCACGTCGCGGCGGCGCTGGCGGTCGATCATCGCGTGCTCCCTGGGGCGGCTTCCGGAAAGCGCCCATGATGGCGCCCATGACGCGTCGCGCAAGCTACGCTCCGGGGCGATGGCCCTCCGGCTGCTCGTGCCCCTCGACCGCCTCCCTGCCGACGAGCGCGGTGAGGCCGCGAGCGCGCTGGGCGAGGCGCTGACGCGTCGTCTCGCGGCGATGTTCCCCGCGGACGAGGGGCACGAGCACGTGGCGATCCCCGACCCGCCCGCCGGCCGCGACGACCCGCCTGCCCTGCTCGAGGTCCGCGTGCGGAGGGGCGCGCGCCAGGGCCTGCGCGTGCGCCTCGAGGTCCTCGACGGCGAGGGCACGCTGCGCGTCCTCGTCGCCGCCCGGCCGCCCTGGACGGTGCGCGCCGGCCAGGGGGGCCTGATGCTGGCGACCGTCGTCGCCCTGCCGTTCGCCGCGTGGGCGTTCGTCCGGGGCGGCGGGCAGGCGGCGGCCGTGATGATCGGGCTCCCGGTGTTCCTCGCCGTCGCCGGCCTCGGCCTCGCGCTGCTCTCGCCCCTGCGCTGGGCGGCGGAGGCCGCCCTCGCGCCCGACCTGGCCCGCGCGGCCGACGCCGTGACCGCGGCGCTCGACGACCTCCGCGCCACGTGGCCGGACGTCGGCGCGGCGCGTCGGGGGTGGTCGCCGCTGGCGGTCGACGCGGGCGTCGTCGCGGGCGCCGCGCTGACCGCGGGGGCGCTGACGGGCGTCGCGCTCTCGCCCGACCTCGACGAGGGGTGGGTGTGCCTGCTGGCGCCGGCGATCGCGTTCGCCGGCTGCGTCGGGCTGGCCTACCTCGTGGGGGTCGCGTCGGCGGCGCTGGGTTTCGCCGAGGGCGAGCGGTTCGACGACGCGTGAAGGCGCCGGTCAGGTGAGTCGCGCTGGCGGCGCAGCGGGACCGCGGCGTGGAGGTCCACTGAACCTGCTCGGCGCCCGGACGTCGTGACCACCGTGCGGACTCGCGCTGCAACCTGGCTCCTCCTCCTGGCGGGCTGCGCGGCGGCGCCGACCGCCGCGCCCCCTCGCGACCCGGCGCCCTGGTCCCTGGGAGCTCGCGGGGCCGACCGCGAGGAGCGCGCCCTCGAGCCGCAGCAGGACGGGGTCTTCGTGGAGGCCCGGATCTGGGCGCTGCGCCAGGTCCGTGGGCCGGGGCAGGTGGAGGTCTGCGACGACCCACGCCGCGTGCTGCTGGCGGTCGAGCGCCTGTGCGACGTGGTGGCGTACGAGTCCGGCGCCCTGTCGCTGCTCTTCGTCGCCGGTGGCCTGGCGGCGCCCGGAGAGGACGTGCTGCTCACCTTGACCTCGGGCTGCGGCCTCTGGCCGCTTCACGGCAGCCTCCGTGTGCGCGTGGACCCGCGGCCAGGCCGCTCGCGCGTCGCGCTGGAGGTCGGCAGCGACGCCGTCAGGGTGGACGCCGACGTGGAGCTCGACCTCGTCCCGGGGCGGCTGGCGCTGATCTCGGCGCCCGTGCCCGGGGAGGACGCGGCCGTGCTCGTGTTCCTCGCGGCGAGCTGACACCTGCTCAGGCGACGGGTCTACGCGCCCGCCGGCGCGCCGAAGCCGAGGAAGCGGCGCTCGAGCGCGTGGCCGCTCGACGTCAGCCGCTCGAGGGCGGCGCGCAGGCGGGCCGCGTCGATCCGGGCCAGCCCCTCGCCGTCCACGTCGCCCGAGAGGATGGCGTCGAAGATCGTCTGCTTCATCAGCTCGCGCAGGAACGCCGGCGTGGCGCCCTCGGTCGCCGCGACGATCGGCTCGAGCGCCGCGTCGTCCACGTGGGCGCGCCGGGCGTAGAGGCGCAGGAGCCTCCTGCGCAGCGCCGCCGACGGGAGCGGGAACTCGAGCGCCACGTCGACCCGCCCGGGGCGCTGCGCGAGCGCCTCCTCGAGGACGTCCGCGCGGTTGGTGGTGAAGACGAACAGGACCTGCTCGTTCGAGGGCACGCCGTCGAGCTCGTTGAGGAGCGCGCCGAGGACGCCGCTGCGCTCGCCGTCGCGCCCCGTGGCGACCAGGTCGATGTCCTCGAACAGGAGGAGCGCGGGGGCGAGCTTGCGCGCGAGCGCGAACGCGCCGCCCACCCGCGCGAGGTCGTTGCCGGTGAGGAGGAGGCTGGTGAAGCCCTGGAGCTGCGAGACGAGCAGGTTGCACACCATGCTCTTGCCCGTGCCCGGCGGGCCGTGGAGGAGCACGCCGCGCTTGAGGTCCAGGCCGTTGCGCGCCAGCTCCGGGCCCCGGGCCACGTAGTCGAAGACCTCGCGGCGCAGCCGGGCGAGCAGCTCGTCGGGCAGGATGAGCTGGTCCCACCCGGTCGGCCGGTGCGGGACGATCGTGGCCTCCTTGACCTCGTCCTTGTAGTCGACGCGCGGCTGGATCAGCCGGCCCCGGAGGACGCTGCGCGCGCGCTCCCACTCGACGAGCGCGCGCACGAAGCGCTCCGCCACGCCGGGCGCCGCGCCGACCGCCTCGACGCGGAAGGAGGCGTCGAGCGTGTCCTGCGTGAGGAGGAGCAGGGCCACCACCGGGGTGCCCTCGAAGGTCGCGAGGGCCAGCCCGCGGAGGAGGCCGCGGCGCAGCTCGCCCGGCGCCACCTCGAGCTCGGCGTCGGCCGCGGCGGTCGGCTCGAGGCCGACGAAGTCGCCCAGGGCGGTGACCCGCGCCGGGCGGAGGACGTCGGCCAGCGTGCGGCGGGCGTAGCTCTCGCCCACGTCGAGGCCGATCACCTCCGCCGAGTGCGCGGCCAGGAAGTCCGTGACGACCACCGCGACGTTGGTGGCGAGGTACCTGGGGAAGTCGTGCTCGACGACCCGCGGGCCGACCTCGTCCTCGCCGCCGGTCAGGCCCAGGTGCCGCCGGACCCGCTCGTTGACCGAGGCGCGCACCTTCGCCGCCGACTCGCGCCGGAGCCGGAACCACGCGATCAGGGCCACGGCGCCGACGGCGGCGACGAGGGCGAGGGCGAGGCCGACCAGCCCCGCCGCGAGCAGCTCGAGGGCGCTCAGGAGGGGTTAGGCCTTGGCGGGCTTCGCCTTGGCGAGCGCCTTGATCTGCTCGTTCAGGCGGTCCTTCTTGCGCTTGTTGTAGGCGGACTTCTTCTTCAGCTTCGTCTGCGTGCGGTACTTGCGGCCCATGGCGGGTCCTCCTGGGATGGTGTGGGTCGCCCATTGAGCCAGCCGGGCGGGCGGCTGGCAAGGGGGAGGCTCGCGGTCAGCCCTTCACGACCCCGAGCGGCCGGATCCGCGCCACCTTCTCGGCCAGGCCGCCCTGGTGGACGACGTCGACGACCTGCGCCACGTCCTTGTAGGCCTCGGGCACCTCCTCGACGACGGTCGCGCGCGAGGCCCCCAGGACGATGATCCCGAGCGTCTCCTCGAGGCGGCGCGTGACGTTCTCGGCGCCGTGGCGGCGCTTGGCCTCGGAGCGCGAGAGGAGGCGTCCGGCCCCGTGGCAGGCCGACCCGAACGTGTCCTCGGCGCGCGCGCCGCCCTTGAGCACGAACGAGTAGCGGCCCATGTCGCCCGGAATGATCACGGGCTGCCCCAGCGCGCGGTAGGCCTCGGGCACGAGGGGGTGGCCCGGCGGCAGGGCGCGCGTGGCGCCCTTGCGGTGCAGGAGGAGGCGCTTCGTCTGGCCGTCGACGGGGTGCTCCTCGAACTTGGCGATGTTGTGGCACACGTCGTAGACGGTGCGCAGCCGCGTCCTGAAGCGGTCCTTGAACACCAGCCGGGCCCAGTGGGTCATCACCTGCCGGTTCGTAAAGGCGAAGTTGGCCGCCGACGCCATGGCGCCCAGGTAGCGCCTCGCCTCGGGGCTGTCGATCGGCGCGCAGCAGAGCTGCCGGTCGACGAGCGGGATGTCGTAGGCCGCCGAGGCCGCGAGCATGGCCGAGAGCGAGTCCTCGCACACCTGGTGGCCGAGCCCGCGCGAGCCCGAGTGGATCATGAGCGTGATCTGCCCGAGCCGCAGGCCGTAGGCCGCGGCGGTCGCCTCGTCGTGGACCTCGTCGACGACGCCGACCTCGGCGAAGTGGTTCCCCGAGCCGAGCGTCCCCAGCTGGTCGCGCCCGCGCTGCCGCGCGCGGTGGCTCACCGCCGCCGGGTCGGCCCCCGGGATCCGGCCGGTCTCCTCGACGTGGGCGCGGTCGTCGTCGGTGGCGTAGCCCTGCTCGACCGCCCAGTCGAGCCCGCGCTCGAGCACCTGCGAGAGCGTGCCGTCGTCGAGGTGCAGCTCCGGGCGCGTCGAGCCGACGCCCGAGGGGATCGCGTCGAACAGGGCGCGCGTGAGCTCCTTGAGGCGCGGCTTCACGTCCCCGAGGTGCAGGTCGGAGGCGAGGAGGCGGACGCCGCAGTTGTGCACGACGACGCCCTCGGCGACGAAGTCGTGCGAGGGGTGGTCGACGGTGATGTCGTAGACGCGGTCGACGTCGGCGCGCGGCCGGATCGCGACGACCTCGTCCCACACCGCGCCGGAGTCGCCGAGCCCGAAGGTCGCCTCCTCGAGCCACTCGTCGAGGCGCGGGAACCGCTCCGCCACGCGCACCTGCGCGTCCGGCTGGCCCCCTCGCCGACCGTGGATCGTTCGCTCGACGAACCGCAGGTTCACCGGCGCCGAAGCCCCGAGCGCCGCGTGGATCCGGGCCGCGGACCACCCGTGCCGGCGGCGCAGGTCGAGGGCCTGCTCGCGCGTGGCCCGACGCTCGCCCAGCGCGGCCAGCTTGGCGCGCAGGTACCCCACGGCGGCGGCCGCCTTCCGGGTCCGGCTCGCGTTGTACTCGAAGCCGATGCGCCCCCAGAGCGCGATCAAGTCGTCCGGGGTGGACGGGAAGATCAGGCGCAGCCGGATCGACGTGCTGCCGTCCGGCGCGTCGTACTCCTCGCGCTCGGAGAGCGTGCAGGGGCGGACGCCGAAGCGCGCGGCCACCGCGCCCACCTGCTCGAGGAACCGACGCCCGCTGGCGACGTGCGGCTCGCGCTTGTTCTGGCAGAGGACCGGCGCCTGGAAGCACGTCCCCTGCTCGGGCACCGGCGTGGGGGCGCTCAGCTCCGCGCCGAAGAAGCCGGCGAGGAACAGCCGCTGCTGCCAGCGCGGCGCCTCATCGAGCCACCGGGGCAGGCCCCAGTCCTGGTCGACGCGCCGGCGGGTCGGGAGTCCCATGGCCGCGAGCAGCAGGGCCAGCCTCTTGCCCAGCGCAAGCGAGTGCTCCGTGGTCGTGAAGGCGCTCGTGCCGTACCGCGTGGCGACGGCGCACCGGCGGGGGCGCGAGTGCACCGACGAGACCCGGAACCAGGGGCGCAGGTCCCCGCGCATCCGCTCGAGGTCCTCGGCCGCGCCGTAGGCGACCGCCTTCAGCGTCGTGCCGGTGGTGAAGATCGTGCCGTCCCCGAGCACGTAGCCGGCGACCTTCAGCAGGACGGGGAGCGCCGGATGGTCGTCCGTCAGCGGGAGGAGGTCGTCGAGGCGACGGAGCGCCTGCTCGAGTCCGTTGCCGCCGCTGCCCTTCCCGTGCTGGACCGCGACCTCGCGCACCTGGTCGCGCGAGACGATCACACGCCCGGCGGGCGGCTCGTAGGGCACCCCCTCGAAGGGGTGCGTCGCCACGCGGTCGCCCACCACGAGGGCGCCGAGGTCCCGCATGCCGGTCGGGGTGAGGAAGGGATGGTCGTCGGTCGCGACGACCCGCCGTCCGGCGGCGGTCTCGACCTCGAACACCGGGCGGCGCGGGCGGCGCGCGAGGCCCGCCGCCACGGCGCCGGCCTGGAACTCGCGCCGGTCAAGGTCGAACACGGTCACCGGGTCGCGGACCTGCCCCTCGACGAGGTCGCGGAGCGGGCGCGTGTAGCCCAGCGCGGAGGTGACGCGGGTGTCGCCGGCGAGGCAGTTGATGTCGAAGCCGATCCCGCCCGGCGTGACCACCCCGCCTGCGTCAGGGTCGAACGCCGCCACGCCGCCGATCGGGAAGCCGTAGCCCCAGTGAATGTCCGGCATGGCGAACGAGTGGCCGACGATCCCCGGCAGCGTGGCGACGTTGGCGACCTGCTCGAGGCTACGGTCCTCGCGCAGGTCGGGGAGGAGGTCCTCGCGCGCGTAGACGATCCCGTCCACGTGCATGGCGCCCGTCTTCGGCACGCGCCAGCGGACGTCGTCGATCTTCTCCAGCGGCACCGGCCGCCCCTCGTAGGGCGGCGGCGCGGCGGAGGGGCCCGCGCCTCGCGCCTCGCGCTTGCGGGCCTGCTTCTTGGCCACCTGCTGGCGGCGCTTGCGGTCCTTGCGGCTCACGCGCCCTCCTTGGGTGCGAACAGAAGGCTAACCTGAGGGTCCGACATCCCTGGCGCCCTCACAGGTCGAAGATCAGCCGGGCGCGGACGACCCGGCCCCGTCGCGCGAGGGCGGCCTGGTGGTGGGTGACCGCCTTGACCGGCCGCGCGATCGGGTGGCGGGCGGGATCGAAGCGCTCGCCGTGCGCGGTCCCCTCGATGCGCGTCGCCTCGACGCGGGCCGGCGAGAACCTGGCGCAGAGGAAGCGCTCGACCTCGAACAGGTAGAGGAGCTCGTTGCCGAGCGCCACGAGGGTCGCCGGCGCGTCGATCCCGGTGACGCTGACCTCGCGCGCCTCGCGCTCGGCGACCGTCTCCGGCGCGTCCGTGAGCAGGGCCAGGAACGCGCGCGCGCAGGCGGCCACGGCGGCGCCCTCGTCGGGCGCCTCGACGTCGACGCCGAAGTCGCCCGTGTGGTCGAAGAAGCGGTACGACGGCTCGGCCACGGCACCCCGGACGCGCGCGCGGGCGGCGCCTGTCTCCCCGCCTGATGGTACCCCCTAGAATGCACCCCATGCAGGTGCGGGTCCTCACGGGCGTGGCCGACGTCCCCGAGGCGGCGTGGGACCGCCTCGTGGGCGACGCGTCACCCTTCGTCGAGTGGGCCTACGTGCGCGCCTGCGAGGTCGACTCGGCCACGCCCGAGCACGGGGTCGAGCCGCGGCACGTGACCGTGTGGCGGGGCGGCGAGCTCGTCGGCGCGGCGCCGCTCTACCTCAAGCACGACGGGCGCGGCGAGTTCATCTACGACTTCGCCTGGGCCATGGCGGCGCGACGGGCGCGCCTGCCCTACCACCCCAAGCTCGTCTCCATGGCGCCGTTCGCGCCGTTCGACGTGCCCCACCTCCTCGTCGCGCCGGGCGACCCCGACCCCGACGCCGTGCGCGCCGCGCTGGTGCAGGGCGTCGAGGACCTCGCCGAGCGCGAGGGCGCCCACGGCGTCCACTGGCTGTTCACGGGCGACGCGGAGGCGCAGGCGCTGGCGGGCCGCGGCTACGCGCGCCGGCGCACGCTCTCGCTCGTGTGGACCAACCCCGGCGAGGCCACGTTCGAGGGCTGGCTGGGGCGGCTGCGCAGCAAGGCGCGCGTGCGCACGCGGCGCGAGCTGCGGCGCCTCGACGAGGCCGGCGTCGCCATCGAGCGCGTCGAGGGCGACGCGGTCACCCCGGACGACGTCGACCTGCTCCGCCGCTACTACGAGGCGACGTGCGAGGCGCACGGGACCGGCAGCGACTACCTCAAGCCCGGGACCTGGGACCTCCTCGGGCGCGCCTGGCGCCATCGCCTCGTCCTCTTCTTCGCCCGCGCGGGCGGCCGCCGCGTCGGCGGGTCGCTCCTCGTGCAGAAGGGCGCCGACCTCTACGGCCGCTACTGGGGCGCCGACGCCGCGCAGCCGTTCCTCTACTTCGCCCTGTGCTTCTACCGGCCGATCGCCCACGCCCTCGAGCGCGGCCTCCGGCGCGTGCACGCCGGCGCCGGCACGACCTTCCACAAGCACGCCCGCGGCTTCGACCCCGCGCTGATCACCTCGTGGCACCGCCTGCGCCACCCGGCCCTGCACGAGGCCATCGCCCGCGCGGCCGCGGCGGAGGCCGAGGAGGTCGAGCGCGCCGCCCACCTCCTCGGCCGACCATCCCAGGCCTAAGCTGCGTGAGACAATGAGCTTGTGGCGCGCCCTGGGGCGGGTGAGCAGAATTTTCTACTCCCATGGCGCCCGGAGGTTACTATTTGCCGCTCCGGGCTGGACCCGAACCTCTGTTCGGTCCAGCCCTGCACACATCTGCTGCATTCATCAAATGGGAGTGGTCCCGAGCGGGACCGCCGATCGGAGCTCTGAACGTGGCCATCACCCCCAGGTCGCTGATCCGGAACATCGGGATCTCGGCGCACATCGACTCGGGCAAGACGACGCTCAGCGAGCGGATCCTCTTCTATACCGGCAAGATCCACGCCATTCACGAGGTGAAGGGCAAGGACGGCGTCGGCGCGACCATGGACTCCATGGACCTGGAGCGCGAGAAGGGCATCACGATCCAGTCGGCCGCCACCTACTGCGAGTGGGACGGCTACAACATCAACCTGATCGACACCCCCGGCCACGTCGACTTCACGATCGAGGTGGAGCGCTCGCTCCGCGTCCTCGACGGCGCGATCCTCGTCCTCTGCGGCGTCGCGGGCGTGCAGTCGCAGTCGATCACCGTCGACCGGCAGATGCGCCGCTACAAGGTCCCGCGCCTGGCGTTCGTCAACAAGTGCGACCGCGCCGGCGCCGACCCGCTGCGCGTGTGCGAGGCGCTGCGCGAGCTCCTGCAGCACAACGCGGTGATGATCCAGCACCCGATCGGCCTCGAGGCGAACCACAAGGGCCTCGTCGACCTGATCACCCGCGAGGCCTACTACTTCGAGGGCGAGAAGGGCGAGACGATCCGCAAGGACAAGGTCCCCGCCGACCTCGTCGACGTGGTCGAGGCGCAGCGCCAGAAGCTGTGCGAGGCGCTCGCCGACCTCGACGACAACGTCGCGGCGGCGTTCCTCGACGGGCAGGAGCTCACCCCGGAGATGCTCTACCCGGCCCTGCGCAAGGCGACGATCGAGCGCAAGATCACGCCGGTGTGCCTCGGCTCGGCCTACAAGAACAAGGGCGTGCAGCCGCTCCTCGACAACGTCATCCGCTACCTGCCCTCACCCGAGGACATCAGCGACTACGAGGCGCTCGACCGCGACAAGAACGAGGAGAAGGTGCACCTGCGGCCCGACCCGAAGGACCCGCTGGTGGCGCTGGCGTTCAAGCTGCAGGACGGGCAGTTCGGCCAGCTCACCTACTGCCGCATCTACCAGGGCACGCTGAGGAAGGGCGAGTTCATCGTCAACTCGGCCACGCAGAAGAAGGTCAAGGTGCCGCGCCTGGTGCAGATGCACGCCGACCAGATGCACGAGATCGAGGAGGCCTACGCCGGCGACATCGTGGCCCTGTTCGGCATCGACTGCTCGTCGGGCGACACGTTCACCGACGGCTCGGTGAACTTCACGATGACCTCGATGTTCGTCCCCGACGCCGTGGTCACGCTCGCCGTCGAGCCGGCCAAGAAGGAGGGCTCGAACAACTTCTCCAAGGCGCTGAACCGCTTCGCCAAGGAGGACCCCACCTTCCGCGTCTCGCGCGACGAGGAGTCGAGCCAGACGATCATCGGGGGCATGGGCGAGCTGCACCTCGAGGTCTACATCGAGCGCATCCGCCGCGAGTACAAGGTCGACGTGATCGTCGGCCAGCCGCAGGTGGCCTACCGCGAGGCGATCTCGCAGCGGGCGGAGTTCGAGTACACGCACAAGAAGCAGACCGGCGGCTCGGGCCAGTACGCCAAGATCGGCGGCTACATCGAGCCGACCGAGGAGGTCGAGGGCGAGCCGCGCAAGGACTACGAGTTCATCGACGACACCGTCGGCGGCGTGATCCCCAAGGAGTTCATGAAGTCCTGCGACAAGGGCTTCACGGAGGCCGTGCAGAAGGGGCCGCAGATCGGCATGCCGGTCGTGGGCATGCGGATCGTGATCAACGACGGCAACACGCACCCGGTCGACTCGAAGGACATCGCCTTCCAGACGGCCGCGAAGTTCGCCTTCCGCGAGTGCTTCCCCAAGGCCAAGCCGATCATCCTCGAGCCGATCATGAAGGTCGAGGTCGAGGGGCCGGAGGAGTTCTCGGGCACGATCCTCGGCGGCATCAACCGCCGCCGCGGCATGATCCAGGGCAACTCCTCGGCCTACGGCCAGGCCAAGATCACGGCGCTGGTGCCGCTCAAGGACATGTTCGGGTACTCGAACGACCTGCGCTCGCAGACCCAGGGCAAGGCCGAGTTCTCCATGGAGTTCGCGAAGTACGCCCAGGTGCCGCGCAACATCCAGGAGGAGCTCATCAAGGAGGCCGAGGCCAAGAAGAAGGTCCTCGCCGGCGCCCGCTAGGCGCCCTCCCGAGCACGACGCAGCGACGCGCCCCGCCGGCCCGCCGGCGGGGCGCTCGCGTTGGTTCGAGCCTCAGGCGAGGAGCGCGGCGGCCATCACGGCCCAGAACCAGACCCCCGCGACGGCCAGGCCGGGGATCAGCACCGCCTGCGCGCGCGTGACCTCGCGCGCCGGTCCGCGGCGGGCGCGCCACACGCCGGCGCCGACCAGGGCGCCGAGGAGCACCGCGCCGGCGACGCGGGCGAGCGCTTCGCGCTCGCCGCCCGGGGCGAACGGCAGCGCGCGCTCGGCGAGGTCGACCAGCACGTCGACGCCGGGGAGGCAGAGGAGCGCCAGCCAGAGCAGGGCGGCGGCGGCGAGGCCGTGGGAGAGGGCCAGGGCGAGGTCGACGCGCGTGAGGCCGCGGTCGTCGTCGTCGCGCGCGCTCACCGGACCGGCTCCTCGCAGCCGGGTGACCCGTCCGGCGGCACGGCCTCGAACGCCGCCTCGGCCACGAGGTCCTGCAGGCGCGCGACGACGCGCAGGGCGCCCGGCCCGCGCGGGACGACGACGCCGGCGGCGTCGACCTCGCCCGGACCCTCGACCTCGAAGCGCGCGCCCGCCGTGAGGTCGCGCCCGTCGTCGCCGCGCAGGACGAGCTGGAGCGGCGCGCCGACGAGCACCGCCCGGCCGTCGTCGGGGAGCAGCCGCGCGCCGCGCGGCGCGTCGGCCGCGCGCGCGTCGCGCCCGACGCGCACCGGGACCCCGATCGACGGGACCTGTCCGGCCGTGGGGTCGACGTGGCCGACGACGATCGTCGTCTCACCCGGGGCGCGCGCCGTCACCAGGCCGGTCGTCGAGACGCTGGCGATCGACGCGTCCAGGCTCGTGAATCGGGCGCCGGCGGCGACGTCGCGCAGCGACCCGTCGGCGGTCAGGCCGTCGACGCGCAGCTGGAACGTCTCGCCCGGCGCGAGGTCGGGCGCGCGGTCGAGCGCGAGCGCCAGGACGGCGCCAGGCCCGACCCACGGCGGCCTCGCGACCAGGGCGCCCGCGACGCGGTAGACGCCGAGCCGGTAGAGGTCGGGCGGGCCGACGACCCCGAGGTGGAGCCCGCCCGCGAGCAGCCCGGCGCCGCCGCCGAGGAGGAGGAGGCGCAGGGCCCGGCGGCCCGCCTCCTCCTCCTCGGGGCGCTCGTCGTCACGGTCCGACACGCGCCACCTCCTCGCGCCTGGCCAGCGGCAGGGTCCGCCCGGCGGCCGGCGCCACCACCTCCGCCCCCGCCGCGCGCACGAGCGCGAGCGCCTCGTCGAGGCAGGCCCGCTCGAGCGCGCACACGAGCCCGTCGGGGCGGTCGAGCGCGCCCGTGCGGGCGAGGTTCGCGCAGGCGCAGCCGTGCTGGCAGTGCGGGCGCGTCGCGCAGCCGTCGCACGTCGCCTCGCCCGGCGCGGGCCGCGAGAGCGCCGGGAAGGGCCCGTCGCCGTCGTCCACGCGGCCGAAGGCCAGCGGGTCGCCCGGGGGGTCCTCGCCGACGAGGCGCTCGCAGGGATAGAGCCGGCCCGACGGCGCGACCGCCACCTCGCCCTGGCCCACGCCGCACGCGCCGGCCGGCCGGCCGTGGAGGAGCGACCAGGCCTTCGCGTCGAGCCAGTCGACGTGGAGCCCCGGCCGCGTCGCCTGGAGGTCGCGCAGCTCGCGCACGGCCGCGCGCAGGCGCGGGAGGTCGTCCTCGCGCCAGGGCGCCGACATGTCGAGCGTCGGCGCGAGGTGGGCGACGCCGCGCGCGACGAGGGCGCGCGCGCCCTCGACGAGGCGGTCGAGCGATGCCGGCCGCACGACGGAGACGACGGCGAAGGGCGCGCGCCGAGCGACGAGCAGGTCGATCGCGGCCAGCGCCGCCGCCGACGACGGCCGCCCGCCGCGGCGCGGGCGCGCGGCGTCGTGGACCTCGGGGAGCCCGTCCATGCTCACGGCCAGGCGCACGCCGAGGTCGAGCGCCTCGCCCAGGACCTCCGCGTCGAGGCGGGTGCCGTTCGTCGTCAGGACGGGGAGGAGCGGGGCGCCGGCGCGCGCGGCGCGCGCGTGCGCGTGGTGGAGGAGGGCGCGCGCCAGCGGCCACTCGAGCAGCGGCTCGCCGCCGAACAGGCTCAGCTCGAGCGGCTCGCCCGGGGTCAGGCCGGCGACGGCGCGGTCGATCGCCCGCCGCCCGGTCGCGAGCGGCATGGCGCGGTCGACCTTGCGGCCCGTGTAGCAGTAGCTGCACGCCAGGTCGCACTGGTGCGTCAGGACGAGGCTCAGGCGCACGCGCCCCCCTCGACGGATCATAGGCGGTCGCGCCACCGGGCGCTCGTGCGGACCGCCGTAAGGTCTTCGGTGTGTGGCCAGGTTGCAGGCACCACCTCCACGTGGCTACGGTGCATCCGGCGGAGGTGTCCATGAGAGGTGCGCGGGCGCTCGCCCTCCTGATCGCGCTCCCGGGCCTGGCGGCGGCCCAGGAGCCGGAGGCGAAGGCGGTCCAGCGCGTGGTGCGCAACTTCGGCAAGCTGCGCGGCTACGCCGTGACGGCGGAGGTCGAGGGCGGCCAGGCGCGGGGGGCCGACCACCGGATCACGAACCACACGGTCAACACCGCCTACTCGGCCGTCGTGCTCGGCACGGTCTGCCGGGTCGACGCGCCCCGGCGCGCCTTCCGGCCCCGCGCCGGGCAGGGGGGCGCCGTCGAGGACGGCGTGCGCTGGTACGCCATGCTCGCCACCGACGACGGCCGGCGCATGGAGCGGCTCTTCCCCCGCCCCGAGGCCGTCCTGGCCGAGTGCCTGCGCCTCAAGGGCGCGGCGCGCTGGGTCACCGGGACGGCCCCGCCGCCGGCGGCCGAGGTCGCTTTGAGCCAGCGCGACGAGGACGACGACGCGCCGCGCGGCACGAAGACCCGCGACAAGGACGACGACCCGGGCCAGGCGCCGCCCGCGCCGGCGTCGAACCACCTGCGGATCGTCGGCCCGCAGACCGTGGCGATCGAGCACTTCACGCGGATCCAGAACTCGGGGTGCTTCACCGAGGGGTGAGGCGTCTCCGAGACCTTGTCCCGTGCGGACAAGACCCAGACCCAGATCGTCTACGACCTCCTCCTCGACGAGCGCAACGAGCGCGTCCGCGAGCTCCACGTGACCGTGCTGTGCGCCAGCCGCACCGACCAGGGCCCCGTGACCGGCCCCGACGCCCTGACCACCCGGCCGCACGTGGCCTTCTTCACCCGCTACCGCTTCTCCCGCGAGGACCAGGTGGAGCGGTTCGAGGTGCCGGCGGAGGCGGCGAAGCTCTGCAGGTAGCGCGGCGCCCGCGGCCTGCGACAATCCCCGCATGATCGAGGGGGACCCGCGCGTCGGGGCGTTTCGCCCGGTGCCCCGCACGGGCGTGATCTACGTGACGACCGAGGCCGCCGCGCGCGGCTACCGCTCGGGCGACCCGAGCTGGGCGAACCTCGGCCAGGGCTCGCCCGAGGTGGGCCCGCTCGAGGGGGCGCCCGAGCGGATCGCCTCGCTCGCGCTCGACGTGGCGCAGCACCGCTACGCGCCGGTCGGCGGCCTGTGGGAGCTGCGCGAGGCGGTCGCCGAGTACTACAACCAGTTCTTCCGCAAGGGCATGCGCAGCCGCTACTCGGCGGAGAACGTGTGCATCTCGGGCGGCGGCCGGCTGGCGCTGACGCGCGCCGTGGCGGCGCTCGGGTCGATCAACCTCGGCCACTTCCTCCCCGACTACACGGCCTACGAGGAGCTCCTGTCGATCTTCCGCCTGTTCAGCCCGATCGCGATCCTGCTCGACCGGGAGAAGGGCTACCGCTTCGAGGCGGACGACCTGCGGCGCGAGATCGTCGGGCGCGGGCTGGGCGCGGTCCTGCGCAGCAACCCGTGCAACCCGACGGGCGAGCACCTGCGCGGCGACGCGCTGGCCGACTGGGTGGGCGTCGCGCGCGAGACCGACTGCACGCTCCTCATGGACGAGTTCTACTCGCACTACGCCTGGGCCGACGGCGCCGGGCCGACGAGCGCGGCGGCCTACGTCGAGGACGTCGACCGCGACCCGGTGGTGATCGTCGACGGCCTGACGAAGAACTGGCGCTACCCGGGGTGGCGCGTGTGCTGGACGGTCGCGCCGAAGAAGATGATCGAGGCGGTCACCAGCGCCGGCTCGTTCCTCGACGGCGGGGCGGCGGCGCCCATGCAGCACGCCACGATCCCGCTCCTCGAGCCGGGCCGCGTGCGGCAGGAGGTCGGCGCGATCCGCAAGGCGTTCCTCCTCAAGCGGCAGCGCGTCGTCGACGCGGCGCGCGAGATGGGCCTGGTCGTCGACGCGCCGCCCGAGGGGACGTTCTACGCCTGGGCGTCGCTGGAGAAGCTGCCGCCGCCCTTCGACGACGGCATGACCTTTTTCCGCCGCGCGCTGGAGTGGCGGGTGATCTGCGTCCCGGGCGAGTTCTTCGACGTGAACCCGGGCAAGCGCCGGCCGGGCCACCGCGGCCAGCGCTTCTCGCAGTTCGTGCGCCTGTCGTTCGGCCCGGCCCTCGAGGAGGTCGAGCTGGCCCTCAGGCGCCTCAAGGCCATGATCCCGAGCCTGTGATCAGGCGGGATCACCCGGGTCTGGGAGCGTCGCGCGACGCAACGGACGCGGGGGAGTCTGCGGCAACGAGTCGCTCCAGCCCGGCGCGGACGACCGCGGCCAGCGCGAGGACCGGGGCGAGCGCGACCAGCGCCAGGTGCGCGCCGGCGTAGAGGAGGCCGAGGAGGCCCCGGCCGTCGAGCGGGGCGGCGCCGGAGAGGACGGCGGTGGCCTCGCGCCCGCCGAGGGCGTGGAGGACCAGGTAGACGACGACGATCCCCGCGGCCGAGATCGCCAGCCCGTTCCACGTCTTCATCGCAGGGCCTCCCGCACCTTCGCCCAGAGCGGCCCCTGCACCATGGCGTAGAGGAGCACCGCGTCGCCGACCTGGTTGCTGGCCGCGTAGCGCAGCCCCTCGCCGTCTTCGACCGGGAAGCCGGCCAGGTCGAGCGAGGCCTGGAGCGCCCGCAGCCAGGTCCGGTCGCCGAAGGTGCTCGCGCCGAGGAAGGCCAGGCCGCTCGAGCCGGCGCTGGCCTCGAGCACGGGCACGATCGGCCCCGAGTCGACGTCGGGGTGCCCCGGGAGCGAGCGCGGCCACTCGCGCGCGAGGCCGAAGCCGAGCGCCGGGATCGCCAGCTCGCGCCGGGCGCGCTCGTACTGGTCGCGGGCGAACGCCTCGTCGACGAGCGCCAGGCAGTGGACGACCATCCAGATCGACGACCCCTCCGGCCCCTCCATGACCCGCCCGTCCCAGGCGTAGCGGCTGACGAGGAGCCCGGTCGTGGGCTCGACCAGCCGCGCGCGCGCCGTCTCGACCCAGCGCCGCGCGAGCGGGCCGTGGTCGGCCCGGTCGAGCGCGTCGTGGACGCGCAGGGCGGCGAGCGCCGCCGCGTTGCAGAAGGTCCAGCACTCGTCGGGGTAGCTCTCGCCCGAGAGCACCGGGCCGCCCTCGAGCGCCCGGACGATCCGCTCCGCGCGCTCGGCCAGGAGCGGCCGCCAGTCGGCGCGCTCCTCGACCAGGCGCCGCGCGCCGAGCATGAGGGCGACCTCGCCGTCGACGAACACGCTCCTGCCGTCCGCCTTCCAGCCTCCGTGCCGGCCATAGGGCATGAGGAAGTGCTGGTGCCCGCGCTCCGCCTCGAGGCGCAGGGTCTCCTCGACGATCGCGTCGATCGCCGCGAGGGCCCGGGCGCGCTCGGGCGAACCCGGCAGGTCATGGGCGGCCATGTTCGCCAGGGCGAGGACGAGGAACGTCCGGCCCATGAAGTCCCACTCGGCGTTGGTCGCGCGCATGCGCGCGACCTCCCGGGCGCGGGCGTCGGGGGCGGACCAGAGCGCCAGATGCCGCGCCGCGAGCGCCCGCGCCCTCGGCGTGACGCGCTCGGCGCTGAACGACGCGTCGGGGTCGCGGCCGTAGACCAGGTGCAGGCACGGCAGCCAGACCAGCGCGGCCAGCACGAGCGAGAGCGCCGTCAGGCCCAGGCGCCTCACGCGTCCACCTCGGCGAAGCGCAGGCGGTTGCCGGAGGGGTCGGTGACCTCCATGACCTTGCCGCCCCACGGGGCGTCGTCGAGCGAGGGCCGGCAGGAGGCGTAGCCCTTCGACGTGACCTCGCGATGCAGGTCGGCCAGGCCGGTCGTGCGCACGAACACGACGACGCCCGGGCTGCCGTCGCCGTGGTGCTCGCTCAGGTGCAGGACGAGGTCGCCGCGCGAGACCTGCAGGTAGACCGGGAAGTCCGGGCCGAAGCGGTGCTCCCAGTCGACCGTCAGGCCGAGGAAGCCCACGTAGAAGGCGCGCGCCCTCTCCAGGTCGAAGATCCGCAGGATCGGGATCGCCTTGAAGCTCATGCGGGCTCCTCGTCCGGATCGTCGGGGCGGGAGGCGAGGCGGACGGCCAGGGCCGCGACGAACGCCAGGCCGAAGAGGGTCAGGCCGACGGCGAGCGCCGCCGGCACGACCTGGGGCAGGTCCAGGGCCGCGACGCGCTCGGTGTGAGCCACCGCCCAGGCTACCGGCGCGGCGGGGATGGCGGCGGCGAGGGCGACGCCGAACTCGGCGGGGAGCGGGCGGCGGCGAGCGCGGCGCAGGACGGCCCAGGCGAGGGCCAGCCAGGCGACGAGGGCCAGCGCGACGGCGGTCGGCACCTGGAGGACCCGGCGCGGCCAGTCCTCTCCGGCCCCGTAGACCCCCGCCACGACGTCGTCGCCGGGGTCGTCGACGTCCGGTCCGTCGCTCACGGCCTCGTGCATGGGGCGAGGCACGCAGCCGTCCGTGCCGAGGGCGAGCATCACGCTGGTCCGCCAGCGGAACGGCCGTCCCCAGGGGTCGGTCACGACGTCGTCGGGCACCTGCTCCGTGAAGCGCACCGGCGGCGCCCCGCCGCTGCCCTCCTCCCAGGCCAGCCGCACGGCGGCCCGCGGCTCGAGCTCACGTCCTGCCCGCAGGAGGAGCCCCGGCCCCGTGAGCGCCAGGGCGACGAGGGCCAGGCACGCGACGCGGTCGACCGTCTTCACCGCGCGCCCTCGGGCCGGGACGCCAGCCGCACGCCGAGCGCGAGGAGGAGGCAGGGCGCGACGATCGTCAGCGCGACGGCCAGCCCGGCCGGGAGGAGTAGGGGGAGGTTTGCCGTGAGCCGCGTGGCGGCGTCGGACGTGGCGACGAGCCAGGCGACCGGGACGGCCGGGAGCGCGGCCACGCAGGCCAGCGCGACCTCGCGGGCGCGCGTGCGCAGCGGGCGCAGGCGCAGGAGGGCCCAGGCGACGATCAGCCAGGCGGCGGCGAGGAGCGCGGCGAGGGCGGGATGCGCGGCGAGGGTCCGCTGCCACCTGGGCCAATCGTCAAGGCGTCTGACCCATATGGGGCTCGAATTCTCCGGGTCGGAAGGCGCCTGTCCGAGGCTCTTCGCCTGGTGACCCTGGCGGTGAGTGAGGGGCCAGCCCGCCGGTCGCAGGTTCAGGACGGGCCCGCTGTAGTAGCCGTACTCGAAGTCAGCCCACGCGAACGGCCGTCCCCAGGGATCGAGCGGCAGAGGCCCCGGCGGAGGTGGCAGGTCGCACTGCATGTCGTTGTAAGGAACCCTGCGTGTCGGGGTGTAGACCACCCGCACCGGCTCCCCGCCACCCCCCCGCTCCCACGCCAGCGCCACGCACAGGGCGGGGTCGAGGATTAGCGCGGCGCGCTCGGCCAGCGACGGACCGGCCAGGGCGATCACGAGCAGCCCCAGCAACGCCGCCCGATCGAGCGGTCGCAGGCGGCGCAGGCGGTCGAGCGGTCGCGGCACGAGGGCCATCATGCCTCTCGCCCGGAGGGACCGCGAGTCGCCTCTGCGTTGCACCCGGTTTCGATCCTGGGGCGAGGGCGTAGGATCGACCACGCACCGGATCGGGGGTCCCATGACCACGCTGCGCGCCCTCGCGCTCCTGCCGCTCGTCCTGCTCGCCGGCTGCCTCGACTACACCGAGGAGGTCTTCGTCCAGCGCGACGGCTCCGGCCGCATGCGCACGGAGGTCGCGGTCCTCGCCGAGTTCCTCACCGACGAGGACGTGGCCGAGATGCGCCAGGGCCTGGAGGAGGCCGCGGCGGCGCTGCGGCAGGACCCGGACGTCACGAAGGTCGAGGTCGCCGACCGGCGCCAGGGCCTCAAGCACGCGTTTCTCCTCGACGTGTCGACTCGCACCTACGAGGCCCTGCCGCGCGTGATGCAGGCCGAGGACTGGCTGCGCCTCGACGCCCGCGAGGGCAAGCGCCTGGGCTACGTGCGCCTGCTCGACGACGGCGGGTCGGCCGCCGCGCTGGCGCGCGCCGGGCGGCGCACGCCCGACGTGGGCCGCGCCGACGACCTGGCCCGGCGGTTCGCCGGCAAGGCCGGCGTGCGCGCCCCGCAGGACGAGCAGCCCGAGTTCCACGTGACCTTCCGCCTGCACGCGCCGAAGGTCGTGAAGACCAACGGCGAGGTCGCGGGCGGCGTGACCACCTGGCGCTGGCGCCTCGAGGACTTCGAGGGCCAGGCGCCGCCGCAGCTCGAGGCCGAGGCCGACCTGTCGGGGCCCTCGTTCCTCCTCCCCGTCGCGCTCGCGCTCGGCCTCGGCGTCCCGCTCCTGTGGCTGCGCCGGAAGTGGCAGCGCCGCTGGGAGTGAGCTCCCTCTCCTGAAACGAGTTGAAGCGCCGTCTGGGGGGTTGACGAGCAGGGTATGTGCATATACACTCATGGGGTGGTCACGACGCGCGAGCTCTCCGTCACGAGGGGCTGCCTGTGCCTGGCGGCGCGCCGGCGCTCGCGGGCGGTCACGCGCCTGTTCGAGGACAAGCTCCGGCCGCACGGGCTGCGCGCCACGCAGTTCTCGGTGCTCGCCGCGCTGGCCCTCAAGGGGCCGACGCGCGTGGGCGAGCTGGCCGACCTGCTCGGGCTCGAGCGCACGACGCTCACCCGCAGCGCGGACCTGCTCGAGCGCAACGGCTGGATCGACGAGGGGCCGGCCGACGACGCGCGCGAGCGGCCGCTGCGCCTCACGCCGGCCGGCCGCGAGAAGCTCGAGGCGGCCTTCCCGGCCTGGCAAGAGGGTCAGGCGGAGGCGTCGGCCGGGACCCCGAACATGAACGTGTCGAGCCCCAGGGGGGCCAGCAGAGGAGACGTGATGGCGACCGAGACGACGACGACCCCGGCCGAGGCGTGCGCCGGGATGCCCGAGGTGAAGCCGCAGGCGGAGCACGCCTGGCTGCGCCGGCTCGTGGGCGAGTGGACGTGGGAGATGGACGCGCCGGACGGCAAGGGGAAGCTCTCCGGGACCGAGACGGTGCGCACCGTCGGCGACGTGTGGATCGTCGGCGAGGGCCAGGGCGCCATGGGCAGCATGGTGCTCACGCTCGGCTACGACCCGGCGAAGGAGCGCTTCGTCGGCACCTGGATCGGGTCGATGATGACGCACATGTGGATCTACGACGGCGAGCTCGACGCCGCCGGGCGGGTGTTGACGCTGCGCGCCGAGGGCCCCAGCATGACGGGCGACGGCACGACGAAGCAGTACAAGGACGTGATCGAGCTCCTGAGCGACGACCGCCGGACGCTGAGCGGGCACTGCCAGGACGAGGACGGCACGTGGCGGCAGCTGATGACCATGGAGCTGCGGCGCAAGGCGTGACCCGCTGCGCCTGGGCGGGGACGGACCCGATCTACGTCGCCTACCACGACGAGGAGTGGGGCGTCCCCGTCCACGACGACCGGCGGTTGTTCGAGTTCGTCGTGCTCGAGGGGGCCCAGGCGGGCCTCTCCTGGCTGACGATCCTCAAGCGCCGCGAGGGCTACCGGAGGGCCTTCGCCGCCTTCGACCCGGCGAAGGTCGCGCGCTTCGACGCGAAGAAGCGCGCGGCCCTGCTCCAGGACGCGGGGATCATCCGCAACCGCGCCAAGGTCGAGAGCGCGGTGAAGAACGCGAAGGCCTTCCTGGCCGTCCAGGAGGAGTTCGGCAGCTTCGCCGCCTATCAGTGGCGCTTCGTCGAGGGGCGCCCGGTGCAGAACGCCTGGAAGGAGCAGCGGCAGGTCCCGGCCACGTCGCCGCTCTCCGACGCCATGAGCAAGGACCTCAAGAGGCGCGGCTTCTCGTTCGTCGGCTCGACGATCGTCTACGCCCACATGCAGGCGGTCGGCATGGTGAACGACCACCTGGTCTCGTGCTTCCGCCACCGCGCGGTCGCCGGGTAGGTCACGGCGCGAGCATCGTGACGCGCTCGCGCAGCCCGTCGGGCAGGGCGGCCAGGGCGCGCGCGACGTCGTCCTCGCGGTACTTGAGGCTGAAGTGCTTGAGCACGATGTGCCGCGCCGCCAGCGCCGCCGGGGCGCGCGCGAAGAGCGCGACGAGCTCGTCGAGGTGGGTGTGCCCGTAGCGCCGCGCCGTGGCCACCTCGGTGCCGGGGAGGTGCGTGGCCTCCATGAGCAGCACGTCGCAGTCGCTCACCTCGGGGCGCTGCTCGAGGGTCTCGATCGTGCTGTCGCCGATGTAGGTCAGGCGCCGCCGCGCCGCCTCGGCGTGGACCGCCTCGCCGCGCCGCACGGCCGCCGAGACCTCGGCGGCCGGCCGCCCCTGCCAGGCGGGCAGGAGGGCGCGGGCGCGCTCGACGACGGTGTAGCCGCGCGAGGCGATCCGGTGCGTCACGTCGAACGCCTCGACCGTCCGGCCCCGCCCGAGCGCGAGGCGGTCGCCGGGGCGCACGGGCACGACGACGTCGCCCGCGGCGGCCGGGTCCTTGCCCTCGAGGCGCGCCCAGGCGCGCAAGAGGTCGCGCAGGGCCTCGGCGCTCTCGGCCGGGCAGTAGATCCGCGGCGGGCGCGCGCCGGTCATCGCGCGCAAGGACAGGTGACGGTGGACGCCGCCGGCGTGGTCCTGGTGGACGTGCGAGAGGAACACGTGGCCCAGGCGCGCCGCCTCGACGCCGCAGTGGCCCAGGTCGAAGCAGGCGTCCAGCGCGGGGACGAGGACGTAGGTCGCCAGGCCCGAGATCGAGAAGGCCTCGAGCTCGAGCCCGGCGAGGGTCAGCGAGACGGGGAGCCCCGGGTTGTGGAGCGGGCGCCAGCGCATCGGGCGTCGTCGACTCTACCCGGCCGGCGCGAGGCGGGCCCGTGACCGGCTGGGTCGAGGCGAACACGATCTTCCTCACGCTCGCGGGCAGCCGCCTCTACGGCACGGACACGCCCGCCTCCGACGTCGACCGGCGCGGGGTGTGCGTCCCGCCGCCCGAGGTCGCGCTCGGGTTCGCGCGGCCGTTCGAGCAGCACCAGGTCCCCGGCGAGGACACGGTGATCTTCTCCCTGCGGAAGTTCATGGAGCTGGCCGCCGCCTGCAACCCGAACTTCATCGAGCTCCTCTTCGCCCCGGACGACGCCGCGCTCGTCCGCCGCCCGACCTGGGAGCGGCTCGTCCGGCGCCGCGACGAGTTCCTCTCGGCCGCGGCCTTCCAGACCTTCACCGGCTACGCCGCCTCGCAGCTGGCGCGGCTCCGCGCCCGGCGCGCACGGCTCGCCGGGGCGGGCGACGCGGCGGTCGGCCGCGACCCCGCGCGCGCCGCGCTCGAGGCCCGCGCCGGCTACGACACGAAGGACGCAATGCACCTCGTGCGCCTCCTGCGCATGGGCCACGAGCTCCTCACCCGCGGCGTCGTCCTCGTGCGGCGGCCGGACGCCGAGGAGCTGCGCGCCGTCCGCGACGGCGCGTGGAGCTACGAGCGGCTCATGGGCGAGGTCGATGCGCTCCTCGCCGAGCTCACGGCCGTCCACGCCGAGCGCCGCTACGTGGTCCCCGAGCGCGTCGACCGCGAGGCGCTCTCGGACCTGTGCGCCGAGCTCCACCTCCAGCACTGGCGCGAGGCCCGCGCCTGAAGGAGTCCCCGTGCAGAAGAAGGTCACCCCCTGCCTCTGGTTCGACAGCCAGGCCGAGGAGGCGGCGCGGTTCTACGTGTCCGTGTTCCCCGACGCGCGCCTGGGGCGGATCACCCACTACACCGCGGCCGGGCCGGCGCCGGCGGGGACGGTGATGACCGTCACCTTCCGCCTCCAGGGGCAGGAGTTCATGGCCCTCAACGGCGGGCCCCACTTCAAGCACTCGCCGGCGGTGTCGTTCGTCGTGCACTGCGACACGCAGGCCGAGCTCGACGCGCTCTGGGAGGCGCTCCCCGCCGGGGGCGGCGCGCCCGGCCAGTGCGGCTGGGTCGAGGACCGCTTCGGCGTGTCGTGGCAGCTCGTCCCGTCGACGCTCGACCGCCTGATCGACGACGCCGAGCCCGAGCGGTCCCGCCGCGTCATGGAGGCGCTGCTGCAGATGCGCAAGCTCGACCTGGCCGTCCTCGAGCGGGCGTACGCGGGCTGACCCGCTACGCGGCCTCGCTCACGGCGTCGAGCGCGGGCTCGGCCTTCTTCCGCGGGCGGCGGGCGCGCTTCGTCTTCACGCTGGCCGTCACGGGCGGCGCGTCCTCGCCCGCGGGCGCCTCCGGCGCCGGCGCCGGCTCGACGGGGTTCAGCGCCGAGCGCACCTGGTCGCGTCCGTTGCGCTTGGCGGCGTAGAGGTGCTGGTCGGCCGCCTCGATGAACGCGCCGGCGTCCTTCATCGCGTCCGGGTCGAGCTCGGCCACGCCGAAGCTGGCCGTGACCGCGATCTCCGCCTCCCCCGCCTTCACCGGGGCCTGGCGGATCTTCTTACGCAGCCGCTCGGCCAGGGCCGCGGCGTCCTCGAGCGTGGTGTCCGGGGCGAGGATGATCAGCTCCTCGCCCCCGTAGCGGAACGCCTGGTCGTAGCCGCGGATCGCGCCGCGCACCCGCCGCGCCACCTCGGCCAGGACGGCGTCGCCGGCGACGTGGCCGTGGACGTCGTTGACGCGCTTGAAGTGGTCGACGTCGATGATGATCATCGACAGCGGCGTCCCGAGCCGCCGCCGCTGCGCCATGAGCTGCTGCGCCATCTCCTGGAAGTGGCGCTTCGTGTAGAGCCCCGTCAGCCCGTCGACCACGGCGCGGTCGTAGAGGGCGGGCTTGCGGATCGCGAGCGCGATGTGCTTCGCCAGCCCCTCGAGCATGCGCGCCAGCTCGAGCGGGTCCGGCGCCGGGGTGCCCGCCGGCGGCGAGGCGAGGCGCACCTCGAGCGCGCCCATGACCTCGCCCTCGGCCACGAGCAGGGCGGCCGCGCGCAGGCCGCCGCGCGCCGGCTCGACCACCGTGCGGCGCGCGTCGAGCGCGCGCCGCGCCTCGCGCGGCTCGAGCGCCAGGTCGCCCGGCGCGCTCACGCGCGTGCGCTCGCCCACGCGGTGCGCCACGGCGACGAGCGCGTCGCGCTCCGGCCCGTCGGCGAGGAAGATCACGATCTCGCGCGCGTCGAGGAGCCCGCCGAGCACGGCGAGCGCCCGCTCGAGGATCGGCTCGAGGCTCACGTCGTCGTTGGCGATCAGGGCCAGGTCGCGGATCGCCGAGAGCTGCTCGACCTGCCGCCGCAGCTGCGTGACCGTCTCGTGCTGCTGCTGCTCGCGCCGCTGGACGCGCCCCGAGTCGATCAGCGCGAACGCCCCGCCGCCCCGGCGCAGGTGGGCGAACGCCCGGCGCACGCGCGCCGCGTCGAGGGCGAAGGCGAAGGCGGTGATCGCCGTGGCCGCCCCGAGCGAGGCGAGCGCCGCCGTGACCGTGCGCCCGGCCACGTCGGGGGTCCAGCTGGCGTAGGTCGCCAGCCCCAGGAGCGCGACCGGGGCGGAGAGGGGGGCGAGGTGCTGGAGGCGAGGCCGGCGGAGCATGGCGAGGTCCCCTGTGCCCCTCTTCGGCTGAAGCGGCGCCGGACCTTGCGCCGGTGGCAGGGTCGACCGTGCGCCCGGGTCGACCGCCCTGGCATGCCACCCCGGCGGTTATCGGCCCGGGTGGAACTTACGCCGGGCACGGGCCGTGCACCGCCCCCCGCGCGAACAGCGGGGAAGGCCAGGAGCATCGGGCGTGATGCCAGGCGCGCGCAGCGGAGTTTCGGTGCGAGTTTCGGTGCGAAAGGAGCCCACCTTGGGAGTCTTCGGAGTCGGCGCGGCGAGGATCGGCGTCGTGTGCCTCGCCGTCGCGGCGTTCGGCACGAGCGGCTGCTCGAGCCTGCGCCACAAGAGCAACGACGAGCTGTGGGCCGAGGGCGACGGCCACTTCAACCAGGGCCGCTACGGCGACGCCACCCCCTACTACGACGAGCTGATCCGCCGCGACGAGGGCGGCACCCGCGCGCACCTCATGCGCGGCGTGGCCCGCGAGCGCACGGGCGACCACGGCGCCGCCCTCGAGGACTACGGCGCGGCCGGCAGCCGCGGCGAGGTCCGCGCGCTGTTCTACCGCGCCGACCTGAACCTGCGCCGCGGCGACCTCGCCTCGGCCGAGGTGGACCTGGGCGCCCTGCGCGACATGGGCCTCGGCGGGCGCGACACGGTCGTGCACCTGACGCTCCTGGGCACGCTGCGCCTCAAGCAGAAGCAGTACATGTTCGCCGCGCAGAACCTGGAGCGCGCCTGCGAGGCGTCGGCCTCCTACCGCGACCCCGGGATGATGCGGCACATCCGTGACGCGCACTACAACGCCGCGCAGGCCTACTACCACCTGGGCGACTTCGGCCGCGCCTACGACCACATGGTGCAGTTCGCCGGTGGCAGCCCGGGCGACGGGACGCGCACGTCGGAGTACCTCGACGGCCAGGACAGCTACATGCTCGGCCTCCTCGCCTACCTCGCCGGCGACTTCGCGGCCGCCGACCACCACCTCGCCAACGCGGATCCGGACCTCGTGGCCCGGGCCGCCGACGTCCTCGACGACCCGTCTTTCGGCGCCGGCGCGCGCCGGGGAGGCAACCCCAAGTGAAGCGGACCGCACTCACCACCGGCGGCGCGCTGGCGCTGCTCCTCTCCGCGCCCGGCGCCGCCTGGGCGCAGAGCCCGCCCCCCTTCGCCGACCGCGCCCCGGACCCGCGCGGCCAGCAGCAGCAGCGCGGTACGACCGCCGAGCTGGCGCCGCTGCCCAACTGGTCGATCAAGCAGGAGGTCCAGCGGCTCGACACGTCGATGCGCGAGTACAACTCGCTCATCAACTCGCTCTCGAGCGCCAGCGCCGAGCTCAAGGAGGAGCTGCAGCGCTACTCGCAGGACCCGCACAACGAGGTCCTGGCCTCCTCGCTCGACAACAAGATGGCCCACTACGCCAAGCGCGTCATGGCCGACTTCAACGGGATCATCGCCGACCAGGACGTGCTCTCGGCGAACTTCAACGACCTGCAGCGCAAGCTCGTCGTCTTCTCGCGGCACCTGGCCTCGCAGGCCGACGGCTTCCGCGGCAACCTCGACGGCTACCGCACCACGGCGCGCGACGTGGAGAAGCGGCTGACCGAGCTGGCCGTGCGGATCAAGGAGAACCCCCCGGAGGACCCGAACGAGCTGCGGACCCTCAAGCGCGAGTTCTCGAACCAGTTCCGCCGCTACCAGCTCCAGATGCGCTACGTCAACGGCTACAGCCGCCGCTACCAGAGCTACCAGAACCTGCAGCGCAACGTCGAGCGCCTGGCGACCCTGTTCGTGACCCTGCACGAGAAGTTCAACGAGCTGATCGACAACCTGCAGAACGAGCGGCAGTTCCTCCAGGACTCGGTGCGCCTGCAGGCCGACACGCTCAGGATCAAGCAGATGATGCGCGAGGGGATCGTCGGCTCGGAGCAGGCGATCGGCAACGTCGCCGACAAGCTGGCGACCCTCTACGAGAAGGTCGACGCGTTCGCGCAGGTGCAGGACCGGATCAGCACCGACCTCAACCGCTTCGTCGAGTCGCAGGGCGTGCTGACCGACATCATGGGCCGGATCGACAAGATCGGCCAGAGCGGCGGCCCGATCGGCGACATCGGCGCCGACATGGACAAGGCGATCGACGCCTTCTACGGGCGTCGCAGTGGCCTCGACCAGGGGCTGCTCGGCGACCAGGCGCAGGACGACATGATGGACTTCGGCCTGGGGGAGGACGAGTGATGAGCGACCACACCCTTCGTGCTCCCACCCTGACCCTGACCGCGCTCCTCCTCCTGGGCCCGGCCGCCCTGGCCCAGGAGCCGCTGCGGCCCAGCGACCCCCTGGCCGGCCCGCCCATCCGCGACATCGGCGGCTGGCTGGGCGAGGACGCGCCGCTGCCCGGCGCCCGGCCGGCGGCGCCCGCGCCGGCCGCGCCGCCGGCGCCCGCGGGCGGGGGCGCGGTCGGGGCCGAGGACCCGCTCGCCGCGCCCCCGGCCCCGGCGCCCGAGGACCCGGAGAAGGCCCGGCAGGAGGCCCGGCGCCGCGACCGGCAGATCAGCCGCAACTACCAGCAGGCGATCGAGATCTACGAGGACATGGACGCGCCCGACCACCAGATCGCGGCGCTCGACCGGCGGATCGCCAACAACGAGCGCCTGGTCGCCGACTACCGCCGCCGACTCGGCGAGGGCCAGCAGCAGCGGCGCAACATGCAGGTCGACCTGTTCAACCGCACCTTCTTCCTCCGCCAGCAGCGCGAGCGCGGGCAGATCACCCAGGAGGTGTTCGACAAGCTCATCCGCCAGGAGGAGCGCAAGTACGAGGAGGACTCTGCCGGCCTGAAGGCGAACCTCGAGGCCTGGCACCGCGAGCTCAAGCAGGCCGAGGCGCGCCTCGAGTCGATGAAGGCGGAGCGGCGCATGCTCGAGGCGTCGCGGCCGCGGACGGCCGTGCGGCGCGGCCAGCAGCAGGGCGGCGCGCCCGTGCCGGCGCCCAAGCCGGGCGAGCGGCTGATCGGCACGCTCGAGGAGCGCCTGCGCCAGCTCGAGCGCTTCAACACGCGCAGCACCATGGAGGGGGTCCACCCCCGCGACATCGGCGTGGGCTCCGTCGAATCGGTCCAGCTGAAGAACGACTAACGACCGTGGGCGGGAGCGCCGTCCGGGCCTGCCTGCCGTCCTGCTCCCGGACGTGCGGGCGGGCGACTCCACCCTGGACGGGCTCGCGCGCGCGGTGAAGGGGGGGCACCGAGGTGGCGCGGCGCCGGAGACGTCCGGCGCCGCGCCCGCCCGGGCGGGCGCGGCCCGCCGGGAGACCAAGACCACGGCCCGGCGGGCAGAGACGCCGGCCCGCGACGAGGTGAAGCGCCTTGATCTACCGGTTCCTCCAGGAAGGCGGCGTCTGGATGATCCCGATCCTCGGGGTCTCGGTGGTCGCCACGACGTTCGTCCTCGAGCGCGCCTGGTTCTGGTTCGTGCTCTGGCTGCGGCGCGACCTGCGCCTGCGCCGGCGGCTGCTGCGCGGCGAGGTCCCGTCCCCCGGGACGCGCACCGGCGACCCGCACGCGCTGGTGCTCCTCGACCTCGCCGTCCACCCCGCCGACCCCGACCTCGCCGTCGACCGCGCGCGCATGCTCGTGCGCGACAGCCGCAACCACCTCAAGGTCCTGGCGATCTGCTCCGGCCTCGGCTCGGCGCTGGGCCTCTTCGGCACGGTCGTCGGCATGAGCGACTCGTTCCGCGGCGTCGGCCTCTCGAACCCGGGCGCGATCGTCACCGGCCTGCAGACGGCGCTGAACACCACGGTGCTCGGCCTGATCGTCTACCTGACGGCCTACGTGGCCCACGCGCTCTTCGCGCAGATGAGCACGAACCTCAGCCAGGACCTGGAGGAGGACCTCAACGAGGCGCGGCGCGCGATCGACGCGCGGCGCCGGGGGAGGGTGGCGGCGTGACCGACCCTCGCGACTCCCGCGCGATCCGCCTCGAGCCGGCGACCGACGAGGAGCCGGCGATGCTCATGACCTCCATGATCGACGTGATCTTCATCGTGCTCGCGTTCTTCGTGTGCGTGAGCGAGGTGAAGAAGGGGCAGCTCGCGGTGGACGTGCCCGAGGTGCCGAGCGCCGACGCGTCCCCGGCCCCGAGCAGCCAGGAGCCGATCGTCGTCGAGGTGACGGGGGACGACCGCGTGTTCGTGTGCGGCGAGTCGGCGCGGACCGACGACGAGCTCACGCGCCTGATCGCCTACCAGGTCGAGCGGCTGGGCAAGGACGCGGCGGTGCACCTGTCGGGCGACCGGCAGGCCAAGAACGGGACCATGATGCGCGTGGTCAGCCACCTGTCGCGGGCCGGGCTCAAGCGCATCGAGTTCGCCGTGCAGGCGGGAGGCTAGCGTGGTGCGCGACCGTTCGCCGGTGGAGACCGTCCTCACCTACGCCACGTTCATGGCGCTGTCGCTGGCGCTGCACATCGTGGTGATCCTCGGCAACCGCCCGCTCGACCGGGCGCAGGCCGACCAGAGCCGGGCCGGGCAGGCCCAGGAGGCGGAGCTCGCCAAGTGAGCGTGACCCGCGACAACGACCCCGTCGCGTACACGCTGCGGCTCGCCGTCTGCGTGACCGCCGCGATCGCCGTGCACCTGCTGGCGGTCTTCTCCTCCAGCCAGGAGGAGGAGGCCAAGGCGGAGCAGCAGCGGATCGCCGTCGTCCTCAAGGAGACGATGACCAAGGTCAAGGAGGAGATGGAGAAGCTCCTCCAGGAGGCGCAGGCCGAGCCGCCGCCGCCCGAGCCGGAGCCCGAGCCGGAGGAGCCCGAGCCGGAGGAGCCCGAGCCGCAGCAGGCCGAGCCGCCGCCGCCCGAGCCGCCCCCGCCGGCGCCGACCGCCCCCGAGCCCATGCCCGAGGCGCCGCAGGACCTCGCGCTGGCCGACGCGGACGTGAGCGTGCTCGAGCTCGAGCCGCCGCCGCGCCCGCGTCGGCCCGAGCCGCTGCCGCAGGTCGAGCCCGTGCTCGAGCCGCCGAAGCCGGAGCCGCCGAAGCCGGAGCCGCCGAAGCCGGAGCCGCCGAAGCCGGAGCCGCCGAAGCCGGAGCCGCCGAAGCCGGAGCCGGTCCGTCCCGAGCCGAGGCCGGAGCCGGTCCGGCAGCCGCCGCCGCCCGAGCCGGTCCGTCCCGAGCCGAGGCCCGAGCCGGTCCGTCAGCCGCCGCCGCCCGAGCCGGTCCGTCCCGAGCCGAGGCCCGAGCCGGTCCGTCAGCCGCCGCCGCCGCCCGAGCCGGTCCGTACGCCGGCGCCGCCGGTGCCGCCCGAGATCGGCTCGGAGACGGTCGCCCAGCGCGACGCGCGCCTGCACCAGACCATGCGCGAGCTGAGCGACTTCAACGAGTTCGCCACGACGTCGCGCGACGAGGTCAAGGGCAAGATCCCGGCGATCCTCTTCACCAACGAGGACGAGGCCGAGTGGATGGCGCTGATCGCCTACTTCGACCTCCTGCCGATCGCCTACGCCAAGAGCGACCCGAGCTACTACGTCACGATCGACGTCGCCCGCCGGCAGATGAACCACACCCGCGACTTCGAGTTCCTGCAGCAGCGCTACGGGCGCAACGGCATGCTCGTGCGCCAGCTCGGCACCATGCCGCAGTTCGTGGCCGCCGCGCGCGCGATCATGGCGCAGTTCTCGATCGCCCCCCACGACCTCACGATCCAGTTCCTCCTGCCGCGCCCGTTCGCGGCCTACCTGAACTGGAAGGCGCTCAAGACCTGCCACGAGCTGCGCCTCGACCCGGCGACGGTGAAGGCGTGTCGCGGGCGCCTCGTCCGCGAGGGGACGAAGTGGGTGTGGCGGGTCGACGACCTGCTGCTCGAGGACGGGCGGACAACCCGCGTGGGGAGGGGCGGATGACCGTGGAGCGCCGGGAGCGACCCTTGCCCAGCCCGCAGGGCTCAAGTACCTTCCCCTGCACGCGTTGGGCTCACGCGTGCGTTCGGGGCGCGTTCGGGCGCGCCCGCCACCCTGGCCTGGAGGGCGAGATGACCTCGCGTCGCAGGACGCCTCGGTGCCTCGTGGTCGGCGCGCTCGCCGCGCTGGCCCTGCCCGCCGCGGCCGCCCCGGCCCTCGCGCAGGGCGAGGCGCCGCGCGGGACCGACGGCCACCTGGCCAAGGGCGACTACTTCTTCAAGGCGGGCTACTACCTCAAGGCGAGCGAGCACTACCGCCTGGCGCTCCTCGAGGACCCGGCCAGCCCCGGCAAGAAGCTCGCCTTCGGCCACGCGCTGTTCGCGATCGGCAACTACAGCTACGCGAGCTACGCGCTGCGCCGCGGCGTCGCGCAGCTCGACGCGAGCGAGCCGCTCCGCCCGCAGCTCAAGGGACTCTTCCCCAGCGAGCGGGCGTTCACCCAGGCCCTGCGTGACCTGAAGCGCTACGTCACCTACAGCCCGCGCGACCCGGCGGGGCTCACCGTCCTCGGCTACGTGCTGTTCACGATCGAGGGCGAGGAGCGGCGCTGCCAGGACATGTTCAAGTACCTGAAGCGCCTCGACCCCAACGACCCCTTCGCCGACTACTTCCTGGCGCAGATCCGCCGCAAGGGGATCCCCGACGGCGACGACCCTGGCCCGCAGGCTGCATTGCCCGACGTCGGCTCGGTCGACGAGCCGGACCCGGAGCCGGCGCCGCGGCCCGTCGCCGCGCCGCCGCCTCCGCCGCCCCCTCCGCCCCCGCCCCCGACGCCCGCCCTGCGCGAGGTGCTCGGCGAGCCCGAGCGCGCGCGCGAGCGCGCGGAGGGCGAGTGGCCCATGCCCGTGCCGGCCCCGAGCCGCTGAGGAGAGAGACGCCCGCCATGTGGATCGTGCGAAACACGCTGCGCGCCACGCTGAGCCTCCGCGGCCTCGGGGTGGCGATCCCGTCGGGTCAGGAGTTCGACCTCGACGGGCTCGGCCGCGACCGCGCCGAGGCGAGCAACCAGGTGCAGGTCGCCTTCGAGGAGGGCTACCTGGAGAACGTCTACAAGGCGCCCCGCGAGGGCGGCATCACCCACACGAGCGTGGGGGTCGCCATGCCCATGGGGCGCGGCGTGTCGGGCGAGGAGCTCGACGCGTTCAAGCGCAGCTTCATGAGCGAGCTGCGCGAGCAGCTCCCGCAGCTGGCCAACGTGGCCAACGCCTCGCACATCGAGCAGATGCGCCAGGCGATCTCGCAGGACGTCCAGGCCCTCGTGGGCGAGTTCAAGCTCATGCGCGACCGCTTCGAGTTTGCCAAGGGCCGCGTCCGGGAGGACCCGACCCTCTCCGACGCCGAGGTCAAGGCCCGGCTGGCGTTCCTCGAGGAGCAGGAGCGCGAGTTGCTGCGCAACTTCGAGACGGTCGGGCGACGGATCGAGCAGGAGCAGGAGGACGGCGACGTCATGGGCAAGGCCGACCTGCTCTCGAACCTCTAACCCCGCGGGGACGAACGGAGTCACCCAGACATGGCCAAGGCAGTCGACATCGGCACCTGCTTCATCGTGGGGGCCCGCCTCGAGCAGGGCAAGGAGGTGTTCCAGATCGAGCGGGACGCCTTCTTCTCCATGCCGCGCGAGGACTTCGCCGAGGAGATGCTCCACGACGCGGGCGCCAAGTTCGTCATCCGCGGCAACGAGCTCTACGTCGTCGGCGAGGACGCGCTCAAGTACTGCATGATCACCGGCAAGCAGGAGTTCTACCGCCGGCCCATGCAGAAGGGCGTCCTCAACCCGGGCGAGGAGGAGGCGATCCCGCTGCTCGAGCGCCTGATCGAGGGCATCATCGGCAAGCCCGAGCACCCGGGCGAGGTGATCGCCGCCACGATCCCCGCCGCGCCGCTCGACGCCAACCTCGACGTGACCTTCCACAAGATCGTCGTCGAGCGCTTCCTGAGGAAGCTCGGCTACGACGTGCGGATCCTCAACGAGGCGCTGGCGATCATCTACGCCGAGTGCCCGCAGGTCGAGGACAACGGCACGAAGGCGCCGTTCTCGGGCGTGGGCGTCTCCTTCGGCGCCGGCATGACGAACCTCGTCGTCTCGTGGCGCGCCAAGAAGCTGTTCGAGATCTCGGTCGCGCGCGGCGGCGACTGGATCGACCAGAGCGTCTCCAAGGTGCGCAACGTCCCCGTGGGGAAGGTGACGCACGAGAAGGAGAAGAACCTCGACCTGCGCCGCGTCGACCCGCGCAACGCCCTGCACCTGGGCCTCGAGATCTACTACGACGAGCTGATCCGGCACGTCCTGCGCGAGTTCCGGGCGCACTTCAAGACGAACCAGACGACGGTCACGAGCCCGCTCGACGTGGTCGTCGCCGGCGGGACCTCGTCGGTGCCCGGGTTCATCGACCTGTTCAAGCGCATCCTCGAGGAGGAGGGCGCGCCGATCCCGGTCAACGACGTGCGCATGGCCAAGGACCCGCTGCGCACGGTCGCCAAGGGCGCGCTGGTCGCCGCGGTCTCCATGGAGAAGAAGAAGAAGTCGGACAAGCCGGGCGCGCCGGCGGCGCCGCCGGCCCAGGCGGCGCAGGCCGCGCCGGCGCCGGCCGCGCCGCCGACGCCCAGCGCGGACGTGATCGACATCGAGGCCGGGGTCTAGGCCTCCCAGGGCGCGGGGCGGAAGGGGCTGCATGAGCGCGAACGGCGTGGAGCGCGAGGACGGCGGGCTCGAGGTCATCATCGAGCCCGACGTCGTCCCCCGCGGGACCGTCGACCTGCGGGCGATCATCGGCGGCGCGCGGGCGGACGGCCGCCCGCGCGAGACGCACACGGCGCGCGGCCGGCGCGAGGCGGTCCTCGCGCAGGTCGCGGCCGCGCACGTCGCGCCGCCGCCGGCGCTCGTCGCCGCCGCGCCCGTCGTCGCCGCCGCCGTCGCGCCGGCCGTCGCCGCCGAGCCGGAGCCGGAGCCGGCCGAGCCGGAGCCGGCCGAGCCGGCCCCCGAGGAGGGCCTCCTGGCCGAGGCCCTCCCCGACCTCCCGCCCGAGCCCGCGTCGCCGACGCTCATGGCCCTCGAGGCGGCCGCCAAGGCGCCGATCCCGCCGCGCCCGGACGCGGCCCTGGCGGCCGACGCCCCCGACCCCCACCCGGAGCCCGAGGCGCCGCCGGTCAGCCTGGGCGAGGTCTCGGCGTTCAGCACGCTCGCCAAGCTCCTGGCGCAGCTCCTGGCCCTGCTCCTGTGCCTGATCGCCCTCTACCTGCACCTCATGGGCCTGGCGCCCTGGCAGGAGCAGCGCGGGGCGGAGCCCGCCGCGATGGCCCCGGCCGCGCCGAGCGGCGAGGCCCCGCGGGTCGACACGGTCCCCGTCACGCCGCCGCCGGCGGCCGAGCCCGAGCCGTCGCCCGAGCCGGCGCCCGAGCCCGAGCCGGCGCCTCCCGCCGACCCCGCGCCGGAGCCCGAGGTCGAGGCGGCCGCGCCGCCGGCGCCCTCGGCGCCCTCGCTCGAGGACCTGCGCGCGCTCCTGGCCGAGGCCGAGACCGGCGCCGAGCTGGGCGTCGAGGAGGACGCGCCCGGGCTCCTCGCGCGGATCGAGGGCCTGCGGGCCCGGGCGGCGCGGCTGATCGACAGGGGCGAGCTCGACGAGGCGGCCGAGGTCCTGCGCGAGCTGATCGGCCTGGCCCCGGAGGACGGCGACGCCTACTTCCGCCTGGGCTACGTCCACCACCGCAAGGGCGACCTGGACGAGGCGGCCGCCCGCTACCGCGGCGCCGCCGAGCGCTCGCCGCGCGACCCGCGGCCCCTGAACAACCTGGGCCTCATCCAGACCGGGCGCGGCGAGCGCGACGCCGCGAAGGCGACCTACGCCAGGGCGCTCGACCTCGCGCCCGACGACCCGGACGTGCTGTCGAACCTCGCCGCCCTGCTCGAGGCCAACGCGCCGACCCAGGCCCATCCGCTCTACGAGAAGGCGCTCGAGCGCGACCCGCGCCACGCGCCCGCCCGCCTGGGCCGCGCCCGCGTGCGCGCCGCGGTCGGCGACCGCCAGGGCGCCCGCGCCGACTACCAGGCGCTGGTCGACCAGGGCGGCCCGCACGCGCACCGCGCGCTCGACGGCCTGGGCGTCCTGGCCCGGATCGAGGGCGATGCGCGCGCCGCCGCCGCCCTCCACCGCCAGGCGCTCGAGCGCACGCCCGCCTTCGCCGAGGCGCGCGTGAACCTCGGGGTCGCGCTCCTCGACCTCGGGCGCGACGACGAGGCCCGCAAGGAGCTCGACGATGCGGTCAAGGCGCTGCCGAGGAGCCCGCGCGCGTGGCAGGCGCTGGGCGTGGCGCGCTCGCGCCTGGGCATGCTCTACGAGGCCAAGGAGGCCTACGAGGCGGCGATCAAGCTCGACGGCGACGACTGGGCCACCCGCTTCGACTACGCGCTCTGCGCCGAGCAGTTCGGCAACATCCTCTTCGCCATGCGCGAGTACGAGCGCTCGATCGCGCTCAACCCGACCGCCTGGCAGCCCTACGCCAACCTCGCTCGCCTCTACGTGCGCGGCGACCAGCGGCAGAAGGCGATCGAGCTCCTCACGCGCGGGCTCGAGGTGATGCCCCGTCAGCCCGACCTGACCTACGCGCTGGCGCACGCGCTGGCGCTCGAGGGGCGCGACGCCGAGGCGCGCGCCCGGCTGCGCCAGTTCCTGGCCGTGGCGCCGGCGAGCGACCCGCGGGTCGAGGTCGTGCGGCGCGGGCTGGGCGGGTCGTGAGGCTCACCACGGAGGACACGGAGGACACGGAGGAAGACGCTCTCCGTGTCCTCCGTGTCCTCCGTGGTGAATGGTGACGGACGGGGAGAGGGGGGCGGATGACGATCGGCCACATCCCGCCGCCCGGCCGGGCGCAGGCGAGCCTGCTCGCCCGCGTCGTCGCGCTCATCGGCCTGGCCTTCTTCGTCATCGAGCTGGCCGTCCTCGGCGTCTTCACCGCCGGCTACTGGGTGTGGCTCACCGGGCACCGCGAACAGGCGCTCGGCGCCCACGCGTCGCGCGTGCGCGAGCACGTGCGCCAGGCGCTGCTCGAGCGCGAGAACCCGCACGCGGGCGTCGACGTGGACGCGGAGCTCCTGCAGGCCCTGCGCTCGGGGCAGGGACAGGCGCCGGGTGAGGGGAGCCCGCTGCCGGCCAACCTCGAGCCCGACGCGCCGATCGACGCCTGGGTGCTCACGCGCTCGGGCGAGGTGCTGCGCTTCGCCGGCGGACAGCTCACGGCCGCCGACTCGGCCGCGTGGCCGGGCGCGCGCTGGCCGGAGGGCGTCCGGCGCCGGATCGAGGAGCTGTTCCTCGGCCGCGACGTCGCCGCCTTCTTCCAGGTCTCGCTCCCGGTCGACGCCCTCGTGCCGCGGACCATGGCGCGGGCCGAGCCGATCGTCACCGGCGGCCAGGGGCAGCCCGACGCCGTCCTCTGGCTCGACGCGTCGCTCGCCGACCTCCACCGGCAGGTCGCCACCTACGGCCTCGTCGCCTTCGGCAGCGGGGCCGTGGCGCTGTTCATCACGGCCATGGTCGTCCTGCACTACCTGCGCCGCGCGCTCCTCCTGCCGCTCTCGCGCCTGATCGCGGCCGACAACGCCGCGCGGCGCGGCGACGAGGAGCACGCCGTGATCGACGAGGGGGACATCCCGGACGACGAGGTGGGCGCGATCATGCGCAGCCGCAACCACCTGTTCCTCGCCATGGTGAAGGGCCGCCGCGACCTCGACGAGAAGAACGCGATCCTCGCCCGGCAGGGCGAGGAGCTGCGCGCCTGGGGCGAGCAGCTCGAGCGGCTCGTCGAGCAGAAGACGTCGGCGCTCCTGCGCGCGAAGGACCGGCTGCACCGGACGGAGAAGCTGGCGGCGCTCGGGCGCCTCGCCGCGAACGTGGCCCACGAGATCAACAACCCGCTGGCGACCATCGCCGGCTACGCCGAGGAGGCGCGCGACGCGCTCGACGGCGCCGACCCCGAGCTGGCGCAGGCGCTGAAGACGATCGAGGACCAGGCGTTCCGCTGCAAGGAGATCCTCAAGCGCCTGCTGGGCCTGGCGCGCAGCGACCAGCTCGAGCTCGAGGAGGTGGCCCTGCGCCGGCTCGCCCGCGAGTCGGTCCACCTGGCCGAGGCGGCCGCCCGGCGGCGCGGGGTCACGGTGAGGGTCGACCCGGCGCCGTCCGGCGAGGACCCGGACGGGCCGACGGTGCGCTCGGACGCGGCCTCGCTCCAGCAGGCGATCCTGAACCTCGTCGAGAACGCGATCGACGCCGCCGCCGAGCGCAAGGGCGCGGCCCCCTGGGTGCGCGTGGCCGTGCGCGAGGCCGGCGCGGAGGTGCGCCTCGTCGTCACCGACAGCGGGCCCGGGGTGCCGCCGGCCCTGCGGGCGCGGGTGTTCGACCCCTTCTACACGACCAAGCCCGTCGGCCGCGGCACGGGGCTCGGCCTGGCGATCAGCCAGTCGCTCGTCGAGCGCCTCGGCGGGCGGGTCACGCTCGAGGAGGACCCGTCCGGCGGGGCGGCCTTCGTGATCCACCTGCCGCGGCGGCCGCGCGAGTCGGGGCGGGCGCCGCGGGCCGCGGGTGACGCCAGCGACCTGCTCGAGGCGCAGCTGCGCGTGGCCGGCGCGGGCGCCGCGGATCCGGACCTGTGAGCCCGCGCGCCTGCAGCGCGGCGGCCGTCGGCGCGGCGGTCCTCGGCGCGGCGGTGGGGGCCGTCGGCCTCCTGCCGGCCACGGCGCAGGAGCGCCGGGTCGCCGACGAGCCGGCCCGGCCGAAGGAGCTCGTCAGCTTCCTCACGGGGGACCCCGACGACCTCGAGGTCGCGCCGGCCGGCCCGGCGCTCCTGCTCATGGGCGGCGGGCGCGACGTCGACCACGCCTTCGCCTGGTTCCGCGACCAGGCGCGCGGCGGCGACATCGTCGTCCTGCGCACCTCCGGCGCCGACGGCTACAACGCCTACCTCTACCAGCAGATCGGCGGCGTCGACAGCGTCGAGACCCTCCTCGTGACCACGCGGGCGCTCGCCGACAGCCCCTGGGTGGCGCGCCGCATCGAGGAGGCCGAGGGCGTGTTCATCGCCGGCGGCGACCAGGCGACCTACGTGCGCGCCTGGAAGGGGACGGCGCTGGAGCGGGCCCTGCACGCCGCCTGGCGGCGCGGGGCGGCGCTCGGCGGGACGAGCGCCGGCGCGGCGATCCTGGGGCAGTTCAGCTACGCGGCGCTGCACGGCTCGCTCACCTCGGGCGCGGCGCTGCGCGACCCCTTCACGCGCGACCTGACGCTCGAGCGCGAGTTCCTGCGCCTGTCGTTCCTCGAGGGGGCCGTGGTCGACACCCACTTCGGCCGGCGCGACCGCGAGGGGCGCCTGCTCGCGTTCCTCGCCCGGCTGATGGCCGACGGCTGGCACGAGCGCCCGCTGGGGATCGGCCTCGACGAGGAGACGGCCCTGGCGATCGGCCGCGGCGGCAAGGCGCGCGTGTTCGGCAAGGGCGCGGTGACGCTCTATCGCCCCCACGGCCCGCCCGCGGTGTGCGAGCCCGGGCGCGCCCTGCGCCTCGAGGGGGTCGGCGCGTGGACGCTCCGGCGCAACGACACGCTCGACCTCCCTGCGGGGCCGGGCGGTCCGCCGCCGCGGCGTGTGGCGGCCGCCGACGGCGCGGTCCGTTAGTCCAACACGTCGCGAACGACGCGCAGGCCGACGACCTCGAGGAGCCACGGGTGCTCCGGCGAGTAGCCGAGGCGCCGCGCGGTCCGGCACGTGGTCGGGACGACGTAGGCCGCGTCGCCGAGCACGGGTCGCCCCGCCTCCTCCATCGCGCGGCCGAACGCCTCGAACGACCAGAAGCCGCCGCGGAGGACCTGCAGGGCGTCGCCGCCCCGGGGGTCCATGTGCTCGCTGCCCGGCGCGGGCACGAAGTCGTCATCGACCCACTCCGTCACGTTCCCGGCCATGTCGAGGCAGCCGAAGGGGGACACGTCGCCGGGCGTGGCCCCGCACGGGCGCGGCCCGTCGGTGCCGACGTTCGTCCTGTCGGCCGCGAAGTCGTTGCCCCAGGGGTAGACCAGGCCCTCGGGGCCGCGCGCGGCGAACTCCCACTCCGCGCTCGTGGGCAGGCGCCCTCCGGCCCACGCGGCGTAGGCGCGCGCGGCCTCGCGCGTCACGTGCGTCGCGGGCAGGGCCGAGTCGCCGGCAGGCCAGGCGGGAGGCGAGCGGCGCTCGGCCTTCGAGAATTGCAGCCACTGCGCGCGCGTGACCTCCGCCTTGCCGATCAAGTACCCGCGCGTGAGCTCGACGTTCGGCGCCCCGTCGGCGTAGGCCTTCGGGGTCGCCATGTAGAACCGCCCGGGGGGGACGAAGAGGAGCACCGACCCGTCCACCTCGTTGAGGTACTCGCCGTCGATGCGGGTCAGCCGCACCCGCGGCGGCGGCGCTGGCCACGCGTGGCCGTCGGCGCGTCGGCCCCAGCGCACGACCTCGAGGGGCACCTCCAGACGCTGCCCGCCGCGCTCGGCGAAGGCGGTGATCCGCCGCAGGCCGGGCTCGACGGCGCGGGCGACCAGGCGCACGGGGGGCGCGCCGGCGCGCGCCTGCGCGGGGGCGCCGCCGCCGACGATCCCCACCGTCACGGGCCCGAGGTCGTCGCCGCGGACCGCGCAGAAGACCTCGACCTCCTCGCCGAGGACCGCCTCGGGCGCGCTCACGTCGAGCTCGAACCGCCCGGCGGCGACGGCGTCGCTGACGGGCGGCGGCGGCGGGTCGCGCAACGCCAGCGCCGCCACGAGCCCGACCGAGAGCGCCGCCGCGGGCAGGCCGGCCGCCGCGAGGGCGTGGCGCCGGCGCGCGCGCCGGCGCTGGCCGACGATCAGCTCGACCTTGCCCCCGGCCCAGGTGGGCGCCCCCCGCAGCCAGCGGTCGAGGTCGTCGCGCAGGTCGCGCGCGGTCGCGTGGCGGCGCGCCGGGTCCTTGGCCATGGCGACGCGGCACACCGCCTCCAGCTCCGGCGGCACCTGCGGGCGGTCCTCCGACGGCCAGCGCGGCTCCTCCGTCATCACGCGGGTGAGGACGCGCATCTGATTCGTGCCCTCGAAGGGGGCCCGCCCGGAGAGGAGCGCGAAGAGGAGCGCGCCGAGGCCGTAGACGTCCGAGCGCTCGTCGCTCGAGCCGCCCGCCTGCTCGGGCGCCATGTAGGCGGGGGTGCCGACCACCTCGCCCGTGAGGGTGAGCCGGCGCCCGCCGAGCTCCCGCGCCAGGCCGAAGTCGAGGAGCACCGGCGTGTCGTCGGGCTGGAGGAGCACGTTCTCGGGCTTGATGTCGCGGTGCAGGATCCCGTGGGCGTGCACGACCGTCAGCGCGTCGGCGAGGTCGCGCACGATCCGCGCCGCGCGCGTCGCGTCGAGCGGGCCCTCGAGGAGGTGGGCGCGGAGCGAGTCGCCCTCGACGAGGTCGGTGACCAGGTAGGGCCCGCCGGCGGCGCGCCCGTAGGCGTGGACGACGAGGACGTTCTTGTGCCGGACCTGCGCCAGGAGCTGCGCCTCGCGCTCGAAGCGCTGCAAGGCGTCCTCGTCGGCGACCCCCTCCAGGATCAGCTTGAGCGCCAGGCGGCGGGGGACGTCGGGGTGCGAGACCTCGTAGACCGCGCCCATGCCGCCGCGCCCGACCTCGCGCACGACCCGGTAGGGTCCGAAGGCCGACACGCCGGGCACGGGCTTCATGCGGGCAGGATACCTCTCGGTCCCCCGGGCGGCACGAGGTCGCCCCGGCCGTGGCGTGCAGGGGACGTCGTGGTTATCACCACGTTGCAGGATCTCTCTCCCCCCAGGGGGCCGATGAACCCGTCCAACCAGTCGTTCAGGGACGACCTCGAGGCCAAGCTCGCGGCGGTCGAGCGGGTCCTCCGCGCGGCGCACCTGGAGCCGGGGCGCAGGGACGGGGCGGTGCGTCGGCTGGCCCGCCTGCTCGGGGCGTCGGCGCACGCGCACGGCCTGAGCGACGTGTGCCGGGCCGCCGACGAGGTGGAGCACGCGCCGCCCTTCGCGCTGCCCCGGGCGGCCGAGCGGCTGCTGGTCGTGCTGCGCCGGGTGGTCGCCGACCCCGCCCTGCGGCGGGCGTGCCTCCTCATCCTGAGCCAAGAGGCCGCCCGGCGGCAGGAGCTCACGCAGCACCTCGCCCGCCCGGGGCGCGAGGTGCTCGGGGTGGGGACCCTCGCCGAGGCGGAGCGGCTGCTCGCGGCCAAGGAGGTCGCGGCGCTCGTGATCGAGGTCGAGCCGGGGGCCCAGGGGGAGGGGCTGGCCCTGGTCGAGCGGCTGCGGGCGCGCCCGCGCGAGGCGCTCCTCCCGGTGATCGCGCTGTGCGCCCCCGAGGACCGCGCGGCCTGCTACACGCGCGGCGCCGACACGGCGATCGGGGCGCCGCAGGCGCCCGAGGTCGTGACGGCGGCCGTCGACGCCGCCCTGCGGCGCGCCGAGGCCACGGCGCGGGCCTGCCGCAAGGACCCGCTCACGGGGCTCCTGAACCACGCCGGGCTCGTCGAGGCGTTCGCGCGCATGAGCGTGTCCATGGCGCGCTCCGGCGACCCGCTGTCGCTCGCGGTCCTCGAGGTCGACGACGCGCTCCGCGTGCAGGAGACCTACGGGCCCCGCGCCGTCGAGGAGGCCCTCCGGCACCTCGCGGCGGTCCTCTCGGGCGTCCTGCGGCGCGACGACCTGCTCGCCAGCTGGGAGGACGACCGCCTCGTGGCCCTCCTGCCGGGGCCCGCCCACGGCGCCGTGCGGGCCCTGCAGAAGGCGGTCAAGGCGCTGCGGTCACGCCCGTTCGAGCACCGGTCGATGGTCATCCCGCTCGGCTTCTCGGCCGGCGTGGCGGAGGTCGTGCCGCCCGCCGCGCTCGACGAGGTCGTGGCCGAGGCGGAGCGCCGGCTGTGGCTCGGGCGCGTCGGCGGGCGCGCCGGCTGCGTGCACGCCGACGCGGCGGAGCCGGCCGGCGCGCGCCCGCGCGTGCTCCTGGCCATGCAGGACGTGACGCGCGCGGCCGAGGCGGCCCACCGGCTCGAGCGCGAGGGCTTCGACGTGGTGCGCGAGGTCGACGGCGCGGCGGCGCTCAAGGCGGCGCGCCGCGACGACCTCGCCGCCTGCGTCCTCGAGGCCCGCCTCCCGGTGCGCGACGGGTTCCAGGTGCTCGAGCGCCTGCGGCGCGGCCCGGTCGCGGCGCGCCTGCCGGTGCTGCTGGTCACGGCGGCCGGCCGCGAGGCGGACGTGGCCAAGGGCTTCGAGCTCGGCGCGGACGACCAGATCGGCACCCCCTTCTCGACGACCGAGCTCGTGGTCCGCGTGCGGCGGCTCCTCAAGCGCCGCCCGCCGACGGCGCGCCTCGAGGCCGACCAGGCGGGCGGCGTCGTCGGCTCGTTCGTGGGCGACCAGCTGGTCGAGTTCATCCAGATGCTCGGGATCTCGGGCAAGACCGGCGTGGTGCGGGTGTCGTGCGACACCTTCTCGGGCGCGCTCTACATCGAGCACGGCAAGCTGGTGAGCGCGTCGACCTCGCTGGGCTCGCCGGCGCTCGAGGCCGCGTTCGAGGTGGTCCTCTCGCCGCACGGCCGCTTCGCGTTCGAGCCGGGGCTGCCGCTCGGCGTGCGCCGGGACATCGGCCTGTCGACCGACGTGTTCCTGCTCGAGGCGCTGCGGCGACGCGACGAAGCCCTACGGTTGATCGCGCCTACGACGAACGATGCCGGCCGCCGCCGTCCGGTGTGATCGCGCCTACGACGAACGATGCCGGGCGGCGCCGTCCGTCGTAGCGCCGCGCGGGGCGGGGCGCGACGACCGCTCGGGCTCCCTCGGCGGCCAGGAGGCCGCCATCGGTCGCCTGGTGTGATCGCGCCTGCGACGAACGATGCCGGGCGCTGCCGTTCGTCGGGGCCGACTGCGTCGGCCCCGACCGCTCAGGCTCTCTCGGCGGCCAGGAGGCCGCCTTCGGTCGCCTTCGCGCGGCATCGCCTCGGCCTCGTTCGTCTCGGCTGAGGCTCTGGCTGCGTCTCGCGCCGTGTGGTGTGCTCGGGGGCGCCGGGGCGTTCAGGCTGCGTGGGGCGGCGCCTGCGACGGCGTGATGAGACGCGGCCTGCGGCGCGCCGAGCGGGCGCCGCAGGCCGTGTGTGTGCGGGCGCCCCAGAGGTCCGAGTCAGCGATCAGTACGGGCCGTGGGGCTCGTCGTCGTCGAGGTCCTCGTCGCCGACGTCCTGCTCGTCGTCCTCGCGGTCTTCGACGTCCTCGCCGAGGTCCGCGTCGTCGCCGATCTCCTCGTCGGCGGCGCCCTCGTCGCCGATGTCGCGGGCGTCGACGTCGGGGCGCTCGTCGGGGGGCGTGACCTGCTGGAGCGCGTAGGCGTAGTGCGTGGTCACGCGCTTGCCGCGGCCGTCCTCGCGGACGATGCGGGTGCCGGTGGCCTCGAGCCAGGTCAGGCGGCCGGCATCGTCGATCGCGAAGGCGTACTCGGGGGCCGGGGTGTCGCCGGTGACGTCGAAGGTCATCCGGAACTCGGCGCCGGCGTCGCCGCGGCCGACGTAGCGGACCTTGCCGGTGGGGAGGGCGCCGGTCGCGGGGACCCGGGCCTCGAAGCCGTCCTCGATGGCGTCGCCGGCGCGCAGCCGCTCCATGACCACGCGCACGGGCGCGCTCCCCTCGTTGTTGCTGCGCACGAGCCAGGCCTCGAGGCGCTGGCTCCAGCGCTCGACCATCCACGGCCCGAACCGCCGCAGGAACCAGCGGCGCGCCGGGCGGTCGCCGGCCATGTCGCGGGCGACCCGCGCGTAGAGCTGCTTGATCGTGCGCTCCTGCCCGGTCACCGCGAGCAGGCGCCACGTCGGGTCGAACTCGTAGGTCCAGGTGCGGGCGAACTCCAGCTCGCGCTGGCCGATGCGGATCGTCTGCAGGTCGTCGTCGTCGTAGGTGATGCGCGTCTCGACGTTCGGCGCGACGGCGTGCATGCGCCAGCCCGTGAGCGTCGAGCGCAGGGCGAACCCCTGCGGCCGGTCGAGCACCTCGGCCGACTCGGTCCACACGATCGTCGTCGTCTCCTCCTCGCCCTCGCGCCCGAGCGGCGCCTCGACGGTGCGCATCTCCGTGCGCGCCCGCCAGGTCTCGCCCGGCTGGAAGCGCTCGTCGATGCGGAAGGCGTCGCCCTCCTGCGCCGCGGCCCCACCGGCGCAGCAGAGCGCCAGGGTCGCGACGGAGAGGCGGGCGCGCGCGGTGATCCAACGTGAAGACATGGGCCTCTCCTTCCCCCGCCGACCTTCGCGGGCGGCACGCTGGGCCGTGCAAGCACCGCGCCCACTCCGGCGCCGCCAGGCGAGCCCGCGTCCCGCGCCCCCGCCGCCCCGCAGGGGACACGCGCGTCCCGCGCTGACGGGTGTTCGCGCCTCCTGGCGCTCGCCGCTCGCCTGCAACGCCACGCCCCACGACGGCTCATGTCTGGACGCCCTCGGGCGCCGTCCGGTGGGCACCCCACCCGCCCGCCCCTCGACGCCCCCCCCGCCTTCGAGCACACCACGCGGCGCGAGGCGCAGCCAGAGCCTCAGCCGAGACGAACGAGGACGAGGCGAGGCCGCGCGAAGGCGACCGAAGGCGGCCGCCTGGCCGCCGAGGACGCCTGAGCGGTCGAGGGGGGCCGCCCCCCCCCCCCCCGCCCCGCCCCCCCGCCCCCCCCCCCGGGG
>JAMLIC010000060.1 GCA_023954375.1 Planctomycetota bacterium
CCCCCCCCGACCGCTCAGGCGCGCTCGGCGGCCAGGAGGCCGCCTTCGCTTGCCTTCGCGCCGCATCGCCTCGCCCTCGTCGCCCTCGCCTGACGCTCCGGCTGCGAACGCCCGGTGAGGTGTGCGCGGAGGCGGTCCGTCGGGTGGAGCCAGGCGGCGTCCCGAGTCCATGAGATCCGAGCGAGCGGCGCGTCCTTGGGGGCGCGCCGCTTCGCGTTCCGGAGGGGCCGACGAGTCGAGGGCTGGTGACTACTTCGCCGGCGGCTGCGCGAAGGGGAGGCCCTGGTCGACCTGGTCCTGGAGGCCGAGGCGCGGCTCGCCGTCCTCGAACACGAGCAGGAGCTGGGCGTCGAGCGCGACCTTCCCGGGCTCCTGGTAGTGGACGAACATGAACTGCCGGCCCTGCGGGTCGGGGAGCACGGCGAGGAACTCGCCGCGGCTGACGACGTCGACCACCCGGTACTCGGCGAAGGGCTCGGGGAGGCGCAGCGACTCCCAGAACAGGCAGAACTTCGTCCGCGAGTGCTCGCGCTGCGTGCGCCGGCTGAGCAGGTGGTACATCGGCCCGCAGCAGTCGTTGCGCGCGGAGTACTGCACCACCTCGAACAGCTGCTCGGGGGTCGTCGGGCGGCCGAGGTAGGGGAGGTTCTCGACCTGGCACACCTCGGGGGTGCACGCGGCGAGCGACACGAGCAGGACCAGCGCGATGCGCCTGAGCATGGGGCCGACGCCTCCAACCCCCTCGACCGAGCGCACGGCGCCGAGCTTCGAAGGGGGCTCCTACAAAGATATCTCCTCTCGCGTCGGGCGCTTGAGCGCGAGGGCGTGGTTGCCTCCCGACCTGAGACTGTGCTAGATGGGAGCCTGCGGGGTCAGAAGCGTAGGGGCGCCCCGGCCCCCCCACTCTCGAGGGCGGCAGATGGCCAAGAAGCGGATCGGACAGATCCTCATCGAGATGGGCTACGTGACCCAGGCGGAGGTCGACGCCGGCCTCGCGGAGCAGAAGAAGGGCGGCGGCGGGAAGAAGCTGGGCGAGCTGCTGGTCGAGGCGAAGGCCTGCGACGAGGAGCAGGTCGCCAAGGCGATCGCCCACCAGCACTCGCTCAAGTACTGTCAGATCAGCAAGTTCAGCGTTCCGCCCGATGTCGTCGCCGCCGTGGCCAAGGACGTGGCCACCGAGGTGACGATCATGCCCCTGAAGAAGGGCAAGCGCTCGCTCGTGGTGGCGGCCGAGAACCCGCTCGACTTCTTCCAGCTCGACAACCTGCGCTTCCGCCTGGGCGTCGAGGTCGAGGCCGTGATCGCGTCGCGCATGGAGATCCTGGCCGCGATCAACAAGTACTACGGCGAGACGCTGGGCCTCGAGGAGGCCATGGAGGGCATGGGCGAGGAGATCGCCCTCAAGCGCGACCTGCAGGAGGACGTCGACGAGGCCGACGGCGACGACGCCCCGATCATCCGCCTCGTGAACCAGATCATCGCCGAGGCGGTGAAGAAGCGGGCCAGCGACATCCACGTCGAGCCGATGGAGCGCAAGGTGCGGCTGCGCTACCGGATCGACGGCGACTGCATCGAGCAGGAGCCGATCCCGAAGAAGCTCCAGGGCGCGCTGCTCTCGCGCCTGAAGATCATGGCCAAGATGAAGCCGGAGGAGAAGCGCACCCCGCAGGACGGGCGCATCAAGCTGCGCCTGGCCGGCCGCGACATCGACTTCCGCGTCAACTCGCTCCCGGCGACGCACGGCGAGTCGATCGTGCTGCGAATCCTCGACAAGGAGAGCGCGCTCGTCGACCTCGAGATCCTGGGCCTGCACTCGACCGACTTCGAGAAGTTCAACCGGATCATCAAGCGGCCGAACGGGATCTTCCTGGTCACCGGGCCGACCGGCTCGGGCAAGACGACGACGCTCTACGCGGCGCTGAAGAAGCTCAACAAGCCGGACGTGAAGATCATCACGGCCGAGAACCCGGTCGAGTACAACCTCGAGGGCATCAACCAGGCCGAGGTGAACCACGAGATCGGGCGCACCTTCTCGGTGATCCTCAAGGCCATGCTGCGCCAGGCGCCCAACGTGATCCTCGTCGGCGAGATCCGCGACGAGGAGACGGCGACGGTCGGCATCCAGGCGGCGCTCACCGGCCACCTCGTGTTCTCGACCCTGCACACGAATGACGCGCCGTCGTCGATCTCGCGCCTCACCGACATGGGCGTCAAGCCGTTCCTCGTCGCGAGCGCGGTCCTGGCCATCCTCGCCCAGCGCCTCCTGCGCCGCCTCTGCCCCAAGTGCAAGGAGCCGATCGAGGTCCGCGACCTGCCCGAGTGGCAGCTCGCGTCGGTCGGCCTCAAGCCGGAGCAGGTGCGCGGCAAGCAGCTCTACGGGCCGGTCGGCTGCGACAACTGCAACGGCGCGGGCTACCGCGGGCGCCTCGGCGTCTACGAGCTCCTGGAGATGGGCCCCCAGGTGCGCGAGCTGGCGTTCAACGAGGCCCACACGACCGAGATCCGCAAGGCCGCGATCCAGAACGGGATGAGCAGCCTCCAGGTGGACGGCGTGCGCAAGGTCCTCGACGGCCTGACGACGATCGACGAGGTGCTGGTGATCACGCACCGCCAGGACCTGAAGCTCGCCTAGGGCACCGGAGCGCGCCGTGCAGATCGACAAGATCCTGGACCTCGTCGTCGACAAGGGGGCGTCGGACCTCCACATTTCCGTGGGGTCGCCGCCCGTCGTGCGCCTCCAGGGCAAGCTGCGGGCGCTGAACACGCCGCCGCTGTCGCCCGAGGACACGCTGGCGCTCATGAAGGCCATCACGTCCGAGCGCTGCCAGCAGGAGCTGGCCGAGAAGGGCGGCGCGGACTTCGGCTTCGGCTTCGGCGAGAAGGCCCGCTTCCGCGTGTCGATCTTCAAGCAGAAGGGCAACGTGGGCATGGTCCTGCGCCAGATCAGCAACAAGCTGCTGACGCTGGAGCAGATCGGCCTGCCGCCCGCCGTGAAGACGCTGCTCACGCGCCCGCGCGGCATGTTCCTCTGCACGGGCCCGACCGGCTCGGGCAAGTCGACCACGCTGGCCTCGTGCATCGACTTCATCAACCAGGAGATGGACGCTCACATCATCACGATCGAGGACCCGATCGAGTTCTATCACTCGCACAAGAAGAGCATCATCACGCAGCGCGAGATCGGCGTCGACGTGGGCAGCTTCGACGAGGCGATCCGCCGCGCCCTGCGCCAGGACCCCGACGTGATCCTCGTCGGCGAGATGCGCGACCTCGAGACGATCTCGGCGGCGATCACGGCGGCCGAGACGGGCCACCTGCTGTTCGGCACGCTCCACACCATGGGCGCCGCCGAGACGATCAACCGCATCGTCGACGCCTTCCCGACCAACCAGCAGGAGCAGGTCAAGACGCAGCTCTCGCAGGCGCTCATGTGCGTGATCAGCCAGGCGCTCGTGCCCAAGGCGGAGGGGAGCGGGCGCGTGGCGGCGCACGAGATCATGGTCCTGACGCCGGCGATCGCGCACCTGATCCGCGAGGGCAAGATCTACCGCATCAACTCGGAGATCCAGACCGGCAGCCGCTACGGCATGCAGCTCATGGACGACGCCCTGTTCGAGTTCTTCAAGAAGCGGCAGATCAAGTACCAGGACATGATGGAGCGCTGCGTGAACCCCAACGAGATGATCGCCAAGGTGCGCGAGGCGGGCCTGGCGGGGGTCGCGCGGATGGGGGGCGAGCCGGCCGGCGCCGAGCCGGCCGCGGACACCTCCGCCCGGCAGAGGAAGAGGTAGCCCGTGGCGCGCTCGATCGGCGAGATCCTCATGGAGATGGGCTTCGTCGACGAGGCCCAGGTCGAGGAGGCGCTGAAGGTCCAGGAGGACGAGGGCGGCAAGCTCGGCGACATCCTCGTCAAGCTCGGCTACGTGGCGGAGCCCGACATCCTCTTCGCCGTGGCCGAGCAGACGGGCATGGAGGTCGCCGACCTCGACGACACCGACGTCGACCCGGGCGTCATCGACATGGTCCCGAGGAACATCGTCGAGACCTACCGGGTCTGCCCCGTCGGCTACGAGGCCGGGGTGCTCGTCGTGGCGCTGGCCGACCCCATGAACCCGACCGTCCTCGACGACCTGCGGTTCATGACCAACTGCGAGGTGCGCGGGGCGGTGTCCACGCCCGACGCGGTCGACCGGGCGGTCACGAAGTACTACGGCGGCAAGGAGGATACGAGCCTGGCCGACGCCATGGCCCAGGCGATCAACGCCGACGACATCGAGGCGGTGGACGAGGGCGGCAAGAAGCTGCAGGACATCTCGCAGATGGTCGAGTCGACGCCCGTCGTCAAGCTCGTGAACCTGATCCTCCTCCAGGCGATCAAGGACAAGGCGGCCGACATCCACCTCGAGCCGTTCGAGAACAGCTTCAAGGTCCGGCAGCGCATCGACGGCGTCCTCTACGAGATCAAGCCGCCGCCGCCGCCGCACCTGGCCACGGCGCTCTGCTCGCGCATCAAGGTCATGGCCGGGCTCGACATCGCCGAGCGCCGCCTGCCGCAGGACGGCCGCATCGAGCTCAACGTCGGCGGCCGCCCGGTCGACATCCGCGTCTCCACCCTGCCCGTCGTCTTCGGCGAGGCGGTGGTCATGCGTATCCTCGACCGCAGCAACGTCAACCTGGACCTCAACAACCTGGGCATCCGCCCGAAGGACCTCGAGGTCATCAAGGCGCTGATCAACAAGCCCAACGGCGTGATCCTGGTCACGGGCCCGACGGGGTCGGGCAAGACGACCACGCTCTACAGCGCGCTGTCGGACATCAACACGATCGACCGCAAGATCATCACCAACGAGGACCCGGTCGAGTACGACCTGCCGGGGATCATCCAGGTGCCGATCAACCCCGAGGTCGAGATGACCTACGCCAAGGCCCTGCGCGCGATCCTGCGGCAGGACCCGGACGTCATCTTCGTCGGCGAGATCCGAGACCTCGAGACGGCGAGCATCTGCGTGGAGGCCGCGCTCACCGGTCACCTCGTGCTCTCGACCCTGCACACGAACGACGCCCCGTCGGTCGTGACGCGCCTCGTCGACCTCGGCGTCGAGCCGTTCCTCCTCAGCGCCGTGCTCGAGGGCGTGATCGCGCAGCGCCTCGTGCGCAAGATCTGCGTCGAGTGCAAGGTGCAGTACTCGCCCCAGGCCGAGGAGCTCTACGAGCTGGGCCTCAAGCCCGAGATGGTGCAGGGCCGCACGTTCTTCTACGGCGAGGGCTGCAAGGTCTGCAACAACACGGGGTACAAGAGCCGGCAGGCGATCTTCGAGATGTTCATCGGCACCGAGAACCTCAAGACGGCGGTGGCCAACAAGGTCCCGCTGGCCGAGCTGAAGAAGACGGCCAAGAAGGAGGGCATGCGCACCCTCCGCGAGGCCGGAATCATCGCGATTTACGAGGGGACGACGACGATCGAGGAGATCGTCAAGGAGACGGTGTTCCACTGAGGCGGGGCGCCCCGCCCCCCGTTGCTTTCTCGCCCGCTCCGCTCTAAGATCCCTACCCGCAAAGGCCGCGCGGCAGGCCATTCTCCGACGAGAGGCAGTCCATGGCTTCCTTCACCTTCGAGGCGGTCGACGGTAAGGGCAACAAGGTCAAGAAGGACGTCGAAGCGGAAGACCGCGACGACGCCATGGCCAAGATCAAGGGGATGGGCCTCTTCCCCACGAAGGTCAAGGAGAAGGAGGCGGCCCCGGCGGCGGCCGCCCCCGCGCCCGGCAAGAAGAAGGGCAGGGTGCTGGCGATCGGCGGCGTGAGCATGCGCCAGCTGACGACCTTCACCCAGCAGCTCGCGACCCTGCAGGACGCAGGCCTCCCGATCGTCCGGTCGCTGCGCATCCTCGAGGGCCAGCTCAAGCCGAGCCTGCTCAAGAACTGCCTCATGGACGTGGCCGAAGACGTCGAGTCGGGCGCCACCCTGTCCGAGGCCATGGGCAAGCACCCCCGCGCGTTCGACCGCCTCTACGTCGGCATGATCAAGGCCGGCGAGGCGGGCGGTGTGCTCGACACGATCCTCGACCGCCTCTCGCACTTCATGGAGAAGTCGCTCAGGCTGCGCAAGAAGGTCGTCGGCGCGCTGATCTACCCGATCGTCGTGACCGTCGTGGCCGTCGGCATCCTGGCCGGCATCATGAACTTCGTCATCCCGGCCTTCCAGAAGATGTTCAAGGAGGTCGGCGTCAGCCTGCCGGTCATGACCGAGATCCTGCTCGCGGTCTCGGACGTGGTGCAGAACTACTGGTACCTGCTGCCCGGCATCCCGCTGGTCCTCGTCCTCAGCTGGAAGGGCATCTCGTCCACGCCCAAGGGCAAGTACATCCTCGACAAGTTCCTCCTCTACATGCCCGTCTTCGGCGCGATCATCCACAAGTCGACGATCTCGCGCTTCGCCCGCACCCTCGGCACCCTGATCGCCTCGGGCGTGCCGATCCTCGAGTCGCTGAGCATCACCCGCGAGGCCACGGGCAACGACGTGATCGCCAAGGCGATCGACGACGTCCACGCCTCGATCCGCGAGGGCGAGTCGATCGCCAAGCCGCTGCAGGAGTCGGGCGTGTTCGACGACATGCTCGTCAACATGATCGACATCGGCGAGGAGACCGGCGAGCTCGACAAGATGCTGGTGAAGATCGCCGACAACTACGACGACGACGTGGACGTCGCGGTCGAGTCGCTCACGTCGATCATCGAGCCGATCCTGATCGTCGGCATGGGTGGCGCGGTCGGCTTCATCGTCATCGCGCTGTTCCTCCCGCTCATCGAGCTCATCCAGAAGCTCTAGGGAAGAACCGCTCCTCGTACTCCACTCAGCAGAAGCGCAGGTCACGCGCCGCCCGCACGCGCGGGGCGTCGGTGGCCTGCGCGCGTTCCCGCGCCTGGACGCACGCCCCGTGCGTGCGGGCGGCGCGTGGTCCAAGCCTGGGGGGGGCCGGCCGTCGTCGCGCCCGGGCGAGGCGAACCGCCCCGGCGCGCCAGCGGAGCGCTCGCGCGTCAGGTCACTCCAGGCCGAGCCCCAGCGCCTGGACGCTCACGCGCACGAACTCGACGAGGCGATCCTCGCTCGACGGGATCACCGGGTAGTCAACGCGGGCCAGACGCCCGTCGCGGACCCAGAAGAACTCGCCTCCGCCAGAGGAGAGCGGGTCCGTTCCAGTCCAGGCGACGTCCTGGCTGAGCCAGGCCGCGATCGAAGGGACGACCCCCTCCGAGCCGAAGCCACCTCCCGGCGCCCTCCCTTCCGGCAGCAGCACGATCGCGTCGATTCTCGTCCGTGGCGCCAGGCTGCGAAGCATGCAGGCGGGCTCCTCGAAGTGACGTCGCGCGAGATGTGCGTAGCCGGACCACGGCAGGAAGATCATGCCGACCGCGCGCTCCACCCCGCTCAACCAGCGGAACGAGGCGTCGTCGACGACCTCCACCACCTCCCCCGCCACGGGCTCCACGCGCGGCGGCCCGCCGAGCACCCCCAACGCCGCCGCGTCGCCCAGGTAGGCCGCCAGGCGCACCCGGTCCGGGTCCACCTCGCCGCGCCGCAGGCGCTCCGCGAGCCACGCCGCCCGGCCGCCGACCTCGCGCCCCGCGTCCCGCTCCCGGTCGCGCAGGCGCGCGTCACTCACCGCCGCCGCGGCTGCTGCTGCTGAGGCTTCGACGCCTCTTCGATCCGCCGGATCCGATCGTCGACCATGGCGACGATCGGCGGCGCGTCCGCCACGCGCGCCCGGATCGCGCGCAGGAGGTCGAGCCCCTCCTGCGGCCGGCCCGCGCCGGCCAGGGCCTCGGCGCGGAGCAGCTCGGTCATGAGCCCGCGCTCGCCGCCCTGCATGGCCACGAACTCGTCGAGGACCTCGAGCGCCTTCGCGGCGTGCCCGCCGCGCGTGAGCGCCTCGATCGAGCGGAGCCGGACCGTCATGTCGGCCGTGGCGTCGAGGACGACGCCGCGCAGGCGCTCGACGCCGCCGGGCTTGCTCTGGGCGACCTCGCCGGCGCCGAGGATCATGGCCCAGGCCTGCTCGTGCGGGTCCATGCCGCGCAGGCGCTCGCCGAGCTGGACCAGCGCCTTGGCGTCGCCGAGGCGGCCGAGCACCTCGGCGAGCATGAGGTGCGGCTCGAGGTACTCCGGGGCGCGCTGCACGAACGCCTCGAGCGCCCGCCGCGCCTCCTCGAGGCGCCCCTCGCGCAGGAGGAAGTTCGTCCGCGCGTAGGTCGGCCGGGGACCGTCCCGCGCCGGCGCCGGCATGGCGTCCAGCGCCTTCAGCGCGTCCTGGACCCGGCCGCCCTCGGCCAGCCAGCTCGCGCGGATGATCGCGAGGTCGGGCACCCCCTGGCGCTCGACCTCCGCCAGGATCCCGCAGGCCCGGTCGAGGTCGCCGGCGCGCCGCGCCTGCACGGCCTGCCCGAGCTGCGCCTCGAAGCGCCGGTCGAAGTTGACGTTGGTCAGGTCGCGCGTCGGCCGCCACGGGTAGGGCAGGGGCTCGCCCTTCTTGAACATGCGCACGGCGAACTGGCAGCCGATCTGCCGCGGCGGCGCCTTGGGCGCGCGGATCACGACGTGGTACTTCCCGCTGCGCATGGCGGGCTGCCCCGCCCGGCTCATGACGAGCGTCTCGTCGGTCGAGTCGCTCTCCGCGATGAACTCCGCCTGCTCGAGCTGCGGCGGCACCGTCCCCGGGTGCATGTAGAGGTCGAGGTCGATCGGCGCGCCGCGCAGCGTCAGGCGGACCGCCTCCACGTCGTCCGTCACGACGATCTCCGCCTGGATCGTCTGCCCGTCGTTGCCCGGCGGGAGGTTGATCCGCCCCTCCGTCGACTGGGTGATCAGGGTCCGCGCGTTCGGCGGCTGCGGCGGCTGATGCGTCGTCGGGCCGGGCGTCGGGCCGGGCGTGGGCGTCGTCGGCCGCTGCGCGGCCATGAGCCGGCGGCCGAAGGTCGCCACCTCCTCCGTGACCCGCTGCGAGCGGCGCGCCTTCTGCTCCGCCCCGCGCAGCACCTCCTGCGCCCGGGCCAGGTCACCCCGGCGCGCGACGACGACCGCCTCGGCGAGGTCGGGCATCTCGCCCTCGGGGAAGAGCGCCCGCGCCGACCGGAGGTCGCGCATGGCGTCGTCGTACTGTCCCGCGCGCGCGCGGAGGATCGCCCGGTCGACCAGGGCGTCATAGCGCCACGCGTCCGCGAGGACCGCCTGGTCCGCCGGGCGGAGGCCCTGCTCGACGACGGCGTCGCCCCCGAGCGGGAGGCCGTCCACCCGCGACATGAAGGCCAGCGCCCCGTAAGCCTCGGCGGCCATGACGTTGCGGGCCGAGGCCAGCTCGAGGAGGCGCTTGCGCGCGACGTCCTGGTTGCCCTGCAGGTAGGCCAGGTAGGCGCGGGCGATCGCCTCGGCGGTGGCCTCCTCGTCGCGGCCCTCGGCGTCGGGCGGGAGGTTGCTCGCCACCACGGCCTCGTTCAGCGCCATGCGGGCCCCGTCGCGGTCGCACTCCCAGCGCAGCTTGATCAGCGCCCGCGCCAGGTGCGCGCGCGCCTGGTGGGTGGGCTCGCGGGCCGCGAAGGTGAAGTCCTCGCGCGCATCGTTCCAGCGGCACAGCGCCCGGCGCACGAGCGCGCGCTGGTAGGCCGTCGCCGGCCGCTCGCGCTGCTGCGGGCTGAGCTGGCGCTCCAGCCGCACCGCCTCGGACAGCAGCCGCTCGGCCTCCTCGAGCGAGCGCAGCGCGTCGCCCGCCGTCGTCACCTGCCGCGCCTCGAGCGACTTCGCCAGCCCGCGCCGCACCGCCTCGGACGCCTCGCGCTCCCGCTTCGCCAGCTCCTCGCGCGCCTTGCGCTCGGCCTCCTCGCGCGCGAGCCGCGCCTCCTCCTCCTTCTTGCGCTGCTCCTCCTCGGCGAGGCGGACCCGCTCGGCCTCCGCGCGCTCCGCGGCGTGGCTGCGCATGACCTGCCAGATCGCGACGCCCGAGAGGAGGGCCAGGGCGGCCACGACCCCGGCCGCCATGGTGGCCGCGCGGTTCTTCTGCGCCTTGCGCAGGAGCACCGACCAGAGCGGCTCCGGCCGGGCCAGGATCGGGCGCCCGGCGAGCCAGCGCTCCAGGTCCTCGGCCATGGCGAGCGCCGACTCGTAGCGGTCGAGCTTGTTCTTGCGCAGCGCCTTGAGGCAGATCGTGTCGAGCTCCGGGGGGACCCCCGGCTTGACCAGGCGCGGCGGCTGCGGCTCCTCCTCGACGATCTTGCGCAGGAGCTCGTTCTGCGTCTTGGCCGTGAAGGGCACGCGGCGGGTGAGGACCTCGTAGAGGATCGCGCCGAGCGCGTAGACGTCGGAGCGGGCGTCCATCTCGCGATGCGAGCCGCGCGCCTGCTCGGGGGGCATGTAGTAGGGCGTGCCGATCGCGACGCCGCTCCGGGTCAGGCCCTTGTCGTCCTCGAGGTTCTTCGCCAGGCCGAAGTCCATGATGAACGAGGTGCCGGCCGCGGCGATCAGGATGTTCGACGGCTTGAGGTCGCGGTGGACGACGCCGTGCTCGTGCGCGTGGTGGGCGGCCCGCGCCACCTCGACCAGGATCTCGACGCCGCGCCGCACGGGGAGGTTCTTCTGCCGGATCAGCTCCTGCAGCTCGCTCCCCTCGATGAAGTCCATCGCGTAGTAGGGGATCCCGTCGACCTCTCCGACGTCGTGGACCCCGACGATGTTCGGGTGGCGCAGCCGCTTGGCGAGCCGGGCCTCCTCGCGGAAGCGCTCCATGAGCTTGGGCGAGGCGAACTCGCCGGCGAGGAGCACCTTCAGCGCCAGGAAGCCGGCCTGGCCGGGGGCGCGGACCTTGTAGACGACGCCCATGCCGCCGCGGCCGAGCTCCTGCACGATCTCGTACTTGCCGAAGCGCTTGCCGACGCCGAGCTCGCCCGACGACGCCTCGCCCGCGTCGGAGGCGGTGCTGGGCGGCCCGGCGGGGAACCCCGGCGGCGGGGAGTGGGCGTAGCCGCTGCCGGGTCCGCCCGCGAGCGGGTCGTAGGGCTCGGTCGCCGCCGGGAAGCCCCCGCTGGCAGGGGGCGTGACGGCCCGGAAGCTGCCCGTCGACGGCGGGAAGCTCCCGGACGGGGGCACGGCGGTCGCCTGGGCGCCCCAGCCAGGCGCGGCGAACTTCCCGCTCGCGCCCGGCGCCACGAACTTCCCGCTCGCGCCCGGCGCCATGAACTTCCCGCTCGCGCCAGGCGCGGGGAAGGCGGCGCTGCCGCCGGGCGCGGGGAAGGCGGCGCTGCCGCCGGGCGCGGGGAAGGCGGCGCTGCCGCCGGGCGCGGGGAAGCTGCCGCTCGCGCCCGGGGTGGGGAAGAAGCCGGGCGACGCGGCCGGGAACGTGCCGGTCGGCGACGGCGCCCGGAACACCGCCGACCCGCCCGGCGCGGGGAAGCGGCCGGAGAGGGAGGGAGGCGCGGTGAAGCGGCCGCTGGCGTCGGCCGGGCGCAGGGACGCGTTGCCGCCGCACTGGGGGCAGCTCGGGTCGTCGGGCTGCGAGGCCAGGAACACCCGCCGGCAGCTGTAGCAGACCCGCCCGCGCCCCTCGAGCTCGCGGCTGAGCGAGGCGAAGGCGGACGGGTCGAGCCGGCGCTGCTGGACCAGGATCTGGCCCAGCGAGCAGTCCTGGCCGCGCTGGATGAGCGCGTCCCGCTCGCCGGCGAGGCGCGTCAGGTCCTCGCGCCCGACGAGCCTGCGCTCGAGGAGCAGCTGGCCCCACAAGTGCTCGCGTGCGACGTCCAAGTCCGCCCTTCTTCCGCGCCGTCAGTATGGCCGTCCCGCCCGGGCGCAACAAGGTCGTCGCGTGGAAGGTCTGCGGATCATAAACCGCTCGCGCTGCGAGCCTTGGCGCGAGGCCCGACGCCCGCGGAGGGGGCTGGGCGTGGTAGCCTCGCTCCCGTGGCGCTCCTGGAGCTACGGCAGGTCTCGAAGCACTACCGGCTGGGCGGGCACCGCGTCCGCGCCCTCGACGGCTTCGACCTCGCGGTCGAGCAGGGCGAGTACGTCTCGATCATGGGGCCGTCGGGGAGCGGCAAGTCGACCCTCATGCACCTGATCGGGTGCCTCGACACGCCGACCGAGGGGGAGTACGTCCTCGACGGCGTGGCGATCTCCGCCCTCGGCGACGATCGGCTCGCGGAGATCCGCGGGCGCAAGATCGGCTTCGTCTTCCAGACCTTCAACCTGCTCCCGAGGCTGTCGGCGCGCGCCAACGTCGAGCTGCCCCTCGCCTACCAGGCGGTGCCGCGGCGCGAGCGCGCCGGGCGGGCGCTCGAGGCGCTCGGGCAGGTCGAGCTGGGCCACCGCGCCGAGCACCGGCCCAACGAGCTCAGCGGCGGCGAGCGCCAGCGCGTGGCGATCGCCCGGGCGCTCGTCGTGCGCCCGTCGATCGTCCTGGCCGACGAACCGACGGGGAACCTCGACTCGCGCGTCGGGGCCGAGATCCTCGACCTGTTCGACCGGCTGCACGGGGAGGGGGTCACGCTCGTCGTCGTCACGCACGACGAGGGCGTCGCCCGGCGCGCCCAGCGGCTCGTGCGGCTGCGCGACGGGCGCAAGGTCGAGGACGTCGCCACCCGCCCCTGACGGCCTCGGCGCGCGCGCGCGCGCCGGTCGCGCGACGGACGCCGACGCCATCAGAAGCCGACCTGCAGGAACAGGCTGCCGAACATGTCGGGGCCGCCCTGCCCCTCGAACTCCGGGGTGCGCACCGTGTGGGTGTAGCCGAGCAGGACGCGCTCACGCAGCGAGAGCACGAGCCCGAGCTGGAAGGTCCCGACCAGCGGCTCGCGCTGGACGCCGTGCCCGCCGGAGCGGAGGGGGCTGTTCTCCAGCAGCACGTCGAAGATCGAGGCCCGCGCGTCGGCGCGCGCCACCAGCCAGAGGCCGAGCCCGGGGGCCGGGGCGGCCGCCGGGTCGAGCGGGAGGGGCAGGGCCACCGGGTCGTCCTCGAAGCCGCCGAAGTCCGGGGGGAGCCCCCAGCCCAGGCGCACGGTCGCCCCGGCGCGGGCCGAGCAGACCACCGTCCCGGCGGTGGCGCCGACGTGCGGGGTGAGGTCGACCTCGAGCCCCAGCGGGAGGCGCCCGTGCAGGAGGCGCACCCGGCGCACCCACGAGAGCTGGATCGCCGGCCCGTGCCGGACCTGGTGCTCCCAGCCCGCCGGCTCCGTCGCGTTCAGCAGGCGGTGGACGGTCCGCTGCGTCGCGTCCGCGAGCGAGCCGGGGCCGACGACGCCGACGTCGAGCTCGAACGTGTCGAGCACGGGGCGCCCGCCGGGCAGGTCCCACGGGTCGCCGCCGCGCAGGCGGAGGACGATCCCGCCGTAGAGCCACCCGGCGTAGGGGCGGTCGTCCTCGACGGGGTGCGACGACGTCAGGTTCTCGGGGGTGAAGATCTGCTGGCCGAACACGAGCGCCAGGTCGCACGTCCGGCCGCTCGCCGCGGCGCGGGCGACGAGCGGTCGCGGCGCGGGGAGCCCCAGCGCCAGCCGCACCCCGCTCGTGTAGTGCTTGTCCGAGGCGGCGAAGATGTCGTTGTCCAGCGTCAGGGCGAAGGCGCGGGCCGGGCGCGGCCCGACCTCGTCGGCGTCCGCCCGCGCGGGCGCGGGCGCGCAGAGGGCGAGGGCGACGAGGCCACGCAGCGCGACGGCGGGGCGCCAGCGTCGTGGGGAGCGTCCCGTCATGAGTCCAGGCGGCGGCCCCCCGGCCACGTCGCGCTGGTTCGCACCGGGCTTGCCGGCGGACGAGCGCGAAACATGCACGCGGGTCTCCCCGACCCGGACGGGGACGCTTCCCCGGCGCTGGGGCGCCGTCCGCGCCGGCCGTCCCCCTGGACGGAGGACCGGGCGGTGGGTGGCCGTGGACGGGCCGGGGCGGGCCGACCCCGGCCCGGTCCTGCGCTCGGCCGTCGACCCGTCGTAAGCCTCGGACGTGGGAGGGCGGCGGCCGAGCACCCGGAGGCCGTCGGCCCGCCAGGGTGACGCGGCGGGGCCCGCGATCTGCTGCGTCGGCGGCACGCCCCCGGGCGGAGAGGAATCGCGTGACCGTCTCGTCGGCCCTGCTGGATGCGCGGGTGGGCGGCTTCCGCCTCACGCAGGTCGTCCGGGAGGACGCCTCAGGCCCCGTCTACCAGGCCGTCGACGCGGCCGGCGTGCGCGCGCTGGTCCGCGCGCTCGACCCCGCGGCGGCGCCCGAGCGCCTCGGCTGCGACCTCCTCGCCCTGCAGGCGCTCGAGCACCCGCGCGTGGCGAGCGTGCTGGCGGTCGACGAGGCCGCGGGGCGCGTCCTCTACGCCATCGAGGACCGCGGGCGGCTGACGCTCGCCGACGCGGTGCGCGGCGGCCGGCCGCTCGAGGAGCGCGAGCTCATCTGGCTCGCGCGTGAGCTCCTGGCCGGGCTGGCCGCCATGCACGCCGTCGGCCTGGTCCACGGCGGGCTGGGCGCACAGTCGATCGTCCTCGGGCCGGACGGGCCGGCGATCGTCGACCTCGACTGGAGCGCCCGCGCGGGCGACGCGCCGGATGACGGCCCGTCGCTCGCCGACGACGTGGCCGCGCTCGGCCGCGTCCTGGCGTTCGCGGCCACCGGCGCCCCCGCCGACCGCGGGCTGGGCGACCGGGCCCCCTGGCTCCGGCGCCGCGTGTCGGGCCTGATCGACGCGCTGGGCGCCGACCCGGCGCGCCGGCCGGACGCCGCGGCGGCGGCGCGCCTGTTCGCGCAGATCGCGCGCGACGCGGGGCTCGACGACGGGCAGCCGCCGTCCCTTGACGAGCTGCTCGAGACGCGCGCGCGCGAGGTGGCCGGGCCGGCGCCCGCCCTGCCGCTCGGGCGCTTCGGGCGCTACCTCCTGCTCGAGGAGGTCGCGCGCGGCGGCATGGGCGTGGTCTACCGCGCCCGCCACGCCGACTTCGAGCGGGTCTTCGCCCTCAAGGTCATGCTCGAGGGCGCCCTGGCCGACGAGACGGCGCGGCGGCGCTTCCTGCGCGAGGCCGAGGCGGCGGCCGCCCTCCAGCACCCGTCGATCGTGCGCGTCCACGACTTCGGCGAGGTCGACGGGCGCGCCTACATCGCCATGGACTTCACCGAGGGCTGCCCGCTCGGGGACCTCCTCGCGGCCTCCGGCGCCGCGCTCGAGGAGCTCCTGCGCGTGTTCCTGCACGTCGTGCGCGCCGTGCACTACGCGCACTCGCGCGGGATCGTCCACCGCGACCTCAAGCCCGACAACATCCTGGTCGACCTGCAGGGGTGCCCGCGGATCCTCGACTTCGGCGTGGCCAAGCGCCTGGGCGACGGGGCCGGCGACACGATGGCGGGCGAGCTCGTCGGCACGCCGGCCTACATGTCGCCCGAGCAGGCCGAGGCCCGCCACGACGACATCGACACGCGGAGCGACGTCTACTCGCTCGGCGTGACCCTGTTCGAGCTGGTGACCGGCGGGCGCCTCCCGTTCGAGGGGCACACCGTCACCGACACCCTCACGCGGATCCTCCTCGACGAGGCGCCGGCCCCGAGCGCCGTCCGCCCGGGCGTGCCCTGGGAGCTCGACGCGATCGTGCTCAAGGCCCTGGAGAAGCCGCGGGAGCGCCGCTATCAGTCGGCCGCGGAGCTGGCGCACGACCTCGAGCGCTTCCTCGGCGGGCTGCCGATCCGCGCCCGCCAGGCCCGCGCCTCCTACCGCGCGCGGAAGTGGCTCCAGCGCAACTGGCGGGCGACGATGGTGTGCGCCCTCGTGAGCCTGGCGGTCGGGTCGAGCCTGCTCGCCGACCGGCTGCGGCGCCGCGCGGAGGTCGCGGCGCTCGTCGCCCGCGGCGAGGCGGCGCTGACGCGCCAGGACGCCGCGGGGGCGCACGCGCTCTTCCTGCAGGCGCTCGCCCTGGCGCCGGGCCACATGGCGGCGGGCGTCGGGCGCGAGCGCGCCGAGCGGCTGCGGGAGGAGGTGGCGCGGCTGGAGCGGACCCGGCAGGCGCGCGCCCACGCCGCCCGCCTCGCCGGAGCGGGGGAGGCGCACCTCGCGGCCGGGCGCCTCGAGCGGGCGCGCGCCGCGTTCGAGCAGGCGGTCGCGCTCGACGAGCACCCGGCGGCGGCGCGCGCGGGCCTGGCGCGCGTCGCCCGCGAGCTCGCCGTCCGCGAGGCGACGGAGCGCCTCGCCAGCCAGCAGGCGCGCGACGAGGCGCTCGCCCGACAGCACGAGGACGACGGCCAGGCGCACCTCGCCGCCGGCGACTTCCGCCGCGCCCAGGCGTCGTTCATCCGGGCGGTCGCGTTCGGGTCGACGCGCGGCGAGGAGCTCCTGCGCCTGGCCGAGGACGGGCTCCTGCGCGAGCGCGTGGCGCAGGTGCAGCAGGAGGTGACGCGCCGCGACGCGCTCGAGGCGGCGCGGCTGCGCGACGAGGCCCGCGCCGCCGCCCGGCAGGGGGCGCTCGACGACGCGCGGACGCTGCTCCTGCAGGCGCTGGCCTTCGACGGCCGCGACGAGGGGGCGCTCGAGGCGCTCGTCGAGGTCGACCGCCTCGTGCGCGAGCGCGAGGCGCGGGCCGACCGCGCGGCGCGCCTGGGGCAGTCGCGCGAGCTGCTCGAGCGGGCGCGCGAGGCGCACGCCCGCGGCCGCCAGCGCTACCGCGACGGCGACCCGGTCGACCTCGTGCGCGACGCCTACCTCGACGCGCTCGAGGCCTTCGACCGGGTCCTGTTCGTCGCGCCCGACGACCTGGCCGCGCGCGCCGAGAAGGCGCGCGTCACCCGCGAGCTCGCGGTCGTCCTCCGCGACGACGGCCAGCACGCGCTCTCCGAGTTCGTGCTCCGGTTCGGCGGCCTCGAGGCCGGCGTCCGCGTCGGCCCGGCCGACCTCCCGACCGACCCGCACCTCGCCGTGATCGAGGCCGACCGGGTGAGCGTCCGGCGCGCCTTCGGCGGCAACGTCCGCTTCCTGCCCACCCGCGCCTTCGACGGCCTCCGCGAGCGGGTGCGCGCCCGCGGCGACCGCTGGCGGGTGACCGTCCTCGTCCGCTCCGAGCCGACCGCCAGCATCCCCCCCGCGCTCCACTGCCGCGGCCTGTGGGTGCGCCTCGAGGACCGGCAGGCGCGCACGATCTCGCCCACGGTGCGCGTCGACTTCTCCGGCGGCCCCTACCCGCGGCTGATCACGGTCGACGCCGGCGGCCGCGCCGTGGCACCCTTCGAGCGCTCGCGCGGCCTCGACGGCGCGGCCTACGTCGCCCGCGTCGAGGAGGCCGTCATGGCGCTGATCGACGAGGCGGAAGCTCGCAGGCCCACCCCACCGCGCTGAAACGACCGCGGCACGGGTCGGAGCGTCAGGCGAGCCACCCCACGCGGCGCTGGCGCGGCCACGGACGGATGAAGACTCGGTCGCCACGGCCCTCCGGGGGACTCTCCGCGCCAACCTTCGAAGCAGGGCGACGAGGGCGAGTCCTGACGGTCATGTGCGGCGACCCGCTCGCGCACACGGCTCCGGGCGTTCGCAGCCGGAGCGTCAGGCGAGCCTCAAGACACGGCGCTGCCGCGGCCACGGACAGATGAAGATCCGGTCGCGAGCGCCTTCCGGGGGACTCTTTCCCCAGGACGTACGCGCCCATCGTCGAACCAGGGCGAGGGCGAGTCCTGGTCACTCATGTGCGGCGACCCGCCACCGCGCACACGGCTCCGGGCGTTCGCAGCCGGAGCGTCAGGCGAGGGCGACGAGGGCGAGGCGATGCGGCGCGAAGGCGAGCGACGGCGGCCTCCTGGCCGCCGAGCGAGCCTGAGCGGTCGGGGGGGGGGGGGGCGCGACACCCGCGCAGCCGCCCCCGCCATCGTCGCCCGCAGCCGCGATCACACTACTCCCTGGTGCCCTCGTTGACCCGGACGCGGTAGCGCTTGATCAGGTCCGCCCAGCGGGCCGGCGGCTCCTGGTTCTGCGCGTTCTGCGCGTCCTGGTGGAGCTTGGCGGGGAGCTGGCCCCAGCGGCCGGCGCGCTCGCGCTCGCGCGGGTCGAGCCGGGCCGGGTCCTCGGGGGGACGGCCCTCGCGGCGCTCCTGCTGCGCGCGCTGCTCGCGGTCGTTCTGGGGCTGCTGCTGGTTCTGCTGCTGCTGCTGCTGCTGCATGCGGCGGCGCTCCTCCTCCTGCTTCTCGCGCTCCATCCGCTGCTGCCGCTCCTGCTCGCTCTCCTGCTCCTGGCGCTGCTGCTGCCGCTGCCGCCGCTGCTGCTGCTGCTCCGAGCCGCCGCCCGAGCTCTGCTGCTGCTGCTGCTTCTGCATCTCCTCCTCGATCTTGCGGATCAGCTCCTCGAGCGCCTGGCTGGTCTTGTCCTCGAAGCGCATGGCCTCGATGATCTTGCGCTGCTCCTCCTGCGTGAACTCGCCCGTGTCCGACTCGAACAGGCGGTCCTCGACGCCGCGCATGAGCTCGAGGATCTTCTCCAGGGGGTTCTCGCCCAGGCCGGGGATGCCGGGCTGCTGGCCCTGCTGCTTGCCCTGGCCCTCCTCGGCCTCGCGCCACTCGCGCTCGGCCTTCTTCTTGTCGTCCTGCTGGTCGGCCCGCACGCCCGTCGTCAGGACGAGCGCGCACAGGCCCGAGAGCAGGGCCACCCCACGGGTCTCACGCCGGATCATCGCCCACCCTCCTGACCGCCCTGGTCGCCCCCGCCGCCGCCGGCCTGACCGGCGGCCTCGGACAGCGTCTTGTTGAGCTCCTCGAGGAGCCCGCGGATGTTGCCCTGCGCGGCGGTGAGCCGCTGGAGCAGCCGCCGCTGGATCGGGTTCAGCTCGTCCTGCCCCGACGCCTTCACGGCGTCGAACAGGTTGCGCGTGCGCGTGTTCACGTCGAGCTGCATCTCGCGCAGCATCTTCAGCTCGGCCAGCGGCGGCACCAGGCGCCGCTGCGGCTGACCCTGCTGCTGCTGCTGCTGGCCCTGCTCGTCCTGCTTCTGCTCCTCGCGCCGCTTGAGCTCGCGGTCGAGCGCCTTGCGCAGGTTGGTCAGCCGCGCCAGCACGTCGCGCTCGAGCTCCTGCGTGGCCGGACCCGGGTCGAAGTCGCTCAGGCGCGTCTGGATCTCCTTGATGTCGATCGAGGCCTGGCGCAGCTGGAAGGCGTAGACGTGCGCCTGCTCCTTCTCCAGCATGTCCTGGACCTTCCTGACCTCCTCCAGGACGCGGTCCTCGACGCGCGCCAGCCCGCGGAGCTCCTGCTTCTGGGCGCGGCTGAGGGAGCTGCCGGCGGCGGCGATCTCGCGCGTCTTGCGGTTGACCTCCTCCTGGATGCGGATCGACTCGTCGAGCATCTCGCGCATGGAGTAGAGCTGCTGCTCCTGCTGCAGCTGCGCGTACTCCTGCTCCTGCTTCTCGAGCTCCTCGCGCGCCTTCTGCAGGTCCTCGAGGGCCTGCTCCTGGTCCTCCTCGGCCTGCTCCTCGTCGCCCTGCTGCATGTTCTGGCCGGCCTGCTGCTGCGCCTGCGCCGACTGGCGGGCCGACTCGGCCGCCCGCCGCCGCGCCTGCTGCTCGGCCCGCTCGGCCTGCTCGGCGCTGCGCTCGAGCTGCTCGGCCAGCTCGCGCGTCTTCTTCTCGTTCTCCTCCTGCTCGCGGCGCAGGCGCTCCAGGTCGCGCGACTGCAGCCGCTCGAGCAGCCGCTTCTCCGCCTCCTGCAGCTTCTGCTCGGCCTGCGCCAGCTGGCGCTCGGCCTCCTGCTGCTGCTGCCGCCCGGCCTGCTGCTGGCCGTCGGCCAGCTGCCGGGCCGCCTCGGACATGCGCTCCTGCGCCTTGTCGAGGGCCGCCGCCGCCTCCTGCGCCTGCTGGGCCTGCTTCGCGTCCTTCTCGGCCTGCTCCTGCTTGTCGGCCAGGTCCTTGAGCATGGCCTCGAGCTTCGCCGCCTCGCGCTCCAGCCGCGCCTGCTCGATCGCCTCCTGCTGGCCCTGCGTGCGCTGCGCCATGTCGCGGCGCCGCTCCTCGAGCGCCTGCCGCGCCTGCGCCAGCCGCTCCTGCGCCTCCTGCGCCTGCCGCTGGGCCTCCTGCGCCTGCTGCTGACCCTGCTGGCCCTGCTGGCCCTGCTGGCCCTGCTGGCCCTGCTGGCCCTGCTGACCCTGCTGGCCCTGCTGGCCCTGCTGGCCCTGCTGGCCCTGCTGGCCCTGCTGGCCTGCCTGCGCCTGGGCCGCCTGGGCCGCGCGCTCGAAGGCCTGCTGCGCGCGCGCGGCCGCATCGGCGGCCGCCTTCACGTCGCGCGCGGCCTGGGCGAGCGCCTCCGCGTCGCGGTCGCCCGTGGCCTGCTCGGCCATCTTGGCGATCGCGTCCAGCTCGCTGCCCAGCTCGGCCGCCTTCTCGGCGACGTCCATCTCCTGACGGGACGCCTCCTGAAGCCGCGGCGCGGCGCGCTCGGCCAGCCGCTGCCGCGCCTGACCCAGCCGCTCCCGCGCCTCGGCCAGCCGCTCCTCGGCCTGGTCCTGCGCCTTGCCGGCCTCCTCGGGCGACGCGCCCTGCGCGGACCGCTCGAGCGCCTGCTCCGCCTGCTTCATCGCCTGGCGCGCCTGCTCGACCGACTGCCGCGCCTGGTTCGCCTGCGCCTTCTCGGCGTCGGTCAGGTCACGCGCCTGCGCCGCCCGCTCGAGCGCCTGCTGGAGCTGCTCCGCCCGCCGCGCGGCCTCGGCCTGCGCCTGGGCGAGGGCCCGCGCGCGCTCCTGGGCCTCGCGCGGGTCCTGACCCTGCTGCGGCTGGCCCTGCTGACCCTGCTGCGGCTGGCCCTGCTGCCCCTGCTGCGGCTGGCCCTGCTGCCCCTGCTGCGGCTGGCCCTGCTGCCCCTGCTGCGGCTGGCCCTGCTGACCCTGCTGCGGCTGGCCCTGCTGACCCTGCTGCGGCTGGCCCTGCTGCCCCTGCTGCGGCTGGCCCTGCAGGCGCTCGGTCTCGCGCGAGACCGACTCCTGCAACGCGATCACCTGGTCGAGGTCCGCCGCCGCGCGCGCCATGGCCTCGGCGCCCTCGGCGCCCGTGTCGCCCCGCCCGACCTGCTGCTGCGCCTGCTCGAGCTGCCGCACCTGCTCGGTCGCCCGCGCGACCCGCTCGGCCAGCTGCACCTGCTGCTGCCGGTCCATGCGGCCCTGGCGCAGCCGCTCCTGCTGCTCGCGGAGCCGCTGCACCTGCTCGCGCGCCTCCTTGACCGACCCGAGCTGCTGCTGCCGCTCGCCGTCGCCCTGGAGCTCGCGGTTGAGCTCCTCCTGGCGCTTCTCCAGGTCGCGGATCTGCGCGATGTCCCGCAGCAGCTGCTCGCGCTTCTCCTCGACGTTCTTCACCTGCTCGCCGCGGCGCTGGCCCTCGAGGATCTGCAGGAGCACGTCGAGGTGCCCCTTGACCGTCTCCTGCTGCTCGAGCGCGGCGAGGGTGTTGCGCTGGCGCAGGAGGTCGACGGCCTTGCCCATCTCCTCGCGGATCAGCCGCTCGCGCACCGCCTGGTAGGCGGCCTCGAGCCGCGCCGCCTGCTCGGGCTGCCGCTCGCGCAGGCGGTCGGCCAGCGTGCGCATCTTCTCGTCGAGCCGCTCGAGCCCGCTGAGGACGTTCTGCTGCTCGTCCGCCAGCGCCTCGGGGCTCGGCGCGCCCTCCGGCGCCCGGTCCTGGGCGTGGACCCCACCCCAGCCGAGCGCGACCGCCCCACCGAGGACGACCCCCGCCACCCGGAGGGGGGTGGATCCTCCCCGCCGCTTCGTGCCCATCCTGTTCGCCGGCGCCATGCGGCCTCCCGTGCTCCGTTCCCGACCCGTTCGACGCGCGAGCCCCGCTCCTGGGTCTAACGCGCCGCGTCAGGCTACCTGTGCTGCTGCTGGGCCGCCCGGCGGGTGCCCTCGATGATCCGCTCCTCGCCGCGGTAGAGGTCCCGCAGCTCCTGGATCACCTCCGTGAAGTCGCCCCACTTGCCGATCCGCGCCGCCAGGGCGGTGATCGCGTCGATCAGCTGCTGCTGCAGGTCGGGGACCCGCCCCAGCCGCGTGCGCACCCGGTCGTCGAGCCGCGCGACGGCCCGCGCGTCCTCGAGCTCCCGCGAGATCACGGGCGACCGGTCCTTGGCCAGGTCGCGCACGGCCACCGACAGCTCCTCGACGAGCGCCGCCGCCGCCTCGTCGTCGAGGCGGTTGAGCGTCCGCTCGGCGGCGATGTCCGTCAGCTCGTTGAGGACGTCCTCGAGCCGCACCGTCACCCGGCGCTGGTCCTGGTCGAGCCGCTGCAGCCGCCGCTTGTCGTCGTCCGTGAGCACGTCCTTCGGGCCGAGCTCGCCCACGAACGCCAGCGTGGCCGTCCGCACCTCGGTCTCCTCGCGCGCCGCGCCCTCGAGCCGCTCCTTGAGCGCCTGCAGCCGGTCCTGCAGGATCCGCTCCAGGTCCTCGGGGCGCACCACCTGCACCTCGAAGCTGCGCGACTCCGCCGTGCGCAGCGCCTCATCGAGGTTGTGGTCGGTGGCCACGGCCACGTAGCGCAGGAGGTCGCCCGGCTGCAGCCGCAGGTCGGCCATGTCGAGCTGCCAGGGGAGCTTCACCTGCCGCGGGTTGGGCTCGGGCAGCGGCAGCGGGATGCGCTCCTCGCCGCGCTGCGCGCCCTCGCGCTCCGTGCGGTGGTGCAGGGCGAGCGTGTCGAGGCCGTAGTCGTCGGCCGCCTCGATCACGAGCGGCAGCTTGGCCTGCGGCGTGACCTGCTTGCGCCGGCCCGGCACCGGGATCTGCACCCGCGGCCGCTGGTCGGCCAGGGCCGTCACGGTGAACACGACCGGCTTGCTGCCGTGGTCGTAGCGCCGCCCGTCGGCCTCGCGCGAGAGGAGGTAGTAGTGGAAGCGGAGGTCCTTGTTCACGCGGAACCGCCCGACGAGGACCCGCCGGCCGTCGGCCGCGCCCAGCTTGAGGCGCGCGAGCGCCGGGCCGACCGCCTCCCACTCGCCCCCGCTCGCCATGGCGTCCGCCTTGATGTCGGCCAGGAACGTGGGCTTCGGCCCCTCCTCGGCCTCCGGCGCGGCGTCCGTCCGCGCCCGGCGCGCGCGCTCGTACTCCAGCCGCAGCCCCGCCTCCTCGAGCGGCTTGTTGGCCACGACCACGTAGGTGACCTCCGTGCCCGTGGGCACCTGCAGGTCGGGCTGCGTGACCGCCTCCGCGGGCTTGCCGGTGTACTCCGGATAGCGGAGGAAGAACTCGTAGCCCTCGACGCGCGGCCGCTGCACGACGCGCACGGCGTAGGGCGGCGTGACGACGTCGTTCTTCTCGTCCTCGAACCAGAAGGAGAAGCCCTCGGTGATGTTCTGGTACGACTTCTTGAACACCAGGCCGTCGGCGCTGCGCACCTCGCGCTCCTCCAGGCGGGCGTCGGCGAAGCGCGTGCGCACGGTGAGCTTCTCGACGAGGTGCGCCCCCTCGAGGACGCGCACGTCCACGGTCAGGTCGTCGCCCTTGGCCACGGCGACGTCCTGCCCCTCGAGCAGCACCTGGAGCTTCACCAGCTTGGGGTACGACGCCAGCCAGTCGCCCAGGACCACGCGCCGGTAGAACGTCTCCGCGTAGGCCGCGACGGTCGGGTTGCTCATGAGGAGCGCGCCCAGGCCGATGAACGCCGCGATCAGCATCCAGAGCGGGATCAGGGGGCCCGTGCGCACGACCCGGCCGAAGTCGACCCCCTCCACCTCGCGCGCCGTGCGGTCGATCGTCGAGCGGATGAGCGCCTTGCTCGTGTAGACGTCCGGGGCCTCGAGCTGGCGCGCCAGCTGCACCGTGCTCACGAGCGAGTCGCGGAGCCCCGGGTGCTCGCGCTCGACGAGCAGCGCCACGTCGTCGTCGCTGAGCGGCCGCCGGATGGGCTTGCTCAGGAAGACCGTCACGGCGGCCGCCGCCAGCAGCGCCACGAACAGGGCGAAGGCGCGCAGGACGCCCAGCGGGGGCTCGAGCGCCGTGTCGAGCATGAACAGCACGATCAGGGCGACCGACGCGGCGAGGACCGCCCGCGCGACGCCGAGCGCCAGGTCGACCGTCCGCAGGCGGGCCCGGGCCGAGGAGAGCTTCTGCCGGATCGGCCCCGGCAGCGTGGAGGTGGACATCGATGCTCCTGGTCGCGCGCGACCTCGCGCGCGGGCGGTGGGCCGGCGGCCCCGGATGACGTTTCGGCTAGCGCTCGAAGATCGGCAGGTAGCGGTACGGGATCTGGAGGATGATGCAGGCCATGGACGTGGCGTAGTTCGGACCGACGAGGTCCTGCCAGCGGCCGTCGGGCTTCTGGCCGGCCACGATCTCGTCGCGGAGCGAGGGGAACCACTGCGACCAGTACGGCTCGCCGGCCTGGAAGAAGGCCTGCACGGCGTAGTAGTGGCCGTAGAAGTAGTCGAACGTGTCGTCCATGTCGCGCGCGCGCGGCCGCTGCTTCGGGTCGAACAGGAAGCGCAGCCCGCCGCGGATCTCGGGCCCGTCGTACTCGCCGGCGCCGTAGAGCGCCGTCACGCCGGCCGCCGTGAGCGCGAACGAGGTGCGCGACGGGCGCAGGGGGAAGTTCTCGTGCACCTGGTACCAGAACCCGCCCGGCTGGTTCTGGAAGCTCGTCGCCTGGCCCACGTAGCTGCGCTTCACGTAGCTCATGGCCGCCTCGATCGTCTCGCGCGGCACCTGCACGCCGACGTTGTTGGCGGCGCGCAGCGCCTGGACCTGGCACACCGTGATCGAGATGTCCGAGTCCTTGGCGCCCGGCTGGTAGCGCCAGCCGCCCTGCTCGTTCTGCGAGGTCACGATGAGCCGCGCCGAGCGGCGCAGGGCGTGGAGGACGTCCTGCGACGGCGCCATGCCGTAGACCTCCGCCAGGAACAGCGTGGCGAAGGCGTGGCTGTACATGCGCGAGTCCTGGTTCGTGATGAACCCCTGCGCGTTGACCTTGCCCTTCACGAAGTCCACGCAGCCCTGGACCTGCCGCCCGTAGGGGCCGCGGCCCGGCGTGCTGCCGTTGGACAGGAAGGCCATGCCGGCCAGCGCCGTCACGCCGACGTGCGGGCCGACCGTCGCCAGGTAGGTGTTGTTCACCTTGCGGCCGATCCCGTCGACGTAGGAGCCGTCGGGCTCCTGGCGGCGGGCCAGGAAGTCGAGGCCGCGCTGGATCGCCTTGCGCGCGCGCGCGTCGACCTCGCCGTCGCCCGGCCGGCCGCGCTCGGCCGGTGGGGCGTCGCGCCCCTGCGCGCGTCCGGTCGCGGGCGCGAGGCCCACGCCGACGGCGGCGGCGACGCCGATGGAGGCGGCGATCGCCGCGTGACGAGGTGCCTTCATGGTCCCCCTCCTGAGCTCGTGTTGGACGGCGCCCGGGCCATCAGAAGTCCTGCCCCCGCGGCGGCGCCGGCGGCGGCGCGCCCGCGCCGAGGCGGTGCACGGCGACGGCCCCGTTGCCGGTGACCAGCGCGTGCCCGCCGACGAGGACGACGTTGCCCGTCGTGCCCACGGTGATGTTGCCCAGCCGCTTGCCGGTCTCCACCTCGAAGAGGAGGACCTCGTTGCGGTCCACCGGCACGAGGGCCACGCCCTGCGCGATGCAGCCGCGCCCCGCGACCACGCGCCCGCGGAGCTGGGCGTACCACAGGAGCTTGCCGGTGCGCACCGAGAGGCAGCGCACCTCGCCGCCGCCGGCGACGACGACGGCCCCCTGGCGCGCCCCCGGCTCGCCGACCGCGCAGGCGCCCATGAGGTAGCGCATCTCGCCCGCCGCGGCCGACGACCGCTGCCGCGCGTCCCACAGGCGCTCGCCCGTGCGCGCGTCGAGGCCGAGGTAGCGGGGCGAGTCGAGGGGCGCGGCGACGACGACCCCGCCCTCGACGAGCGGCGCGTTGCTCTCCCACGAGATCTGCCGCCGATCGGCGTAGTAGCCGCGCGGCGGGCGGACCTCGAGCTGCTCGTACTCGGTCACCCACAGCAGGCGCCCGGTGATCGCGTCGAGCGCGGCCACGCAGCCGAACGAGGTCGAGTGGTAGACGACCCCGTCGCTCACGGCCAGCGGCGTGCACAGGGGCTCGGTCGCCTGCTCGCCGAACATGGTCTGCTCGACCTGCCCGCTGACGACCCAGGTGTCCCACAGGCGCTCGCCCGTGCGCGCGTCGAACGCGGCCACGTGGCTGTTGACGAAGCCCTCGATCGAGAAGGCGGGGGCGAACACCACCCCCTCGACCGCCGTGGGCGGGGCGGGGAAGCTCCACCGCTCGAGCGGCGTCCCGTCGAGCGACTGGGCGTGGTTCCAGGCCCAGCGCCAGCCGGCCAGGTCGAAGCCGGCCAGCTTGCGCAGCGGGATCTTCACCTTGATGGGGATCCCGCGGTACTGCTGGTCGCGCAGGACCTCGTCGACGAGCGGAACGACGAGCGTCTCCTGCTCGATCGCGCCGCCGAACTGGATCCGCTCGTTCTCGTCGACGAACGACGGGCCCACCCGCGGGATGCGCGGCCCCTCCTCGCCGTCGGCGAGGTCGTAGGCGAGGACCTGGTCGGCCGTGGGGATGAACACGCGTCCGTCGCGCACGAGCGGCTGGTGCCGCGCGCGCGAGGGCGTCTGGGCGACCTGCCCCGGCGTGAACGGCCGCGCCCCGCCCAGGCTGCGCTCGCGCTCGCCCTCGAACGTGCGCACGAACGCGGGCGCCCCCACCTGGGGCCTGGCGTCGGTCGACGCGCGGTTGGCCGGGTCGATGCGCACGAGGTCGAGCCGCGGCCGGCCCTCGTCGCCCCTCCCGGCGCGGCGCGACTGGGCCTCGACGGCGCGGGCCACGAGCTCGTCGGTCGTCAGCGGCCGCGCGCCCAGGTGCACGCGGCCCTTCGGGTCGTCGCGCTCGAGCTCGCGCGCGAGCTCCCGCACCCGCTCGACGCGCCCGAGCGCGAGCGCGCACAGGAGGAGCTTGCGCCGCACGCGCGGGGGGTCCGCCAGCTCCGCCGCGTGGTGGGCCAGCAGCCGCTCGAGCGTGAGGAGCGCCCGCTCGAGCTCCGCCCGCTCGAGCGCGAGGTCGGCCATCTGCTCGAGCATCTTCGGCGCGTGGCTGGAGACGGGGTACAGCTCGTAGACGCGCGCGAGCGCGTGGAACGGGTCCTTCGCCGCCCGCGCCTCGGTCAGCGCCGAGCCAGCGCGGTAGTCGTAGCGGGCGCGGAACAGCTTGAGCCCCTCCGGCGGGAGGGCGCGCAGGCCGTTCATCGCCCACTCCGTGACCCCGACGTAGCGCCGGGTCGGGGCCGCGCCCAGGGCGACCGGCCGCGCCACCTCCTGAACGGTGGCCAGCTGGTAGCCGGCCCGCCCCTGCCGGTCGGTGTCGAGGACCAGCCGGTAGAGGTCGATCGCCTCCTCCAGCTTGCCCGCCGCGCGCGCCCCGTCGGCCGCGCGGAGCATGCCCGCGAGCTCCTCGGCCAGCGGGTAGTGGAGCTGGTTGGCGGGCGCCTCCTGCGCCGAGGCCGCGGCGGGCGCGAGCAGGGCGAGGGCGACGGAGGTGGCGACGAGGCCGGGCGAGCGCACCATCATCAGACGGTGAGACGCCCGGCGCGGCCCGGCGGGGCTGGGACTTCCTGGTCTCTCGTCGGACGGCGCTCGATCCAAACGAGGCTTCCTCCCGCGGGGCAGACCCCGGAGGCATTATACGTGCACACGCGCGCCGTGCTGGATGCGTCCCGCGTTACTTGGGGCGGCTGAAGCGGACGAGCCCGAGGCGCCGGGCGGCCAGCGCCTCGAGCGACGACGGCGTCGCCAGCCTCGCCGCGCGCCGCCGGGGCCCGAAGGTCCGCGCCACCTTGGCCGCGACCGGATCGGGCCGTCGGTACGGCCCCAGCTCCACCAGGTAGACCATCATTCCGCACCCAACCCCTGCGGGCCGCGGAGGAGACCCGCAGCCTCAAGGGTAGCCAGGGGATGGTCGGAGTTCAAAGGGGGCAGAGTCAAACCACGGAGGGCACGGAGGGCACGGAGAAGAGCTCGAACGGCCTCGTGGTTCTCTCCGTGTCCTCCGTGTCCTCCGTGTCCTCCGTGGTGGGCCCTCTTACGTCGATCAGCGCGGCCCGCTCACAGCAGCCGGCTGGCCTTGCGCCCGATCCACTCCACGAGCAGCAGCCCGAAGAACAGCATGAACACCCAGGGCCGGTCCCAGAGCTCGGTCTCCTTGCGGCCGACCTTGATCGGCTCGGGCGGGACCTCGTCGATCTCGATCGTGCGCAGGTCCGCGAGCGTGACGAACTTGCCGCCCGACGCCTGGGCGATGCGCTCGAGCCCCTCGCGGTCCATGCGCGGCTCCTGCAGCTCGAGCCGCGGGAGCTTGACCTCGAAGATGCGCGAGGCCACCTCGGAGAGGGAGCCCTTCGCGCCCGGGTCGATGTGCACGCGGTAGGGGCCGACGAGCACGGGCTTGAACGTGCCCTGGAACTTGCCCGGCGCGTCGGGGCCCAGGACGCTCAGGTTGAGCGTCTGCGTCGTCCCGTCGGGCATGTCGACGAGCACGTCCTGCGAGCCGCGCTCGGCCAGCGCCGCGTCGTGGTCGCGGATCTCGGCCGTGACGCGGACCTCCTCGCCGACGCCGTAGAGCGTCTTGTCCGTGGTGACGAAGAAGCGCTTCGTGCGGGTGAAGCTCTGCAGCGAGAGGAAGCGCACCACCTGCCCGTAGAAGCGGTAGTGGTACTTGTCGCCGACGCCCGCGCGCCAGCGCCACCCCTCGTCGAAGCCCATCCAGAAGCAGGTGCCGGAGCCGAAGCGCTGCCAGGCGACGAGCGGGTAGGCCCCGTTCTGGTTCTTGTCGCGCGGGTGGACGGCCAGGACCTGCGCCAGCGGCTTCGGCTTCTCGGTCGGGACGTACCAGTAGAGGTCCGGCAGCTCCACGTCCCAGAGCTGGCGGTTCTCGCCCTCGCCCGGCTCGAGCCGCATGAGCGGCGACGCGTCGCCGTCCTTGGTCAGCCGCGGCCGCCAGGGGCGGGAGTAGTCCATGCCGCGCCCCGCCATGGGGTCGATCACGACAGGCAGGACGTCCTCGAGCGGGGTGCCCACGTAGGCGCGCGGGGCGCTCTGCTCGCCCGAGATCATGAGGAGGCCGCCGCCGCGGTCCTTCACCAGGTCGCGGATCGCCGCGAGGGACCCGGGGCCGAAGACCGGCTCCCCGGCGCGCGTGCGCGCCTCGGGGTTCACGTCGCCGATGATGATGACGTGATAGTCGAGGAGCTGCTCGGGGCCGGGCAGGCGCGACAGCGCCGGCACCCCCTCGGTGTGCTCCTGCGGGAAGTCGGGGTCCGCCGAGAGCAGGAGCACCTGGACCTGCATGTGGCGGTCGCGCACGAGCGCGTTCTTCAGGTAGCGGTACTCCCAGCGCGGGTAGCCCTCGATGTAGAGGACCTTGATCCGCTCGTCGATGACGCGGATCCGCCGCACGGCCCGGTTGTTGTCGGCCGTGAGCTCGTCGGGGTCCGGCTCGACGACCGCCTCGAGCGTGTACTCGCCCGGCCTGGCCACCTTCGTGTCGAACTCGACCGGGACCTCGGGGATCTCGCCGCCCACGCGCACGGTCCGCTCGAAGACCTGCTGGCCGTCGAGGTCGATGCGCAGGCGCACGTCCCGCGCGCGGTCGTAGCCCTGCGCGCGCACGAGGACGCTCCCGCGCAGGACGTCGCCCGCGAGGCTCACGTCGGGGGCGCGGAAGTCGTCGACCGAGAGGTCGCGCGGCGGGTCGGGGTCGCCGACCCCCACGGCCCAGATGGGGATCTTCTTCCTGCCGAACCGGGCGGCGACCGCCTCCGCCGAGAGGCTGCCGGCGTTGCTGCGCCCGTCGGTGATGAGGACGAGCCCGGCCACGCGGTCGGAGCGCAGGTCGGTGAGGATCCGCTGCAGCGAGTCGCCGAGCGCGGTCGACTGGCCCTCGGCGGCGACGCCCTCGAGCTGCGCCAGCGCGTCGCCCACCGGGTCGGGGGCCGCCTCGCCCTTCGGGGCGTCGCGCAGCTTGTCGATGTCGGTCAGCCGCTCGCGCGTCGAGTCGAACTTGAACAGGCGGACGCGGTTCTTCTGCGCCAGCTTGCGCAGCCACTCGCCGCCCTCCTGCCGCAGGGCCAGCTTGACCCGGCTCAGGCGGTCGAGGTCGCGCAGGCGCTCCTCGGAGATGTTGCCGAGCGACCGCGCCAGGGCCTGCCGGGCGGCGTCGTCCTTCTCGCGGTCGAGGAAGCCCATGGAGCGGGAGGTGTCGATCGCGATGACCACCTGCCCGTGCTTGACCTCCTGCAGCTCCTCGGTCTGGATCGGGCGGAAGAGGATCGCGATCGCCAGGACGACCACCGCCGCCCGGAGGATCGCCAGGGGGAGGCGCAGGGGGCGCCGCTCCCCCCGGGGCTCGAGCAGGTAGGTGGCCCCCGCGAAGGCGACCACGAGCACGACGATGAGGAACACCTGCCACGCCGGGGGCATGTCCTCCCAGCGCGTGCGGGTGACGACCTCCGCCTCGGCGAGCAGGCGCGCGAGCGGCATGGGCTACCTCCGGCCCCGGCCGAAGGCCGCGGCGAGCACCGACTCGGCGACGAGGAGGAAGATGACCCCCGCCAGCGCGTGGCGCCAGAACTCCGACGCGCCCGCGCCGCCCCCCTGGGTCACGAGGACCTCGCGGACGAGCTCGTGGCGGATCGGACGGATGGGGACGTCGAGCGCGGTCTGCAGCTCCTCGGCCGAGAACTTGGCCAGGTCGCCCTCGGCCGGGTCGATCGTCACGGCGAAGTGGTCGGGCGGCGGGGCCGCGTCCGTCCCCGCCGCGGGGGCGCGGTGGACGGTGTAGAAGCCGCTCAGCTCCAGCGCCTCGCGCTCGCCCTCGGGCGGGTAGAGGACGCGGTAGCCCTCCTGGTCGTCGAGCTTCTCCACGGGCACCTGCTCGCGGCGCCCGTCGGGCGTCTCGACGTCGACGCGCGCGTACTCGTCGGCCCGGAGGAGCTGCTCGTGGCGGTCGCCGATGGTGAGGTTCAGGGCCGGGCGGGAGCGCTGGGTCAGGTCGAGGACGAGCTGCCGCCAGAACGGCACGTAGAACCCGTCGTGGAACACGCAGTTGTTCCAGCCCCAGTCGATCGTCGTCAGCCAGGCCGCGGCGCGGCCGCGGCCGAACGGGCGCTCGACGAGCAGCGGCTGCCCCTCGTCGATCGAGCGGGCGCGGTCGCCGCCCACGGCGCCGTCGTCGGAGGCGCGGGGCACGAGCCGGAACGGCACCTGGGGGGCCGGGAGGTCCTTCGTGGGCGGCGCCGGGTCGGCGGTGAAGAAGCCGAACACGTGCGGGGCCTTGAGCCAGGAGACCATCTCGTCGGTGGCGAAGATCCCGGCCACGGGGTGCCGCGGGTCGGTGACCGTCATCATCCAGGACGGCGCGTCGCGGTCGTCCTGCGCCTCGAGGTACGTGGCGCCGCGCATCTCGCCCAGGGCCGTAGGGAACAGGCCCGCGCCGCCGCGCCACAGCTCCTCGTTGTAGTGCCGCAGGTCGACCATGCCGCCCAGCGCGAACACCACCGCGCCGCCCTGGCGCGCGTAGGCCTCGAGGGCCGTGATCGCGTCGTCGGGGACGGTGGCGACGTTGGCCAGGACGACGACGTCGTACTCCTCGAGGCGCCGCGCCGAGAGCTGCCCCTCGTCGGTGACCTCCGGCCGGATGAGGCCGCGCCCGTCGTCGGTCTCGGCGAGCTTCAGGGACTCCTCGAGGTAGTAGGTCTCGTTGTCGACCCTGGTGCGCCCGCGCTCGCCGTCGACGAGCAGCACGCGCACCTCGCGGCGCACGTCGATCACCACGTGGCGCCGGTTGTCGAGCACGAGCCCGTCCGAGCGGACCTGGACCTCGACCCGGTGCGGGCCCGGCTCCTTGAAGATGTAGCGCAAGGGCTCGGGCGCCCGCTCCTCGCCCGGCGGGATCGACAGCGACACGACCTTCTGCGGGGTCAGGGCGCCGTCGACGAAGTACTCCACGGTCAGGTCGTTCATGGCGAACGCCGACCAGTTCTTCACCGACACCTCGACGTGGCAGGGGAGGTCCTGGCCGACGACGGGCTCGAGCGTGCCGAAGCGCGTCACCGTGAGGTTCTTCGGGTCCTCGGCGCCGCAGTCGACGAGGACGATCGTGGTCCCCAGCGCCTCGATCTCCTTGGCCGCCCGTCCGAGGGCCGGGTTCCTGAGCGCCCCGGCGTCGTCGAGGACGCCGGCGCGCTGGCAGTCGGTGAGCAGGTAGAGGGTCTTCTTCAGCGGCTGCGCGCCCTCGGGCGGCGGCTGCCCGCCCGGCCCCAGGTCGAACTTCGTCAGGAGCCGCGGCAGGGACGCCATGAGCCCCGAGAGGTCGGTCCCGCGCTCGGAGCGGCGCACCTCGGGGGCGTCGTCGAGGTCCTGCAGGACGTCGCGCCGGCCCTCCTCGTTCATCTCGCGCGGCGACGGGTAGAGGCTGCGCACGTCCTCGTCGAAGACGGCGACCATGACCCGGTCGCCCGGCTCGAGCCCGGCCACGATCTCCTTGGCCGTCCGGCGCGCGCGCTCGAACGCCGTCTCCTCCTCGTCCGTGCCCAGCTGGTAGGCCATGGAGTAGGAGGAGTCGATCGCCACGACGACGTTCTTGCGCACGTCGGTGGCCGTCTCCACGCGCGCCTGGGCGCGCGGGCGCGCCAGCGCCAGGGCGAAGAGGAGCAGGATCAGGCAGCGGACCAGGAGGAGGAGCAGGTTCTCCAGGTTCAGGCGGCGCTGCTGCCGCTTGACCGCCCGCTGCAGGAAGGTGAGCGCCGCCCACTCGACGGTCCGGAAGCGGAACCGCGTGAGCAGGAAGATGATGATCGGCGCCGCGATCGCGAGGCCGCCCCAGAGGAGCAACGGGTTGGCGAAGTAGGTGCCCACGTCAGGTCAGCTTCATCCCCGACCGCGTGGCCAGGTAGCTGGTCAGCGCGACGTCGAGCGGCACGGAGGTGTCGAGGAGCACGTAGTCGATGCGGTCCTGCCGGCAGCCGTGCCGGATCTCGCCCGAGAACCGGTCGAGCTCCTCCAGGTAGGCGCGGCGCAGGGCGCCCGGGTCGCAGGTGACCTCGCCCAGGCCCTCGAGGCCCTGGAAGCGGGTCATCGACCCGAAGGGGAAGGTGCGCTCCGCCTGGTCCAGGACGTGGAACACGATCACCTCGTGGCGCTTGTGGCGGAAGTGGCGCAGCCCCGACAGGATCGCCGCGGGCTCGTCCAGGAGGTCGCTGATGATGACCACGAGCCCCTTGCGCCGCACGCGCTCGGCCATGGTGTGCAGCACCGGGCCCAGGCTCGTGCGCTTGGCCGGCTTGATCCCCGTCAGCGCGTCGATGATCAGGTTGCGGTGCGACGCGCTCGACCCGGGCGGGATGAACGCCTGGATCGCGTCGTCGAAGGTCACCAGGCTGGCCGCGTCGCGCTGGCGCAGGATCAGGTAGGCCAGCGACGCCGCCACGTAGCAGGCGTACTCCAGCTTCGTCGGGCTCCCGTCCTGGTAGCGGTAGCGCATCGACTCGGAGCCGTCGACGAGGAGCGTGGCCGTGAGGTTCGTCTCCTCCTCGTACTGCTTGATGTAGAAGCGGTCCGAGCGGCCGAAGACCTTCCAGTCGATGTGCTTGATGTCGTCGCCGGGGACGTACTCGCGGTGCTCGGCGAACTCCACCGAGAAGCCGTGGTACGGGCTCCGGTGGAGCCCCGTGACGAACCCCTCGACCACGAGCCGCGCGATGATGTCGAGGCGCGAGATCTTGGTGAGGGTCTTGGGGTCTAAGAACCGCGTGTCCCGGGTCTGCGCCACGCGCTAGGCCTTCGCGCCCGCCACCTCACCGGCGCCCACGTACTCGAGCAGCCGGTCGATGATCTTGTCGGTGGTGATCCCCTCGGCCTCCGCGTTGAAGTTCGTGATGAGGCGGTGGCGGAGCACGGGGTGGGCGACCTTGTCGATGTCCTCGGTCGAGACGTGGTGGCGGCCGTGCAGGAGGGCGCGGGCCTTGCCGCCGAGGATCAGGTACTGGCAGGCGCGCGGGCCGGCGCCCCAGCTCAGCCACTCCTTGACGAAGTCGGGCGCCTCGTCGGTGCGCAGGCGCGTGGCGCGCGTCAGCCGCATGGCGTGGCGGGTCACGTGGTCGCTGATCGGCACGCGGCGGACGATCTCCTGCAGGCGCGTGATCTCCTTCCCCTCGAGGATCGGCGCCAGGTCCTTCTTCTCGGCGCTGGTCGTGCGCCGCATGATCTCGAGCTCCTCGGCCTCGGTCGGGTAGTCGACGAGCACGTTGAACATGAAGCGGTCGAGCTGCGCCTCGGGCAGCGGGTAGGTGCCCTCCTGCTCGATCGGGTTCTGCGTGGCGAGGACGAAGAACGGCTCCTCGAGCGCGTGCCGCTTGCCGCCCGCCGTGACCTGGTGCTCCTGCATGGCCTCGAGCAGGGCGGCCTGCGTCTTGGGCGGCGTGCGGTTGATCTCGTCGGCCAGGACGATGCTGGCGAAGATCGGCCCGCGCAGGAACTGGAAGCGCCGCTCCCCCGAGGTCTTGTCCTCCTGGATCACCTCGGTGCCGGTGATGTCCGAGGGCATGAGGTCGGGCGTGAACTGGATGCGGCTGAACGAGAGCGACAGCGTGCGCGCCAGCGTCGAGATCATGAGCGTCTTCGCCAGCCCGGGCACGCCGATCAGGAGGCAGTGGCCGCGCGAGAAGATGCAGATGAGGAGCTGCTCGAGCACCTCCTCCTGCCCGACGATGACCTTGCCCATCTCGTCGCGGATGGAGCGGTAGGCCTTCTGCAGGTGCTCGACCGCGGCGATGTCGTCCTCGGTCATCGACTTCGAGTCGGGGGACTTCGAGTCGGGCTTGGTGTCGTCGGCCATGGGCCTCGTCCGGAGTTGGGGTGGCGGAGGCTCCCGCGATACGACGCGAGAGCGGGCGCCCGTTTGCGCGCGGGGATCCTACCCGGGGGGGTGCAACCCGTAAAGCCGTGTGAGCGCGTGGACGTGGGTCGCGGCGACCCCGTGACCGCGCGGCGCGCTGGCAACGTCGAGCACTCTTCACGTGCCTGTCCCCGCGCCAGGTCACCGTGCGGAGCGACGGGGCCGACGTCCTCTCCTACGTGCCCGTGCCCGTGCCCGTGCCCGCGCCTGCAGGTGCAAGTGACGCCGGCCCTCCTCGGGGTCGAGCACGCCCCTCGCCGGCGCCTTGTCGCCCCGTCACCCCCGCTCTACACTTTCGCGCCTCCCACGGAGGCCCCCCCGACATGCAGGACGACTTCCGCGACGGCCTCTCCGGCCGCGAGCTCATCGCCAGCGGCGGGATCACGTACGACGACTTCATCATCCTCCCCGGGCACATCGACTTCCATCACCAGGAGGTCGAGCTGGGGGTGCAGGTGACGCGCCGGATCCGGCTGAACCTGCCGTTCGTGTCGTCGCCCATGGACACGGTCACCGAGCACAAGATGGCCATCGGCCTCGCCTGCCTGGGCGGGATCGGGGTGGTCCACTACAACAACACCGTCGACGCGCAGGCCGAGGAGGTGCGCAAGGTCAAGCGGTTCGAGAACGGGTTCATCACCGACCCGGTGGTCCTCGGTCCGGACGCGCAGCTCGCCGACCTCGACCGGATCAAGGAGCGCTACGGCTTCTCGGGGATCCCGATCACCGAGGACGGGACCCAGCGCGGGCGGCTCATCGGCATCGTCACCAACCGCGACATCGAGTTCGAGCCCGATCGGACGCGCCGCCTGCGCGACGTCATGACGAGCGACCTCGTCACCGGCAAGGCCGGCCTGACCCTCAAGGAGGCCAACGAGCTCCTGCGGCGCTCGAAGAAGGGCAAGCTGCCGATCGTCGACGAGCAGGGGCGCCTCGTCTCGCTCGTGTCGCGGCGCGACCTGCTCAAGCGGCGCAACTTCCCCGAGACGGTCAAGGACCCGAAGCAGCGCCTGCGCGTCGGCGCGGCGGTCTCCACGCGCGACGAGGACCGCGAGCGCGTCACGGCGCTGGTCGAGGCCGGCGTCGACCTGATCGTCATCGACTCGGCGCAGGGCGACTCGATCTACGAGCTGCGCATGCTCGAGTGGATCAAGCGCTCCGCCCCGCACATCGACGTCGTCGCCGGCAACGTCGTCACCCGCGCCCAGTCGCTGCGCCTGCTCGACGCGGGCGCCGACGCCCTGCGCATCGGCATGGGCCCGGGCTCGATCTGCACCACGCAGGGGACGATGGCGGTCGGCCGCGCCCAGGCGACCGCCGTCTTCCAGACCGCCAGCGTGGCCCGCGCCCGCGGCGTGCCCGTGATCGCCGACGGCGGCGTCTCGCAGATCGGCCACATCGCCAAGGCGCTGGCCCTGGGCGCCTCGGCGGTGATGATGGGCTACATGTTCGCCGGCACCGAGGAGTCGCCGGGCGACTACTTCTACGAGGGCGGCGTGCGCCTCAAGCGCTACCGCGGGATGGCCTCGCTCGAGGCCATGGCCGTCGGCGGCGACAAGCGCTACCAGACCCGCGCCGACGACCGGAAGGTCAAGGTCGCCCAGGGCGTCGCAGGCTCGGTCCTCGACAAGGGCCCGCTCAACGACTACGTGCCCTACCTCGTGCAGGGGCTGCGCCAGTCGCTCCAGGACATGGGCGTCAAGAGCGTCACCGCCCTGCACGCCGGGCTCGAGGACGGGTCGCTCCGCTTCGAGATGCGCAGCCTCGCCGCGCAGATCGAGGGCGGCGTGCACGGCCTGCACAGCTACAAGGACAGCGGCATCGGGATGCGGTCCGGTTAATCGTCGAAGGCGACGCGGAACCCGATCCGGTCGCGCACCCGCAGGAAGTCGGCCGCGTCGCTCGAGTCGACCGGCTCGCGCGAGGCGAGCCGCGTGACCTCGGGCCCCCGGGCCCAGGAGCCGCCGCGCAGGACGCCGAAGCGCGGCGCGCCGTCGAAGCGCCCCTCGACCCACTCCGAGACGTTGCCGGCCAGGTCGAACAGCCCGTAGATCGAGCGGTCCCGCGGGTGGCTGCCCACGGGGTCGAGGGCCGGGGCGCCGTCCTCGTCGCCCGCGTGGAGCCGGGCGGCGGCCGGGTCGAAGGCGTCGCCCCAGGGGAAGCAGCGGCCCGCCGGCCCGCGGGCCGCCTTCTCCCACTCGACCTCGGTCGGCAGGCGGAGCGCCCGGCCCAGGCGCGACGAGCGCCAGCGGCAGTAGGCGCGCGCGCTCTCCAGGCGCACGCCGGCGACGGGCAGGCGCTCGCGGCCGGCCCGCGGGACCTGGCGCAGGGGGTCGTCGGGGTGCGGCGCGAGGAGGAAGGGCGAGGGCAGGTGCGCCGCGCGCTCGCCCGCGGGCAGGGCGTCGAGGAACTCCGCGTACTCGGCCGCCGTGACCTCGTGCTCGCCGAGGAAGAAGCCGGCCACCCACACGGGCTCGCGCCGGGCGACGAGCGGGCGCACGGCCTCGGGGTCGCCGCCGGCGTAGAACTCGCCCGGCGGGACCCACACGAAGCCCGGCGGCACGCCGGCCGCGGCCGGCAGCGCCACGCGCACGACGACGGGGTCGGGCCCGCGGCGCAGGTGCAGGGGCACCCGCGCGGGCACGCGCCCGGGCGCCTCGAGCACGAGGAGGTACTCGCCCGGGAGCACCTCGAGGCCCGGGGTGACGGGGCTGGGCCCGAGGTCCTGCGCGTCGCCGAGCGACCAGGCGCGGTCGGCGTCGACGACGACCGGGTGGAGCGTCACGCGCGCGCCGGGCGGCGCGGTCTCGACCGTGAGCAGGCGCGGCCGCCGCTCGCGCGCGGGGTCGAGGAGCCCGAGCGCCTCGCGCTCGCGGTCGACGGCGGCCACGAGCGCCTCGTCGCCGTCGCGCTCGGCGCGGCCGCGCAGGGCCTCGAGCAGCCCGCGGGCGAGGTCGAGGCCCCGCGCGGCGTGGGCGTGCCCCGCCGGCGCGAGGCGCAGGGCGTCGCGCGCGTGCTCGAGGGCCCGCGCCGCGGGCGGGTCGGCGTCGGCGCTCCCGTCGAGCAGCCGCGCCTCCGCGCCCCGCAGGGCCGCCAGGCGCCGGACCACCTCCTCCTGCGCCGCGACCGCCGCGGCGCGGTCGGCGGACAGGGGCTCGTCGCGCGCCTCGCGGGCGGCCTCGAGCGCGGCCGCCGCGTCGCGCCACGCGGCGAGCGGGCCCGCGACGAGGGCCTCGGCGGCCGCCACCCGCTCGCCGGCCGCCGCGACGGCCCGGACGCGCGCGACCACGAGCCCGCCGACGACGGTCCCCACGACGACCAGCACGAGGAGCGCCGCCAGGGCCGCGGTCAGCGGGTGCTTCCGCACCTGCCGCGCCGCGCGCTGCGCCAGCGTCGCCTCCCGCGCGCGCGCCACGTCGCCGCGGAAGAAGCGGATCAGGTCGTCCGCCAGCTCCTTCGCCGTCTGGTAGCGCCCCGCCGGGTCCTTGCGCAGGCACTTCCCCGCGATCGCCTCCAGGTCGGGCGAGAGCTCGGGTCGGAGCGCCCGCAGGGGCGGCGGCTCCTCCTGCGTGATCTGGATGAGCAGCGCCCGCAGCTGCTGCGAGGGGAAGGGGAGCCGCCCGCCGCTCAGGCACTCGTAGAGCGTGACGCCCAGGGCCCACACGTCCGACCGCGCGTCGACGGCGCGCCCCATGGCCTGCTCGGGTGCCATGTAGGTGGGCGTGCCCATGAGGGCGCCGGCCTGCGTGATCGCCCGCTGGTCGTGGCGGCGCGCCAGGCCGAAGTCGGTGATCAGCGCCTGGTCGTCCTCGCGCACGAGGATGTTGTCGGGCTTGATGTCGCGGTGCACGACGCCCTGCCCGTGGGCGTAGTCGAGCCCGAGCGCCACGTTGAGGACGTACTTGGCGACCTTCTTCGGGTCGGCGAGCGGCCCGCGCGGCTCCTTGAGCAGGTCGCGCAGCGAGCGCCCCGCCACGAACTCCATGGCGTAGAACCAGGTCTTGCCCGCGCAGCCGAACTGGTAGATCGGCACGATGCTCGGGTGGACGAGCGCGGCCGCCGCGCGCGCCTCGCGCTCGAAGCGGGTCACGGCGTCGGGGTCCTGGGCGAAGTCGTCGGGGAGCACCTTCAGCGCGACGCGCCGCTGGAGCGACTCCTGCACGGCCTCGTAGACCTTGCCCATGGCCCCCTCGCCGAGGAGGCGCACGACGCGGTACTCGCCGAGGCGCCAGGTGGAGACGTGCTCCCCGCCCAGGTGCAGGGGCACGGCCTCGGCCTTCGGCGCGCGCGGGGCGTCGGCGGGCATGGGGGGCGAGTATACGGGGCCGGGCGGCCGGCCGTCGCCGGGCCGGGCCCCTACTCCAGCAGCGGCGCGAGCGCCGGGTCGAGGCGGGCGAGGTGCAGGACGAGCCGGTCGCGGCGCGCCGCGGCGGCCAGCTCGTCGCGCGCGCGGGCGTCGCCCGCGCACGCGCCGGCGAGCACGGCCGTCGGGCGCGCGTGGGAGGGCGGCGGCGCCGCGCCCGACCGCGCGAGGACGTAGCGCGCCAGGTCGCCGTCGCGGCCCCCGTCCCCCTGCCCGAGGCGCGCCCGCTCGAGCGCGGCCTGCCACACGGGCGACCCGGTCGGCTCGCCCCGCGCGTCGGCCAGCGCGACGAGCGCCGCGCCCGCGAGGCCCGGGGGCGCGCCGCCGGCGAGGGCGAGGACGGCCTCCTGCAGGTCGGCGCGCGCCGGCGCGAACGACAGCGCGCCGAGCATCGCCTCGAGCGCCTCGTCGGGCCGCCCGAGGTCCTGGAAGCACAGGCCCCGCCGCAGCCAGGCCCACCAGTGGTCGGCCGAGTGGGCCAGGGCCCGGTCCCAGACCGCGAGCGCCTCCTCGAGGCGGCCCAGGTCCATGAGGACGTCGGCGTGGGTGGCGTCGACCTCGCGCGGCGGCGCGCCGGCCGCCCGGGCGCGCTCGAAGACGCGGCGGCGCGTCAGCGCCGCGCGGCCAGCGGGGGTGCGGGGTCGGGGCGGCGCGCGCGGACCGCGGCGCCTCGGCGCGCCAGCATCGAGGCCCAGGCGCTCCGGCGCGAGCACCTCCGCCGCGGCCAGCGCCGCCTGTGCGGGTCGACGTCGCACGTCGTGTAGTAGCCGCCGGCCAGCCGCTCGAGGAGGCACGGCCGGGCCGAGGTCCGGTCGCGCTCGACCGCGTCCACGCGCGCCCGGGCGCGGTCGAGGCCGGAGCTGCTGGTCGACGCGCGGCCGCGTCGGCGGCGCCGACCGCGTCCGCCGCCAGACCCGGGCGAGGACCGCTCAAGGCGTCCTCGGCGCGCGCGCCCTCAGCCCGGCGGCGAGGGCGGCGTCGAGCTGGCGGCGGCCTCCGCCGCGAGCCGCCGCCGGCCGGCGCCCGCGCCGCGCCGACGACCGTGGGGTCGAGCCAGGCCGGGTCGGTCGCGCGCCAGCCCCAGGCCCCGCGGCGCCAGCGCGTCGCGGCGTCGGGCGCCTCGGCGCGGGCGAGGTGCTCGACGGCCTCCCCCGCGGCCGCCGCGGCGTCGAGGGCCGCGCGCGCCGGGTCGTCGTGGCCCTGGAAGACCTCGACGCGGGTGAAGGCCACGCGCGGCGCCGAAGAGCCCCAGCCGGCGCGGAGCCACGCGGCCGGGAAGGGCAGCGGGTCGGTCGCCTCGACGACGACGCGCGCGCCGCCGGCCCCGAGCTCCCCGCGCACCCGGTCGTCGCCGAGCCGCTCGAGGCGCAGCCAGCCCGACGGCACCTCCCCCGCGGCGGCGCTGGCGACGGTGACGCCGTCCCGCAGGAGCCGCAGCACGCCCCCGTCGAGCTCGAGGACGAGCGACGCCGCGCCCTCGCCGGCGCCGAGCGCGACCAGCGGTCCGCCGTGCGCGCTGGGCTCGCCCTCGAAGGCCGCCGCGACCCCCGCGCGCGGCCCGAGCCGGGCCGGGGCCCAGGCGATCGCCGGTCGGTCCGGGCGCAGGAGGACCCCCTCGACCTCGAGGTCGGCCACCCCGGTCGAGGCCTCGCCGACGCGCAGGTTGACCTGGCCCGGGGGCGCCGGCGCGGCCGCCGCCGCGTCCAGGGTCGGCACCGCCTCGCCGTCGAGGACGACGCGCCGCCCCGGCGCCGCGCCCGGCGCGAAGCGCAGCGGGCGCCACGCGTCCGTCATGCGCAGGGGCACCGACGCCTCCTCGAGCTCCAGCCGGCCGCCGCGCCCCACGAGCTTGAGCGTCCGGTGCGGCGCGTCGCCGCCGACGCCGACCCGGACCCACACGTCGTCGCCATCGACCGGCGCCTCGCGCCGCCAGCGGAGCGACACCCCCGCCTCGGCCCAGCGGGCGGCGCCGACGTCGGCGTCCGTCTGGCTCGAGTCGTTCGCGGCGTGCACGACCCAGCCCTCGCCGTCGCGCGCCGGGGCGAGGAGCGGATGCGGCGCGTCGCGCGCCTGGACGTGGTACGGCGGGGTGACCAGCGTCGGGGCCAGGTCGCGCGCGTCGTAGCGCGCGGCGAGGCGCCCGTCAGCCGCGGCGGCGCACGCCCGGTCACGCGCCGCCGCGCGTCTCGGGCGGTCGAGGACCGCGGCGAGGGGCGCCGCCGTCCGCCCGGGCGCGTCCCAGAGCGGCGGCGCGTCGACGAGGGGCGGCGCACCGTCGCCGAGCGCCCAGGCCAGCGCCAGCGCCCTGCCCTTCGGCGGGCGGCCCTGACGGCGGCGCCGTCGCCTCCGGGGGCGCGTCCACGACCGGGGCGGCGCCGGCGCCCTCGGTCCCCACACCGCCGCCGCGCTCCGCAGCGACGGCCAGGGCGACCGCCGCCAGCCCGCCGAGCAGCGGCCCGCGTCCTCGCCCGGCGGCCGCCGTAGGCGCGCCCGCCGGCGGCCGCCGCTCGCGCAGGGCGCGGGCCACCGCCTGGGCGGTCGGCCGCAGGCCGGGGTCGCGCTGGAGGCAGGCGCGGCAGGTCGCGTCGAGGTCGAGGGGCACGCGAGGGTCGATGCTCCGCGGCGTCGGGAGCTCCTGGTGGACGATCGCCGTCGTCAGGGCGATCGCCGAGTCGTCGTTGAAGGGGCTGCGCCCGGTCAGGCAGGCGAAGAGCATCACCCCGAGCGCCCACACGTCGGCGGGCGGCCCGACGCGCTCCCCCCGCACCTGCTCGGGCGCCATGGTCGCGAGGGTGCCCAGGAGCGCCCCCGTCTGCGTGAAGCGCGAGGCGTCGAGGCTCCGCGCCAGCCCGAAGTCGGTGACGACCGCCTGCCCTCCCGGTCGGACGAGCACGTTCGAGGGCTTCAGGTCGCGGTGGACGATCCCGCGCGCGTGGGCGTGGGCCACGCCGCGGGCGACCCCCTCCATGAGGCGCGCCGCCGCGGGCGCCGAGAGCTGCCGCTCCCGCTGGAGGCGCGCCTTGAGGTCCTCGCCCTCGACCAGCTCCATGGCGAGCCAGGGCATGGGCTCGTCCCCCGACCCGAGGTAGCGGACGACGTTGTCGTGCGCGAGCCCCGCGAGCGCCTCGACCTCGCGCGCGAACCGCTTGAGCGAGGTGTCGCGCTGCGCGAGCACGAGCTTGAGGGCCACGGGCCTGCCGGCGTCGTCGCGCGCGCGCAGGACCACGCCCATGCCGCCGCGCCCGAGCTCGCCCTCGACCGTGAACGGGCCGATCCGCGTCCCGGGGGGGACGCGGCGCAGGAAGATGGACGCGGCGAGCGCGCTCGAGGCGCTCCCCGGCGTGCCCGTCACCGTCTCGCCCGGGCCGCGCCGCGCCGACGGCTCGACGACCTCCGTGGACGGCTCGTCGTTCGCCGTCGGCCCCGCGACCGCCGGGCCTCGCGGCGGCGCGCCGACCGCCTGACCCCCGACGGCGGCGGCGCGCGCCATGAGCCACTCGATCCAGAGCGGCGGCACGCCGGCCGCGAGGAGCGCCGCGGCGCCCGCGCCGGGTGGCGCGCGCTCCAGCGCGGCGCCCGCGCGCCGCGCGAGCTCGGCGTCGAGCTGCCCCGACCGCGCCGCCTCGAGGAGGGCGGCGCGCAACGCAGAGTCGGTCGGCTGCACCCCCGGAGCCTACATCCAGGCGGGGCCCGCACGCCAAGCCGGCGAAAGACGTTACGCCCGCCGCGCGGCGACCTTCTTCTTGGCGGCGACCTTCTTCTTGGCGGCGACCTTCTTCTTGGCGGCGACCTTCTTCTTGGCGGCGACCTTCTTCTTCGCGGCGGGCTTCTTCTTCGAGGGCCGCTCGTCGCCGGCCGCCCCGCCTTCGAGGGTGGCCACGAGCCGCCGCGGCGCCACGGCCCGGTAGCTCTCGTCGATCCAGGCCAGGAGCAGGTCGAAGGGCACGTCCTCGCCCCGCTCGAAGCGCGCCGTGACCCAGCCGCTCTTGCCGAGGCCGTAGCCGCAGGGCTCCGTGAACGGCAGGGTCAGGGCGGCCGGACCGGAGCGGGGCAGCTTCGTCGTCGTCGTGAGCCCGCCCTCGCGGCCGCCGACGAACACGAACACCTTGCCCTTGACCTTGACCACCGTCTCGCCCCACGGGTGGTCCTCGTGGGCGCCGGGGTAGCGGAGGGCGGCCTTCAGCAGCTGGCGCTCGGTCTGGGTCGCGGGCTGGCTCACGTGCACCTCGCTCCCTCGACCCTACACGGTCGGCGTTCGCCGGGCGAACCGCCGACCGGAGGTGATCGGCGTGGCGTGGCGTCGGCCGCCCCTCTAGGATCTTCGTGCGCCGCCGGCGGGCGATCCGCGCCACGGCGAGGGGGGAGGGGCTGGTGACGTGCTCGTGCGGTTACGCCCACAGTCCGGAGTCGGCGACCCACTGCAAGCTGTGCGGGCTGCCGCTCGTGGGAGCAGCCCCGCCGCCGTCGCGCGGGCGCGCCGCCGAGGGCGCGGCCGAAGGGCGTGAGCACCAGCTCGTCGCCGAGGGCTCGCCCCCCCTCCGGCTCGCCTCCGGTCAGGTCCTCATGATCGGCCGCGCCGAGGGCAGCGGCCTGCCGATCCCGTCGCAGCGCGTCTCCCGCCAGCACGCCGAGGTCGTCTGGCGCGCCGGGCTCCCGGTGCTCCGAAACCTGAGCGAGACCGGGTCCACGCTCGTCAACGGCAAGGCGGTCAAGGAGCATGAGCTGCGCGACGGCGACCGCATCCAGATCGGCCCCTACGAGTGCGTCTACAAGGCGCGCGTCGTCGGCGCGCCCGAGAAGTTCGAGGCCCAGGCCCCCGCGGGCGGCGCGACGATCATCGACGAGGGGGGCGACGCCCTGGCCGGGAGCCTGGCCGAGATGAGCGTCTTCAGCCTCCTGCGCAGCTTCGAGGTGCGCGGCCGGTCGGGCACGCTCGTGCTCCGCGCGGGCAGCCGCGAGGGGACGATGGTCCTCGACAAGGGCAAGCTGACGAAGGTGGACCTCGAGGGGCAGCGCGGGAAGCAGGCGCTGTTCCTCCTCCTCTCCTGGCGCGAGGGGACCTACTCGTTCTCGCTCGACAAGCGCAACCCCACGGGCAAGATCTTCCGGACGTTCAACTACGCGGCGGTCGGGCCCGACACGACGAACGACCTCAAGGGCACGATCAGCGACCTGCTCGAGGAGGCCCAGGACGCCGGCGTCGAGGAGCCGCTGCCGCCCGGCGCGCCCAAGCCGCCGCCGCGGCCCGCGCCGGCCCCGCCTCGCCCCGGCGCGCCAAGGCCGGGGCGGCCCGGGGCCGGTCCGACGGGCCGCCGGCCGCCGCCGCCGCCGCCGCGGGGCGGGCCGCCGCCCCGCGGTCGGTGACGGACGCGCCGCGCGCTCCGAGCGCGCGAGGCCCGTCTCGGCTCGAGGTCGATCAGCCGCCCGGACCGCCGAGCCAGCTCAGCGGCACGACCTGCGTGGGGAGCTCGTCGCACCTCGCCTCGTAGGCGGCCTGCCACCGGTCGCCCGGGTCCGGGCCGAGCACCGCCGCGAGGACCTTGGCCGCCTCGCCCGCGCGCCGCTCGAGGACCTTCGTCAGCGCGTCGGCGGCGCGCGCCCGGTCGGCCTCGGCGAAGAGGGGCGCGACCGACTCCGCGATGAACCCCGGGTCGCGCGCCAGCGCGATCAGGCGCGTGGCCGCGAGCGCGGTGCTCGGGTGCTTCAGGCCCTCGAGCGCCAGGTAGACCTCGGGGTCCACCCACACCATGTCCTCCTCGGGGTCGTCGCTGGGGAGGACGACCGCCGGCGGCGCCCCGCCGAAGACGAGCTCGGCCTTGCCGATCGTGATCGTGTCGCCGGTCTCGAGGAGCGCGACGATCACCCGCTCGCCGCCGAGCAACGTCCCGAACCGGCTCGCGCCGTCGCGGATGATCAGCCTGCGGTGCAGGCGCTGCACCGTGGCGTGGACGCGCGACACCGAGCGGTTGGCGACGACGACGGCGCAGCCCTCGTCGCGGCCGATCGTGAAGGCCTCGCCGGCGGCGGGCAGGATGACGTCGCGGACCTCCGGCTCGCCCTTGACCACGCGCAGGGCGGCGTCGCCGACCGGCACCGAGGGGACCGCCTGGTCGGGGAAGTGCGAGTGCGACTGCTCCCAGAACGCGAGCCAGGCGGCGAGGTCGTCGCCCAGGTTCTCGTGCGTCATGGAGAAGAGCGTGCCCGGCAGGCGGGCCGCCGCGCGCCGCTGCGCCTTCTCCATGGCCGCGGCCGCCGCCGCGGCGGTCTCGTCGCCGAAGAGCGGGGCGAGCGCGGCGCGGGCCGCCTCGACCTTCGCGGCGTTCGGGCGGCGGTCCAGGTCCTCGATCAGGGCCAGCACGCAGCGCCGGTCGGACAGGCGCAGGAGGGCCTCGAACAGGTAGGCCGGCACGCGCAGGCGCGGGCGCGCCGCGGCCGGCCCGGTCTCGAGCCGCGCCCCCTGGCCGCCGTCGCGGAAGGTGCAGGCCACCTCGCCGAAGCGCAGCTCGTCGCCGTCCTTCAGCAGCACGTCCGCGGCGATCTTCATGCTGCCGACCCACGTGCCGCCCGGCGCGCCGAGGTCGCGCACGAGCCAGCCGATCGGCGTCCGGGTGAAGTGGGCGTGCTGCGGCGCGACCGACGCGTCCTGCAGGAGGACGCCGCACGCGTCGTCGCTGCCGACGACGAACTCGCCCCAGGGCATGAGCAGGTGCCTGAAGCCGTGGCCGTCTACGAGGCACGGGACCTCGACCGGCGCCCCGTCGACCACACGCTGCAGGTCGTCGGCCAGAGCCTGCGCGTCGGGGTAGCGGTACTGCCGGTCGGGGATCAGCGCGCGGACGATCACCATCTCGAGGTCCTCGGGGAGGTCCGCGACGAGCTCGCGGGGCCAGGCGAAGGCGGCGTCCTTGGCCAGGTTCGAGATCTCCTCGGGGACGCTCCCGGGGAAGGGGAGGCTGCCGGTCACGAGCTGGTAGAGCGTGGCCCCGAGCGCGAACACGTCGGCCCGCGCGTCGACGTGGTGGTCGCCCCACTGCTCGGGGGCCATGTAGTGCGGCGTCCCGAGGACCTGCCCGGCCATGGTCAGCCCGTCGTCCGCGGCGACGGTCTTCGCCAGGCCGAAGTCGAGGATCTTCACCACCCCGTCGCGCGTGAGCAGGACGTTCGCCGGCTTGATGTCGCGGTGGATCACGTTGCTCTTGTGCGCGTGGGCGAGCCCGAGGGCGATGTCCCGCGCCAGGCGGGCCGCCTCGGCGGGGGCGAACGCGCCCTGCGCCGCGAGCTGCTCGTCGAGGGCCCCGCCATCGACGAACTCCATGACGATGTAGGGCGCCTCGTCGTCGACGACCGCGTGCACCCCGACGATGTTCGGGTGCTTCACCTGCTCCATGACCCGGGCCTCGCGCAGGAAGCGCCCGCGCCAGGTCGGGTTCTGCGCCTGCTCGGCGGCCAGGAACTTGACGACGACGGGGGTGTCGTCGCCGGGTCGCCGGGCCAGGTACACGGAGCCCATGCCCCCCTGGCCGATCTTGCGCTCCAGCGTCCAGCCGGAGCAGTCCTGCCCCAGCAGCGGGTCGTCGCTCACGTCGGTCTCCTGCGGAAGGGCGTAGTTTCTGGCTAATAGCTAAGAGCTATTAGCTTTTAGCTATTAGCTCTTAGCTTTTGGCTTGATGAGGTGTTTGGCCTGTCCGTGGGTGGGGCATGGGTGCGCGATGTCGGCGGAGCCAACCGCTGATTGCTAACAGCTAAAAGCTAACAGCTAAAAGCTCCTGAGCTCGCGCCGACCCTCTGGCATCGTCTTAGCCGCCCTCGTCCTGGCGGCGGCTCGCCTCCATGAGGATCGCCGTGACGGGCGCCTGGACGTCCGCCGGCCGGTTCGCGTCGAACCCGGGGCCGAACGTGAACTGCCCGTCCTTCTCACGCAGGAGCAGGTAGATCGCCTCGACGCCCGCGGCGTCGTCCGCCTCGGCGTACACGGGCTTCCCCTCGCGGAAGCCGACGCTGCCGGTGGCGTCGGCCCCGAACACCTCGAGGAGGCCGGTCTTCTGGTTGAACTCGAGCGTCTGGAGCAGCTCGAAGAGGCTGACCTGGTCGAGCCGCCCGGCCATGGCGTCCGCGAGCATGGGCGCCGTGAGCAGGTTCGCGTCCGCCGCCGGCGCGGCCGGGCCCTTCCGGAGGTCGCGGTAGGTGCACAGGTACGGCCCGACGCTGACCTCGTCGCCGTCCTCGAGCACGTGCGGCTTCGCCAGGCGCTTGCCGCCGACCATCGTCCCGTTCGACGAGCCCAGGTCCGTGAGCACGGGGCGCCCCTGCGGGTCCCATGTGATCTCGGCGTGCTTGCGGGAGACGCGGGCCGACGGGATCGTCAGCATGGCGTCCTCGCGGCCGATCGTGAACACCTGCCCGGGCTGCAGGACGAGGGGGGCGGCGCCCACGCGCTGCAGGACGTGCGGCGACCGCGGGGGACCGCCGGCCGGCGCGCCCCCCCCCGGCCCGGTCGGTCGCGGCGGCGGGCCGCCCGGACGCGGCGGGGCCCCGGGCGGGCGGGGCGGGCCACCAGGCCGCGGCGGCGCGCCGGGCCGCGGCGGCGCGCCCGGGCGAGGCGGGGCGCCGGCGGCGGGAGCCGAGGCGGTCGCGCTCGGTTCGCTGCGCGGCGGGGGCGGCGGGCGCGGCGGGACCCGCCCCGACGGCGCGCGCGCCGGGGCGGCGGCCGCCGCCGGGGCGCCGAGCGGCGCCCCGCACTCGACGCAGAACTTCGAGCCGGGCGGGCTCGCCGCCGAGTTGCAGGCGCTGCAGGCGGCGGCCAGCGGGCCGCCGCACTCCGAGCAGAAGCGGCCGCCCGGCGGGTTGTCGAAGCCGCACTTCGCGCACGCACTCATCGCTGATGTCCCCCCCGCGCGAGAGTGTGACCTCGACCTACCCGGCGCGCCAGCATCGGAAGCGATCGCCGGGGGGCGAGCCCGCCAGCGTGCCCCGGCCAGGAGGCACGCGCCCGCGGCCGCGGCCGGCGGCGAGCCGGGCGCCGGCCGTGCGACCTCGACGACGTGCCACGAGCTGCCGGCGCGCCGACGGCGGCGCTGACCGGCGCCCAGGTGGCCACACGAAGGTTACTGGGGGGTATCCCTGGGCCGTCCCGTTCTGGTATCACCCCGGCCGCATGGCCGCATGCTACCCCTCCTCGCTCCGGCTGCTCGTGGCGCTCCTCACGTTCGCCTGGGCGTCGGCCGCCGCTGCGCAGGACATCACCCTCCCGCCCCTCCCGCTCGAGGACCGAAAGGGCGTCCAGCCGACCCCCTGGCTGACTCTCAAGCCGTACCTGCGCACCGGCGCGTTCTACACCGACAACGTCTTCCAGCAGCGCAACGCGCGCCGCGCCGGGGACACGATCTTCTTCGCGATCCCGGGGCTGGACGCCTACCTCGAGGCCGACCGCGGGTGGATCGAGGTGGGCTACGCGCCCACGTTCCTGGCCTTCGCGAAGCACGGGGGCAGCGACACCGTCGAGCACCGCCTGCGCTACGTCGGCCAGGCGGAGGTCGGCGCGCTGACGGTCAAGTCGAGCGGCACGGCCACGTGGGCGGTGTTCAACACGGACCCGCAGTTCACCGGCCGGGTGCGCAACTTCCAGGGCGCGACGAACCTCGACCTCGACTACGCCTTCACCCCGCTCCTCGGGGCCAAGGCGACCGCGTTCGCCGCGGAGTCGCGCAACTTCCCGGACGTGCTCGAGCCCACGAACACGCAGGAGTGGGGCGGCGGCGGCTACGCGACGGTCTCGCCCAACCTGCGCCAGCCGCTGAAGCTCCTCGTCGGGAGCACCTTCCGCGAGATCCACTACATGGACCACCGCGCCCGGCTCCCCGACCTGAGCCTGGCGGGCGCCGTGGCGGGCGCCAAGCTCGAGGTCGACGAGTGGTTCCGGCTCGACCTCCTCGCGGGCGTGGAGGTCCCCTGGGTCAAGAAGCGCAACGGGCTGTCGCGCGACGTGGACCTCGACCCCGGGCCGATCGTCAACGTGACGGCCACGCTGCTCCCCATCGAGGGCACCACGCTGCTCGTGGCCGTCCGTCACCGGCTCGAGGCGTCGGCCGCTGCGGCGTACCAGCGCGCCACGACGCTCACCGGCACGCTGACGCAGGCGCTGCCGTACGACCTCGAGCTCCAGCTCGTCGCGAGCTGGCGGCATCAGGACCCCCGCCGCCGCGCCGAGCTGCGCACGCAGAGCTACCGGGCGACCATCGCCTGGAAGCCGTGGGAGCACGTCGAGCTCGGAGTCCAGGCGGGGTACACCCGCTCGGACGTCCGCAACGGGGGGTTCGAGGCCATGACCCTCGGCGCGGCGCTGACGCTCAAGCTCTGATCTGACTGACATCTCTGATCTGATGACATAAGGACCGCGATGCGCATCCTCGTCGTCAGCGAGCGCTACCGTCCGGAGATCACGCCGGCCTCCTTCCGCATCGCCGAGCACGCCGCCCGCTGGCTCGAGCGCGGACACGAGGTGACGGTGCTCACGTCGGTGCCGAACCACCCACGGGGCGTGGTCTTCCCGGGCTACCGGAACCTGCCCTTCCAGGTCGAGGACCTCGACGGCGTCCGGCTCGTGCGGGTGTGGTCGTACCTGGCGCCCGCAGCAGGGACGATCCGGCGGTCCCTCGACTACATGAGCTTCACGGCCTCGGCCGTCGCGGCGACCCCGCTGCTCCCGCCGTTCGACGTGGCGCTGGGGACGTCGCCCACGCTGGCCGCCGCTGCGGCGGCCCGCGTGATCGCCGGCGTCCGCCGGCGGCCCTGGGTGTTCGAGGTGCGCGACCCGTGGCCCGCGTCGGTGCGGTCGCTCGGGGCGCTGCCCGCCCCCGGGCTCCTGGCCCTCGAGCGGCTCGAGCGCTCGCTCCTCCGCAGCGCCGCCCGGGTGGTGTGCGCCTACGCCTCGATCCAGGCCGACCTGGTCCGCCGAGGCGTCCCGCGCGACAAGACCGCCGTGGTCACGAACGGCTCGGACCTCGTCCGCTTCGACCCGGCCCGCGTGCGGCCCGTGGACCGGCAGGCCGCGCTGGGCGTCCCCGCCGACGCGTTCTTGGTCGGCTACGCCGGCACGGTCGGCCTGGCGCAGGGGCTCGAGGTCGTGGCCCGGGCGGCCGCGCTCCTGCGCCACGACCCGCGCGTGTGGTTCGTGGTCCTCGGGGAGGGCGCGCGCCGGGTCGCGCTCGAGGCGGAGGTGGCGCGGCTGGGGCTCGAGCGCGTCGTCGTGCGCGACTTCGTGGCCCGCGACCTCGTCCCGAGCTACCTGGCGGCCTTCGACGTGGGCCTCGTGCACCTCGCCCCCCTGCCCGTCTTTCGCGGGACCCTGCCCTCGAAGCTGTTCGAGCTCATGGCCCTCGGGGTGCCCGTGCTCCTCGGCATCGCGGGCGAGGCGGCCGAGCTCGTCGGCGGCGCCGGCTGCGGCGTGTGCTTTCCGTCCGGAGACCCGCAGGCCATGGCCACCGCGATCGTCGAGCTGGTGGACGACCCCGAGCGCCGCCGCGTCATGAGCGCGGCCGGACGGCAGCTCGGCCGGGAGTTCGACCGCGCGGGGCTGGCCGACCGCCTCCTGGTGCTCCTCGAGGAGGTCGCGGGCGCGGACGCAGCGCTCACTCGATCATGAACGATGCCGGTCAGCGGCCCTGGCGACCGAGCCGCGTCAGGACCTCGCGCGCGCCGCCGTGTGAGGGGTCGAGCGCCAGCGCCGCGCGGGCGGCCTCGCGCGCGCCGGCCTCGTCGCCGCGGCCGGCCAGGGCGCGGGCGATCCGGTGCTGCAGGTCCGCGCGCTCGCGGCGGTCGGCCGTGGCGCCGAGCGCCCGCTGCCAGGCCAGGAGCGCCGAGTCCGCCCGCCCATCGGCCAGGAAGGCGTCGCCGAGCTCCAGCCCGCCGACCTGCGGGTCGAGCTCGATCGCCCGCTCGAGCGCCTGCCGGGCCTCGGCCGGGCGCCGGGCTCCGAGGTGGTGGCGGCCCAGCTCACGCCACACGGGCGCGGCGTCGGGGCGCGCGGCGGCGGCCTCGACGAGCAGCGCCTCGGCGACGTCGAGGCGGCCTCGCGCCACGAGGTCGCGGGCCGCGACCCGCAGGAGCTCCCCCGGCCGCGCGTGGGTCCGCGCGGCCTCGAGCCAGAGCGCCCGGGCCCGCTCCGTCCGCCCGAGCCGCAGGTCGAGGCCCGCCGCGCGCGCCAGGTCGCGCGCGTCGGCCCCGGGGCCGAGGAGCGGCTCGAGGAGCCGCCGCGCCGGCCCGGGCGAGTGGTCGGCCAGCGCCGCGACGCAGCGGCGCCGCCCGTCGGGGTGGGCCCCCTCGAGGAGCGCCTCGAAGTCGGCGACGGCCACGTCGGGCAGCGCCAGCAGCGCGGCCACGGCCTCGTCGAGCAGCGCCGCGCGTCCGGCGACCGCGGCCCGCAGGTCGGCCGCCGCCTGGGCGTGGTCGGCGGCGCGCTCCGCCGGGGATGCCTCGGGCTGGCGGCGGAGCGCCAGGGTCTGGCGCGCCGCCTCCAGCCGGACGGCCGGGTCGTGGGGCGCCAGGCGGCGCGCCGCCGACAGGCGCTCGCGCCGGGCCGCCGGCGCCGTGAGGAGCGAGGCCAGCTCGAGCTGGGCCCACGGGTCGCGCGGGGCCTTGTGGCACGCCCGCGCCAGGACCTGCCGGGCGGCGGGCAGGTCGCCCGCCGCCCGCAGGGCGCGCCCCCACTCGATGTCGATGCGCCCGTGCGCCGGCCACAGGCGCGCCGCGCGGGTGAAGCGCGCGCCCCGCAGGTCCATGGGCGAGCTCGGGTCGGTGGGGCGCCGCAGGGGGGCGCGCGCCACCGCCCGCCGCGCGCCGGGGCGCGCGGGGGCC
>JAMLIC010000061.1 GCA_023954375.1 Planctomycetota bacterium
CGTGTGAAGACGGCCGACCGCGCGGTCCGTGTGAAGACGGCCGAGCGCGCGCCGCGAGGCGGCGAGCCCGGTCGCTGTCATGGGGGCGCGGAGCGTCGGCGGCCGTCGCGGGCGCGGAGCGTCGGCGGCCGTCGCTCCGCGCCTCCGTGGCCGTCTCCACACGTAACCTCAGCATCTTCAAGTCGATAATCTTGCGCGCGCGGCCGCCGATGGCTATGGTCACCCCCGAGGGTCTCCATGGCTGACCTCACCGCCGACGACATCGCGCTCGGCCGCCTCGCGCTCCAGCGCGGGGCCGTGACCCGTCCCCAGCTCGACGCCGCCGTGGCGCTCGTCCGTGGCGGCCAGGCCGCCGACCTGGCGCGGGCGCTGCTGCGCTCCGGCGGGATGACGGTGAGCCAGCTCGAGCAGCTCCGCGGGCAGGCCGGCCCGGCCGCGCCGCCGGCGGGCAACGGGCAGCCGCGGCCGCCGACGGTCGGGTCGGAGGCGATGACCATCCACGACGACGCGGAGGTCACCGTCGGCCTCGACGCGCCCTTCGCGCCCGGCCAGGCCTACGCCGCCCAGGGCACCTCGTACGGCGCGCCCGCCTACGGACCACAGGGCTCCTCGTACGGCGCCCCGCCCGGCTACGGCCCCCAGGCCTCCTCGTACGGCGCCCCCGCCCCGGCCTATGGCCCCCAGGGGTCTGCGTACGGCATGCCGGCGGCGCCGGGCTACGGGCCGCAGGGCTCCGCCTACGGCGGCTACGAGGCGCAGGGCTCCGCCTACGGCGCCCAGGGCTACGGCGCCCAGGGCGCGGCCTTCGGCGGCGCGCCGTCGGGCGGCTTCACCGCGCCCGACGGCTCGGCCTACGGGGGCGCAGCGCACGACCCCGGCGGCTTCGGCGGCGCGCCGGCCGGGCCGGGCACGGGCGTGCAGGAGAAGGTCGGGCCCTGGGAGATCGAGCGCGAGATCGCCCGCGGCGGCATGGGGGCGATCTACCTCGGCCACCACGAGCAGACGAAGGAGCGCGCGGCGGTCAAGGTCATGCTCCTGGGCGACGCCGGCGCGAGCGCGAAGAAGGTCAAGCGCTTCCTGCGCGAGATCGAGGCCAACCAGAAGCTCGTCCACCCTGGGATCGTGCGCATCCTCGACTCGGGCGAGTGGCAGGGCTACCCCTACTTCGCCATGGAGTTCATCGAGGGCAAGCCCCTCGACCGCATGCTGAAGGACGACCTCGACCTCGAGATCGGCATGGAGATCCTCGAGGCGGTGGCCCGCGCCGTCCACTACGCGCACGAGCAGGGGATCGTCCACCGCGACCTGAAGCCGGCGAACGTCATCGTCCAGGACGACATGCAGCCGAAGCTGACCGACTTCGGCCTGGCCAAGAACGCCGACAACCAGTCGGTGCTCACCAAGACGGGCGCGGTGATCGGCACGCCCTACTACCTGTCGCCGGAGCAGGCCTCCGGCCGGTCGAAGGACATCGACGCGCGCGCCGACATCTACGCGCTCGGCGTGATCATGTACGAGCTGGCCACCGGCCGCCTGCCGTTCGTCGGCCAGACGACGGTCGAGCTCTACAACCGGATCATCCACGACGAACCGGTCCCGCCGAGCCGGGTCAAGCCGCAGCTGACCAAGGCGCTCGAGTCGGTGTGCCTCAAGGCCATGGCGAAGCACCCCGAGGACCGCTACCCGACGGCCGCCGCGCTGGCCGACGACATCCGCGCCCTCCTCGGCGGCGGGACCGTCTCGGCCCGCCCGGACGGCGTCGCGGCGCGCGCCATGAAGCGCCTGCGGCGCAAGGGCACGGTGCCGCTCGTCGTCGGCGGGAGCGCGGCCCTCCTGGTCCTGTCGGTCGGCGGCATCTTCGCCAGCTACAAGCACGCCCAGCACAAGCAGTACAAGGTCCTCCTCGCGACCGAGCTGGGCCAGTTCGACGTCGCGCTGGCCGACGCGCTCAGCACGGCCGAGGAGCAGGTGGCGGCGGGGACGAAGGCCGTGGCGGTGGTCCACGTGCCCGACGCGCTCAAGGCGGCCGCGACGGCGCTCGACGCGCTCGACGGCATGGCCCGCAGCCTCGAGGGGATCAAGCTGCCGGAGAACCGCGAGCCGGCGGCCGAGAAGCTGAAGGCGCGCGAGGAGGCGGCGCGCGACGCGCGCGCCGGCGCGCTCGTCCTGCGCGCCCGGGCCACGATGCTCGGCAACGAGGGCGACGCGCTCACGCAGGCGCAGGACGACCTGCGGACCGTGCTCGACCAGGTCAAGCCCGACGACCCGGGCGCCCTCCTGGCCCAGGGCGACCTGCACGTCCTGGCGGGGCGCCTCAACGAGGCGCTGGAGCAGTTCCGCGCCGCCCTCGAGCGCGCCGACGACCTGCGCGCCCAGCTCGGGCGCGCCCGCGCGCTGTTCCTGCTCGAGAGCTACGCCGACGCGATCCCGGTGCTGACGCAGGCGATCGAGCGGCTGGAGAAGGCCGAGGCGGACGCGCCGGGCCTGCGCGCGCGGCTGCTCGTCGAGCGGGCGCGCACCTACCTCGAGATGGGCGAGCCCGACAAGGCCCGCCAGGACGCGCTCGCGGCCGCGGCGGCCCCCGGCGCGGACTGGGCGGCGAAGGCCTGTCTGGGCGAGGTCCTCATGCGCGGGGGCGACCGCTTCGCCGGGCGCGACGCCTTCGCCGAGGCCCTCGCGCTGACGGGCCACGGCCCGGCCAGCGCCGGCCCGCTCGTCGCGCGCGCCGAGGCGCTCATGGGGGCGGGCCTGTTCGCGGAGGCGCTCGAGGACGCGCGCGCGGCCGTCGAGCGGGACCCGGGCTCGCTCCTGGCGCTCGTCGTCAAGGCGGAGGCCGAGGAGGCGCTCCTCCACCTCAAGGATGCGGCGCGCGACGCCGAGGCCGTCACGCTCCGCACGTACGCGCGCGACTGGCGCCTCAACGCGCGCGCCGAGCGCGTCCTGGCGCGGGTCCACGCCACGAACGGCAACGCGAAGGAGGCGCACGACCACGCGCGCAAGGCCCACGGCCTCGACGAGGCCTCCTCGGCCGGGCGGCTGCTCCTGGCGACGGTCCAGCTCGACCCGAGCTTCGAGGACCAGCACCTCGAGACCGCCGAGGGGCTGTTCAAGCAGGTGCTCCGGCAGCGCCCGCGCTCGCTCGAGGCCAAGCGCGGGCAGGGCCTCGTCCTCCTGCAGAAGCACGCCCGCACCCCCGAGCGCGCGCAGGCCCGCCTGCAGGAGGCCTACGACGAGGACCCGCGCGACCCGTGGACCATGGCGGCCCTGGCGCGGGTGTTCGAGGAGCGGCAGCCCGAGAAGGCGCGCGTGCTCCGGACCCGCGCGGCGCGGTTCGAGCGCGACGTGCGCCGGCGCGAGGGCTTCTACTTCGCCCGCGGCCTGCGGGAGGAGAAGCTCGCGCGCGAGCTCCTGGGGTCGGCGCAGAGCCAGCACCTCGAGCTGGCGCGGGACGCCTACCGCCGCACCGTCTGGCTGGACCCGCTGCACACGCAGGCGCTCACGGGGCTGGCGTCGCTGACGCACTTCCAGGGGTCGCACACCCGCACCGAGGCGCTCCTGAAGCGGGCGAGGGAGGTGAACCCCGGCTCGAGCCAGGTGCTCGTCCTCACGGCGCTGCACCAGGGGTCGCGCGAGGTGCGCGAGCGGGACCCGGCCAAGGCCCTCGACACGGTGAGCGCGGCCCTGGCCAGGCGGGGCGAGACGCTCGAGCTCCTGGCGCTGCGGGCCTACCTGACGCTCCGGGAGCCCCCGAACGCCGCCGACGGCGAGACGACCACGACGAAGGTGGAGCAGGCGCTGCAGCGGTTCGACGAGCTGCGCCGGCGCGCCCCGTGGGCGCTCGAGAGCTACCGCCTGGAGCGCGAGATGATCGCGGCGGCCATGGCCCCGCTGCCGCCCGGCGACCCGCTGCGCGCGCGCCTGCAGGAGCGCGACGAGGAGGTGCGCCGCCGGCAGAGCACGCTCGGCCAGGACATGGACGCCCGCGACCGCGTGGCCGAGCAGCTGCGCCGCAAGGCCGAGTCGCTGCTCAACAGCCGCGACCCCCAGGGCGCGCTCCAGGCGGCGACCGAGGCCACGCGGCGCGCGCCCTGGCGCGCCGACGCCTGGGCCATGCTCGCGCGGTCCCGCGCGCGGACGGGCGACGTGTGGGCGGCGCTCGCGGCCGGGATCCGGGCCGCGCACACCGACGACCGCCACGCCGTGGCGCTGTTCGACCTCCTCCGCAACGCCTCGCGCCTCTCGGACGGCGACCTGGCGCAGCACGCCGAGCGCATGGTGGCGATCGACCGCGACGCCCTGCCGTTCGAGCCCGACCTCGAGACCATGCTCCGCGCCGCGCCGCAGGTGGCGCGCGCCCTCGTCGCCCGCCCGGAGGTCGAGGTGGGCAAGCGCACGGCCGAGCAGCTGGAGACGCTCGTCAACCACGACCCGACGCTGATCGCCCCGCAGGTCCTCCTGGGCGTCCTCGCCTACGGCGCGGACCAGGACGAGCTGGCGCTGCAGAGCCTCCTGTTCGTCGCCGCGGTGCGCGACGACGCCGGCGAGGCCTACTACCTGGCCGCGGTGGTGATCGCGAGCCAGAAGGGCGCCACGCACGCCGACCACGTCCAGGCCGTCGAGTGGCTGCAGGCCGCCTCCTTCCACGGCTTCGACTGGTCCGAGCGGGCGGCGAAGGAGCCGCGGCTCGAGGCGGTGCGCAAGGGCCCCCTCTGGGAGCGGTTGAGATAGCGACGGCTGCGGCCGCGGATGACGTGGTGTGATCGACGGCTGCGGCCGCGGATGACGGGCGATGCCGTCCGTCGGGCGCCGCACTGACGCGCGGCGCCCGACCGCTCAGGCTCGCTCGGCGGCCAGGAGGCCGCCTTCGCTCGCCTTCGCGCGGCCTCGCCTCGTCCTCCGCGGCCTCGCCTCGCTCGCGGCTGCGTTCCGCCCGTCGTGGGCCTGCGGGGGCGGATCGCCGTGCTGGTGCATGTACGGGCGCAGGAGGCGCCCGGGTCGGCCACCGCGTCCCTGGATCAGCGAACGGGCGCAGCCTGGCGTGTCGGCCAGGCCCTGCGCCGGATCAGGTCGTGGGCGGCGCCTCGGCGGCGGCGGCGGCCGGCGGGAAGGGCAGCCACTCGATGGCGTCGACGCCCTGCAGGCGCCAGCCGCTGCGCGCGAGCTCGCGCACGACGACGACCAGGCCGGCGCCGAGCGTGGGGCCGGTGACCGCGTCGCGGAGGGTGCGCAGGAGGACGCGGGCCTCCTGGGAGGGCGAGAGGGCCTTGAAGGGCAGGGCCAGGAGGGCCCGCCGCCAGCGCGGGAGGTGGACGAGCCGCTCCTCGAGGGCCGGGGGCGCGCCGTGCGCCCAGGCGGCCTCGAGCACCTGCTCGAGGGGGGCGCCCTCGGCGACGTGCGCCTCGAGCGCCGCGTCGATCGCGCGGAAGAGCGCGAGCGCCTCGTCGACCGTGCCGGCCTCGAGGAGGCCGGCCAGCGCGAGGAGCTTGAACAGGCCGACGGGCTTGCCGGATGGATGGGCGCCGACGCGAATCCCCGCGGCCTGCGCGAGCGACGGCCCGGGCGGCTCGTCGAGCCACCAGTCCAGCGCCTGCCTCACGGCCTCGGCGCGGAGCGCCTGCGCCCCGACCGGGGCGACCGGGCGCGCACCGGGAGGCGGCAGAGCGGGTGCGGCCACCGGTCGCGGTGAGAGCGACGGCGCCGACATGGGCGCCGGCGGTGCCGTCGTTGGTGCCGTCGTGGGTGCCGGCGCGACCGGCGGCGCTGACGTGGACGCCGACGTCCCGGCCGGCCGGCTCGGCGGCGCCGCGCGCACGGCCGCAGGAGGCGGCGCCAGGGCCACGGGGGCCGCGGCCGGCCCGGGGCTCGCCGCCGGGACCGGGCGGGTGACCGGCGCCGACACGCGGTCGGCCTCGGTCTCGGGGGCCTCGGCCTCGGTCTCGGTCTCGGTCTCGGCCTCGGCCTCGGCCTCGGTCTCGGCCTCGGTCTCGGTCTCGGGCTGGCCCAGGTCCAGCGCGGCCAGGCCGCGCGTCAGGGCGCCGAGGGTCGATCCCCCGCCGGCCGGCTCGCGCCGCCAGTAGGCCTCCGCGTCGGGGGCGGCCTCGGCGCTCGGCGGCAGGTCGAGCCCCTCGTCGTCGAACTCGTCGTCGTCGTCGCCGTCCGGGCCCCCCGCGCCGTCGTCCTCGTCCTCGTCCTCGTCGACCGGCGCAGGCCGGCGCGCCGCCGCCGACGGCGCGGGCGCCTCCTCGGCGGCCTCCTCGTCCGCGTCGCCGCCGCCCGCCGGCGCCTCGTCCGGCTCGTCGTCGCCGGCCAGCAGCTCCTCGAGGGGCATCTCGACCAGGTAGGCGGCGATCTCCCGCGCGGCGGCGCCGGCCTTGTGGCGGAAGCCGACCTTCCTCAGGCCGCCCAGCCACTCGAGCCAGGTGATCCACCCCTCGAGCTGCTGCATGTTCGGGCGCGCGCCCTCGAACGAGGCCGACCCGATCCGCCGCATGAGCTCGGTCGGGGCCAGGAAGCCGTCGGCGATCTCGCGCAGGGCGAACATCGACAGGTAGGGGTTCAGCTCGGTGAAGCGCTCGAGCAGCGCCCGCAGGAACGGGTCGGTCTCGGGCGTGGGCGGCCCGAGCGCCGGGGCGGCGTCGCCGCCGCCGTCGACGCCGTCGGGGAGGCCGTCGTCCTCGTCGCCGCCGCCCCGCCGGGCGGGCGGCCGCGCGGTCCGGCCCGTCGGCCCCGGCCTCGGCATGTCGCGCCCCGGGCCGCGCTCGAGCGCCGCGGCCTGGGCCTTCTCGGCCGCCGCCTCGGCCGCGTCGAGCGCCTCGACCAGCTCCTCGCCCACCTCGCCCAGCACGACCTCGCGCCCCTGGCGCTCGAGGCCCAGGAGCTGCTCGCCGTAGCCGATGAACCGCCGCTCGAAGACCTTCCGGGTGCGCAGCCACTTGGCGTACTTCCGCTCGCCGAGCCCCGGCTGGACCGTGCGCAGCCACTCCTTGAGGAGCACGTAGTGCCACTCCCACCGCTTGCCGGGCACCGTCGGGTAGTCGATCCGCTGCGGCATGGCTCCCTCGGCGTCGAATCCTAACACCGGTGATATAGTCGCCGCCCCCGAGGAGGAGGCCCCGTGGCCCTCAGCTTCCAGGAGATCGTGCTCACCCTGCAGACCTACTGGTCGAAGCAGGGCTGCCTCGTCGTGCAGCCCTACGACCTCCAGAAGGGCGCGGGCACGCTGAACCCGCACACGTTCCTGCGCGCGCTCGGCCCCGAGCCCTGGCGGGCGGCCTACGTCGAGCCGTCGCGCCGCCCCAAGGACGGCCGCTACGGCGAGAACCCCTTCCGGCTGCAGCACTACTACCAGTTCCAGTGCATCGTGAAGCCCGCCCCCGACGACGCGCAGGCCCTCTACGAGGGGAGCCTCCGGGCGCTCGGGATCGACACGGTCCAGCACGACCTGCGCTACGTCGAGGACGACTGGGAGCAGGCGACCTTCGGCTGCGCCGGCCTCGGCTGGGAGGTGTGGCTCGACGGCATGGAGGTGTCGCAGTTCACCTACTTCCAGCAGGTGGGCGGGCTCGAGGTCGACCCGATCACCTTCGAGATCACCTACGGCCTCGAGCGCCTCGCCATGTTCATCCAGGGCGTCACCAGCGTGTTCGACCTCACCTGGACGCCGGGCGTGACCTACGGCGACGTGCACCTCGAGACCGAGCAGCAGGGCTCGCGCTTCAACTTCGAGGAGGCCGACGTCGAGCTGCTCCTGCGCCGCTTCGAGGAGGACTACGGCGAGGCCTTCCGCCTGCTCGTCCTCGAGCGCCCGCTGGTCTACGCGGCCTACGACCACGTGCTCCAGTGCTCGCACGCCTTCAACCTGCTGCAGGCGCGCGGCGCGATCTCGGTCGCCCAGCGGCAGGTCTACATCAACCGCATCCGCACCCTGGCCCAGCGCACCGCCGAGGCGTTCGTGCAGTTCCGCCAGGAGATGGGTTACCCGCTGCTGCGCGGGCAGCGCCAGGCCGTCTAGGAGCTTCCCATGCCCGACCTGCTGATCGAGCTCGGGACCGAGGAGGTCCCGGCGAGCTACCTCGACCGGGCCCTGCCCGAGCTGCAGAGGATCGTCACCCAGGGGCTGACCGAGGTCGGCCTGGCGCCGCGCGAGGTCCAGGTGGGCGGCTCGCCCCGGCGCATCGCGCTCTGGGCGGGCGACCTGCCCGACCGCCAGCCCGACGTCGTCGAGGAGAAGGTGGGCCCCTCCGAGCAGGCCGCCTACAAGGACGGCCAGCCGACGACGGCCGCGCTCAAGTTCGCCGAGTCGATGGGGGTGGCGGTCGCGGCGCTCGAGTGGCGCGAGGTGACCAAGGGCAAGAAGACGACGCGCTACCTGTACGCCGCCCGCAAGGTCGCCGGCCGCCCGACGCTCGAGGTCCTGGCCGAGCGCCTCCCCGGGTTCATCGAGGCGATCCCCTTCAAGAAGAGCATGCGCTGGGTGCCCGGCGCCAAGGTGCGCTTCGCCCGCCCGGTGCGGCGGCTCACCGCCCTGCTCGGCGCCGAGGTCGTGCCCTTCACCTGGGCCGGCGTGCGCAGCGACCGCGTGGTGCAGGGGCACCGCTTCCTCGACCCCGAGCCGTTCGCCCTGCGCGACGCCTCGTGGAAGGCCTACGTCGACCGCCTGCGCGAGGCGCACGTGCTCGTCGTGCCGGCCGAGCGGCGCAAGGCGGTCGAGGAGGGGCTCAGGAGGCACGTCCCGCCCGAGGCGCTCGCGGCGCGCCAGCACCTCGTCGACGAGGTCACCAACCTCGTCGAGTGGCCGCTCGTCGACGCCGGCCGCTTCGAGGAGCGCTACCTGCGCCTGCCCGCGATCGTCGTCGAGGAGGCGATGACCGGGCACCAGCGCTACTTCCCCATCCCGGACGAGGGCGGCGAGCGGCTCCAGCCGCGCTTCGCCTACGTGGCCAACCGCCCGTTCGACCCCGTGATCCGCGGCGGCAACGAGCGGGTGCTCGCCGCGCGCCTGCACGACGCGCTGTTCTTCTTCGAGCAGGACCAGAAGGTCCCGCTCGACCAGCGCGTCGACAAGCTCGACGAGATCGTCTTCATGCAGGAGCTGGGCACCTACCGGGCGCGGATCGACCGCATCGACCACATCGCCCTCGAGGTGGCCCGCGTGGCCGGCTGGGTCCCGCCCACGACGACCACGCCGGGCACCGGGCAGAAGGTCACCAAGGCCGTCGGCCCGGGCGCGACGCTCGCGCTGCACATCCACCTCGCGGCGCAGCTCGCGCGCACGGACCTGACCACGGACATCGTCCAGGAGTTCCCCGGGCTCCAGGGCGAGATGGGCAGCATCTACGCCCGCCTCCAGGGCCAGCCGGCGGCCGTCGCCGACGCGCTCCGCGAGGCCTACCTGCCGCGGAGCGAGGGCGGCCCGCTGCCGAGCTCGCAGGTGGGGATCTGCCTGTCGATCGCCGACAAGCTGGACACGATCGCCTGCGCCTGGGCCACCGGGCGCAAGCCGACCGGGAGCAAGGACCCCTTCATGGTCCGGCGCTCGGTGATCGGTGTGCTCCGGATCCTGCGCGAGCGCGGGCTCGACGGCGGCTACGCGCGGCTCGTGCGCGCGGCGATCGCGCAGCTGCCCGACGGCATCGGCGGCGACCGGGACGCCCTCGAGGCCGAGGTGCTCGACTACTTCCGGGCGCGCGTCGAGGGGCTCATGGTCGAGGCCGACCGCGAGCGCCACGCGGTCGACCTGGTGCGGGCGGTCCTCGGCTCGGGCGCCGACCCGTCGAACGTCGTCGACGCGTGGGCGCGCCTCGACGCGCTCGTGCAGCTCGCGGCCGACCCCCGCTTCAAGCGGCTGTTCGAGCTCGTCGAGCGCACGCGCAACATCACCGCCAAGAGCGGCGAGGGCGTGGACCCGCAGGACGTGGACGAGGCCAGCCTCGAGCACCCCGCCGAGCAGGCCCTGCACGCCGCGCTGGCCGGGTGCCGCGAGCAGGTGACCGCCCTCGTGGCCCAGCGGCGCTACGTCGACGCGGGCGCCCTCTACGCCGAGCGCCTGGCGGACGTCGTCCACACCTTCTTCGAGCCGGCGCCGCGCGGCGTGTTCGTCCTCGACGAGGACCCGCGCAAGCGCACGAACAGGCTGGCCTTGCTCAAGCAGGTCCACGCGCTGCTCGCGGCCGGGTTCGCCGACCTGGCGCTCGTGCAGAAGGGCTGAAGCGGCCGCCCTCCGGTGCTACAGTTCGGGGAGCGGCTCGACCGACCCGCAGCGGGCGCGGCCGACCTATCCGGGGGGGTGATGGACAAGATCAAGCTCCGCGAGCAGTGGCGCTCGTTCAAGCAGGCGTTCGACCAGCACCTCGGTCCGGTGATCGGGAAGCGCTGGGCGACGAAGGCCTTCAGCCTGGGCCTGGGCCCCAAGCTGGACGACGTCGCGAAGGAGTACCAGGCCACGGCCAGCGCCTGGAACAGGGCGGCCGCCCACGTCGACAGCGCCGATCGCGGCAACATCGTCGCCATGAACGAGGTCCAGCGCGTGATGGGCAGCGTCGTGAAGCACGCCAAGGCCGTCACGGCCCACGCCGACAAGGCGCAGGAGAAGCTGAAGGCCTACAGGGACATCCTCCAGCAGGGCCTCGCCGGCGCGACCGGCGCCCTGCTGCCCGCGCAGGAGGAGGCGGTCCGCAAGGCCTTCGGCTCGCTGAGCGTCATGAGCGACCTCGTCAAGGGGATCGAGCAGCACGCCAGGGAGTACTACGGACGAAACGCCAGGACCGCGCAGGAGCGGTACCGCTCGCTCATGAAGCAGCGCTGACGGCGCTCGTCGATCGGGTGCGCGGCGCCCGCGCCCCGGGCGCCTCCCGGTAAGATCGACGCCCCATGGACCCGTGGGACGTGATCGTCGTCGGCGCCGGCCACGCCGGGATCGAGGCCGCCCTGGCCGCGGCCCGCCTCGGCCGGCGCACGCTCCTGCTCACGGCGAACCTCGACACGGTCGGCAAGATGTCCTGCAACCCGTCGATCGGCGGGCAGGCCAAGGGCCAGATCGTGCGCGAGGTCGACGCGCTCGGCGGCGAGATGGGCCGCGCCGCCGACGCGACCGGGATCCACTTCCGCCTGCTCAACACGAGCAAGGGCCCGGCGGTGCAGGCGCCGCGCGCGCAGTGCGACAAGCCGCGCTACGCGGCCACCATGAAGCGCGCCGTCGAGGCGCAGCCCGGGCTGACGCTCCGCCAGGAGCACGTGACCGACGTCCTCGTCGAGGCGGGCCGCGTCACGGGCGTGCAGGTGGGCGCGCGGGTCTACACGGCGCGCGCGGTCGTGCTCACCAACGGGACCTTCCTGCGCGGCGTCCTCCACCAGGGCCTCGAGCAGCACCAGGGCGGGCGCATGGGCGAGCCGCCGTCGGGGCTGCTCGCGGCGCTCGCGGCCGCGGGGATCCGCACCGGGCGCATGAAGACGGGCACGCCGCCGCGCGTGAACGGGCGCACGCTCGACCCGGGCGCCATGGAGGTCCAGCCGGGCGACGCGGCGCCGGTCCTCTTCTCGTTCCTGTCCGACGGCCCGCCGCCGCTGCCGCAGGTGGCCTGCTGGGTGACGCGCACGACGGAGGCCACCCACGCGGCGATCCGCGAGAACCTCGACCGCTCGCCGCTCTACTCGGGCGTGATCTGCGGCGTCGGCCCGCGCTACTGCCCGTCGCTCGAGGACAAGGTCGTCAAGTTCCCCGACAAGGCCTCGCACCAGGTGTTCGTCGAGCCCGAGGGGCTCGACACGCTCGAGGTCTACCTGAACGGGATCTCCACCTCGCTCCCGCCCGACGTCCAGGCGCGCGTCGTGGCCTCGATCCCGGGCCTCGAGCGGGCCGAGGTCCTGCGCTGGGGCTACGCGGTCGAGTACGACTACTTCCCGCCGACCCAGCTCTGGCCGAGCCTCGAGTCGAAGGCGGTCGGGGGGCTGTTCTTCGCCGGGCAGGTCAACGGCACGACCGGCTACGAGGAGGCCGCCGGCCAGGGGCTCGTCGCCGGGGTCAACGCGGCGCGCCTCGTCGCCGGCCAGCCGCCGCTCGTGCTCTCGCGCGACGCGTCCTACATCGGCGTCCTGATCGACGACCTCGTCACGCGCGGGACCGAGGAGCCCTACCGCATGTTCTCGTCGCGCGCGGAGCACCGCCTGCTCCTGCGCCACGACAACGCCGACGAGCGGCTCACCCCGCTCGGCCGCGCGCTGGGCCTCGTCGACGACGCGCGCTGGGCCGCGTTCGACCGCAAGCGCGAGGCCCTCGCCGCCGGCCGCGCCGCCTTCGCCCGCCGGCCGCACCTCGCCCGCGCCATGCGCCGCCAGGACGCCGTCCTCGAGGAGGTGGCCGCCGACCTCCCCGACGTCCTCGCCCTGCCGGCGGCGGCGCGCCGGCTCCTCGAGACCGAGCTGCGCTACGCCGGCTACCTCGAGCGGCAGGCGGCGCACGTCGAGCGCCAGCGCCGGCTCGAGGGGCTGCCGCTCCCCGACGACCTCGACTACCTGGCGCTCGCCGGCCTGGCCGCCGAGGCGCGCGAGAAGCTCGCCGCGGTCCGGCCGCGGTCGCTCGGCCAGGCCAGCCGCATCGCCGGGGTCAGCCCGTCGGACATCGACGTCCTCCTCATCCACGCGCACCGGCGCCGGGCCTGAGTGGCGACGCCGGCCGACCCCTGGCCGCGGCGCGCGCCGCGCTCCGTCCTCTCCGACGCCCGGGCCGTCCGGCGCCGGCGGGCGCTCGAGTGGGTGGTCGGCGTGGCGGCGCTGCTGCTGTTCGCCGCGGGCCTCGCGCTCTTCGCGCTCCCGCCCGCCCACCCCCTCCTCTGGCCGGCCCTGTTCCTGGCGCTGCTCCTGGGGGCGATCACCGCGGGCGCCGGGCTCCTCCGGGTCGTCCAGAGCGACACGCTGGTGTTCGACTTCGAGGGGACGATGCGCGTCCGTCGCACGCTCCTGCGCGACCTCGCGCGCCGGCTCGACGGCGGCCGCCTCGAGGAGCACGGGAGCCACACGGCGCGCGTCGCCGGCCGCCGCGACGGCCTCGAGGTGACCGTCACCGCCTGGGTCCAGCCGTCCATCCTCCCCGACACGGACGAGGTCACGTGGACGGTGGGCTTCGCCTCGCCGTGGGGGCCCGCGCTCATCCAGCGCGAGCTCCACGCCGGCGGCGCGGCCCGGCTCGTCGTGCGCGGCGCGCCGGCGCCGCCCCTCGACGACGCGCTGACCGCGGCGCTCCTCACGGCCTTCGAGCGCCTCCACGTCGAGAGCCCGATCGAGCTCGGCCCGCGGGGCCTGGTCGCGCGGACCCCGGGCCACACCCGGCTGCTCCTCCAGCCCCGGCAGCAGGAGGAGCTGGTCGCGTGCCTGCTCGACGTGGCGCGTCGGCTCGGCGCGCCGCGGCCGGTCGAGGTGAGCGCCAGCGCGCGCGTGTGCGCCGTCGTGTGCCCCTACTGCCGGACGAACGTCGCGGCGGAGCGCGTGGACTGCCTGGCCTGCGGCACGCCCCACCACGCGGCCTGCCTCGCCGAGCACGGCGGCTGCACGGTCGCGGGCTGCAGGGGGGACCGCCGGGCGGAGCGCATCAGGTCGTGACGGACCCGGGGCTCCTGGCGGCCTCCCTCGGACGCGGTCAGACTCGCCGACGAGGGGAGGACCCGTGCTCGAGGGGCTGACCGGCCTGCGCGACGTGCTCGACGCGGTCGAGCGCCTGCGCGCCTCGGCCGACCGGGGGGACCGCTCGCAGGTGGCGCGCGCGGAGCGCGCCCTCGCGGGTGACCCGTCGCGCCTGGCCTTCGACCCGGGCGGCGCGGCGCGGCTGACGGTCGGCGACCGCGTGTACGAGGCCGGGCGCTTCGAGGTGCCGACGCTGGCCGACCTGCGGGCCCGGGCGGCCGCGCGGGCGCCCGCCGGCGAGCCGGCGCGGCTGCGGCTGTTCGCGCTGCTCGGGACCCACCCGCTCACCGACGTGGGCGGCCTGCAGGCGATCGCGCCGCCGGGGACGCTGTTCCAGGTGGCCTCGCAGTTCAACTGCCTGGAGGCGCCGCGGCCCTGCCTCGTGCCCGTGGCGGACTACTTCCACGACTTCACCCAGGGGCCGCGCGCCTCGATCGGCGCGTTCCCGGGCGCGCTCCTGCGCCACTACGCCGCGCCCGCGCCCGACGGCTCGCGCTTCGAGCAGACGGCCGCGCGCCAGCTCGACCTGCTCGGCGACGCCCTGCCGCCCGACGTCGCGCAGGTGAAGCACGGCTACCTCACGAGCGAGGCGGTCGCCGACCCGGCGGCCCTCGCCGCGGCGCTGGAGGCGAACTTCGACCTCATCCGCGTCGGCCTCCACGACGACGTCGAGGTCGTCCTCGGGCACGACTGGGACGGCGCGGTCGAGCCGGGGCAGCGGGTGGCGCAGGCGTTCACGTCCACCTACGCCGCGGGCTACAGCCGGCGCGGGGCCATGGGCGCGCACCTCGACGCGATCTGCGCCTCCCTCCTGCGGGCGGCCTACCTCGGGACGCTCCTGGGGGCCGTCGCGCTCGGCAAGCGCTTCGTCGTCCTCACGGCGATCGGCGGCGGCGTGTTCGGCAACGCGCACACCGTGATCTGGGACGCGATCTGCCGGGCCGCCGACGAGGCGGCGCCGCTGCTGGGCGGGCCCCTCGACGTCGTGTTCAACGGCCGCGACTTCACGGTCCCCCGCGACCGGCTGGGGGCCGACGCCGTCGCGCGCGGCGGGCTGCTCGTCGAGCTCGACCGCGGGCTGGTGATGCCCCTCCCGGAGCGGCGCCGCTGACGTGTCCGCGCGCGCCCCTGCGTGGCGCGCGGCCCGGCCCGGGTGCTAGGCTCTGGACTGTCGCCAGACGGCGACGGTGGTCGGATGCGAGCGACTCCAGCCTGCCCCGCGCATCGACGCCTGACCGCCCTCGCGGCGGCCGGCCTGGCCGTGGCCGCCGCCCTGGCCGTCCCGGCGCCGGCGGTCGGCCAGGAGCGCGGGGCGCCGGCGGCGCGCAGCCCGGCGGACCCGGGGTTCGACGAGCTCGACCGCGACACGATGGACGCGATCGAGCGCGGCGTGGCCTGGCTGGCGCGCGAGCAGCTCTCCACGTCGGGCCGGTGGCCGAGCACGCCGCAGCGCTACCAGATGTCGGTCACGGCCCTCGCCGGGCTGGCCCTCCTGGCCCACGGCGACACGCCGGACTCGGGCAAGTACTCGCGGCAGGTGCGCCGCGCGGTCGAGTGGGTGCTCGACAGCCAGCGGCGCGAGGAGCGCGGGCACCGCTGGCACGGGCTGCTCTTCGAGGGCAACGACGACCCGTTCGACGAGGGCGTCGAGAAGCCCATGCCCATGCACGGGCACGGCTTCGCCCTCCTGTTCCTGGCCGAGGCCTACGGCCAGACGCGCGAGCCGGCCCTGCGCGAGCGCATGCACGAGGCGATCACCGCCGCCGTGCGCCTCACCGAGCGCTCGATCACGCCCGACGGCGGCTGGTTCTACACCCCCGACTCGCCGCGCGACGAGGGCTCGGTGACGATCACCCAGATCCAGGGCCTGCGCTCGGCGCGCGACGCCGGGATCGCGGTCGACGCCTCGGTGATCGACCGCGCCGTCAACTACATCAAGGCCTCGCAGGACCCGAAGGACGGCGGGGTGCGCTACGCGCTCCGCTGGGGCAAGACGTCGCCCGCCCTCACGGCCGCCGGCGTCTCGGTGCTCCACGCGGCCGGCGAGTACCACGGCGAGGCGCGCGAGCGGGGCTACGCCTACCTGCGCCAGCACCTGACGACCGACCCCAACCGCCACCCGTTCTTCTTCTACACCCACCTCTACGCCGTCCAGGCCATGTTCCAGCGCGGCGGGCCCGAGTGGGCCCACTACTTCCCGGCGATCCGGCGCGAGCTCCTGGCCCTGCGCCGCGGCTACGCCCACTGGGACAGCCCCTACGGGCGCTCCTACGGCACGGCCATCTCGCTCCTGATCCTGCAGGTGCCCCTGCGCTACCTGCCCATCCTCCAGCGCTGATGACCGAGGCCGAGCACCCCGCCGCCGCGACGACGACCCCCCCGGGGGCACCCCACGGACCGGTGGCCCACTGGGCGGTGCTCTACGAGCCCGACCGGCTGATCAGCGCCAAGAGCTTCGACCTGGGCCGCACGGCGGCGTCGAGCCTGACGGTCGCGATGACCCTCGCGGGCGCCGACGCGGGCTTCCTCGCCACGCGCGAGAAGGGCCAGGACCTCGTCGTCCTCGCCGCGCAGGCGGTCGACCAGGAGGGCGTGCTCGAGGACCCGCAGCTCGGGCGGCTGGTCGAGCAGGCGATGTCGGGGGGGGCGCTCGTGGTCCGCGAGGGGCTGCCGGCCGGCGCCGCCCTGCCCGCCCGCGCCGGCGGGCTCATGACCGTCGTCGTGGCCCCCCTGCGCCTGGGGCTGCGCACGCCCTCGGCCGTGGCGCGCGAGCGGCGCCGCTTCCCCGGCGCGCGCGTGGTCAAGCCCCTCGGCGTCCTCGTCCTGGCCCTGCCCGTCGGCGCGCCGCCGCCCGACCGCCTGCGGGCCCTCGAGGCCTTCGCCGACCACACGGGCGAGGTGCTCATCAACGCGCGCCTCTACCACGGGACGACGCACGACCCGCTCACCGACCTCTACCGCCGCCAGGAGCTCGAGCAGCACCTCGCGGTCGAGCTGACGATCGCGCGGCACACCAACGCCCCGGTCGCCCTGCTCATGGTCGACGTGGACGAGATGGCCCGGATCAACCACCAGCACGGGCGCGCCCGCGGCGACCGCGTGATCGCGCGCGTGGCCCGGCTGCTCAAGGCGCAGGTGCGCGACGACGACGCCTGCATGCGCTACGGCGGCGAGGAGTTCGCCCTCGTCCTGCCCAACACCGACCAGGACGGCGCGCTCGCCACGGCCGAGAAGGTGCGCCGCGCGGTCGCCGACTACCCGGGCTTCGGCGCCGGGCTGCGCGTGGGCGTCTCCTGCGGGGTGGCCGTCTTCCCCTACCACGCCGAGGGGCCGACCGAGCTCCTGCGCAAGGCCGACCAGACGCTGTTCCTGGCCAAGCAGGAGGGCGGCAACCGGGCGCTCGTGTGGCACAAGCGCATCCCCAAGCACGCGCTCCGCTCGGACAAGCTCATCGGGATCATCACGGGCAACCAGTCGAAGGACTACCGCAACGTGATGATGCTCCTCGACACGATCGTCGTCGTGAGCTCGATCCTCGAGCGGCGGCAGGTCCTGGGCGCGCTCCTCGACATGATGATCCAGCTCGCCACCAGCCAGCGCGGGGTGCTCTACCTCGAGCGCGACGGCGAGCTCCTGGTCGAGGTGGCGCAGGACGCGGCGGGCAACGCGATCGAGGTCGCGGACGCCTGCCGGGCCGTGATCGACCGCGTGCGCCACCTGCACGTCCCGGTCGCCTACCTGGGCGACCCCGGCGACGAGGACGAGGAGGTCGTCGAGGCCGCGCGGGCGCTCGGGCTCGAGCAGGTGATCGCCCTGCCGCTCAAGGTGCGCACGGTCCCGATCGGGCTCATGTACTTCGACTCGCGCCAGGGCGCGCGCGACTTCGAGGAGACCGACCTGATCTTCATGCAGGCGCTGGCGCGCGAGCTGGGCAACGCGATCGAGAACGCGCGGCTCTACCAGGAGAACGTCGAGCAGAAGCAGGCGCTCGAGGAGCTCACGGCGCGCCTGGCCCAGAAGGTCCAGGCCCAGGCGAGCGAGCTGGCGGACCTGGAGCGCAACCTGTCGCAGCTGCAGCTGCGCTTCAACTACGACAAGATCGTCGGCAAGTCGGAGGCCATGCAGAAGGTCTTCCGGCTGCTCGACCGGATCACGGACACCGACGTCGCCGTGCTCGTGCAGGGCGAGACGGGCACCGGCAAGGAGCTCGTCGCCCGGGCGCTCCACCACAACGGCCCGCGCAAGGAGGGGCCGTTCGTGTCGGTCAACTGCTCGGCGCTCAACGAGTCGCTCCTCGAGAGCGAGCTCTTCGGCCACGTCCGCGGCGCGTTCACCGGCGCCGACCAGGACAAGCCGGGCCTGTTCGAGCAGGCCCACGGGGGGACGATCTTCCTCGACGAGGTCCAGGACATGAGCCCCGGCATGCAGCGCGAGCTCCTGCGCGTGCTGCAGGAGGGCGAGGTCCGGCGCGTCGGCGGCAAGGACATCATCCACGTCGACGTGCGCGTGATCTCGGCCACGAACCGCGACCTGCGCGAGCTCGTCCGCCAGGAGCAGTTCCGCCAGGACCTGTTCTACCGGCTCAACGTGGTCACGATCGAGCTCCCCCCGCTGCGCGACCGCAAGGAGGACATCCCGCTCATCGTCCACCGCCTGCTCGACGAGGTGCGCACGCCGGACGGCAAGCAGGTGCGGCTCGAGAAGGAGGCGCTGCGGGCGATCCTGCGCCACGACTGGCCGGGCAACGTGCGCCAGCTGCAGAACTTCATCGAGAAGACCGTGCTGCTGATCGAGGGCGACACGATCAAGCCCGAGCACGTGCGGGTCGACGCCGACGCGCGCGACGGCTCGGGGGTCTCGCGCCTGTTCGAGCTCGACTACGAGCAGGCCAAGCAGTCGTTCGCGCGCGAGTACCTCAAGTCGCTCCTGGCGCGCAACGGCGGCAACGTCACCCGCGCCGCGGCCGAGGCCGGGATCGTCCGCTCGAGCTTCCACAAGATGATGCGCAAGCACGGGCTCGCGGCGAAGGACTTCGGCGCCGCGCGCGACGTCACCCAGCCGCGGCCGGGGCGCGGCGATGATGACGCGGAGGACGCAGGCGAGGCGTAGGGGCGCAGCCTGCTGCGCCCTGGTCAGTCGTCGTAGTCGCCGTCGCCGCCGTCGTCGCCGTCGTCGTCCATCCCGGCGGGGCGCCGCCCCGGCAGCGGGCGGCTGCCGTCCTGCTCGTCGGCGTACTCGCCGCGCGGCTCGGGCAGCGGGTCGGGCTCGGGCACCCGCTTGCGGCCCACGTCGGCCCACGGGCGCAGGAGGACGCGCCGGCGGTCGAGCTCCTCCGCCAGCCACGGGTCGCGCGGCACGCCGCGGGTCACCACGTCGACCGCCGCCCGCGTGTCGCGGTAGTGCTCGTTCCAGCGCCGCAGGTCGGGCGAGACGCGGCGCGCCTCCTCCTCGTCGGCGAACAGCTCCGCGAGCTCCGACGGGGTCAGCGGCCGCATGGCGCGCTGGTTCTGCTCGATCAGCGCCGGGTCACGGCGCGTCCGCACCCGCTCGTTGCGCGAGCTCCGGCATCCCGGCAGCGCCAGGACGAGCAGGAGCAGGCACGACACAGGGAGGCGCATGGGGGTCTCCGGGCGGGGGCGCGCGTGGGGGCCGACGATACCCGCTGCGCAGGGGGCGACGCAACGCGGCCTCCCGCGAGGATCCGGAATGCGTCTCATCGGTTCGCGGGACGGAGCAACTTCGGAGCACGCCCCCGCCGACGTCTGACCGACGGGATTGAACTTAGCGCCGCGATGACCCCGTGCATCCGTCGGTGGTCGCTGGTACCCTGCTTGCACTTCCAACGCCGGAGGAGTCCATGATCGTCTCCCGCCTTCGGGGCCCTGGCGCGATCGCGCTGGCCCTCCTCGTCTCGGCCGCCCCCCTCCAGGCGCAGGACAAGGGGAAGGACGACCCCTTCGACATCTTCAACCCCGTGGCCCTCGGCGAGGGCGCGCCCACGACCGCGCCGGCGCCGACGCCGGGCGAGCGGGTCCTCGACGCCGGGGCGGCCCAGGGCAAGCCGCAGGCGCGCACGCGCATCGACGGGCCGGAGATGGAGCGGGCGTTCGCCGAGGAGCGGACCGAGCCGCCGCCGGCGGAGCTCCGCCGGACGATCGACGACCGGATCGAGCGCGAGGTGAAGTCGCCCGCGGACCGCTACGGCGCCGAGCTCGCGGACCTGAACCGCCGCGCCGCCACCGACCCCGAGGCGGCCACGCGCGAGGCGGTCCGCATCGCGGGCGAGTCGGACGCCGGCTTCCCCGACCTCTCCTCGGTGCCCGGGGTGATCGCCGGCGCGCGGGACGAGGTCGAGGCGGTCGCCGCCGAGATGGACGGCGAGGGCCGCCCGATCGCCGGCGCGACGACCGGGTCCCCCTGGGACAACTTCCCCAGCGCCTACGCGAACCACGGCTACAGCGACCCCTCGGGCGTCTACCGCTCGAGCGGCTACGAGCCGATCAACCGCCCCGCCGCCGGCACGCCTGACGGCCGCCTGAGCTGGTGGCAGAAGCTCATGCTCAGCTCGCTCGAGGGCGTCGCGGAGGGGCTCAAGGGCCTCTCCGAGCGCCGGGCCAACGAGCTCCGCGCCCGCGAGGAGCGCATCCGCCGCGACTACCCCGAGTACCGCGCCTACGTCGAGGTCGAGTCGCGCCGCGCGATCGAGCGCAGCGCCTTCGCCCGCGCGGGCTACGACAAGCGCCTCGACGGCCTGATCCTCGGCCCCGCCCACAACCCGACGCCGACGGCCTCGACCCCGGCCGCCGCCGGCCCCTACTCCAACCGCCCGGCGGACCTGTCGACGGCCGGCGTGCGCGAGGCCACCCGCCGCCCGGTCGCCCGGCTCCCGCGCAAGCCCGACCCGGTCACCGGCGAGGAGCGGATCGTGATCGACATGCCGCTCGGCGTCGACCCGGTCCGGCCCATCCGCTAGGGGAGCGTTCCCGGGCTCTCTCTCGCCCACTTCTGGACCCGAGGGCGCGGCGCTCGCCGCGCCCTCGCGCGTTCCGGAGCGCCAGCTAGAATGCGCGCCCTCACCGCTCGAGAGGAGGCGTCGCGTGCTGCTCGCCGGCAAGAAGGCCCTGATCATGGGGGTCGCCAACAAGCGGAGCATCGCCTGGGGGATCGCCGAGGCGTTCCGGCGCGAGGGGGCCGAGCTGGCGTTCACCTACGCCGGCGAGCGCCTGCGCGAGAACGTCGAGGAGCTCGTCAAGACGCTCCCCGACGCCGAGCGGATCCCCATCCTGCCCTGCGACGTGTCGCAGGACGCGCAGGTGACGGAGCTGTTCCGCGCGGTCGAGGAGCGCTGGGGCGGCCTCGACGTGCTCGTGCACAGCATCGCCTTCGCCCCGCGCGAGGAGCTCACGGGCGCGTTCCGCGACACGACCCGGCAGGGGTTCCAGACGGCGCTCGACGTGAGCGCCTACTCGCTCGTCGCCGTCACGCGCGCGGCCGCCCCCCTGTTCGAGCGCGCCGGCGGCGGCAGCGTCATGACCCTCACCTACGACGCCGTCGAGCGCGTCGTGCCCAGCTACAACGTCATGGCGATCGCCAAGGCCGCGCTCGAGGCCGAGGTGCGCTACCTCGCGGCCGACCTCGGGCCCAGGAACGTGCGGGTCAACGCGATCTCGGCCGGCCCGATCAAGACGCTCGCCGCGAGCGCCGTGAAGGGGATCTCGCGCCTGCAGAAGAGCGTCGAGGAGCTCGCCCCCCTGCGCCGCAACGTGACGCAGGAGGAGGTCGGCGACGTGGCCGTGTTCCTGGCCAGCCCGCTGTCGCGCTGCCTCACGGGCGCGACCCTCTTCGCCGACTGCGGGTTCAGCATCGTCGGCAAGGGGCACGAGGGGGGGTAGGCGGCAGGCCGAGCATGGGACACGAAGGCGACGAAGGTCACGGAGGCTCTACCGCTTGCCTCCGTGCCCTCCCTCGAGCTTCGTCGCCTTCGTGTCCCATCAGCGGTCGACGCCGGCCTACCCCCGCCGCGCCTCCACCGCCCGGTCCCAGGCGGCGTAGATCTCGTCGAACACGCGCGCCCGCTCGGCCGCGATGTCCTCGCCGCGGCGGACGAAGAGCAGGTCGGCGACGACGTCGAGCAGCCGGCCGTCGCCGCCCAGCTCGTCCGAGGAGAGCTTGTAGGCGCGCATGATCGCGTCCCAGGCCTCGGCGTCGATGTCGGCCTGCGCGGCCAGCGACTGGCTGTCGAGGCGGTAGGTCTTCGTCACCTGGTCCGAGAGCCAGGTCTCGATCGTCTCCTTGGGGTGCCAGGCGTCGGCGCCCTCGGCGAACAGGCGGGTGACGTCCTTGTCGTCGACCTTCACCCGCTTCCAGCGGTTCACCCCGCCGTTGTCCTTGAGGAAGCGGTCGAAGGCGTCGGTCGCGCGCGTCAGCCGCGACGTCATCTGGTACAGGCCGCGCAGGCAGATGATCAGGTAGAGCCGCTCGCGGAAGCGCGCCGCCAGGTCCGCGAACTCCACGGGCAGCTTGTTCAGTCGCCCGACCGCCTTCACGCCCAGCACCGCCCCCGCCGCGGCGAGGAGCGCGCCCAGCCCGAGCAGCGCCGGCCCCGTCGGCCCGTCCCCGCCGAGCGTCGCCACGCCGCCCGCCACGAGCCCCAGGCCCACGACCAGCAGGGCCCCGCCCGGCCCGAACGACGGCGCCAGGGCGGGCGGGATCACCCGCGGCGGCTCGCCCGCGAGCAGGGCCGGGAGGTTCTGGTCGCCCCAGCGGGCGACCTCGTCGTCGAGGTGGCCGGTGCCGGCGACGACCTCCTCCAGCTCGCGGCACACGCGCGCCAGGTCCTCGGGGCCCTCGCGCTGGTAGCGGACCTTGGCGAAGGTCAGCTTGCCGAGCGGCGTGAGGATCAGCCGCTGCACCTCGCCCTGCGCCCGCAGCTTGTCGAAGAGGAGCCCCAGCGCGTCGCGCACGTAGGGCAGGTCCTCCCAGATCGTCGCGGCGTGCCCGTCGGGGAGCTGCCCGGCGGCCCGCTCGCGCAGGGCGTCGATCTCCTTGGCGGCCTCGTTCCACTTCGCCCGCAGGGCGTAGTTCTTGATCCAGCGCACCGGGTGGGCGTCGAGGTGGCAGCGCAGCACCCACAGCCGCAGCAGCGCGCCGCGCGACGCCTCGTCGACGTCGCCGGCGACCTCGGCCAGCTCGGCCTTGACCTCGTCGACGACCTGGAGCGCGCGCTCGTTCTTCTCCTCGTCGGACGCCCCCTCCGCCGGGACCCCCTCGAGCTGCACCCGACCGGTCGCGAGCGAGACCCTGAGCGTCTTTTGCACCCCCACCCTCCGGGGGCAAGTGTTCAGGATCCAGGCGCCTCGCGCAAGGGGCGGGCGGGGCCCGGGCGGCGCATCGCGCCGACGGCGCGCGCCGGGTGGAGTAGACTGGGCCTCGTGGGCTCGCTGGACGAGGAGCTGACCGCCCTCCGCGACGCGCTCGTGCGCGACCTCCGCCGGCTGACCGTCGAGGCGCCCGCGGCCGTGCCCGAGGACCTCGAGCTCAAGGGGATCGTCGGGCGCATGGGGCCGCTCCTCGCCGCTCAGGCCCGCCACGTCGACGCGCTGGCGGCGCTCGACCTCCTCGCGCCGGCCGACGACCCCGACGCGCAGGAGCGCGTGCTCGAGGTGCTCGGGCGCGCCATGCACGTCCCGCGCATGGTCGTCGCCATGGGCGACGTCGTGCGCCAGGACGCGCGCAGCGACGCGCTCCGCCCCTCCCAGCAGCAGGCGGCCCGGATCGTCGCCCGCATCCAGCACCTGGCCCGGCTGTGGTACCTGCGCGCCGCAGGGCTGCCGCCGGGCGCGCTCGACGACGAGGGGGACGACGAGGTCGAGCGCTGACAGTCCAACCGCGAGGGAGTCGACCATGCTGGCCACCGCGATCGTGCTCCTGTCCCTCGGGCTGCCCTTCCTGGCGCTCGGCATCCACCTCGGGCGCGCGCCCACGGACGAGAAGGCCCGGCGCAAGGCGAAGAAGGCCGCGCGCGGCCCGAGCCCCACGAGCTTCGTCGTGGGCGGCGGGCTGCTGACGCTCGTGGGCGTCGCGCTGCTCGCCGTACGCTTCGCGGGGTAGCTACTCCCCTTCGTACGCGCACCCCGACGTGCACGTCTCGCGCACGACCACCCGGCACAGCCCGGGCAGGGCCGGCTTCACCCGCCCCCACACCCAGCGCGCCAGATGCTCGCTCGTCGGGTTCTCCAGCCCCTCGACCTCGTTGAGGTAGCGGTGGTCGAGCTGCTCGTGCAGCGGCCGCCACACCTCGGCGAGGTCGGCGAAGTCCTGCACCCAGCCGGCGCGCGGGTCGACGGGCCCGCGCACGTGGAGCGCGATGCGGAACGAGTGGCCGTGGAGCCGCGCGCACTTGTGCCCGGGCGGCACCTCGGGCAGCCGGTGCGCCGCCTCGATGCGGAACTCCTTGAAGATCTCCATGGGTGACCATCCTACCCGGCCCCGGGCCGGGTTAGACTCGGCCGCCCCGCGAGGACGGCGCCCATGAGCTCGACGTTCGATCTGTACAACCCGACCGAGCAGCACGAGATGCTCCGCCGGATGGTCCGCGACTTCGTGCGGGGCGAGGTCGAGCCGCAGGCGCTCGAGCACGACCGGACCGAGGCCTTCAACCGCGAGCTCTTCCGGCGCGCGGGCGAGCTCGGCCTCCTGGGCATCACGGTCGCCGAGGAGCACGGCGGCGCCGGCATGGACGCGGTCGCCGCGGTCATCGCCCACGAGGAGCTCTCCGCCGCCGACCCGGGCTTCTGCCTGGCCTACCTCGCGCACGCCATGCTGTTCGTGAACAACTTCTACCGCAACAGCGACGACGAGCAGCGCGCGCGCATCCTGCCGAAGGTCGTCTCCGGCGAGTGGGTCGGCGGCATGTGCATGTCGGAGCCCCACGTCGGCACCGACGTCCTCGGCATGACGACGCGCGCCGTGCGCCACGGCGACGAGTACCGCCTCACCGGCCGCAAGATGTGGATCACGAACGGCATGGTCGACGAGCAGACGCTCGGCGACGTGTTCCTGGTCTACGCCAAGACCGAGGGCGACCGGATCTCCTCGTTCATCGTGGAGAAGGGCGCGCCCGGCTTCGAGAAGGGGCAGAAGATCCGCGACAAGTGCGGCATGCGGGCGTCGACCACGGCGGAGCTCGTGTTCGAGGACTGCCGCGTCCCCGCGCGCAACCGCCTGGGCGAGGAGGGCGACTCGCTCATGCACATGATGCGCAACCTCGAGCTCGAGCGCGTGACGCTCGCGGCCATGTCGCTCGGGATCGGCATGCGCTGCGTGCAGGTCATGTGCCGCTACGCCAACGAGCGGCAGGCGTTCGGCAAGCCCCTGCGCGACTTCGGCCAGATCCAGCGCTACATCGCGCGCTCCTACGCCCAGTGGAAGGCCGCGCGCGCCTACGTCTACGACACCGCCCGCCGCATGGACCTCGGCCGGCCCGGCAACCGCGTCGACTCGGACGGCGCCAAGCTCGTGGCCACGACCATGGGCAAGGAGGTCGCCGACAACGCCATGCAGGTGCTCGGCGGCTACGGCTACGTGGGCGAGTACGTGGTCGAGCGCCTGTGGCGCGACGCCAAGCTGCTGGAGATCGGCGGCGGCACGCTCGAGGCGCACGAGAAGAACATCACCAAGGACCTCGCCCGCGGCTGGGAGCAGCTCGTCTCGTGAGCCGCGGCCCGGGGGCGAGCTGAGGGGGCGGGCGTGGAAGCGGCGGGCGCCGACGCGGCCTGGCTGGTCGTCCACCACCCCGACGGGACGCGCCACCACCATCGCCTGACGCTGGCCCTGACGACGCTCGGGCGCAGCGAGCAGAACGTGGTCGAGGTCCTCGACCCGAAGCTCTCGCGCTTCCACTGCGAGGTGGAGCGCCGCGCGGGCGTGTGGCTGCTCCGCGACTGCAACAGCCGCAACGGGACGCTGCTCAACGGCGAGCCGGTCGTCAGCCCGCGGCCCCTGCGCCACCGCGACCGGGTGACGATCGGCCGCACGACGATCGAGTTCCTCACCGCCCCGCCCGACGGGCTGCGCGACGACCCGGCCATGGCCATCCCCGCCCCGGCGCCGATCTTCGACGACGTCGAGGCGGCGCCCGACCCCGCCCCCGACCCCGAGGCCCGGCGCGAGGCGCCGACGTCGGTCGGGCGGCGCACGACGCTGAGCTTCGACCCGCGCCAGACGATGAAGGTCGAGCAGGGGCCGCTCATCCCGAAGGGCGAGCCCTGGCGCGTCGTGGCCCGGGCGGCGATCGACGGCCTCACGGCCACGAGCCGGGCGGCCCTGATCGACCGGGCGGTCGTCGACGCCCGCGACCTCGTGCAGGCGCGCGGGGCCCTCCTCGCGCTCGCCGGCGAGCGCCCCGACGCGGGCCTGACCGTCTCGGCCGCGCTCGGCCTCGACGCCGAGGGGCGCGAGCGCTGCCTGGAGGCGGCGCGCCGGGTCGTCGTCACGCGCGAGCGGGCGATCGACGACCGGCGCATCCTGGCCGTCCCGGTGCGCGGGGCGCGCCGGCTCGAGGGCGCGCTCGTCCTGCACGACCTCCCGGCGCAGCCGGCCGCCGACGCGGCGGAGCTCGAGGCGCTCGAGGCGCTCGCCGCCGCGCTGGCGCGGACGCTGTCGACGAGCCTCCTCCTCGAGGAGGTGCGCCGCGGCGAGCGGGCCCAGCACGCCGAGCGGCTGGCCCACGACCTGCGGCGGGCGCTCCTGGCCGAGCCCGAGGCGTCGCTCGCCGCCGTCGCCCCCGGCCTCGACGTGGGCTTCGCCCGCGCCCCGGCGGCCGAGGCGGGGCGCGACCTGGCCGTGCGCGTCCTCGCCCCGCCGCGCGCCGGGCGCCAGGAGCTGTTCATCGCGCTCGCCGAGACGCCCGACCCCGACGCCCCGCCCCCCGCGCGCCTGCGGCGCCGGGGCGAGCGCGGCTTCGTCCCCCTGCTCGGGCAGGCCGAGCTGTGCGGCGCCCTGCGCGCGCTCGTGGCCGTGCTCCCGCGCACCGACGAGGTCCTCCTGCACCTCGACCGCACCCTGCGCCAGGGCGGCGCCCCGGGCCGCGCGGCGATCGCGCTCCTGCGCTACGACCCCACCACCGGCGCCTTGCGCCTCTCGGGCGCCGGCCACGCCCCGCTCGTGCTGCGCCGCGCGAGCGGCGCCGTGGAGACGGCCCTGCCCCTGACCCCGGCCCTGGGCGCCGGCCCCGAGCCGCGCCTCTCCGAGCGCGAGCTGCGCTGGGAGCCGGGCGACCTGCTCGTCGCGGTCACGGCCGCCGCCGCCCGCGCCACGCCGCGCCCGCCCGCCCCGCCGGTGGGCGAGCAGGGCCTTCGCCAGCTGGCCCTCTCCCTCGACCCCGCCGAGCCGGCCGCCCGCTCGGCCGAGCGCGTGGTCGACGCGCTCCTCCGCGCGCACGACGTGACCGACCTCCCCGACGCGGCGGCCCTCGTCCTGCGGAGGACGCCGTGAGCGACGCGCCCACGCCGCCGCCGCCCGACCCCACACGACCCGCGGCCGGAGCCGAGGCCGAGGCCGAGGCCGCAACCGACGCCGCTCCCGCTCCCGCTCCCGCTCCCGCTCCCGCTCCCGCTCCGGCTCCCGCTCCCGCTCCCGCTCCCGCTCCCGCTCCCGCTCCCGACTCCGACTCCGCATCGGCCTCGGATCCGGCATCGGCCGCGGATTCCGCCTCCGCCTCGGCCTCCGCCTCCGCCGCCCCCCTCGACCTCGCGAGCGTCGCCCTCGCCCCCGCCGCCGTCCGCGTCCGCGACCTCCACGCGCGCGCCGGCGGCCGCTCGGTGCTGCGCGGCGTCGACCTCGACGCGCCGGCGGGCGAGGTCACGGCCCTCCTCGGCCCGACGGGCGCCGGCAAGACGGCCCTCCTGCGCGTGCTCCTCGGCCTCGACGCGCGCGCGCGCGGCGAGGTGTCCGTCCTCGGCCTCGACCCCGGGCGCGACCCGCTCGGCGCACGCCGCGCCACGGGCTACGTCCCCGAGCGGCCGGCGCTCTATGCGTCGATGACCGCGGTCACGCTGGGCCGCTTCGTGGCCGACCTCTACCCCACGTGGGACGTGCGCCGCTACGTCGACCACCTCGCCCGGCTCGGCGTCCCGCCGCGCACGAAGGTCGCCGACCTCCCGCGCGCCGAGGCGGCCCGGCTGGCGCTCGCGGTCGCGCTCGGCCACGGCCCGCGCCTCCTCGTCGTCGACGTCCCCCACGACCTCGACGCCCTCGGCCGCCACCAGCTCCTCCTCGGCGTCGAGGAGGCGGCCGCCGCCGACCGGGGCCTCTCGGTCCTCCTCGCCACGTCGCGCCCGCACGAGGCCGAGCGCCTGGCCCGCCACGGGGTCGTCCTCGCCGACGGCGAGGTGCGCCACGCGGGGCCGCTCGGCGCGCTCCCCGCGCGCCACCGCCGCCTCGAGGTCGCGTCCGCCACCGGCCCCGACGGCCCCCCGCTGCCCGAGGGCGCCCGCGCCCGCCGCTGGCGCCCTGGCACCGCCCGGCGGCCGGGCGAGCTCCTCGTCGAGGTCGCCGACGACGACGTCGCCCGCGGCCTCGCCGCGCTCCCCGGCGTGACCGCCGCGCTCCCGGCGACGCTCGAGGACGTCTACCTGGCGCTCGTCGCCGCGCCGGTCGCGGCGCCCGCGACCAACGCGTAAGCTCGACGCCCCGTGCTGGCGATCCTCCGCAAGGACCTGAGCGAGCAGAGCCACCTCCTGGCGCCGGCCTGCCTCCTGGCGCTCGTCGGGCTCGTCGTGTTCACCTCGCGCGGCCCGATCCAGGCCGACCCCATGCTGGCGGCGTTCGACGCCTTCGTCCTCCTCTGCGCGGCGCCGCTGGCGCTGCTCCTCGTGCGGCAGCTCGTCGTCGTCGAGTACGTCCGCCGCGGCTTCGACGCGCTCGAGCCCCTGCCCGTCTCCCAGGCCGGCGTCCTCGGCGCCAAGGCGCTCGTGGGCCTGGCGCTCCTCGCGGGCGTCGTGCTCGCGGGGGCCACGATGACCGCCTCGGCCCTGCGGCTCGTCACCGAGCAGCCGCCGCCCCCCGCCGCCCTCGCCGCGCGCGCGATGGCCTTCCTCCTCGCCGTCCACGGCGCGGCCTTCCTCGCCGCCACGACCGGACGCCACCGCCACGCGGTCGCCCTCGCGGCCGCCGCCGCGCTCGGCGGCGCGGCGCGGACGGGCCTCGTCGACCTCGAGCGCCTGGGCCCCGTGGCCCTCGCGCGGGGCGGCTTCTGGTCCGTCGACGGCCCGTTCGACCCGCCGGCGCTCGAGGCCGCCGGGCTGGGGCTCGGCGCCCTGGCGCTGGCCTTCGTCCTCGGCTGCGCCCGCCGCGGCCGCCTGGCGCGGGCCTGGTCGGGGCCCTGGCGCGCCGGCGACGCCGCGAGGGCGCTGGCGCTCGCCCTGGCCGCCGGCGCGGTGTGGGCCGACGAGCGCTGGGCGCAGCGCCCGCCCGTGCGCCTCGAGGGGGCGGTCGAGGCGGTCGGCGCCGTGAGCGTGCGCGTCCCCGCCCCCGACCAGGCCGCGCGCGCCGCCGAGGTGGCGGCGCTGGCGGCGACCCTCCTCGACGACCTCGCCCGGCGCAGCGGCGTCGCCGCCCCGCCGGTGGCCGTCGAGGTGGGCGCCGGCCTGCCGCCCACGACCACCGAGCGCCTCGACCCGGGCGCCGCGCGCGGCCTCCTCCTGCGCGCCGCCTTCACCGACCCGGCCTGGGACGCGGGCGCCTTCGCCGCGGCCCTCCTCGAGGAGGCGACGGACGCGCTCCCCCTCGCCGCGCCCGGGCTCGCGCGCGACGGCTACCCGACCTGGCGGGCGCAGCGCGCCGCGCCGGCGCTGGCGCCCGCGGCGCGGCTCGAGGCGGCCTGGGCGCTCGAGGCGCTCGGCGGCGCGCCCCCCCTCGGCGCCTGGTCCAGCGTCGCCGAGCGCGTGGGGCCGCGCGCCGCGCGCGCCCTCTCCGCGTGGGTCCTCGAGCGCCTGGAGGCGTCCCGCGGCGAGGAGGCCGTCGACGCCCTGGTCGCCGCGGCCCTGCGCGGCCGCGCGCCGCCTCGAGCGCCGCTCGACGCGGCGTTCGAGGCGGCGCTCGGCGCCGCGGCCGCGGCGCTGACCGCGACCCTCGCCGCCGAGCTCGCCCGCCTGCCGCGGCCGGCGGCGATCGTCGTCGAGGCCGAGCCCGACGGCGCCCTGCGCTTCTCGGCCGCCCCCGGCCGCGAGCGCGAGGCGGGGCTCCCCTGCGCGCTCCTGCACGGCCTCGACGGTCCGCGCGAGCCGCTGCGCCGCGACGAGGCGCTCGTCGGCGGCCCGCCGGGGCGGACGCTCGCGCGCTACCCCGCCGGCGCCGTCGTGCGCTGCGGCCTGGCCGTCCCGGCGCCCGTCGTCGGCGGCGAGCTCGTGGTCGCCTGGCGCCGCCTCGTCGTGGGCGAGGCGGGGGGGGGCGGCCCGTGAGCTGGTTCGTGCGCGCCGCCACGCAGGAGGTCCGGGCCCGCGCCCCGGTGGCCCTGGGCGCCGCCGCCCTGGGCCTCGGCGCCGGGCTCCTCTCGTGGGGCGCCCCGGCGCTCGACCCGTCGCAGGGCGCGCTGCCGCTCCTCGAGCGCTGGCGCGCCGCGCCGGCCGCGCTCGCCCTGGTGCTCCTGCTCGGCCTCGCCCTCCGGGCCGCGCGCGGGCTCGTCGGCGGCGAGGTCGGCGAGGGGAGCGACCAGGACGACGACCCGCTCGCGGCGCTGCCGGTGCGCCCGGCCGCCGCCCTCGCCGTGCGCCTCGCCGCCTGCGCGGTCGTCCTGGCCCTCGCCCCGCTCGCGCGCCACCTGGTCGGCCTGGCGCACGGCCTCGTCGCCGGCCCCGCGCTCGAGCCCGGCCGCTGGCCGCCGCTGGCCCTCCTCGACCTCGCGCAGGTGGCCGCCGCGCTCGGGGCGGCCGCCCTCGCGCGCCCGCTCGGCGTGGTCGCCTGGCCGGCCCTGGGCGCCGGGGCCCTGGCGCTCACGCTCGCCGGCCGCGACGGGCTCGTCGCCCCCGCGCTCGACCCGCTGCGCCTCGCCGCCGCGCGCCCCGACCTGCCCGCGCTGCTCGTCGCCGGCGGCTGGGTCGCGGCGGCCGGCCTGGCCGTGGCGCTGGCCGCCGCGCTCGCCCGCACCCTCCAGGACGCCGGGCTCGGCCGGGTCCTCGCCGCCGCCGGCGCCTACCCGGCCAACGCCCGGCTGGCGGCGCTCGCGGGGGCGCTCCTGGTCGTCGCGGCGCCGCTGTGCGCCGAGCCGGTCGCGCCGGCGCGGGACGACGCCCTCGCCGACGACCTCGTCTCGGCGCGCACGCGGCGCTACCGCTTCGTCTACCCGGCGGCGCTCGCCGGGCCGGCGCGGGCGCTCGTCGCGCAGGCCGACGCCCTGCACGACGCGGTCGCCCTCGCGCTGGGCGTCCCGCCCGCGGAGGTCGACGCGCCGCTCGAGCTCACCCTCGCGCCGCCGGGCGAGGGCGGTCACGAGGCCTGCCGCGGCGTGGCGCTCGACCCGCACGCCGCGCCTGCCCTCGCCCACGCCACGGCGCACGCGCTGCTCGCGCGCGCCCTCGGCCCGCTCGACGCCGAGGCGGCCTGGACCCTCGAGGAGGGCCTCTGCGAGCGCGCCGCCTGGCAGGCCACCGGCGGCGACCCGTTCGCGCCGCGCTTCGTCGCCGCCGTGCTCCACGTGCGCCGGCCGTTCGAGGCCGAGGAGGCGCGCTCGCGCCGCGCCCTCGAGCGCGCGCGCGGGCCGGAGGCCGCCGCGCCGCTCGGCGAGGCGCTCGTCGAGGCCCTGCGGCGCCTCGCCGGCGACGACGCGCCGCTGCGGCTCCTCGGCGCCGTCGGCCGCCCGTCGCGCGAGCCCGCGCGGGCGCGCTGGGCGGCGGGGCTGGCCGCGCTCGGCCTCGACGCCGGGGCGCTCCACCACGAGGCCCTCGTCGTGATCGAGGACACGGCCCCGGCCGACCCGCGCGCCGACGTCGACCTGCCGCGCCTCGTCGCGGCGCCGGAGCTCGTCTTCGACAGCCTCGACCTCAAGCTCGTCGCGATCCCCGACGTGCCGCTGCCGCCGGGCTGGGACGTCGTGTGCCGCGTCGTCCTCGACCCCGACGACCCCGGCGCCCAGGTGCTGCCGGCCGTGCGGCTCGGCCGCGACCCGAGCGGCTGCTGGGCCTTCAGCCGCCGCCACGGCCAGCTCTCGCTGCGCCTGGGCCCCCCGGCCCGCGTGCAGCTCGGCCTGCGCCCCTCGGGCCCGGGCCCCTTCCGCGGGACGATCTGGGAGGACTGGGCCCAGCTCCCGACGGTGCCGTGAGCGATCCAGACCCGGCGCCCGACTCGATCGCGATGGGCCGCGAGGTCGACCTGCAGGTCGAGCCCGCCGACCACGCCGAGCGGCTCGACCACTTCCTCGCCCGGCGCGTGCGCACGCTCCCGCGCACGCTCCTGCAGCGGCTGATCCGCGAGGGGCACGTGCGCCTCGACGGCCGCCCGGCGACCCGGCCGGCGCAGCGGGTCGGCCCGGCGCGGCGCGTCCGGCTGACGGTCCCGCCGGCCGAGCCCGACGAGCCGCCGCTGCGCCTCCCGCCCGCGCGCGTGCTCCTGCACGACGCGTGGCTCCTCGCCGTCGACAAGCCGGCGGGCTACCCGGTCGTGGCCAACCTGGCCCGCGCCGGCGAGGACGTCGTGCGCGCCGCGCGCCGCCTCCTCGACGACCCGGGCGCGTTCGTCGGCCCCTGCCACCGCCTCGACCGCGACACGAGCGGCGTCCTCCTGCTCGCCCTGCGGCCGGACGCGGCGGCGACCATGGCCCGCGCCTTCGTCGACGGCCGGGTCCGCAAGACCTACGCCGCCGTCGTCGAGGCCCCGCCCGACCCGCCGCGAGGCGTCGTCGACCTGCCCATCCACGCCCCCGGCGACGGCCTGGCGCGGATCGACCCGGCCGGCAAGCCGGCGCGGACACGCTACCGCACCGTCCGCGCCGACGACGCGGGCGCGCTCGTCCTCCTGCGCCCGCTCACCGGCCGCACCCATCAGCTGAGGTTGCACCTCGCCGCGCTGGGGCGGCCCATCCGCGGCGATCGCATCCACGGCGGCGCGCCGGCCGACCGCCTGCACCTCCACGCGACGTCGCTCCGCTTCCCGCACCCCGCCAACGGGGAGGCCGTCCGGCTCCGCGCGCCACCCCCCTGGACGTGACCCGGCAGGGGTTGCGAGCGGCCGCGCCGTTCTCCAGACTAGGGCTCGGCCGCCGCCAGACGCGCGACCGGGCCGGCCTGGAGCACCCCTTGAGCACGCCCTCGACCCCGAACGAGACCCCCGGCCGCCGCGCCGCCCGCTCGGCGCTGGCGCAGGCCGACCTGGCGCGGCGCCTCGGGCGCCTGCCGCTCCCGCCCGAGGCCATCCCGCGGCTCGTGCGCTTCGTCGAGGACGAGGTGCACGCGGCCCTCGAGGCGCGCGCGGCCGAGGGCTTCACGGCGGCCGAGGTGGAGGCGGCGGGCGGCGACGCGGCGCTGCTCGAGGCGCTCGAGCGCCGGCGCGCCGAGCGCGAGCGGCTGGCCGGCCTGCGCCGGGCCGGCCTCGACCGGCTGGACCGGGCCGAGCTGGAGCAGGTCCTCGAGCAGGCCAGGAGGGGGTGAGCGTGTTCCTGCAGTTCCTCAACGGCGGCCGCGATCAGGAGGTCGAGGACCTCAACCCGCAGGCCTCGCTCGTCCTCGGCAGCGCCGGCGACGCGCACATCCGCGTCGGCGACCCTGGCATCGAGGGGCGGCACTGCCAGGTCTACCCGGCGCAGGGGTCGTTCTGGCTCCAGGACCTCGGGGCCGGCAACACGATCCTGCACATGAAGCGCCTCAAGGGGACGACCGAGGGCCTCAAGGCGGGCGACATCTTCATCATCGGCACGACCTTCGTGAAGTTCTGGACCGAGCGGCCCGCCGTCGGCGGGGGCGGCGGCGGCGCTGCGGCGCCGGCCGCCGACCCGGGGCTCGAGCGCGAGCTCGCGGCGGCGCGCACGAAGGCCGAGGAGGCCGGGCGCGACCTCGAGCAGGCGCGGCAGGAGCTCGAACGCGCCCAGGGCGAGGCCGAGGCCGCCCGCGCGAAGGCGGAGCAGGCCGAGGGCGAGCTCGAGCGCCTGCGCGGCGAGCGCGAGCGCCTCGACGAGCAGCGGCAGGAGGCGGAGCGCGCCCGCGACGAGCTGCAGGGGCGCATCGCCGGCGCCGAGGCCGAGGCCGCGGCGGCGAAGGCCGAGGCCGAGGCGGCGGCCGCCCGGGCGAAGGCCGAGGCCGAGGAGGAGGCCGCGCGCGCGAAGGCGGCGGCCGAGGCCGAGCTGGCGGCCGGGCGCGAGGCGCTCGAGCGCGAGCAGGCCGAGGGGAAGGCGGCGCTCGAGGCCACGCGCGCCGAGCTCGAGGCGCTGCGCGCCGAGGCGGCCGTGCGCGGGCGCGACCGGCTGGCGGCCCTGCGTGACGGGGGCGACCTCGCCGCGCTGGTCGAGGGGCTGGCGCTCCCCGGCGCCGTGCGCGCCCGGCTCGAGGCGGCGCTCGAGGACGCGGTGACCCGCGAGGCGCTGGCGCGCGCGGCGGGGCCGGTCGTCCCGCTGCGCGGGCTGCGCGTGCCCGGGTGCGAGCGCGACCTCGAGGCGGAGCTCGGCGCCGCCCGACGCCGCGCCGAGCACGTGGCGGCGGCCCGGACGCTGGGCCTCGCGGACCTCGACGCGAGCGAGCTCGACCGGCTCCTCGAGGCGGCCAGGGGCTGATGGCCAAGAAGAAGAAGGGCTTCTTCGGCCTGTTCGGCAAGGGCAAGGACGAGCCCGAGACGCCGTCCGGCGGGGACGAGGGCGGCGAGCTCACCATGGCCCCGGGCTACGCCGGCCAGGGGGACGGGGGCGACCTGACGATGGCCCCCGGCTACGCCCCCAAGGGGAAGGGGCCGGACCAGGGCGAGATCGGCCACGTGAGCTTCGGCACCGGCCGCCACGCGCGGCCGGCGCCCTCCAGCTTCGACGAGGAGGCGGCCGGCCGCACGATCGCCCCCGACTACGCCGACGACGACGTGGGCGCGGGCGAGCTGACCATGGCCCCGGGCTACGCCGGGGCCGACCTCGCGCCTCCGCCCGGCGCCCGCGGCGGCAAGCCGGGCAGGCCCGCGCCCGTCGCCGACCCGTTCGCCGACCTCGGCGCGGGCGAGCTGACCATGGCCCCCGGCTACGCCGGCGGCGACCTCTCCCCCCCGCCCGGCGCCCGCGGCGGCAAGCCGGCCAGGCCCGCGCCCGCCGACCCGTTCGCCGACCTCGGCGCGGGCGAGCTGACCATGGCCCCCGGCTACGCCGGCGGCGACCTCTCCCCCCCGCCCGGCGTGGCGCGCGGCGGCGCGCCCGACCCGTTCGCGGACCTCGGCCCCGGCGCGGCGCCGGGCGCGGACCCGTTCGGAGACCTGGGGTCGAGCGACCTCACGATGGCCCCCGGCTACGCGGGCAAGAAGGCGCCGCCCGACCCGTTCGCCGACCTCGGCGCCGGCGACCTCACCATGGCCCCCGGCTACGCCGGCGCCGCCCCGGGTGGCACGCCCCCGTCGGGCACGGTGCCGCCCGACCCGTTCGCCGACCTCGGCGCCGGCGACCTCACCATGGCCCCCGGCTACGCCGGCGCCCCGGGCGCCAAGGCGCCGTCGGGCGCGCCGATGGCCGACCCGTTCGCCGACCTCGGCGCCGGCGACCTCACCATGGCCCCCGGCTACGCCGCGGGGGCCCCGGGCAAGGCGCCCGCCGGGGGGCGGCCGGGCGACCCGTTCGTGGCGCTGGGCCCGGGCGACCTCGGCCCCGGCGACCTGCCCAGGCCGGCGCAGCGGCCGCCGACGGGCGCGCAGCCCGACCCCTTCGGGAGCGACGCCTTCGACATCGAGCTCGAGCCGGCGCCGTCCAGCGGCCCGGCGATCGACGAGGACGCGTTCTCGTTCGAGCCCGCCGCGCCGGGGGTCCCGCCGCCCGGGCCGCGCCCGGCGCCGGCGACGGGGTCGCTCGAGGGCGAGCCCTTCGACCCCTTCGGCCCGGCGCTGCTCGACGACCCGTTCGCGCAGGCGAGCGTGCCGGCGACCACGCCGCCGCCGGCCACGCCCGCGGCGGCCGCGGCCGACGACGACGACGACTTCCGCGGCGAGCGGACGATGGTCGACCTGACGACCGACGTCGACGAGCTCGCCACGCTCAAGGCGACCGACGAGCTCGCGGTCGAGCCCGCGCTCGAGGGGCTCCTCGAGGTGGGCGAGGCCGTGGTCGCCCCGCCCCCGGCCTTGCCGGCGGCGCCGCCGCCGTTCGCCGCCCCGCCGCCGCGTCCGGCCGCGCGGGCGCGGCCCCTGTTCCAGACGACCCGGCCCGAGCCCGGCGGGGCGCGCCACGTGGGCGCGGCCGCCGAGGTCGTGCTCGACGCCGAGCGCGGGCTCGTGTTCGCGCCGCGCGTCGACGGCGGCTGGACCGGCGTGCCGGCCGGCTTCGCCGTCCTGAGCGACGGCGCGGTCGTCGGCCGCGGGCGCGTCGAGGGCCGCGACGTCGTCGTCACGGCGCCGGCGGCGCCGCACGAGGGCGAGCTCCGCCTGCCGCCGCTCCCCGAGGGGGTGAAGGTCGACCGCGTCACGCGGGCGGTCCTGTGGCCGGCTGCGCTGGAGCACCAGCTCGCGTGGCGGCCGGACGGCCTCCGCCGCACGGACGCCGGGCTCGCGTTCACCCTGCCGGCCGGGACCCGCTTCGAGGACGACGGCGCCGTCGTGGGGCCCGCCCCGGCCGCGGCGGCGACCGCGCCCGAGCGCGACGCCGCGCACGGCGTCGCGCGCGCGCGCCTGGAGTACCTCGGCGTGGTCGAGGTCGTGTTCGAGGACGGCTGGTCGCGTCTGACGCTGCCCGAGGGCGCCGAGGTCGAGGCCGGGCGCCTCGTCCTGCCCGCGGCGGCGCGGCGCGGGGCCGCGCCGCCGCTCCTGCGGCCGGAGCGCCTCCGCGACGGCCGCCACGCCCTGCCGCTCCCGGCGGGGGCGGCGCGCGCGGGCGACGCGCTGTGGGTCCCGCCGGCGGCCGCCGCGCCGTGCGGGCTGGGCGAGCCGTGGGCCGACCACGACGGCGACGTCGTGGAGACGCGCCGGTACGCCGGCGTGCGCGAGGAGGTCCTCTCCGACGGCTGGACGCGGCTCGAGCTGCCCGACGGCGCGACCGTCGAGCCCGGCGACCCGGCGCGGGTCGTCGTGCCGGCGGAGTACGCCGGCCTGGGCGACGCCGCGGCGCTGTTCGAGCTCGAGCGCCTGCCCGACGGGCGGCTGACGTTCGACCTGCCGGCGGGCGCCGAGGCGCTGGGCCGGCGGGTCCTCGTGCCGCCGCCGGGGGCGGCGCCCGCGCCGGTCACGCCGCGTCCGGCCGCGCCGGCGAAGGCCGTCGAGCCGGCGAAGGCCGTCGAGCCGCCGGAGGCCGTCGAGCCGGCGAAGGCCGTCGAGCCGCCGGCCGAGAAGCACCCCGAGCCGCCGTCGCGGAAGATGAAGGCGCTCGACATGTTCCGCAAGGACAAGAAGCCGAAGGACGACACGATCACCTTCGACGGCGTCCTGCGGAGCGAGTCGGCCGCGAGCGGCGGCGCCGTCGCGGCCGACGTCCCGGCGGGCGAGGACGCGGCCCGGGTCGTGGTCGAGGAGCCGGTCGCGGTCGCCGCGACCCTGGCGCCCGCCGAGCAGGAGGCGGAGGCGGCGGCCGAGCCCGCCACCGACACCACCCCGGCGGCCGACGCTCCGGGGGCCGACGGCCCGGCAAGCGACGCCCCTGTCGACGACGCCCCGGCCGCCGAGGTCGCCAGCGACGAGCCCGCCGCGGACGCGAGCGACGTCGGCCCGGTCGACGACCCGAACGGGGGCCCGGACGGGAGCGAGGGCGAGGCGCGCAAGACGGGCCGCCGCCGGCGCAAGAAGGGCAAGAAGGGCGAGGACGGCGACGCATGAGCGGAGCGGCGCGCGCGGCCAAGGTCCTCGTCGCCCTCGCGGCGACGGTCGCCGGGACGCTCGGGGGGGCGGCCGCGCCCGCGCGCGCCAACGAGTCCCCGCTCGGCTACATCGAGATGCCCGTGAGCGAGGACGGGACCTGGGTCCTGTCGAGCCCGCCCGGCTCCGGGCGCAACTGGGGCACGCCCGTCTTCGTGCGGCACCTGATCATGGTGGCGAAGGAGTGGCGGCGCCGGCACCCCAACGGGCCGTTCCTGCGCATCGGCGACATGTCGAAGCCCGACGGGACCGACTTCCCGCCGCACAAGACGCACAAGGACGGGCTGACGGCGGACATCTTCACGTCGCCGCGGAACATCTGCCACGTCGACTTCCCCGACCAGGACCTGACCCTCGAGCTGGCGCAGCTGTTCCACGACTACGGCGCGCGGCAGATCCTCTACAACGGGCAGAAGGTCATCGACGCCGTGTCGGTCGCCCAGCGCTGGCCGAAGCACGACGACCACTTCCACATCGTGATCGACCCGGGCCGCGTCCCGCAGGACGGCGAGGTCCTCGTCCTGCCCGAGGCGAGCGCGCGCGAGGGCGCGGTGGTCGCGGCGACGCGCCTCCAGCCCGACCGGACGGGCCTGCAGCTCGCGTGGCGGATCCTCGGCCAGGCGCGCCTCAGGAGCTACCGGGTGCTGTTCGACGACCTGCGCGACGACGACGGCGTGCTGCACGACTCGGGGCCCCTGCGCGCGGCGCGGACCACCTACGACCTGCCGGTCGCGCTCGAGCACGGCAAGGCCTACCGGTGGCGGGTCGAGCTCGACGTGGGCGGCGAGCAGCCGATCGGCTTCGGCTGGCAGCGGCTGACGACCGACCTGCTCGCGCCGGCGGTCGAGGCCCTCTCGCCGCGCGACGACGCGGCGGTCGACGCCCCCGCGCTCAGCTGGCGCTACCAGAAGGCCGGCGTGGCGCAGGGCTCGTTCCGCATCGAGCTCGACACCGACGCCAACCACCGGCGGATCGCCGGCACGCTGGGCCCGTTCCAGGGGGGCGCCACGAGCTACGTCCTGCGCGTCCCGCTCAAGCGCGGCAAGCGCTACTGGTGGCGGGTCGTCGTCACCTGCGCCAACGGCAACGAGGCCGCCTCCGAGTGGCACACCTTCAAGCACGAGCCCGGCGCCGGCGAGGCCGCCACCCCGGGCGCGACGCCGACGCCGCGCGGCGGCGCCACGCCCGTGGCGCGCGCGGGCACCGTGAACGCCGACGCCCTGAACCTGCGCGCCGGCCCCGGCACCGACCACGACGTCGTCACGACGCTGCGCCGCGGCACCCTCGTGCGCGTCCTGGGCGACCCGGCGGCCGACTGGCTGCACGTCGAGGCCGACGGCCGCGACGGCCAGCCGGTGCGCGGCTACGTGGCCAGGCGGTTCGTCGAGCTCGTCGAGTAGGCCTCCGCGCCGGACGACGGGATCCGGCAGGCCACGAGGAGCACGTAGGCCGCGGCCACGCCCTCGAGGACCTCCTCGAGCGCCTGGCCCCAGAACACGGTGTCGAGCCACGTGCGGTCGATCACCTGGCTCGTGAGCAGGGTCACCGCCCACACGACCGTCAGGACCGCCCAGGCCCGGCCTCGCGCGAGGTCCCCGACCCCGCGGCGCAGGTTGCGCGCGAGGAAGGCCACGAGCACGAGGCCCACGGCGGCGAGCAGGATCGCGACCACGACCTTGGCCTCGCCCGGGACGGCCGCGGAGCGGAAGAACTTGGGCTTGGCGACGTGCTCGGCCAGGAAGCGCGGGGCGTGCATCTCGTGCTCGCGGGCCGCGTAGACGAGGAACACCCAGGCGAGCAGGGCGTGGTCGACGCGCCCGACCCGGTCGACCCAGGCGCGGCGCGCGCAGACGACCGACGCGGAGAGCAGCAGCACCAGCGTGGTCCCCTGCACCGGGCCGTCGTCGAGGACGAGCCACCCCGTGCCGTCGAGCGCCGCGATCGGCGCCCACACGAGGACGCCCACGGCGAGCGGCGCGACCGCCTCGGCCACGAGGCGCCGGCGCGACGGCTCGGCCGGCAAGATCGGCGGGCGGTCGCGCGGGGCCAGCGGCAGCCAGGCGAGCCCGACCAGGTAGGTCAGCCCGAGGCCGACGACCGTCAGGGTGCCGGCGCGCATGAGCGGGCCGTCGAACTCCGGGCGGTGGAACGGCGGCACGAGCAGCGCGAACGCCAGGAGCAGGGCCGCGGCCGCCGCGGCGGCGACCACGCCCGGGGCCGCGGGCGGCCCGGGGAGGAGAGGGCGAACGGTCATGGCCAGCGCCTCGGCCCGACCCCTGCCCTCGGGTCGCGCGGGTGACGCGGGAGGTTACCACGGGAGCGCGACGGGCTCGCCCGCAAAGCGCAGAGCTCGAGGACTCTTCCTTCCGCTGCACGTGCTCGACCCGCCAGAGCGAGCGATGGGGACGGGCGGAGCGGGACCGTTCGTGCCGGTCCGGGACTCGCTCCGATCGCCCGCCCCTCGCGAGCGCATCACTCATCGCAGGTAGAGGCGCGGTCGGAGCGACCGCGCCTCTCGCTGTCTCATACGGGACCGACCGGGACTACCGGCGGGTGTAGACGATCTCCATGATCTTCATCTCGGGGCCGTCGCCCATGGCGCGCCACATCGTGAACACGTGGCGGTCGGCCGAGACGAGCTTCAGCTGGTCGCGGAGCTTGATCGTGACGCCCTCGGCCCCGACCTGCTCGCAGCGGAACGTGAACACCTTGCCGCAGGGGCTGACCTCGCCCTCCGAGAGCGAGATCCCGGTCGAGTAGGAGTCGAGCCAGGCGCCGACGTACTTGCCCTTCGCGTTGTCGAAGCCGGTGAAGCCGTGGCCCTCGAAGGGGGTGTTGACGCCCGGCATGACGCCGAAGAAGCGCTGCTCGACGAAGCGGCCGCCGAGGACCCAGCTGTTGACGCTGGTGCCCTGCGACGTCTGCGGCGCCTCGCCCGGCTTCGTCCAGAAGGTGCAGGCGGCGCTCCAGCTGCCGATCATCGTATCGAGCTTGCGGTGCGCCTCGCCGGGACGGCCGGCCGTGGCGCAGTCGTCCGCGCTCGTGTCGCAGCTCGCCTTGGCCTGGGTGTCACAGCCGGCCTTGGCCGCCGTGTCGCAGCCCGCCTTGGCCTGGGTGTCGCAGCCGGCCTTGGCCTGCTCGTCGCACGCCTGCTTCACGGTCTCGCCGCAGCCGGCCTTGGGGGCCGAGTCGCAGCCGGCCTTGGGGGCCGAGTCGCAGCCGCCCTGGGCCTGAGCCTGGGGGGCCTTCTTCTGGGCGCCGGCGTCCTGGGCGACGGTCGACGCGGGGACGAGCAGGGCGGCGCCGAGCAGGGCGCCGCTGACGAAGGTCGCGATCTCACGACGGGTCATGGGGGGGTCTCCTGAGTGTTTCGGGGGGATCCGCGCGCACGGGCGCGAGGGCGAGGAGCCTACCCGACCCGTCACCGGATGGCCACCGACTTCGACCCGGGCTTGACCCGGCGCAAGCCCTCAGGGGCGCTCGACGTCAGGTCACCGCCGCACGTAGGTGTCGAGCCAGTCCCCCTCGGGGCGCGCCGCCGTCACGACCCGCACCCAGCCCGGCCCGAGGTCGAGCAGGCGCTCGCCCTGCCGCAGGGCGATCACCGTCGCCACGCCGTGCGCGTCGAGGTCCGCGGGCGCGACGTCCAGGCCGGCGCTGCCCGCGAACGGCACCTGGAGGCAGAAGCTCCACAGCTGCCCCTCCAGCCAGCCCAGCCCGACGACGGCGAGGGGGCCGCGGCAGCCGGCGTCACGCAGGGCGCGGAGCCACGCCTCGCGGCCGCGCACCTCCGCCGCGGGGTTCTGGACGGCGCGCCGCGCGAGGAGGTCGGCGGGGACGACGCCGGACGACGCGCACACCAGGGCGGCGAGCGCCAGGCCGTGGCGCCGCGCCCGCCGCGCGTCGTCGCCGGCGGCCCACCGCGCGGCCTCGAGGCACAGGCCGACCACGAGCAGCACGCCCAGCGGGAGGAGGAACGGGCGGACGTGCCGCTCCTCGACGTAGACGACGACGTAGCCGCCGAGGTAGACGGCGAAGGTCAGGGGCGCCCACCCGAGCCAGAGGAGCCGATCGCGCGGCAGACGCCGACGGCCGAGCCAGGCCGCGCCGGCGGCGAGCGCGAGCGCCGGGAGCGTGAGGCCGAGGAGGTCCCACCCGACCATGAAGTCGCGCGCCTTGCGGGCGTTGGCCTGGAGCACGCCCAGCCGGTGGTCCAGGTCGAGCGGGACGTCCGGGTAGGTGAGCACCTCGGGCGTCTCCCAGACCGACAGGTGGGGGGCCGGCGGCGTCCTCAGCCCCTCGAGCGGGTGGAACACCTGCCCCGGCGCCGTCCAGCGCCCGGTGGCGGCGAGGTTGATCCCGCCGACGGTGGACCAGGTCGGGCGCTCGTGGCGCCAGGAGAGCGCCGCGACCCAGGGCAGCGCGACGACGAGCAGCGCGCCGAGGGCGACGGCCCCGGTCCGCGCCGCGCGCCGGGCGCCCTCGCGGGGGTCGTCGGCCAGGGCGGCGCGGAGGGCCAGCGTGAGCGGGAGGTGGACGAGCACGAACGGCAGGGCGTAGGCCTTGGCCAGGTACGACACGCCGGCGAGGGCCCCCGTCGTCGCGGCCCTCGCCCGGCTCGAGCACAGGCGCGGGTCGAGGACGCCGACGGCGTAGTGGAGGAGGCAGGCGCCGACGGCGACGTCCGGCGTGGTCACCTCGGTGGCGAGGTCGGCCAGCCACAGCGTGGCGGCGACGAGCGCCAGCGCGCGGGGCCCCGGCGCGAGGTCGAGGCGCCGGGCGAGGCGGTCGACCCCGAGCACGCCCACCGCGGCCCAGGCCAGGAGCGCGAGGCGCGCGGCGGCGAGCGGCTCGAGGCCCAGCGCCAGGAGCGGCGCCAGCGTCCACACGAACAGCGGGCTCCAGTAGCCCGAGATCGAGGCCCGGACGTCGCCGGCCACGAGGTGGGAGGCGAGCTGAAGGTAGCAGAACCCGTCGGGGTTGTGCTGGGCGCGGTTCCCCCAGGCCGCCGCGCCGCCGAGGAGCAGGAGGAGCGCGAGCGCCAGCGCGAGCGGCCAGCGGGTCGCCGGCGCAGGCGGCGCCGGAGCGGCGTCGCCGCCTGCCGCGCCGTCCGCGAGCGTCGCTCCTCCCCCCGCCTCGGTCACGCCGGCACCTTACCGCGGCCCGTCGCCCTCCGGACGCGCGGGCTCCTCCTCGGCGGGCGGCGGGTCGTCCTGCCAGGTCGGCGCCAGGCGGTCGTGCTCCTCGGGCGAGATCCGCCGGCTCGCGGCCAGGTGCGTGACGACCCCGGCCGCGTTGACCGACGACTCGGTCTCGATCCCCACGAGCAGCCCCTCGGCGGACACCTGCACGCGCGTCGTCTCCCGCGCGCGGCCCTCGAACGTGCCGAAGGTCCGCAGGCCCTCGGCCTCGCCCAGCGGCCGCAGGACGAGCGGCCGGGTGACCTGCCCGAAGGGGTTCAGGTCGCGGAAGGCCCACGCCTCGGGCAGGCCCTGGTCGGCCAGCATGGGCAGGACGAACGCGGCGACGATCTTCGGCAGGAGGCGGTCGTCCCACGGGTGCTCGACGGTCTTGCCCTGGTCGACCAGGCGCACGACGAGCGCCCCGTCGCGGACCTCCGCCTCGACGCGCTCGCCGGTGACCGCGACCATCGACCGCAGCCGGCCGTCGAGGCCGACGACGTAGCCGATGTCCACCTGCCCCGGCGCGCCCTCCGGCTTGACCTCCACGTCGAGGCGCAGGGCGTCGTCGTCCACGGCGATCCGGTAGGTCATCAGGAACCGCCGGTCGAACCGCGGCGCGCCCTCGTCGTCGCGGAAGTGGCGCGTCATGATGAACGGGTGCAGCCCGACGACGCGCTCGAGCGCCCCCGCCTCGCGCGCGCGGGCGACGACGCGGGCGAAGACGTCGGCGGCGGCATCGGAGGAGACGGGGGCCACGTCCTGGGCCTGGGCGACCCCGGCCAGCGCCAGCCACGCGACCAGCGCCAGCGATCCCGAGCGAGCGAGCTCCACGCGTCCACCTCCGCCCGGAGCTTAGCGCGCGGGCGGCCGGGCGAGCACGGCCGGGCGCCCGGTCACGAGGGCGTAGGACCAGGGGTCGTCGAGGGCCGGCGCGCCCTCGCGGGCGACCACCTCCGGCGCCGGCCCCGGCCCTCGCCCGCGCGCCTCACGCCCCGCCGCGTGGCCGAGGACGAGCACCAGCGACGCCGCCGCCGCGGCCAGCGGCCCCCGCCGCCCCGGCCACAGCCGCCGCCGCCACGCCTCGGCCTCGACGAGCGCGACCGGGGCCAGGAGCGCCAGCGGCGCGATCGTGAACCGGTGCGGGTCGCGCGTCGACCACACGCCCGCCGTGGCCAGGACGAAGGCCGCGGCCCAGGCCAGCAGCCAGCGCTCGTCGGCCCCGCGCCCCCGGCGGACCAGCGCCAGCAGCGCCAGCGGGAGCACGAACCAGGCGTTCTTGGGCAGGAGGAGGTGCTCGAGCTGCCCGGCCAGGTTGCCGCCGACCGCGGCGAGCACGCTCCCGAGCGTCGGCGCCGCGGGCGCCGCCCCGGCGCCCATGGCGTCCTCGAAGCGCGCCACCTCGAGCAGGAAGAGCTGCGGCGCGACGACGCCCGTCGCGGCGATCCCTGCCGCGTTCACCGCCAAGAGCGCCCCGCCGAGCGCCAGCGCCTCGCTCCACCGACCCGGCTCTCGCCGCGCCCGCGCGACCGCGCGCGCGAGGAGGAGCGGCGCGACCACCCACGCCTCGGGCCGGGCGAAGCGCGCGAGGCCGCCGACGAGCCCCGCGAGCGCGGCCCGGCCCGGGCCGCCGCGGTCGAGCGCCAGGTCCAGCCGCGCCGCGCCGAGGACCAGGAGCAGGCCCAGCGGCTCGGCCCACAGGTGGACCGACGCCCGGACGAGCGACGGCGCCCAGGCGACGACCAGCCCGGCGCCCGCCGCGGCGACCACCAGCCCGCCCGCCCCGAACCCACGCGCCCGCGCCAGCGCCGCGGCCACGCTCGCCACAAGGGGCGCGCACAGGGCCGCCAGGCCGACGCCGAGGAGCTGCAGCCGCGGGTCGGGCCAGCCCGTCGCGCCGATGCCCAGCCGCACGGGCGCCGACAACAGCCACGGGTAGAGCGGCGCCCGCTCCGGGTAGGCGTCGTGCACGGCCGGGCCGCCGTCGACGTCGCGCACGCGGATCGGCAGGGTGAAGCCCTCGCCGCGCGCGAGCGAGCGCGCGATCAGGAGGTGCTCCGCCGCGTCGTTGCTCGGGTGATACCCGCGCAGGGCCGGCTCGACGCGCGGCGCGACCGCCGCGAGCAGGAGCAGCCCGACGAGCGCCGCCCGGGTCTTCGCGCTCACGCCCCGAGCACGCGCGCCGTCTCGAACACGGCATCGGCGAACCGGTGCACGATGCCGTCCGGCCGCACGCGCCGGAGCCGCCGCTTGAGCACGAAGTCGAACGTCAGCGGGTTGTAGGCGAAGAGCTCGTTGATCGCCGGCCGCTCGGCCGCGTCGAGCAGCCCCTGCTCGACGAGCAGGCCCGTGCGGATCAGGGGGTCGATCGCCGGCAGCGGGTAGTCCGACCCGTTGAGCAGGCGCCCGTGGACCTCCGGGCTCCCGAGCACGTCGGGCAAGGCCACGCCGCAGCGGTTGAACTGCGTCATGGCCGACACGTCCCCGAACAGCCGCCCGCTCCAGCGCTCCTCGGCCAGGAGCCGCCGGAAGAGCTGGTAGCACGACACCTTCGGCCGGTTGCCCGCGGCGTCCGCCGGCGCGTCCAGGTCCTCGCACGACCCCAGGCTGGCGCAGTGGGCCACGATCACCGTCACCCCGCGCTCGAGCGCCCGCCGCAGGCGGAGGGGGTTGCCCAGCTCCTGCGCCTCCTCCGCGTGCACCGCCTGCTCCTCGCCGGCGTGCGTGAGGAGCGGCATGCCCAGCGCCGCCAGCCGCTCGTAGAACGCGTCGCACCGCGGGTCGGCCGGGTCCATCCCCATGGCGTTCGGCAGCCACTTGCACAGCCGCGCCCCGCGCTCCTTGCACCGGGTCAGCTCGTCCAGCGCGTCGGCGCGGTAGGGGTGGACCGAGCAGCCGGGCAGGAACAGGTCGGGGTGCTGCTCGGCGAGCCCAAGCACGTAGTCGTTGGGCGTGTGGAACTCCGTCCGCGCCAGGTCCTCGGTCCCGTCCGGCCGGAAGTGCCTGTCGAACGGCAGGAGCACCGCCCGCACCCGCGGGGTCTGGTGCGTGACCAGGTCGACCAGGCGCTCGACGAACAGCGCGTCGGCCCGCGCGTCGTCGTGCACGCCTGCGGCGCCCTTGTAGATGCGCGTCTTCAGCTTTCGCAGCGGCGAGAGGTAGCTCTGGCTGTCGGGGTGCACGAAGCACCCCGTCCCGCCCACGCCCAGGCCGATCACGTGGCAGTGGACGTCGAGCACCTTCGCCGGGTCGAGCCCCGCCCAGGCCTCGCGGATCAGGGCGAGGGCGGCGTCGCTGAGGGTCAGGTCGCCCAGGCGCGGCGGGGGCGAGATCACGGCCAGGGGGTAGCCGGCCCCGCCGAGCGCCAGGCAGCCCGCCGTCATGGCGAGGAAGCGGCGGCGGGTGACGAGCGGGCGCGGGGCAGCGGGCAGATCGTTGCTCACGGGCCGCAGTGTAGCCCGCGCTCGGCCAGGATCCCTACGGGAGCGCCGGGCTCACGGCGGGCTGTTGGGGGACGATGTAGATGTTCCCGCCAGTCGTCTTGCGGAGGTTGTACCCGAGGGCGGCGCCTCCAGCGGCGATGGCTCCGATCACGAGCACCGAGCCGCCCACGAGGAGCAGCGTCCCCGCCGTGACCGTGACCCCCTCGACCCTCTGCAGGTCCGCGAGGGGGATCTCCTCGCCTGCGAGCTGGTCGACCCTCGCCATGATCCGCAGGTCGCGCACTGGCTTCTCTGCCGTGACCACGAGCCTGCTGACGAGCTGCCCCACGACGATCCGGTACTCGCCCGGCGAGAGCGTCGGGAGGTTGAATCGCCCGTCCTGCCCCGTGGTCGTCTCCGCGACGAGCTTCCCGGTGCCGGCGTCGATGACCCGCACCACGCGCTGCGCGAACGGAGTCTTACCGTCGAGCGCGACGAGCATCCCGGAGACCTGCTCCGTCGTCACTGGGGCGGGACCCGCGTCCTGAGCCCAGGCCACGATCGGCTGGTTGAACACTGCAACGACCGCACAGAGAAGTGCGCCGACGGAACGCTGTCGCATTCAGGTTTCCCCCCCCGGGAAGTTCTCTCCTTGTAACACCCCGCCTCGCCCCCAGCAACTGGCTCCCCCCTCCTCATGGGGTGGCTGGACTGACGGGAAAGAGGCGAACGCGAGATCGGCTTCGGTCGCGAGCGTTGTAACCGGCCACCGCGGCGCCAGTTCCGACCCCCAGCAGCAGCACGGACCAGCCGGCGATGAGCAGCAGCGTGTTGGGTGATCCACTCACGCGGAGGAGCCCATCCGCCATGGGAATGGGTGCCTCTTCGGCGAGCAAGGTTCGGGGCGCGACGACGGAGAGTTCGTTGCACCCGCCGCTCGACCGCACCTCGAGCAGGGCCCGAACCCCGTTGACGAGCAGCCAATAACGCCCCGGCTCGAGGGGACCCACCCGGAACGCCCCGTCTTCGTCCGTGGTCACCAGGGTGACGGTGCGTCCCTCAGGGTCCACCAGTCGGACCTGCCGGCCAGGCTGTGGCTGGCTGTGCTCGACATCGACGACCCGACCGGTCCAGCCTTGGCTGCTCATGCCCGGCGCCGACTCGGCGCGAGCGACCGGGCCGGACCACATGAGGCTGAGGGCGACGACGAGCACGAGGCAGCGGCGACGGCGGAGCTCGCTCACGGGGCTGCCTCCTACCCTGATCTACCACGTGAGCACCAGCTGGGCAAACCCGGCTCAGCGGCCGATCAACGTGGGCCTGTCGGTAACACCTCGAGCAGGTCGGCACGAGCCCGCGCCCAGCGCTGATTGGCGGGCGCCAGAGCGCACGCGCGCTCGAGCAGGACGAGGCACTCGGCGACCTCCGCCGGCCAGCTCGGGTCGTGCATGAGGCGGGCCTGGAGCAGCGCCTCGATCACGGCCTCGAGGTCGCTCTCCAGCGTTCGCTGCGGATCGACCAGCGCCAGGGCTGCTTCTCGCGCAGCGCTGCGTTGCCGCGCGAGGGCGACCTCGAAGCGGTAGGCACCCAGCACGGCGAAGTGGTCCGCCCGGAACGGCCACATGCCGAGGGCCGCCTCGTGGCTCCGAACACGCTGGAGCAGCGGACGTGGATCCCCCTGCGCGCGCTCCACGAACGGCTCCGCGACCCAGTCACCACGCGCCAGCTGAACGGCCCCCAGCGCAAGGACGAGCGCCGAGGTCCCAAGACCCGCGAGGGCTGCCAGACGCAGCCACCAACCCCCGGGCAGTCGCATCCGCCTCACGCGGAGGGGCTGCGACACGCCCCAGGCGACGCCGAGGAGGGTCGCAGCCCAGAGCGCGTTCGCGGGGATACGCAGGTTGAAGTCGACCAGGGAGTGAGCTGCGAGCGGCACGAGGGCGGCCAGCGCCGTCAACGCGATCGCGCCGCGCTCCGGCTGTGCGTGCTCATCGGCAGGCGGCCAGGCGCGCCACGCCGTCAGCGCGACCGAGCCAAGGAGGAGGAGCACCCCGACGAAGCCGAGCTCTGCCAGGAGCTCGGCGTAATCGGAGTGAGCGTGGGTCAAGGTGAGCCCGCCGAGCTCAACGCTCGCGAAGCGCGGGTAGACCGCCTCGAATGCGCCCGCTCCGACACCGGTCAACGGATGCGCGAACGCGATCATGATCGTGTCGTAGGCGAAGGCCAGCCGGCTCGCGGCGCTCAGGTCGCCGTCCTTCAGGTGGCCGAAGCGCTCCAGCAGCGTCTGTACCCCGATCGCCGCGACCCAGCCCCCGGCCACGAGCACCGCGCCGAGCACCCAGCCGGCCCGCCCGCCGGCGCCGCCCCGGTGCCGCGTCGACGTGATCCCGAGCGCGCCCAGGCCGAGCAGGCACGCGAGCACGCCGCCGCGCGAGAGGCTCCCGGCCAAGGCCACCCCCATGGCGACGCCGAGGAACGCGAACAGCGCCCTGCGCGGCGCCGCGGGGTGCGTCAACGCGGCGATCACGCGCAGCTTCAGGTCCCTCGGCACAGGCCGGTCGGACGTCGACGTGGAGGTCGCGAGGCCGAGGGCGGCGCAGATCGCCATGCCCAGGAAGGCGGCGTAGTGGTTCGGGTTGACGTAGGTCCCGGAGGTCCTTCCGCCGGACGGCTTGGAGTACCCGAAGACCTTCGCCTCCCCCCCCAGCTGCTCGACGAGGCCGTAGAAGGCCTCGAAGGTCCCCAGGCCGACGAGCAGGAAGAGCACCCACCGAGCGTGCCGCGGGACCCTCGCGACGGCAGCCGCGAGCCCGAAGGCCATCGCGTACGTGGCGCCGAGCAGCAGGCTCTCGAACGTCGCCGGCCGATCGAGCGAGAGCACCTTCCAGGCACGCCCCGGCACGACCGCCTCGGAGAGGTCGGCCGCGTGGGGCGAGATCAGCTCGACCAACCCGGCGGGGAGCGGCACCTGCTGCACGCCCACCAGGAGCCCCACCAGCACCAGCCCCGTCGCCAAGGGCGCGTCGGGTATCGAGACCCCGCCGGTCGCGCCGATCTCCGCGGACGCTCTGAGGGCGACGGCGCCGAGCAGGACGAGGAACACGAGGCTCCACGCCCAGGGCTGCACCGCGCCGAACCAGAGCGGCGCGAAGGTCAAGGTGGCCAGGAACAGCGCCCCCGACAGCAGCTCGACCGCCCTCACGAGCCCGCCGCCCACATGGAGCTACGGGGAGGAGCTCCATGCGCTCCAGGCTCGAGCCTCACGCGGGTGGCTCGGTGGGCCCCCGGCTCGCTCCAAGGCGCCGCAGCACGCGGGAGGTGAACGGGAGCTTCCGCGCCGACTCGCCGTCCTGGCGGTAGTACGCGCCGTAGCCGTAACCGTATCCGTACCCGTACGCCGCGCCGCCCGCCGGGAGGTCCACGTTGTTGAGCACGACCCCGACGACGCGCGCGCCCACGGCGCCGATCCCCTGGCACGCCCGACGGGCCAGCTCGCGCGGCGTGCGGAAGCTCCGGACGACGAAGAGGACCGACTTCACGTGCGTCGCCAGGATGGTCGGGTCGGCGAGGGCAGCCGGCGGTGCGTCGAGGATCACCCAGTCGAAGCGCTGCTCGCACGCCTCGAGCAGGGCGCTCATGCGCTCGCCGTTGAGCAGGTCGGCCGGGTTCGGCGGGACCGGCCCGCTCGGCAGCACGGCGAGGGTCTCGCACTCGAGCACCGGTCGGGGCGCGACGTCCACGCGAGCGAGCTCCTCCTCGCCGGCGAGCAGCGTCGAGAGCCCCGGCGAGACACCGTCGACCCCGAGCAGCCCCGAGAGGCGGGGACGGCGCATGTCGGCGTCGACCAGGAGCACGCGCTTGCCCAGCTGCGCGAGGGCGATCGCGAGGTTCAGGGCGACCATGGTCTTCCCGTCACCTGGCAGGGCGCTCGTCACGACCAGCTTCCGTGTGCGCTCCCCCGTGCCACCCATGACCCCGAACGAGACCCCCGTCCGGATCGTGCGAAAGGCCTCGGCGAGATGGCAACGCGGGTCGCGGGCGGCCCGGAGCTCCACGGGCCCGTTCAGGGCCAGGTCGGCCTCACTTTCGTCGACCGCGGGCGCGAAGCCCAGCACCGGGAGCTGCAGGATCCGCTCCACGTCCTCCTTCGTCTTGAGGCTCCGGTCCAGGTAGTCGACCAGGAAGCACAGGCCGATTCCCCCGGCCAGGCCCAAGACGATCGCCATGCTCAGGCTGCGGCGCTTGTTCGGGGACACCGCGAGCGTGGGGACCTCGGCCGGGTCGATCACGAAGACCGTGCTGTCCTTGCTCTCGGTGGCCACGGCGAGCTCGACCTCCTCGATCCGCTGCATGACCGACCGGTAGGTGCCGTTGATCGTCTCGTGCGTCTGCGCCAGGAGACGGTACTGGCTCTGGTGCCGGTCCGTCTCTAGGAGCTGAACGGTCTGGCCTTCGATCTCCTGCAGCAGCGCCTGCTCGGCCTTCCGGGCCGAATCGAGCTTGCTCCGCGCGACGGCGAGCAGGCGCACGCGCTCCTCCTCCCGGCGCGCGGCCACCCCCGCGCGCGCTTGCTCCGTCTGTCGCGCCAGCTCCTCGCGGGCGGCCGCCAGGCGCGCCGCATGTGCGGCCCGGAGCGGATGCTCGGGCCGCAAGTGGAGGCTCATGCCGCCCAGCTCCGCCTCGAGCTCCGCGATCATGCGCCGCTCGGCCTGGAAGCCCTCCGGATTGGCGTCCGGGCTCGGAGCCAGCGACGTCGACCGGGCCTCGGCCGCGTCGTCGTCCGCCAGCGGCACGAAGCGGGC
>JAMLIC010000062.1 GCA_023954375.1 Planctomycetota bacterium
CGCCGCCCGGCCCGCCGCGGCCGCCACGGCCACCGCCGCCGCCGCCGCCGCCGCCGGCGAAGCCCTGGAAGTTGACCGGCCGCTGGCCCTTCCGGAACCCGTACTCGTCGTTCTTGGCGTCACCGGCCTCGGCGCCCTCGGCGCGGATCACCTGCGCCGGCCTCGGGGCCGCCACGGTGGCCATGCGCTTCTCGACCCACGAGACGTTGTCGAAGGTCGTCTCGATCACGAGCGCGCCGCAGGCGACCTTCAGCTTGCCCTTGTCGCGCTTGACCTGCACGACCTCGCCCACCTGGTCGAGCGAGACCACGTAGACCATCTCGCCCTTCTTGAGCTTGTTGGCGAACTCGCGCCGCTTCTGCTCGAACGGCGTGTGCTCGAGGAGCGCGTCCACCTTCTCCTGCAGCTTCGTCGCGTGCTCGGCGGCGCCGGCGACGCCCTTGAGCGCCTCGGTCGCCTCGCGCACGGCCTTCTGCAGCGGGACGAGCTTCTCCTCCAGCTCCATGTCGGCCTCCATGGCGAGCGCCTGCTTCTTGCGCTCGAACCCGTGCCGCTCCTCCTCCAGGAGCTTCTTCTCGGCGAGGACGCCGTTGCGCAGCTGCTCCGCCTTGCGCAGCTCCTCCTGGGCCTTGGCCTGGTGCGCCTGGAGCGACGCGACGAGGTCGGCCACCTGCCGGTCGCCCTTGCCGAGGAGCTCCTCGGCGCGCGTCAGCACCTCCTGGGGAAGCTCGAGGCGGCGGGCCGTGGCCAGCGTCGCCGACACGCCGGGCAGGCCGACGAGCAGGCGGTAGGTGGGCTTGCCCGTCTCCTGGTCGAAGGCCATGGCCGCGTTCTCGGCGCGCGCGTGCTGGAGCGCCAGGCCCTTGAGCGGCTCGAGGTGCGTGGCGACCACGCCCTTCGCCCCGCTCTCGAGCAGCCGCTCGAGGAACGCCTGCGCCAGCGCCGCGCCCTCGGCCGGGTCGGTGCCGGCGCCGAGGTCGTCGACGAGGACGAGCGACTCCTTGCCCGCCTCGGCCAGGACCTCCTTCACGCGCGTCAGGTGCGTGATGAACTGCGAGCGACCGGCGGGGCCGGTGCGGCCCTCGCTGATGTCAGCCGTCAGGTGCTTGAACACCGGCAGCCGGCTCTTGTCGCTCGCGGGCACCGGCAGGCCGCACTGGGCCATGGCCGCGCACAGGCCGACCGTGCGCAGGACGACGGTCTTGCCGCCCTGCTTCGGGCCCGAGAGCACGAGCAGGTCGTGGGCGCCGCCGAGCGCCAGGCTGAACGGCACGACCTCCGAGGCCGGCTCGCCCTGCTCCTCCTTCTTGCTCCGCGCCTGGGCCATGAGCGGGTGGTAGGCGTCGTGCAGCTCGAGCACGCCGTCGTCGGCCACCTGCGGGGCCGCCATGCGCCGCTCGCGGGCGAACAGCGCCTTGGCCTGCGTGAAGTCGATCCAGCCGAGCGTGCCCGCCGTGCGCTCGAGGTGCGCCTGGTGGGCGACCGCCAGGCGGGTCAGCTCGAGGCGCAGCCGCTGCGTCTCGGCCTTGTCCTCGGCGAGGAGCGCGTCGAGCTCGGCGTACTGCGCCTTCACCACCTCGGGCTCGATGAACAGGATCGAGCCGCCGCGGCCCTTGCCGCGCGAGGTGCCCGGCACCTCGGCCTTCTTCTGCGTCTTCACCGCCAGGAGCAGGCGGTTGTCGCGCACGACCGGCCGCGGGTTGTGCAGCGCGAGCGCCACCTCGCCCTTCTGCGAGTACTCGACGAGGGTCTTCTCGACCTCGTCCTTGAGCTGGCGCAGGCGGGTGTGGATCTCGTTCAGGCGGTCGCTGGCGCCGCTGCGGAAGTCGCCGCGCGGGTCGATCGCCTTGTCGAGCGCCTGGAACAGCGGCTCGACCGGGTCGAGGTGCGACGCCAGCGCGCGCAGGCGCGGCGCCTCGCCCTCGGACAGCGCCTCGAGCTGGCGCTTGACCTCGCCGGCCGTGCGCAGCGTGGCCCAGATCTTCCGCAGGTCGCGCCCGTCGAGCGCCTTGTCGGGCTGCTGGGCGCGGCCCAGGACCGCCTTCACGTCGTGCATGTCGGCGAGCGGCAGGCGGCGGTTGTCGCCCACGACGCCGAGCATCTCGCGCGTCTGCTCGAGGCAGGTGCGGATCGCGTCGGCCTCGTAGAGGACCTTCATGCGCCCGAGCGTCTGCCGGCCGAGGACGCTCAGGCACTGGCCCTTGAGCCCCTCGGTCACGCGGCCGAAGCCGATCGCGCCCAGGAAGCGCGCCTCGCTCTGGCGGCGCGCCCGCTCCTCGGGCGTGGCCTGGGCCTCCTCGCGGGCCCGCTCCTCGCGCGCGGCGCGCTCCTCCTCCTCCTCCTCGCTGATCGCCGGCTCGGCCGCCGGGGCCTCGGCCGCCGGGGCCTCCTCGGCCTGCGCGTCGTCGTCCGACGCCTCGTCGGCCGCCTCGGCCGTCTCGGCCGCGGGGGCCGCCTCGGCCGCGGGGGCCGCCTCGGCCGGCGCCTCGGGGGCCGGGGCCTCCTCGGTCGTCGCGGCCTCGGGCGCCTGCTCGGTGGCCTGGGCGGTGGTCGCCCCCTGCTCCTGCTCGGTCGCGCTCGGCCCGCTGTGGTCGACGGCCTCGTTGCGCTCTTCGGTCACGGTCACATTCCCTTCTCCCCGGCCGCCGCGCGGACCTGGAGCTCCAGGACCGTGTCGGTGGCAGGGGTCACCTTGAAGCGCTCGTCGATCCGGTGGCCTACGATCCACACCGGTTGATCGTCGAGCGTGACGACCGGGGTGCTTGCTCGCTCGTCGCGCGGCACCTTGCGGTCGATGAGGAAGCGCTTGAGGCTCCGCGTGCCTGGCGCGCCGAGCGGCCAGAAGCGGTCGCCCTCGCGGCGCCGGCGCACGGCCAGCGCGCCCCGGGCGCGGGCCGCGTCGAGGCAGGCGCCCCGGGCGGGGTCGAGGTCCGTGTCGCTCGCGGCCGCCGGGCGCAGGCGCGCCTCGAACACGCGGCCCGCGTCGACCGCCTCGCCGGGGACGGCGAGCGACACCGGCGCGGCGGCCGGCGCGGCGACGCCGGGCGACACGGCGACGAGGCGCTCGCCCACGGCCTCGAGCCGGACCCCGCCCGGGAGGTCGCAGCGGCCGCGCCCGCGGGCGACGAGGCGCGCCAGGGCGCGCACGTGCTCGGCGGCCGCGCGGTCGGGGGCGTGGAGGGCCACGAGGCGCTGGAGCGCCTGGTTGCGCACGGCCGGGTCGGCCGCGCGCAGGGGGGCGAGCGCCAGCCCGGAGGCGCGCTCGGCCTCGGCCAGGAGCGTCGCGGCCGCGCCGTCGAGGTGGCGCCGGGCCTTGCGGGCCTGGGCGGCCAGGCGGCGCAGGGCCTCGTCGGCGCGCGGGTTCACCTGCTCGCGCAGGAGCGGCAGGACGTCGTGGCGCAGGCGGTTGCGCAGGAAGCGCCGGTCGCGGTTGCTGCCGTCCTCGACGACGAGGTCGGCCAGGCCGCGCGCGCGCAGGTGGTCCTCGACCTCGGCGCGCGTCACCCGCAGGAGCGGACGCACGAGGAGCACCCCCTCGCCGAGGGCGCGCCGGCGCGGGATCCCCGACAGCCCCGCCAGCCCCGCCCCGCGCAAGGCGCGCAGGAGGACCGTCTCGGCCTGGTCGTCGGCGGTGTGGCCGACGGCCACGCGGTCGGCGCCGCGCTCGAGGGCCACGCCCAGGAGGAAGCGGTAGCGCACGGCCCGCGCGGCCGCCTCGAGCGAGCCCGTGCCGCGGCGGCGGGCCTCGTCGGCGGCGTCGGCGACGCCGTCGACGAGGTCGACGCCCAGGCGGTCCGCGACCGCCCGGGCCGCGTCGCGGTCGCGCCGCGCCTCCTCGCCGCGCAGGCCGTGGTCGAGGTGCGCCGCGACCACGTCGCGCCCGCCCGCGACGAGCGCCGCCAGGAGCGCCGTCGAGTCGGCCCCGCCCGACGCGCCGACGACGACGGGGCCGTCGCCGAGCAACGCGCGGCTCGCGCGGAGGACCTTCCGCTCCAGGGGGTGCAGGGACACGCGGGTTCTCTTCTCGGGGGGGCTCGGCGGCGCGCCCGGGCAGCGCCGGCGCGCGAGCGGGGGATTGTAGTCCACGATGGCCCGCGAGGGTAGCGAGCGTTCGGGCGTGGCCGGCGCCGGACGCCCGGTCCGCGGCCGGGCGCGCGTGATAGAAGGTCCCGCGAGGCGCGCCCCCCATGACCGACGACCCGCCGCCCCCCAGCGTGCTCGCCGACCGTTACGCCGGCCGGACGATGGCCCGGCTGTTCACGCCGCGGGCGCGCGCGCTCGCCTTCCGCGACGTGTGGATCGCGCTGGCCGAGGCCGAGCACGAGCTGGGCGCCCCGGTGACGCGGGCGCAGGTCGACGCGCTGCGCGCCACTCGCGACCGGCTCGACCTCGCGCGGGTCGCGGCGCTCGAGGCCGAGACGCGCCACGACGTCATGGCGCACGTCAAGGCCTGGGCCGAGGTCTGCCCGGAGGGCGCGCCGATCATCCACCTCGGCGCCACCAGCCAGTGCGTCAACGACAACGCCGACGCGCTGCTCGAGCGCCGCGCGCTCGAGCAGGTGCGCGCGCGGCTCGTGTCGCTCCTGCGCGGCCTGCGGCGCCTGGCGGCCGCCGAGGCGGCCACGACGACGCTCGGCTACACGCACTTCCAGACGGCGCAGCCGGTGACCGTGGGCAAGCGCGCCGCCCTCTGGCTGCAGGACCTGGCGTGGGACCTCGAGGAGGTCGAGCGGCTCCTCGCCGGGTACGCCTGCCGCGGGCTCAAGGGCACCACCGGCACGCAGGCCTCCTACCTCGAGCTCCTGGGCGACCCGGACAAGGTCGTGGCGCTCGACCGGCTGTTCGCGCGCACGCTCGGCTTCGAGCGCACCGTCCCGCTCACCGGCCAGACCGCGCCGCGCAAGCTCGACGCGCGGCTGGGCGACGCGCTCGTGGGCGTGGCCGTGAGCCTCTCGAAGCTGGGCACCGACGCGCGGCTGCTCGCGCACACGGGCGAGCTGCGCGAGGCGTTCGGCGCGGGGCAGGTGGGCTCGTCGGCCATGCCCTACAAGCGCAACCCCATGAAGGCCGAGCGCCTGTGCGCGCTCGCGCGGCTCGTGCCGTCGCTGCGCGACGTGCTCGTGCACACGGCCATGACGCAGTGGCTCGAGCGCTCGCTCGACGACAGCGCCGCGCGCCGCGTCGCGCTGCCCGACCTGTTCCTGGCCACCGACGGCGCCCTGCGCACGGCGATCGACCTCGTGCGCGGCCTCGAGGTCGACCGCGAGCAGGTCGCGCGCCGCCTCCGCGCCGAGGCCCCGTTCCTGGCCGTCGAGGAGCTGCTCGCCGCCGGGGTCAAGGCGGGCGGCGACCGCCAGGACCTGCACGAGGCCCTGCGCACCTTCGCCGTCGAGGCCCGCGTCACCGACGACCCGCCGGGCGAGTTCTGGCGGCGGGTCACGGCCGACCCGCGCTTCGCGGCCCTCGAGCCGGTCCGGTCGGGGCGCGTCCTCGACACCGACCGCCTGGTCGGCCTGGCCCCCCGGCAGGTGCACGACTTCCTCGTCGGCGTCGTCGACCCGCTGCTCGAGCGGGCGAAGGACGTGCCGGACGCGGACGACCCGCTCCGGGTCTGAGGATCACCCGGCCCGTAGTACATGGAACCGCGCCGGTCAGCCGCGTCTTCGAGGCTCGTCACGCCCGTAAGTCCGGGCGTTACCGACCCCCGCGTTCGCGTCCAACCGGCGCGGCTGGGCTGTCTGGACCCGAGGGTCCGTCGACGCTCAGGCGGACAGCCACCTCATCGACAGGTAGCAACTACACATACTGGATCGACCTCCTTTCGCATCGCGGTTCGCACCTCGGCCACCGCCCCTACCAGGACGGCTCCGAGCCCAGGGAACCCCTCGGGCCACGTTCGCCCGAGACGAGGGCCGGGACGCGGGTGGCGCCCCGAGCCCCCATTCAATCACCTGCGATGCGATCGCGCTCGTACGAGCGCGAGGTCGGCGGGGAGGACCCCGCCGACCTCCATGCCGCGCTGCGGCGCGAGCCCCTCGAGGGGCTAGAAGATCGTGTAGATGAAGGGCGCGATGGCCGACCCCTCGGCGAAGACGATCACCGCCGAGAGCAGCAGCAGGACGAGGAGGAGCGGGGCGAGCCACCACTTCTTCTCCTCCTTCAGGAAGAGGAAGAACTCCGCGAAGATCGAGTCGGAGACCTCGGCCTCCTGGTCCGTCTTCGGGCCCGCGTCGATCGGCTGCTCGTCCCCCATCGCGACCTCCTGAGGTCCGGCGGATCTTACGGGCAACGCCGGCGGAAGTCCAGAGAAGGCGCTCCGTTGGCCGCTCTGCGGCCGGGCGTCGCGTGGCCGAGCGGAAGCGCCGCTGCTAGGCTGAACGCAGTGAATAGCCCGCGCAGCCCCCGCGTTTTCCACGGACGGTGAACCGATGCGTAGCGATCTCGTTCTGCGGGCCATCGCTCTCGCGGGAGTGTTGGCCTTCCCCGGCGTCGCCGCGGCCCAGACCCCCCCGGGGGCGGACGACGGCCCACCCTTCAGGGTCCCCAGCGACCAGGTCGATGACGAGCTCGACCGCTCGCTCCGACAGGAGTTCGACGAGGACCACCCGGCCCCGCCGCCGCTCGGCGAGCCGCCGCCACCCCCGGCGGCGAAGGACGACGACCGCCTGCGCCTGCGCCTGGGCGGGTTCGCCGCCCACTACCACGCGCAGCTGCAGAGCGTGCGCGTCTCCTACCGCGAGGGCCTGAGCGGCGGGCAGGAGGTCCGCCTCGACAAGCACGACGCCGTCGCGGACTTCGACCCCGCCAACACCCAGCTCTACCGGGCGTGGTTCGACATCGGCCGCCACGTGTCGATCACGGGCGGGTTCTGGCGCGGCGTGTTCCGCTCCTCGGACCACGCCTCGACCGAGTCGTTCACCTTCGGGCGCACGACCTTCCTCCAGGGCGAGCGCATCGGCACGCGCGTCGAGGCGATGACCGCCGACCTCGACCTCGTGCTCAAGCCGGTGAACAACCGCTGGTTCGAGATGGGCCTGCACCTCGGCGCGCGCTACATGTACTGGGAGACGCAGCTGACGAGCCGGGCCGATGGCGCGCGCCAGGAGCGCTCGCGGATCGAGGCGGCGGTGCCGGTGGTCGGCGCGTCGCTCGCCTTCCGCCCCCTGCGCTGGTTCGAGCTGTTCGCCCGCGCCCGCGTCGGCTACCTCGAGTACGACCGGCCCAGCCGGCGCGACGACTTCGGCTCGCTCGACGCGAAGGCCAAGGAGGCCCGGACTGCCGAGATCGACCTGGGCATGAAGTTCGTCTTCAAGGAGACGATCGGCGTGATCGCCGGCTACCGCCTCGACCACCTGCGGCTGGAGCGCGAGGTCGAGGAGCGCACCGAGGGCGCGCGCGGCACGGTGCACGGCCTCTACGCCGGCCTGATCCTCGAGTTCTGAGAACGAATCATCGTCGACCCGCCCCGCGAGGGGCCGTCGACCGTGCGGCGCAGAGGACCGCCGGGGCCGAGGCCCCGCGGTCCTCTGCGCGTTCGTGGAGCCGTCCGCGGGCCCGGACCCGGCCGGGTCGTCCGGGAGCGGACCTCCGGGCGACCGACTCCGGACCCGGCCCGCGCGCAGGTCGTCCGTCGTGGACGCCTCGTCCTCGGGTGACGGCCGGCCCGCGACGGCGACGGCGCTTGCGCCCTGCGGCCGCGCGCCGCCCCGGCCGGTCCTCGCGTTGCGCCGTCCTGGTCGCCGGGAGGCCACCATGAACCGGACGCCGCGCGCCGCCTTCACCCTCGTCACGCTCTCCGCGCTGCTCCTCGTCACGTCGCTCGCCTGCGCGCAGGAGATCGACGCCGACCGCTTCGACGTCGGCGGCTACGAGGCAAGACGAACCTGCACGGGGCGCTCCGGCTGGCGCTCCGCCTCACCGAGCGCGCCCCGCTGAAGGGCGACGAGCACGTCGCGCGCGAGGGCTTCGCCGCCGGCTGCGACACGGTGTTCGTCCTCAGCGACGGCGCGCCCACGTGGGACGACCACGACCAGGTCGACGTGTGGGTCCCGGGCATGCACATGGGCGACCCGGAGGCCGGCGGCGTCTACGCGACGGCGAGCAAGGAGCTGCACTACTACGGCCCGTTCGCCCACCCGGGCTTCCTCCTGCGCGACGTGGCGCGCATGGTCCGCTTCCGGCGCGTCGAGCTGCACTGCTTCGGCTTCGGCGAGGCGGACCCGCGCCTCCTGCAGGAGCTGGCCCGGGTCAGCGGCGGCCAGGCGACGTCGCTCGGCCGCTGACCTCGCCAGGGCCCCTCGTGGTCATTCGACGGCGAGGACGACCTTCCCCACGTGCTCCGACCGCTCCACGACGCGGTGCGCCTCCTCGGCCGCCGTGATCGGCAGGACGCGGTCGACCACGACGCGCAGCGTCCCGTCGTCGAGCAGCGGCCAGAGCCGCTCGCGGACGCGGGCGATCACCGCGGCCTTGCGCTCGGCGGGCAGGGCGCGGAGCGTGCTGCCGATCACGGTCAGGCGCCTGGCCAGGAGCGCCCCGAGCGGCAGCTCGCCCCGGGCGCCGCCCTGGAGGCCGATCACGACAAGCCGCCCGTCGTCGCGCAGGGCGTCGAGGTTGCGCGCGAGGTGGCTCGCGCCCATGCAGTCGAGCACGAGGTGGGCGCCGCCGGCGGCCCGCAGGCGGGCGACGAAGTCCTCCCGCGTGTGGTCGACGAGGCCGACGGCCCCGAGCGCGGCGCAGGCCTCGAGCTTCCGCGCGCTCCCGGCCGTGACCCACGGCGCGGCGCCGAGCGCGCGCGCGACCTGCACGGCGGCCGTCCCCACGCCGCCCGCGCCGCCGTGGATCAGGGCGCGCTCGCCCGCGGCCAGGCGGCCGAGTTCGGCCAGGTTCAGCCAGGCCGTGACGAACACCTCCATGACCCCGCCGGCCGCGGGGAGCCCGACCGCCCGCGGCACGGGGAGGGCGTGCCGCGCGTCGACGACCACGCGCTCGGCGTAGCCGCCGCCGGCGAGGAGGGCCATGGCCTCGTCGCCCACCCGCCAGCCCGCGACGCCCTCGCCCACCGCCTCGACGACGCCGGCCGCCTCGAGGCCGAGCACCGGGCTGGCCCCGGGGGGCGGCGGGTAGCGGCCGGCGCGCTGCAGGAGGTCCGCCCGGTTGACCGAGGTGGCGCGCACGCGCAGGAGGAGCTCGCCCGGCCCGCAGGCCGGGTCCTCGACCTCGGCCCAGCGGAGCGCCGGTCCGTCGCACAGGATCGCCCGCATGCCGCCCTCCTTCGTCGGGGCCAGCTTCGCACGACCGGGGTTAACCGGCCGGGCCGCTTCCCGTAGACTCCGCCTCTCCCGAGGAGCGCCCATGTCCCGCCGTGCCGCCGCCCTGACCTGCCTGGCCCTGCTCGCCGGCTGCAACCTCACGGGGCCCACGGCGCTGCGTTACGGCCGCCAGGAGTACAACCTCGCGATCCAGCAGACGCAGAACGAGCAGCTCCTCCTGAACCTCGTGCGCCTGCGCTACCTCGACACGCCGCAGTTCCTCGAGGTCGGCTCGGTCACGGCCAACTACCAGTTCGAGGCCGGGATCGGCGGCACGGCGAACTTCCCCTACCGCCGCAACGACTTCACGACGAACACCTTCAACGCCAACGCCCGCATCGGCTGGCTCGAGCGCCCGACGATCACCATGCAGCCGCTGCAGGGGGAGCGCTTCGTCACGCAGATGCTCACGCCGATCCCGCTCGAGACGCTCCTCCTCCTCGTCCACAGCGGCTGGAGCATCGAGCGCGTCCTGCGCGTGTGCGTCCAGCACGTGGGCGGCGTGCCGAACGCCCCCACCGCCGCCGGCCCGGCGCCCGCGGTCGCGCCCGAGTTCCGCGAGTTCCAGCGCCTCGCCGCGCTCCTGCGGCGCATGCAGCTCGGGCGCGGCTTCGAGCTCGGGCTCGAGGGCGAGGAGGGCAAGCGCGAGCTCGTCCTGCGACTCACGGCGCAGGCCGCCGAGGACGACGCGAGCGAGCTGCGGGCCCTGCTCGGGCAGGCCGCCGACGCGCGCAAGGTGGTCCTCGTGCCGAGCCTCACCCGCGGCAGCGGCGAGCGCGTGGGGATCGGCACGCGCTCGCTCATGGGGGCGCTGTTCTACCTGTCGCAGGGCGTCCACGTGCCCGACGAGGACCTCGACCTGATCACGGTCACGCGGGGGGCGAGCGGGGCGCGCTTCGGGTGGGAGGAGGTCCTGGGCGGGCTGTTCCGCGTGAGCGCGGACGAGGCGCCGGAGGGCGGCGCGTCCGTGGGCATCTCCTACCGCGGCCACGACTTCTACATCGCCGACCGCGACGTCTCGACCAAGGCGACCTTCGCGCTCCTGCAGCAGCTCGTGGCCCTGCAGGCGGGCAACGTCCAGGGCAGCGCGCCGGTGCTGACGATCTCGGTGGGCGGGTAGGGTCAGGCCCCCGCGGGCCGGAAGATCCCGAACGAGCTCGTGTAGCCGTGCAGGTGGGTGGCGTCGCCCACCGGGCCGATCTCGCCGCCGCAGAAGAAGCCGCCCAGGGGCACGTCGCCGAGCGCGCGGCGGAAGGCGCTCGAGTCGTGGTTCGGCGCCCCGAACAGGTGGCGCCCGCGCCCCGTGCAGGAGAACAGGAGCGCCCCGGCGGGCGGCGTCGCGGGCCCTCGACCGCGGTAGGCGTCGAGGTGCTCGCGCAGGTCCTCCTCGGCGGCCGCCGCGTCGCGGAGGAAGAAGCGCACCGTCTGCCCGGGGCGGAGGAGCGCGCCGACGGCGAGGGCGCCGCGCTCGGGGTCCGCGCCGAGGACGTTGCGGATCAGGTAGTCGCCGCGGCCGGTCGGCTCCTGGAGCGACGTCGAGGCGATCCCGAGGTGCAGCGAGTGCTGGAGGAGCTCCTGGTCCTCGGGCGACAGCGCCTCGTAGAGCTCCGAGAGCACCTCGAGCGGCGGGCGGCCGTCGACCCCCTCGAGGACGTGGTCGTGGCAGCGGGTCACGGTCATGGGCGCGCCGACCCCGCGGCAGCCCTGCGCGACGACCGCGTCGACGGCGACGTCGCCCTGCAGGGCCACGCCGACGGCGCCCTGCGTGACGACGCCGCGGTCGACGAAGAGCGGGTCGCCGCGGCGCCCCGAGGCGAGGCCGCCGATCTTCACGCCGCCGGGGTAGGCGAAGTCGAGCCCCTGGAGCAGGTCGCGCGGGTCGAAGGTGGCGCCGTCGCAGAGGAGCACGAAGTGGGGCGGGGAGGCGGGCGGGGGCGCGGGCGGGACGCCGACGAGCTCGCGCCAGCCGCCCGGGCCGCGGTCGAGGTCGGGGAGGTCGCCCGGCCCGACGTGGAACGTGCGCAGCTCGACGCGCGGGAGGACGGCCGCCGTGACCGAGAGCGCCGGCCGCTGCTCCACCTCCTGCCCGTCGCCGATCACGCCGGCGCCGACGCAGCCGACGAGGGCGCGCGGCGCGAGGCGCTCGTGCAGCTCGCCCGGCAGGCGCGCGAAGTGGGGCCGCAGGTGCGGCGACGCGAACACGACCAGGAGGTCGGGGCGGGCGTCGCCCAGCCGGAGCCGCAGGGCCCGCTCGACCGCCTCCACGGCCGGCCGCAGCTCGAGCTCCTGCACGAGTGCCGACGCCCAGCGCATGCGCCCCCTCCGCGGGCGAGTGTACCGCGCGCGGCGGGGGCGGTCACCTCACCGAGGTGAGGTCGAGGAGCGCGGGGTCGAGGCGCGCGACGCTCCCGTCCTCGAGCCGGACCCGCCAGCCGTCGGGCGAGCCGCCGAGCGACTCGAGGCGCCGCTCGACGCCGCAGGCCATCGTCACGGCGAAGCGCCGCCCCGCGGGCGGGGGGGCGCGGTCGACGCCGAGCGCGGCCTCGAGCGCCTCGCGGAGGGCCAGCGCCGACGGCCAGCGGTCCGCCGGGTCCTTCTCGAGGGCGCGGAGGACCGCCGCCTCGAGGGCCGCCGGCACGCCGGGCGCCGCCGCCCGCAGGGGCGGCGGCGGCTCGGTCAGGTGCAGGAGGAGGAGCCGGTGCGCCTCGGCGCCGTGGAACGGCGTGGCGCCGGCGAGCATCTGGTAGAGCAGCACGCCCGTGGCGTAGACGTCGGTGCGCGCGTCGCAGGGCTCGCCCAGGCACTGCTCCGGGCTCATGGCGAGGGGCGAGCCGAGGATCTCGCCCGCGACGGTGAGCGTGCCGCAGTCGGGGAGGGCGCACAGGTCGAACGCCTTGGCCAGCCCGAAGTCGAGCACGCGCGCGCGCCCGTGCGGCTCGACCATGACGTTGGCCGCCTTGACGTCGCGGTGGACGATCCCCAGCGCGTGCGCCGCGTGCAGCGCGTCGAGCACCTGCGTGGCGACGAACACCGCGCGCGCGGGCGTGAGCGGGCCCTCCTCGCGCAGGACCTCCGACAGCGGGCGGCCCGGGCACAGCGCCATGGCGAGCCACAGGACGCCGTCGTCGGCCTCGCCGTGGTCGAACGTGCTGACGGCGTTGGGGTGCGAGAAGGCGGCCGCGACGCGCGCCTCGCGGCGGAAGCGCTCGCGGACGCTCGCGTCGGGGGTCGCGTCGAGCACCTTCACCGCCACCAGGCGCTCGAGCCGCGCGTCGGCGGCCTCGTAGACGCGGGCCATGCCGCCCCGCCCGAGCCGGCGCGTGAGCAGGTAGCGGCCGGCGAGCAGCGCCCCGACGAGCGGGTCCTCGCCGGGGGGGCGGCGCTGGCGCCGCGTGGGCGCCTCGTCGCGGGGGCATGCGAAGGGCAGGGTCGAGGAGCTCATGACGCCTCCGCCCGCCGCAGCGCAACGGGCGGGCCGAGCGGAACCCCCGGCGTGTCGCGGCGGCGCGCCGGGCGCGCGTCGAGGTTCGCGACGTGGCCGTCGTCGCCCGGGACGGGCCGCTCGCCGACCGATGGCGCACCTCCGGCCGGCCCTCTAGGATCGCGCGCCAGGAGGACGCGATGCCCGAGGGGGACCTGGTCTACCTGCTCGTCGACGGCGAGAACATCGACCGGACCCTGGGGCAGATCCTCGAGGCCAAGCCCAAGCCCGAGCAGCGGCCGCGCTGGGAGCGCGTGCGCGGGTTCGCCGAGCGGACCTTCGGGCGGCCCGCCCGGGCGCTCTTCTTCCTCAACGCCTGGCGCGGGCTCCCGGGGACGTTCATCCAGGCCCTGCGGATCGCCGGCTACGTGCCGATCCCCCTCTCGGGCGCCCCCGACCAGAAGGTCGTGGACATCGCCATGATCCGCACGCTGGAGGCGCTGTCCGCCCGCAAGGGCGACGTCGTCGTCGTCAGCCACGACGCCGACTTCCGCGAGGCCCTCGCCGGCCTGGCCGGGGGCGGGCGCCGCCTGGGCGTCCTCGCCTTCCGGGAGTACCTCGGCGGCGAGTACGTCGAGATCCCGGGCCTCGAGGTGTTCGACCTCGAGGACGACGCCAACGCGTTCGACGGCGCGCCCCTCCCGCGCGTCCGCGTCATCCCGATCGACCAGTTCGACCCCAGCCGCTACCTGTAGAGCAATGCGCTCGAGGGGTTCCGCTGCGCTCTCGACCCGCCAGAGCGAGGGATGGGGAGGCGCGGAACGGACCAAACACCATCGCCCGGGCACATGCGCCGATCGCGTCCCCGTCGCGAGCGCATCACTCGACGACGACCTCGCCGTAAGTCGTGACGCCGCCTGGGCCGCTTTGACAGGCCTGGGCGGTGGGAGTACAGTTGTCTCCGTGCCGTCGCTTCGACTGATGTCTCTGGATTCGCGTGACTTACACCCTGCGATCGACCCGCCGCGCCGCCGTCCCTTGCCCTCCGGGCGGGCCTCGCGCGAACACCGAGAGACAGCCCCCGAGGTCCCACGATGACGACCCAGACCCTGCACGCGAGCGAGATCGAGTACGGCCGCCTCGCGATCGAGCGGCGCCTCGTCACCCGGGAGCAGGTGCGCGAGTGCGCCGACCTGCGCGCCGCCGGGAAGGGCGATCACCTGGCGAAGGTGCTCGTCAGCAAGGGCTACATCGACCCGACCGCCGCGCGGCAGCTCCTGGCCGACCTGCAGAGCCGCTCCGGCTCCGGCTCGGGCGCCTACCCCGCGCCGGGGTCGGGGCCGGGGTCGGGCGCCTACGCGTCGCCCGTGGGCTCGGGCTCGTGGCCGCAGGGGGCGGCGGCCCCCGGCGGCGGGCTCGCGCTCGCCTGCCCGGCGTGCGGCGCCCGCGTGGCCGCCCACCCCGAGCAGGCCGGCCAGCGCGTGCGCTGCCCGGGCTGCGCCGGGCCCGTCGAGGTGCCGCGCGGCGCCGCGCCGCCGACCTTCCGCACGCAGGTGGTCGACGCGCAGGTGCGCCCCGGCGTGGCGCAGACGAACAGCGGCTCGGGCTCGGGCTTCTACGCCGCGCCGGCCGGCCCGCACGGCACGCACCGCCAGGGCGGGGGCGCGTTCGCCCTGCAGGAGGCCAACCGCGGCTACGTGCAGGGGCTCGGCGGGCACACGCCTGGCTCCGGCGCGCCGCCCATGCTCGCCAAGGACGTCGACTTCGACCCGTCCGCCTACCAGGGCGAGCTGCCGGCGAACCTCGCCCCGGACGACCCGATCGCGCACGCCATGAGCGTGCGCACCAACGCCGACGGGTCGGTCGAGACCGTCTTCGGGCCCTACGACATCATCGGCGAGATCGCCCGCGGCGGCATGGGCATCGTCTACCGCGCGCGGCAGCGCAGCCTGAAGCGCATCGTCGCGCTGAAGGTCATGAAGGAGGGCGAGAACGCCTCCGAGAAGCAGATCCGCCGCTTCAAGCGCGAGACCGAGGCGGCCGCCAAGCTCCAGCACCCGAACATCGTCGCCGTGCACGAGGTCGGCTGCCACGAGGGCTTCCACTACTTCACGATGGACCTGATCGAGGGCGAGGCCCTCGACGCGATCGTGAAGCGCGGCGAGAAGATGCCGGTCGAGCGCGTCCTGCAGCTCGTGAAGGAGGTCGCGCAGGCGATCCACTACGCGCACGGCAAGGGGATCATCCACCGCGACCTCAAGCCGGCGAACGTCCTCCTCGACACCGACGGGCACCCCAAGGTCACCGACTTCGGCCTGGCGAAGAACATCGACCACAAGTCGATGCTCACGCGCACGGGCGCGGTGGTCGGCACGCCCTTCTACATGCCGCCCGAGCAGGCGCGCGGCGACGTGGACATCGACCAGAAGGCCGACGTCTACGCGCTGGGCGTGATCCTCTACGAGCTCCTCACGCTCAAGCTCCCCTTCCACGGGGAGACGACGATGGAGGTCTACCACAAGATCCTCGAGGAGGAGCCGCTCCCGCCGCGCCGCCACGACTCGCGCATCAACGCCGACGTGAACACGATCGTCCTCAAGGCCATGGAGAAGGACCTGTCGCGGCGCTACCAGACCGCGCTGGAGCTGGCCGAGGACATCGAGCGCTACCTCAACGGCGACCCGATCAAGGCCCGGCCGCTGGGGCCGATCGGCCGGGGGATCAAGAAGGCGAAGAAGAACCTGCCGGTCGTGGTCGTCGGCGGCGTGACGGCGCTGGCGCTCATGAGCGGCGGGGGCCTGTTCTACTGGCGCTGGCGCAAGACGCAGCAGTTCGAGGCCGAGCTCAACCGGCGCCACGAGTGGGAGACCTTCGTCACCGAGGTCGGCAACCACGTGCTCGGCGCGCGCTCGCAGATCGCCGCCGGCGTGGCCCACCGCAAGGACCGGAACCCGGAGGGGGCGCTGGTCGACCTGCAGGAGGCCGTGCGGATCCTCGACGACCTGCCGCTCCTCACGCGCGAGTTCACCACCTGGAACACGACCGAGGCGCTCGAGGGCCACCTCGAGGAGCGCCGGCCCGAGATCGACGCGGTCTACCGCGACACCTACCTGGAGCAGGGGCGCGCCTACGTCGACAAGGGCGACCCCGAGAGCCTGGTGACGGCGCTCGGGCGGTTCCAGAAGGGGCTCGAGCACGAGCCCGGGTCGGCCGACGTGCTCCTGGAGGTCGGCCGGGTCGAGGCGCTGCAGGGCAAGTTCGAGCAGGCGCTGCGCACGTTCGAGGGGATCCTCGCGGCCGACTCGGCCCACGTCGACGCGCGGCTCGAGATGGGGCGGGTCCACGACCGGGCCGGGGCCTACGGGAAGGCCCTCGACTGCTACACGCACGTGATCGAGCGCGCGACCAAGCCCTACCGCGCCTACCTCCTGCGGGGGCAGACGTGGTTCGCGCTGGGCAAGTTCGAGCCCGCGCAGCAGGACTTCCAGAAGGTGGTCGACATCAAGGACGACCACTTCGAGGGCTACATCTGGCTCGGGCGGGCCAACCAGGCGCTCGGTCACCACGGCGAGGCGCTCGAGGCGCTCAACGAGTCGATCGACCTCAACCCCTCGCTGCCCGACGGCTACTACCACCGCGCGGAGCTCTACTCGGCGCAGCGCAAGCACGCGGAGGCGATCAAGGACTACGAGGTCGCGATCTCGCGGGCGCGCGACTACCACCGGGCCTACCTGGGCCTGGGGCAGGCGCTCGAGTGGGTGCTCGACTACGAGCGCGCGCGGCAGCAGTACGAGGACGTGCTCAAGGCCAGGGACCGCGAGGCGGCGCTGGTGGCGCCGGTGGCGCACGCCGCGCTCGCCGACCTGCTGCTGGTGCAGGCCGACCCGCTCGAGTGCGCGCAGGACGCCGAGGACAGGGCGCGCCTGGAGGCCGCGACGCCCGACGGGGCGCTCGGGCCGGCGCCGCCGCTCGAGCGCCTCCAGGCGGACGCCGAGCGTTTGCGGGCCGAGCGGCTCCGCGGCGCGCAGGAGGGCTTCACCCGCGCCCTCGAGCTGCAGCCGCGGCTGATCCCGGCGCTCCTCGGCCGGGCCCGGCTGGCGCTCGCCGAGGACGACCTCCCGCGCGCGGCGGCGGACCTCGACGCGGCGCTCGCGGCGCTCGCCGACCGCCCCCAGGTGCGCTTCGCCCACCTCGGCGGGGGCGCGGCGGCCAGGGCGCCGTCGCGCATCGACTCCGGCGGGTGGGACGAGCAGGTCGACATCCGCGGCGACGAGGCTCGGCCAGGCGACGTGCCGCTCGCCGACGCGCACGCCCTGCGCGGCCTGGTCGCCCTGCGCCAGGACAAGGTGAAGGAGGCGCAGGACGCGTTCCGGCGGGCGCTCGACGCCAGCGCCACCTGCTCGCTGGCCCTCGCCGGCCAGGGGCACGTGGCGCTGAAGGCGGGCGACCAGGCGCGGGCGCGCGACCTGTTCGAGCGGGCGCGCAAGCTCGACATGGAGGGCAAGGACGAGCCGCACTTCTTCTACCAGGAGGGGGTGCGCTACCAGGGGCTCGCCGCGCGCTCGAAGAAGCCCGAGTACTTCAAGCAGGCGCGGCAGTGCTTCTCGCGCGCCACCGGCAAGAACCCGCTCGACGCGGTCGCCGACCTCGAGCGCGCGCGGCTCTCGGCCGACTGGGCCAGCTGGGACGCGGCGGTGCGCCTGGCCGCCCGGGCGATCGAGTCCGACCCGTTCCTGCGCGAGGCGCACGAGCGGCTCGGGTTCCTCTTCGCGCGGGACCTGCCGGTGGAGCGTGACGCGTCGACGAAGCGGCCCGAGCACCTGCGCGACGCGCGCCGGGCCGAGGCCCACTTCGACCGGGCCGTCGAGGTCTCGGGCGGGGGCGTCGAGGAGGCGGCCGACGCCTGCTACGGCCGGGCGCTCGCCCGCCTGGCCGGCGGCGACGTCGGGCCGGAGCGGCTCCAGGCCGCGCGCGCGGACCTCGAGCGGGCGATCCGCGCCATCCCGACCGACTTCCGGCAGGCGGAGCCGCGGCGGATCAGCCAGTCCATGGCCTACCTCGACCTCCTCGCGGAGGTGCACGACCGCCTGGGCGACGCCGCGGCGGCGGCCGAGGCGCGGGCGCGGGTCGAGGGCGTCCGGCGGGCGGCGAGCGAGGCGGCCCGCCAGGAGCTCAAGGACGGGCAGCTCCTGCGCGACCGCCTGAACTACTCGGACGCGATCAAGCACTTCGACAAGGCGATCGAGCTCGACGGCGAGTACAGCGACGCCTACTACGAGCGCGGCACCTGCTACCTGAAGATCGGCAACTTCGTCCCGGGGATCCTCGACTTCTCGCGGGCGCTCGAGCTCAACCCGCGCATCGCCGACCAGGTCTACAACAAGGTCTATCAGATCTCCTACGTCGTCGACCTCAACCGCGTGATCACCGAGCTGAACAAGATCGTCTCGGACCACCCGAACGTGTCGTACGTGATCTTCCTGCGCGGCTTCTTCTACGTGGCCAAGACCGAGTTCAAGAAGTTCGAGCGCTCGGACCTCGACCTGGGCATCGCGGACTTCAACCGCTGCCTGCAGCTCAACTCCACGCACGTGACGGCCATGCTCTACCGGGGCTTCCTGCACTACAAGCTGGCGAGCCTGGAGACCGAGCCGTCCGGGCGCCAGGCCTGGTACGACCGGGCCATGAAGGATTACATCGACGCGCTCGACATCGACCCGGACTCGGGGATCAGCCACTACCTGCAGGCGCTCTGCTGGTCGGTCATGTCGACCGAGGAGGGCCTGTCGGAGGAGGAGAAGGTCGCCCGCAAGAAGAAGTCGATCGAGGAGCTGCGCACCTCGTTCGGGTGCGAGTTCAAGGGCTACGAGCGGATCAAGAACGAGAAGGGCTTCGACGCCGTGCGGCAGGACCCGGAGTTCATCGAGCTCATGCGAGGGAAGTAGGTCCCACGGAGGACACGGAGAGGAAGGGACGACCTTCCTCTCGTCTGCGTGGTCCCGTGGTGAGCCCGCTCGTGGCCCGGCCAGTTCAGGAGAGGGCGAGCCCCCGCGTCCAGGCGAGGTCGTCCGAGCCGAGCGGCGGGACCGGCTCCGACGCGTAGTCGAGCCGCCGCCCGAAGCCGCCGCGGTCGTACACCTCGGTGAGCACGGCGCCCAGGTCCAGGACGACGTCGGCGACGCCCGGGAGGAGCGGCACGCCCACGCGCGGCAGGCGGCCGCGGAGGCCGACCGAGTAGAGCTCGCGGGCCTCGCGGTCGGACGCCCGGGAGACGACGACGCGGTACGGCGCGTCCTCGGCGAGCTCGGCCGGCAGAGCGACCGTCGGCTCGCCCGTCCGGAGCAGGTCGACCTCGACCAGGCTGGCGTCCGACGCCAGGACCTCGGCCTGCTTGCGGAGGTACAGCTCCCGGCCGGCCCCGGGTCGCTTGTTCGCGGGCGAGAGGACCTCGATCACCGTGACGACGCGCTCGTCGGCGTCGGCCGTGCGGAGCTCGAGGTACGGCTCGCGGCGCTCGACGGGGCGGAGCCGCACCACGGTGGGCGCGTCGGCGACGGCGGCGGAGCCCGAGCGGGGAGGAGGCGCGGGGGCCTCGATCACCGACACGTCGGGGTAGAGCGTGCACGAGGGGGCCTCGACGTAGACCCGCTCGCCGATCGCCACGTAGAAGCCCTCGCCGACCTGCGCGCCGAGGTGGTCGCCGGCGTAGGTGACCAGCCGCTGGTGGACGTTCGGCCAGCGCGCCGGGTGCTCGAGCCAGGGGTCCATGCCAGGCAGCGGGCTGGGCAACGGGGCCTCCGGCTCCAGTCTACCGCGGGCCGCCGCGGCAGAGCCTCCAGGCACTTACGCGCGGACTGATCCTGCGCGTCGCGCCGCGCGTCTACCGGGTGCTTCGCTTCGAAGCCTCTTCCCGTTGGATCCGTGCCGTTCCCGTGCGTGACGGGTCGCCGCCTCGTGGGCGGCGGCCCGTTCCGCATGTACCGCGCCCTCGATCGAGCATGGGACGCAGAGGCCGCGGAAGGAGGCGCTCCTCTGCGTCTCCTCTGCGACCCCTGCGTCGAGTCACCGGCCTGAGTGAGACAGGCGGGACTCTACCGCCCGAGCACCCGCCCGTTGACCACGACCGCCTTCACCCGCGACGTGGCCTCGAGCGGCGGGCCGTCCCACACGACGAGGTCGCCGTCCTTGCCCGGCTCGAGCGTGCCGACGCGGTCGTCGATCCCGTAGGCCTTCGCCGCGTCGATCGTCAGCGCCCGCAGGGCGTCGCCCCAGCCCAGCCCCCGGTGGACGGCCAGGACCGCCCGCAGGGGCAGCTCCGCCGCGCCGTCCTCGGCGTTGCTCATGAAGGCCACGCGCAGCCCGGCGCCGGTCAGCAGGGCCGCCGCCGGGTCCTCGAGCCGGCCCGGCGCCGCGCGCACGAGCTGGTCGGGGCGCAGGACGATCGGGACCTCGCTCCTGCGCAGGCGCTCGGCGATCCGGTGCCCCTGCGTCAGGCCGACGAACACGGCCCGCAGCCCCTGCGCCTCGACGTGGTCGAGGACGGTGCGGGCCAGGAGCGGGTCGTCGACGTGCAGGACCAGCGCGGCGCGCTTCTCGAAGGCCAGCCGCAGCGGCTCGAGCGCGTGGTCGACGGGCGGCGGCGCCGGGCGGCCGCCCGGCGCGCCGCGTCGCCGGGCCTGGATCCGGATCTCCGGCGCCTCGCGGGCGGTGCGGTTGCCCTCGAAGTCGAGCTCGAAAGGGCCCAGGCGCACCTTGCCCTTCAGGTGGTCGTCGGCCACGAGCTCGGCGTCGACCCGCGGCGCCCCCATGGGGCTGTCGACCTCGACCGTGAGCGTGACCTTCTTGCCCGTCAGCGTGCCCGAGACCGGCGCGTCCTGGCCGGGCGCCTGCGGCGACCGCGCGACGCCCTGGATCGTGGTCCCGTCAGGGTCGAGGCGCAGGCTCAGCTCGCCGCGCTGCGGGTCGGGCAGGGGGCCGCCCGAGATCGTCGTCGCCCAGGTGCCCGAGATCGGGTCGACCTTCGCGGGCGGGGCCTCCTCCTCCTGCGGCTGCGGCCGCGGGGCGGGCGTCCCGGCCTGGGGCCGCGCCGGCTGCGCCGCGCCCGGCCTCACGGCCGCCTCGAGGCGCCGCTTGGCGTCGTCGGCGAGCCACCTGGCCAGGTCGGCCCGGTACTTCTCCCACTTCGCGGCGTAAGCCTTGCCCGCCTGTAGGCGGGCGGCGAACGCCTGGGGCACGACGAGCGGGTCGCTCCGGGACCCGAGGTCGAAGGCCACGCCGACGACCTCGCGCAGGACCAGCCCCCGCCGGACGTCGTCGACGCCGGCGCCCGGCTCGCCCTCGGCCGTCTTGATCGCCACGACCCGCGCGCCGAGGGCGTGCAGGCTCCAGGGCGCCATGAGGACGGTCGTCACGCCGGCGCCCGCGACCTCGCGCCACGGCGGCCGCTCGCGGGCGATCAGGCCGTGCAGGAGGAGGTCGGGCGTGGGCGTCCCCTTGTCGCCGCCGAGGCCCAGGTGGCCCCAGGCGTCGATCAGGCCCGGCGTGACCACGCCGTCGCGGCCGGCGTCGATCACCCGCGCCCCGCGCGGGTGCGGCACCGACGAGCCCACGGCCGCGATCCGCCCGCCCTCGATCAGCACCTCGCCGTCCCGGAGGGCCTCGCCGGCGAGCGTCAGCACCGTGCCCGCGCGCACGACGACGGCGCTCGACGTGGGCGCCCGCCAGGCCAGCCGCCCGCCGACCCACGTCTCGAGCACCTCGCTGCGCGTGGCGAGCGGGTCGCCCGTGAGGAGCACCAGGTCGGCGTCGCGGCCCGGGGTCAGCGTGCCCACGCGGTCGGCGACGCCGAGCACCTCGGCCGCCGTGCGCGTCACGGCCGCCAGCGCGGCGTCGGGCTCGAGGCCGCCGCGGACGGCGAGGGCCGCCAGCAGGCGGAGCTCCGCCTCGCTGCCGGGCGGCGCGGCCAGCGCGAAGCGCACCCCGGCGTCGAACAGCCGCCGGGGCGCGTCGTGGCGCACGCGCGGCCGGTCCGGGTGCTCGCCCCGGTCCCACGGGTCGCTCCGCAGCCACAGCGGCAGCTCGTAGACGCACGGGGCCTCGAGCGCCGCCAGGGCCGCCGTCACCTGCGGCTCGCCGGCCTCGGTCAACCCGGAGAGCACCGGCCGCAGCCCGAGGTCCCAGGCCAGGTCGACCGCGCCGAGCACCTCGGCCGCGCGGCGCGCGTCGATCCGCACCTCGCCCGACGCCAGCGCCGCGGCCAGCGCCTCGAGGTCGAGGTCGAGCGCCGGGCGCGCCGCGGCCGCCTCGGCGCCCCGGCGCGCCTCGTAGTCGAGCGCCGCGCGCAGCTTGCTCTCGAGCTCGGCGACGACGGCCACGCGCGACGTCGGCCGCTGGCGCTCGCCAGGGACGATCGGCACGTCCGACGACGACGGCACCGGGATCGTCACCTTGAGCGGCGGGTTCAGCGCCGTCTCGCCCAGGTCGACGACCATCTCCGCCCGCTCGCGCAGGACGCGCTCGCCGGGCGGCCCGGCCAGCTTGACCACGGCGCCCCGCCCGCTGACCAGGCGCCCGCGGCCCGGGTTGAGGAAGGCCGTCGTGATCCCGGCCCGCAGGAGGTCGGTCCGCGCCTCGTAGGGGTCGAACCCGTCGACCGCGCGGTAGCGCCCGCCCGCCGTCTCCTCGCCGCGGCGGCCCGAGCCCGTCCACAGCCCCGCGGCGACCAGGCCCGGCGCGGCCACGAGGTCGCTCCGGTCGAGCACCGGCACCCCCGGCGGCACGACCGCCTGCGCCGGCGGCAGGACCGCGACGACCTTGCCCTGGCTGACCACGATCAGCGCCGGCGCGATCACCTCGCCGGGTCGGCCGGTGTAGGCGCGCGCCACGCGCAGGCAGAAGGCGCCGCCGTCGCCCGGAGCGCCCGGAGCGCCCGGAGCGCCCGGAGCGCCCGGAGCGCCGGGGTCGGCGTCAGGCCGGGGCTCCCGCGCGAGCGCCCTCGGCGCCGCGCCCGGGGAGACCGCCGCGGCCGCGACGACCCCGAGGGCGGCGGCGGCGGTCAGCAGGGACCGGAGCCTCACCGTCCGCCCTCCCGCCCGCCCGGCGCGGGGGCCGGGGCCGGCGCGCGCGGCCGCTCGCCGCGCTCGCCGCGGCGCGGCCGCGCGTCCTCCGCCGGCGGCGCCGGCGCGGCGGGCGCGGCGGCCTGCCCGGTCACGAGCCGCCGCAGGCGGTGGTCCTTGCCGCGCTCGTAGACGAGGTTGCCCTCGAGGAGCACCGCCTCGACGTGGCTCCGCGCGCTCAGCGGGTCGCCCGAGAGGAGCAGCAGGTTGGCGTCCTTGCCCGGGGTGATCGACCCCACCCGGTCGAGCATGCCGATCGCCCGCGCCGGCCAGAGCGTCACCGCCTTGAGCGCCGCCTGCCGCGGCAGCCCCTCGCGCACGCAGCGCGCCGCCTGGTACCAGAGGAAGCGCTCGGCGAAGCTGGCGTCGGGCTCGACGAGGAGCGCCGGCTCGAGGCCCGCGTCGAGCAGCGCCTTCGGCACGAACGTCTCGCGCTCCTCGCCCGTGACCGGGTCCTCCTCGCGGTGGAGCAGCCCGTCGACGACGACCGGCCGCCCGGCCTCCGCGAGCAGGGCCGCGGCCTTGTAGGCGTCGCCGCCGAGCACGAAGGTGCTCCGCTCGAGGAAGCCCATCTCGAGCGCCATGGCCACGGCGTAGTCGACGTCGCGCGCGGCGGCGCAGTAGATCACCGCGTCGAGGTGCCCCTGCGTGAGCAGCCACAGGTTGCGCCGCTGCTCGTCGAGGTCCTCCGGCCGCAGGAGCGCGCGGCCCGCCTCGCGCGCCTGCTCCGGCCGCGCCTTCGAGGTCCGGCCGGCGGCCTTCTCCTCCTCGTCGTGGCGCCGCTCCGCGGCCGCGTCGACGTGGTCGCGCAGGTCGGCGAACGCCTCGCGCAGGCGGGCGCGCTCGCGGATCCGGTCCCAGCCCCGCTTGCCCCCGACCGACAGCTTGAGCGCGCTCGCCGCGCGCACGGTCATCTCGTCCTGCGTGAGGCCCATGGGGCGCAGCACCCGGGCGAGCCCGCCGATCAGCGTGTCGTGGCCCTGGATCACGTGGAGCGTGGTGATCCCGTCGCGCAGGGCGTCCTCGTAGGCCAGGCTGCCCGGGTCGACCGCGTCGGCGACGTCGAGGAACGGCGCCACCGGCAGCGACTCGTTGGGCCGGTCCATGCCGGCGCTCGTGTGCGCCAGCACGTAGCCGGGGAAGACGACCTTGCCGGTGGCGTCGATCACGGTCGCGTCGTAGGGCACGCGCACCGCGGCCTTCGAGCCGACGGCCGCGATCCGCCCGTCGCGCACGAGGACGACGCCGTCGTCGATCTCCGGCCCGTCGACCGTGATCACCTTGCCGCCGCGCACCACCACGACCTGGGCGCGCGCGGAGGGCGGCGCCGCGGCCGCGAGCAGGAGGAGCAGGAGGGCTGTCGAGCGGGTCATCGCTGTTCGCTCCGGGGGTGGCTCAGAACCGCTGCGGGGGCCCTGGCTGGGCCGGGGCCACGGTCCGCTCGGGGAGGTCGGGGATGCGGTCGACGACGGGCTGCCCCTGCACGAGCACGAGCAGCGGGCGCGACGTGGGCTCCAGCGGCGGGCCGCTCCACACGACGACGTCCGCGTCGCGCTCGGGCGCCAGGAGGCCGGTGCGCTCGAGGCCCAGGATCATCGCCGGCGCGAGGGTGACCGCGCGCAGGGCGGCCGCGGGGTCGAGGCCGTAGCGCACGGCCATCATGGCCTGCGCCCGCAGGTCGTCCTCGTCCTCGCGGTCGGCGGCGGTCAGGCAGAAGCGCACGCCGGCGGCGTGGAGCATGGCCGGCGTGGCCAGGGCCGGGTCGTTGCCCTCGCCGGTGAAGGCGCGCCAGCCGCGCGGCCGGTCGAACACGGGGCCGAAGATCACCGCCACGCCCCGCGCCTTCACCAGGTCGAGGACGTGGCGGACCTCGGTCGCCTCCTCGAGCACGAACGAGACGCCGGCCTCCTCGGCGAGGCGCAGGGCGGTCTCGATGTCCCCGCGCGTGCGCGCCTGGATGCGCAGGGGGCGGTCGCCCTCGAGCACCTCCGCCAGCGTCGCGCCGGCCGGCCCTTCGAGGGTCCCGGCCCGCGCCCGCGCGAAGGCGTCGCGGAACACCCACACGCCGCCCATGCGCGTCGTCGGGCGGCGCGTCAGGTGGTCGATCGTCCCCCAGGGGCCCCGGTTGCGCGCGCCGCGGCGCCACGCCTCCGGCCCGAGCGTGGCCTTCACCGCGCCCTCGGTCTCGACGACGCGCCCGCGCGCCGGCCCGCCCGTGCGGACGATCGTCGCCTTGCCGCCGATCACGCTCTCGGGCGACGCGGCGACGCACACCGTCGTGACCCCGCGCTCGGCCAGGCGGCGCCACACCGGCGCGTGCAGGTCGACCTCGTCGAGCACCCGCAGGTGGGGCACGACCTCGACCTCCTGCTCGGCCCACGACCCCGGGGTCGCCAGGCCGGCGGCCGACATGGCCTCGATCAGGCCGGGGGTGACCTCGGCGCCGGGGACGGCGACCACGCGCGCGTCGGGGCCGAGGCGCCCGGCGACGTCGGCCCAGGTGCCCACGGCGACGACGCGCTTGCCGCGGACGACGACGGCGCCGTCGGGCAGGGCCTCGCCGTCGCCCACGTGCACGACGCCGCGCAGGACCACCGGGGGCGGGCCCTCGTCCTGCGCCCGCGCGGGGGCGGCGAGGAACGCGGCGATCGTCAGGGCGAGGAGGGACCTCATGGACGCTCCTCCCCCGCGCGGTGCACCCGCCGGCCGAGGACCCAGGTCTCGAGGACGCGCGAGGACAGGTCGAGCGGCGGCCCGTCGAGCAGGACCATGTCGGCGTCCTTTCCGGGCGCGAGCGTGCCCACCCGCTCCTCGGCGCCGAGCGCCCGCGCCGCGCCGCGCCCGAGGGCGTCGAGCGCCTGCGCCGGGTCGAGGCCGTAGCGCACGGCGAGGGCCGCCGTGAGGCGCAGCCCTTCCACCGGGCCGTCCGGCGCCTGGCTCGTGAACAGCACCGGCACCCCGGCGGCGGCGAGGCGCGCCGGCACGCGCAGGGCGCGCTCGGGCGTCGTCAGCCCGAAGGGGCCGACGACGGTCGGCGCGCCGCCGAGGAGGTCGCGCGCCTGCTCGGCGTCGAGGGCGCTCGGGTCGAAGCCCTCCGCCAGGCGGTAGGTGACGCGCAGCCCCAGCGGGAGCGTGATCCCCCGCGCCTGGTCGAGGTCGACCGGGGTGGCGACGGTGAACAGGCCGGCCAGGTCGCCGCGGGCGAAGGCGGCCAGGAGGTCGCTCGGGTCGACCTCGTGGGGCGCCCGGCGCTGGTGCGCCTCGGTGATCGCCTTGCGCAGGAGGGCCACCGCGCCCGAGCGCGCCGTCGGCGGGCGGTCCTGGCGCAGGACCGACGGGCCGAGGGCCAGCTTGGCCACCGGGTCGACGCCCAGCGGGACGCCGGTCGTCTTGAGGACCTGCCCCGCGCCGCCGAAGAGGCTCCCGTCACCCAGGGTCACGAGCGCGGTCGTCACCCCGGCCGCGCGGGCGCGGGCGAGGTCGCGGTGCTCGGGGTCGAGCGCCCCGTCGATCGTCAGGTCGCGGTCGAGCGCGAGCGCCACCTCGTCGCGCTCGCGGAGGCCCAGGCCCGTGCAGGGGTCGACGAAGCCGGGGACCAGCCAGGCGCCCGGCCGCTCGACGAGCGGGACGCCCACCGGCACCTCGATCATGTGGCCGACCGCGACCACCCGGCCGTCGCGCACGAGGACGACCGCGTCGGCCAGGGGCGGCGCGTCGGCGGCGGTCACGACGTGGCCGGCCCGGATGGCGACGTCCTGCGCCGCCGCCGGGGCGGCGGCGAGCAGGAGCAGGGCCAGGAGCGCGCCGGCGGTCGTCACGCCCCGCAGTCTAGCGGGGACCACCGACAGCCTCGTTCGGGTTCCATTCGGGTGACACCTCACGGCGCCCTCCGCCACGCGACGTGGCCGTCGACGATCACGACCTCGGCCGCCGGCGCCGTGGCCAGGGGCGCGCGCCCCAGGATCACGAGGTCGGCGTCGTAGCCCGGCGCGACCCGCCCGAGGCGGTCGCCGAGGCCGAGGAGGTCGGCGGCGCGGGCGGTGATCGCCTCCTCGGCCGCGGCGCGGTCGAGGCCCCTCGACGCGGCGAGGGCCGCCGCGAGCTCGACGAAGCGGCTCGCCGCGAGGTCGCCCGTGCCCAGCGCGAACGGCACCCCCCGCCGCTGGAGCGCGCCGGCGAGGTCGGCGGCGAGCTCCGGCGGCCGCGCGCGGCGGTCGCCGGGCGGGAGGGGGTCGCCGAGGACGACCTTCGCCTCGCGCGCGGCGAGGAGGTCGGCGACGCGGTGGGCCTCGAGGCCGCCCTCGATGATGACGTGCTGGACGCCCTGCTCGCGGGCGAGCTCGAGCGCGGCGACGATGTCCTCGGCGCGCTGCGCGCGCACGCGCAGCGGCAGCTCGCCCTCGAGCACGCGCCCGAGCAGCGCGGCGACGCGATCCGGGTTCGGGCGCCGCGGGCGCTCGCCCTTCTTCGGCTCGGCGCCCTGGGCCTGGGGCGCCGAGGGCGGCGTCGGCGCCGGCTCCGGCCGCGGCGGGCCGCGGCGGCGCGGGCGGGGCGGGTCGGGCTCGGCGACGGTCGGGGCGCGCGAGGGGCTGCCGACCGGCGCCACCCCGCCGCGCGAGTCGACGGGCGCGGCGTCGGCGCCCACCTCGGCCGCCCACTTCTTCAGCGCCTCGTCGTAGTCGGCCTGGGCGTCGCGGTAGCGGCGGGCGGCGTCGAACGCGCGCCGCAGGTCGCCCCAGGCGTTGATGCGCGCCAGCGGTCCCGCGTCGAGCTCGCCCACGCCGGTGACGACCGCCGCCTCCTCGGCGACGACCACGTCCTTCAGCGCCGCGCCCGGGCGCAGCTTGACGACGCTGCCCGCCCCGAGCACGCCCGCCCCGTTGCCGCGGGGCGAGAGGAACACGGTCGTGACGCCGTTGCTGAGGGCGTCCTCGAGCGCGTGGCGGTCGTGCGGGTCGAACCCATCGACGCCGCGCCCGAGCGGGTCGGCGCCGGACACGCCCGCCCAGGCGTCGATCCGCCCGGGGACGACGAGCGCCCCGCCCGCGTCGAGGCGCGGCGCCCCGCGCGGCGCGCGCGCGTCGCGCCCCACCGCGCGGACCTTGCCGCCCGCCACGACGATCGTCACCGCGCCCTCGTGGCCGGCGACGCGGGCGTTGGTGACGACGAGGCTGCCGCCGCGCGCGTCCTCCTGCGCGGCCAGGCCGCCGGCGAGGAGGAGCGTGGGCAAGGCCAGGAGCAGGGCGCGGGTCGGGGTCATCGGCCCCAGAGGCTAAATGGAAACCGGGCCGGGCTCAACATGGGGCGGGCGGGGCGGGTCGGACGCAGGCCAAGACAGGACCCGGAGGACACGGAGGTCAACGGAGGCCACGGAGTTCTCTCGAGGGCCTCCGTGCCCTCCGTTCGCCTCCGTGTCCTCCGTGTCCTGTCCTTCTTCTTCCTACCTACCTACGAACCCCTCCCCACCTCTCGCAGCACCCCCTCCACCGCCCGCGCCAGCGCCGCCTGCGCCGCGCCGAAGGTCCGCGCCACGCGCGGCAGGGCGGTGATCGTGCCCGGGTTGGCGACGAGCTGCCGCAGGAGGCGCAGCGTGCGGGGGCGCCCCACGGGGTCGAGGGCCGAGGTGAGGTCGGGCAGCGACTCGTCGTACGCGTCGCACACGACGCGCAGGCAGGCGGCGGGCAGGTCCTGCGCGAGCGCCGCCTGCGCCGCCCAGTAGGACTCCATCTCGACGACGGCGGCGCCGGTCCGCTCGAACAGGGCGCGCTTCTCGGCCGCCGTGCTCACCACCCGTTCGACCGTCACGGCGGCCGCGCGCGGGTGCCCGACCAGCCAGTCCCCGAGCGGACCCCCGGGCGGGCAGGCGAGGGCCTCGCCGGCCCCGTCGCGCACCAGGCGCTCGCAGACGACCACGTCGCCGGCTCGCAGCGTCGCGGCCAGCGCGCCGGCCACCCCGGCGTGCAGGAGCGCCCGGGGCGGGTCGGCCGCCAGCGCGTCGATCGCCCGCCGCGTGGCGTCGCCGCCGATCCCGGTCCAGCCGGCGAGGACCCGCCGGCGCCCGACGCGGAACGGCCGCACCAGCGCCGGCGCCGCCAGCGGCACCGGCGGGCCGTCAGGCGCGCCGAGCAGCCGGAGGAACGGCTCGGCCTCCGCCTTCAGCGGGGTGAGGATCGCCAGGTCGACGCGCACCGCCCGGCGCTACGAGCCGCTGAGCGCCGCCACGAGCGAGGCGCCCGGGCGCGCGAAGTGGTCGTTGACCGCCGTGGCCTCGTAGCCGCTGTGCACCATGCAGTTGGCGCACTTGGGGTTGCCGCTCTTGCAGCCGTACTGGCTCCAGTCGGTCGTCTCGAGCAGCTCCTTGTAGCTCTGCGCGTAGCCCTCCTGCAGCAGGTAGCAGGGCTTCTGCCACCCGAAGACGCTCCGCAGCGGCATGCCCCACGGCGTGCAGTCGTACTGCGGGTGCTTGCCCTGGAGGAACTCGAGGAAGAAGGGGCTCTGGTTGAACTGCCAGCCCTTCTCCCTGTGGCCGTCGAGGATCTGCCGGAACAGCGCGACCGTCTCCTCGCGCTGCAGGAAGAGCTCCTGCTGCGGCGCCTTCTCGTAGCTGTAGCCGGGCGAGATCATGAAGCCGTCGACGCCGAGCGCCTTCATCTCGTCGAACATGGCCCGGATCTCGGCCGGGTCCTCGCCGCGGAAGACGGTCGTGTTCGTCGTCACCTGGAAGCCGGCCGCCTTGGCCGCCTTGATCGCCGCGACCGCCTTCTGGTAGACGCCGTCGCGGCACACCATGGTGTCGTGGAGCTTCTCGGGCCCGTCCATGTGGATCGAGAAGGTGAGGTACTTCGAGGGCTCGAACAGCGAGAGCTTCTTCTCCAGCAGGATCGCGTTCGTGCACAGGTAGATGAACTTCTTGCGCTCGACGAAGCCCCGGACGATCTGGTCGATCTCCTTGTGGATCAGCGGCTCGCCGCCGGCGATCGACACCATGGGCGCGCCGCACTCCTCGATCGCGTCCCAGCACTGCTGGGGCGTGAGGCGCATGTCGAGGATCTCGTCCGGATACTGGATCTTGCCGCACCCGCCGCAGGCGAGGTTGCAGCGCAGGAGCGGCTCGAGCATGAGGACCAGCGGGTACTTCTCGCGCCGCAGGAGCCGCTGCTTGAACACGTACGCGGCCACCTGGGCCGACTGCTGGAAGTTGACTCCCACGGGAAGCTCCTTCGAGATGCGCGAGGGGGCCCCAGGGGCCCCCCACGCGAATGCGAGGCCCGCGCGCGCCGGCGAGACGCGCCCGTCCCGCGCGTAACTACCGGACCCGGCTGGGTCCGTTGAAGATCGGGTCGCGCGGGCTCCGGTCGTTGTAGGGGTCCTCGTCGAGCCCCTCCTCGTACCAGCGGCGGCGCGGCTGCTCCACCTGGTCGACCACGATCGTGATCTGCTCCGTGTGGGCCCCTTGGTCCCGGCCGCGCACCGGCCCCCAGAAGTCGGCCCGCTGGACCGTGCCGAACACCGTCACGATCGGCTTGTTGCTCCAGACCTTGTAGAGCTGCCAGTAGAGGTCGCGGCGGCGGTTCTGGGCCTCGGTCTCGCTGAGCTGCCGGGCGCGGAGCTGCTCGGTGATCTCCTCGAGCTGCCGCTGGATGTCGCCGTAACCCTTCTGGGCGTCGTCCCAGATCGACTGGAGGTGCGTCTCCATGCGGTTCTGGGGGATCGCGCACTTGAAGTAGGTGGTGTCGAAGAGCACGTAGCGCTGGCCGCCGAGCGTGTCGGGGCGCTGCTGCACCTGCGGCCAGATGACGGTGAGCTCGTCGGTGAAGCACACCTGCTTGCCGACGATCTTCTCGGGCTCGCCCCGGACCAGCAGGTCGAGGTCCTGCCGCATGAAGAAGAGGTAGATGGCCTGCGCGGGAGCGGCGAGCAGGAGCACGCCGAGCGGGGCCACGAGCCAAAGACCGGTTCGCCAGGGACGGGACACGGCGCCTCCGAGAAGGGCCTACGCGCGCTGTAAGTGGCGGGATTCTAGACCGTCGACGTCCGGACCGTCAACGAGATCCCGAAGAGGGCGCCCGCGGGGCTTGCGGTCGCTTCCCGTGGCCGGCCGTGGCGGCTAGAATCCGCTCGCGCCGGCACTTCCGGGGCAGGGGACGTCGTGGACAGCCAGCCTCAGGACGACCCGCGCGCGCAGGCCAGGGCCGAGGACGACCGTCTCGTGGCCCGGGCGCTCGGCGGGGACGGGCAGGCCTTCGAGGCGCTCTACGAGCGCCACCGCCACACCGTCTTCAAGGTCGCCTTCGGCATGACCCGCAACCCCGAGGACGCCCTCGATATCGTCCAGGAGACCTTCCTGAAGGCGCACCGCTCGCTCGGGCGCTTCGAGCGCCGGGCGTCGGTCGTCACCTGGCTGTGCCAGATCGCCGTGCACCTGGCGATCGACCTGTCGCGCCGGCGCAAGGTCCGGCAGGCCGAGCCCCTGGACGAGCGCCTGGTCGCCGACGGCGTGGAGGGTCCCTCGCAGGGAGGGGGCCCCGCCCAGGCGGTGGCCCCGCCCCAGGGCGCCCAGGCACGCGAGCTCCAGGCCGCCCTGGACCAGGCCCTCGCGAAGCTCTCGGAGAAGCACCGGACCGTCTTCGTGCTCTACACGGTCAAGGGGCTGTCCTACAAGGAGATAGCGGACGCCGTCGGGATCTCGATCGGGACGGTCATGTCGCGGCTGTTCTACGCCCGCAAGAACCTCCAGGCGATGCTGGGCGAGTTCGCCCCGAGCTGAGCCATGGCCGGCACCGGAGCGTTTCTGGACGGACAGAATTTGGAGGCAGGGTCGCGCGTCACCCCTGGCGTGCCCCCCTCCTGAGCCCTCCCTCGAGCCCACGACGGCGACCCGACATGGACTGCACCAGCCTCCAGGCGATCCTCTCCGGCGAGCGCGCGGACGACCTCGACGTCGCCGAGTCCCAGGCCTTCGAGGCGCACCTCCGCGCCTGCGAGGGGTGCCGGGACGCCCTGGCCCGCGGCGAGGACGAGCTGGCGCCGCTCGTCGAGCGCATGGAGCCGCCGGCCCTCCCGGCCGGGGCGTGGGACCGCGTGACGAAGGCCGTCCAGGCCGACGCGGCGCGGCCGGCCCTGGTCGTGCACGGCGGGGGCGGCGGCGGGTCGCGGCTGGTGGCGATCGCGGCCGCGTTCCTCCTGGCCGTCGGCCTTGGCGCCCTCCTGCCGCTCGACCTCCTGCGGGGGCTCAGCCCGGACGGCGCGCTGAGCACGATGCCCTCGGCGCCCCCCGTGCAGCGCACCGCGCCCGACACCACCTCCGGCGGGAGGGTGAAGGGGTCGCGCGTCGAGGTGCAGGCGCTGGAGTTCGACGGTCGGCGCTTCGACGCCATGGCCCTCGTCTACGACTGCGGCGACGAGGAGGTGGTCCTGATCACGGTGCGCGACCTGTGATGAGTGATGCGCTCGCGAGGGGCGGGCGATCGGCGCGAGGCCCGGACTGGCACGAACTGTCCCGTTCCGCCCGTCCCCATCGCTCGCTCTGGCGGGTCGAGCAGGTGCGGCGGAAGGAAAGGTCACCGGGCGCTCCGTCACGGGGCGTATGATCGCTCTCCCTCACCCGGGGGCCCGTCGCATGACGCCGTCGACCACGACCGCTCGTCCGCTCCTCCTCGCGCTGCTCGTCCTCGGGCTCGGCGCCGCCGTCGTCCCGGCCGAGGACGAGCCGGTCGTGGCCGTGCGCACGGTCGCCGTGAAGGCGACCGAGGTCGCCGAGCCAGCGCCGATGCCGGACGAGCTGCGCCCGTGGGCGAGCCGGCTGGAGCGGCTTCCGGGGGCGCACCGCTTCGAGCTGCTCGGCCACAGCGTCCGCTCGGGCGCGCCCGGGACGTCGCTCGCGTTCGCCCTGCCGGCCGACCACGAGGCCGAGGTCGTCGCCGCGCCACGGTCCGACGGCCGCGTCGACGTGCGCATGGTGATCACCCGGCCGGGCAAGGAGCCGGGGACGCGCGAGAAGGTCCTCACGCACGCGGTGGTCGTCGACGACGGCGCGACCTACGTGGTGCGCCTGCAGGACGCGCTCGGGCGCGACGCGCACCTGCTCCTCCTGGTGACCGCCGGCGCGCGCTCGTGACGCGCCCGGGGGCAGCCCCGGTCGCGGAGGGCGGGGCGAGCGGGTAGGGTCGCGGGCCTCCGGAGGAGGTCCCCATGCGCGCGCTCGCCTGCCTCACGCTCGCGGTCCTGATCGCCGCCCCCGCCCGCGCGGGCGAGCACGAGCTGCGCGTCGACGGCGCGCCGCTGGCGTGGGAGGGGCTCGTCGCGCGGGCGACCGCGGCGCGGGTGGTCTACGTGGGCGAGGAGCACGGGGCCGCGGCGCACCACCGGCTCCAGCGCGACCTGCTGGCGGCGCTCGACGCGGCCGGGCCGGTGGTGCTCGCGTGCGAGTACTTCCCGCGGAGCCTCCAGCCCGCGCTCGACCGCGTGGCGCGCGGCGAGGTGGAGAAGGCCGACCTGCGCGCGGCCCTGCGCTGGGACGAGACCTGGGGCCACGCGTGGGAGGCCTACGCGCCGCTCTTCGAGCTGTGCCTCGAGCGGCGGATCCGGATCGTGGCCCTGAACGCCGAGCGCGAGCTCGTCACGCGCGTGCGCAAGCAGGGGCTCGCGGCGCTCCCGCTCGAGGAGCTGCTGGCGCTGCCGCGCATGGACCTCGGCCACGCGGCGCACCGCGCGCGGGTGAAGGGGCAGCTGGAGAAGGTCCACCCCATGCCGCCCGAGGTCCTCGAGCGCTACTACCAGGCGTTCACGCTCTGGGACGAGGCGATGTCCGAGGGCGTCGTCGACGCCGTCCTGCGCGACGGGCGCCCGGGGGTGCGCGTCCTCGTCGTCGCCGGCGTGGCGCACGTGCAGACCGGGACGGGGATCCCCGACCGCGTCGCGCGGCGCTGGCCGGCGCCGCGGCTGATCGTGGCCTGCGGCGGCGTGGGCGAGGGCGACGGCGACGTGCTGTTCGTCAAGCGCCCGGCGCCGGCGGAGGAGGAGACGCCGCGCTGGTACTGACCCGGTAGGGCTCGAGCGGTCGCCGCTCGGGTCGCGCGCGACGACGCGGTCAGGGGAACCGGTGGGGTCCCCCGGTCGTGACACCGATGCACGCGGCCGGAGAACGGACGACCGATCGAGGGAGAGAGAGATGACCTTCGCCCCCCGCCACGCCCTCCTGCCCGCCGCCCTGGCGCTGATCGCCGGTGCAGCGCCTGTCCTGGCCAGCGACCGCGACGGCGCCCGCGTCGAGCAGAAGCTCGTCAAGTTCCTCCAGGAGCGCGTGGTGCTGCGCGAGGGGGCCCTCGTCCTCCCGGTCGACCCGGCGGTCCTGCGCCGGTTCGCCGACGACGTGCGCAAGCTGGCCAAGGGCGAGGGGGCCGCGCTCGTCGGCGCCTGCGCCGTCACGCTCGCCGGCGAGGAGCGGCGGCTCTCGTGGAGCGTCGGGCGGGCGGGGGGCGAGGCCGTGGCGACGGGCGAGGGCGTCGTCGTGGCGATCGGCGGGGCCGGGCGGCCCGCGCGCGCCGGCGGCGGCGGGGCGGGCGGGGCCGCGCGCGCGCGCGGCGGCGTGCTGAACGTGGCCCTGGCCGGGGACGGTGGGCGCGCCGGGCCGGGCGGGGCGGGCGGCGCCGGCGGCGCCGCGGAGGCCGCGCCGGGCGAGGGCGGGGGCTGGTCGGTGGCCCTCGCCGGTCACGGCGCCGCTGGCGGCGGAGGGCCGCAGCCCGGAGACGGCGGGGCCGGCGGCGACGCGCGGGTGGAGGGCAAGGGCGAGGGGCGGGCCGGCGACGGCGGGGCGGGCGGGGACGCCGTGATCGACCCTCAGCAGGGCGGGGTCGTCTTCGCGGGCGGAGGCAACGGCGGGCAGGCCGGGGCCATGCACGGCAACGGGCGCGGCGGCGAGGGCGGGAGGGGCGGCGACGTCTCGCCGGGCCGCCGTCGACGCTGACCGGCGACCCGGGGTCGAGCGGCCGCTCGTGGCCGCCCACACCGGGGCGGTTGGCGCGCCGGGGCGCCCCGCGGCATCCTCAGGAGGAGGTGCTGCGTGGCCGACGGCGAAGCAGGCGGAGGCGGCGCCCCGGCGTTCGACGCCGCCCGCGAGGCCCTGGCGCAGGGCGACGCGCGGGCGGCGTTCGCGGCCCTGCGCCCGGCGCTCGAGCACCCCGCGCCCTTCGACGCCGAGGCCCTGGGCGTGTTCGCGGAGGTCGCCTTCCAGCTGGCCGGGCCCGAGCTGGCGGGCAAGGTCCAGGAGGCGGTCGACCGGCCCGACGACGTGCGGGCGCTCTATGACCTCGGCTACGAGCTGCTGGAGCACGACCTCGACCGGGTGGGCGCGGCGGTCCTCGAGCGCGCGCACGCGCTGGCTCCGACCGACCCGGGGGTGCTGTCGGAGCTCGTGGCGGCGCTCGAGCGGGCCGGGCTGCACCGGGCCGCCGTGAGCCGGATCGCGGCGGCGGCCGACGGCGTGCGCGAGGGCAGCTTCCTCCTGCGCTACCTGCTCGGCTGGAACACGGTCATGTCGGGCGACCTCGAGGGGCTGCGGGCGCTCGCCCCGTCGCTCGGGCCGGCGAGCGACGACGAGCGCTTCATGGCCGCTCGCCTCGAGGGGGTCCTGGCGCGGGGCGTCGCCGTGCGGGCGACGGGCGGGCTCGACGACCGCGACCTGCGCGGCTGGCACTTCGCCGTGAACGGGGGCGTGCTCCTGCACGCCTCGCCGCACGGGCTCGACGAGCCCATGCGCGGGCGCTACGCGTTCGTGCAGGACAGCGCGGCGCTGTGCCGCGAGGGGATCGAGCGCGCGCGCCTGGCGCTGGAGGCCGGCGGCCTCGACGTCCCGCGCGTGCTCCTCCTGCCCGAGCGCGGCAGCCAGGCCCTCGGCCTGGCGGCCGCGCGGCTCCTCGGGCTGCCGGCCGTGCCCTGGGAGGAGGGGCACGACGGGCCCGGGCTCGTCGTGGCCTACGACCTCGCCGCGCTCGACGACGACCTCTACCGGGCCGTGCGCCCGCACCGCCCGGGGCAGGTGCTGTGGGGGCACGCGTCGCGCTGGACGGACGACCAGCCGATCGCGGCCGACCTGGTGACGTTCCTCTACCAGTTCAACACGCCCCCCTGGGGCGAGCAGGTCACCCTCGACCCGCAGGGCCGGGCGCGTCCGGCCGAGCCGGACCTGACGCCGGCCGAGGGGCTGGCCGAGCGGATCGTCGAGGCGCCGCTCGACCCGGACGCGCTCCACGACGCCGAGGTCCTGCGCCGGTTCGCGGCCGCCTGCGCGGGCGTGGTCGCGCCCGAGCACCGGGGCGGGGCGTGGCGCGCCGACGGCGTGCGACGAAAGCAGTGGGCCGGCGGCCCGGTGCCGAGCGCCCGGTTCACGTGACCGGCAGCACCCGCCACACCGTCGTCGGCGTGCGCTCGCGGCGCTCGAGCGCGCGGCTCGTCGGCACGACGTAGGTCGCGAGCGCCTCCAGGTCCTCGGTCGGCGCGAACGTCCGCCCGGGGTCGGCCAGGAGCACCGTGGCGCCGCGGGCCGCGAGGTCGCGCAGCCAGGCGGCGATCCGCGCCGACGGGCCGCGCTCGTAGCAGACGTCGCCCGCGAGCACGACGTCGACCTCCTCCAGCGGGAGCCCGACGAGGTCGTCCGTCGTCGCCTCGACCTCGACGCCGCAGGCGGCCGCGTTGAGGCGCTGCGCGGCCGCGGCCAGGGGGTCGAGGTCCGAGGCCAGGACGCGCGCCGCGCCCGCGACGGCCGCGGCGATCGCCGCCAGGCCGCTGCCCGCGGCGAAGTCGAGGACGCGCCGCCCGGCGACGAGGTGGCGGTGGTCGAGGACGTGGCGCGCGAGCGCCTGGCTCCCGGGCCAGGCCACGGCCCAGTACGGCGGCGGCAGCCGCCGTCCGGCCACGCGCTCGGCCGCCGCCCAGGCCTCGATCACGTCCGCGGCCAGACGCACGGGCAGCTCCGGGACGAGCGGCGGCGCCTCGGGGCGGGTCGCGGCGCGGATCAGCTCGTCGTCCGCGCCGCGCCCCACGTCAGGCTGCTCGCACGTCGATCAGCTGGAAGCGCTCGACGTCGACCAGCCCCTTGTCGGTGAGCTTGAGGGCGGGGATCACCGGGAGCGACAGGAAGGCGAGCTGGAGGAACGGGTCCTGCAGCGCGCAGCCGACGGCGGCGCTGGCCGCGTGGAGGCGCTCGAGCGCGCGGGTCACCTCGGCCGGCGTGGCGGTCGTCATGAGGCCGGCGATCGGCAGCGGCAGGTCGGCGAGGACGCGCCCGTCCTGCACGACGCAGAAGCCGCCCCCCGTGGCGTCCAGGTGCGCCAGCGCGGCGCGCATGTCGGCGGCGCTCGAGCCGACGACGGCCAGGTTGTGGCTGTCGTGGCCCACACTGGACGCGATCGCCCCGCGCAGGCGCTCGCCGAAGCCGCGCGCGTAGCCGCAGGCCGGGCGCGAGCCGCGGCCGTGGCGCTCGAGCACGGCGAGCCGCGCCACGCCGGGCGCGTCGTGCGGCAGGACGAGGCGCTCCGTGATGATCTTGCCCGGCACGACCCCGATCACGTGGACGAGCCCGCTCGGGCCCTCGAGCGCGGCGGCGTCCGGGAGCGCCGCGCGGACGGTGTTGTCGAGGGGCGGCGGCGCGAGCGCGGGGACCGCGAGGTCGGCCGCGTCGCGGCCGTCCTTCCACACGCGCGAGACGGCGCAGGTCGCCGCGTCGTCGAGGAGCACGAGATCCGCGGCCCAGCCGGGCGCGATCGCCCCGCGGCGCAGGGCCCGCCGGGTGGAGCGGTCGAGGCCGTAGTGGCGCGCGACGGTCCACGAGGCCGCGCGGTAGGCGACCTCGGCCGGGACGCCCTTCGTGATCGCGCCGCGGACGAGGTGGTCGAGGTGGCCCTCGCGGGCGATGTCCAGCGGGTTGCGGTCGTCCGTGCAGAAGCCCACGGAGGTCGACGTCGCGAGCGTGAGGAGCGGCGCGAGGGCGTCGAGGTCCTTGGCCACGCTCCCCTCGCGGACCCACACGGCCACGCCCTTCTCCAGCTTCTCGCGGGCCTCGTCGAGCTCCGACGACTCGTGGCAGCTGTGGATCCCCGCGGCCGCGTAGGCCGAGAGCGCCCGCCCGCGCACCTGCGGGGCGTGGCCGTCGATCGGCTGGCCGAGGAACGCCTCGAGCTTGTCGACGAGCCCCGGGTCGAGGCCGAGGACGCCGGGGACGTTCATGACCTCGGCCAGCCCGAGCGCCCGCGGGTGGTCGGCGAGCGCCAGGAGGTCCTGCGCCTCGATCCGGCCGCCGCCGTTCGTCTCCATGTCGGTCGCCGGGACGCAGGCGCTGAGCATGACGCGCAGGTCGAGGTCGAGGCGCCGTGCGCCGTCGAGGACCCAGGCGAGGCCCGGGACGCCCAGGACGTTGGCGACCTCGTGCGGGTCGCACACGGCCGTGGTCGTCCCGCGCGGGAGGACGGCCTCCTGGAAGCGGGCCGGCGTGAGGAGCGAGCTCTCGACGTGGACGTGCGCGTCGATGAACCCGGGCACGAGCGGCCGGCCGCCGCCCTTGATCACCTGCCGGGCGGCGAGCCCCGGGCCGGGCGCCGGGTCGACGGCCGCGATCAGGCCGCCGGCCACCCCGACGTGGGCCTTGCGCCAGGCGCAGGAGAACACGTCGAGGACGAGCACGTCCTCGAGCAGCAGGTCGAGGGGCCGGCGCCCCTGCGCCGCCTCGACGCAGCCGCCGATCGCCTCACGCCAGGGGACGTCGCGCGCGCTCATGGCCCCGATCATGTCACGCGCCGGGCGGGTCGCCCACCGGGTCGTCGGTCGGGGGCGTCGCGGCGGCGAGGAGGAGGCTGCGCAGCGCGTCGGGGTCGTCGGGGAGGTCGCCCAGGAGGCCGACCATCCGGCAGGCGAGGCGCAGCTGGTGCGGCGTGCACAGCGCCAGGATCGTGGGCAGCGGCGCGGCCGCCTCGATCGACGACCGGAGCAGCGCCATGCCGCCCTGCTCGAGGGGGGGGACCGGGAGCGAGAGCGCCTGCGCGACGCCCACGAGCGAGCGCGCATCGAGCGTGATCAGGACCTTCGACGGGACCTCCTCGGGCGGCGTCGGCATGGCGGCGCGGCGGGGCGCGGCGGCGAGGCGACCCGTCGGCGGGGGCGCTGGCGGGGAGGACGGGGGGGCGGGGCGGCGGGCGGCCGCGAGGAGCCGCGCGCGCAGGGCGTCCGCGTCCCCCGGGAGCTCGCCCGCCAGGCCGACGGCGCAGCAGGCGAGGCGAAGCTGGGTGAGCGTGAGGTGGGCGAGGACGCCGTCGAGCGGCACCGCCTTCTCCACCGCCCTGCGCAGCGCGGCGATCCCGTCCCGGCGCCGGGGCACGGCGCAGCCGTGCGCCCGCGCGATCTCTTCGAGGGGGAGGTGGTTCAGGGTGCGTAGCACGCGCGCGAGGACCTCGTCGGGCGGCGCGGGCTCGACCGGGTCGACGACCACGCGCGCGGGGGCGCGCTCGACGGGCGGCGCCGTCACCCGGGCCATGAGCTCGTCCCAGCGGGGCGGCGGCAGCGGTCCGCTCGCGTCCGCGAGGCGGCGCTCGACCAGGAGCGCCGCCGCCTCGTCGAAGAGTGCCGTCAGGGGCGCCGACCCGTGGTCGGGGTCGTGGCGGCTCGTGAACACCCACAGGACGTCGAGGAGGCCGGGTGAGCGGACGTAGCTCGCCCGGTCCGCGCGGAGGGCGCCGAGGGCCTGCTCGAGCCGCGCCGCGCGCGCCGGGTCGCGCTCGCGGTCGACGAGCCCGCGCTCGAGCGCCCGCGCCACGAGCAGGGCCTCCTCCTCGGGGAGCACGCGGGCCAGCTCGGCCGGCGTGATCCAGTACTCGCGCCCGGCGAGGTCGACGCGCGCCGCGCGCAGGGCGCCGTCGCGGGGGTCGTAGTCGCCGTCCTCGACCTTGCCGATCCCGGGGAGCGACGGGTCGAGGCTGGCCAGGCGCACCCAGTCGCCGGCCGCGATCCGCCGGTCGCTCGCGCCTCGCTGGCCCCCCGGGAGCGGCGTCGCCTCGGTCACGCCGGGATCCTACGCCGCCGGGTGGACCGGATGCGACGGGCCGCGGACGGCGGTCACTTCACGCCCACGACCATGGCGTCCGGCCCGACGAGCGGGACGACGCGCGTCTCCGTGAAGCGGCGGGGCGGTCGCACCGAGCGGCGACGGCGACAGGAGGCGGTCACGGCGCGAGCTCGACCCACGCGGGGGCGCCGGGCTGGACCTCGACCTCGGCCCGGGCGTCGCCCCCCTCCCAGTGGGCGAGGACCAGGTAGCGGCCCGGCGGGACGTCGGCGAACGCGAAGCGGCCGTCGGGGCCGAGGGGGCGCGCGGCGAGGAAGCCGAAGGCCTCCTCGGGCGGGGTCGCCGGGCGGAGCTCCACCTGCACGAGGTCGTCCGGCGGCGCGCCGCGGACGAGGCCCTCGACCTTGCCGCGGGGGCCGGCGCCGTCGAGCTCGAGGCGCACCGGCTCGCCGGGGCGGGCCTCGACCTCGCGGACCCACCCGCGCAGCTCCTCCTGCCCGGGCGCGGGCGGCTCGAGGACGTGGAGCGTCCAGCGGCCGGGCGGGAGCGCGTCGAGGAGCGGCCGGCCGTCGGCGTCGAAGCCGACCTCGAGCGCCTCGTGCGGGTCGTGGTCGCCGTGCTTGTCGGCGACGTCGCTGGCCGGGTCGGCGCCGAGCGCGCCGGTCATGGGCCGGCCGCGCGAGTCGCGGAACGGGGCGGCGATCACCGGCGCGGCGACGCTCAGCCGCAGGACGACGTCGGCCGCGGGCGCCTGCGCCAGGGCGTAGGCCGGCGCGTGCCCGCGGGCGGCGGCGCGCAGGGTGTAGCGCTCGCCGGGCGCCGCCTCGAGCGAGAAGGCGCCCTCGGGGTCGCACGTCACCTCGAGCGCGGGGCCGCCGCGCGTCGGCTCGGCGCGCACGCGGGCGCCGGCCGCCGCGCGCCCCGCCGGGTCGACGACCCGGCCGGCGACGACGGCCAGCGGCGCGAGGGTGAGGAGCACCTCGGGCGGGTCGTCGTCGCCCACGCGCACGCGCTCGGACGGCGACGCCGCCCCGGGCTGCCAGGCGCGCACGATCCAGTCCCCCTTCTCCGGCAGGTGCAGCTCGAAGCGGCCCCCGCCGTCGGGCGCCCCCTCGACCGCGCGCTCGCCGCGGCGCGCCTCGACCCGGGCCTGGGGGCCGAGGACCGCCCCTTCGGCCCGCAGGGCGCCGGTCAGCCGCAGGCGGCGCAGCGCGAGGACGACGCCGTCGACGGGCCCGTGCTCGGGGCCGGGGAGCGGCGGCAGGTCGGCGCGGCCCTGGGCCCAGCCGGGGGCGAGCGCCGCCAGCGTCAGCCCGGCGCCGGGCGGGACGCCCGGCACCTCGAAGGCGCCGTCGGGCCCGGCGTAGGTCGGCTCGAAGCCGCCGACGAAGCGCTCGCCCGCGCCGAGGAGCTGCACCTCGACCCGCGCCGGCAGGGGGCCGGGCTCGCCCGGGGCGAGCGTGACGCGGCCGCGCACGGCCACGCCGCGGGTCAGGCGCACGACGACCTCGCCGGCCGCCGCGGCCACCGGGACCGGGTCCGGGAGGAGCCAGCCCTCCGCCGCGGCGATCACCTCGAGGTCGCCCGGCGCGACCTCGCCGAGGTCGAAGCGGCCGTCCGCGCCGGTCTCGCCCACGAACACGGCCTGGCGCGCCGGCTCGCGGGCGGCCACGCGCGCCGCGGGGATCGCCTCGCCGCTCGCGGCGTCGACCACCTGCCCCGTGAGCCGCCGCCCGGTGGCCTGTGCGGGCGGGGTCGGCGCCGCGGGCCCGGGCGCCCGGGGGACCGGATCGATCGGGCGCGGGCCGCCGGCGGGGCCGGCCGAGGTCGTGGCGGGCGACGGCGCCGTCGCGGTCGTGGCGCCGTCGTCGCCCAGGAGCAGGACGCCGGCGAGGCCGACGGCGATCACGGCGACGGCCGCGAGGGGGCCGGCGGTGCGGGCGTTCATCGGGAGGGCAGCCTAGAGGGTGGGCGGGACTGGCGCCAGGCGAGCTACCAGAACTTCCACCAGGGCTTCGAGACCTCGAACGCGACCGAGGGGCTGGTGCCGTCCTGCGTCGTCACCGTGACGGGGGCCTGGCCGGTCTTGATCGCGGGGACCCAGGACCAGATCGTCGAGCGCGACACGGGCACGTGCAGGGCCCGGGTCCCGCGGTAGCGCACGGTGTTGAAGCCGCCGTCGAGCGGCCCCATGAAGCGCTGCCCGTGCACCTTCACCAGGGCGAGGGCCTTGGCCTTGCGGTCGCCGAGGCGCTCGATCTCGGGCCGGACCGGGTCGATCGCCGTGTGGTCGGGTTTGCGGGAGGACGCAGGCGGGTAGCGCCCCTCGAACACGACGTCTCGCATGTAGGCGTACTTGCGCGGGTTGACGCGCAGGAGCTCGGCCGGCGCCAGCCAGTAGAACTCGACCGACTCGGCGAAGTCCTCGCGGTCGTTGGTCCGCGCGTAGTCGCTCACGAAGCCGTTCCAGCTGCGCAGGCCGTAGGTGATCGCCGACGTCCAGGAGATCGACGTCCAGCCCGGCGTGCCGAGGGTCACGGCCTGGATCCGGCTCAGGAGGGGGCCGTGGCCGATCACGGCGTACTGCGTGGCGTGGCCGAGCTCGTGGATCACGGTCGGGTAGACGCGGTTCACGGTGGGCTTGTCGCCGAAGAGCGAGTCGCCGTAGGAGATGAACCCCTGCTCGATGACCGTCGTCGCCGAGGCCGTCGGACGGGGGCGGCCGTCACGGCCGATCGGGCGCACGTCGCGGTAGAAGCGGCGCACGTCGACCGAGGCGACCTTCTTCAGGAGGACCGCCGGCAGCTTGTCGAGGCTCTGACGCACCGCGTCGGCCTCGGCCGCGGTCCAGCGGGCGTCCCGGTGGAGCAGGTCGAACGTCACGCCGTCGCGGGCCCAGCGCCAGCCGTTCGAGGTCCGGGTGAAGGTGCCGGCGCCCTGGGCCAGGGCCGGCGAGGCGAGCGTGATGAGCGCGATCAGCGCGAGCGCGGCATGGCGCATGCGTCCTTCCCTCCGGCCGGGACTGAACACGTCTCACGCCAGCGTGTAAGTCCTGCGTGAATAGGGAAGCGCCATTTCACGTCCGTTTCGCTGCAACCATTTCAGCCCCGCCGCCCGGTGGACCGATGACCCCCAAGGAGGCGCTCATGCGACCCCTGCTCGTGCTGGTTGGCCTCGCCCTCCTCGGTCCGGTCGGTTGCGTGCAGGCGCCGCCGCGGCCGGTCGCCGGTCAGCAGCAGGAGACCTCGTCGAGCACGACGGTCGCGGCGACGGCGACCCGTGGTGACGAAGGGCTGACCCTGCGCACGGCGGCGGCGGGGTGGGGGCAGCGGCAGCGGGATCTGGCCCGCTAACCCTCTTCTTCCCACCGCTCCGCAGTCCACGCGCACGCGCGGGCGCCGAGCACCCCTGGCGCCTGCGAGGTGTCGACCCGCCAGCGCCCGCGTGTGCGCGTGGAACAAGGCTGCGCGGGCGCCCGGGCCGGGGCGCTCCTCGCGCCGTTACAGGTCCGCGGCGAACGCCTCGATCCTGGCGCGGAGCGCCGCGGCGTCGCCCGTCGGGTCGAGGTGGAGGCGCCGGCAGGCGCCGCGCAGCTGGTTCAGCGTGAGGGGCGCGAGCACGTCGGACACTGGCGGCGCGGCCTCCTCCAGCGCTGCTCGCAGGCGGTCTGCCCGGAGCCAGCCCGGCGGTAGCCTGCACGCGTCGGACACCCGCTCCAAGGCCTGCGTGTTGAGGCCCTCGAGGACGAGCGCGAGGAGCTCGTCGGCGCTCTGGCGCCTCCAGCGCACCGCGAGTGCGGCGTGGACCTCGGACGCGCCGACGCCAGATGCCACGATCGCGCGCTGCACCTGGAGCGCGGTGAGCGCCTCGGCCTCCGGCCCCAGGTCGACGCCGCAGCCCACCGCGATTAACAAGAGTGTGGGGCGGTCCAGTGGGGCGAGGAGGGCGACGGCGGACGGCTGCGGTGTGGTGGGCGCGGGGGCCGCAGCCTCCGCGGGCGGCGCTGCGGGCGCGGGCTCCGTGGCGTCCGCGGGCGGCGCGGCGGGCGCAGGCTCCGTCGCCCCCGGGGCCGCTGGCGCCTCGGCCCGCAGGACGTCTCCCGCCTCCTCCGCCAGGAACGTGGCCAGCGCGGGCGAGCCGGCGTCCGGATCGCCGAACGACGAGAGCGCCCACAGGCGGTCGACGAAGCCCGGCGTGCGCACGAACGTCTGTCCCGCGCGGAAGGCCGCCAGGGCCGCCTCGAGCCGCGCCTGACGCTCCACCGGGACGAGGCCGCGCGCCAGGGCCGCCTCGCACAGGCGCGCCTCGTCGGCGGGCCCGACGCGCACCAGGTCGGCCGGGTGCAGCCAGACCGCGCGCGCGCCGACCTCGACCCGGGCGCCGAGGAGGGCGTCGTCCTCGGCGGCGAACTGCCCGTCGATCACCTTGCCGACGCCGTGGAGAGAGGGGGCCGCGCTCGCGAGGACGACCCAGTCGCCGGTCTCGATGCGCCGCACCGGACGCGCTACCCGGGCATGGTCCCGACGCCGCCGGGCGGCAGCTGGAGCTTCGTCGCCGTCCGCTCCTGCACCTCCTCGACGGTGACGCCGGGCGCGGTCTCGCGCAGGAGGAGGCCCTTGCCGCCCGGGAGGACGTCGATCCAGGCCAACTCGGTGCAGACGTGGTGCACGCAGCGGACGCCCGTGAGCGGGAGCGTGCAGCGGTCGAGGATCTTCGGCTCGCCCCGGGCCGTGTGGTTCATGGTCACGATCACGCGCCGCGCGCCGGCGACCAGGTCCATGGCGCCGCCCATGCCCTTGACCATCTTCCCCGGCACCTTCCAGTTGGCGAGGTTCCCCTCGCGGTCGACCTCGAGCGCGCCGAGGATCGACAGGTCCATGTGGCCGCCGCGGATCATGGCGAACGAGTCGGCGCTGGAGAAGAAGCTCGAGCCGGGGACGGTCGTGACCGTCTGCTTGCCGGCGTTGATCAGGTCGGCGTCGACCTCGTCCTCGCGCGGGAAGGGGCCGATCCCCAGGAGCCCGTTCTCGCTCTGCAGCACGACCTCGATCCCCGAGGGGATGTAGTTGGCGACGAGCGTGGGGATCCCGATCCCCAGGTTGACGTAGAACCCGTCCTTCAGCTCGAGCGCCACGCGCCGGGCGATCCGCTCGCGCAGGGCGCGCTCGTCGGTCGACTTGTCGGTCTCGCGCGCCATGTCAGGCCTTCCTCGTCGTGCGCTGCTCGATCCGCTTCTCCTGGCGGGCCACGACCACCCGGTCGACGTAGACGCCCGGCGTGTGGACCAGGTCCGGCTCGAGCTCGCCCGGCTCGACCAGCTCCTCGACCTCGGCGATCGTGACCTTCGCCGCCGTGGCCATCATGGGGTTGAAGTTCCGCGCGGTCTTGCGGTAGACGAGGTTCCCCCAGCGGTCGGCCTTCCAGGCGCGCACGAGGGCGAAGTCGGCCCGGAGGCCCTGCTCGAGCAGGCACGGGCGCCCGTCGAACCAGCGCACCTCCTTGCCCTGCGCCACCTCGGTGCCGTAGCCCGTCGGTGTGAAGAAGGCCGGGATCCCTGCCCCGCCGGCGCGGATCCGCTCGGCGAGCGTGCCCTGCGGCACGAGCTCGACCTCGAGCTCGCCCGAGAGGCACTGCCGCTCGAACTCCTTGTTCTCCCCCACGTAGGAGGAGATCATCTTCTTCACCTGGCGCGTCTGGAGGAGCAGCCCGATCCCCCAGTCGTCGACGCCCGCGTTGTTCGAGATGCAGGTGAGGTCCTTCACCCCCTTCTCGCGCAAGGCCAGGATCAGGTGCTCGGGGATCCCGCACAGCCCGAAGCCGCCGAGCATGAGCGTGGCCCCGTCGGCCACGTCGGCCAGGGCCTCCGTGGGGGTGCGGACGACCTTGTTCACGTGTCCCCCTCGCGGCCGCGCCGGCGCGCGACCTCCTCGCGGATGTAGGTGACCATGTCGTCGATCGGCGCCTCGCCGGGGCGGAACAGCCGCCCCACGCCCAGGACCTCCAGCGCCGCCTTGTCCTCGTCGGGGATGATCCCGCCGCCCGTGAGCAGGACGTTGCTGGCGCCCTTCTCGCGCAGGAGCTCGAGCACCCGCGGGAAGAGGGTCATGTGGGCGGCCGAGAGGACGGACAGGCCGACCACGTCGACGTCCTCCTGAACGGCCGCCTCGACGACCGCCTCCGGCGTCTGGTGGAGGCCCGTGTAGATGACCTCCATGCCCGCCTCCTGGAAGGCGCGGGCGATGACGCGCACCCCGCGGTCGTGGCCGTCCAGGCCGCACTTGGCGACGAGGACCCGGATCTTGCGCTCGCTCGAGTCAGCCATGGCAGGCGGTTTCTAGCACGAGGACCGGGGGGCCGTCACTTGTCCCACCGCATGACCCGCTCCACCCAGGCCCGGGTCCGGGGGTAGGTCTCGGGCAGGTGGAGGTGCTGGGCGAAGAAGGCCTGGATCGGCCCGACGGGGACCTGGAGCAGGCCGTAGTAGACGGTGGGCGCGCAGGTCAGGTCGGCGGCCGTAGGGGCGCCGCCCACGAGCCACTCGCCCTCCTCCAGGGCGGCCTCGAGCTTCAGCGCGGCCTGGGCCAGCTGCACGTTGGCGAGCCGGAAGGCCGCGGCCTCGGGCGGGGCGCCGGAGAAGAGCTGGTTGAAGACGGTCCCCACGGCCAGCTGCAGCTCGGCGCGGTTGAACAGCTCCCAGCGCTCGATCTCCTGGTGCGTGTCGCGGTCCGCCGCGTAGAGGCGCGGCGCCTGCGGCCAGTTGGCGTCGAGGTAGCGGAGGATCGCGTAGGAGTCGTAGACCACCCGCTCGCCGTGCGTGAGGATCGGCAGGAGCGGCTGGCCCGAGAGCTTCACGGGCAGCGCGCGGTCCGCCGGGTCGCAGTCCACCCGGCGGTGCGGGACGGACTTGAAGGCGAGCGCCAGGCGCGCCTTGATGCTGTTGGGAGAAGGACCCAGCTGGTAGAGGGTGACCTCGTCGCTCATGATGCGCTCCTCGACAGCCACGTCGACCGTGCCGCGGTCCGTCGCAGCGCCCGGGGCCCCTCGGCCTGGCGCGCCGCGGCGCCGCCGTTCTACCAGCCGGGCGCTCGTCGCGGGGTGGGTCCTTGTCGCGGGCGTCACCGCGGCGTCGGGCGGGGCGTGGGGCGGGGCGGCGGAGGCGGCGGCGCAGGAGCGCGACGGCGACCTGCGGGTCGCGCGCCGCGACGGCACCGCGCGCCAGCAGGTGTTCGGCAACGTGCTCTCCCGCGCCGTCGGCCTGCGGCTCGTGAGCGTCCAGGCCGTGCTGCACCGCGCGCGCTGGGGCGGGCGCACCTTCGAGGGCACGGGGCCCTGCGTGCAGCTCGACGGCGTCGAGGTGACGCGGCTCCTCTTCGACCGGCCGCTCGACGCGCTCGAGTACCTCGTCCACGTCGCGCGGCCCGGCCGCACCCCGCTCGTGGCCGACGCGCGCGGGCGGCAGCTGGTCATGGTCTCGGGCCGGCGGCTGCTCACGCCCGAGCGGGCGGCGCGGGTGCTCACGGCCGCGTGGGCGGACGAGGTGCTCGACGCCCCGGAGCGGCCGATCGAGGCCCTGCGCGTCGCCTCGCCGCCGCTCGACGAGGCCGCGGCGGCCGGGGTGGCCTTCGACGCCGCGCTGTTCCTCGGCCGCGGCGACACCCCGGCCTGGACGCACACCCTCGAGAAGCTGCGCGTCGCGCGCCTCTACGCCGGCGAGTCGGCCGGCGATCCGGCCAGGGCCGGGCCGGTGGTCCGCTTCGTCTCCACGAACCACTTCGTCTTCGAGCCCGCCGCCGGGGGCTTCTCCGAGGTGGCGATGACGCGTCACGCCGCCGTGGACGTCGTCGGTCGGGGCGCCGACCGCTGCCGGGCCCTGGCCGTCTTCGGCCGCGACCTGCTCGAGGTGCTGACGACGGACGGTGAGCCCGAGGAGGCCCCCCGCCGCCGCATGCTGGTGGTCGTTCAGGAGCTCCTGGCGCCGCCGGGGGAGGCGCCCGCGACGCCCCCCGACGAGCTCGGCGCGCCCCCACGACCGGACGCTCCGCGCTGACGGCCCCCCTCGAGGGACCCGCCCGGCGCCGACGGCTGGCCTGCCCGCCCCGCCCACGGCTATGGTGAGGGCAACGGGCATGCTCCGCTTCGAAGACCTGATGGCGGCGCGGATCCTCGACCGGCAGGTGCCGGACAAGCGGCTCGCCATCCTCGGGGCGGTGGGCGCCCTGCGCGCCTCGCACTCGCCCAAGAGCCTCCTCTCCAGCCTGGTCGAGGGCGAGGTCCTGACCATGGAGCAGGCCCGCTGGGTCCACGCGCAGGTGGAGCGCTACAAGCGGAGCCGGGGCGTGGCGGTCTACAGCCACCTGCTCGCGCGCGAGGGGCTGCCGGCCGAGCGCGTCCGGCGCCTCGTCGAGCAGGCGGGCCCCGAGGCCGACCTCAACGCGCTCGGCGACGCCGTGGTCGCGGCCGGCCAGCTGCCGCCGCACCGGGAGCAGCAGCTGCGGTTCCAGGCCCGCCTGGCGGCCGACCGCGACCAGGCCAGCCAGGTGCAGGCCTGGCTCGCCGCGCACCCGTCGACCACGAGCGAGGAGCAGACCCAGGTCGACATGGTCGCGCCCTCGTCGCTCACGTCGCTCTCGTCGGTCCCCGCGGAGGGGCTCTCCGGGGGTGGGGCCGCGGCGCCGGACCCTGCCGCGAGCGGCGCCCTGCGCCTGCCGCCCGACCCCGGCGCCAGCGCGGTCCTGCGCCTGGGCGAGATGGCCGCGGCCCTGGCCGGGCCGGTGCAGGAGGAGGCGCGGCGGATCGTCCGGGGGACCCTCTCGGACGCCGACGACGAGCTCCCCGGGCCGCAGTTCAGGATCCCCGACTGGATCGACATGTCGGACCCGCGCACGGGCAAGCAGCTGGCGGGCTACCGGATCCTCGGCCGGGTGGGCGCCGGCGCCATGGGCACCGTCTACCTGGTCGACCGGCAGGACGAGCCGACGCGGCCGGTCGCGCTCAAGCTGCTCCCGAAGGACGCCGACGCGGACGCCAAGGGGCGCTTCAAGCGCGAGATCCTGGCCAACAGCTTCTTCTCCCACCCCGGGGTGATCGAGATCCTCGACGCGGGGGAGACCGAGCAGGGCCACCCGTTCATGGCCATGGAGTTCTTCGACGGCAGCGACCTGTCGGTCGTCCTCGACGCCGAGAAGCGCCTCCCGGCCCGGCGCGCGCTGCACCTCGGCCGGCAGGTGCTCGAGGCGCTCGGCGCCTGCCACGCGGCCGGCGTCGTGCACCGCGACATCAAGCCGGCGAACATCCTCGTCTCGCGCGACGGCGAGGTCGCCAAGCTCATGGACTTCGGGATCGCCCTCGTGCGCGAGCTCGGCGAGTTCGAGGGGGCCGTCTTCCGCTCCATGGAGGGCGGCGTCACCGGCACGCCCGAGTTCATGTCCCCCGAGCAGGCCGGGGGCGACACCCTCGGCGAGGCCTCCGACCTGTACTCGCTCGGCTGCGTCCTCTACCTGATGCTCTCGGGCCGCCTGCCCTTCGAGTCCGAGAGCTCGCAGGGGTTCATCTCCTGCCACCTCCTCGAGGACCCGCTCCCCCTGGCGCAGGCCCACGCCGACACCAGGGCGCTCCCGCGCGAGCTCCTCGACCTCGTCGACGCCCTGCTGCGCAAGGCGCCCGACGAGCGCCCGAAGGGCGCCAAGGCGGTCGTGGAGGTGATCGACCAGGTCCTCCCCCGGCTGCGCGACAAGACCGGGCGCGTCGGGCTGTGGGGCATGCTCTGGGGCCGATAGTGTGACCGCGGCTACGGGCGAGGATGGCGGGCGCTGCCGTCCGCCGGGGGGGGGGGGGGGGCCCCCCCCCCCCCCGGGGGGGGGGGGGGCCC
>JAMLIC010000063.1 GCA_023954375.1 Planctomycetota bacterium
GGGGGGGGGGCCCCGCCCCCCCCCCCCCCGGCGCCCCCCCCCCCCCCCCCCCCCCCCCCCCCCACCGCTCAGGCTCCCTCGGCGGCCAGGAGGCCGCCATCGGACGCCTTCGCGCGGCATCGCCTCGCCCTCCTCGGCCTCGCCTGGGGCTCTGGCTGCGAGCGCCCGGGGTCGTGTGCTCGCGCGCGGTCGTCGCCTCCCGTGTGTGACGGGTCTCGAGGGTGACGGTCTCGGGGGTCGGGGTGGGAGTGAACGTGGCCGCGCTCGCCAGCTGATCTGATGCTGGCTGGCGGGGCGCAGACTGCGGGCTTCACTTCGTGGCTTCGTTGGCGGACGGCGGGGGCGGCGGGGGCGGCGGGGGCGGCGGGGGCGGCGGGGGGCGACGACGGGAGGCGAGGAGCGGCCTGCCCACTAATCGTCCGCGAGCTGGCCCGGGTCGATCCCGTACTCCTTCAGCTTGCGCCAGAGGGTGCTCTTGCTGATGTCGAGGACGGCGGCGGCGCGCTTCTGGTTTCCGCCCTCGCGCTTGAGGACGGCGAGGATGTGCAGGCGCTCGAGCTCGGCGAGGGTGATCGCGTCGCCCACGCCGGCGCCGGCGGACGGGGCGCGGGGGGCCTCGGCCGGCGGGGGGCCCGCGCCGGGCATGAGCAGGTGCTCGGGGCGGAGCTCGTTGCCGCGGCAGAGCATGACCCCGCGCTCGATGAGGTTCTCGAGCTCACGGATGTTGCCTGGCCAGTCGTAGCTCTTGAGCAGCAGCACGGCCCGCTTGTTGATCTCGGACACCGGCCGCCCCAGCCGCCTGGCGAAGCGCTCGACGAAGTGCTGTGCGAGGCGCGGGACGTCGTCGCGCCGCTCGCGGAGCGCCGGGAGCTCGATGGGCAGGACGTTGAGGCGGTAGTAGAGGTCCTCGCGGAAGCGGCCCTGGCGCATCATCCCGTGGAGGTCGCGGTTGGTCGCCGCGACCACGCGTGTGTCCACCCGCACGCTGCGGTTCTGCCCGATCGGCCGCACCTCGCCGGTCTCGAGGAAGCGCAGGAGCTGCGGCTGGACCTCCAGCGGGAGCTCGCCGACCTCGTCGAGGAACAGCGTCCCCCCGTCGGCCTCCTGGGCCAGCCCCTTGCGGTTGCGCGTCGCGCCGGAGAAGGCGCCGCGCATGTGGCCGAAGAGCTCGCTCTCGAACAGGTTGTCGGGGATCGTCGCGCAGTTGACGACCACGAAGGCGCGGTCGCGCCGCGGGCTGAGCCGCCGGATCATGCGCGCGAGCAGGTCCTTGCCGGTCCCCGTCTCGCCCGTGATGAGGATCGTCGAGTCGGAGCTCGCCCACTCGCGCACGACCTCGAGCACCTTCCGGATGCGCTCCCCTTCGCCCACGATCTCGGCGGGGTCGTTGGGGTCGTCGATCTGGCGGGCGAGCGAGCGCACCTCGGTGCGCAGCCGGCGGCGCTCGAGCGCCAGGTCGACCGCGTGCAGCACCTGGTCGGGCGTGAACGGCTTGGTGAGGTAGTCGTGGGCGCCGCGGCGGATCGCCTGCACCGCGCTCTCGATCGTGCCGAACGCGGTGACGATCAGGACCTCGGTGTCGGCGTCGCGGGCCTTGACCGCCTCGAGGACCGCCAGGCCGTCGACCTCCTCCATCTTGAGGTCCGTGATGACCAGGTCGTAGAGCGTCTCGTCGACGCGCCGGACCGCCTCGGCGCCCGAGCCGGCCTCGTCGACCGTGTGCCCGGCGCGGGAGAGGGTGATCGACAGCGTCTGGCGGAGCGAGCGCTGGTCGTCGACGACGAGCACCTGGGCCACGCTCAGCCCTCCTCGCCCTCGTCCGGGCGCCGGGCCGGCAGGGTGAACGAGGCCACGGTCCCGCCGTCGGGGGCGCTCTCGAGCCGGAGCGACCCCCGGTGCGCCTCGACGATCCGCTTGCAGATCGCCAGGCCGAGGCCCGTGCCCTGCGCCTTGCTCGTGCGGAACGGCTCGAAGCAGCGGGCCAGGACCTCGGGCGTCATCCCGGGGCCGTCGTCGGCCACGCGCACCTCCACGCCGCCCGGGATCGCGCGCGCGCGCACGGCCACGCGCGCGCGCGCCGCGTCGAGCGCGTTCGCCAGCAGGTTCCAGAGCACCTGCTTCACCTGCCCCGCGTCGAGCGGCAGCGGCCCCGCGGCGTCCTCGTCGACGTGCAGGAGGACCTGCCGCTCCCGGGCGCGCTCGTCCTGCTCGGCCAGCATCACCACCTCGCGCAGGAGGTCGCCGAGGTCCGCCGGCTCGAGCGTGGGGCGCACCGGGCGGGCGAAGTCGAGGAACTGGGTGACGATCCCGCCGATCCGGTGCGTCTCGTCGTAGACGATGTCGAGCAGCGTCCGGTCGTCGCCCGACACGTCGAGGTCGCGCCGCAGGAGCGCGACCGAGCTCTGGATCGCGCCCAGGGGGTTCCTGATCTCGTGGGCCACGCTCGCCGCGAGCGCCTGGACCGCCCGCAGCTTCTCCTCCTCGAGCCGCCGCTCGACCCGCACGTCGCGGGCGATCCCGACCAGCCCGGCCGCGCGGTCGCCGGCGCGGAGCACCGTGGAGCTCCAGGAGACCGGCACCGCCCGCCCGTCACGCGCGCGCAGGAGCGCGTCGACGCGCTGGAACCCGCCGGCGCGCAGCGCCTCGTCGAGGGCGGGCGGCGCGAGGCGCCGCGCCTGCTCGGGGTCGGCCCACAGCGCCGAGGCCGCGCGCCCGACGAGGTGACCCTCGGGGTAGCCGAGGAGCTCGTGGGCGGCCTCGTTGGCGAACTCGACCCGCCCCTCGGCGTCGATGACCAGCACCGCGTCGGCCAGCGCGGCGAACACCCCGCGCAGGTAGTCGCGCGTCGCGACGAGCTCGCCCGTCTTGACGTTGATGATCCGGTCCTTCTCGAGGATCTGCTCCTTGAGGCGCTGGACGCTCTCGAGCACGGACCCGACGTCGGAGGCGTCGGCGCGGGCGAAGCGCCCCGTCTCCAGCCGCGCGCGCAGCGCGCTCGTGCCGTGCTCCGGCGCCCCCTGCATGAGGTCGACTCTACACGCCCGGCGGGCCGGAGGCTCGCGCCGAGGGCCCGGGCCCTGCTATCGTGAGGCCGTGAGGGCCCCGCCGTCGCCGACCGCCGCCGCCCGCGCGGGCTCCAGCGCGCCGCTCGTCGCGCCGCTCGTCGCGCTGGCCTTCGCCGCCGCCGCCTGGTCGGCCGCGCCGGCGCTGGCCACGAACACGGGCGACAAGCCCCGCATGCGCGTGACCCTCTTCGACGGGACGGTCCACGAGGGAGAGGTCAAGTTCACCAAGGACCGCCTCGAGGTGAAGGGGCGCCGCGCGGTGAAGCTGCGCTATCGCGACGTCGCCTCGCTCGCCGACGTGCCCCCCCCGGACGAGGCGGAGCTGGCCGAGCGGCGCGTCGAGCACGCGCGGCGCGCCGAGCGGCTCGGTGAGGGCGACGCCCCCGGCTGGACGCGCCTCGGGCAGTGGGCCCGGGACCAGGAGCTCGAGGACGAGGCGCGCGAGGCCTTCGAGCGGGCCGTGGCGCTCGACCCCGACCACGCGCCGGCGCGCCGGGGGCTCGGCCAGCTGCAGGACGACGGGGCCTGGGTGGACGGGGCGGAGGTCCTGCGCCGGCGCCGCGGGGAGCTCGAGGCCGGCGACCTCGACGCCGTGGTCGACCTCGCCCGCTTCGCCCTGCGGCACGGCCTCGACGAGCAGGCCTTCGGGCTCGTCCGGCAGGCCCTGAACCGGGACACCTACCACGCGCAGGCGATCGAGCTCTCGCGCCCCTTCACGGCCGCCTACCGGCAGCGCGTGCCCATGTCGCTGCCGCTCCGCGGCCGCTGGAAGGCCAGCGAGGACCCCACCCGGCATCACCAGCGCAAGGGCTGGGCGGTCTACGCGCTCGACATCGTCAAGGTCGATGCGAGCGGCCGCTCGCACCGGGGGCGCGGCGACAAGCTCGAGGACTACCTCACCTGGGACGAGCCCTTCTACGCCGTCGCGGCGGGGCGCGTCGCCGAGGTCCGGGACGGCAACCCCGACAACCCCGCGCGCACCGTGCCCCCCGGCGTCGCCGAGAAGCACAACGGCGTGACGATCGACCACGGCAACGGCGAGGTCTCCTGGTACGTCCACGCCCGCAACGGCTCGATCGTCGTCAAGGAGGGCGACCAGGTCGAGCGCGGCCAGCTCCTCGGACGGATCGGCAACAGCGGCGCGTCCGCCGTGCCGCACCTGCACTTCACGCTGGTCGCCCATGGCAACCTGTCGGTCCCGTGGGCGTGCGACGACTACGTCTTCATCGCGCCGGACTCGACCCCGATCCCCGTCACCCGCGCCTGCCCGCGGGAGGGGTGGACGTTCGAGGGCAAGGAGTAGCTCGTCGGTCGACCTCCGGGTGGGTGTGCTGCACGCGCCGCGTCCCTTAGGCTGTGCCTCCCATGGAGCTGGCCCACATCTCCGACCTCCACGTCACGGCGCCGCTCGGCCCCTGGTGGGGGCTGCTCAACAAGCGGCTCATCGGCGCCCTCACGCTCCTGCGCCGCGCGCACCCGCACGCGGTCATGCAGGCGGCCGTCGACGACCTCCGCGAGGCCCCGCCCGACCACCTGGCGGTCACGGGCGACCTGACGAACCTCGCCCTCGACGGCGAGTTCGCGCGCGCCCGCGACTACCTGGCCGCGGTCGGGCTCCCCCCCGAGCGGCTGTCGGTGATCCCGGGCAACCACGACGGCTACGTCCGCGGCCCGTTCGTCGCCCGCCGCTTCGAGCACCACCTGGCGCCGCTGCTCGGGCTCGCGCCCGAGGCCCTCGCCTGGCCCCGCGTGCAGCGCCGCGACGGCGCGCTGTTCGTGTCGGTCTCGAGCTGCGTGCCGACCCCGTGGTTCACGGCCTACGGCCGGGTGGAGGCCGACCAGCTCGCGGCCCTGCGCGCCACGCTGCTCGCCGATGACGCCCCCTTCAAGGTCGTGCTCGTGCACCACCCGCCGCTCCAGGGGCACGGCGGGCCCGACTTCCCCTGGCGCCGCAACCTCGACGGCCGCGCGGTCATCGAGGCCTGCCACGAGGGCGGGGCCGACCTGCTCCTCTGCGGCCACACCCACGCGCCCTTCCGCCTGCGCGTCCCCGGCGGCCCCAAGCCCCTCCTGATCGCCTGCGCGGGCTCGACCACCAAGCGCCCGCGGGCCCTCGGCGCCGCGGCGACGTACAACCGCTACCGCATCGAGGGCGAGCGCCTGGTCGAGGTCGAGGTGCGCGGCTACTGCCCCGACGCGGGCCGCTTCGTGCACCTCCGCCGCGAGAGCCCTTAGTGTGATCGCGGCTGCGGCCGAGGATGGCGGGCGCTGCGGTGCGTCGGGGCCGACTTCGTCGGCCCCGACCGCTCAGGCTCGGTCGGCGGCCAGGAGGCCGCCTTCCCTCGCCTTCGCGCCGCACCGCCTCGCCCTCCTCGGCCTCGCCTGACGCTCCTGCTGCGAAGGCGCGGTGAGGTGTGCTCGGACGCGGTCCGGCCGTCTGAAACACGGCGAGGGGGCGCCGCGCTTGAATGGCGGCGTGCTGGGAGGACGTCTCCGCGGGTCCTCCCACGGCACCCCAACGCGAAGGTGAGGGCCGACCCGTACTGCGGGTCCTCCCTGCTCGCCGACTCCGAGTCGACTCGACGGGTCGCTCCGGAAAGCGAATGGCCCCTGCCACCCGCGAAGGGGGACAGGGGCGCGCCTACCGTTTTCCCCGGGCTGTCGGCGGACCTACGAGGTCTTGGCCTCGTCGGCCTTCTCGTCCGCCTTCGGCGGGACGATGATCGTGGTGGCGTTGCGCCGGATCTGCTGCTTCACCTCGGACCAGGTGGCGAACGTACGCTTGCCGCCGTACGCGCCCTTGGTCCCCCGGTTCGCCTTCTTGTTGCGCCAGTTCAGGCGCCGCTTCTTCAACCCGCGACTCCCGCGAGGCATGGCGCGCTCCTTTCTCGATGGCCCGTGATGGCCCATGCCGCCCGAACCGTCCGTCGGCCGGCGGCATGTCGAAGGGACGACTTATATCACGGGGCCGCGGGCCGGTGAAGCCCCCGGTCTCGCCCGACCGCCGCCCCGATCGCCGCCGCCTCGCGCAGGATCCCGGCGAGCGCCCGGGTCCGGTCGGCGTGACCATCCCGTGTCAGGGCCAGCCCCCGGGCACGGACGCCCATGCGCCGGCGCAGGGCCGGGTCGCCGACGAGCGTGCGCAGGGCCCGGAGCCACTCCCCCTCGTCGTCCGCCACGAGCCCCGCCTCGGGCGGCTCGAGCGCCTCGAGCCCCGCCCCCGCGCGCGAGGCCACCGACGGCAGACCGAAGGCCATGTAACGTCGTAGCTTGTACCCGCACTTCCCCCGGCTCCAGGGGTCGCCGGTCAGGGGGTAGAGGCCGATGTCCGCCCGACGCAGGGCGGCCTCCTCGGCCTCGGGTGACCACGGGGTGAAGGTGACCGGCACGCCGGGCGGCAGGGCCGGCGGCGCGTCGGCGACGACCTCCAGCGCGACCGGCGCCTCGGCGCACAGCGCGCGCAGCACCGGGGCCAGGGCCTCGAGGTAGGGCAGCGTCGCGCGGCTGCCGGTCCACACGAGGCGCACGCGGTCGCCGGGCGGCGAGCCCCCCTCCGCGCGCGGCGGCGGGGGCGGCGTGGTCGGCGCGAGCACGCGGACCCGCGGATGCCTCCCCCGCAGCTCGTCGCGCAGGGCGGCGCTGCCGACGATGACCACGTCGACGGCCCGCAGGGCGTCGGCGAGGCGGACCTGCCCGCGCCGGTCGCCCCCGCGGCGGAACGGGCGCGCCCACAGCGCGTCGTCGAGGTCCAGGACCAGGGCGCGCGCGGCGCGGCGCAGGGCGACGAGGTCACCCTCCCCGAGGAGGCGGCGCCCCAGCACGACGACGTCGCGCCCCGCGAGCCCCGCGAAGAGGCGCCGCCGGGCGAGCCGCCCGCGCGGGAGCGCGAGCAGCTCGCCCGTGACGCCGAGCGCGGCGAGCCCGGGCAGGTGCTCCAGCACGCGCACGCGCGCGCTGGCCGAGCCCGGGTCGCCGCTGACGAACGCCGCCCTCAGGCCCACCAGCCCGCGGCGACCTTCTCGTTCCACCACGAGCGCATGGGGACGAGGGTCCGGGTCTCCCACCCGCGGCGCTTCGCCTCCATGACGTGGTCCCAGGTCTGGTCCCACGACGAGCCGGCGACCCAGCTCATGGTGTCCCACTCGCCCGGCGTCGACGCCGTGCTCACCTGACCCTCCCAGCTGCACAGCTCACGCCAGCGGTTCATCGGGCCCGTCTCACGCGCGAGCATCCACACGCCGGCCGGGCGCTCCCACCACCACGCGCCGTTCTTGTAGCCCTGGTGGACGAAGTGCGACGCGGTGTGCTGGACGCCGGGCCAGCCGCGCACCTCGGCGACGCGCGCCTGCATGTCGTCACCCTCCTGGGCGTCGTACCAGACCATCAGGTCGAAGTCGCCCGTGACCACCCAGGCGCCGATCGTGTGCGGCCACTCCCGGAGCCGGCCCCAGAGCGCCTCGACGGCGTCCGGCTGTGACTTGACGAACATGTAAGCGCTGCGGCTCTTCCACTCGGCCATTGGGATCTCCTCCCCCCCGAACGTCGAAGGGGAGCAGGCTCTCCGGAGGCGGGCCCCTTGTCAAGGAGACGGGCAGGTCACCGGCGGCCGCCGCCGCGCATGAGGTCGCCCCAGCCCGGGCCCTGCTGCTGCACGCCGCGCGGCGTGACGTCGAGCGTGAGCATGCGCTCGTAGACGAGCTTCGGGTCGCGCGTACGCGCGAAGGACTCGGCCACGGCCTGCAGCGACGGGCGCACCTTGCCCTGGAAGACCGGCCTGTCGTCGACCACCACGACCAGGTTCTTCTTGACGTCCACGACCTCGGGGTCGACGAAGAGCGTCAGGCGCGAGACCCCCTCGGTCGTCACGAGGACCCGGTTCCGCTGCGCCTCCGCCTCCACGCGCGCGGCGACCCCGGCCCGCGCGTCGATGCGCACCCAGTAGGCGCCGGGGTGGTAGTCGCCGATCGACCGGTGCACCACGCGTCGCGGGCTCGCCCGGCGCACGCGGGTGTCGAGCCAGTCGCGGAAGCGCACCGCCTCGTCGCCGCCGGCCAGGAACGATGAGAGGACGTGCTTGCCGCCGGCGATCTCCACGTAGGTGTGGACGAGGCGCCGCTCCGTCAGCTCCTCGTGCGTCCAGCGCTCCGGCTCGACCGGCACGACCTCGTCCTGGTCGCCGTGGACGAAGTAGACCGGGACCATGGCCACGTTCTCGAGCAGGAGGCGCGTCAGCTTGTCGCGCCCGAGCATCCCGGCGGCGAACTCCTCGCGCGACACGCCCCCCGCGAACGGCGTCACGGCCGCGAACAGGTCGTGGTAGCGCAGCCCCACGTTCCAGGCGCCGAAGCCGCCCATGCTGTAGCCCATGAGCACGACCCGGTCGGTGTCGATCGGATAGCGGCGCTTGAGGTAGTCGAGGGCCTGGACCGGGAAGCCGCGCTCGCGGTAGCTCCACCAGTGCGGGAAGCGCTTCAGGATGTCCATGCCGACCGAGCGCGAGGCGCGCAGGTCCTCCGCCTCGTCCTGGGCGTGCGGCATCTTCGCCGACGGCGCGATCACGATCGTGTGCGGCGGCACGAGCGCCGGGATCATCGGCAGCGGCTGGCGTGCGTCGCCGCGCAGGCCGTGGAGGAGGACCACCGCCCGGTAGGTCCCGTCGGCCTGGGGGCCGTCCGCAGGGAGGACCACCTCGGCGTCGGTCTCGACCCCGAAGCCGTCGACGAGCGTCGTCTGGTGGCTGGTGACCGGCGCCGCCTCGAGCGGGAGGCGCCGCACGAGGGCGGCCGCCTCCTCGGGATCGAGCCGCGCCCGCTGCCAGGCAGCGGCGGCCTCGGCGGGGCCGAGCCGGCCCTCCGCGAGGGCGCGCGCGACGGCGGCGGGGTCGTCGTCGGCGCCCGGGGATGCCGCGGCGGCGAGGAGCGCGCCCAGGAGGGCGCAGGCCAGGGGTCGACGCATGGTGCCTCCAGGCCAGATGGCGCCTCCAGCCTAAGGCACCGGGGGCGGCGACCGCCACCCTGTCCAGGGATGGGCCGGGGGCGTCCGGTGATGGACGCGGTCGCCGCCCCGCCTCACGGCTCCCGCAGCGCCGCCTCCACCGCCCGCTCGAAGCCCTCGAGCCCCACGCCGATCGAGCGCAGCGCCTGCTCGGGCCCGTCGACGTTGATCCGCTGCGCGCCCTGCAGGGCCCGCTCGACGCCCACGCGGCGCGCGAGCACGTCGAAGAGCACGCTCGCCTGCACGTAGAAGCGCAGGACCGCCTCGCGCTCGTCGGTGAGCGGCATGAGCATCTGCCCGAGGGCCTCGCGCACCGGCCTGAGCTCGCCCTTCCGGTGGAGCTGCCGCGCGTGCGCCCGCCAGCGCGCCCGCGCCTCCTCGTGCTCGGCGTAGATCGCCACGCCCTCCGCCGCCCACATGGGGAGGAGCGCGTCCTGCAGGGCGTCGCCCACGAGGATGTGCGCCAGCTCGTGGCGCAGCCGGGCGTCGGCGTCCCCCTGCGTGTGGAGGTAGATCGTGGGCACCACCTCCCCGTCGCCCTGCAGGCGCGCCGCGTGCCCCGCGCTCCAGGCGCGCGCGCCGGGGGCGCCCTGGTAGGCGCCGTCGTCGGGGAACAGGAACAGGGCGATGCTCGCCTGGTCGTCCACGGTCCGCAGGCCCAGGCGCGCGAGCACCTCGCCGCGCAGCCCCTCCACCCGCTCGCCGAACGCCCGGTCGATCGGGCCCGGGTGCAGGATCGAGAAGTGGCGCGTCTGCAGGCAGCGCCAGCCGGCGGCCAGGCCCGGCGTCGAGGTGTCCACGGGGATCCCCACCGACGCCAGGCGCGCCAGCTCGCGCATCGTCGCCAGGTCGTGGTCGGCGGGGACGGCCACCGGGCGGAGGGCCTGCTGGTACGCCTCGCGCGCGGGCCGCGGCCGGCGCAGCCGCTCCTCGGCGCGGCCGAGGAGGTAGGCGGCCCGCCGGCCGAGGTCCGGGTCGTCGACGACCGGCTCCGCCGCCGCGCGCGCCAGCGTCGGGTCGCGCCGGCGCAGCGCCTGGGCGGCGACCTCCAGGCGGCAGCGGCGCTCGCGCTGCTCGAGGCCGCGGCGCTGCGCCTCGTCCTCGACCCGCAGGCGCGCGCGGCCGTAGTCGGAGGCCGCGAGGCGGCACTCCCGCGCCGCGTGCCGCCGCTCGGCCCGCTGGAACAGCTCGTACGCCAGGCGCCGCGCCAGGTCGGGCCGGGTCGGGGCGGCGGCCTCGAGCTCGCGGATGAGCGCCTCGCGCTCGACCTCGGCGAACGGGTCGATCCCCGCGGGCACCTCCTGCGTCCCGGCCTCGTCCGCCGGGGCGGCGGGCGCCGCCAGCCCCTCGACCTCGCGCCGGGCGATCGCCGCCACCTCGACGTCGCCCGCGTCGGCCGCCGCCGCGTAGAGCCGCCGCGCGGCGGCGAGGTCGCCGGAGGTCGCCGCCTGCCGCGCCTCCCGCAGGAGCGTGCGGGGCTCGCCCTCGCGCTCGACCCGCAGCACGTCCCGCCGCGGCACGGTGACCCGCCCGGCGGGCGTCTTCACGACCACGCGCTCGCCGTCCTCGTCGACGACGCGGCCGCCGATCGTCCGGCCGTTCGTCAGGTGCACGACGTCGGCCCGCGCCGGCACGACGAGCGCCGCGGCCGCGAGGGCCAGGAGGACACGGCGACGGGGACCCATCGCGGCCCAGTATGGCCGGCCCGGCGCCGCCGGGCGAGGTGGCGGCGCGGGGTCGGATCGAGCACACTGAAGCGCTCGCGCGCGCGGGGGGGCCGCGGGGCGGAGGCGCCCGCGCACCCCGCCGGGAGCGCCGGGACCGGGCGGCGGAGGCGCGATGGGGGCACCATGGCCGGGGGAGCCGGGGCGGGACGCCCACGCGGCGCCGCCCGGGGCCGGGCCCGCGAGCGTCCCGCCGATCGTGCGGGGCGAGGCCGCCCGGCCGTCGGGCCGGTTCGCCGCGCTCGGGAGCCCCGGGCCCGCGCCCCCGCCCGCCTGGCCCGCCGGCCCCGGAGGGGACCGCCTCGTTCGGCCCGCGCGCGCGACGGGCGAGCACCCGCTGCCCGTCCCCTCCGCGGGCGCCTGGCCGGCGCTCGTCGGGTCGCGCGACACCGCGGCGCCGGCCCCGTCGACCGGGCACCTGCGCGCGGTCAGCCCCCTGCCGGGGGAGGGCGACGACCTCGGCGGCTACCGGATCCTGGGCACGATCGGCCGCGGCAGCATGGGCCGCGTCTTCCGCGCGCGCGACCCGCTCGGGCGCGACGTCGCCGTCAAGGTGGTCCTGACCGAGCAGGCGGATGCGGAGGGCCTCCGGCGCTTCGCGCGCGAGGGCCAGGCCATGGCGGCCGTCCCGCGCCACCCGAACGTCGTCACGGTCCACTCGACCGGCAGCTTCCGCGGCCAGCCCTACCTCGTGCTCGACCTCGTCGAGGGGGAGAGCCTGGCCGACGTCATCAAGCGCGGCCCGCTGCCCGTGGCGCAGGCGGCGGCCATGACCCGCGACCTCGCCCGCGCCCTCCAGCACGTCCACCGGGCGGGCGTCCTCCACCGGGACCTCAAGCCGGCGAACATCCTCATCGACCGCGAGGACGGCCGCCCGGTGATCACCGACTTCGGCATGGCCGGGCTGCGCGGGGCGGAGCGCCTGACGCGCACCGGCGACCTCGTGGGCACCCCGCTCTACATGCCGCCCGAGCAGGTGCTGGGGCTGGTGCGCCGGGTCGACGGGCGCAGCGACGTCTGGGCGCTGGGGGCCATCCTCCACGAGATGCTCGCCGGCGCCCCGCCGTTCACCGGCCAGACGCTGGTCGACGTCTCGCGCGCGATCACGTCGGCCGAGCCGCCGCCGCTCGCGGGGGTGGACCCGGGCCTCCGGGGGGTCATCCGCCGCGCGCTGGCGAAGCGGCAGGAGGACCGCTTCCCGACGCCCGGGGCGCTCGCCGACGCGCTCGACGCCTGGGCGGCCGGGCGCGCGCCGCCGCCGCCGCCCCCGCGAGCGCGGCGGCTCCCGCTGGCGCTCGGGCTGTGCGCCCTCGGGGCGCTGGCGCTCGCGCTCGCCGCCCTGGCCTCGGTGCGCCGGGAGGCGGCCCCGGCGCCCGCGCCCGAGGTCGTCCAGGGCGACGACGGTCCAGTCGACGCCGGTTCCGTCGCCCGCCTCACCGCCCGGACGTTCGAGCCGCTGCTCGGGCACGTGCGCGCCGGCCGCATGCTCGAGGCGGTCGGGTGGCTCAACCAGCGGCGGGATCACCTGCGCCGGGCCGAGGTCGGCGGCGCGGCCGCGGCGGCCGAGGCGGACGTCCGCGCCGCCATCTCGGGCCTCGCCCGACCGCTCCAGCACGACGCGCTCGCCGCGGCGCTGACGATCGTGCGCCGGCTCCGGGACCTGGCGAGCGCCCCCCCGGCGCCCGACGCGGCGGCGGACGCGGTCGTGGCGGCGCTGCGCGAGCGCTTCGTCGCCATGCAGGGGCCGGGGGCCCTCGATCCGGAGCCCGACGTCCGCCTGCTCGAGCTCCTCGCCGACAGCGGGCTCACGCCCGTCGACCCCGTCCCGCCCGAGCGCCTCCTCGACGAGGCGATGGTCGTCTTCTACCTGCACCCGGGTCGGCTCGGCCCGCGGCAGTACCACCGCGTGCTCCTCGCGGCCACGCGGCTGGACGTCGACGTCCTCCGCGACCACGTCATCCGCGCGCCGCTGCTGGGCGACGACCTGTCGCGGAGCGCCGCGGGGGAGTTCCTGGCGCTCCGCATCCGCTGGGAGAAGCAGGCGGCCGTCGAGGAGCAGCAGCGCCTGGCGGTCGGGCTCATCGCGCTCATGGCGGGGCCGCGCGCCGCCGAGCTCGGCCCGGTGGCCCGCGGGCGCGGCGCGTGGCAGGCCTCACGGCTCACGCCCGACGCGGAGAAGGCGCACGAGCTGCTCGACCGTGCGGTCGCGCTCGACCCCCGGAGCCCCTACCCGCATCACGCGCGCGCCGGCCTCCTCGCCGACGCGGGGCGCCTCGACGAGGCGGTGGCCAGCGCGCGCGAGGTGGTCGCTCGCCTGGCGCGGGACGACTACGAGCGGCGGCCCTCCGCGGTCTACGAGGCGGCGTCGATGCTGCGCGGCGCCTTCAACCTCGTGCTGCGGACCGGCGAGGTGGCCGAGGCGCGCCGGCTGCTGATCCGCTACGAGGCGCTCGACAAGCCCGAGAAGCTCGACGAGATGCGCGACGCGCTCCGCGCGGCCGAGGCCCGCCCCTCACCCGGTCGCTAGCTCGAGGAACCGCCCCGCCAGCCGCGCGTTCAGCTCGACCCCGGCCTTCAGCTCGCCGAGCGACAGCCGCTCGTCGGGCGAGTGGGCGACGGTGATCGTCCCCGGGCCGGCGAGGACGACCGTCCCGTCCGGGACGAGGGCGCGCAGGCGCGGGGCGTCCGAGCCGAAGGGGACGGCGGCGCGCGGGAACCCGGGGACCTCGGGGAAGCGGTCGGGCGCCTCGTCGAGGAGCACCTCGACCTGCGCCTCGGGGGGGGCCAGGCGGCGGACCTCGGCCACGAGGCGCGACCCGGGGAGCGTGCGCGCGAGCAGGTGCGCCTCGGCGTGGGCCGGCACCACGTTGGGGGCCTCGCCCGCGCGGAGGACGCCCAGGTTCCACAGTTCGGGCCCCAGCTCCGCGTCGGTCGCCTGCGGCAGGGCGCGCAGGGCGCTCAGCCACTCGAGGAGCGGCCAGGCGGCCGAGCGCCCCCGCTCCGGCGTGCCGGAGTGGGCCGCGCGTCCCCGGCAGGAGAGACGCAGGTGCACGACGCCCCGCTGCCCGGTCGCCAGCACCCCCTCCGTCGGCTCGCCGTCGATCAGGGCCACGAGCCCGCGCAGCGCCGGCGCGAGGGCGAGCGCGGCCTGCGCGCCGGCGCTGTCCGTCTCCTCGCCCACGACGCCCAGCCACGCCAGCCCGCGCGCGCCGCCGCGCACGAGCGCGTCGATCGCGGCCAGCTGCGCCACGGCCTGGCCCTTGGCGTCGCACGCGCCGCGCCCCCACAGGACGTCGTCCTCCCAGCGCGGCGGCAGGAACGGCGGGACCGTGTCGAGGTGCGTCGACAGGAGCACCCGCGGCTCGCCCCAGCGGGCCAGGACGTTCGTGCGCCCGGGCGCGACCGGCTGCCGCTCGACGTCGGCGCCGAGCGCGCGGAGGAGCGCCAGGAGCGGGTCGAGGCCGGCGTCCTCCCGGCCGCTGGTCGTGTCGACGGCGCACAGGTCGGTGAGCCAGCGCCGGAGGGCCGCGTCGTCCATGTCGCTCACCCTACCTGGACCCGGGCGACCCCCCGGCCTGCGCGGGGCCGTCGACCGCCCGACGCGTCGACCCCGTCGCTTACGGTCGCCGGCGACCGGCGTTGGTACACGCCGCGTCACTCCGCCGGAGCCGTCGGTCGGTATGGCCCTCGCGCGCCCAGCGTCGTATCACAGGGGGCGTGACGACCTCCGCCTCTCGCCGCGGGCCCGGCGCCTGGCTCGCGCTCGCGGCCCTGTCCCTGGCTGGCTGCGGCGCGCCGGAGCCGGCGCCGCACGACCTCCCCTCCGCCACCCCCGCCGGCTCGAGCCCCCGCGAGGCGCCCGAGCTCGGCCGCCCGCGGCCCAAGCTCCTGCCGGACGAGGCGGCCGCCGGCGTCGCCCGCGCGGAGCGGGAGCCGGAATGATGCGCGCCCTCCCGGGCGTTGAGAGGGCCCGATGAAGAAGCTCGGCCTGGTCGTGGTCCTGCTGGCCCTGGGCGGCGGCGCGTGGTGGTGGAGCGCCGGCGGCGGCGCCGCCGAGGCCGCGCCCGCCCTCCGCGCGGCGGAGGTGGTCCGCGGGACCGTGGTCGAGACGGTGAGCACGACCGGGACGCTCCAGGCGGTGACCACGGTCGAGGTGGGCACCCAGGTCACGGGCGTCCTCCAGGAGATCCTGGTCGACTACAACTCGCGCGTGCGGCGGGGCGAGGTGATCGCCCGGCTCGATCCGGACGTGCTCGAGGCGCGCCTGGCGCAGGAGCAGGCCTCGCTCCTCGCCGCGCAGGCGACGGTCGAGCGGGCCCGCGTCGGGCTCGAGGAGGCCCGCGCCCGCGAGGCGCGCACGGCCCGGCTCTTCCAGCAGCGGCTCGCGCGCGAGGAGGAGGTCGAGGCCGCCCAGTTCGCCGTGCGCTCGGCCGAGGCGTCGCTGCGGGTCGAGGAGACGCGCGTCACGCAGGCCGAGAGCGCCGTGCGCATGGCGCGGACGAACCTCGACTACGCGACGATCGCCAGCCCGATCGACGGGGTCGTGCTCACGCGCGACGTCGACGTGGGCCAGACGGTCGCCGCCAGCCTCCAGGCGCCGGTGCTGTTCACGATCGCCGAGGACCTGCGGCAGATGCGCGTCGAGGCGGCGGTCGACGAGGCGGACATCGGGCGGATCCACTCGGGGCAGCGGGTGACGTTCACCGTGGACGCCTACCCGGAGCGGCGCTTCACCGGGCGCGTCACCCAGCGGCGGCTGGGCCCGACCGTCACCCAGAACGTCGTCACCTACCAGGTGATCGTCGAGACGCGCAACGACGACGAGCTCCTCCTGCCGGGCATGACGGCCAACGTCTCGGTCGAGGTGGCCCGCGCCGAGGACGCGCTCGTCGTCCCGGCGGCCGCCCTGCGCGTCCAGCCGCCCGAGGCCGGTGACGGGGCGCGCGCCGCGGCGCCGGCGGGGCGGCGGCGGGCCGCCCGGCGCGCGGCCCGGGGCGGGGGCGGCGGCGCGGCCCGACGGGGGCGGCGGCGGGGGCGGCGGGCGGCGCGGCGGGGCGCGCCCGGCGCGGCCGCAGCAGGTGTGGGTGCTCGAGCGGCAGGGCGAGGAGGAGGTGGCGCGGGCGGTGCCGGTGCGCGTCGGCCCGAGCGACGGCGCGCTGGTCGCCGTGACCTCGACCGAGGAGGGCGCGCTGACCGAGGGCGCGCGGGTCCTCGTGGGCGTGGACGGCGCGGGGGGCGCCGGCGGGCAGCCCGTCAACCCCATGCGCCTGCTCCGGGGGCGCTGACGTGGCTGCCCCGCTCATCGAGCTGGTCGGGGTGCGCAAGGTCTACGGCGAGGGCGAGTCGGCCGTCGAGGCGCTGCGCGGGGTCGACCTGCGGATCGACGTGGGCGAGGCGGTGGCGATCACCGGCTCGTCGGGCTCCGGCAAGTCGACGCTCATGAACCTGCTCGGCTGCCTCGACCACCCCACGTCGGGCGTGTGCCGGATCGCCGGGCGCGACGTCGGGGCGCTCTCGGCCGACCAGCGGGCCGACCTGCGCAACCGCACGATCGGGTTCGTCTTCCAGGGCTTCCACCTGCTGGCCCGCACGACGGCGGCCGAGAACGTCGAGCTCCCGCTGATCTACGAGGGGCGCACCTCGGGCGGGGAGCGGCGGCGCCGCGCCCGCGCCGTCCTCGAGCGGGTCGGGCTGGGGAACCGGCTCGACCACACCTCGCAGCAGCTCTCGGGCGGCCAGCAGCAGCGCGTGGCGATCGCGCGGGCGCTCGTCACCGAGCCGCGCCTCATCCTCGCCGACGAGCCCACCGGCAACCTCGACACGAAGACCACGCGGGAGGTGCTCGACATGCTCCTCGGCCTCAACGCCGAGGGGATCACGGTGATCGTCGTCACGCACGAGCCGGAGGTCGCGGAGCGCTTCCCGCGGCGGATCGAGGTGCGCGACGGCCAGATCGTCGTGGACACCGGCGCGCGCGACCCGGCCGCCGACGCCGACGCCCAGGCGGCGCCGGTCGACATCCGGCGCGGCTGGGCCGCGCCGCTGGCCACGCTCCCCGTGGCCATGCGCGCGATCCGCCGCCACGCCCTGCGCTCCATGCTCACGGCGCTGGGGATCGTCATCGGCGTCGGCGCGGTCGTGGGCATGCTGTCGATCGGCCGCGGGGCGCGCGCCGCCATGCAGCAGCAGGTCGCCACGCTGGGCACGAACATGGTCAGCGTGCGCTCGGGCTCCGCCGGGCGCGGCGGCGTGCGCTGGGGCGCCGGGAGCACGAACTCGCTGACGCTGGAGGACGCGGCGGCGATCGCCCGGGAGTGCCCCTCGATCGAGCGCGTGAGCCCGCAGGTGAGCCGCGCCTTCCAGGTGAAGGCCGGGGCGTCGAACTGGTCCACGCTGGTCGAGGGGGTCAACGAGGAGTACCTCGCGATCCGCAACATGCGGCTCGTCGCGGGCGAGCCGTTCAAGGCGGCCGAGGTGCGCCAGGGCGCGAAGGTGTGCATCCTCGGCAAGACGGTCGTCCGCGAGCTGTTCGGCTCGGGCGACCCGCTCGACGAGATCATCCGCATCGACCGCGTCCCGTTCCGCGTCGTCGGCGTCCTCGGCGAGCGCGGGGAGTCGCAGTGGGGGCAGGACCAGGACGACGTCATCCTCGCGCCGCTCCCCGTCGTCCAGCGGCGCCTGATGGGGATCACGCACGTCAGCCAGATCTACGCCTCGGCGGCCAGCGAGGACCTCGTCCGGACGGCCGAGCGCGAGGTGACCGACCTCCTGCGGGTCCGCCACCGGATCGGCCCCGGCCAGGAGGACGACTTCGTCGTCCGCACCCAGATCGACATGGCGAACTTCGCCGGCGGCATGCTGCAGACGATGACCATGCTCCTGGCCGCGATCGCGGGCGTGTCGCTCGTCGTCGGCGGCATCGGGATCATGAACATCATGCTCGTGTCGGTGACCGAGCGCACGCGGGAGATCGGCATCCGCCTGGCGATCGGCGCGCGCGGGCGCGACGTGCTCCTGCAGTTCCTCGTCGAGGCCGTGGCGCTGTCCTTCGGCGGCGGCGCCATCGGCGTGCTCATCGGCGCCGGCATGGACCAGGCCGTCGGCGTCGTGGCCGGGTGGCCGTCGGGGCTGAGCCTCGACGCGGTCGCGCTCGCGCTGGGGTTCTCCGTGTTCGTCGGGGTGACGTTCGGCATGTACCCGGCGCGGGTCGCGGCCCGCCTCGATCCCATCGTCGCCCTCCGCCATGAATAGAAGACGGCTGCGGCCGCGGATGCCGGGCGAGGGGGGGCGCGCGCGGCTCGTAGGATCAGGCGATCGATACGACCCGCGCGCGCGCCGCCTCGCCTCGTCCTCCGCGGCCTCGCCTCGCGCGCTGCTCCGTTCCGCCCGTGGCGTCGTCCGGCCCGCTCCTACGATCGGTCGAGTGCGAGCGTCCGCCATGGTCAGTCCGCCCACGGTCAGTCGGCTGGGGCCGTGGCGAGGGAGACGGCATCCAAGTCGCCTGAAGCCACCTGTCGGACCCTGCGGAGATGATGTCGCGCGCGAGCAGCACCTCGCGGGAGGCCGGCATGGTCCGTCGAAGCTTTGACGTCAGCGAGGCGGTGCTCCTCTACGCCGAGGCGCCGGCGCGGGTGTGCGAGGCCTGCGGGGCGAACCTCTGGATCCGCTGGCACGTGCCGCGCTTCGTGCAGCGCCTTGACGGGGTCTACCAGGTGGTCCGGCAGGTCAAGGGGTGCCCCGCGGGGTGTGGAAACAAGCGGAAGTATCGCCCCTACGAGGACGTGCGCTTCGTGCTCCCCGGCTGACCTACGGGACCGACGTGGTGATCGAGGTCGGGGAGCGCCGAGCGCGTGGCGGGACGTCGCTCCGGGCGATCGGGCGCGACCTCAACGAGCGAGGGTGCCGGTCGAGCAGTCGCACGTCGGCGAGCTCTTCCGGTCCTACCTTGCGCTGACGAAGCTCGCGCGCGGCGACGACCACGCACTTCGAAAGCGACTCCTCGAGCAGGGCGGCGTGATTCTGAGCGCAGACGGGGTCCAGCGACGACACCTCGCCCGTGCTCTACCTGGTCTGGGACGTCCTGTCCGGACAGCCGTTGTTCGGCGAGCGGAAGACGTTCAAGGGGAAGGACGACCTGGTGCCGCTGTTCGAGCGTGTCAAGGCGCTCGACGTGCCGGTGCTCGGGATCGTCTCGGACAAGGAGAAGGGTCTCTTCCCTGCCGTCCTCGAGGTGTTCCCGGACGTGCCGTACCAGGTCTGCCAGAACCACTTCCTCAAGAACTGCGCCGAGTGCATGTCTGGGGACCTGGCGGACCTGAAGGCGAGCGTCTCGGACCGCGCGGAGAAGGTGCAGCGGATCGCAAGCCGCCTGCACAAAGCCGGGGTGAACAGCGAGGAGTGGGAGCTCGGATCGCCAAGGTGCGACGAAGCGCCGATCGAGATCGTGACGGACGAGGAGGAGGAGGTCGAGGCTCCGTCCCCGCCGAGGACACCGAGACCGAGAGCGTCGGCGCGGACCCTGTTCTGCAGGCCGAACCACTGACTGAGGCTCAGGTCGCGGCGGAGTTCACCGCCATGGCGAAGCACGCGGCCCGAGCTTCGGGTCGCGCTCCACTCCGACCGCCGGACATGGTGCGAGACGAGGGTCTTGAGCGGGTCCGCGCGGCAGTTCAGGCCGCCGCGGCAAAAGGGGCCCATACCCGACCCTCGACAAGCTCGAAGAGGCGCTGACGCGCGACTGGCACGGAGACCGTGCCGCGGGGCGCGTTGCCCGGCACGTCGAAATCCTCCGTCAGGTCGCGCACGAGATCTCCTCCCGTCCCGACCGAGCCGATCCTCCCGCCGACGCGGCCGAGGCCAAGGCTGGCCTGGACGCGCTCCTCGAGCAACTCCAGCAGGAAACGCCACGCTTCGGGCTCAGCGCTCCGACGGCCACCTTCGTCGACAAGATCGCCGCCTTGTCCGGGCGCTACGGGACCTACCTCTTCACCTGCTTCGACTACCCCCTCCTCCCGCCGGACACGAACGACATCGAGCGCTACTTCGGCGCCACCAAGGCGCAGCTCCGCCACGCTCTCGGCGCGGCGAGCACTGCGGGATCCGTCGCGAAGAATCTTGGCGCCGACTACGTCGAGGGCTTCGCCACCGCGTGGCTCCTGCCGGGCGAGCAGCTCCTTCAGTCGCTCGCTCCGCGCGCCAACACCGACTATGACCGCGCCCGCGAGGAGGTCCGCGCGGCCGAGCAGAAGGCCACCCTGCGCCGCTCGCGCCGCCGAGCTCCCGCTCGGCACATCAGCGCAATCCTCACTGAGTGGCTCGCGGCGCCATGACTTCATCGGGGCATCCCTCGCCACGGCTGGGGCCGTGCGCTCCTCGAGCCACTCGCCGCCGCGCTGGAGGCCGCGCCCGGCCTCGCCGGCGGCCTCGTCGAGGCGCTCGCCGGCGCGCTCGAAGGCGCCCGGGTCCTCGGGCGGGGGGGCCGGGTCGGTCTGGAGCGTGGGCTCGGGGATCCTCGGCGGGTCGGGCTCGCGCCGGTCGCGGTCGTCGGGGCAGCCCGTGAGGACGAGCCCGAGAGCCGCCGCCGCGAGCGGCCACGTCCTTCGACGCATGAGGGCCTCCTTCCTCGGCTGATTGACGTTCGAACGGCGTGCCGTGAAGGCTGACGCCCCCCATGAAAGCGCCGACCCCGGGCGCGCGGCGGGACGCCGCGGCGCGCCGGGCGGCGGCCGGCTGCGGCCGCGCGGCCCGAGGCGGCGTCGCCTGCGGGCGCGCGGCGCGCCTGGCCTTGTCGTGGTGTGGACGGGCGGGCGTCCTTTATGGCGCGAGGCCGCCGGGGCGGCCGAGCTCGCCGCGGCCGGTGAACAGCGAGATCACGAACAGCGCCAGGAAGATGAAGAACAGCACCTTCGCGAACGTGTAGGAGGCGCCTGCGACCCCGAAGAAGCCGAACGCGCCGGCGACGAGGGCCAGCAGCAGGAACAAGAGCGACCAACCGAGCATGTCGTCCCTCCTCCTCACGTGACGGCGACCCCCGTGGCCCCCTTTGGGGAGGAGAGGCCCGAGGTGCTCCGCTCCGAGCAGCCGGGAGTCGCCGAACGACGGTCGCTCGCGGAGCGCCCCGGACCTCGTGCCCTGGGACGACGCACGCCTCGTGCCCGCGCCGGAAGGTCGGGCCTCCCCGGAGGTGAGGCCCGCCGGCGGGCCACGCCAGGCCCGCGACGGGACAGGACGCGACCGGGGCGGCGGCGGGAGGTGTCCTGCGGTCGCTCACGGTCGACGCGCTGGTCGACGGTGAGGGCGACCCGCGCGTGATCGGCGAGCGCGGTCAGGCGACGGGCGAGCGCCCGCCGGCCCGCTCGATCCGGTCGATCACGTTCGTGGTCGACTTGCCCGGGAGGAGCGGGACCAGCTCGACCCGCCCGCCCCAGCCCTCGACGAGCTCGCGGCCGACGACGACCTTGCCCCGGTAGTCCTCGCCCTTGCAGAGGACGTCGGGCCGCACGCGCTCGATGAGGGCCACGGGCGTCGGCTCGTCGAACGGCACGACCATGTCGACCGCCTCCAGGCCGGCGAGCACGGTCGCCCGCTCGTCGAGCGAGAGGACCGGCCGGTCCGGGCCCTTGAGGCCCCTGATCGAGGCGTCGGTGTTCAGGCCCACGACGAGGAAGTCGCCCTGGGCCCGGCAGCCCTGGAGGAAGTGGACGTGCCCGGCGTGGAGCAGGTCGAAGCAGCCGTTGGTGAACACCACCCGGTGCCCCTTGCGCCGGGCCTCCTCGATGCGCGCCGTGACCTGCGCCGGCGCCGTGACGATCTTGCGCCGGAGCACGGGCGGCGTGTGGGTCTGGAGCTCCGCCTCGAGCTCCTCGGGGTGGATCGGCGACACGCCCAGGCGCTCGACCTCCAGGCCGGCGGCGATGTTGGCCAGGTGGACCGCGTCGGGCAACGCCGCGCCGGCGGCCACCGAGAGCCCGAGGGTCGCCAGGACCATGTCGCCGGCGCCGGCGACGTCGAACACGGCCCGCGCCTTGGCCGGGAAGAGCTCGCCCCGGGCGTCGCCCCGGCGCAGCAGGTAGACCCCGTCCTTGTCGAGCGTGACCGCGACCCACTCGAGGTCGAGGCGCTCGATCAGCGCCTGCGCGGCCGCCCGGAAGCTCGGATCGTCGACCGGCTCGATGCCGGTCGCCCGCGTGGTCTCGTTGCGGTTGGGGGTGATCGCGGTCGCGCCGGCGTAGCGCTCGAACGGCGCGTCGCGGTTCGGGTCGGCCAGGACCGGCACCCCGCGCCGCCGGGCCTCGGCCGCCAGGCGGCGGCAGAGCGAGCCGGTGAGGACGCCGCGCCCGTAGTCCGAGACCAGGACGACCTTCGCGCCGTCGAGCAGCTCGAGCGCCCGGTCCAGCAGCCGCTGCTCGAGCTCGCCCGGGAGCGTGCCGGAGGTGTCGTGGTCCATGCGCAGGAGCTGCTGCGTGCGCGCGACGAGCCGCGTCTTCTGGGTCGTGAGCGACCCCTGGTCGCGCAGGACGCCGTGCGACACCACGCGATGATCGGCCAGGAGCTCGATCACGCGGTCGCCCGCCTGGTCCGGGCCGATCACGCCGATCGGCCGCACCTCGGCGCCCAGCACCGAGAGGTTCGCGAGCACGCTCCCCGAGCCGCCCAGGCGCGTCTCCTCGCGGGTCACCTTGAGCACCGGCACCGGCGCCTCGGGCGAGATCCGGCTCACGTCGCCCCACACGTAGCGGTCGAGCATGAGGTCGCCCACGAGCAGGACGGGCAGCCCCTGGAAGCGCGGGATCAGCGGCAGGAGGTCGGCGGTGCTCATGGGGGAGGGATTCTCGCATCGGTGGGCGGGGCCGGGCGATGGAGGGCGTCCCGGTCTATAGCCCCGCGGCGTCCGGCCCCCCGTGCGCCTCGAGCCGACGGAGCGTCTCGAGCCGCAGCAGCGGCACGAGCAGCTCGTGGTGGCCGGTGAGCTGGATCCCGCGCTTCACCGGGCGCTCGCAGATGTTCACGCGCGGGCGGTAGTGCTGGACCATGTCGAGGTTGGCCGACGTGAGCCCCTCGATGGCGTGGCCGAGGTTCCTGGCCACCGCCACGCACTTGAGGAACACCTCGGGCATGACCACGGCGCTGCCCACGTTCACGTAGACGCCGTGCGAGAGCTGCGACACGACCGTGGTCAGGCGGCGGAAGTCGAGGTGCGTCGCCTCGCCGATCGCCTGGCCCGAGGCGCCCGGGACGGCGTGCACGGTGTCCGTCCCGACCGCCACGTGGATCGTGACCGAGGCGCCCGCGCGCACGGCCCGCCACACGAGGCTGTCCTCCCGGAAGCGATACGGGCCCTGGTCGAGCTCCTCGGCCAGCGCGCGCCCGAGGCCCACCTGGGCGCCGCGGGCGAAGACGCGCGCGAAGGCCTCGGCCGTCTCCTTGACCATGCCGAAGCGGCCGTCGGTGATCGTCTCGGCGACCTTCTCGCTCGTCTTGCCGAGGAGCGCGATCTCGAGGTCGTGGATCCCGGCCGAGCCGTTGAGCGCCAGGTCGGTGATCGCGCCGCGGTCGATCATGTCGGCCAGGAGCGGCCCGAGCCCGACCTTGACCACGTGGCCGCCGAGGCCGAAGAGCACGCGCCGGCTCTCGGCGCGCGCGCGGGCGATCGCCTCGGCGAGGTCGCGCAGCTCGTTCGCCGCCAGCACCTGCGGGAGGCTGTCGAGGAGCTCGGCCGCGGACGCGTCCGGGTCGACCGGGCGCGCGAACGCCTCGCGCGCCACGAGGTGCTCGCGCTCGTGGATCGAGTGCGTCTTGATCCGCTCCAGGTCGGCGGGGACCAGGCGGTCTTCGGGCAGGTCGCTCACGTTCCTCCTCCGGCGCCCAGCGCGCGGTCCAGGACCTCGGCCGTGGTCGCGGGCGGGTCGAGCTCCGCGGCCACCTCGAGCGTCGCCCAGGGCACGGGCCCGTGCGGCGCCACCAGCGCCTCGAGCTTGACCGCGTCCTTGGCGGTCGTCACGATCCGCGCCGCGCCCAGCTCCCTGGCCAGGGCCTCCAGCCGCGCCACGTCGGCGGCCGTGTAGCCGTGGTGGTCGGGCAGCGCCTCGAGGCGCAGCACCCGGGCGCCGAGCGCCTCGAGCGTGCGCCCGAAGGCGGCCGGGTTACCGATCCCGCAGGCGGCGAGCACCGGCCGCTCGGCGAGGGCGCCGGGCGGCTGGGCCAGGCGGGCCGTCTCGAACGACGTCGGCGGCGGCAGGGGCACGAGCGCGCCGGGCGTGATGCGCATGCCCACGATCGGCCCCTGGAAGCCGGTGGCGCGCACCTCCTCCTCGAGCCGCGCCCGCTCGGCGGGGCGCAGGAACTCGACGCGCGAGAGGACGACCACGTGCGCGCGGGCGAGCGCCGCCGGCGGCTCGCGCAGGAGCCCGCGCGGCAGGAGTCCGCCCGGGCCCCAGGGGTCGGTGGCGTCGAGGAGGACGAGGTCCACCTCGCGCCGGAGCTGGCGGTGCTGGAAGCCGTCGTCGAGGAGGAGCGCGGTCGCGCCCCGGCCGGCGGCCTCCAGCGCCCGCGCCGCGCGGTCGCGCCCCGGGGCCAGGATCGCGTCGGGGACCTCGCGGGCGATCAGGCGCAGCTCGTCGTTGAGCGCGCCGTCGCGGTCGGCGCCGTAGCCGCGGGCCAGGACCGCCGGCCGCTCGCCGCGCTCCAGGAGCGCCCGGGCCAGGTGGATCACGAGCGGCGTCTTCCCCGTGCCGCCGGCCGTCAGGTTGCCGACCGAGATCACCGGCCGCGGCGCGCGCTGCGCCTGGACCAGCCCGCCGTCGTAGGCGGCGGCGCGCGCCGCCCCGCCCAGGCGGAAGCCGAGCGCGGCCACGGAGAGGCCGCCGCGGAGGAGCGCCGCCACGGGGCCCCGCCGCTCGCCCTTGATCAGCGCCATGTAGTCGCGGCTGTCGATGCGCCCCGCCTCCGCCCGGCGGGTGAGTTTACTTCACCCGGGCGGGGGCCACCTGCGGCGGGGCGGGTCAGCGCGGCAGGGCCCCCGTCAGGCCCGGGGTGACCGGCCACCACGCGTCCAGGACGCGCAGGAGCTCGGGCCGCGCGCGCCCGGCGTCGTCGCGGAGGACGCCCACGTGGCCCAGGTCGAGGGCCACGCGGTCGACGAGCCGGGGGTCGCGGTCCACCGGCCGGTGCGCCTGGCGGGGCGCGGAGCAGTCGTCCACCCGCCGCCCGGCCTCGCGCCGGGTCTTGCCCTCCTCGAGGGTCTCGACCTTCACGTGGCGCACGTCGTCGGCCAGGCGCCCCGGCGCGCGGACGAACGGCGACCAGCTGCGCAGGTCGCGGTGGGACGGCTGGACCCCGAACCAGTTCACGCGCGGCATCAGGTAGGTCATGTTGGCCGAGCGGTAGCCGGGGAACTGCGACGCGACCGTCACGAGGTCGATCGGGCCGTCCCCGGCGAGCGTCCGCGCCCGCCCGACGGTCATCGCCCGGCGCGCGATCAGGCCGCCCTGGCTGTGGGCGATCACGCGCAGCCTCGACAGGCGGTGCTCGCGCCGCAGCGCCTTCAGCGCCGCCACGAGCTCGTCGGCCGAGCGGTCCATGCGCTGCCGCCAGTCGTAGCGGAAGCGCACGACCTGGTGCCCGCGCCGGCGGAGCTCCCGGGCGAGCGGGTCGAAGTCACCCGACACGGGGTCGTAGCCGTGGACCCACACGACCACCGAACGGGTGGGGTCGAGGGGGAGGCGGTCGGGCGTCAGGGCGTGCTCGTCCCACACGGAGGCGCGCGCCGTCCCCGCGGCGAGCGTGGTCATGAGGGCGAGGGCGACGACGGTCCGCATGCGGGCCGGAGCTGCACACGACGGTCCGGAGGCCAGGGAGCTCGTGAACGTCTCCTTCCGCCGCTCGGACCCCGACCCGCCCGAGCGAGCGATGGGGAGGCGCGGAACGGGCCAAACGCCGTGGCCCGGGCACTTGCGCCGATCGCGCCCCCCTCGCGAGCGCATCACTCATCGCAGGTCTGAGGTCGAGAGAAGTCGCGCAGCGACTTCTTCTCGAGCTCAGCGTGGACTTGTGCGTCTCATGGGCGCCGCACTTCGATGCGCCTGCGTGTCACCCCGAACGGGTTAGGATCGCCCACCCATGACCCCCGACCTCCCGCCGCTGGCGCCCGCGCAGGTCCTCGCCGTCGGCCGCAACTACGCGGAGCACGCGGCGGAGCTGGGCCACGAGGCCCCGAAGGCGCCGCTCCTCTTCTGGAAGCCGATCGGGAGCCTGGTGCACGGCCGCTGCCCCTTGCCGCGCTGGCCCGAGGGGCCGACCCGGATCGACTACGAGGGGGAGATCGCCCTCGTCCTCGACCGCCACCTGGGCCCCGGGACGCCGCCCCTGCCCGAGGACGCGTGGCGGGCGGTGCGGTCGGTCGCCGCGGCGGTCGACGTCAGCGACCGCGACCTGCAGAAGCTCGAGCCGCAGTGGGTCCGCGCGAAGGGCTTCCACGGCGCCTGCGCCGTGGGCGAGCAGGCGCCGCGCCCCGCCGACCCCGAGGCCCTGCGCCTCGACACGTGGAAGAACGACGTGCACGTGCAGTCGGGGCGCACGGCGCAGCTCCTGTTCCCCTTCCGCGACCTGCTCGTCTACCTGCACGGCTTCCTGCGCCTCTACGCCGGCGACGTGATCCTCACGGGGACGCCCGCGGGCGTGGGGCCGCTGGCCCCGGGCGACCGCCTGCGGGTGGTCGTCGGCCAGGACGCGCCGGGGGCGCCGCTGGCGAGCCTGGAGGTCACGTTCGAGGAGGGGCCGGTCGTGGCGCCGTTCCGCCGGTCGAGCGCCGCGCCTGGCCTGTGACCGCCGGCGCGAGTAGCGTACCGGCGCGCCGCCCGGGGGCGGCCGAGGTGGCCCGATGAGCGTCGAGCTGATGGTCAACCAGTGGATCGAGGCCGCCCACGAGCGCGGGGCGAGCGACATCCACTTCGAGCCCCTGGACAAGGACGACCGCCTGCGCGTGCGCGTGCGGGTCGACGGCGAGCTGCGCGGGATCGAGACGGTGAACGACGGCCGCAAGGTCATCGCCCGGCTCAAGGTCATGGCCGGGCTCGACGTCAACGAGCGGGGCGTGCCGCTCGACGGCCGGATCAAGTTCTCTCCCAGCGGCGGCGGGCGCGGGGGGCTCGACCTGCGCCTCTCCACGACGCCGTGCATGGGCGGCGAGAAGGCCGTCCTGCGCCTGATCGACAGCTCGCGCCTCGGGCTGTCGCTCGAGGACCTGGGCTATACGAAGCGCATGCTCGACCTCTACCGGCCGCACACGCAGGCCCCCTACGGGCTCCTCCTGCACGTGGGCCCGACGGGCAGCGGCAAGACGACGAGCCTCTACGCGGTGCTCACCTCGCTCAACCGCACCGAGGTGAACATCCAGACCGTCGAGGACCCGGTCGAGTACGACGTGGCCGGGATCACGCAGACGCAGGTCAGCCACGACCTGGGCCTGACCTTCCCGAAGGTCCTGCGCGCGCTCCTGCGCCAGGACCCCAACGTGATCCTCGTGGGCGAGATCCGCGACCCGGAGACGGCCGAGATCGCGCTCGAGGCGTCGATGACCGGCCACCTCGTGCTCTCGACGCTGCACGCCAACGAGGCGGTCGGCGCCCTGATCCGCCTCATCGACATGGGCATGACCCCCTACAGCATCGCCTACGCGCTCCGCTGCGTGATCGCGCAGCGCTTCGCTCGCCGGCTGTGCGAGCAGTGCAGGAAGAAGGTCGCGCCGCCCGAGGCGCTGGCGCGCCTGGTCGGCAACCGGCCGCTCTACACGGGCGAGGGGTGCAAGGCGTGCCAGCGCACCGGCTTCGCCGGCCGCATCCCGCTCTACGAGTACATGCCCATGAGCGACGCGCTGAAGAAGTCCGTCTACGGCGAGACGACGCCCGACGCGCTCCAGGCCGTGGCCAGCCGCTCCGGGATGATCACCATGTTCGAGGACGGGGTCGAGAAGGCCGGCGCCGGCCTGACGACGCTCGAGGAGGTCCTCCGGCTGACCAGGGGCCTGCGCACCTCGCCCCGCTCGACCGCGCACCGGCGCCCGACGACGGCGATGCCGAGCGGCGCCGCGCCCCGCCCGGCCGCCCCCCGTCCGGCCGCCCCGGTCCGGCAGACCGGCGCGATGCCCCGGCCGACCTCGCAGTCGGACGTCGTCCCGGGCGTGCGCCCCGCCCCGACCCGGCCCGGGGCGCCGCGCCCGCCGCGCCCGCCGGGGGTGAGGTAAGTCGTTGACGCCGGCCTCTCGTGATCCCGTAGATGCGCGGGCGCCCCTCGCGCGTGTGTGGGGCGTGACGCGCGGCGGCCGCGAGGCCCTGGTGATCGACCCGGCTCCTGGCACCGACCTGGCCGCCCTGTTCCGCAGGGCCGGACCGGCGGTGTACCGCCTGGCGCTGGCGATCACCTGCGACCCCGCCGCGGCGGAGGACGTGGTGCAGGAGGCGTTCGTGCGGGCGCTCTCGCGGGCGCCGGACCCCGACGAGCCGCTCGACGGCTGGCTGCACCGGACGGCGCGCAACCTGGCGCTCGACCACCTGCGGCGGCGGAAGGTCGCCGCCGACCGCGCGGGCGACGTGGCGCTGCTGCTCGCGCGGCGCGACGGTGCGGCGCCCGACGGCCTCGACGCGCAGGCGGTCTCGCGCGCCTTGCTCGACCTGCCGGTCGAGCAGCGCGAGGTCGTGCTCCTGCGCGTGTGGGAGGGGCTGACCTTCCCCGAGGTCGCGGCGCGCGTCGAGGCGCCGCTCGGGACCGTGCACTCGCGCTTCCGCTACGCGATGGAGCGCCTGAGGGCGGCGTTCGCCGGGAGGGCGCCATGAGCGAGCACGACGACGCGGGCGAGGCGCTCGAGCGCGAGTTCGAGGACGTCCTCGTGACCTTGCAGGCCTTCACGCCGGCGCCGCCGCCGGCCGACCTCGAGGAGCGGGTCGCCATGACGATGAAGAAGGACGCGGCGCCGGCCGCGCCGCAGGTCGTCTCCGCGCTGCCCGGCGTGTCGTTGCGCTGCACCTTCTGCCACGACGGGCTGCCGCGTGAGGACGCGTCGTTCTGCGCCGGCTGCCTGGCGCCGCACCACGACGACTGCTTCCGGCGCCACGCCCGCTGCGCGGCGCCGGGCTGCGGCGAGGCCCGGCTCGTGCGCCCGCGCGCGGCGGGTCCGCGGTCGGCCCGGCGTCGTCCGGGGCCGCTGCTCGCGGCGGCGTCGGTGCTCCTGGCGGGCCTGGTCGGCGCGGTGGTGACGGTGCGGGTCGCGCAGGAGCCCGTCCCGGTCGTCGTCAACCACCACGGACGGGAGCTCGACGACTTCAAGCGGCTCGACTGGGAGGGGGTGGCGGCCCTCCGCGAGTCCCGGAGGGCCGAGGAGGCCGGCGACGACGCGCTGGCCCGGGAGAAGCGCGCCGAGGCTCACGCGAGGTGGACGCGGGCGGTCGACGCGCTGAGTCGGATCCTCGACTACCACCGCGACGCGGACGGCAGGGTGACGCCCGAGTACCGGGCCTACGAGGAGGAGCTGAGCCGGATCTCGCAGGTCCTGGTCGACCTCGAGCGGCGTGGCGACCCGTCTCAGGAGCGCGACCCGCTCGCCCGCGCCCGCGAGCGGCTGGCGGCCGGAGACCTGGCCGGCGCGCGGGCCGACCTCGACCGGGCCCTGGCGCTCGATCCGATGCGCGTCGAGGCGTACGCCCTCCGGGCGGAGGTGGCGGCGCTCCTGGGCGACGTTCGCTCCGCTTGGGCCGACCTCGATCGGGCGATCGAGCTCGACCCGGGTCGTGCGGGCGTCCTGCTCCTGCGGAGCCGCCTGCGGTACGAGCTGGGCGACCTCGACGGGAGCCTGGCCGACGCCGAGCGGGCGCTCGCCCTCGACCCTCTGGAGGCCGGCGCGAACCTCCAACGCGCGCGGGTGCGGCTCGCGCGCGGCGAGCGCGAGGCGGCGCGCGCCGACCTCGAGCGAGCCCTCCAGCTCGCGCCTCACGTCGGCGCGGCCTGGTCGCTCCTGGGCTGGGTACGCCTCTCGGCGGGTGAGGCCGCCGGGGCGCGGGCCAACGCCGACCGGGCGATCGCGCTCGCGCCCGATGAGGTCGAGCCCTGGCTCGTGCGGGCTCGGGCCTCCGAGGCGTCGGGCGACCTCCAGCGGGCGGCCGCCGACCTCGAGCGGGCCCTCACCCTGCACCCGGAGCCCGCGGAGGCCCTGGCGCGCCGCGCGCAGGCCTGGCTCGCGCTCGGCGACCTCGACTCGGCCCGCGCCGACGCGGCGGCCGCGCTCCAGCTCGACCCGCGCAACGTCAGGGCGCGGAGGATCCTGCGCGAGTTCGGCCCCCTGCCCCGGTAGCGCCGCCGGGCGCAGGCCCGGATCATGGGCCCATGACCCGAATTGCCCTCGCCGCCTGCCTCGTCCTCGCGCTGCCTGCCGCCGCCCACGACGGGGTCCGCGGCGACCTCGGCCCGGCCGTCCGCGAGCGCCTCGTCGCCCTGCGCGCGGCGCACGAGGTGCCGGCCCTGGCCGGCCTGGTGGCGATCGACGGCCAGGTGGCCGGCGTGGCCGCCGTGGGCTCGCGGCGGCTCGGCGCGCCGGAGGGCGTCACGGTCGACGACCTCTGGCACCTGGGCTCGTGCACGAAGGCGATGACGGCCACGCTGATCGGCCGCCTCGTCGAGCGCGAGGTCCTGCGCTGGGACACGACCCTCGGCGCGGTCTACCCCGACGTCGAGATGGACCCCGCCTGGCGGTCGGTGACCGTCGAGCAGCTCCTCTGCCATCGCGCCGGCGCGCCGTCCGGCCTGGAGCGGGACGGCCTGTGGGGGCGGCTGTTCACGGACACGACGACGGCGCTGCCCGCCCTGCGCCGGACCGTCGTCGAGCACGTGACGGCGGTCCCGCCCGCGCCGGCGCCCGGGACGGGCTTCCTCTACTCGAACCCGGGCTACACGCTCGCCGGCGCCGTGGCCGAGCAGGTGACCGGGCGGCCCTACGAGGACCTCCTGCGCGAGGAGGTCTTCGCCCCGCTCGGGATGACCCGCGCCGGGTTCGGCGCGCCGCCGGGCGACGCTTCGCCGCGCGGGCACCGGCGCGACTGGCGCGGGGTGACGGTCATGGAGCCGGACGCGTTCGCGTCGGACAACCCGCCGACGATCGCGCCGGCGGGCACGGTCCACGCGCCGCTCGAGGACTGGGCCCGCTTCGCCCTGGCGCACCTGCGCGGCGCCCGCGGCGAGGACGGCCTCCTGCTCCGGGCCGGGACCTTCAAGGCCCTGCACGCCCCGCGCGGCGACGAGCGCTACGCGCTCGGCTGGGGGGCCGTGGAGCGCGACTGGGCCGGCGGCCGCGTCCTCACGCACTCGGGCAGCAACACGATGTGGTTCGCCACGGTCGTGGTCGCCCCGGACGCCGGCGTGGTGGCGCTGGTCGTGACCAACGCCGGCGACCCGGCCGCTGCGAGCGCGTGCACGGAGGGCGTCAAGGCGCTGGTGGCCCTGGGGCGCTGACTACGCGCCCGCCTTCTCCGCCACGACCTTCTCCGCCAGCGCCAGCGCCTCGCCGATCTTGCCCGCGTCCTTGCCGCTGCCCGACGACAGGTCGGGCTTGCCGCCGCCGCCGCCGCCGAGCGCCGCGGCCACGGGCTTGAGCAGGTCGCGGCTGTTCCAGCCCTCCGCGACCAGGGGGACGCTCACGGCGCACACGATCGGCACCTTGCCGTCGTCGGCGGCCACGAAGAAGCCCACGAACGGCTCCTGCTGGCGCTTCACGGCGTCGCCGAACTGGCGCAGGAGGTCGGCGTTCGCGCCGGGGACCTCGGCGGCGACCACCTTCACCGGGCCCTTCTGCACGGCCTTGCCGCGCAGGTCGTCCCAGGTGGGGAGCTGGCGCTGGAGGGCCTGCTTGTTCTTGCGCTGCAGGTCCTTGATCTCGTCCTGCATGCGGCGGATGCGCTCGAGGACCTCCTCGGGGCGGGCGCGCAGCTCGTGCGCGATCGTCGACAGGAGCCGCGACTCGTAGTGGGCGCGCGTCATGGCGTGCGTGGCCGTGAGGGCGACCACACGGCGGACGCCCGCCTGCAGGGCCGACTCCTGCACGACCTTGAAGGCGCCGATGTCGCCCGTGCGGTCGACGTGGGTGCCGCCGCAGAACTCGCACGAGTAGCCGGCGATGTCGATCACGCGCACGAGCTCGCCGTACTTCTCGCCGAACATGGCGATCGCGCCCTTGTCGCGCGCCTCCTGGAGCGGCAGCTCCTCGATCTTCACCGGCGCGTTCTCGACGATCCGCTGGTTGACGAGCCGCTCGACCTCGGCCACCTCGTCGTCGCCGAGCCCGCGCTCGTGGGCGAAGTCGAAGCGCAGGCGCAGCGGCTCGACGAGCGAGCCCTTCTGCACCGCGTTCGGCCCGAGCACCTGGCGCAGGGCCCAGTGGAGCAGGTGGGTGCCCGTGTGGTTCCGGCGGATCGAGTCGCGCCGCTCCTTCTCCACGGCCGCCACGACGTCGAGGCCGGGGCGCGCCAGGGTGGGCTCGCCCTTGACCCACTCGCCGTAGTGGACGAACACCTGCCCGCTCTTCTGCGTGTCGAGGACGTCGAACTCGAAGCTGCCGTCGACGGCCACGATCCGGCCGGTGTCGCCCACCTGCCCGCCCGACTCGGCGTAGAAGGGCGTCACGTCGAGGACGAGCTCCTGCGCGTCGGCGGCCACGACGCGCCCCTCGCCCGACGTGTGCTGGTAGCCGGTGAAGGCCGTCACGGGCGCGTGCTTGTACTTGCCCAGGTCGACCTTGAACTTGCCCGCCTTGCGGGCCTTGTCCTTGGCCTCCTCCTCGAGCTCCAGGTAGCGCGCCCGGTCGATCTTGAGCCCGGCCTCCTCGGCCATCTGCTCGGTCACGTCGTAGGGGATCCCGTACGTGTCCTTCATCGTGAACACGGCGTCGCCCGGGAGCACCTTCGCGCCGCTCGCCGCGAGCTGCTCGCGCTCCTTGGCGAACATGGCCACGCCCTTGTCGAGCGTCTTGACGAACTGCTCCTCCTCCTTCTGGATCACCTGCGTGATCAGCCGCTCCTGCGCCTTGACCTCGGGGAACGCGTCGCCCATGGTCGCGACGAGCGCCGGCACGATGTCCTTGAGCGCCGGCTCGTCGGTCACGCCGAGCTTGTGGAAGAAGCGCGACGCCCGGCGCAGGATCCGCCGCAGGACCGAGCCGCGCCCGGTGTTGTCGGGGCTGGCGCCGTCGGCGATCGCGAACGACAGCGCCCGCACGTGGTCGGCGATCGCCCGGTGCGCCGTGCCGTCGGGGCCGTTGCCGGGGTACTTCACGCCCGTGCGCTGCTCGATCGCGCCGATGATCGGCCGGAACAGGTCGGTGTCGTAGTTCGAGTAGACGCCCTGGAGCACCTGCGTGATGCGCTCGAGGCCCATGCCGGTGTCGACGTGCTTGGCGGGGAGCGTCACGAGCGAGCGGTCGGGCTTGCGCTCGTACTGGATGAACACGTGGTTCCACAGCTCGATGAACCGCGAGCAGCCGTCGGGGGCGTTGACCTTGCACACGTGCCCCGGGTTGCGCGACTTCATGTCGCACGCCTCGGGGCCGCGGTCGATGTGGATCTCGGTGCACGGGCCGCAGGGGCCCGTCTCGCCCATCTCCCAGAAGTTCTCCTTGTCGTAGGCCGTCACGCGCTCGCGCGGCAGCCCGGAGATCTTCAGCCACAGGTCGCGCGACTCCTCGTCGCTGTGGTGGATCGTCGCGTGGAGCTTCGACGCGTCGACCTTCCACTCGCGCGTGAGCAGGTCCCAGCCCCACTCGATCGACTCGGCCTTGAAGTAGTCGCCGAACGACCAGTTGCCGAGCATCTCGAAGAACGTCTGGTGGTAGCCGTCGCGGCCGACCGTGTCGAGGTCGTTGTGCTTGCCGCCGGCGCGGATGCACTTCTGGGTGTCGGCCGCGCGCTTGTAGGGGCGCTGGCCGGTGCCCAGGAACACGTCCTTGAACTGGTTCATGCCGGCGTTGGTGAACAGGAGCGTGGGGTCGCCGTGCGGGACCACCGGGGCGCTCTCCACGATCGTGTGGCCGCGCGCGCGGAAGTAGTCGAGGAAGCTCTTGCGGATGTCGTCGACCTTCATGGGTTCTCCGGCCGGCCGGGCCCGCGGCGGTTCAGCGCGGGTCGGCGGCGTGATCCTGCCGAGTATCGCCGCCCCCGGCCCCGAGCGGCAGGTGGGCGTGCGCGACGTAGGTCGCCGGCCGCGGCGGAGAGAGGCGGCTCTCGAAGAGGACGACGGCGGCGGCCCGGAACGTCACGGCGGCCGGGGGCGCGGCGGCGCGGACGGCCGCGGCGACGGCGGGCGGACGCCCCCGGGGGGGCTTGCCCCGGCGGCCCTTGGTCGGGTCGCGGACCCGGCCGAGCGTCAGGTGCGGCGAGTAGGGCCGGTCGTCGGGCGGGAAGCCCAGGGGCGCGAGGGCCCGCGCGAGGTCGCCGGCCAGGGCCACGAGGCCGGGCAGGCCCGGGCCCTCGACGGCGGCCCAGAGCACCCGGCCGCCGAAGGTGCCGAGCGGGCCGAGCGCGAGGTCGAGCGGGTCGTGGCGGGAGGAGACCGCCCGGGCGGCGTCGATCACGGGCGCGGGGTCGTCGACCTGGCCCAGGAACACGAGCGTGAGGTGCCAGTTCTCCCGCGGCGTCCAGCCGATCTGGTCGTCGCCCAGGCGGCGGCGCAGGTCGTCCTGCGCGCGGGCGAGGGCGTCGCGGGCCGGGTCCGGGAGGTCGATCGCCAGGAACGCCCTCACGTCAGCGCTCCAGCGGCGCGGCGACGACGACCACGTAGCCGTCCGGATCCAGGAAGTAGGCCGCCTCGTCGCCCCAGCCCCTCGCTGCCCGCGGGCCGACGCACGGCGCGCCGGCGGCCTCGAGGCGGGCGATCGCGGCCTCGAGGTCGTCCACGTGCAGGTAGACCTCCGCCCGCAGCGAGCCGTCGACCGGGCGGCGCGCGCCGAGGTCGTCGCCCACGAACTGACGCATGTTGCCCTGGACCATGAGCCCCAGGCGGGCGCCGTCGTTGACGCGGTACTCGACGTAGACCGGCACGTCGACCGTCTTCGCCCAGCCGAGGGCCGCGTCGTAGAACGCCGCCGCCCGCGGCAGGTCGGCGACGAGGAGCACGGTCAGGGCGAGCGGGGTGCGGGTCACGGGTCACCTCGGGAGATTGGCGCGCGCGGTCGGGCGCGGCCACGATCCTGCCATGGAGCGCGAGCGCCCGCCCGAGCGCCTCGACGACGCGCCGCCGGCCGAGGCGCCGGAGGCGCCGCGGGTGGTGGTGCACTCGCCGGGCGACGCCGCCGCGGCGGCCGACCGGCGCGACGCGGCGATCGCCTGGGCGCTGATCGCGGCCGGTGTGACGGTCGCGGCGCTCGTCCGGCCGGACGCGCACCCGGTCGCCTGGTCGATCGGGTTGAGCGTCGCGATCGGCTTCGGGATCGACCGGGTCGCGGTCGCCCCGGTGGCGCGGCTCGCGCGGCACCTCGGCGCCGAGACCGCGCGCCTGCGGGCGGCGCTCGCCTGCCCCTACTGCAAGGACGCCTTGCCCGAGGCGGCGGCGGTGGCCTGCGACCGGAAGGGGTGCGGCGCCTTCTACCACGAGGAGTGCTGGGCCGAGTGCGGCGCCTCCTACGGCGGCTGCGCGATCTACGGCTGCGGCTCGACGTCGGGGCACGCCGTGGGGCGCTTCGCCCTGCAGCGGCACGTCCTGCGCCTGCTCGTGGCCGCGGCGCTGTTCCCGCCGCGGCTCGTGAAGCGGATCCAGGAGGGGGAGCGGCAGAGCTTCCGGGAGGTGTGGCGCCAGGCGCGGGAGTACCAGCGCGCCCTCTCGAACGACGTCCGGCGGACCCTCCTGGTCGGGGGTGTGAGCGCGCTGATCTGCACCTTCGCCGCCGTGGGCGTGCTGCTCTCGTTCGACGAGCGTCTGGAGCGGAGCCGCTACTTCGGCGACGTCTCGCTCCTCGGTTTCGGCGTCGTCTACCTCCTCGTCATGGCCCTGCCGGTCGTCCTCATGCGCGTGCCGCTGGCGGCCCACTTCGCGTGGGGGGTGAAGCGGCTCGTCGGTCGCATCTTTCGCGACGAGCTCGCCGCCCTGCGCCGCGCCGACGAGGGGACGTTCCTGGCGCGGCTGGCCGGCGGGGCGGGGAAGAAGGACTAAGCGGCGACGAGGACGGCCTCGAGCACCCCGCCGCGCAGGGCGAGACGCGCCCAGGGCTCGAGGCCCTGCTCGACGAGCCGCCACGCGCGGCGCGCGGCGCGGGAGCCGGCGCCCAGGCTCCACGCGCGCGCGCCGCGCGTGCGGAGGCGCGCGACGCGCAGGCCGACCTCGGCCGCGTAGCGTCGGAGGTGCGCCGGGCCGACGAGCACGAGATGGCCGTTGTCCTCGCGCCCGAGCTGCCGCCAGCGGGCGCCCAGGACCCGGTGCGCCAGCGCGTCGAGGTTGGGCGCGGCCAGGTGCACGGCGCCGCCGGGGGTCAGCCGCGCGCGGGCGGCCGCGAGCAGGGCGCGCGGGCTCGCGACGTGCTCGAGGAGCTGGTTCATGCGCACGAGGTCGAAGCGCTCGTCGCCCGGGAGGTCGTCGAGCGTGCCCGCGTGGACGACGGCCCCCGAGCGCGCCCGCGCCTCGGCGGCGCGGTCGGCGGCGGCGTCGACGCCCACGGCGTCGCGACCGAGCTCGCGCGCGACCTCGAGGAGCAGGCCGGCGCCGCAGCCCACGTCGAGGAGTCGGCCAGGCCCGGCGCCGCGGAGCCAGGCGCGCAGGCGAGCGCGGGCGCGCGCGTCGCGGTCGTCGTCGGCGGCGCGCGCGCCGTCGTAGACGAGGCCGCTGGCGGCCAGGACGTCGGCGGGGCGGGGCGCGACCCAGACGAGCCCGCAGGCGGGGCAGCGTACGTGGCGGCGGAGGCGGGGGGCGGCGCCGGCCGGGTAGAGCTCGGCGCCGCTGGCGCCGCAGAGGTCGCAGAGGGTGTCGGCGGACGTCACGGGACGTCGGACCGCTGCCGGGCGGGAGCGGGAGCGGGAGCGGGAGCGGGAGCGGGAGCGGGAGCGGGAGCGGGAGCGGGAGCGGGAGCGGGAGCGGGAGCGGGAGCGGGAGCGGGAGCGGGAGCGGGAGCGGGAGCGGGAGCGGGAGCGGCCTCGGTCTCGGTCTCGGCCTCGGTCTTCGGCGCGGGCTGGGCGAAGAACGCGCGCAGGTCCCGCGCGACGTGCGCGGGCAGCACCGCGCACAGCTCCTCGTAGGTCGCCTCGCGGATCCGCCGCAGGCTCCCGAAGCGCGCCAGCAGCTCCTGCCGGCGCTTCTTGCCCACGCCGGGCACCTCCTCCAGCCCCGAGCGCAGGGCGCTCTTGCGCCGGAGCTCGCGGTGGAAGCGGATCGCGGCGCGGTGCGCGGCGTCGCGCACCCGCGCCAGGAACCGGCACTCGAGCGACGCGGGCTCGAGGACCACCGGCTCATGGCGGTCGGGCAGGTAGACGCGCTCGTAGGCGCGCAGGGCGCCGTCCTCCTCCTGCTCGGACAGCGGCGCCGACTGCTCGCCCAGGTCGTCGCCGCGAGGCACGTAGCGCGCCTTGGCCAGGCCCACGATCGCCGTGCGCTGCGGCGGCAGCCCGGCGCGCCGGGCGGCCTCCAGGGCGCGCCCGAGCTGGGCCGCGCCGCCGTCGACGACGATCAGGTCGGGCAGGTCGCCGCGCTCGAGGCCGGCCGAGAGCCGCCGCTCGACGACCTCCTCCATGGCGGCGAAGTCGTCCTGCCCCTCGACCGTGCGCACGCGGTAGGTCCGGTAGCCGCCCGGGTCGGGGCTGCCCTCGACGAAGCGCACCTTCGAGGCGACCGTGAACGAGCCCTGGATCGTCGACACGTCGAAGCACTCGATCACCCAGGGGAGCCGCTGCAGGCGCAGGGCGTCCCGCAGCCCCTCGAGCATCTCGCGCGTGGCGAGCTTCTTCTCCTCGCCGGTCTCCAGCGCCAGGGCGGCGTTCTTCTGCGCCAGCTCGGCCAGCCCGCGCCGGCTGCCGCGCACCTCGACCTTGACCTCGACCCGCGCCCCGCGCCGCTCCGTGAGGAGCTCCTCGAGGAGCGCCCGGTCCTCGACCTCGAACGGCAGGATCACCTCGTGCGGCACGTAGCGCTCGGCGGCGTAGAACTGGCCGAGGAAGGCGTTGAGCGCCTCCGACGGCGGCAGGTCCGTGCGCAGCTCGTAGGTGCGCGGCTCGGTGACGTGCCCCTCGCGCACCGGCAGGAGGAGCACGACCACGAGGCCGTCGTGGGCGGCGAGCCCGAACACGTCCTGGTCGAGCGACCCCTCGCGCGCGACGCGCTGGACCTCGAGCGTGCGCTCGATCGCCCGGATCTGGTCGCGCACGCGCGCGGCCTGCTCGTAGCGCAGCGCCTTGCTGTGCTCGCGCATCTTCTCCTCGAGGCGGGGCAGGAGCGTCTCGTCCTTGCCGCGGAGGAACAGGAGCACGTCCTCGACCAGCTCCCGGTACTCCTCGGGCGTGACCTTGCCCACGCACGGCGCGGCGCAGCGGCCCATCTCGTGCTCGATGCACGGGCGCGTGCGCTGGCGCAGCTCGGCGTCGCTGCACGTGCGGAGGGGGAAGAAGCGCTTGAGGTGCCTGAGCGTCTCGCGCACCGCGCGGGCGCTGCTGTAGGGGCCGAAGCGCTGGCCGCGCTTCTCGCGATGCGTCGTGCGCACGAGCCGCGCCATGGGCCACGGGCCGTGCGTCGTCACCTCGATCTGCAGGAACGACTTGTCGTCGTTCAGCTTGATGTTCCAGCGCGGCCGGTGGCGCTTGATCAGCGTGTTCTCGAGGAGCAGCGCCTCCTTCTCGCTCGACGTGGCCACGAAGGCCACGTCGTCGAGCGTCTTCAGCAGGTGGTCGTAGAAGCGCCGCCCGTCGTGGTGGTCCTCGCGCAGGTAGCTGCGCACCCGGTTGCGCAGGTTCTTCGCCTTGCCCACGTAGACCACGCGCGCCTTCGCGTCGAGGAACGTGTAGACCCCGGGCCCGGTGGGGAACAGGGCCACCTTGTCGAGCAGGGCCTGGCGGGTCTCGGGGGTCATGGCGCCCGCGCCATTGTGCCAGTGGGAGGTGGGGGCTGGTCGCTCGGCGCCACCTCGCCGGCCGCGGGAGCCGCTCGAGGGCTCGACGGAGCCCCCGGCGCTACAGCCCCTGCTGCTCCAGCCACCGCTCGGCGTCGATCGCCGCCTTGCAGCCGGCGCCGGCGGCCGTGATCGCCTGCCGGTAGACGTGGTCGTGGATGTCGCCCGAGGCGAACACGCCCTCGACCGACGTGCGCGACGTCCCGTCGAAGATCTTGATGTAGCCGTTGTCGTGCAGCGCGAGCTGGTCGCCGAAGACGACGCTGTTGGGCGAGTGGCCGATCGCGACGAACAGCCCGCCGTCCGGGCCGATCTCGAGGCGCTCGCGCAGCCCCTGGTCCGCCTCGGTCCCGGCCAGCTCGAGCGCCTTGAGGTAGCGCGCGTCCGGCTCCATGTCGACGATCGCGCGGTTGAGCTTCCACTTGATCTTCGGGTTCTGCTTGGCCCGCTCGACCATGATCTTCGACGCCCGGAACGTCTCGCGCCGGTGGACGACCGTCACCGTGTGGGCGTAGCGGGTGAGGAAGAGGGCCTCCTCCATGGCCGAGTCGCCGCCCCCGACGACGACCACGTGCTTGTTGCGGAAGAAGGCGCCGTCGCACGTGGCGCAGGTCGTCACACCCTTGCCCAGGAGCTCCTGCTCCTTCTGCAGGCCCAGATACTTGGCCGACGCGCCCGTGGCCACGATCAGCGCGTGGCAGCGCACCTGGCTGCGTGTGTCCTCGAGGGTGTTGTGGACCTCGAGCGTGAACGGCCGCGCCGACAGGTCCGCCTCGATGACGCGACCCTGGACGAACTGCGTGCCGAAGCGCTCCGCCTGCTTGCGGAAGCGCTCCATGAGCTCGGGGCCGAGGATCCCCTCCGGGAAGCCGGGGAAGTTCTCCACCTCGGTCGTGAGCATGAGCTGCCCGCCGGGGAGGTCGGTCTTGCTGGCGATGTCGCCGCCCTCGATGCAGACCGGGGCGAGGTTGGCGCGGGCGGCGTAGATCGCGGCGGTGAGCCCGGCCGGGCCCGAGCCCATGATCGCGACCTTGTGCACCTCGTCGGACATCGGACGACCTCCTGCGCGGCGCGAGAATACCACTCGCGGCGGGGGGCGTGCGCGGGCGCGGGCGGGGCGCCATCGTCCAGGCGTGACCCCGCTCACCCCCGGCCAGCGCCTCGGCCAGTACGTCGTGGAGGACGTCATCGGCCGCGGCGGCATGGGCGTCGTCTACCGCGCGCGCGACGAGCGGCTGGGGCGCGTCGTCGCCCTGAAGACGATCGCCGCGGGCGAGGACCCGCGCCTGCGGGAGCGCTTCGCGCGGGAGGTCCGGGCCGCGGCGGCCGTGACGCACGAGCACGTCGTGCGCGTCTGGTCGGTGGGCGAGGCGGGGGGGCGCCCCGTCCTCGTGCAGGACTACGTGCCGGGCGGCAGCCTCGCCGACCGGCTGCGCGCCGCCGGCCCCCTGCCCTGGCGCGACGCGGCGCGCCTCGGGGCGCAGGTCGCGCGCGGGCTGGCGGCCATCCACGCGGCGGGCGTGATCCACCGCGACCTGAAGCCGGCCAACGTCCTCCTCGACGCGCGCGGGGCGGCGCGCATCACCGACTTCGGCCTGGCGCGGCGGGCCGACGGCACCGCGCAGGCGCTGACGCGCACGGGTGAGCTCGTGGGCACGCTCGAGTACCTCGCGCCCGAGCAGGCGGGCGACGCCGGTGACGTCGGCCCGCCGGCCGACCTCTACGCCCTCGGGGGCATCCTCTTCTCCCTCCTCACCGCCCGGCCCCCCTTCGACGGGCACGGCGCCACGCTCGTCCACAAGCACCTGACCGCCGCGCCGCGGCCGCCCAGCGCGCTCGCCCTCGACGTCCCGCCCGCGCTCGATGCGCTGGTGCTGCGGCTCCTGCGCAAGGCGCCCGCCGACCGACCGGCCAGCGCGGACGAGGTGGCGGCCGGCCTGGAGGCGCTCCTGGCGCCGCCGCCCGCGCCGGCGCGCTGCGCGCCGTGGCTCCTCCTCGCCGCCGCCGGCGCGGCCCTGGCGGTCTTCGCCGCGAGCCTGGCAGCGGCGCTGGCCCCGGTCCCGCCCCGCGCGGCGGCGCCCGCGACCCGCCGCCCCGCCGCGGGCGACCCGCGCCGCGCCGACGACGACGGGCTGGCGGCCGTGCGGCGCCGCTTCCCCTCGTCCCGGCGGCTGCGCCGCGAGCGCGCGCTCGGCGGGCTCGAGCTCAAGACGCCGGGCCGCGCCGCGGCCGCCGCCGTGCTTGACGACGGCCGGCTCGTCGTGGTCGGGCGCGCGCTGCACGTCTTCGACCCCGAGGGCGGCCGCGAGCTCGCCGCGGCCGCCTGCCCGGGCGGCGCGGAGGCCTGCGCGGTCCTCCCCGGCGGGCGCCTCATCACCGTGGGCGAGGCGGTGCTCCTCTGGGACCTCGCGCGCCTCGAGGTCATCGCCCGCCTCCCCGCCGCGGACGGCCGCGCCGCCGACCACGTCGTCGCGTCGGGCGACGGCGCCCGGGTGCTGGTCGGGGCCCGGGCGCCGCAGGCGCTCGACGGCCGGACCGGCGCGTCGCTCGCGGCCCTGGCGCCGAGCGACCGCTACCTGAGCGCCGCGCTCTCGCACGACGGCGCCGCCGCCTTCCTCGGCTCCACGGACGGTCGCGCGCTCTCGTGGGACCTCGCCGGGCAGCCGGTCGAGGTCGCCTCCCTCGACGCGCCGGTCACCGCGCTGGCGCCGACCCCCGACGCGCGCTGGCTGCTGGCGGGCCTGCAGGACGGCCGCGTGTTCCTGCTGGAGCGGCCGGGTGGCCGTGTGGCGGGGGGGGTCGACGCGGGGGCGGGCCAGGTCCTGCGCCTCGCGGCCTCGCCCGACTCGACGCGCGCGGTCGTCGCCATCGCGGAGGACGCGCCGGGGGGGAGCCGGCGGCGCCGGCCGGGCGTCGCGCGCTTGCTCTCGATCTCCCCCGGCGGCGGCCTGCGGGCCGGGCCCGCGCTGGAGGGCCACGCCTACGCCGTCTCGGCGGCGGCGTTCACCCCTGACGGACGCCGCGTGCTGACGACCTCCGCCGACCGCTCGGCGCGGCTCTTCGACGCGGAGACCGGCGCGCAGGCGCTCGCGCCCCGCGGCCACGCCGGCCTGGTGGCGAAGGTCGCGCCTTCGCCGGACGGGCGCCTCCTGGCCACGGGCGGGCAGGACGGGACGCTGCGGCTGTGGGACGTCGCGAGCGGCGCGGAGCGCGCCTGCGTGCGCGCGCACGCCGACGCGCTCCAGGCCCTCGCCTGGGAGCCGGACGGCCGGGGCCTGCTCACGGCCGGGCTCGACGAGGTGTCGCTCTGGGACGTCGCCGGAGCGGCGGCGCCGCGCCGGCGGGCGCGCGTCGCGCCCCTGGGCGAGGACGAGGCGCGGGTCACGACGGCGGCCCTCGCCGGCGAGCGGGTCCTGATCGGGACCGACCGCTTCGTGCGGCTGTGGGACCCGGCCGGGGAGGCTGCGGAGCTCATGCCGCTCCTGCACGAGACGCACGTCCGCGCCGCCGTCGCGGCGGGCGGGCGCGAGGTCCTGGCCGGCATGACGAACGGGTGGCTGCTGCGCCTCGGGGTCGGCCCCGACGCGCTCGCGACCGGCCCGTCGCGCGAGCAGGCCCCGCTGGCAGGGCTCCTCCCGGCGGAGCAGGAGCACCCGCAATGGGCCCGCGTGATGACCGAGGTCGCGGTCGGGGGCCGCGGCCTCCTGGCCGGGGTCCTCTGGGACGGGCGCCTGGTCTTCTGGCGCGTCGGGGCGCCCGCGCCGGTCACGACGGCGACGGGGCAGGACGGGGTCATCCGGGGGTTGGCGGTCGAGCCTCGCGAGCGGCTGGCGGCGAGCGCGTCCGACGACGGGGCCGTGCGCCTCTGGAGCCCCCAGGACGGGGCCCTCCTCGACACGCTCCGGCTCCGCGCCGACCTGGGCGAGTTCCCCTGCGGCGTGGCGTTCTCGCCCGACGGCGCGCGCCTGTTCGTCGGCACGTCGGGCGGGGTCGTCCTCGTGCTCGAGGTCGTGGCGCCGGGCCGGTGAGCCTACGCGTCGCCGGGCGGCGGCTCGTAGAACAGCTCGAACACGTTGCCCTCGGGGTCCTGCACGTAGACCGTCGAGTAGGTCTCGTCGCCCTGGACCTCGCCGACCTCCACGCCGCGGTCGCGCAGCGCCGCCACCCAGCCGTGCAGGGCCTCGATCGTCGGCAGGCGGAAGCCGAAGTGGTGGTCGCCGCGGAGCTGCTCGCCCTTGACGAACACGAGCAGGCTGCCGCCGCTCCAGAGGAAGGCGCCGTGGCTGCTGAAGCCGAGCTTCTCGCAGTACCAGGCGCGCAGCAGCGCGGGGTCCTGCGCGGGGATGTTCACGTGGTTGATCACGAGCGGCGGCAGCATGGGCTCACCTGCGGCTGGCGGCGGCGATCGCGTCGATCGCGGGCTGGAGCTCGAGGAGGAGCGCCCGCGCGTCGCGGCGGGTCCCGTTCCACAGCGGCTCGATCCCCTGCGTGAAGCGCGTCTTGCACTCCGGCGCCGCCTCGAAGCGCGGCGTGAACCGCCCGAACGGCACCTGCTCGATGTGCGGGCGGCCGTCGGCGGTCAGGCCGCGCTCGACGAGGGCCCGCGGCGTCATGAACGCCTCGCTCGTGGCCACGCTGATGCGCGACGGGATCGCCTGTCCGCTGTGGGCGACGAGCCGCTGCGACTCGGGGCTGGTGAGGAACTTGACCAGCGTCCAGGCCTTCTCGGGGTGCGGCGTGTTGGCCGCGACGCCGTAGGCCACGGCGAACGTCGTCGTCGCCTGGCGCCGGTGGCGCGGCAGCTCGACCACGTCCCACTCGAACGTCGTGATGTGCTTGAAGTCCATGTGCTTCCAGCGCCCGTAGGTGCACATGGCCACGTGCCCCAGCTGGAAGAGCGAGCTGCCGCCCTGGTCGCGCGTGACCGACGGCGGCGGCGAGACGCGGCGCTCCCAGATCATGTCCGAGAGCAGCTGCAGCGCCTCGGCCGCGGCGTCGACGTGCTCGGGCGCGCCCATGAGCCAGCGCGGCGGGTCGTTCGAGGCCACCTCGCCGCCGGCCTGCCAGATCCAGGGGAAGAGCACCTCGGCCCACGTCTCGAACAGGAAGCCCCAGTCGTTGTGGCCGTCGCCCTGGTGGGTGGTGCGGCGGGCGGTCTCGAGGAACTCGTCCCAGGTCCAGCCCGCCTTCGGGTAGGGGACGTCCCACTTGTCGAACAGGTCCTTGTTGTAGTAGCAGACGAGCGTGGCGAAGTCCTTGCAGATGCCGTAGAGCCCGCCGCCGACCTCGAAGCACTCCCACGTCTCGCGGTAGAAGTCGTCGGGCCGGACCTCGGCGCGGTCGCGCTCGACGTACGGCGCGAGGTCGAGGAGGGCCCCGTCGCGCACCATCCAGGGGACGTCGGCCTCGTTGACGTAGAAGACGTCGGGCAGGTTGGCGCCGCGGACGAGCGTCTGGATCTTCTGGCGGTAGCCCATGTCGGGCGTGTGCTCGACCTGGACCGTGACCTCCGGGTGCGCCTCGCGGAAGGCGGCCAGGTAGCTGTTGACCGTCTTCACCTCGTCGGGCGAGCCCCAGATCATGAGGCGCACGACCTCGCCCGGGTCGCGCGTGCAGCCGGGGAGCGCGGCCACGAGGAGCGCCGCGGCGGCGCCCGCCGCGACGGCGCCGAGCAGTCGCGCGCGGCTCACGCCGCCGGCTCCGCCGGAGGCGCCGTCGGCCGGGCGTCGTGCTCCTGCCGCAGCGGCGGCGGCGGCCCGACGCGCTCGCCCGACCCCGGGCGGAAGAGGTGCATGCGCTCGGCGACCGGGACGAGGCGCACCCGCGCGCCGGGGCGGGCGGAGGCGCCGGGCTCCAGCCGCGCGACCACGGCGCCGTGGCGCGTGTCGACCGTCACGACCGTCTCGGCCCCGAGCGGCTCGACCACGGCGACCTCGCCGACGAGCCCCGGCCCGTCCTCGTCGGGCGCGAGCGTCAGGTCCTCGGGGCGGATCCCCAGCTCCACGGGCTCGCGGGCCGGCGCGGCGCCGCGCAGCCGCGTGGGCAGGTCGAGCGGGCGCTCGTCCAGGAGGAGCGCGGTCCCCTCGAGCGTCGCCGGGACGAAGTTCATCGTCGGGCTGCCGAGGAACCCGGCCACGAAGCGGTTGGTCGGCTGGTCGTAGACCTCGAGCGGGGTGCCCACCTGCTGCACCTCGCCGTCCTGCATCACGGCCACGCGGTCGCCGAGCGTCATCGCCTCGACCTGGTCGTGGGTGACGTAGATCATGGTCGCGCGGAGCCGCTGGTGGAGGCGCTTGAGCTCCACGCGCATGTGGCCGCGCAGCTTGGCGTCGAGGTTCGAGAGCGGCTCGTCGAGGAGGAACACCTTCGGCTCGCGCACGATCGCGCGGCCGAGGGCCACGCGCTGGCGCTGCCCGCCCGAGAGCTCCTTGGGGAGGCGCGCCATGTAGGGGTCGAGCCCGAGCGCCTTCGCCGCGCCCTCGATCCGGCGCCCGATCTCGTCGCCCGCGACGCCGCGCATGCGCAGGCCGAAGGCGAGGTTGTCGCGCACGGTCATGTGCGGGTAGAGCGCGTAGCTCTGGAAGACCATGGCGATGTCGCGGTCCTTGGGCGCGACGTCGTTGACGCGCCGCCCGTCGATCAGGAGCTCGCCGCCGCTGATCTCCTCGAGCCCCGCGACCATGCGCAGGAGCGTCGACTTCCCGCACCCCGACGGCCCGAGGAGGATGAAGAACTCCCCGTCGGCGATGGTCAGGTCCACCCCGCCGAGGCGGCCGACCGCCGGCGGCTGCCCGGGCTTGTAGCGCTTGACGATCTTCCTCAGCTCGACCTTGGCCATGGGAGCCGCGCATTAGAACCGGACCGGGCGGTCTGGCCAAGGCAGCGCCCGGGCGGCGGCGCCCACCAGGCGGAGCCGTGCGTGCGGGCCAGCGCGCTCCGCACGTCGGCCAGGAGGTCCTCGGCGCCGAGGGCCCGCGCGAGGAGCAGGTCGGCCTCGGCGGTCAGCTCGAGGCAGGCGCGGAGGTCGAACGTCCCGATGCGCTTGCCCGAGTTCTTCTTGTAGACCACGTGGCGGGCGGCCCGGGCCTGGATCCGGCGCCCGAGGGCGGCGAGCCGCGCCCGGACCTCGGGCGGCAGGCGGCGGGGGTCCACGGGGAACGCCTGCACGAGCCCGACCGTGACGTCGAAGCCGTCGCCCAGGGCCAGCCACCACCAGAAGAGCCAGGCCCCGGCCGTGCAGGCGAGGGCCACGTCGCGGTCGGCCGCGGCGGCGAAGCCCAGCGACGAGTACTTCGTCTGGGGCGCCGGCGCGCCGTCGGCGTCGAAGGCCGGCGGGAGGGTCGCGCACACGATCGCGAAGGCGTAGCAGTTGTGCTTGAAGTGCAGGCGCGCGGGGCCGTCCGCCGCGGTCGCGTCCCCCAGCCGCTCCCCGCGCGCGACGAGGCGCGCCAGCCACTCGGCCTGCAGGGGCGAGGCGACGCGCGGGACGCCGAGCGAGGGGTGGACCGCGCGCGTCACGTCGGCGAAGGCGAGGCGCTCGAAGACATGTGGCCGCTCGCGCGCGGTGAAGCGCAGGAGGGGCGTCGTGCGCCAGCGGGCCGCGCCGCCGCGCGGCCCGGCGAGGAGGATCGACGTCCGCGTGCGGACCTCCGCCTCGAACAGGCCCGACGGGATGCGGTCGAACGAGGCCACCCGCAGCTCGCGCCGCGCCGCGGCGAGCACGTCCTCCCGCAGTGTGCGGGTCGCGCGCGAGTAGAGGAGCGAGAGCGGCACGATCAGCCCGGCGCGGCCGTCGGGGGCGAGGAGCTCGAGCGCCGCCTCCACGAACAGCGGGTAGACGTCGCCGGCGTCGGCCGCGCGGAGCCCCGCGCGGCGCGCGAGCGCGAGCTGGTCGGGGGTCGGGCGGGCGTAGGGAGGGTTTCCGACCACGGCGTCGACGGGGCCGCCCAGGGCGCGGCGCACGTCGGCGAGGGCCAGGAGGTCGCCGTGGTGGAGCGACGGCGCGGGCGGCAGCGGGCCGCCGTCGAGGCTCGCGGCCGTGGCCCGGAGCGCCAGGGCGCACACCGCGAGCGCGCCCGCATCGACGTCGACGCCGCGGAGGTTCTCGGCGAGGGCCAGGCCCGCCGGCCGGGCGAGCTCGGGCGGCGCGTCGGCGCCGAACCCGCGGGCGATCGCGCGGTAGGCGGCGGTCAGGCGGGTGAGGGCGCCGAGGAGGAAGGCGCCCCCGCCGCAGGCGGGGTCGAGCACGCGCAGGGCGCGCACGGCGGAGAGCGCCTCCTGCGGAGCCCCGGCGGCGCGAGCCTCCCAGGGCCGCAGCAGGGGGCCGAGCGTCTCCTCGATGATGTAGGTGACGACGTCCTCGGGCGTGTAGTAGACGCCCTGGCTGCGCCGGGCGCCGCTGTCGACGAGGGTCACGCCGCTCGACCCGATCACGACGCGCCGCGCGCAGCCGAGCTCGTGCGCCTGGACCAGCCGGCGGGCGAGCGCGGCGTCGCAGGGGCGGTCGAGGAGGTCGGCGAGGGGGGGCGCCCCGGGATGTCGGTGGGAGGTGTTAGGCTCTTGTTCGTCACCGGCGCCGGTCGATCTTTGACAACTCGGCGCGGCCGGACCCGGCCGCAGCGCGGGCCCTGGCGCGGGCCCTGGCGCGGCAGGCCGGCGGCGCAAGAGCGCGAACTCCAGCGC
>JAMLIC010000064.1 GCA_023954375.1 Planctomycetota bacterium
GCTGGCGCCCGGCGATCATCTTCAGCGTCGTGCTCTTGCCGGCGCCGTTGCGCCCGACGAGGCCGAACACCTCGCCCCGGCGGACCGAGAACGAGACGTCGCGCACGGCCCAGAACTCCTGGCCGTACTTGTGGCGCGTGGGCGAGACGGCCTCGCGCAGCCGGTCGAGCGAGCTGCGGAAGAGGCGGTAGCACTTGCCCAGCCCCTCGACCCTGACCGTCTCGTCCACGGCGACCACGCGCGGCGACGGTACTTGGCCGCGGGCTAGAGTCAAGCGAGCGGCCCGCGGCTCACGCGTGGTCCCAGTGGCACCCGACGCACTCCGGGCGGCGCGGCGCGGAGCCCGTGAGCCCGCCGCGAAGGGCCGCGAGGTGCGCGCCGTGCCAGAGCGCGTCAGGCGCGTCGCGGAACACGTTGCCCTGCGCGGGCGCCGGCGGCACCCGGCCGGCGAGGCAGCCCGACACGTCGCCGCGGGCGTCGAGGCGCAGCCCGCGGAACGGGCTGTCGCACCGCCCCGGGCGCGGCGCGCGCGAGAGGGGGTCGGGGAGGTGCAGGGCCTCGAAGCGGGCCTTGAGCTCCCCGAGCGCGGCGAGGGCCGCGGGCGCGTCGTCGGTGATCGCGTCGCGCCAGAAGGCCGCGTCGGCGACGGGCGACGGCAGCCGGTGCGCCAGCTCGACCTCGGCGCCTGCCGCCGTGAGCGCCTCGAGCAGCCGCTCGAGACGCTCGCGACGCGCCGGGTCCTCGAGGTCGGGCCGGGCCACGTGCACGCGGGCGCGCGCGCCGGCGGGGACGGGCGCCGGGTCGCACGCGGCGGGGTCGGGGACGACCAGCTCCAGCGCCGCGCCCAGGAGGTCGGGGAGGGGGCCGTCGAGCGCGGCCTCCACGGTCACGGCGAGCCCCCGCGCGCGGGCGACCTCCGCCGCGCGCCGGAGCGCCTCGCCGTCCCCGTCCGCCACCAGGCGCACGGCCCGGACGGTCCCGAGCTCCCGGGCCGACCAGGCGAGGACCTCGTCGGCGCCGGGGGCCGCGACGAGCGCCAGCTCGTCGGGCCCGCCGCCGACGATCGCCCGCAGCTCGCGCAGCCCCGGCAGGGCGCGGTAGGCCCGGTAGGAGCGGTCCGTCCGCTGCGCGCCCGACAGGCCGGCGACGGCGCCCAGGAGGGCCCACAGGTCGGGGTCGTCCTTGCGCGCGTCGAGCCCGAGGCGCTCGAGGACGAGCACGAGGTCGCGCCAGGCGTAGCTCATCTCGGGGTGGTCGCGGTGGTAGGCGAACACCGCCCGGTAGCGCTCGAACAGCGCCGCGGCGCCCTCGACGACGTGCTCGCCCATGACCTCGGGCCGGTGCGGGTCGTCGTCGACGACGCGGCCGAGGAAGTCGGTCGGCTGCACGACGAGGATCGGATGCCCGGCGGCGCGCAGCCTGGCGTCCAGGTCGAAGCCGGTGCCGGCGACCTCGCGGTAGGCGTGGCGCGCGAGCACGTCGCGCCGCAGCGCCTTCACGCCCAGGACCGTGCGGCCGAGGTGCGTGTCCCACAGCGGCAGGCACACGCCGGCGACCTCGGGCGGCGCGGCCAGGAGGCGCTCGTACAGCGCGCGCACCGCGTGCGGGCGCAGGACCATGTCCTCGCCCACCTGCACGTAGACGGGCGTCGGGCAGCGCTCGTTGAGGAGCCGGAAGGCTCGCGCCGAGGGCGCGACGTTCCTCACGACCACGGGCCCGGCGAAGCGGCAGTCCTGCCGCTCGAGCGCCGCGAGCGCCCGCGGGAAGGTCGCGCCGCCGACCGTGGCCACGCACACCGCGACCTCGCTCGAGAGGTCGACGCGCCCGCCCGGCGCGGGCGCGAGCCGGGCGCGGGCGGCGTTCGTCCAGCGGGCGGCGACCACGGGGGCGCGCAGGGCCGCCGCCGCCGCGCGCTGGAGCAGGCGGTGCGGGCGCGAGCGCACCAGCCACGCCGGCCGGGGCAGCGCGGCGAGCCGGGCCAGCAGGTCGGCGGCGGAGGGTGGGGGGTCGGGCGCCGTCGTCACGGGCCGGCAGTGTACCGCGCCCCGCGCGGCGAGTAGGATCGGCGCCCATGCCCGCCGAGCGCCTCGACGACTCGCGCCCGTGCCGCCTGCGCGGCGTGGCCTTCGTGGTCCCGGGCTTCGACGCGCCGGGCGGCATGGAGGGGCAGGGCCGCCGCCTGGCGCGCGCCCTGGCCGGGCAGGGCGTGCCGATCACCTACGTGACCACCGCGCCGCAGGGCTCGCCCCTGCCCGCGCGGGAGGTCCTGGGGCTGATCGAGGTCTTCCGGGTCCCGGTGCTCACGGCGGTCGACTGGACGACGTCCCTCGACCTGCTCGAGCTGACCTGCCTGGGCCTCCTGGCCGCGCGCCGCGAGCGGGTCGAGGTCGTCTACTCGGTCCACCACACGATCGGCGCCGTCGCCGCGCGCGTCGGGCGGGCGCTCGGCGCGCCGGTCGTGGTGAAGCTCGCCGGCGGCGGCGCGACCGGAGACGTTCAGACGCTGCTCGCCAGCCCGCGGCGCGCGCGCTACGCCGCCGCCCTGCGCCAGGCCGCGCGCCTCGTGGCGATCTCGGACGCGATCGCCGCCGAGGCGCGGGGCCTCGTGGGCGTCCCGGCCGAGCGGATCGTGCGGATCCCCAACGGCGTCGACCTCGAGGCGTTCAAGCCCGCCGCGCCGCAGGGCGAGCGCGTGGTGTTCCTCGGCCGCCTGGCGCGCGAGAAGCGGGTCGACGTGCTCCTCGACGCCTTCGCGCGGGTCGCCCGCGAGCGTCCGGCGGCGACGCTGGACCTGGCCGGCGACGGCCCCGAGCGCGCGGCGCTCGAGGCGCGGGCGGCGCGCCTGGGCCTGGGCGGGCGCGCCCGCTTCCTCGGCGTCGTCGACGACCCGGCCGCGCTCCTGCGCGGCGCCGCGGCGCTGGCCCTGCCGTCCGCCTCCGAGGGGCTGAGCAACGCCCTGCTCGAGGCCATGGCGTCGGGCGTGGCGGTCCTGGCGACCCGGATCCCGGGCACCGACGAGGTCGTGCGCGACGGCGAGGAGGGCCTCCTCGTCGCGCCCGACGACCCGGCGGCGCTGGGCGCCGCCCTCGGCCGCCTGCTCGGAGACCCGGCCCTCGCCCGCCGCCTGGGCGCGGCCGGCCGCCGCCGCGCCGAGGAGGCCTTCGACCTCGAGGCCGTCGCCGAGCGCCACGCGCTGCTCTTCGAGGGGCTCAAGCGCGAGCGGGCAGGGCCGGCGCGCGTGTCGCCGCCGGCCCTCGCGAGAGCGACGCTCGGCGCCCTGGCCCGGACGGGGAAGGACGCCACGCTGTCGACGGCCCGGATCGTGCGGGGGCGGGTGGGGCGGCTGGCCCGCGGCGTGATCGGCGGCGCGTAGCTCGGCTCAGAGCGCATGGAGCCAACGACTCTCGCGGCCGAGTCCTGGTGACCAGCCTTCGATCGGAGCAGCGAGCGAGGCGAGGCCGACGAGGCCGAGCCGCGGCGGCAGAGCGCCACGGGCGACGACGTAGCGACTTACTTCGAGCCCGCGCGCGCGCCGCCGCGGCCGGCATCGTCGGCCGCAGCCGTCGAGCACACCTCAGGGCCGTCGCCCCCGCACCGCCGTGTCCCAGGGCAAGGCGCGCACGTCCTCGAGCCCGGCGGCGCGGAACCAGCCCTGCACCTCGTCGGGCGAGTGCGTGCCGTGGTACCAGGGGCTGTAGGCGTCGAAGGTGTCCAGGACGTCGTTGTCGAGGCCGAGCCCCTGGTCGCTGATCGGGAAGAGCTGCAGGGCGTACTGCACGAGGACGCGGCGCCGGTGGCGGCGCGCGAACGGCACGAACCAGCGGCACCAGCGGTGGAAGCTCGCCGGCGGGAGGCGCCGCGTGAACGGGATCCAGGCGTTGCGCTGCAGGTAGGCGCCCTCGTGCGGGTAGACCCAGATGCAGATCGTGCCGCCCGGCCGCAGCAGCGGCACGAGCCGCTCGAAGTGGGCGCGCGTGTCGGGCGTGTGGTGGAGGACGCCGATGCTCACCACGAGGTCGAACGTCCCCGGCGCGAAGGGGAGGCGGCCGATGTCCGCCTGCACGACCGAGGCGTTGGCGTGCTCGCGCAGGTTGTCGCGGGCCGCCTCGACGGCGAGGCTCAGGTCGGCGCCCACGACGCGCGCGGCGCCCCAGCGGGCGAGGAGGTCCGAGAAGCGCCCGGCGCCGACGCCGGCGTCGAGGACCACCTTGCCGCGGACGTCGTCGGGCGAGAGGCCCGTCTTGGCGCGCAGGATCTCCTCCGACCAGCCGGCGCCGGTGCGCGCGTCGAGCTGGGTCGTCGGGTGGGTGTTCCACTCGAAGCTGAACGAGCCCACGTAGGCGTCGTCGGGGACGAAGCGCGGCACGCCCCGTACGACCGGCCAGCGGCGCCCGCCGGGGGAGACGTAGGCGTCGCCCTCGCGGCGCAGGGGGGCGCCCGTCTCGGGGCAGCGGAGCAGGTCGTCGAGCGCCTCGGCCGTCGCCTCAGCCATCGATCGCGAACTCGTAGCGGCGGCCGTTCGTGCGCGGGTCGCTGCCGTCGAAGGAGGAGAGCACGACTCGCCCGAGCCAGTGCGAGTAGCGGCCGCCGCCCTGCGCGCGCACCTGCTCGTGCGCGCTGTGCGCCGGGCCGAGCGGGCGGCCGTCCTCGAGGACGACCAGGCGCGAGTGGCTCTCGGCGTCGGACGGCTCGCCCAGGAGGAGCGGCAGGTCGGCGACGAAGGCGAGCCCCCCGACCGGGCGGATGCGGGTCAGCGGGCCGGCGGTCGGGCCCACGAGGCGGCCGAGGGTCACCTGCGCGGCGCGCGCGGCGAGGAGGGGCAGGGGGACCGCGGGGCGCAGCCGCCCGCGCAGGCGCAGGTACGCGCCCGCGCCGAGCAGGTAGGCGCTGACCCCCGCCACCTCGAGCGCGTCCTGGATCGACCGCCGCACGCGCGGAACGTAGCGGAGGACGCCAGAGAGTTCGAGACTTTTCCTCCTGCTCCACGCGCTCGACCCGCCAGAGCGCAGCGTGTGGGAGGCGCGGAGCGGGCCGAATGCCATGGCCCGGGCACCAGGGCCTGTCCTCGAACCCGGTAGGTGGTCGTTCAGCCGCGGCGCCCCGCTCGGCCGTCTTCGCAGACGGCCGAGCCGCCTCCGAGCACACCGCACCGCGCCTTCGCAGCAGGAGCCTCAGGCGAGGCCGAGGAGGGCAGGGCGTGTCGGCCGAAGGCGAGGGAGGGCGGCCGTGGGCCGCCGACCGAGCCTGAGCGGTCGGGGCCGACGAAGTCGGCCCCGACGCACCGCAGCGCCCGCCATCCTCGGCCGCAGCCGCGATCACACTAGCGCCGATCGCGCCCCCCTCGCGAGCGCATCACTCATCGCAGGTCAACGGAGCCTGACCTCGGGCCGGCGTCGGCCGAGCCAGGCCCGGAGCCCGCGGCCGAGCGCCTCGGGGTCGCCGCCGGCGTCGCGGTTCAGCACGGGGAGCGCGCGCGCGATGTCCGGCGACGGCACGCCGGTGACGACGACCTCCTCGAAGGCGACCGGCCCGCCGAGGGCCACGAGGAAGGCGCGCACCGGGCCGTCGTCGAGGGTCACGGGCGTGGGCTCGAGGCGCAGGCTGCCGACGCGCAGGCCGAGGGTGTGGCCGTCGCCCGCCGGGCGCAGGTCGAGGGCGACGCGCGCCTGCGCCCGCGGGGGCTCGGCGCGGAAGAGCGCCTCCTCGAGGTCGAGGAAGGCCACCTCGCGCAGGAGCGCGACCCCGGGCCCGCGCTCGCGGGCGCGCCGCACCAGGACGTCGAGGGTCGCCGGCCGCTGCGGCAGGCGGTCGAGGGGCAGGTCGAGCGCGACGCCCGAGCCGCCCACGAACGAGCGACCCGGGAGGAGGCCGAGCGAGGCCACGCGGTTCCGCGCGCCGCGGACGGAGACCTCGACGGTGACCGGGCGGTCGCGGCGGAAGTCGACGACGAGCAGGCGGCGGGTCCAGCCGCTGCCGACGAGGGTGCCCTCGGCGGTGTACCAGGCGGGGTGCTCGGTCGGCTCGAAGGGCTCGAGGTGCGCGGGCAGGAGCGCGCCGGCGAGCGACTGCGTGGCCAGGGGCCAGTCGTCGAGGTCGCGCGCGGCGTCGGGCCCCTCGAAGCCGTAGGTGAGGCGGACCGCGCCGTCGCCCGCGTCCTCGACCCCCGCGCGCAGGGCGCGGGCGAGGAGCGCGAGGTCGACGGGCGCGTCGAGCGGGTCGGGGGAGGGGGTCGCGGCCGGAGCGACGAGGAGGGCGCGCAGCCCCGCCTCCGCCTCCGGACCGGCGTAGCGGACGACCTCGGCGACCAGCGCCTCCGCCTCGGCGCGCGCGCCGGCGGCCACGAGGTCCCGCACGCGCGCCGCGTCGGCGACGAAGCGCTGCTGGAGCCGCCCCGAGGCCCGGCCGCGCGCCTCGCGCACCACGCGCGCCACCTCCGGCGCGACGTCGGGGCGGGCGAGGAACTCCTTGTAGAGCAGGTCCGCCTCCCGGTCGCGCCCCTCGGCCTCGAGCGCCTCGCCCGCCGCGAGCGTCGCGCGGAGGTCCGGGTCGACGCGCGCCAGCGCCCCGGCCGCCAGGCGCGCCGCGGTCGCGGCCACCTCGGGGACGCGTGAGTCGCTGAGCGCCCGCGCCCGCCCGTAGAGCTCGACCGCGTCGTCGGGGTGCGCCGCCGCCCAGGCCTCGAGCTCGGCGAGCTGCGCCTGCGCCGCCGCGAGCGCGTCGGGCGTGAGGCCGGTCCCGGCCCGGCCGCCCTGCGCGCGGGGGGCCGGGCGCAGGTCCTGCGCGACGACCACGAGCAGGGCCGAGAACAGGAGCAGTGGCACGCCGGCCTGCGCCAGGAGGCGCCGCCTCGGCAGCTGCCGGAGCCGACCGCCCGGCCGGGCGGGGTCGGGGCCGGGGGCGGGGGCGGGCGGGGCCATGCGGGAGGGTAGCCCCGCGGGCGAGCGCGGGCCAATCAGGGCGTCACACCATGGCGACAGGAGGACCGCGGTCCACCCTCGATACGGTCCGAGCCGCCGAGGAGTGAGAGCAACAGGTCCGCTCCGCAGCGCCGCGAGGACCTGCGCCTCGCTACGGCCGACGTGCGAGGGGAGGCAGGTGAACTCGTGGACCGCTCACGGGCCGGCCCGGAGGCGGCGAGTGAAGGACGCATCGAGGGCCCGCGCGGCATCGAGGCGCGGGGCGAGGTCGCCGTAGTACACCTCGGGGCAGCGGGTGGGCGCGCCGTCCCGGTAGTAGCTCGCGGCGCAGCGCAGCCCCTCGAGGCGCCGCGCCCGCTCCCGCTGGTACCCGGTCGTCGTCCAGTCGTCGGCATACGCCCACGCGCACGCCACCCAGAGCGCGAGGAGGACGCCCCGGCGCGCGCGGGGCCTCGCGGAGAGGGCCTGGTGCCAGGCGACCGCCGTCAGGGGCACGAGCAGCGCCGCGGTCTCCCAGTACTTGGAGCTCTTCGCGGTCTCCGGCGCCTGCGCCGCCCGCCCGACCGCCACCGCGAACAGCGCCAGGAGCACCCCGGCCATGAGGCCGGCGGTGGCGACGGCGCGCGCCCGGGCCGCCGGGTCGGGCGCGCCGCGCACGGCGAGCGCCGCCGGCGCGAGCGCCGCGACCAGGCAGACCGCGCCGGCCGCGACGCTCGGCGTCGTGATGCCGAAGCCGAGCGCCACGAGGTCGCCGAAGTAGGAGAGGACGCGCCCCGAGAGCGGGGAGAGGTAGTGGTCGCGGTGGATCGGGGTGAAGGTCGCGGCCCACAGGAGCGCGAGCCCGCCGGCCGGGAGCAGCGCGGCGCTGGCGAAGCGGCGAGCCGCCCGGCGCTCGTCGGGGTCGCCGCGGCGGAGGCGCCAGGCCTCGTGGGCGGCCGCCGCCGCGAGGAGCCCGCCGCACACGATGAGCCCGCCGGTCATCCCGGCCGTCGCGAGCGAGACGCCGGCGGCGACGAAAAGGCCCTCCCGGAGGCCTCGGCGGGGCGCGGCGACGGCCCAGGCGGCGAGCACGGCGCCCAGGTAAGCGAGGTGAAACTGCGACTGGAAGCCCCAGGCGTGGTTCTCGTAGCCGAGCGGCGAGAGCAGGAAGGGCAGGAAGGGCAGGCACGCGGCGGCGCCGCGCGGGCCGGCGGCGCGGACGACCAAGGCGCCGACCGCCGCGACGAGCGCGGCGAAGAGCGCGAAGTTGAGGGTCACGTGGGTGACGAGGTCCCAGCCGTCGAGCCGGTGCAGCGCCCAGACCTGCAGCTTCGTGAGCGGGATCCGGTGCTCGTTGTGCTGTGCGACCAGCCAGCCCCAGCGGAGCCCCGCAGGCAGCGCGTCCGGGTGGAACATCTCCCACTCGTCCCAGAAGGGGATGTCGACGCCGAGGCGACGGACCGTGAGCAGATGCAAGGCGGTCAGGACCGCCGTGGCGGCCACCGCGCCGACGACGAGCAGCCGGCGCAGCCGCGGATCCTCCGGCCCGTCTCCGTTCGCCTCGGTCACGCGGAGGAGTCTACCGTGACCCGGCGAGCGCCCACCCGAGCAGGCCGGCGGCGATCGCCGCGCGCGCGCGCGCGGGGGTGAGGTCGACGGCGTCGGCGAGCCAGGGGAGCGACCGGGGGTCCGAGAGGCGGGCGAGCACGCCCGGGGCGTCGACGGCGGAGACGCCGGCGCAGGCGCAGGCGCAGCCGGGCGTCCAGCCGACGTGCCAGCTCACGCCGGAGCCGGGGCCGAAGCGCTCGGCGAACACCTGCTGCTGGCGGGCGAGGCCACGGGCGCGCTCGACGGCCGCCGCGCGGTGGTCCGGGCGGCAGGCGGCGGCAGCCCAGGCGTGGTCGCCCTCCACCGCCGCCTCGGAGCGCGCGCCGGGGTGCTCGAGGGCGCGGCGGAACGGCCGGGCCTCCTGGACGACCACGAGCACGGCCCGGAGCGCGACCTCGGCGCCGAAGTCGCCGAGCGCCGAGAACCAGTCGCCGCACGGGGGCTGCGCGCCGACGACCTCCCGGGCGTCCGGATCCCCGAGGTGCGCGGCGAGGAGCAGGCGCTCGGCGGGGAGGTCGCCCGCCCGCGCGCGCTCGCCGAGCAGCGCGGCGCGCGCGGGAGGGTCACCGCGCGCGACCTCGCGCTCGAGCCGCCGCCGGCGCGCGTCGCTCATGCGTCCAGGTTAACGCGGGATCACGCCCGGAGCCGCGTCACCGTCGCGCGACGCTACTCCGACTTCGACGGGTTCACGTGCTCGACCAGGGTCATCGTGAACACGAGCCGGTGCCCGCCCTCCTTGGCCTCGACCTTCACCGGGGCGCCGGGGAGCGATGTGGCGAACCAGTGGGTCACGACGACGTCGGGGTCGTCCACGCGGTAGACCTTGCAGGCGAAGGTCCCCGCCGGCAGGGTGAGCTCCTCCTCGGTCACGCGCGTGCGCGCCCGCGGGAAGCGGCCTTGCGCCTCCAGGTCGGACCACGTCACCCGGGCCTCGGCCGCCTCGCCCTCGGGCTTGCGGTCGGCGTCGAGCGTCGTCTGGCGGAGGGTCGCGCCCTCCGCGCTCACGGCCGTGAACTCCAGCACCTGGAACTGCACGGGCTCCTTGGGCGCCTCGAGCTTGAACAGGTAGCGCCGACCGACGCGGGTCGCCTCCTGGATCTGCGCCGCGCTGAACGGCGGAGCGCCGAGCTCGTCGGGCCCGCCGTCCTGCGCGCGCAGGGCCGGCAGGGCCAGCAGGGCCGCCGCCACGAACGCCGCCGTCACGAGCCATCCCGGGCGCTTCGACATCCCGACCTCCATCGCCACGTGGGCCGCCTCGACCCTACCGGCTCGACGCCGGACGGACCACGCCCGGTCGACGGGGCCGTCGGGCAAACGACGCGCCCGGCGGCCTCGCGGTGCGCCCTCAACTGCCCGCCGGCCGCGCCTCCAGCGCCCACGGGACCAGCGCCTCGCGCACGGCCTCGCGCACCTGCGTCGCCGGCGACTCGCCGAGGACCTCGAGGGCGAAGCGCGTCCAGGCGTCGTCGCTGCGCGCGCGGGCGGCCTCGGCGACGTTGACCACGTGCCAGCGGGCGCGTCCGGAGCGGTTGTCCTTGCTCTCGGGGATCGCGTCGTCGTCGACCGCCCGGCCGACCGCGGCGGCGCAGGGGTCGCACGGGCAGCGGATCCAGCCCTCGACCGCCTCGAGGACGCCCGGCAGCACCGGGTCGTCGCGGAAGTGGCGGCGCCAGTGGCGCATGCTCTCGCTGGCCACGACGTGGGCCGCGCGGACGAGCGCCTCCTTGCCCCAGCCGGCCAGCGCCAGCGTCCAGCCGTCACGCCGGCCTCGCGGACGGCGCGGCGCCTCGTCCGAGTCGTCGCCCAGGGCCAGGCGCGCCGTCGGGTCGCCCAGCCAGGCGGCGAGGCGCAGGCGCTCGTGGTCGAGGAGACCGCGGCGCACGCGCTCCACGAGGAGCCGCGCCTGCGCCGGGCGATCGCCCAGCGCGGCCGCCCGCTCCGCCTCCCGCAGCGCGTCGTCGCCCATGGCAAGGGCGACTGTAGCAGCGGGGTGCGTCATCCGTGTGTCCCGCCTCCACGAGCTTCGTGTGATCGCGGCTGCGGCCGAGGATGGCGGGCGCTGCGGTGCGTCGGGGGGGCCGGGGGGGGGCCCCCCCCCGCAGGCTCGGTCGGCGGCCAGGAGGCCGCCTTCCCTCGCCTTCGCGCCGCATCGCCTCGCCCTCCTCGGCCTCGCCTGACGCTCCTGCTGCGAAGGCGCGGTGAGGTGTGCTCGGAGGCGGCTCGGCCGTCTGCGGACACGGGGTTCGAGGACAGGGCATAGCCCGGCCAGCGCGTCTCGCGGGCGGGTCCGCAGCAGCGGGCCTCCCGCTCGCTCCGGCGGCACACCGCCAGACGTACGACTACATGAACTCGATCGCGCCGCCGGGGAGGAAGTAGAGGATCAGCATCTCGCCCTGGCTCACGGTCGGGACGTGCACCGACATGGGCCCGAAGACCACCCAGCCCTGCGGGTGCCCGTCGAAGCGGGCCTCGCCGCGCGTGGTGAAGCACAGGTCGACCTCGCCGTTCGGATGCCGGTGCTGCGGCCCCGGCGTGCTCATGAGCACGGCGTCGACCGTGAACCCGTGGAGCGACTTCGCCGGCCGCCCGAAGCGGATCGGCCCGTTCTGCCGCGGCAGGAGCCACCCGGCCTCGGCGCCGGCGAGGGCCGCCTCGCGCACGGCGGCGACGAGCGGGCCGTCGAAGGGCAGGCGCCGCTCGATCTCGGCCCGGGCGGCCGCGGGGTCGTCGAGCGAGAGGCCCTCGAGGGCGCGGGCGAGCGGGTCGAGGGCCTGCTGCAGGGTCTCCAGCGTGGCGGTCATGGCGTCCCTCCTCGGGTCAGGGGGCGAGGATCCTATCCCACGTCACCGCCCCTCGGCGGCCCAGGCCTGGAGACAGGCGCGGGCCTGCTCGAGGGCCGCGAGCTCCTCCGGAGCTCGCCCCGGCTCGCTCGCCCACAGGGCCATGGCCTCGTCGATGCGCGCGAGCGCCTCGTTGACGCTGACGCTGCGGGAGAGGCGCGCCGCTCGGAGGAGTCGGCGGGTCGCGTCCGGCGCGCCGAGGGCCCGGGCGCGGCGCAGCCACTCCAGCCCCTCGCGCCCGTCCTCGACGACCTTCAGTGGCCGCGCGCCCGGCACCGGCGGCCCGAAGGGGCCGAGGCACGGGAGCGGCTCCTCGGCCAGGCGCGTGCCGACGAGCAGCATGGCGTCGAGGTCGCCCGACGCGGCGAGCTGTCGAGCCCAGCCGAGCGCCTCTTCTTCGAGCACACGGGAGCGTCGGTCGAACAGGCCCCACCCCGGACGATCGAGGAGTTCGACCCCTCGCCGCACCGTCGCGGGTCCACCACGAAGGGCGGCGAGCCGGACCCACATGATCACCTGGTCCGCGCCTGCTGGGCGCCAATCGAGCGGGGAGCGGCCGCCGAGCATGGCCAGGCTCTCGAAGCCGGCGTAGGGCTGGACGCCACTTGCTGGCGGTCCCCCCGACATGGGCAAGGCGCCCCAGCGAATCTGCGGCCACCGCGCCCAGCGGAGGCCGAGCGCCTCCTCCTGGGCGCACGTGAGCATGTCCTCGACGTCGCAGCGGAGCCGCGCACGCCAGCGGAGGAGCGCCTTCCTCGCCTCCGCCAGCCCGGCGCGGGAGGGCCAGGTCGCGAGGAGCGCGACAGCCCCGAGGGTCGCCACCTGGGCCACGCGCCGCGCCGGGCTCCGCCGGGGCCCACGGCTCGCCCGAGGCCGTTGGCGCAGGAGCCGCGCCAGGCGGTCGCCCAGGCGACGGGTCGGCGGCAGGAGCAGCGTCGGGCCGAGGAGGAGGAGCGCCGCCTCGCGCCACAGCAGCTCCGCGGGCGGCGTCCAGGCCTCGACGACGACGGCCGCCGCGGCAAAGCACGCCGCGCCGAACAGCATGGCGAACGCCTGGCCAGCCGGCGTGGCGCGTCGTCGGAGCGCCACCAGGAAGGGGCCGTACAGCGTGAGCGCCGCGGCGACGAACCAACCGCAGGCCGTGGGCGTGGCCGCCTGGACCCGCGTCAGCACCTCCTGGGTGGCCGCGCGAGTGTCCCAGCCCTCGACGAACGCCATCTCGAACGCCCCGCCCAGCGGCGCGAGCGGGCTCAGCGCCGCGCCCGCGAGCAGCGCGGGGGCGAGGCCGAGGCGCCACAGCGCCGCCTCGGCCACGGCGAGCGCCGCGCCGGCGCCGAGGCCCCAGCCGGCGACGTAGGCCCAGCCGATCGCGGGCGGGCGCCAGCCGAGCGCGAGGACGAGCGCGACCTCCGTCAGCAGGCAGGCGACGACCGACCGGACGACGATCCTGAACAGCTCGGGCCGCGGCGGGTCGTCGTCCACGTCACGTCGGCTCGAGGGGGCGCGACAGGCGCCACGCGAGCGCCAGCGAGGTGCAGAGCAGCACGCTCCCGCCCAGGGCGGACACCGCCGGGTGCACCAGGGTCGGCAGGACGCGCCCGAGCAGGTCGACCGCGTCGGTCACGTCGCGTCGACCCAGGACCAGGCCCGCCAGGACGCCGGGAGCGACGAGGGCCGGGAGGCTGGCGAGGGCGAGCGCCCGCCCCACCTCGACCCCGGCCGAGCGGCTGCGCGGTGCGCGCGTGAACGGGCCGTGCGCGCCCCACAGGAGCAGGATCGCGAGCGAGAAGAGGCCCAGGGCGCCGCCGTCCAGCCGGCGGGCCAGGGCGAGGTCCCGCTCCGAGGGCACGACGTCGTCGCCGCCGCCGTCCTCGTCGCGCCCGTCGGGGCCGACCGAGTAGTAGGTGCGCGCCCCGGCCGGGTCGATCACGCACCTGAGCCGCCGCCCCCACGGGTCGAGCGCCTCGACCTCCCCCTTGAACCCGCCGCCCGGGACGGGTGTGTAGCCGCCGCTCCCCGGCTCGAGCGCCTGCACGGCCACGCCCAGCCGCGGGTCCCAGCGGGCTGCGAGGGGGTGCAGGGCGAGCGCGCCGACGCCGAGCAGCGCAGCGATGACCGTCGCGGCCCGCGCGCGCGGCCCGGCGCCGCTCCACAGTCGGTGTGTCCAGCCCCCCACGTCTTCTCCTCGCCTCAGCCGCGCCGCCCGCGCGCCCCGACCCGCAGGCCGCCGCGGCCGCCGATCCCGGCGATCGCGCCGAGGAGCGCCCGGCGCGCCTCGACGAGCGGCCCGGTCGGCGGGCCCTCGAGCGTCGTGTGGACCACCGGCACGTCGCCGAGCGCCTGCGGGCGCTCGCCGCCGAGCTGCCAGACGATCACCCGCGGCGGGCGCACGCCCTCGGGCGGCCGCGGCGCCGCCGTGTCCGGCAGGCCGGCCGGCCGCCGGTCGCCGGCGGCGACCGCGACGCCGTAGACGCGCCGCGCGCGCTCGCCGAGCGCCCGGAGGTCGAGCCCGCCCGTGCGCACGTGGACCGCGGCGGCGCCGCGGGCGACCTCGTGGCGCAGGAGCACGCGCAGGAGCTCGGCGTCCTCGGTCACCCGCGCCTCGTGGCCCGGCTCGGCCAGGAGGTGCACCTCGACGCGCAGGGCGTCGTGCTGGAACACCCGGCCCAGGTCCTCGCTCAGGCGCACGACGAGCCCGTAGACGAGCACGGCCAGCGGGTCGCTGTGCCAGCGGAGCTGCAGGCGCAGCCCGTCGTCGGGCGCGACGGCCACGTGGACCGTGCGCCGCGTGCGCCGCAGCTGGCCGCTGTCGCGCTGGAAGTAGAGGGTCTCGGCCTCGAGGTTGCGGATCGCGAACAGGTCGACCGCCGGGTCGGGCTCCGCGCCGAACGGGTCCTCGCCCATGTAGACCAGCTCGGTCGGGACGAGGTTCTCGAGCGCCCCGCGCGTCGAGAGCTCGGCGAAGCCGCCCTGCGGGTAGTAGCCGCTGTCGGGGAGCTCGGTCTCGACGTCGGCCTCCTCGACGACGCTCACCTGCTTCGGGTCGATCCGCGGGAAGTCGGCCGCGCGCGCCGCGATCCGCCGCCCGGCCAGGCGCTGCGCCGCGCGCTTGTAGGCGCTCCAGTGCTCGACCTCCACGAGGTCGTCAGGCCCGAGCGCCGGGCGCGTCCCGCGACGCGCGAAGAAGCGCCGGAGCGACGACCGCGCCGCCTCGAGGAGCGCCCCCGGGCGCCCCGCGACCTCGTCGTAGGCCTGGCTGGCGGCCGCCGGGTCGAGCGCCCCGTGCGGCGAGAGCTCGCGCAGGAGCACCGGGTCGAGGGCCGGCGCCCGCGCGTGGCCGCCGGCGGCCACGAGCGGCTGGAGGAGCAGCTCGACGACGCGCGTGACGAGGTCGTCGCGCGACGCGTCCTGCCGGAGCCACTCGATCGCCAGCCGCGCCGACGGGTCGCGGAGGACCCCGTTGAGCAGCCGGTTCTCGTACTCCAGGCGCACGGCGCGCTCCTCGTCGCTCCAGGCGCCCAGGTCCGCCTGGCTGCGGAAGGCGAACGTGTCGCCCTCGACGAGCAGGTGGCCGAGGTCGTAGACCCACGAGAAGAGCACCCCCTGCCCGGCCCCGCGCACGGCGAGCGCCCGGTACCACCCGAGCGCCCGCTGCACCCGCGCGCCCAGGTCGTCGTGGACCGAGCCGCGCAGGGCGAGCGACCCGAGCACGTACGCGCGCAGCCCGGCCGCGTCGAGCTCGAGCGGCTCGTCGTCGGGGACGTCGTCGGCGTGCAGGTCGTCCGGGGAGGCCATGGCGGGTCATTATCACCCACCCGCGCCTGGCCGGTGACGCCCACCCCGGCCTGTCGGTGCGTTCGTGTAAGGTTCGGGCATGGCCTACGACCCCGACATGCACGAGCTGGCCACCCGCTACCCCGAGGCCGTCCTGGCGCTCCTGGGCTGCACGGCGCGTGGACCCTACGTCGCCGAGGCGATCGACGTCAAGCGCTCGGAGCATCGCATCGACCTCGTCTTCCTGCCGGGAGACGCGCAGGACCCCACGATCTACGTGGAGTGGCAGATGTACCCCGCGGAGGACGTGGAGCGGGGGCTCCTCGCCGAGGTCACGGAACACTGCTATCAGACGGGCCGGTTCGCGCCGGTCGAGGTGGCGATCGTCTACCCCGATCGTCCGACGCACGACCGGGCGCTCCCTGCCGACGTGGGCCACGAGCGCCGCTGCGTCGTCGCGTTCGCCCCGCGCCGCGTGGTGCTCGCCGAGGTCGACCCGGAGGTGCTCCTCGACGCCGGTGGCGCGGCGCTGGTCGCCCTGCCGCTCGTGGGCGCCGAGGACCGCGTGCGCGGCCGTGCGCGCGAGTGGCTCGCCCTGGCCTGCGCCGGGGCCGTGGACCGGGAGGACGCCGAGCAGGCGAAGGACCTGTTCCTGAAGCTCCTCGCGTGGCGTCTGGGTACAATCTCCGTCGAGGAGCTCGAGGGTCTGGAGGGCGTCATGGAAGAGACCGCGACCGGGCAGGCGCTCCTCGCCAGAGGCCGAGCCGAGGGCGAGGCGAGGGGCGAGGCGAGGGGCGAGGCGAGGGGCCGCGCCGAGGAGTGCAGGCGCGCGATCGCGCTGGTCGTCGCGAGCCGTTTCGGCGCGGTGCCGGACTGGCTGACGGAGCGCCTGGCCGCCGAGGCCGACCTGGCGCGCCTCGAGGAGCTCCTGCGGGTGGCCGCGGTCGCGCCGCAGGTGACCGACCTGCGCGGCTGATCGCGGGCGTCGCGGGAGTCAGTGGTCGAGCACGGCGGCGCGCAGGGCGCGCAGGTCGTCTTGGTCCACCGTCCCGGCCGCCTCGAGCGTGGCGAGCACGCCCGCCGGGTCGCGCTCCAGCGCCTCGGCCAAGGCCGAGGCCGTGCGCACGAGGAGCGCCAGCTTGTCGCGCAGGACGCGCGCCAGGACCTCGCGCACGGGCGTCGACAGGGCGCGCAGGAGCCGGTTCGACAGCCGGAAGAGCACGTGCGCGCGGGCCGCGACCAGGCCCGGGTCGTCGGGGGTCGGGGCGTAGCGGACGACGATCACGCCGGTGCCGAGGATCCGCGGCAGGACGGGGACGTCGAGGCGCCCGCGCGCGACGACGACGAGCAGGCCCTCCTCGTCCCAGGCGCGCGAGCAGTCGGCCGTGGCGCCGGCGCGGTCGTCGATCGTGAAGCGGCCGGCGCCCGCGTCCTCGACCAGGTAGCGGCCGGTCCCCTCGAGGCCCAGCGCGTCGACCGCCCGCGCGGCGAGCGCCAGGCGCCCGAGCAGGAACCGGTAGACGCCCGCGCGGCAGCGCACCTGCTCGCGCACCTCGCAGGTGGCCGTCGGCGCCGCCTGCGCCTCGCGCACGTCGCGCCGGTCGTCGCGGCCGAGGCGGGCGAGGTCGACCCCGGCCAGCGGGTCGTCGGCCCGGGCGACGGGCAGGAGGAGGAGGAAGAGCGCGAGGCCGATCAGGAGCCGCACGCCCGGAGCCTAGCCGCCCCCCGCCCCCGGGCAAGGCGCCGCCGCGTAAACCACCGCGAGACAACGACTCGAGCCGCGTGGAACCTGCGCCACCCGGCGGGCGTGTAGGGGGTCGGAAGGCCGGCGCGGGATCGAGAGTCTGATGCGCGCGGCCGTGAGGTTCGGGGTCATGCGACCCCGGCACGGCACCCGGGTCGCGCCTTCCTCAGTCCGTCCGTTCAAGCGAGCCCCGCGGGGGGGTACGGCCCCCGCGGGGCTCGATCTCCTTCCGGAGGGGTTACCCTGCTCCCCCCGCGCGCCGGCGCGCGGGGAGAGGAGGGACCCGTGGACCTGGTGAAGCGCGCGCTCGTCCTGGGCGCCGTCGCGCTCCTGCCCGCCGCCCGCGCCCAGGAGCCCTACCGCCGCCCGCCCGAGGAGGTCGTGCGCCTGGTCGAGGCGCCGCTCCCGCCCCGCGGGCTCGTCGACCCGACCGGTCGGGTCCTCCTCCTCGTCGCGCGCGAGGGGCTGCCGCCGATCAGGGACCTCGCCCGCCCCATGCTGCGCCTGGCCGGCCTGCGGCTCGACGCCCGGCGGCCGGCGCCGCACGGCCCGCGCCGCTACACGGGGCTGCGCTTCCTGCGCGTCGACGACCGCCGCGAGGTCGCGGCCACGGGCCTCCCCGCCGACGCCGACCTCGACCTGCCGGTCTGGTCGCCGGACGGGGCGCGCGTGGCGTTCACGCTCGCGCGCGAGGACGGCGTCGAGCTGTGGGTGGCCGAGGCCGAGACCGGCGAGGCGCGCGCGCTCACGGGGCCGACGGTCATGGCCGCGGGCCGCGCGCCGTTCCTGTGGCTCTCGCCGACGCGGCTCCTGTGCCGCCTGGTGCCTGCCGACCGGGGCCCGGCGCCGGCGCGCCCCGAGGTCCCGGCGGGGCCCGTCACGCGCGAGACGAGCGGCAAGGCGGCGCCCACGCGCACCTACCAGGACCTCCTGCAGGACGAGCACGACATGGCGCTCTTCGAGCACCTGCTCACCTGCCAGCTCGCCGCGCTCGACCTCCACGGCGGGCGCGTCGACCTCGGCCCGCCGGCGCTCTACACGCAGGTCGAGCCCTCGCCCGACGGGCTCCTCCTCCTCGTCGGGCGCACCGAGCGCCCCTACTCGACGCTCGTCCCCTGGGGCTCCTTTCCGGAGCGCGTCGAGGTGCGCTCGGCGGCGGACGGCGCGCTCGTGCGCGAGGTCGCGCGCGTGCCGCTGCGCGAGGACGTGCCGATCGACGGCGTGCAGAAGGGGCCGCGCCGCTTCGGCTGGCAGGAGACGGCGCCCGACGTCCTCAGCTGGGTCGAGGCGCTCGACGAGGGCGACCCGAAGAAGGAGGTCCCGCACCGCGACCGGGTGATGCTCTGGCCGGCGCCGTTCGAGGACGCGCCGCGCGAGCTCCTGCGGCTCGAGCACCGCTTCAGCGGCCTCTCCTGGCTCGAGGGGCGCCCCACGCGGGCGCTCGTGAGCGAGTACGACCGCGACCGGCGCTGGTCGCGCACCTGGCTCCTCGCGCTCGACGGCCCGGCGCTCGCCGGCCGGCCGCGCAAGGTGTGGGACCGGAGCGTGCGCGACCGCTACGGGCACCCGGGCGCGCCGCTCACCCGCACGACGCCCGAGGGCCGCGACGTGGTGCGCGTCCACGAGGGGGCGCTCTTCCTCACGGGCCGCGGGTCGACGCCGCAGGGCGACCGGCCCTTCCTCGACCGCCTCGACCTCGCCTCGCTCGAGGCGACGCGCCTGTGGCGCTGCGCAGACGACGGCTACGAGGACGTCGTCGACCTGCTCGCGCCCGACGCCTCGCGCGTCCTGACCGTCCGCGAGACGCCCACGTCGCCGCCGAACTACGGCGTGCGTGCGGGCGGCGAGCGCGCGGCGCTGACCGCCTTCCCGGACCCGCAACCGACGCTGCGCGGGGTGAAGAAGGAGCTCGTCACCTACGCGCGGCCCGACGGCGTGCCGCTCTCGGGGACGCTCTACACGCCGGCCGGCTGGACGCCCGAGCAGGGGCGCCTGCCGCTCCTCGTGTGGGCCTACCCGCAGGAGTTCAACGACCCGGAGACGGCCGGGCAGGTGAGCGGGTCGCCCCTGCGCTTCACGCGCCTGTGGGGGGCGTCGCACCTGTACCTCGTCACGCAGGGCTGGGCGGTCCTCGACGGCGCGGCGATGCCGGTCGTGGGCGCCCCGGAGACGGTCAACGACTCGTTCGTCGAGCAGGTGGTCGCCGCGGCGAAGGCGGCGATCGACCACGTGGCCGGCCTGGGCGTCGCCGATCCGGCGCGCGTGGCCGTGGGCGGGCACAGCTACGGCGCCTTCATGACCGCGAACCTGCTCGCGCACTGCGACCTGTTCCGGGCCGGCCTGGCGCGCAGCGGCGCCTACAACCGCACGCTCACGCCCTTCGGCTTCCAGGGCGAGCGGCGCACGCTGTGGGAGGCGCGCGACACCTACGTGCGCCTGTCGCCGTTCACCTGGGCCGACCGGATCAAGGCGCCGCTGCTCCTGATCCACGGCGAGGTCGACCCGAACCCGGGCACCTTCCCCGTGCAGTCCGAGCGGCTGTTCCACGCGCTCCAGGGCCACGGCGCGACGGCGCGGTTGGTCCTCCTCCCGCACGAGGGCCACGGCTACCAGGCGCGGGAGTCGGTCCTGCACGTGCTCGCCGAGACGATCGACTGGCTCGACCGCCACGTGAAGTCCGCTCGGTAGCATTTCGCCATCCGCAACGGCGCCGCCCCGCTGCGTCGCACGTGCGCCTCACCGCGGCGCGACGGCGCGGCCGCCCGGGACCTTGCGGCGCGGCCCGCCATGTGCGGCGGGCCCGCCATGCGCCTCCCCCCGGCCCTCGTCCTTCCCGCGCTCCTCCTCCTGTGCGCGACCGCCCGCGCCGACGACGCGGAGGGGGTCTGGGCCCTCCGCGGCTGGACGTGGACGCTCTCGCGCCACGAGGCCACGCTCGAGCTCCACGCCGATGGGCGCCGCGCCCGGCGCGTCGTCCGCGTGGGCCCGCGCGAGGTGATCCTCGACGGGCGCTGGGAGCGCCGCGGCGACGAGGTCCTGGTGCGCTTCCCGCGTCCGGCCGGGCTCGTGGGCGCCCTCGCCGGGGTGGCGCCGGCGGCGGACTTCACGGGGCGCTACCGCCTGCGCGACGGCGTCCTCGCCGGACGCTGCCAGCAGCCGACCGCCGGCGGCGGCGCGGCCGTCGTGCGCGAGCGCGGGCGCCGGACGGGGCCGTCGGCGGCGTCGCCCGGGGCGATCGTCAGGACGCCGCCCGCGCTCGAGGGCCGCCTGCGCGTCGACGGGACCCGCTTCGTCGACCCGGCCGGGCGCACGGTCGTCCTCCGCGGCGTGAACCTGGGGCTCAAGCAGGCCCCCTTCCTCCCGCCGCACACGGACGACGCCCTCGCGGCGCTCGCGCGCGCGACCGGCGCCAACGTGGCCCGGCTGACGATCGCCTGGCGCGCCGTCGAGCCCACGCCGCTGGGCTACGACGACGCCTACCTCGACGCGCTGACCGCCACGGTCCGCCGCCTGCGGGCGCACGGCCTGTACGTGCTCGTCGACATGCACCAGGACCTGTGGGGCGGCGCCATGGCCGGGCACGGCGCGCCCGAGTGGGCCACGCTCGCCGCGGACGCGCGCCCGCTGCCCTTGCCGCAGGGGGCGCCCTGGCAGCTCCGCTACCTCGACCGGCGCGTGTGGGGCTCGTTCGAGGCGCTGTGGGCCGACGAGCGCGTGCCCGCCACGGGCCTCGGGCTCCAGGAGCACTACGCCCGCGCCTGGGCGCGGGTCGCCCGGCGGCTGGCGGCCGAGGACGGGGTCGTCGGCTACGACCTCATGAACGAGCCGTTCTTCGGCAACGAGGCGCGCGAGGCGCTCGCGCGGCTCGGGCTCGCGGGCGCGCCGCTGGCGCTGAGGGGCGGCGTGACGGCGCTCGTCCGCAGCGTCGTGCGGCGCACGAGCGTCGAGGACGAGCTGGCCACGGCGCTCGTCGAGCTCGCCCGCTCGCCCGACCGCTTCGAGCGCCTGGCGCAGGCGCTCGCGGCGCCGACGCAGCGCGTGGAGCGGCGCGCCTCGGCGCTCTACGGGCGCGTCGGCGCGGCGATCCACCGCGAGGACCCGGGGCGGCCGCTGTTCCTCGAGCCGACCGGCCTGGCCGGCGTGGGCGTGGCGCCCGGGCTCGTGCGCCCCGCGGGGCTCGAGGCCGTCGTCTACGCGCCGCACCTCTACGACGCGTTCGTCGACACCGGCCAGCCGTGGGACGGCGACCTGCGCCGCACGGCGAGGGCGCTCGCGCGGCACGTCGAGCACGCGCGGCGCCTCGGCGCGCCGCTGTTCGTGGGCGAGTGGGGCAACCTGCACGCGTCGTCGGGCGACGCGGCGCGTCTGGCCCACGAGACGGGCGCCCTCCTCGACGACGCGCACGCGGGCGCCGCCTACTGGGAGCACCGCCCGGGCGACGAGGCGGGGCTCCTCCTGCTCGCCATGCGCCCCTTCCCGGCCCGCGTCGCCGGCCGGCTCGTGCGCTTCGCCTTCGACCCCGGCACCCGTCGCGCCGAGGTCGAGTGGGTGGCCGACGCGGGCGGCGGCGCGCCGACCGTGATCGCCGTGCCCCACGGCCGCTACCCCGGTGGTTTGCGCGCGTCGGTGCGCGCCGGGCGGGCCGAGGTCGAGGTCGACGACGCGCTCGGCGTCGTCCTCGTGTGGGCGGCCGGGGGCGACGTGACCGTCGTGGTCGAACCCGCGGAGTGATCGCGGCTGCGGCGGGTCCGGGGCTCTCGCCGCTCGCGCCCCGCCCAGCTTCACTGCCCATGTCCGTGCCCGTGCCCGCAGATCGGAGGACGGCGTCGTCCGGGGCCGGGGCGAGGCTGGCGCGCGACCTGCGTGGGCGGGCACGGGCACGGGCACGTCGGACTCGCGCTCGGCCCGCTCGCTCCGCCGGGGTGGGTCCACGCGCGACCTGTGCGGGCGGGCACGGGCACGGGCACGGGCACGGGCACGGGCACGTCGGACTCGCGCTCGGCCCGCTCGCTCCGCCGGGGCGGGTCCACGCGCGCCGAGGAGGGTCCTGGTCCTCTCCTTCAGGAACGAAGCCGTCGGGTCGACGCGTCAGCTGGCTGCCGCCCTCGATGACACTGACCGGGCCGAGCCAGCCCATCTACAATCCGCCGGCATGCGCAGCCGCCCGATCGCGCTCGCCGGCCCGGCGACCCTGGGCTTCGCCCTCGCCGGCGTGGCCGCGCTGCTCGCGCACCTGCGCCACACGCCGGTCCTCGGCACGGACGCGCTCCTCTACCACCTGCCCATGGCCGTCTGGTGGCTCCAGGCCGGGTGGCTGACGCCGGTCGACCTCCCGTTCCACGGCGGCGGGATCGAGCACGGGCCGGCGCTCTCGCAGACGCTCCAGCTCCTGCTCCTGCGCCTCGCGGGCGACGACGGGCTCGTGTGGCTGCTCCAGCCGGCGTGCCTCCTCCTGCTCGTCGTCGTCTTCCTCCGCTCGGCGCGCCTCGTCGGCGCCAGCCGGCCGGTCGCGGCCGGGCTGGGCGGGCTCCTGGCCCTCTGCCCGCCCTTCTTCGTCAACGCGCAGCTGCAGCAGGCCGACCTGCTCCTGTGCCTCGGGGGGGCGCTCGCGCTCCACGGGGCGCTGTGCCTGCGCCGCCGCCCCGCCCCGGGGCTCGTCCTCGTGGGCCTCGGCCTCGGCGTGGCCCTGGCGACCAAGGGCACGGCCACCCTCACCGCGGCCGCCCTGGCGCCGTTCGTCGTCGCCGGGCTCGCGCCGCACCTGCGCGACCCGGCCCGCCGCCGGCGCCTGCTCGGGCCCGGCCTCGCCGGCCTCACGCTCCTCGTCCTCGGGTCGGGCTTCCTCCTGCGGACGTGGGCCCTGCACGGCAACCCCCTCTGGCCCGGGCGCGTGCGCGTGCTGGGCGTGACGCTGTTCGAGGGGCTCTACGACTTCTCCGGCTTCCTCGACCACGGCTGGTCGCCCGGGGCGATGGCCGCGATCCTCGTCGACGGCCCGGAGCAGCACGCGCTCGCGCCGCCCTGGAGCCTCCTCCTGTGGCTCGGCTGGGCGGCGGCCTGCGCGGGGCTGGCCCTGCGGCCGGTCGGCTGGCGGCGGGGGCCCGGGCGCGCGCTCCTGCCGCTCGGCTTCCCGCTCCTCAACTTCGTCCTCCTGTTCGGGCTCGTGCCGGGCGCGTGGGAGGAGCCGCGCTACCACCTCGGGACCTTCTACGGGCTGTGGCTGGCGGCCGCGCGCGGGGCGGCGTGCGTCGCCCGCGTCGACCGGCGCGCGGCGGGCGCGGCGCTGGGGCTCGTGGCGCCCGCCTTCCTCGCCCTGGAGCTGACCACGGCGGGCGCGTGGTTCGAGGGCTGGGTGGCGCTCGCCGCGCTCGGCGCCGCGGCCGCGGCGGCGCTCGCCTGGCGACCGACGGCGCAGGCGCGCGCGCGCCGGAGCGCAGCCACGACGCTCCTGGCCGTGGGCGCCGTCGCGGCGCTGAGCGCGCCGGCGTGGTACCCGGGCTACCGCGCGGCGCGCGACGCGGCGCGCGACCGCCAGCGCGCCGCGGTGTGGGGCCCGCACGGGGAGGCCTGGGCGCGCCTCGACGCGCTCGGCCAGGAGCGCCCGCTCGTCGTGGCCTACGCCGGCACGCCGCTCGTCTACCCGCTGTTCGGGCCGCGGCTCGACAACCGCGTCGTCTACCTGCGCCTCTCGCCCGACGACCGCGAGGCCCCGCTCGTCTTCGGCCGCCCGCCGCGGCCGCCCGGGATCCACGTCATGCCGCTGCGCGTGGCCGAGCAGCGGCGCGCCCGGGTCGACGACGCGCGCTGGCTGGCGCAGCTCGACGCCGAGCGGGTCGACGTGCTCGTCCTCGCCGACGTCCCCCTGCGCGGCGGCGCCGACCCCGAGCGCGGGCTGGTCGCCCGCCACCCGTCCCGGTTCCGGCCGCTGTGGGAGGGCGACGGCGTCACCCTGCTCGAGGTCCACCGCGACTAGGGCCTGTCCTCGAACCCGTCTTGGCAGACGGCCGAGCCGCCTGCGAACCCACCTCACCGCGCCTTCGCAGCAGGAGCGTCAGGCGAGGCCGAGGAGGGCGAGGCGACGCGGCGCGAAGGCGAGGGAAGGCGGCCTCCTGGCCGCCGACCGAGCCTGAGCGGTCGGGGCCGACGAAGTCGGCCCCGACGCACCGCAGCGCCCGCCATCCTCGGCCGCAGCCGCGATCACACTAGTCGTTGTACTTGACGCCGTCGAGGCCCATGCGCGGCCCCGGGAAGTCGGGCGGGCGGTGGAGCAGGTCGCTCACGTCATAGAGCACGACGCGCATGTTGGTGCGCCACTCGTCCTTGAGCCCGATCGCCAGCACGCCGTGGCGGATCCCGTAGCGCAGGTCGGGGTGCGCCTGCTGCAGGAGGAGCTCGAAGCAGTCCTTGAGGCGGATGTTCCGCAGCCGGAGCGTCACCTTGACCTCGGCGGCCGCCTCGGCGGCGGCCTTGGTGACGACGAGGTTCAGGCCGGTGATGTCGCGCAGGAAGTCCAGGCACTCGGCCAGCGGCGTGGCCTCGAAGTTCACCGTGACGCGCCGCGACGCGAAGACGCGTCGCACCTCGCGGGCGACCTCGCGGTCGCGCGGCGTCTCCGCGTCGCCCGTCCGGTCGAGCTTGCTCGCCTCCCGGGCCGCCGCGTTCTCGCGGAGGATGTCGATGAGCCGCTCGGGGTCGATGCCCCCGCGCTCCTGGGCCCCCGCGATCGGGCAGGCCAGGAGCAGCAGGGCGAGCGTGCCGGCGAGGGTGCGCATGGCGGACGTCTCCAGAGCACAGGATACGCGACGGGGTCCAGCAGCACACACGGGCCTCGCCCCCCGCGGGTTCCGCCGCGGAAGGATCCGCGCCGCGCGCGGTGTGTGCGGCGTGATCCGCGCCCATGAGCTATATCCATCCCAGGCAGAGGGGGGTCTCACGGGATGCACCGAGGCGTCTGGGCGTTTCTGTTCCTGCTCCTCGTCGCCGCCCCGGGCTGCGGCGTCACGCAGGTCGTCGACAAGGCGCACGACGGGACCCCGATCCTCATCCGCTCCCCCCAGCCCGACGAGGGGGACCTGAAGTCGCTCCGGGCCAAGTACGGCGTGCAGACGGTGGTGAACCTGCGCGGCGAGCAGCACGGCGAGCGCTGGTTCGAGGAGGAGCGCCGGGCCGTGCAGAAGATCGGGGCGCGCTGGGTCCAGCTGCGCACGAGCGGCAAGAGCGAGCCGCCGCCCGAGGCCGTCGAGCAGTTCTTCGAGCTCGTCGAGGACCCGGCCAACTGGCCGATCGTCCTGCACTGCCAGGGCGGGATCCACCGCACCGGCCTGTGGTCGGCGCTCTACCGGATCCAGTACCAGGGCTGGTCGCCCGAGCGGGCGATCGCCGAGATGGAGGACCTCTACTTCGACTGGACGGTCACCGACCGTGAGGCGCTCAAGCGCTGGCTGCGGCGGTACCGCCGCGACCCGGACCGCCAGGTCGCCCGGGCCGGAGGTCGGGCGACGACCGTCGCCGCGGCCAGCCCGCCCGCGCCGGAGACCAGCAGTGAGTGACGCGCTCGCGAGGGGCGGGCGATAGGAGCAAGGCCCGGACCGGCACGAACCGGCCCGCTCCGCCCGTCCCCATCGCTCGCTCTGGCGGGTCGAGAACTGGTCCCTGCGCCGACCCGCCGCGTCACCTACAATTCCCCGCGCGGGCCCCGAGCCCGGGGGGGAGGCGCGACCGTGTCGCGCGTGGAGAAGCTGGCCGAGCTGACGTCGATCCGCGAGCAGGCGCTGGCCCGGGACGCGGCCCGGGCGCGCCTGGTCGAGCTGCTCGACGACGACGACGCGGAGGTGCGCGCCGCGGCGGCCGGCGCGGTCGGCAGCTACCCGGCCGCGCCGGAGCTCGTGCGGCGCGTCCTGGGCCTCGCGCGCGCCGACGGCGCGCCGCCCGTGCGCCGCGAGGCGTGCCTCGCGCTGGGCCAGGTCATCCGCGAGGGCGACCTGCTCGGCGGCGACGCCGAGGACGACGAGGCGCCCGGCCCGACCCTGTTCGACGAGGCGCGCGCGCTCCTGCTCGAGCGCCTGGGCGCCGACGACGAGGACGAGCGCCTGGCGGTCACCGAGGCGCTGGGACACCTGTCGCACGACGCCGACGTCGTCGCCGCGGTCGAGCGCGCCGCCGGCGGCGGGCGCGCGGCGCGGCGCGCGGCGCTGCGGGCCATGGGCGAGAGCGGCGACGCGGCGCGCTGGCGGGCCGAGGTCCTGCGCGCGCTCGAGGCGAGCGAGGCGGACGTGGTCATGGCGGCGGCCTGGGCGGCGGGCGAGCTGGGGCTGCGCGAGGCGACGCCGCGCCTGGCGGCGCTGCTGGGGCAGGTCTCGGCGCCGGGGTCCGACGCGGCGGTCGCCCGCCGCGCGGCGGAGGCGCTCGGGCGCACCGGCGGCGACGACGCCGCCCGGGCGCTGGAGGAGGCGGCCCGGTCGGCCCCCGACGAGGAGGTCCGGCAGGCGGCGGGCGACGCGCTCGAGGAGCTCGACGTGCTCGCCGGGATCGACGAGGAGTTCGCGACGGGAGGTGGGGCGTGAGCGGAGTCGTGCGGGTCGTCCTGGCGGCGGCCCTGGTCGCGGTGGCGGGCCTCCCGGCCCGGGCGCAGGAGGTCACCGGCCGGATCACCGAGGTGCGCCCCCCCGAGGCCGAGGGGCACGGGAGCGTCGTCCTGGTGAACGTCGGCGCCCAGGCGGGCGTCGCGGCCGGGCAAACGGTGGAGGTGCGCCGCGACGGCAAGGTGATCGGCTACGGGTCGGTCGACACGCTCTTCTCCGACGTGGCCGTGGCCACGATCGGCACGATCGTCACCGGCGCCTCGCCCCTGCGCCCGGGCGACCAGGTCGTGTTCCGCGGCGTGGGCTTCGTCCGCCCGCCGCCGCCGCCGCCCGAGCCCAACGCGGGCGAGCGCCTCCCCGTGGGCCGCGTCGTGAGCGCGCGCGACGGCGTCGTCCTCCTGCAGTTCCCGCCCGAGCCCGCCGCCGAGGTCGGCATGGAGGTCGCGGTCGCCGGTCAGGACGGCAAGGAGCGCGGGCGGCTCGTGCTCGAGCTCGTCAACGGGCGCACGGCGGGGGGGCTCCTGATCTCCGGCGACGCCAGCGAGGGCGACCAGGCCCGCGTCGTCGGGCGCGCCCAGCGCACCACGACCGAGGGGTCGATCGACTACGTGGCGCTCTCGTTCCTCGGCGTCGTCGCCGACCTCGAGCACCCGACGCCGCACCGGGCGCCGTGCCACGTGGGCGTGCCCGTGCGCCGGATCATGCCCAACTCGCCCGCGCAGCGGGCCGGGATCGGCCGGGGCGACCGGGTGATCGCCGTCGACGGGATCGTCGTGCGCGACATCAACTCGATCCGCGAGCGGATCGAGGGGCGCACCGGCGACCGCGTGCAGGTGGCGCTGATCCGCGGCGACCGGATCCTCACGGTCGACGTCAACTTCCGCTAGGTTCTGTCTGAAGACTCCGACCCCGCGGGCGAGCTGGCCCGCCGCGCGAAGGAGAAGGCGAGGGAGGGCTACGCGCCCGCGTGAGGCCGCGGCCCGCGCGCGTCGTCCGGCCCAGGGTAGCCTGGCGGGCGCCATGACCCCCAGCGACGACCCCGCCGTGGCGCCCGAGGACGACGCGGCCGCGATCCGCGCCCAGCTCGGCCGTCCCGCCCGGGGCCGCTGGCAGGTCGCCTCGCGCTGCCACCTGCGCCTGCCGGTCGTGCTCGAGGCCCACCCGGTCCTCGAGGACGGCGCCCCCTTCCCGACGCTCTACTGGCTCACCTGCCCGCTGGCCCGCCGCCGCGTGTCGCGCCTCGAGCAGCTGGGCGGCGTGCGCGCCTGGACCGAGCGGCTCGAGGGCGACCCGGACCTCCGGGCCGCCTTCGACCGCAGCCAGGCCGCCTACGCGACCGCCCGCGCCGCCCGCCTCCCGCCCGACAGCCCCGACCTCGTCCGCCTGCGCGGCGGCGTCGGCGGCGCCGAGGGCGGGGTCAAGTGCCTCCACGCCCACTACGCCCACGCGAGGGCCGGCGGCGACAACCCGATCGGCCGCGAGGTCGCGGGGCAGGTGGAGCCCCTCGACTGCGCGACCCCCTGTGTGGCGGGGGGCCAGCGCAACCTGGCCTGGCGGGAGCCCGACGCTAGCCCGACGCGACCCTGAGGGTCGCGGCCGAGGCCGGTCCCGCTCCCGCCTCCCGCTCCCGCCCTGGGTTCCTTCCCTCCCCACCCCCTCCCCCCCGTGCTACAGGAAATCCCCCGTTCGGGATTGACCTGCACGGGGTTGCGGCGGTTTGATGGGGGGTTCGGGGCGAGAGCGACCCGTATCGACGGAGCGCTGACCCCGAGGTCCGGCGTTGGGCCCGAGTGACCGATCGTCGACGAGAGGGCCCGGCAAGGAGTGACCGATGCGACTGTGGCTGAGTGACAAGGCCGCCAAGGCCATGAAGGACCTGCCCGCGGCGATGAAGGGCCTCGACGAGGGCAAGAAGGCCGCGTCGGAGGGCAGCCCGGAGGCCAAGGACGAGAAGCGCCGCCAGGAGGAGGAGGCGCGCGGGGCCAAGAAGGAGGCCAAGAAGGAGCTCAAGGAGACGACCGCGAAGGCGGACGCCGAGCTCGCCGAGGCCCTCGACGCCGCGCAGGCCGGCGAGCGGCAGGTCAAGGACGTCGAGCACCGCCTGACCGAGCGGCGCAAGGACGCCAAGCACAGCCGGACCGCCGTCGAGGACGCCGAGCGGCGCCTCGAGGAGGCGCAGAAGGCGCTCGAGCGCGTGCGCAAGGAGGCGGCGCGCGCCGAGGAGCAGGTGCCGCAGCTCGAGGCGCAGCTCGAGACCGAGAAGGGCGCGCTCACGGGCCAGAAGGAGCGCCTGCAGAAGGCGCTGACCGAGGCCGACGCGGCCTGGCGGCAGGTCCACCCGCGCAACAAGAAGAAGCGCGACCGCCGCGCCCGGCACGCCGCGATCCAGCTCCTGGGGATCCGCCCGCCGGCCGAGCACGAGACCTCCGGCGAGGGCGAGGTCGAGGCCGGCGAGGGCGAGGGCGCGACGGCCTGACCTCCGGCGCGGCGCGGCGAGCGGCGGACCCGACGCCGGCGGGGCAGCAGGCCCCGCCGGCCCCGCCGGACCACGTCCCGCCGCGCGCGCCCCACACGCCGCTCCTCCGCGAGGCGGAGGAGCGGACGGTCGTGTCCGACGACGGCGTGCGGCTGCACTACGAGGTGCTCGGCGCGACCGCGCCGGGCGCCCCGGTGCTCGTCCTGGCCAACGGCCTCGGCGGGCGCCTCTACGCCTGGGAGCCGCTCGTCGAGCGCTTCTCGCGCACGCACCGGATCATCACCTGGGACTACCGCGGCCTGTTCCGCTCGGGCGCGCCGCCGCGCACCAAGCAGCTCGCGGTCGTCCACCACGCCCAGGACGCCCTGCGCGTCCTCGACCAGGAGGGCGTGGCGCGCGCCACGTTCGTCGGCTGGTCCATGGGCGTGCAGGTCGCGCTCGAGGCCGCGCTCGAGCACCCCGACCGCGTGCAGCGCCTCGTGCTGCTCAACGGCAGCTACGGGCACATCTTCCAGACGGGGCTCCAGCCGCTCGTCCGCCTGCCGTTCTTCCACCGGCTCCTGCACGCCACCGTCGAGCAGCTCGTCGCCGCGCCCGGCGCCGCCGACCTGATCGGCCGGCTCCTGCGCAACGAGCTCCACGTGCGCGCGACGGGCGTCGTCCTCGCCGCGCTCTGGGGCAACCCGAAGCTCGTCGACATGTACCGGCAGTACCTCGATGACGTGTTCGGCGAGTCGTTCGAGAACTACCTGCGCCTGTTCCAGGCGCTCGACGCCCACTCGGTCTACCACCTCCTCCCCGAGGTCCGGCAGCCGACGCTCGTGATCTCGGGCCTGCTCGACTGGCTCACGCCGGCGCGCATGTCCTTCGAGATCGCCCGACGGATCCCTGGCGCGCAGCACCTGCACCTGCCGCTCGGCAGCCACTTCGCCGTCCTGGAGAGGTCGGACGAGGTCGTCGAGCGGATCGCGCGCTTCCTCGAGACGACCTGACCTGCTGCGTCTCACCGCGTTCGTGCCGGCGGCGATTCCGCCACGCGACGGACGAAAACGAACGGAACACCCCAAGCCACGGAGCGGCGGCGACTTCGCTGCGGCCCGGGCCTTGCTGTTGGTCGAGCAACCGCTCGCGACCACCCGCGGGCCCAACCACAGCGAGAAGTCACCATGGTCCGTTCGATCCCCGCCCTCCTCCTCGGGCTCGTCCTCACGGCCGGCGTCGCGCGCGCCGATCAGCTCCAGATCCTCGACCGCCCCGACGCCGAGCGCGCCGTCGCGGCGCTCTGCCCCGGCACCCTGTTCGTCGAGTGGATCTCCCACATGGACGACAGCACGCCCGTGCTCAAGCGCGTCCACTCGGTCGAGGTGAAGAAGTGGGAGTACGGCCAGGACCAGTACAAGGTCCACGTGAAGGCCGTCACGCTGGCCACGACGACGCGCGGGCCGTCGCAGTTCGACTCGGTCTTCGACTTCCGCCTCGAGCGGCGCGCCCGCCCGGTCGTCGAGGCCGTCGACCTGGCCTACGTCTACGTCCCGTCGACGGAGATCGACGGCATGTTCGTGAACCTGGGCAAGAAGCTGAAGCTCCCCTGCGAGGTCGACTGGATCGCCCTCGAGATCCCCGCCCGGGTCCTGCACGAGGTCAAGCGCCTCGGCCTGCCGTCGACGCCGGGCCTCAGCGGCGCCGTCCGTCCGCGCCGCTGAAGGCTGGAACACGAAGGCAACGGAGGTCGAGGGAGGGGCACGATGACTCCCTCTCCTCTGCCTCCGTGACCTCCGTTGCCTTCGTGTCCAATCTCACGGTCAGGCCGCCAGCGCCGCCCGCACCCGCCGGGGCGCCGGACGCGCCGGCTCGGGCCGGCGGCGGCGCGGCGCGGCCACGGGCAGGAGGCACAGGTCGGCGACCACCTGCGGGAGGTCGCGGATGTGCCCCAGGGGCACGCAGGCGCCGCCGGTGCGGGCGGCCATGAACTCGAACACGCGGCCGGTGACGAGGTGGCCGCCGACGTGCACGGCGTGCAGGGCCACCCCGCGCCGCGCCAGGGCCTCGACCTCCTCGCGGTAGTCGACGTGCTCGGGGCAGGCGGCGAGGCCGTCGAGGCCGGCGCCGTGGGGCGGCTTGTCGCCCACGAGGACGACGGCGCGCCGGGCGTCCTCGCGCCAGCGGAGCCCGCGCGCGGCGCGCAGGGCGCACTCGACCGCCTCGGCGCCGCCCCCGCCCACCCCCGGCGCCAGCGCCGGCGAGGCGAAGAAGCCGAGCGCGCGCTCGCGGTCGGGGGTCAGCGGCAGGGTCCGGGTGAGGTAGGCGTCGTCCTCGCCCTCGGCGCCGTGGTCCTTGAAGGCGACCACGCCGAGGCGCACGTCGCCCGCGACGCGCTCGACCGCGGCGATCGTCGCCGCCAGGCGCCGCCCGAGGTGGGCGGCGTAGGCGCCCATGGCGCCGGTGGTGTCGACGAGGAGGGCGACGTCGAGGGCGGGCTCTCGCAGCATGGTGGGGCCTCGGGGGCTGGTGGGCTCAGGCCGCGCGGCGGTCGAGGCGGACGAGCGCCGCCTCGAGCGCGCCGGCGCGCGCGGGGTCGACGCCGCGGAGCGCGCCGGCGCCGCGGTAGAGGGGCAGGAGCGCGCCGCACACGGCGGCGGCGTCGTCGGGGGTCGCGTCGGGCGAGAGGCCGAGCAGGCGGCGCGCCTCCTGGCCCTCCGCCTCGGCGCAGGTGCGCGCCAGCGCCGCCACCCCGCGCACGCGCGCGGCGAGGTCGGGCGAGGCGCCGGGCCGGCGAGCGGCGAGCGCGTACTCGTCGAGCGCCTCGCCCAGCGCCTCGAGGGCCGCCTGCAGGTGCGGGCAGGCGACGCGGGCCGTCGCCGCCTGCACCTCGAGGCGCGCCTCCTCCAGCAGGTCGGCGAGCGCGCCCGCGTCCGCCGGGGCGGCGCCCCGGGCCGCGAGCGCCCGGCCGGCCAGGTCGGCGGCGGCGGTCAGGCTCACGGTGACGAGCGGGAGGGCGACGGCGAGGACCACCGCGACCTGCACGAGCGACGCGCCGCGCGCGGCGCCGGGGAAGGCCAGGGCCAGGCACACGATCAGGAGCACGCCCGCCGCGAAGGCGCGGAAGCGCAGGTCGGGGGCGTCGCGGGCCTCCTCCTCCTCGGGGCCGAGCAGGAGCGCGCCGGTGACCGGCCACGCGCCGCCCGGCGGGCGGGCGCACCAGGCCAGCGCACCCGCCAGCCCGGCCCACGCCAGGACCACGAACCCGCCCTCGAGCAGCACCCGCGCCGCCTCCCTCCTCCCCACGATCGGCACGGCGGCGCCCGGGCTTGAGGGGCGATCCGGTCGGGCCCCTTGCGTGAGCGTGACCGAGGGGGAAGACTCCTGGCCTGGGGGGAGCCGCGCAGGCCGCGCGCGCCGGGGGAGGCCCATGCACTGGAACCCTTACATCGACGTCCGCGTCGAGGTGTCGCGGGCGGTCCGGGCCACCTGCCGCCAGTGCGGCGCGGCGATCGACAAGGGCGCCTACCGCGTCGAGGCGGTCCCGATCCTGGGCAAGCCCGAGCTCCTGCACGTCGACTGCGCGGCCAAGCGGGCCCCCGACCACGCCCGGCGCAAGCTCGTCGACAAGGACCCTGACTGGCCGCCCGAGGTGCTCGAGGACCTCGCGCGCTTCGTCCCCGCGGGGGTGGGCCCGGCGCCGCGGTCCTACCAGCGCACCCCGATCATGGACCTCGGCTACGACAAGGACGCCGCGGGCGTGAAGCCGTGCGTCTACTGCATGGAGCCGTGCCCGGGGGTGGCGGGCCCGTCGCACGGCCACGCCGTGCGCGCCTTCTCGCTCGACGGGGAGCGCCGCTTCCACCCGGCGTGCATCGTCGAGCTCGCCCCGGGGCTGTGCCGCCGGATCGTGGTCGAGGCCTCCGACCGCTGGCCGCCCGAGCTCAAGGCCTACTTCGCCCAGCGCGTGCCCGCGCAGGTCCTCCCCACGCCGCGCTCGCCCTGGCGCCACACGGCCGGGGTGCCGGCGCTCGAGCACGCCCCGTCGGCGCGCGCCGCCTGCCGCTTCTGCTCGGGGAAGATCGAGAAGGGCGACCTGCGGCTGGCGCGGGAGCAGATCTACGGCATGCGCCGCTCGCCCGTCTACTTCCACGTGGGGTGCTACGCGAAGAGCGACGACTACCACCCGAAGATGATCGAGCTCGTCGTGCTGCGCGCCGGCGACGAGGTCACCCGCGACGACCTCGAGCGGATCGTGGCCGCGCTCCCGCCCAAGGCCGAGGAGGACGACGACGTGCCGGCGCTGGGCGAGCGCCTGCGCGAGATCTTCGCCTGGGTGGAGCAGAAGCGCGAGGTGGCGGCCTCCGCCTCGGCGGCGGCGGCGGCGGCCCGCCCCAAGCTCACCGAGAACATCGTCGACATCCCCGAAGGGTTCTTCGGCGCGTGAGCGAGCACGACCTGGGCGCGCTCAGGCGCGCGGCGATCGCGAGCGGCGACCCCGCGGCCGTCTGCCGGTGGCGGCTGGCGGCGTCGCGGGCGGGCGAGGAGCTGTGGCCGGTCCCCGGCGACCTCGTGATGCTCGAGGCGGGCGCGGTCGTCCGGGTCGTCCGGGTCGACGAGATGGCCGGCGGGCCGCCGCGGGTGGTGGCGCTCGCGGAGGCCCCGCTCGCCCTGCCCGCCGCCGGCTGGCGGGTCGTGGGCCCGCACCGACCGGCGGTCCTCCTGAGCGAGGAGGAGCTCGCGCGCCGGCTCCAGGAGGACCTCCCCGACGCCGCCGGGCCGCGGGGCGTCGAGACGCTCCTCGAGCTCGCCCGGCGCGGGGCGCGCGAGGCGGTCGACGTGGCGCTCGACCTCCTGCCGCGCCTCGACGACGCGCGCGAGGACGTGGAGCCGCTCCGGGCGGCGCTCTCGGCCCTGCTGCGCGGCCGCCCGCCGGGCGAGGTCGAGGTGGCGCTGCTGCGGCGGCCGCGGGAGGCCCGCGACGCGCTCGAGCTCCCCGCCCTCGCCGCCTCAGCCCCCGACCCGGCGGCGGCGCGCGACGTCCTCGACCGCCTCGCGGCCCTGCCGCCGGCCGACGCGGCGCGGGCGGCGCGCCGGGCGGGCCGCTGGCTCGTGGGCGCCGGCGGCCCGGCCTTCGCCACGGCCGAGGCGCGGGCCGAGGTGGCGCGGCTGGCCCGCGAGCACCCGGACCTGGGCGTGCGCCGGGCGCTGTTCGCCCACGCGGCCGCGCCGCTCGTGCCCGAGGCGCTGGCCGCGGCCGCCCTCGGCAGCGCCGACCCGGCGGTCCGGGCCGCCGCGGCCCGCGTCCTCCTCCGGCGCGGGGCGGGCGCCCCCGTGTGGGCGCGCGTCGCGGCCGAGGGGGACCTCGGGGTGCTCGCCGTGGCCCTCGAGGAGGCCCCGGGGGCGCCGCCGGCGGCGGCGATCGAGCGCGCGCTCGCGTGCGCCGCCGACCGCGCGGACGGCGCGGACCTCGAGCGGGTCGCCCTGGCGCGCGTGGCCGAGCTCGACGCCTCGGAGGCGCTCCCGCTCCTCGCCCCCTGGCTCGACGGCGGGCGGGGGCGCGGCCTGGCCGAGGCCGCGCTCACGGCCGGCCTCCTGGGCGAGACCGGCGCCCCGGCCGCCGAGGCGCTCCTGGACCGCGCCCGGGCCGACGAGGCGCTCCAGCCCGTCGTGCTCGAGGCCCTGGCGCGGCTCGCCCCGGGGCTGGCGGACGCCGCCCTCGACGCCTGGGGCGCCGACCTCCTGCGCGCCGGCCCCTGGGCCGAGGAGGCGGCGCTCACGGCGGGCCTGCTGCTCGGCCGCGGCGTCGAGCCGGGCGAGCTCCTCGGGCGCCTGGCGCTCGCGCCGCCGCGCGGCCTCCTGCGCCGCGCCCGCCTGCTCGACGCGGCGGCGGCGGCGACGACGGCCGCCGACCGGGCGCTCGGCGCCCGGCTCACGCGCGGCCTGCCGCCCTCGCCGCCGGCGCGCTTCCGGGCGCTCCTGCGGGCGCCGGCCGGGGCGTGACCGATCGCTCACCTGCCGCTCGCCGATCCTGACAGCTCTGAGTTCGAGCTCTCTTCGCTCCGCTGCCCATGCTCAACCCGCCAGAGCGAGCGATGGGGAGGCGCGGAACGGGCCGCGCGCCATGGCCCGGGAACTTACGCCGATCGCGCCCCCCTCGCGAGCGCATCACTCATCGCAGGTCGACGGCCGTCGGGGGCCGTGGTCCAATCCGCCGCGGCCCCCCGGAGGCGCGCCCGTCATGGCGCGCGCCCCGTCGGCGGCGTGGAGGGTCTTCGCGTGAGCGAGGCCGTGAACCGGATCAAGGAGCTGCGGCGCGAGTACGCCGAGCTCGCCCGCGCGCTGAAGCTCGAGAAGCTGGAGCAGGAGCGCAAGGGGCTCGAGGACAAGATGGCCCAGCCCGACTTCTGGGACGACCAGGAGCGGGCCCAGGAGACCGTGCTGCGCCTCAAGTCGGTGAAGGCCGAGACGGACGCCTTCGCGCGCGTGCGCGGCAAGCTCGACGACGTCGAGGTGCTGGCCGAGCTGGCGGAGGCCGAGGACGACGCCGGGGCCAGGGCGGAGGTCGACCGCGAGGTCGAGGCCGCCGAGAAGGGGATCGGCGAGCTGCAGCTCCGCACCTACTTCACCGGCGAGCACGACGCCCTGGGCGCGTTCGTGGCCATCCAGGCCGGCGCGGGCGGCGTCGACGCGTGCGACTGGGCCGAGATGGTCCTGCGCATGCTCACGCGCTACGCCGAGCGGCGCGGCTTCGACGTCGAGCTCATGGACCTCAACCGCGAGGAGCCGGCCGGGATCCGCAGCGCCACGATCCTGGTCAAGGGGCGCGGGGCCTTCGGCTGGCTCAAGAGCGAGCGCGGCACGCACCGCCTGGTGCGCATCTCGCCGTTCGACGCGCAGGCGCGCCGGCAGACGGCGTTCGCCGCCGTCGACGTGACGCCCGAGTTCGACGAGAAGATCGAGGTCGACATCAACGAGGCGGACCTGCGCGTCGACACGTTCTCGGCCGGCGGCCCGGGCGGGCAGCACGTCAACAAGACGCAGAGCGCGATCCGCATCACGCACCTGCCGAGCGGGATCGTCGTGCAGTGCCAGACGCAGCGCAACCAGCACGCCAACCGCCGCCGCGCCATGCAGATGCTCAAGAACCGCCTCTACCAGCAGGAGGTCGAGAAGCGCGAGGCGGCCGCCATGGCCGGCTACGCGAGCAAGTCGAACATGGGCTTCGGCGCGGCCGACCGGATCCGCTCCTACACGCTCCAGCCGTTCACGCTCGTCAAGGACTCCCGGACCGACCACGAGGAGACCGACGTGCAGGAGGTCCTCGACGGCGGGCTCGACCCGTTCGTGGAGAGCTACCTGCGCTGGGCGGCGGCCGGCGGGGACGGGAAGGCCGGCGGGGACACAGGGGACTGACCCGCCGCCCGGCCGGCTGCTCTTGAGCCGCCCTCCCGGGCGTGCGATGGTCTCCACGGGGGTGCCCCATGAGGCTCCGCGTCGCGCTCGTCGTCCTGCTCCTGGCCGCGCCGGCCGCCGCCCAGCAGCCCGGCGGCGGGCAGGCGGGCGCCAACAGCCAGCTGAGCACGCGCGACCTGGAGCGGGTCGCCTACTCGCTGCGGCGCCTGGGCAACTTCACCGCGGCCGGGGCCGCCTTCGAGCAGCTGCTCGAGGCGCTGCCCAAGGGGCCCGAGAAGCGCCTCGTGGGCCACGAGGCCGGGGAGCTGTTCCGGGTGGCGGGGCGGCCCGACCGCGCCCTGATCCTCTACCGGCGGCACCACGACTTCGAGGGCGAGTTCGAGGTGCTCTTCGAGATGGGCCGGACCGAGGAGGCGCTCACCGTGGCGCGCCTCGTCCGGCAGCCGAAGCACGAGGCCGAGGCCCTGAGCCGCCTGGGGAAGGTCGACGAGGCCCTGCGCATCCTCGAGGAGCGCGGGCTGCGGCGGGAGCGGGCCGAGCTCCTCCTGCGCGCGGGCCGCCACGCCGAGGCGGCCCGCGCCTTCAGCGAGCTGAGCGACCTCTACTCGCAGGGCCTGGCGCTCGAGGCGGGGGGCAACGCCGCCGCGGCCCGGCGCGCCTTCGAGGACGCCAAGGACCCGATCGCCCTCGACCTGCGCCACGAGTGGCTCCCGAAGCTCTCGCAGGCCGAGGAGATCCTCCGCCGGGCCCCGGACGCGATCTCGCGCGAGCGGGCGCGCATGCGCCTCGCGAAGGCCCTGGGGAAGGTCTCCGAGCAGTACGAGCGGCTGGCGCTCGTCTTCGCCCGGACCGGGCAGCCCCAGAACCAGACCGTCCAGCTGGCCCAGAACGCCAAGCGGTTCGCCGAGCGGCAGCGCGACATCCTGATCGACGCGGAGGGGGGGGCCGCCGACGAGTACGGGAAGCGCGCCGTGACCTACTTCAAGCTCCCCGAGCGGATCGCCCTCCTCGACCAGCGGATCCGCGAGTACGGGCAAGCCGCGCCCCCGGCCCCACCCCCGGGGCCGACCCCGCCGCCCCGGCGGCGCTGACCTGTTTCTCCTCTCCCTGGCGACGCGTCGGCGGGGGGGGATACAATCGCCTCCGAGCGTCCGGTCACCTCCGGCGCCTGTCCAGCGAACGTGGCCCTGTCGCGGGGTCGCCGTCGAGGGTCGGGTCGAGTTGCGTCGGGCGCCGCATCCGAGGTGCCTGTACCCGCTGACGGCGAGTGTCGTCCCGAGCCAGTTCCATCACGCCCCGCCCCGGCGGGGCGCGCGGCGGACCCGGCGCGACCCCCGACCACACCTGAATTCCTGGGCCGTGACCCGGGCGCCTGGCCTCGACGCCGGCGTCGGGCGGCCCCCGCCGGCGGGCAGCCTCGAGGAGTTGTGAGTTGCCGATAGAGATGTCGAAGGCCTTCCCCGAGCCCCAGAAGGGCTCCCGCGCGGGCGCCAAGCCCGCAGCCCCCACCCGCTCCGAGCCGAAGCGCGCCAGCATCTACGACGTCGCGCGCGAGGCGCCGGAGCCGCGCCGGGCGGCCGCCGGCAACGGCGCGCCGCCGCGCGAGGCGCCCCGCTCGCGGGCCCGTCCGGCCGCCGACGAGCGGCGCCGCCCTGCCGGCGACGAGCGTCGCCGCCCGGGCGACGACGACCCCCGCCGCCGCCGACAGGCGGCGACCGAGGAGGGCCGCCGGTCCGCGGCGCGCGAGGCGGCGCCCGAGGCGGGGCGGCGCCGCCGCCCCGCCGCCGACGAAGCCCACGAGGCCGAAGAGGCGGCGCCCCGCCGTCGCCCCAGCCGGCGCGACCGGCGCACCGACGGCGAGGCGGCGCGCGCCAGCGCCGAGTCGGCCCGCCTCGAGTCGGCGCGCCTCGAGCCGGTGCCCGAGACGGGCGACTTCGGCGGCAAGTTCCGCCAGTTCCCGCTCTCGGCGCCGGTGCTCAAGGCGGTCCACGACATGGGCTGGCGCGAGCCGTCGGAGATCCAGACGCTCGTCATCCCGCTGGCCCTCACCGGCCGCGACGTCGTCGGCCAGGCCAAGACGGGCACGGGCAAGACGGGCGCGTTCGCGATCCCCTGCGTCGAGCGCTTCCGCGAGCGCGAGCAGGCGGGCCAGCGCGGCCGCGCGCCGGTCGTGCTGGTGCTCGCGCCCACGCGCGAGCTGGCCGTGCAGGTGCACGACCAGTTCGAGCACCTCGCCTCCCACGCGCGCATGCGCAGCGTGGCGATCTACGGCGGCGCCCCCATGGAGCCGCAGCTCCGCGCCCTGCGCGAGGGCGCGGACGTGGTCGTGGGCACCCCCGGGCGCGTCATGGACCACGTGCGCCGCGGGACGCTCCGGCTCGACGCGATCGAGTGCCTCGTCCTCGACGAGGCCGACCGCATGTTCGACCTCGGCTTCCGCGACGACATCTACTGGATCAGCCGCCGGCTGCCGAGCGAGGGCCGCCAGACGCTGCTCCTGTCGGCGACGATCGCGGGCGAGGTGCTCAAGCTGGCGCAGGAGGTCACGAGCGACCCCGAGCTGGTCTACACCGCGCCCGAGGGCACGGACCTGACCGTGAACACCGTCGAGCAGTTCTACGTGGCGGTCGACCCCGAGCGGAAGCTCGACCTCCTCGTGCGGCTGATCGAGGACGAGGCGCCCGAGAAGGGCATGGTCTTCACGCGCACGAAGCGCGGCGCCGACAAGGTGGCCGAGAAGCTCCGGCAGCGCGGGCAGGACGCGGGCGAGATCCACGGCGACCTGAAGCAGAAGCGCCGCGAGCAGATCCTGGAGAGCTTCCGCGAGGGCGGGCTGCACCTCATGGTGTGCACCGACGTCGCCGCGCGCGGGCTCGACATCCAGGGGGTCACGCACATCTTCAACTTCGACGTGCCGGAGAACCCCGAGGACTACGTCCACCGCGTCGGCCGCACGGCGCGCATGGGCAAGCGCGGCCGGGCGTTCACCTTCGTCACGCGCGAGGACGGCGACGCGGTGACGCCGATCGAGAAGCTGATCAACAAGGAGATCCCGCGCTTCGCGATCGACGGCTTCCGCGCCCAGGCCAACGAGGACGAGCGCGCGGCCAGCACCGTCGGCCGGGCGGCCGGCCTGGCCGACCACCCGCTGGCCAAGAAGCTCTCGCCGGCGCTCCTGGCGATCCTCAACGAGCGCCGCGGCCGGGGCGGTCCGGCGCGCGGCGGGCCGCGTCCGGGCGGCGGCGGCGGGCGTGACCGGGGCCGCGGGGGCGGCGGCGGGCGTGACCGGGGGGGGCGCGGCGGGAGGCGGTAGCCTGGTCGCCGGGCCACGGCACGGACCTCGTGTCGACTGAGCATGGGACACGAAGGTCAACGGAGGTCACGGAGGCTCCTGCCGGACTCCATGCCCCTCCATTGACCTTCGTTGCCTTCGTGTCCAAGCAGGGTCGGCGCGGCCTACTCGCCCCCCAGCTCCTTCGGCCGCTTCCACTGGCGTGTGGCGTAGTAGCTGTCGTGCTTCATGCGCAGGAAGTCCGAGAACCACAGGTTCATGGCCTGGTCGCTCGGCTCCATCTCGCGCGTGAAGCGGTAGGCGCCGTGCGTGGCCTGCGCCACGCGGTCGAGGGCGCGCAGGCCGATCAGCCCCTGGAAGCTGGCGTCCATGATCCGGCCCGCGCCGAAGGTGACCTGCGCCTTGCCCCCGGCGAGGTCGAGCGCCAGGGTCCCCGTCCGCCGCTCGCACTCGAGGCGCAGGAAGAGCTGCCGCATGGCGTCGGGCTCGTCGAGCGAGCCCTTCACCTCGGGGCCCTGCTCGCTGAACAGGGCCACGCTGTCGGGCGCGTCCTCGATCAGGGCCGGCACCGGCGAGCGCTCGTCGGTGGCGTGGACGTCGATCGTGAGCGCGTAGGGGCCCACCGTGATGCGTGACGCGCCGGCGGGCAGCGACTCCGCCCGGCCGATCACGTCGCGGCCGTTGACGTTGGTCCCGTTCTGGCTGCCGTTGTCGTAGAGGACCGGCCGCTCCGCGTCCTGGTCCCAGCGCAGGGTGGCGTGGAAGCGCGAGACGACCGAGTCGCGCAGGACGAGGTCGTTCTCGTGGTGGCGGCCGATCCGGAGGGCCTCGCCCGGGCGCAGCTGGCGCGTCCCGGCCTCCCCCCCGCGCACGACCGCGAAGCGGTCCTTGCCCCGAGCCTCCGTCATGGCCTCATGCTGACCTCGCGCCCCAGGAAATGCAAAACCCTCCGGCCGGGTTCACGACACGTCGAGGGGGCCGCCCTCCAGGATCGCACGCGCCTCGGCGCTCGCGCAAACGCGGCGCACCTGCCGCTCGCCCCGGCGCCGCGCGCGCCGGCGGAGGGCCGGGAACCGGGCCGGGTTGAGCACGAAGCTCGTGTGTCGCAGGTGCCCCACGTGGGCCTCGACCATCGGGTGGGGGAGGAGCGCCGCCCGGTGGCCCTGCGCGAGGAGCTCGTGGTGGAGCCGCTCGCCCACGGTCTGCGACGCCCCGTCCGGGCCGGTCGCCGGGGCGAAGGAGAGCCCGTGCGCCCGCAGGAGGTCGACGCGGTAGAGGGCGTGGCAGGGCCGGACATAGCGCGCCTCGGGGCCGGGCTGGCGGCCGCGGAGCCAGGCCCACAGCCGCTGCGCCCGGCCGCCGGGGAACTTGGTCGCGCCGGCGTGCGAGGCCCCCTCGGCCTCGAGCGCCTGGAGCCACGGGTCGTGCCAGCCCGGCCGCCGCGCCCAGGCGTCCGAGTCGAGCGTGAAGGCTAGCGGCGTGTCGACGAGCGACAGCCCGAGGTCGAGCGCGGCGCCGTGGTCGGCCGCGCCGTCGTTCTTCGCGTCCTCGCGGGTGACGAGCCGGACGAGCCCGCGGGCGGCGGCCTCCTCGGCGGCCTGCCGCGAGGGGTCGGTCGAGCGGTTGTCGACCACGAGCACCCGGTGCGGCGTGGTCGTGAAGCGGGCCACGCTCGCCAGGCACAGGCGCAGCATGGGCCCCGAGTTCCAGTTCGGGACCACGACGGTGAAGCGCGGGCTGTCCATAGGCCTCCCGGGCCCCTTCTGGTAGCATCCGGCCCTCATTCCGAGGGTGTCCATGGCAGTCAACCTGACTCAGATCCGCAAGGGCATGGTGGTCAAGCTCGAGGGCCAGAACTACCAGGTCGTCGACCTCGAGCACCGCACGCCCGGCAACCTGCGCGCGTTCGTGCAGCTCAAGCTGAAGAACATGGCGAGCGGCTCGCAGTTCACCAAGCGCTTCTCCGCCGACGAGCAGCTCGAGACGGTGTTCCTCGAGAAGCGCTCGGCCCAGTACCTCTACCCCGAGGGCAAGACCTACGTCTTCATGGACAACGAGACGTACGAGCAGTCGAACCTCGGCGAGGACGTCGTCGGGGACAAGATGGGCTTCATCCCGCTCAACAGCGACGTCGTCGTCCTGTACCTCGACGGGGCCGCCTGCGACATCGAGCTCCCCGCGTCGGTCGTGCTCGAGGTGACCGAGTCGGAGCCGTCGATCCGCGGCAACACCGCCACGAACGTGACCAAGAAGGCGGTGTGCAACACGGGGCTCGAGATCAAGGTCCCGCAGCACGTCGACGTGGGCGACAGGGTCGTCATCGACACGCGCGACGGCTCCTTCCTGGGTCGCTCGAACAAGGACTGAGGTGTGCTCGACGGCTGCGGCCGCGGATGCCGCGGCGCGCGCGCCAGAAGCGGCGCCGAGAGCGACGTCCCCCCCCCCGCGCCGCCTCGCCTCAGCCTCCGCGGCCTCGCCTCGCTCGCTGCTCCGGTCGAGGGCTGGTCACCAGGTCTTGCCGGCGAGCGGCGATTGCTTCATACGCTCCGAGAGGGGCACGGCCGGGGTCCCCCCGGCCCGGCGCCGTGGTCCAATCTGCCGGCGGGAGGGGGACCCCATGCGCGCAGCCCTGATCGTCGGCCTCCTGCTCGCGGCCGCGGCGACGGCGCGGGCCGACGAGGTCCGCATCGCCGCGACCTGGGACGACGGCCTCGCCGAGGCGCAGCGGCGCAACGTGCCGGTCCTCGTCGTCCTCCAGCGGGACGGGCGCCAGCCCTTCGTGCAGCACTTCCAGCAGCCGGCCTTCGCCCAGTTCCTCAACGACCGGGCGGTCGTGATCGTGGGCCACCAGCGCGGCGGGCACGAGCCGGTCAAGCGCGTGGACCGACGGGAGCGGCGCGAGGTCGACGCCTGCCCGCTCTACGGGGCCGTCGACTGCAAGGCGCACGAGGAGGTCTTCGAGCGCTACGCCGGCCGGTTCGACTACACCGACCTGCCCGCCGCGTTCATCTGCCGCCCCGACGGGCGCGCCGCGCTCGACGGGGTCGAGCGCATGGCGCCGGCGGCGATCATGCAGAAGCTCAACGAGGCCCAGACCGGCCTGGGCGAGGGGCTGTTCGCCTCCGAGATCGAGCGCCTCGAGCGCAAGCTGCAGAAGGGCGACGAGAAGCTCCAGGAGGGGAAGCTCGGCGCCGCCCGCAAGGTCTACGAGGGCGAGCTGGAGGCCGCCCGCAAGCCGATCCTGCGCGCGACCTGCGAGGAGCGCGTCGCGCGCCTGGACGCCCGCGCCCTCGAGCTGATCGAGGAGGCGAAGGGGCTCACGGGCAAGAGCCGCACCGACACGCTCCACCGGATCGAGCGCGAGATGCGCGGCCGCCCGCCCGCCGAGCGCGCGGCGGAGGTGCTGCGCGAGGTCCAGGGGCAGTAGCAGTATGTCGCAGGGGGCGCGTCAGCGCCGCGCCCGCCCCGGCGGCGCCGGGGGCGGGTCGTTCGCGGCGTCGCGCACCTCGACGAGCGTCTGCCGCGTGCGCGTCGTGAGCCGCTGGACCTGCGTGCCGCTCGCCGACTTCACCGTGATCTCCAGCCGCGACTCGAGCGTGCTCTCGCGCGTGAGCCCGTCCTCGTCCAGGACGAGCCCTCCGGCGCCGTGCTGGTCGGTGAGGCGGATGCTCGTCGTGGGGTTCGGCGGCACGTCCTCGAGGCGCGCGCGGATCGTGGCCGAGACGCGCCGCAGAGCGGGCGCGCCGGGCTCGACGGCGTCGAGCCGGTAGGTGAAGTGGTAGGCCAGCGTGCCGAGCAGCTCCATGGGCTTGCGGTCGAGGCGGTCCCAGCTGTCGCCGAGGTCGAGCGCCTGCTCGGGCAGCTCGAGGAACGCGTCGCGGTAGCTGGCGCGCTCGGACACGGGCACCCCGCGCACGCCCTTGACCTCGCCCAGGCGCGTGAGCTCGAGCGTGACCGGCTTGTCGACCTTGCCGGCCAGCGGGGCGAACGGCCCGGCCGCGCCCCCCTCCTTGCTGTCGTAGCGGACCGTGCGCCCGGGCTCCTCCAGCCGCGCCTCGAAGCGCCGCGGCGTGACGACCACCCGGCCGAGGCCGCCGTCCGCGCCGCCGCGCGGCGCCTCGAACCGCTGCTCGAGCGTCTGGCGCATCCACGTGCGCACCTCGCCCTGCGCCTTGCCGTGGAGCTCCTGCCCCACCCGCTGCTCGGTCTCGATCGTGTAGACCGCCACCTTCCCGGCCAGCCGGTCGAAGCGGTACTCGAGCCGCACCTGGTCCGACGCGACCGGCGCCGGGTCCGCGGGCGCCTGCGCGCCGGCCGGGGCCGCGGCGGCCGCCAGCAGGAGGAGGGTCGGGGTGAAGCGGATCACGGCGCACCTCGCGCCGCCCACTGTAAGGCCGTTCCGCCGCTCATGGGGCGTCAGCTCACCTGCGTTGAGTGATGCGCTCGCGAGGGGCGGGCGATGGGAGCACGTCCCGGACTGGCACGAATTGCCCCGCTCCTCGCGAGCGCGGTCAGCCCTCGATCTGCTGAGCGATGTCCGCGCCCTGGCCGCTCATGGGACACGGAGGCAACGAAGGCGACGGAGGGCGCGGAGAAACGTCAGACAAGACCTCCGTGTCCTTCGTGGACCTCCGTTGCCTCCGTGTCCCATGTGAGCCCACACGCTCGGCCCTCGATCATCACCGCCCCACCGGCTCCATGCGCGGCTCGCGCCACGGGTCGCCCGGCCGGGCGCGCGGGGCGGGGAGGGGCAGGCGCCGGGCGACGGCGTCCTCGAGGGCCGTGACCCGCCCCGGGTTCAGCACGAAGCGCCGCATGACCCGGGCCTCGAACTCCCACACCCGGGGCGCCTGGCCGGCGCGCGGGTCGTGGTGGGTGGTCACCCGCCACCGGACGACGAGCGCCGGGGGCACCTGCGTGCCGGAGAAGAACACGTGGGCCACCCGACCTTCACCCGGCGCCACGACCAGCGCGTCGAGGCGCGCGCCGTCCTCGTCGGCCGCGGCCAGCCGCTCGAGGCGCGCCAGCCCGTCGACCTCGAGCGCGACGTCCTCGGGCCGCAGGCGCAGGGGCTCGGCCTCCTGGTTCACGACGAAGACGCGCAGGTGGTGGATCACCTCGCGGGCGCCCGTGTCGAGCGTCCCCCCGGCGAACGCGGCGTGACCGAGGTAGCAGCCGCTGTCGTCGCGCCCGCTCAGGATGTCGCTCGTGGCCAGGAGGAGCACCGGCGGGTCCTGCCGGGGGAACTCGGTCAGGTCGATCACCGGCGGCGGGGCGGCCGGGTCGGCGGGGTCCACGCCGGGCGGGGGCCACTGGCCGAGCATGCGCGCCAGGCGCCGCTGCCCCTCGAGCGGGCCGGTCCTGAGCGAGCGCACGACCGAGTAGATCCCCGCCTCCGCCTCCGCCGAGAGCGGGAACGGCACCTGGCGCAGCGCCTCGACCTCGACCTCGGCCGGGGGCGGCTCGCAGTAGACCTCCTTGAGGTCGTCGTAGGCGGCCGGCGGGGGCGCCGCGCAGCCCGCGAGGGCGAGCGCGCCCGCGACGGCGAGCACGGCGGAGCGCAGCATGGCAGGAGCGTAACCCTCGGCGGGGCGGCCTCGCCAGAGGGG
>JAMLIC010000065.1 GCA_023954375.1 Planctomycetota bacterium
TAGCGATCTCTCTCGAGCTCAGAGCGCGCGCCGCAGCCACGCGGTGAACACGGCCGACGCCAGCGCCGTGGCCGTCACGAGGCCGATCAGCAGCCCCTCGAGCGGCGCGCGTCCCAGGCGCTGCGCGGCAAGCGCCCCGGCGAGGCACAGCGGCGCCGAGAGGAGCCCGTACCGCGCGACGGCCATGACCAGGCCCGGCCCGCCGCGCTGCAGCCCCTCGAACGCCGGCCGGCAGAGGACGAACGGCCCCGACGCGAGCACGAACAGCGGCGTGGCCCAGGTCACGGCGAGCGCCGCCAGGCGCTGCGTCTCCGGCGCGTCGCCCAGGGCGCGCCCGAGCGGGCCGCCCGCGAGCCAGCACAGGGGCGCGAGCGCCAGGGCGTAGACCAGGGCGAAGCCGAACGCCTGGCGCAGCCCCCCGCGCACCTCGGCGAGGTGGCCCTCGCCGCCGGCCCTCGCGACGAAGGGGACCACCGCCACGCCGATCGCGACCACCGGCATGAGCAGGAGGAGCGAGGCCCGATGGAAGACCGCGTAGGCGGCGATCCCGGCCGTGGCGTCGGCGAAGCGCGACAGCACGCCGTTGACGACGAGGCCCTCCGCGGCCATGAGCGTCCACGCCAGCGCCGACGGCACGGCGAGGACCAGGAGCGCCCGGTGCGGCCGCTCGAGCGGGGCGCTCGCGCCGGGGCGCGGCGCGGCGGCCCAGTCGCGCCGCCGCGCCTCCTCGAGGCGCCGGGCGCGGACGAGCGCGTAGGCGAGGCCGCCCAGACGCCCCATGTTCGTCGCCATGGCGATCCCCAGGAGGCCCCAGCCGAAGCCGAAGACGAAGAGCGTGTTCAGGACCAGGTTCAGGGCGCCCGAGAGCAGGCCCGCGATCATCGTCGAGCGCATGTCGTGGTGCGCCTTCACGAGCGAGTCGGGGATCACCGACCAGAAGCCGATGATCGCCCCGCCGGCGAGGATCACCGGCGCGTAGACGCGCACCCCCGCGGCGACGGCCGGGTCGAGGCCCAGGCGGTCGGCGACGGCGAACACGCCGAGCGACGCCAGGAGGAACAGCGCCACGAGCGCCAGGACCAGCCGCCGGGTGGCGGCGATCACCTGCGCCAGGCGGGCCTCGTCGCGCGCCCCCATGGCGCGGCTCAGGTGCGACGTCATCGCGCTCGACAGGCCGACCCAGCAGGCGATGAACACGAACTCGAGCGGGAAGGCGAGCCCGATCGCCGCCACGGCCGCGTCGCCCAGGAGGCTGCCGTAGGGGAGGTCGACCGAGGTGAGGAGCGAGCGGATGGTGAAGCTCACCATCAGCGGCGCGGCGAGCCAGAGGAGCGTCGGGCGAGGCGACGGGCCGGGAGAGGACGGGGGCTGCATGACGCTCTCGATGTGACCATGCCAGGCCCGGGCGGCGGATGTCATCCCGCTCCGGTCGTGGCGCTCGGTCGCGGGAGGAAGTGGCCCGGGGATGTCGGTGGCGGGTGTTAGGGTGGCGTTCGGATCGCTCGCGAGCGCGGTCTTTGACAACTCGAACCGCCGGAGGGCTGCCAGGAGCGCCGCCCGCCGGGTGCCGCCGGCTGCCGCCCGGTGTTGAGGACCCGGGGGGGTGGCCGGCCACCCCCCCGGGCGGGGGCCGGGTTGAGGGGGCGGCGTCCTCGGACGGCTCGAACGGGTGGGCGGCACCCGGGCCTACCCCGCGGACGAGTCCACGCTCCGTGCACCTCCGCGGAAGTCCACGCGTTCTCCCCAGGAAATCGTCCCCGTGGGTGCGTCAGGCTCCCCGCCTCGCCGTCGCCCTCCGCGAAGGATCTCGCGTCGCCGCCAAGGATTCTGCGCCGGGCACGCCGCGCGCTCTGAGACCCAGCGTCCCGGATGTCCCGGGACGGGTCCGCGGCGGGCGACGCCAGAGAGTTCCCCCCCCACCGGCGTTGCCCGCCGCGACCCTGTTCACACGACCGGCACGACCCGCGTCTCGTTGCGCACCGAGGCCTGCGTCTTCTCCACGAAGAACCCCTGCGGGTACTGCAGCGACGGCGCGCTCACCTCGTCGAGCTCGCGCCTCGCGTCGTCCGGCAGCGCGAGCGCCAGCGCCGCCAGGTTGTCCTTCACCTGCTCGGGCCGCGTCGCCCCGATCACGGTCGACGCCACGGCCGGCCGGTCGGTGACCCAGGCGAGCGCCACCTGCGCCGGCGTGACGCCCAGCCGCGCGGCGACCCGCACCACCGCGTCGACGATCCGGACGTTGCGCTCCCTCAGGTCGGAGTTGACGCCGGTCGTCCAGCCGCCGGCGCCCAGGCGGCCGTCGCCCTCGACCGTGCCCGAGGCCGTCTTGCGGTACTTGCCCGTGAGCAGCCCGTTGGCGAGCGGGCTCCACGGGCAGAGCCCGATCCCCAGCGCCTTCGCCGCCGGCACGTACTCGAACTCCGTCTCGCGCGTGATCAGGGAGTACTCCACCTGGAGCGCCGCGACCGGCTCGAGCCCGTGCCACTCGGCGAGCGTCTGCGCCCTGCCTACCCACCAGCCCGGCACGTTCGACAGGCCGATGTAGCGCACCTTGCCCTGCTGGACGAGGCGGTCGAGCGCGCGCATGGCCTCGTCGACGGGCGTCAGCAGGTCCCAGACGTGGAGCCAGTAGAGGTCGACGTACTCCAGCTTCAGCCGCCGCAGCGACGCCTCGCACGCCTCGATGATGTGCTTGCGGCCGTTGCCGCCGGCGTTGGGGTCGCCCTCGCGCGTGCCGAAGCCGAACTTGGTCGCCACGACCAGTCGGTCGCGCTCGCCGTGCTCGGCGATCATCTCGCCCAGCCACTCCTCGCTCTGCCCGCCCTGGTAGCCGTTGGCGGTGTCGAGGAAGTTGCCGCCGGCCTCGACGTAGGCCTGGAACACCGCCCGGGCCGCGGGCTTCTCGATGGTCCAGCCCGGGCCCCAGGCCTGGCCGAACGTGCCGGTCCCCAGGCACATGGGCGCGACGCGCAGGCCCGTCTTGCCGAGGAGCCGGTAGGTGGTGATGGACATGGTGCCGCTGCTGCCTCCTTGGGTGGGTGGCGCCCGTCCGGGGCGCGTGAGGGGAACGCGCCGTCTCCGCGGCCGATTCCCCGGGGCAGGACGGTAGCAGGCAGCCCGGGTCCGGGCGCCCAGGGCGGCGCGGGGCGGTAGGCTCGGGGCGCACGCACGGAGCGACGCCGGGAGCATGGCGCCGGGAGCACTGCGATGGACCGCGACCTCGACCTCGTCCTCTACGGCGCGACCGGCTTCACCGGCCGCGTCGCCGCCCGCTACCTCGCCGACCACGCCCCGCCCGGCCTGCGATGGGCGCTCGCCGGGCGTGACCCGGGCAAGCTCGAGGCCCTGCGCCGCGACCTCCGTCCCGTCGAAGACGGGCCGGAGGTCGCCCTCCTGCGGGTCGACGCCGGCGACCCGGGGGCCGTGCGCGACATGGCCGCGCGCGCGCGGGTGGTCGCCTCGACCGCGGGGCCCTTCGCCCGCTACAGCGACCCGGTCGTGACCGCCTGCGTCGAGGCCGGCACCGACTACGCCGACATCACCGGCGAGACGCCGTGGGCGCGGCGGCTGATCGAGCGCCACCACGCCCGCGCCGCGGCCGAGGGCACACGCATCGTGCCCCTGTGCGGGTTCGACTCGATCCCCGCGGACATCGGGACCTGGATGCTCGTCGACGCGGTCCGCGAGGCGTGGGACCAGCCCGTGCGGCGCGTGGCCGGGGCGTTCCGACTGCGCGGCGGCGGCGTCAACGGGGGCACGGTCGCCAGCGCCCTGACGCTCGCCGAGTCGGGCGACGCGGCCGCCCTGCGCGACCCGCTGCTCCTCGTCCCGCCGCCCGGCCGCGGCCTCGTCGACGACCGGCCCGTGCGCCGCTCGGCCGGGCGCGACGACGACCTCGACGTCTGGCTGGCGCCCTTCGTCATGTCGCCGATCAACCAGCAGGTCGTCCTGCGCAGCGCCGCGCTGTGGGCCGAGCGCGGCCGGGCCTACGGGCCGCGCTTCGCCTACGACGAGGGGCTGGAGCTCCCGCGCGTGGCCGCCGTGGCCGTGTCGGCGGGCATGCGCGTGGGCGACGGGCTGCTCCGCAGCCGGCTCGGGCGTCGCCTCGTGCGCAGGCTGGCCCCGCCGCCCGGCGAGGGGCCGTCGGAGGCGGCGATGGCCGCGGGCCACGTGCGCCTGCGGCTGATCGCGGAGGCCGCCGACGGCCGGCGCGCCACGGGCGAGCTCGCCTGCCCGGGCGACCCCGGGAACCGCGCCACGGCGCTGTTCCTGTGCGAGGCGGCCATGGCCCTGGCCCTCGACCGCGACGCCCTCCCGCCCGGGGGCGGCGTGCTCACGCCGGCCACGGCGCTCGGCGGCGCGCTCCTCGCGCGCCTGCGCCGGGCCGGGGTGACGGCGACCGTGGCGGTGCCGGCTCAAGGCGCCCCCGTCAGCCCCTGATCAGCCCCTGCTCAGCCCTCGATCAGCCCTCGATCAGCCCTTGAGCGGGGCGCGGAGCGACCCGTCCTCGGCGGGCCGGAAGCCGCGCTTCGTCAGCCAGGCCGTGAGCCGCTCGCGCTCGGGGTGGGTCGGGCGCACGGTGTTGTAGAGGTAGCGCAGGCCCCGCGCCCGGGCCTCCTCACCGAGCCGCTCGAGGGCGAAGCTGCCGGCGCCCTTGCCGCGCGCCTCGGGGTCGACGACGAACAGCACCTCGGCGTCGCCCCACACCACCTCCAGCCAGCCGTAGCCGACGAGGCGCCCGTCCTCCTCGACGCGCCACCACTCGCCCGGCACCGGCGCGCCGGCCGCCAGCTCTCTGTAGCGCGCGTCGAACACGCCGACGGGCGCCTCGCCCACGAGCCGCGCCTTCCCCGCGTCCCACACCGCCGCCCGCTCGCGCATCCAGCCGAGTCCCATGGCCGCCTCCTCGCAGCCCCCGTATCGCCCGGACGGCGCGCCGGCGCAAGGGGCGGTCGGCCTCGCCGTCAGCCCGGCCTCGGGCCCGGCCAGGACGGGTCGAGGAGCATGCGGCGGATCACCTCGGCCTGGTTCTCGAGCGTCCGGGCGCGGTCCTCGAGGGTGGGGACCCGCTGGCTGTGCGACGCGCGCCGCGCCACGCGCGCGCTCTCGTCGAGGGCGCGGACGCCCGCCCACAGGGCGGTCTCCAGGTGGTCGAACTGCATCTGCATGAGGCCGTCGAGCGAGAAGGCGTGCCCCACGTGGCAGCGCATCTGCACGAAATCGCCGTGTCGGACCTCGGTCATCACGCCCTGGCAGAGGGGGCACACGACGTCCGTCAGCGGCGCGGTCGCCTCGCTCGGCGGCTTGCCCGGCGCGGGCTCGGGCGAGGGCGCCGCCTGCTCGGGGGGCAGGGGCTCCCGGACCAGCCGGGCGAGCAGCGCGCCGAGGTCAGCGGAGGGCGCGACGTGGTCGACCGGCACGTGGCGCAGGGCGCTCTGCGGCATGGAGGGCACCTGGGCGTCCTCGGGCGACTGCACGACGGTGAGCCCGCCGCGCGCCCGCACGACCATGAACCCGGCCGTGCCGCAGTCGAGCGCGCCGCTGAGCAGGACCGCGATCACCCGCCGCCCGTAGGCGGCCGCCGCCGAGCGGAACAGCGGGTCCACCGCCGGACGGTGGCCGTTCTCCTTCGGGCCGCGCACCACGACCACGTGGTCGTCGCGGACCATGAGGTGGTTGTCCGGCGGCGCGACGACGATCCGCCCCGAGGCGATGGCGTGGCCGTGCACCCCCAGCTCGGCCGGGAGGGGGCCGCTGCGGGAGAGGATCTCGGGCAGGTGGGTGCGGTGCGACGGCGACAGGTGCAGGGCGACGAACACCGCGGCCGGCAGGTCGGCCGGCAGGTCGGCGACGAGGCGCCGGAGCGGCTCGAGCCCGCCGGCCGAGCCGCCGATGACGATGATGTCGCGATGCGGCGTCACGCGCCCTCCTCCGACGAGCGCGGCAGCTCGAACGCGAACACGGTCGGGCGTCCGGGCGCGCACTCGGCCCAGATCCGCCCGCCGTGGGCGTGGACGATCCCCCGCGCGATCGCCAGGCCGAGCCCCGCCACGCCGGCGACTGCGCGGGCGGGGCGCGCGGCGCGGTCGAACACCCGCGCCAGCTCGTCGGGCGTCAGGCCCGGCCCCGCGTCCTCGACGTGGAAGCGCGCCCCCCGGGGCGTCCGCCTCGCGCCCACGACGACCTCGCTCCCCGCGGGCGCGGCGCGGATCGCGTTCTCCAGCAGGTTCGAGAGCACCTGGCCCACGCGGTCGCGGTCGAGGAGGACCGGCGGGCCCGGCTCGACGTCGGCGCGCAGGGTCACGTGCTCGAGCGCCGCCAGCGGCGCGTGGAGCGCGACGGCGTCGTGGACGACGTCGGCCGGCGCGTGGAGCGCGCGGACGAGCCGCAGCCGGCCGAGGTCGAGGCTCGTGAGGTCCTGGAGCTGCAGCGTCAGCGCTCGCAGCCGGTCGGCCGCCCGGCCCAGGGCCGTCAGCGACGCCGGGGTCGCCGGGTGCGGGGCGGTCCGCTCGAGCGTCGCCGCGACCAGCTGGACCACGGTCGCCGGCGTCCCGAGGTCGTGCGCGACCTCGGCCAGGAGGCTGTCCCGGGTCTGGACGGCCTCATCCGCCGCCGCGAGGCGCCGGGCCGCCGCGAGCGCCGCCCCGGCCAGCCTCCCCAGGGCCGCGGCCACCTCCACGTCGTCCGCCTCGAAGGGCGGCCGCCCCGGGCCGACCGCCAGGCGCAGGACCCCCAGCGGCGCGGCGTCGACGTCCGGCAGCAGCGGGACGGCCAGCCACGCGTGCAGCCCCAGGCGGGCGAGGAAACGCCCGTGCTCCTCGTCCTTGGCCGCCAGCGCGGCATACGACGCCGGGGTGGGCACGAGCTGGCCGCGGCGCTGCTGCAGGGCGTCCACCGCGGCCAGGCCGACGCTCGGCAGGGGACCCCACCGCGCCTCCGCCTCGCGCAGGTCCTCGGCGCGGGCGCCGTCGACGTGGACCACGGCCGCGCGCGGTGAGAGCGCGCCGCCCCGCACGATCAGGTCGACCACGGCGGCGCAGGCCAGGGCGGGCACGGCCGCGCGCGCCGCGGCGGCGACGATCTGCGCCTCGTCCCGGGCCCCCGCGAGGGTCGCCCCGGCCTCGGCCACGGCCCGGAGCCCGCGCTCCAGGCGCAGCCGGTCGTCGACCTCGACCATCGTCAGCCGGCAGGTGAGCCCGCCCTCCTCGTCGCGCGCCGCGGCGCCGACGAACCGCGCCGCGACCTCGCGCCCGCCGCGCGTGCGGAAGGTCAGGTCGGCGCGCGCCGGCGCGCCGCCTCCGGCCAGCGCGCGCCCGAGCAGGTCGAGGAAGTCCGTCCCGTCGTCGAAGCGGACCAGGGCCACGAGCGGCCGGCCGGCGGCCCGCAGGGGCGGGGCCTCGAGCAGCGCCGCCGCGGCGCGGTTCAGCTCGAGGACGTTGCCGCGGCGCGAGAGGAGGCACGCCGCCACGGGCGCCCCGTCGAAGAGCTCGGCGGACCGGGTCCGCGCCGCCTCGAGCCGGGCCTCGGCGGCGCGGAGCTCCTGGTTCTGGAGCTCCAGCTCGACCTGGTGCAGGGCGAGCGCGTCGCCCTGGACGTCGCCCGGGCTCGCCAGCCCCGGGGCGGGCGCCGGCTCGGGCACGGGCGGCAGCCGCCGCGCCGTCGCCGGCTCGCCCGTCGCGCCGGCCTCGCGCGTGGGTTCGGTCATGGCGCCTCCTCCTGCACGAACACGTGGAGGAGCAGCGCCGCCCCTCCGACCTCGTCGGTCGCCAGCTCGATCCTGCTGCCCCCGACCACGAGCGCCCGGGGCCCCCCGCCCGCCGCGCGGTCGCGGAGCCGCAGGTCCGCGAACGGCACCCCTTCCGTCACCAGGCGCTCGAGCCGCGCGTGGAGGCCCGGGTCCGCCCAGGGGGCGCCGAGGTTCTGCACCAGTCGCCCGGTCACGTCGGCCTCCTCGCGCTGGAAGGTCCGCAGGAACGCCGCGTTGACCCACGACACCCGGAGCCCCGGGTCGAGCAGGAGGGTCGGGTGCGGCGCCGCGCCCACGACCCGGCGGGCCACCGCGGCCGGGTCGCCGGCGCCGAGGAGGCCGCGCCGGCGCAGGACGTCGAGGTCCACGAAGGTGAGGAGGACGCCCTTGATCGTGTAGTCGGTCGTCTTGTAGGGCGTCATGCGCAGCTCGTACCACCGGCCGTCCACGCCGCGCGCCTCGAGGGTGCGCGGGGCCACGTGCTCGACGACCCCGGCGACCACCTGCTCGAGCTCGGGCACGGCGACGAACGCGCGCAGGTGGCCGACCGGCCGGCCGACGTCGCCCGGGACCAGCCCCAGCAGGCGCTCGGCGGACAGGGTGAAGCGGCGGATGCGCAGGTCCATGCCGACGATCACCAGGGCCGTGTCGATCGACACGAGCACGTTGTGCAGGTCGTCGTTGCTCTGGCTGAGCTCCTCCATGCGCGTCTGCAGCTCGTCATTGACCGTCGTCAGCTCCTCGTTGGTGGACTGCAGCTCCTCCTTGGACGTCTCCAGCTCCTCGTTGGTCGACTGGAGCTCCTCGTTGGCCGACTGGAGCTCCTCGTTGGCCGACTGGAGCTCCTCGTTCGCCGTCTCCAGCTCCTCGATCGTCGACTGCAGGTGCTGCTTGGTGGTGAGGATCTCGTGCTCGAGCTCCTCCAGGCGGCGCCGCTCCGGGGGCAGGGGCTGCGGCTCCTCCGGCGGCGCCGGCTCCTCCGAGGCCGGCGCGAACAGGACGAGCATGCAGGCGCCCGACGGGTCGCCCGCCTCGAGCGGCGTGACCTCGATGTCGATGACGCGCGGCCCCTCGGAGGTGCGCACGAGGACGGCCCGGGCCGTGACCGGGCCCCCCTCGCGCTGGCAGCGCTGGAGCGCCGTCCGCAGCTCGATCGCCACCTCGGGCCGGGCGAGCTTGAGGACGATGAGCGTGGCCACGCCGGGGGTCGGGTCCAGGAACGGCCCCGTGCGCCCCCGGAACTGCAGGACCTCGAGGTCGCGGTTCACGACGACGCCCGGCGGGCCGAACCGCTCGAGCACCCTGCGGTCGGCGAGCTGCTGCACGGTCGCGTGCGGCCGCGGCTCCCGCGGCGTCGCCGGCCGGACCGGCTCGGGGTTCCCGCGGAGCGCGCCCTCGCCCACGGTGACGTCGAACGTGGCCGCCGCCGGGAGGAGGCTGCGCTTGGCGTAGATCTTGTTGTGGCGGTCGGCGAGCGAGAACAGGTCGGTCGAGTCGCCGACGCTCTCGGACGTCCCCAGGAGGAGGAACCCGCCCGGGTTGAGCGCGTAGTGGAAGATCCGCAGGACCCGCCGCTGGAGCGGGGCCTGCAGGTAGATCATGACGTTGCGGCAGCTGATCAGGTCGAGCCGCGAGTAGGGCGGGTCCTTCGTCACGTCCTGCGTGGCGAACACGAGCATGTCGCGCACGCGCCGGCAGATCTGGTAGTGCCCGTCCTTCTTCACGAAGAAGCGGTGCAGCCGCTCCGGGGAGACGTCGAGGGCGATGTTCTCCGGGTAGATGCCGCGCCGGGCCCGCTCGATCGCCATGGCGTCGATGTCGGTGCCGAACACCTGCAGGCGGAGGTCCTGCGCCCGGTCGCCCAGATGCTCGAGCAGCGCGATGGCGATCGAGTAGGCCTCCTCGCCCGTCGAGCAGCCCGGGACCCACACGCGCACGGGCAGGTCCTGCCGCCGCTTGCCGAGGACGGCGGGGAAGACGGACGCCTTGAGCGCGTCGAAGGGCTCGCCGTCGCGGAAGAAGCTGGTGACCCCGATGAGCAGGTCCCGGTAGAGCGCCGCCAGCTCGGCCTGGCTCGACTGGACGAGGCGGAGGTAGTCGTCGATGCGCTCCGTCTTGCGGAGCGCCATGCGGCGCTCGACGCGCCGGATGATCGTCCCCTGCTTGTAGAGCGACAGGTCGTGCCCGAACGCGGCGCGGAGGAGGGCGTGGAGGCGCGGGAGCCCGTCGAGCTCGTGGCCGCCCTCGGCCGGCCGGTCGGGCGCGAGGTAGGGATGGGCCAGGATGCGCGACAGCTCGTCGCCGAGCTCCTCGGCCGAGCCGGTGAAGTCCGCGCAGCCGGTCTCGAGGGCGCTCCGGGGCATGCGGTCGCGGTCGGCGGTGCTCGGGTCCTGCACGAGCGCGATCCCGTCGGCCGCCTTGAGGGCCTCGAGGCCGAGCGTGCCGTCGGTCCCGGCCCCGCCGAGCACGACCCCGACCGCCTCGCCGCGCCGCTCCTCGGCCAGCGAGCGGAAGAACGTGTCGATCGGCAGGGCGCGGCCCGGACCCCGGGGCGTGACCTGGAGCGCGCCGCCCTGCAGGCGCAGGTCCTGGCCGTCGGGGGCCAGGTAGACGTGCCCCGGCCGCAGGGCCTCGCCGCCGCGGGCCTCGTGGACCTGGAGCCGGGTGGCGCGGGTGAGCGCGTCGGCGGCGCCGTCGGCGGCGCGGTCCTCGAACACGACGACGACCGCGAGCTCCTGGCGCTGGAGGCGCGCGAGCAGGGCGATCAGCGGGTCGAGGCTGGCCGTCCCTACGCCGACGATCGGTACACGGGACGCCGGCGTGGCCTCCAGGTGGCGGGTGTCCTGGGTCATGCAGCCGGCGATTGTAGACCTGGCGGCCGCGCCAGGGTCGTCGTCCCCGCCGGGTGACGTGGCGAGCGATGTCCGGGGTGCAGGGCTACAGTCTCCACGGAGCGTGCGCGTGCTCGAGCCGTCGCCTGAGCCTCCCCGCTCCCCCCCGGGCGTCGTCCCGTCGCTCCGGTCGGGCGAGGGCTGCGAGCGGATCGCCGAGCTGTACGAGCGGTCGCCCGTTGCGCACGTGCTCGTCACCGAGGACGCCCTGGTGGTCGAGCTGAACCTGGCCGCCGCCGCGCTCCTCGACGTCGAGCGCGAGCGGGCGGCGGGGCGGCCGCTGCCGGCGCTCGCCCGGCTCGACCGCGCGGCGCTCCTGCGGCGGCTCCGGGCCTGCGCCCGCGACGAGGCGCCGCAGGCCGTCGAGCTCGACCTGACCTCGCGCGCCGGGGCCGAGCGGCGCGTCCTCCTCGACGCGCGGAGGGTCCCGGACCCCGGCACGGACGCGCGGCTGTTCCTCCTGGCGATGACCGACGTGACCGGTCGCCGGCCGCCGGACGAGGCGCTCGAGGCCGTGCTCGAGGCCGCCGGCGCGACCGCCGGGGTCCTCGAGGCCGACGCCCTCGTGGAGCGGCTGACCTGCGCGGCGGTGCCGCTGCTCGCCGACCTGGCGATCGTCGACCTGCTCCACGAGGGCGGGCTCCGGCGCCGGGTCGTCCTGCGCCACGTCGACCCCTCCCGCGCCGAGCGCGTGCGGGCGCTCGAGGAGCGCTGGGGGCTCCTGCCGAACGTCGCGTTCTCCAGCCTCCAGGCCCTGCAGACCGGCCGGCCCCAGCTGCTGCCGCCGGTCGCGCCGGCGTACCTGGAGGCGGCCGCCGTCGACGCGGAGCACCTGACCGAGCTCGTCGGGCTCGTGCTGCGGAGCTGGGCGGTCGCGCCGCTGATCGCGCCGGAGACCGGGGCCGCGCTGGGAGTCCTGCGCCTGGCGACCAGCGGCGTGCGGCGGCCGTTCGACCCCCAGGACGTGGCCCTGGCCGGGCGCATCGGCCAGCTCGGCGGCGCCGGCCTCGCGGCCGCCCGCGCTCACGCGGCGGCGCGCGCCGCCGACGCCGCGCGCGCCGCCCGGGCGATCGAGCAGGCGCGCGCGCTCGAGGAGGCGCTCCGGTCGCTCCTGCGCGCCCGCGGGGGCCTCGGCGGGGCCTCCGCGCTGGGCGCGGACCTCGGGCGGGCGGTCGAGCGCGTCCGCGCGGTCTCGCGGGAGCTCGGCGCCGTGTGACCGCGCACGGTGAGAGGCCTGGTGGCGCTTCGAGCTCGACCCAAGGGTTCGAGCCCGACAGAGGACTAGGCGCTCTCCGCCTCCGCCGGCTCGTCGTCGATCACGTGCCTCGACAGCCACGGCGCCTGCGCGAGCAGGAAGGCCACCGTCAGCCCGAGCAGGCCGAAGACCTTGAACGTCGTCCAGGTGTCGAGGTCGAAGCGGTAGGCGACGAGGAGGTTCAGCCCGCCGAGGGCGACGAAGAAGGCGGCCCAGGCCAGGGTCAGGCGCGTCCACGCCGGCCGCTCGAGGCGCACCTTGGCGCCGAGGAGCCGCTCGATCAGGGGCCGCTCGCCCACGACCAGGCTGCCCAGGCAGGCGCCGCCCAGGAGCCAGTAGACGACGGTCGGCTTCCACTGGAGGAAGGTCGGGTCGCGCAGGACGAGCGTCACGCCGCCGAGGACGACGACCGCCGCCGCCGACCCCAGCGCCATCCGGCTGACCTCCTTGCCCCTCGCCCGCTGGACGGCGGTCTGCACGACCACGGCCGCGATGAGCGCCCCCGTGGCGGCGAAGATCCCCCACGCCTTGAATACGCCGAAGAAGACGAGGAGGGGGAGGAGGTCGTGCAGGAGCTGCATGGCCCCATCCTAGCCGGTCCTGTCGCGGGGTAGGCTCTCGCCATCCGGAGGGGGACCCCCATGGCGCGCGCGCACTGGCTGGTGAAGACGGAGCCCACGGTCTACGGGTGGGCCGACATGCTGCGCGACGGCGTCACGCACTGGGACGGCGTGAGGAACTTCCAGGCCAGGAACAACCTCGCCGCGATGAAGGTCGGCGACCGGGCGCTCTGGTACCACAGCGTCGGCGACCGCGAGGTCGTGGGCGTCGTCGAGGTCGTGCGCGAGGCCTACCCCGACCCGACGGCCGACGACCCGCGCTGGGTGGTGGTCGACGTGAAGCCCGTGGCCGCACTGGCCCGACCGGTGACGCTCGCCGAGATCAAGGCCGACCCGCGGCTGAAGGAGATCGCGCTCGTGCGCCAGTCGCGGCTGTCGGTGTGCCCGCTCGACGCGGACGCCTACCGGGCGATCGTCGACATGGGCGGCGGCGAGAAGCGGCTGAAGCGCAGGTCGTAGTCCCTCACCGCGCTCGTCGGCTCCATCAGTCGGTCGCCTCGCCCACCGCGCCCACGAGGCCCGAGGCCGACCCGCCCGGTCGCACGGTGAACGTCGTCCAGACCACCTCCGACGCTCCGGCCAGGTTCACGGCCGAGATCCCCAGCGCGTAGGTGCCGGCCCGCTGCACGCCGACCTCGAGCGTCGTCCGGCGCGCGTGCCCCTCGACGGCGTCCCACCACACCTGCCGGCGCCGCCCGTCGGGCGAGATGCGGCGCAGGTCGAGGTGGAAGCTCACGGGCGCGTCGCCGCGGTGGCGCCAGCGCGGCTCGAGCGTCAGCCGGCGCTGGCCTGGCGGGAGGAGCACGAGCGCGTCCTCCGTCGGTCGCGTCCACACCGGCGCGCCGGGCGCGTCGGCGTCGCGGCCGCCGCGGATGACCTCCTGGCACACGAGGCAGAAGGCGTCGGCGCGGCTCTCGCGCATGCGGCAGCGGCGCTCGGGGCGCCACACGCCCTTCGTCCACATGCCGCCGCCCTCGAACGCCGTGTCGACGATGTCGCGCCAGCGCCGCCCCGTCGGCTCGAGCGTCAGGTTCGGGCACACGGCCACCTCCCAGCGCTCGTCCGCGGAGGGCGCGCCAGGGTACTCCTCGTACTCGTCGCCCAGGCCGTAGAGGGCGTGGCCGAGCTCGTGCAGGAAGGCCTCGGGGTCGAGCGTCGTCGTGCGGATCCGCCCGCCGTCCGTCGGCACGTCGGCGTTGGGGCGCACGTCGTCGGGGTCCTCGGGGAGGTCGAGGTCGTCGCCCTCGGCGACCGGCCAGCGCCGGCGCGCGCTCGCCGGGATGGGCTCGTCGGCGGGCGTGAGGCGCGCCAGGACCACCACGACGTCGACGTCCGGCGCCACCTCGGCCGCGAGCGCGTCGGCCTCGGCGTCGTCGGCCTCGAGGTCGCCCTCGGGCGTGACGTGGACGCCGAAGGGCGTCCGCCGCGCCGGTCGCCCGGGCTGCCAGGGGGCGCCGCGGTCGCGGCCGGGGACGAAGACGAAGTGCAGGTTGATCGGCGGCCCGGCGCGCAGGGGCGCGGCGTCGGGGTCGAGGCGGATCGCGTCGGCGAGGCGCTTCGCGTCGGCGAGGAAGCGCTGCTCCTCGCCCCGCACGTAGCCCTCGGAGAGGATGACCACGTCGACGGCGCGGGCCCAGTCGGTCGAGGCCAGGTCGCTCGTGAGGCGCGGCTCCTGCGCGCCCGCGGGGGCGGCCAGGAGGAGGAGGGCCAGGAGCAGCCGGCGTGGTCCGGTCATGACGCCTCGTCGAGGATGAAGGAGGCGATCGGCCCGTCGGGGCCGACGATCGTCAGGCGCTCCACCGGCGCCAGCCGCGGCAGCTTGAGGCGCACCACGGCCTGGTGGCGCACGCGCAGGCAGCCGCGCGGGTGGTCGGGGCCGGGGCAGGTGCACAGGCGCGGGAGCGGGCACGGCCCGGCGGCCAGGCGCTCGCCCGTGACCGCGTCCTCGAGCACGTAGTGGGTGGCGCCGCGCGGGCCGGGCGCCTCGGTCGCGAAGGGCCTGGTGACCCACCGCACGAGGTCGATCGCCTCGCCGCCCTCGCGGACGCGCAGGACGGCGATCGTGGTCCGCGGGTCGGCGACCTCGGCCGCATCCGGCCGGGCCTCGTCGTCGTCGACGAGGTCGACCTCGTCATCGAGCGGCGGCGCCGCGGTGGTGGGCGCGAGGTCGTCGCCCGGACGACCCGGATGGCCCGGGTGAGGCGCCGTGTCCGAGGTCTGGGGGGCCCACCCGCCACGTCCCGACGACCACCCCAGGCCGACCGCCACGACGACGAGGGCCAACGCGCCTGCGCGCGTGAGCCGAACGTGCATGCCGGCCCGACCTTGCACCTCGCATGCCGACCGGGGAAGGCCCTAAGTGGAGGTGACGAGGCGTCGCCGTGCTCGCCTTCCGCGCACTTCCTGCGCGGATCGAACGCATCCGGGACGGATCCGACCTCGTTGCCGCTCTCTGGCCTCTCAGGCCGGAGACACGGGCAGCGCGATGACCGTGGCGGCGGGTCCCCCCGGCCCGGCCTCGAGGGTCGTTCCGGGGTCGGCGTGCTTGCGGTGGAGGAGGGCCAGGCCGACGAGGGCGCCGGCGCGCGGCGAGCGCGCCCACGTGGTCACGGCGCCGACCTCCTTGCCGTCGCGCAGGAGCGGCGCCTGCGCCGCGGCCGGGGGAGCGGCGAGGCGCACGGCGGCCAGCGTCCGGTTGACGTGCCCCCGGTGGGCGATGCGGGCGATGACCTCCTGGCCGATGTAGCAGCCCTTCGTGAAGCTGATCCCCTGCGCCTCGAGGCCGGCCTCGATCGGGATCGTCCGCTCGTCGAGGTCCACGCCGAACAGCGGGACGCCCTCCTCGACCCGCACCTGCTCCAGCGCCGCGCTGCCGACGGGGCGCGCGCCGGCCGCCACGAGCGCGTCGGCCAGGCCCGGCGCGGCGTCACGGGGGACGACCAGGTGGAGGCCCGGCAGCGCGCCGAGCGGGGCGAGGGCGACCTGCACCGCGTGACCCGACCACGCCCGCGCCGCGTGCGACCACGGCCCTCCCTCGGGCGTCGGGCCGAGCACTGCGCCCGCGACCTCGGCGGCCCGCGGGCCGTGGAGGCCGAGGAGCGTCAGGTCGTCGGCGGGGGCGATCGTCACCTTGTCGAACAGGGCGTACTTCGCCAGGTGCTGCGGCAGCGCCGCGCGCGCGGCGGGCGGCACGAGCACGAGGGCGTCGTCCTCGCGGGCGAGGGCGCGCAGGTCGGCGACCATCCCGCCCTTCACCGTCAGGCAGCAGCCGTAGGCCCCGGCGCCCGGGGCGAGGTCCTTGACGTCCTGCGTGCAGTACTTGTGCAGGAACGAGAGGCGCGACGGGCCGGAGAAGCGCAGCACGCCCCAGGCGCCCGCGTCCCAGAGGCCCGCGCCCTCGCGCAGGGCGGCGTACTCGGCCGCCTCGTCGCCGTAGCCGGCCACCGGGCAGATCGCGGCGTCGCCGGCGACGGCGCCGCGGAGGGCGCTCCAGGGCTGGAGGGGGGTCCCGGTCGTCATGGTGGTCACGGGGGCGATCGTACCCGGCCGCGCGCCCGGCGGCGCCGCCGCGTGCCGCCCCGTCCGTCCGCCCCCTATACTCGCCCCCGGATGCTGCCCGCCGCCCAGACGTCGTCGCTGGCGCTCGGCCTCGCGCTCGCCGCGCTGGTGGGGCTGGTGGCGGTCAACCCGGGCGGCGCCACGGGCGACCTGCACCGGGCGGGGGTCGTGGTCGCCTGCGGCCTCGTCGCCCTCGCCCACGCCGCGGCCTCCTGGCGGACGCCGCACCCCGGCGGCGGCGCCTTCGCCCACGCCCCCGCCCTGGCGGCGGGCGTCGTCGTCGCCGCGGCGGCCCTGCAGCTCCTCCCGGCGCCGCCGGGGCTGGTCACCGCGCTGGCGCCGGCCACGGCCGACCTGTTCGCGGCCGACGCCGCGGCGGCCGGGCTCGCGCCGGCGGCGCGGCCGCTGTCGATCGAGCCCGCCGCCACGGGGCGCGCGGCGGCGCTGGGGCTGGCCTACCTGGCGGTGTTCGCCGCCGCGCGCGGGGTGGGCCGCGACCCGCGCGCCGCCGCGCGCACGGCGCTGGCGCTCGCGCTCGCGACCGGCGGCCTGGCCCTGGCGGCGCTGGCCGTGCAGGCGGAGAGCCCCGCCTGGCGCGGCCGGACCGCCTGGCCGTTCGTGAACCCGAACCACCTGGCGACGTTCCTCGTCGTCGGCCTCGGCCTGGCGCTCGGCGTCGGGCTCGCGCCGCTGCCCGACGCCGCGCGGCGCCGGGGCTCGCTGCGGGCCTGGGCCACGTCGCGGCGCGGCCTGGCGGCGATCGCGGCCGCGCTCCTGGTCGTCGGCGTGCTGGCGACCCGCTCGCGCGCGGGCGCCGTGGCCGCCGCGCTGGTGGCCGTCGCGACGCCGGCCCTGGCCGGGCGCCTCGGAGGGGGGCGCCTCGCCGGCGCGGCCCTGGTGGCCGCCGTGGTCGCGGGCGCTGCCCTGGCCACGACCGCCGACGTGGAGCGCCTGGCCGAGCGCTTCGACGACTCCCGCGCGCGCCCCGACGATTTGGCGGGGCGCGTGGAGAACTGGACCGTCGCCGCGCGGGTCGTGGCCGGCCGTCCGTGGGCCGGGGCCGGGCTGGGGACGTTCGACGACGCGTCGCTCGCGGTCCTCGATGCGGCCCGCGGCGGGACGCGCCCCGCCGACGCGCACAACGACTACCTCGAGCTCCCCGCGGGCGTGGGCGGCCCCGCCGCCGGGCGGGGGATCGCCCTCCTCCCCTGGCCGGGGTCGCCGCCGCGCGCTCCGTCGCGCCGAGCCGCGCGACCGCGCCCTCGCCGCCGGCGCCCTCGGCGGCGCGATCAGGAACTCCTCCACCGCCGGGTTCGACTTCGCCCTGAAGATCCCGGCCGTGGCCCTGCCGGCTGGCCGCGGCCCTCGGCCTGGCCTGGTCCTGCGTGGCCCGACGACGGCGCCGACCGCCCGCCGGCCGATCCGGCCGCGCGGGCAGGCCGCCTCGCCCTGGCCGCCGCCCTCGCGCTGAAGGCTGCGCTCCTCGTGCAGGCCGGGCGCGAGGCCGACGCCGAGGCGCTGGCCGCCCACGCCTTCGACCGCGGCCTCCACCGCGGCCCGCGCCCGAGCTGGCGCGCCGCGCGCAACCGGCTTCGAGCGAGCGGGCCGAGGGCCGCTGGCGACCGCGGCGCTGGCGCGCGACCGGGCGCTCGTCGAGGAGGCGGCCGCCGACCCGGCTGGCCGGAGGCCGCCGTGTCTGCGCTCGCCGGGCCGTCGAGCGGGCGCCAGGGCGCCTGCCGCCGCTGCAGGCACAGCTCGGGCTCCTCCTCCTCCAGCACCCGGAGCAGCACCCGGAGCAGCACCCGGAGCAGCGCTCGCGCAGAGAGCGCGAGGGCGCCATGGCGAGGCTCTCGCGGGCGCCTCGGCCCGACCCGGTGCCCTCGATCCTCCTCCTGCGCGGCGAGTGGGCGCTCGTCCTGCTCGGGCGCACGGGCGACCCCGCGCGCGGCCGCGAGGCGGTCGCGCTCCTCGATGAGGAGCGCTGCGCCGCGACCCGTCGCTGCGCCGCGCGGTGCGCGCGATGTTCGACGAGCGCGTGGCGCTGCTCGGCGCGCAGGGCTCGCGCTCCGGCGGGAGCTTGGGATCGACTAGTCGCCGCCGCCGGTCGTCGTGATCGAGGTGGAGCGGTGTGGGCTCACGATGGGACACGGAGGCAACGAAGGTCCACGAAGACCGCGGAAGCTCTTCCTCCTCTCCTCCGTGACCTCCGTCGTCCTCCGTTGCCTCCGTGTCAATGGCGAGCCAACCCGCGGAGGTCATCGGGGACGAGCGCCGTCAGCCACCCGGGTCCGGACGACGACGCGCACCACCACGCGACCTCGTCGTCGCCCTCCGGCACGCGCGGTCGGCCGACGCGCAGGCGCTCGGCGCGCCCTCGCCCAGCGCATCCATGAGCGCGCCCTGCGGCGTCGAGCGCGCCTGGCCAGGAAGGCAGGTTCTGCGCCAGGGCCAGCGCGCGCCGCCGTCGCCGCGCGCGCCGCGCCTGCGAGGCCACAGGCCTCGTCGGCGCCTCGGGGCGTCGCCCGCCTGGCGTGAGGGTCGGCGGCCCGCTCGCGGCGGCGCGGGCCTCGGCGGAGACGCCGGCGCGGAAGGCGTCGCGCGCCTCGGCGGCGGCGGCCTCGCTCGCCCGCCGGCGCCACCAGCGCTCGGAGCGCCACGAGGACGTCGCCACCAGGTCGTCGGGGGACGGCCGCGCGGCGTCAGCCAGGCAGGCCAAGTCGGCGCGCCCAGGGTCATGCTCCAGGCGCCACCTCGACCCGCGCTCCTTGCGCAGCCGCGTCCGCGATCGGCCAGGCGCGCCGCCTCGTCGAGCGCCGACGGGCGTCACCGGCCTCGAAGGCGATGAGCGGGCGGCTCGTATAATCGTCCTGGAAGGCCCAGGCCCCGGCCAGGCAAGCCGCCGACGCCGGCCACGGTGCCCGGGCCTTCGGCGCGCTCGCCAGCGACCGAGCCGACTAGGTCGGTGACGACGCCGCCGACCGTCCGGCCGACCGCGGCGACACCTCAGCGCCGAGGAATCCACCTCGTCGACAGCGAAGTCGAAGGCGCCGCCGGCGGGTCATATGAGGAACGCCGAGGATGACGTTGGTCGGGGCCGAGAAGCCGAGGAAGCGCCCCAGCCAGCCGCCGTCCGGCTCGGACCGGTCGAGCGCTGAGGCGCACGCGCGCGGAGAGGGCCACCCGGCAAATCCTCGCGGAAGACGACCGCGTCGCCGCGCCCTCGACGGCGCCGTCGCCGAGCACCACCCCTGCTTCTTCGCCGGCCCGGCGAAGGCGGTCCTTCGGCGCCGAGGCCGCGCGTCGACGCGGCCGACGAGGCGCGGGTGGAGGCCCAGCTCGCCCCAGACGAGCAGCTCACCGAGGAAGCGGCGCTGCTGCCCGGCGCCGAGCGACTGGGCCCGCAGGGCCACGGGCCCGCCCTCGAGGACGAAGCCGAAGCGGACGGTGCGCCGCTCGTGCGCGAGGCGCGTCGTGAGCCCGCTCACCCGCAAGGTCGAGCCCGGTGAGCGGCAGGAGGAGCGGCGGGTCGCAGGTGGTCGGCGACCTCGACGTCGACGTCGCTCACGACGAGCGCGTCGATGCGCACCTCCGGGCCAGGGCGCAGGCGAGGCTAGCGGGTCCGGGCAGCAAGGCGGGCGGCAGGGCCGAGGCGCGGCGGCAGGACCAGGCCGCCCGCGTGCGGGCCGTCGCGCCGGAGCGCCGCGCCCAGGAGCAGGCCGCGTGACCTCGAGCGTCCGCACGCGCGCACGGCGCCGGTGGCCAGGTCGAGCGCGGCGACGTCCGCCGGGACATGCGACACGCCCGCGAGCACCGGCCCGCCGGGGCGGGGGCGCAGGGCCACCTGCTCGGGGACGACCTCGGCCGCGAGCGGCCGGCGCAGGAAGGTGAAGTCGGTCGGGTCAGCCCGCCGCGCGCGCAGGGCCACGCGGGCGCGCGCGGTGAGGAGGCCGTCGGTGAGCCCGTCCTGCGCGGCGACGGCCGCCCGCGAACTCGGGGAGCGCGTCGATGAAATTTTCGCACCGGGCCGGTCGCCTGGAGCGTGAGGGCGAGCGACGGGTCGGCCTGGAAGGGCGCCGCCTGGACGCGGACCGCCACCCAGCTGGCAGCCGGCGCGCCTCGCCCTCGAGGGGGCGCGAGCAGCGGGTTCGTGCCGGGCCGCGGGCCGCCGAGGACGAGCGGGCCCTCGGACCGGAGCTTCGAGCGGCGCGGCGGCGAGCGGCGCGGCGCCGGGGGCGCCACCTCGAGCCGCGACGCGGCGAGGCGCAGGAGCCTCGACGCGGACGAGCGGCAGCGTGAGGGCGCGGCCTGGGCGGTCTGCGCCGCGGTCGGCGCCGGCGCCGGCGTCGACGGCGGCGCCGGCACGAACGCCACGCCGAGGAGGCGCGTCTCGTCCGGCGCGACGTCCGCCGCCGCCTCGACGCCGTCGACCGTGGCGTGCTCGACGGTGACGGCGCCGGCCGCGACGTCCACGCGCGGGGCCGCGACCTCGACGCGACGGCGCGAGAGGTCGACCCGTCGGGCCGTCGCGCCAGCGCAGGTCGCGGACCGCCAGCCAGGCGCCAGGCCCGCCGGCCGCGGGGCGGGGCGAGGGCGCGCGAAGCGGCGTCGAGGCGGCCGTCGGTCAGGTGCGCGCCCAGGCCGTCGGCGGCAGGTAGGCGGCCGCGGGGCCGCCTGGATGCCGCGCGCCGAGGCGCGAGGTCGACCGCCGCGCCGTCCTGGTCGGCCGCGCGGCCGAAGGCGAGGTGCCGCGGAGCGTGAGGCGCGCGTCGACGGCGCCAGGACGTGAGCGAGGCGCTGGCCAGCGGGGCGGCGTCAGGGCGGAGGGCGAAGCGCTCGACCGCGACGTCGAGGCGGGCCACGAAGTCGACGCCGGTCGCGGCGTCGATCCACGCCGCCTCGGCGCCGTCGACCACCGAGGCGGTCAGGCCGGATGGTGGGAACGACGCCGGCGCGGCTCGCGGGCGCGGGCGGCGGCGTCGGCGGCGCCGCGCCGAGGCGCCGGCGCGACGCCGCCCACGCGCACGACCAGCTCGGCGCCGCCCGCTCGACGCCGCACCGCGGCGCACCTCGACGGCGTCGGCAAGCCCAGGTCGCCGTCCTCGAGGCGGAGGCCGACGACGCGGGCGTGGTCGAGGCCCACGAGCGGCTCGCCGGCGACCGTGAGCGACAGGCCCTCCACGCTGGCGGACGCGGCCAGGCCGCGGGGCGTCGTCGCGGCCTCGGCGGCGAGGGCGAGGTCGAGGCGCGCGCCCCGGGGCGCGGTGAGGAGAGCCGAGCGCCTCCCGGTACAGCAGGTCGGCCTGGGACGAGGAGGCCCTCGAGCGCGACGGCGGCGGTGACGCGCCCCGCCGGCCGCGGCGGCGAGGGCGCCGACCGCCGCGCTCGAGGCCCCGGCGCGCGGACCTCGATGCGGTAGGGCGCGTCGGTCAGGGCGCCGGCGAGGTCGAGGACGAGCCGGCCGACGGTCGCGGTGAGGAAGAGCCGGACGTCCAGGGCCGAGGTGGGTGCGGTCGGTCGCGCGCACGGTCAGGTCGCCCAGGCGCACGGCGCCGAGGGTCACGCGCGCGGGGCGGGAGCGGGAGCGGGAGCGGGGGCGGGAGCGGGGGCGGGAGCGGGAGCGGGGGCGGGGGCGGGGGTCGAGGCGGAGGGGAGGGCGAACCCGAGGACCTCGAGGGCGCCGTCGGGGGCGCGGACGGCAGCCGCGGAGCGGTCGAGCTCGACCGCGCCGACCTCGACCTGGCCGGGCGTGGCGCGGGCGCCGTCGATGAGGAGGAGCTCGGCGTCGCCGTCGGTCAGGCGCAGGCGCTCGACCGTCGCGTCGAGGCCCTCACCCTCCGACGCGCGCGCCTCGACCACGGCCTCCAGCGCGCGCCTTGCCGCAGGCGGTCCTCGAGGCCGGCGGCGGCCCGCAAGGTAGGGCGCCAGCCCAGGGCGAGCGACAGGGCTCGCCCTTCGATCGGACGGTCGCGCGGGCGGCGGCCGGGGCGGCTTCGCCCCGGGCGCCGGGCGCGATCACGCGGCCGAGGTCGGCCGCGTCGGCCCAGGCCCGCAGGCGCGGCGTGCTGGTGTCGGCTGGGTCGAGCACGAGGCCCTCGAGCGCAGCCCGGCGTCGGCGAGGGTCAGGTGAGCCGGCGGCGTGACGAGGTCGTCACCGAGGCGGCCGCGCGCGCCCTCGACCTCGAGCAGGTCGACGGAGGCGGAGCGGCTCGGCCGCGTCGTCGCGCGGCGGCGGCGGCGGCCGGCGCGCCAGGGCTCGCGCCCGCCCGGCTGGATTCGCGCAGCCGCCGAGGCCAGGCCGCCCGCGTCGTCGCGGCGCACCTCGATGCGGGGTCGGCGCACGGCCACGCGCGCGACGGTGACGCCCGGGGCGGGCCGAAGGCGGGCGTGACGCGGGCGCCCTCGAGGAGCGCCTCGTCGGCGCCGAGGAGCTCGCGAGGGCCGTCGAGCAGGCGCAGGTCGCGCAGGGCGGCCTCGAGCAGGTGGTCGCCCGCGACCTCGGCCGCGCCCAGGCGCGGAAGGCCAGCTCGCCGGCGTCGAGAGGTCCTCGAGGCCGACCTGCCCCAGGTAGGGCCGCAGGGCCGCGTTGGTCACCCCGCGGGCCTTGGCCCCCGTCGAGCATCACCGGCGGTGCGCGGGCTGGCCGTGCCGTCGAGCTCGAGGCGACTCGGCGATCCCCGGGAGCGAGAGGGCCAGGCTCAGGCGCAGGGGCTGCGGCGGCGCGTCGGGCCGAGGTGGAGGGCCGCGAGCGACAGGTCCTGGAGGCCGAGCGCCACGGTGGTGCCGACGGCCGCCTCGTCGTGGAGGGTCAGCCGCGCGCCGCGGATGTCCACGCCGCGGAGGACGAACAGGGGCGAGACGGCGGCGGGGCCGCGGGCCGGGACGCCGCGCGGGCAATCCGGCGCGGCGGGCGGCGGAGACAGCTCGAGCCGCCACGCGGAGGGTGCCCGCGCGCGTGCGCGTGGCCTCGCCCACGAGGCCCTCGAGCAGCACCTGCCCCAGCTCGAGGCCGTGCGCGCCGGCAGCGTCGACGCCACCAGGCGAGCGTCGTGGTCAGCGCAGGGCGCCCGGCGTGGAGCACCTGCACGCCCTCGAGCGAGCACGCGGCGCTCAGGCGCCAGGGCGCGGCGAGGGCGGGGCCGATCGTCCCCCTCGAGGAGCCAGCGCGTCGAGCGCCCCGCCGAGCGGGACGACGCCGAGAAGCGACCGGAGGAGCGGCGCGACCTCGGCGGTCGAGGCGGTCGATGCGGGTGGCCAGGCGCCACCACGCCCGAGCGCGACAGCCAGCGATCCGTCCATGCGCAGCCCGCTCGAGCGCGCAGCGCGAGCGGCCGGCCGGGAACGGCCGTGGCGGTCGCGTCCACCTCGGCGTCGCCATCCCCTTCGGCTGAGCCATCGAGGCCCGCGGCGCCGGTGGGCGACCGCCTCGACCTCGAGCCGCAGCGTCGTGCGGCGTCGGTCAGGCGCACGCGCGCGCGGCGCACGCCGAGGGCCTCGACGCGCAGCCACGAGGTCAGGCAGCGACACCGGCCCGGTCGGAGCGGGCTCCTCGGGCTCAGGCGGCGCCGGCGCGCTCTCGGGGGCGCCAGCCCGCGCACCGCCCACGCGCCGTCCGCGTCGCGGTCGAGCGCCACGTCGATGCCGTCCACGTCGGCCGCCGGACGTGGACGCGGCCGACAGGCGCGAGGTCGCCACGTCGAGCCTGGAGTGCTCCAGGCGCGCCACCGGCTCGCCGCCGGCGGCGGGCCGCGCCACGGCGCGCCCGTGACCGACCTCGCGCCGAGGGCAGGACGGCGGCGCGCTCGACCTCCAGCGCGAGGCCCACCGCGCCGGCCGCCGCGCGGAGGAGGGGGACGAGCGCCACCTTCGCGGCGGGTGGACGACGACGAGCAGGAGCGCGAGGCCCGCGGCCGACCAGGCCAGGCGCCGGCTTCCAGCGTCGAGGGCGACCGGCGTGGGCGCCGAGTCCGAGGCCGGGTCCGGCTCCGAGGCCGAGTCCGTTGCCGAGGCCGAGGCCGAGGCCGAGTCCGAGGCCGAGTCCGAGTCCGAGGCCCCGGCCGAAACCGTTGCCGAGTCCGAGGCCGCGACGTGCTCCGAAGGCACGCGCCCTGCGCGTTCCGTCGTGCCCGTGCCCGTGCCCGTGCCCGTGCCCGCCGTCGTGCGACCCCGGGCCGTCTCCGCTCCCGTCTCCGCTCCCGTCTCCGCTCCCGTCTCCGCTCCCGTCTCCGCTCCCGTCTCCGCTCCCGTCTCCGCTCCCGTCTCCGCTCCCGTCTCCGCTCCCGCTCCCGCTCCCGCCCCCGCTCCCGCCCCCGCTCCCGCCCCCGCTCCCGCTCCCGCTCCCGCTCCCGCCCCCGTCATCTCGCCGTCTCCTGCGCCGGCCGCGCCAGCGGGTCGTCCACTCGCCGCCCGGCCGCGCTCAACCACTCCGCCGCCAGCAGGCGCTGCATGGGCGTCGGATCGCTCAGCCCTGCGACGTTCGCCTCCTCCAGCGCCGCGCCCCACCCGGCGAGGCCCTCGGCGCGCTCGCACACCTCGCGCAGCGTCCGCGGGAAGAAGCCGACCACCCCGGCGCGACGCACGAGGAGGGCCTGCGCCCCCCGCGACGGCGGGTCGGCCTCGGCCGCCCCCGAGACGACCTCGACGGCCGCCCGCTCGAGCAGCCAGCCCAGGTCGCCGCCGCGCGTGGGCGCGCCGGGGCGGGCGGCGACGTCGAGCGCGGCGGCGCTCACCGCCTCGACGAGGGCGTCGTCGCCGCCGAGCGCCACCGCCTCGACCAGCCCGGCCCCGGTGTGCGCCCCCATCGCGAAGAGCGCCCCGCGCCGGTGCGCGGGGGCCCGCAACGCCTCGAGGGCGCGCGCGAGGCCCACGTCGTCGCCCGCGCGGGGCGGCGGCGGGTCCCGGCGGGCCGCCGCCAGCGCCAGGGCCTCCTGCCGGGCGAGGTCCGCGACGCACGCGGCGTGGGCCGCCCGGTGCGCGACGCGCCCCGCCTCGCCCGGGGCCGGGGCGGGCGCGATGTCCACGACGGCGGCCAGCGCGACCGGCGCGCCGAGCGGGTTGGCGAGGATCAGCGCCAGCCGCGCGCGGTCGCCCTGCGCCGGCGCCAGCACGACGAGCTCGCGGCGCGGCGACGGGGCGCCGCGCTCGAGCAGCAGCGCGAGGTCGAGCGCGCCCGCCCGTGCGTGCGCGCGGATCGCCACCCGGGCGCGCGCGCCCGAGGCGCGCTCGACGTGCAGGGCCGCCTCGGCCGTGACGCCCACGGGCAGCGCGGCCCGCTGCTCGCCGAGGTCGCGGGCCTCCGCCTCGCTTCGCAGCGCGGCCAACCAGGCGTCCACGTCCTCGACGCCGCCCGCGCGCGCGCCGGCCGAGAGCGTGGGGACCGCCGAGAGGACGTCGACCGCGTCGAGATCGAGGAGGAGCCGCCGCCGCCGGGCGATCGGCTCGAGGCCGGCCGCCGGCAGCCCCTCCAGCCCCAGCCAGCGGACCCGCACCTGCAGGGCGGCGTCGGGGTCCTGCAGGGCCACGACCGCTCCGGAGTCGACCGCGGCCGGCCCCGCGACCGCCGAGCCGGCGTAGTGCTCGACGCTCCGGGCGAGCGCGACGTCCGGCGCCGGCGGCGTCGACGGGGGGTCCACGCAGCCGGCGACGGCCGCAGCCACGACGAGGAGGGCGAGGGCGGTCCTGGGCACGGCCGAACGTTAAGGCGGCCGCGCAGGGGGGGCAAGTTTCCCCAGAACGGGTTGAGCGGCAAGGTCTTAGCGGATAGGCTAACGGACTCCCTCGAAGGAGGGTCGAGCCCCCGCGTGGATGAGTTCCTCGACAAGATGCAGGAGGACCAGCGGCGCATGCGCCGCTTCCTCCGCGCCCACGGCCCCAAGTTCAAGGACATGGGCGAGGCGCTGGCGGAGGCGCGCGCGCGGCGTGGGCGGGTGTTCATCATCGGTGAGCCCCCGCTCGACTCGCTGGCCCCGCTCCTGGCCGAGGACTACCTCACGCACCTGCCCGCCCTGCCGGTCGACCTGACCCGGCCGCGCCCGGCGTCGGTCGACCCCGACGACAGCGACGAGGTCGCCATCGGCCGCGCCGCGTCGGCGAAGCAGGTGGGGCGCCACCTCCACCCGGGCGACGTCATCCTCGCCTTCCTCAGCGACGGGGCCGACCGCGAGACGCGCATGGTGCTCGAGTCGGCGCGCGCCAGGCGGGTGCCCGTCCTCGTGATCGGCGGCCTCGCCGCCAAGGGGCCCGTGCGCCGCCTGGCGACGGTGCGCCTCAACCTGCCCACCGAGGGGATCAAGACGATCGTCGAGTCGTCGTTCGTGGTCGCGCGCATCCTGGCCCGCGTCTCCCGCGCGGCCGTCCGCGCGGGCGAGCCCGAGGAAGAGCACCTCGTCCAGGCCACCTGCGACACGTGCAACGAGCGCGTGTTCCACGACGAGCGCCTGCGCGGGCGCGAGGTCGCCTGCCCGCTCTGCCGCGCGACGATGAAGGTCCCGCGCGACTCGGCCCGGCGCGCCATCCCGCAGGTCGGGCCGCCCGTGACCCCCGAGCCCGCCCCGCAGCGGCGGCGCCGGCTGCGCCCGTCGGTGCTGAACGTCAAGGCGCTGCGCCTCGACGAGGCGCCGTCGGACCCCGCCCCGCCCGAGCCGGACGACGAGGTCGTCGAGACGCCGCCCTCGCGCTCGCCGCGGCCCTCGTCGCGCTCCGAGGCGCGGTCGGACGTCGGCAAGGCGCTCGTCGCCCGCGAGCCGACGCGCTCGCCGCGCCCGGGCAGCGGCCCCGCCAAGCCCCCGCCGCCGCCCTCGCCGGACCCGAACGACGCGTCGCTCGGCGACGCGCCGATGGGGCTGATCTCGCAGGACCAGCCGGAGCGGCCGCCCGAGCCCAGCTTCGGCTCCGACATCATGGTCGGCTCCGACGTCGTGCCGGCGGCGCCATCGGGGTCGGTGCGCGAGGCCGCCATGGCCACCACGGCCAGCGCCGACCCGTTCGCGCTCGAGGACGGCTTCCTGCAGGACCTCGAGATGCCCGACGAGGCGCGCGCCTCGGCGAGCAGCTCCGCCGACGGCGTCGAGAGCGCGTCGCGCCGCCTCTCGGCCCGCTTCACCATCGCCGAGTGCCGCATGCGCTGGGGCCGGGGCGGCTACCCCGACGAGTCGGGCCCCACCCACGAGCTGATCACGCTCTCGCCCTTGCGCCTCGCCTTCTTCCTCGATCCGGACGACGAGGCCGGCAGCACGCTGCAGAAGGGCGACGAGCTGTGGCTGCGGCTCGAGATCCCGGCGTTCATCGAGCCGGTCCTGGCGCAGGGTATCCTGATGTCGATCTCGGGGACCTCGGGCGTCGGGCGCCGCGGGACCCGGGTGGAGCTGGAGTTCCAGGACCTCGACCCCGTGGTGCGCCGCAAGCTCGCGCGCGCCGCGGAGAGCATGGGCGCGCCGGCGTAGCCGGCGGGCTCGCGACCGAACACCGTCCGGGGCGACCCGGACCACACCGCCGACCGGCCCGCGGCCGGTCGCACGACGGGGGTGCCAGTGGCGTCGGAGCCGACCAAGGAGGAGCTGCTCTTCGGGCGCATCGCGCTCCACAACAAGCTCATCACGCAGGCGCAGCTGGACGAGGCCGTCGCCGCCCGCCGCCGTCGCACCGACGTCAACGACGACCTGGGGCGGATCCTCAAGTCGCAGGGGGCGGTCGACGACAAGCAGTACCGCACGATCCGCAAGGCGCAGGAGAAGGCGCTCCTGGCCAAGGGGGTCACCGAGGAGCAGGCGAAGTACCTCGCCCGCGGCATGAACGCCGACGGGACCGAGCCCGGGGGCGACGCGCCGGCGCGCCGGCCGACCGCCTCGTTCGAGCCGCCGGCCGCCGAGCCCGAGGAGATGGACGACCCGGAGGTCGTCGAGGACGAGGAGCCGGCCCCGGCCCCGGCCGCCGCCCCGGTCACCTCGGGCGACGACCACGACCACGACGACGACCGCCCGCGGGCGGCGGTCAAGCGCCCGGTCGACCCGTCGGCGCGCAAGACGATGGTCTCGCTGCTGAAGAAGGCGCGCGACTCCGGCGCGTCCGACCTGCACCTGTCGTGCGGCGCCAAGCCCTTCATGCGCCTCCACGGCCAGATCCACTACCTCAACATGCCGGTGATCACGCCCGAGCAGGGCGAGGCGCTCGCCGCGGGCCTCATGAGCGACGCGGGCTGGGCGCACTTCCAGAAGACGAACGACTGGGACGGCTCGGTCGAGGCGCCCGAGTGCGGCCGCTTCCGCGCCAACGTCCTGCGCAACCGGCGCGGCATCTCCGGGGTCTACCGGGTGATCAAGGAGAAGATCCCGACCCTGCAGGAGCTGGGCCTGCCCGAGTCGCTGGAGAAGTTCACCACCTTCCATCAGGGCCTGTGCCTGGTCACGGGCGCCGCGGGGTCGGGCAAGTCGTCGACCCTCGCCGCGCTGATCGACATCGTGAACCAGAACCGCAAGGACCACATCATCACCATGGAGGACCCGATCGAGTACGTCTTCCAGGGGAAGGGGTGCAACGTCTCGCAGCGGCAGATCGAGCTGCACACGAAGAGCTGGGGCAACGCCCTGCGCGCGTCGCTGCGCGAGGACCCCGACGTGATCATGATCGGCGAGATGCGCGACCTCGACACGGTGCGCCTGGCGATCACCGCGTCGGAGACCGGCCACCTCGTGTTCGGCACGCTCCACACGACCAGCGCCACCCGCACGATGGACCGCCTGCTGGACGTCTTCCCGCCCGGCGAGCAGTCGCAGATCCGCGCCATGGTCTCGGAGTCGCTCAAGGGCGTGATCTCGCAGCGCCTCCTGCCGCGCGCCGACGGCAAGGGGCGCGTCGCGGCGCTCGAGATCCTCGGCTGGACGCCCGCCGTGGCGAACATCATCCGCGAGGGCACGACCTACAAGCTGCTGTCGGTCCTCCAGACCGGCCGCAAGCTGGGCATGATCCTCATGGACGAGTCGATCAAGAAGCTGCTGGACGAGGGGGTCATCACGAAGGAGGTCGCGCGCGCGTCGGCGACCAACCCCAAGCTGTTCCAGTAGCCGCTCGGGCCGACCGCGCCGCCTCCACGGGAGCTCCGTGGCGCGCTACGATGGTCCCATGGACGCCGCCCTGGAGCGCTTCCTCGCCCGACACGCGGCCCCCGAGCGGGAGGCCGTCGAGCGGGATGTCGCCGAGCTGAGGGGGCTCGGCCCCGAGGCGACCTGGCGGATCATCGACGCCGTGTGCCGGTCGGCGGCGGACGTCCTCTCGATGCGCCCGGACCGGCGGACCGTCCTGAGCGAGCGGGATCCCCCGCATCCGAGCTACGACCAGGCCATGCGACGACTCCGGTCGGCCTACCGGAACCCGCGCCCGTGACCGAGCCCTCGGACCTCGAGTTCGCCTCGCGGATCGCCCGTGAGGTGGTGCTCCGGCTCGAGGCGCACGGCATGAAGGCCGCGATCGGCGGCGCGATCGCGTACGGCATGTGGGGGACGACCCGAGGGACGAAGGACGCCGACATCAACGTGTTCATCGGGGAGGCCCGCTACGCCGGGCTCCAGCGCGTCCTCGAGGAGGGCGGCCTGGGGCCGGTCCCCGACCGTCGCACCTGGACGCCAGAGGAGCGCGCGGCCTTCGTCGCGCGATGCCGCGACGGCGCCGTCGCGGTCGCCTACCACGGAGACTTCCGCGTCGACCTGTTCGTCCCGTCGATCCCCTTCTACGACGAGGCCGAGCGCACGTTGAAGCGGATCCCGCACCCGAGCGGCCAGCTCGTCCCGGTGCTCAGCGCCGAGGCGGTGTGCGTGTTCAAGCTCCTCTTCTTTCGCCCCAAGGACCTCGTCGACCTCGCCGGGCTCGTGGCCCGCCAGGGGTCGGCGCTGGACGCCGCCTACGTGCGCCGGCAGCTCGAGCTCATGTTCCCGGAGGGCGACGAGCGACTCGACGCGTGGGACCGGATCGTCCGCGTGCACGGCCCGCGCGCGTGAGGCGCCCAAGGGCGGGCTACGGCACCCGCTGCAGCAGCTGCTCCGGCACCACGCGCAGCTTGTCGCCCATCATCGGGAACCACACCACCCACGCCGCCGCCTGGCTGGACTGGTGCATGATCCGGCCGCGCTCGCCGCGGCGCACGAGCACCTTGTCGGCGTAGAGCTGGTCCTGGGTCAGCTGCACGTCCTCGCCGCCGCGGAAGGCGCTGCGGATCACGGGGGGCAGCGGGCGGTGCGGGTCGGCGGCGTGGGCGCGGTCGTCGGCCTCGGCGACGGCGGCGCCGCCGCCCGCCGGGGCGGCCGGGCGCAGCTCCGAGGGCTTCGCCAGGGCCGAGACGTTGGTGCTCGCGCCGACGCTCTTGGGACGGTCGCTCACGATGGATCCTCCTCGCTGATGCCCAGCCTACCTCACGCCGCCTCGGACTCGACCGGCGAGGCGGACGGCTTGGGCGCGCGCAGCGCCCAGCGGATGAGCGCCTCGGCGCGCTGGAAGAAGCGCAGCCGGTCGCACAGGAGCGGGTTCAGCCAGCCGGTGGTGATGCAGTAGTAGCGGTCGAACGGCGGCGTGTGGTGGATGTCGTGGTGGTCGGGCGAGAGGATCAGCCGCCACTCCTGCAGCTTCGCGATCCAGGCCGGCGGGTGCTCGAGGTGGGCCCACTTGTGGAACTGGTTCGTGCCCAGGATCCCGACGTTGAACACCAGCCACGTGCTGATGAACGTCAGGGCGGCGAGCGACCCGCCGGGCGGCAGGACGAAGTAGTAGGTCACGAGCCACGGCCAGCACACGAGGCAGTTGTTGCCGTTCGTCTCGATGAAGTCGTGCCGCGTGATCTCGCGCGGGTCGACGTGGTGCTCGCGGAAGGGGCGGATCAGGGCGGGGCCGATGATCGGCAGCTTCTCGTGGCCGAAGTTGTCGGCGAGCCAGTGGACCGCGCCGGAGACGAAGTCGGCGACGAGGTAGCCGACGATCAGCGCCGTCGGGATGAGCCAGACGGCCTCGGCGCGGTAGGGGCCGGCGAGGGCCCGGACGCACTCGAGGCCGAGCAGGGCGACGAACGTCGCGAACAGGACGATGCTCGCGACCTCGACCGCGCGGTGGACCGGTGAGTAGCTGTAGCCCGCGGCCATCCCGAACTCCCCCAGAGGCGCGCGCGCGGGGTGGGCCGCGCGCGGGGGAGGACTCTACCACACGGGGCCGGCGGCGCCCCCTCGTCCTCCCGGCCCAACGGGACCCGGGAGGTCCAGGCTCAGGCCGCGAGCCAGGCCAGGTGCAGGACCCGCGCGGCGAGGAGCAGCCCGGGGAGGTTCTCCTCGACCTGGTCGACCAGCGGCCGCCGGCGCGTGAGCAGGAGCGAGGCGGCGCCGCCCTCGAGGCGCTCGACCGTGGCCCCGCGCGAGACCTCGGCCAGGACCCGCGCCCAGCGGCCGAAGGTCGTCGGCTCGCGGCAGCCGCTCAGGCGCGCGACGTCGCGCCGCAGGAGGACCGGGTCGCCCGGGGCGCGGCCGAACACGAGGGCCCCCGGCTCGACGCGGCGCTCGAGCGTCCGGCGCGTCTTCACCTTGGCCTTGCGCCCGCGCGCCTCCGACCAGAGGTTCTTCGTCTCCGTCTGCGGCGACACCTCGACGAGCTGGACGGCGACCACGAGCCGCTCCGCGGCCGGGGGCAGCGGCACGTCCCAGCCGGAGCCGTCGACGACGAGCCGCGGGGGCTCGCCCGGGGCGACCTCGCGGGCGTCGGTGCGCCCGAGCGGCCGCAGGAGCGCGTGGCGCGGCAGCGCCACCGCGCGCGCGCGCCGGCCGGCGAGGCGCTGCACGACGGCGTCGGCGGCCGCGCGGCCGCGCACGCGCACCAGCGGCTCGGGGACCGGGGAGGTCAGGCGCAGGCGCCCGTCGTAGGGCGTCTGGCCGAGCAGCTCGCCCACGGCGGCGCTGGCGTCGGGGTGCTCCGGCGTGCCGGGCAGGAGGGCGACGACGAACGACTCGTCGTCGTCGTCGCCGAGGCCGCCCAGGTCGGTGGCCGACAGCGCCGCCAGCCGCGAGGCCATGGCCACGAGGCGCGGGAGCGGGGTCGCCTCCGGGCCGGGCACGGCGAGCGGGACCCGGCAGCCGAGGATCGCGCAGCGGCCGAACGTCGCCGCGCACTCGTCGTGGTAGCCGACGCCGCAGCCCGCGCAGGCCACGGCGGCCGGGTCCAGCCCGTCGTGGCAGTAGGGGCACGTGGCCGGGCCGCCGCGCGGCGCGATGCGGATCGTCACGACGCCGCCTTCGGCGCGCCCAGGGCGCCCGCGCGCCACGCCAGGTGCGCAGCGCGCGCCGCCAGCAGGATCGCGGGCAGGTCGTCGCGCGCGCCCCGGGGGCCGATCGACCGCCGCGAGAGCAGGCTCGAGGCGCTCGTCGGCAGGTGGACGTGGTCGGCGCCCTCCCGCGCGGCGTCGAGCAGGCGCCCCCAGCGGGCGTGGGCCGTCGGCTCGTCGCCCGCGATGCGCAGCGCGTCCCGGCGCAGGAGGAGCGGCGCGTCGTCGTCGCGCCCCAGGACGAGGGCGACCGGCTCGGTCGTGCGCCGCTGCACCGCCCGCGGCCGCGCCACCCCGTCCAGCTCCTCCAGGGCCGGGCTGACCTCCTCGCGCGTCGTCACCTCGACCCGAAGCCCCGTCACCACGAGCCGCGGGTCGGGCAGCGCGCCCCAGCCCCGGCCGTCGTCCACCCGGGCGGCGGCCGGGTCGGCCGCGTGCGCCTGGCGCGCCTCGAGCGGGCGCAGCAGCGCCGCCGCGGGGACGACCAAGCAGCGCGCGCCCGCGGCCCGCAGACGCCCGGCGAGCCCCGCGGCGGCGTCCGCGCCGTCGACGCGGACGAGCGGCTCCGGCAGGGACGAGCCCAGCCGCTGGCGCCCCTCCCACGGCGTCAGCCCGAGCGCCTCGCCCACCGCGGCCGCCGCCGCGGCCGGGACCTCGCCCTGGCCGGGGAGCAGCAGGAGCACCCGCGCGTCGGTGGGCGGCGGCGGGTCGCCCGGCCGCAGGGCGGCCAGCCGGTCGGCGAGGGCGGCGAGGCGAGGGAGGGGCGCGCCGCGCGCGCCCGCCGCGCCGAGCGCGCCGGCGCAGCCGAGGGTGGCGCAGCGGCCGAAGGTGGCCGCGCACTCCGCGTGGTAGCGGACCGCGCAGGCCGGGCAGCGCGGACCGCCCGCGAGCTCGTCGCGGCACCAGGGGCAGGTGACCGGACCGTCGCGCGCGACCAGGTGCAGGGGCGGCACGCGCCCGAGCATATCCTCTTCGGGGCGGTCGCCCGGCCGGCGACAGGCGGGTATCCTGCGGCCGCGCCGCCAGACGGCGGCCCGAGCCGACACGATGACCGCGCCGACCCTGGGAGAGCTCGCCCGCCAGACCCGCCTCGTCGACGCCAGGCGCCTCGACGAGGTCCTGCGCATCCAGCGGCAGTACTACCTCGAGGGCGACTTCCGCCGGCTGGGCGAGATCCTCGTCGACCACGACCTCGCCTCGCGGCCCGCGGTGCGCGGGCTCCTGGCCCGCCAGGGGGTCGTCATCGCGGAGTGCGAGCTCTGCCAGACGCGCTACAACGCGCTCCTGTTCCGCGGGCCGGGCACCTGCCTGTGCCTGCGCTGCGGGCGGCGGCTCGCGCCGTCCGACGAGCGCGCGCCGCTCACCGTCGAGGACGCGATCTCGGGCGGCGGGCCGCAGGCCGACCGCATGCTCCAGGAGCACCGGCAGCGCAACCCGCGCCTCGGGCGCTACGAGGTCCTGGGCGAGGTCGGCCGCGGCGGCATGGGGGTCATCTACAAGGCGTGGGACGCCGACCTGCACCGCCACGTCGCGCTCAAGTTCCTCCGCCCGTCGCACGACCTCGCCTCGCAGGAGGACAAGGAGCGCTTCCGCCGCGAGGCCCGCGCCGTGGCGCGGCTGCGCCACGAGCACATCGTGCAGGCCCACGCGATCGAGGAGCAGAGCGGCCTCGTGTTCATGGCCATGGACTTCGTCCCGGGCGTGTCGCTCGAGCTCCTCGGGCGCAAGGGCGCGCTCACGCCCGAGCAGGTGCTCACGGTCGGGGCGAAGATCGCCCGGGCGCTCCACTACGCGCACGAGCTGGGGATCGTCCACCGCGACGTGAAGCCGGGGAACATCGTCATCGACCGCAAGGGCGAGCCGTTCCTCGTCGACTTCGGGATCGCCAAGAACCGGAGCGAGAACGTCAGCCTGACGACCGAGGGCGAGATCCTGGGCAGCCTCGCCTACATGGCGCCCGAGTACATCACCAAGGGCAACGCGGCCCTCGACCGGCGCTGCGACGTCTACGGCCTGGGCGTGGCGCTCTACGAGGCGCTCTCGGGCGAGCTCCCCTACGGCGAGGAGGAGGACGAGCGCCTCGTCATGAAGATCCTCAAGGAGGAGCCGCGGCCGCTCGGGCGCGTGAAGGCCGGGCTGCCGCCCGGCGTCGACGCGGTCGTCATGCGCGCCCTGCAGAAGGAGCGTGAGGCGCGCTACCCGAGCGCCGCGGCCATGGCGGAGGACCTCGAGGGGCTCATCCAGGGCGGCCTGGCCGGGCTCGAGGAGTCGCAGCGGCGCCGGGGCGAGGCGCCGGCCACCGGCCGCCACGGGCGCCTCGACGCCAGCAGCTCGCGCAAGAACCCGACGATCGGGCGGCTCGGCGCCAGCAGCTCGCGCAAGAACCCGACCCTCGACCGGGTGGACGCCTTCGAGCAGGCGGCCGAGGACGTGGCCCCGGCCGCGGCCGAGGTCGACGACGAGGTCGCGGCGCCGCCCGCCCGGCGCGGGCTGCTCCTCCCGGCCCTCGTCGGCGTGACGGTCGCGCTCGGGGTCCTGGCCGGCGCCGGGCTCGCGCTCTGGCGCAGCGCCGAGGGGCGCCTCGGCGAGGCGCGGGCCGAGCTGAGGGAGCTCGCCGCCCAGGCGGCCGTGGCCGAGGTCGCCTGGGGCGAGGCGCTCGAGAAGGCCGGCGACCTCGGCGCCGCGGAGGAGCGCTACACGCGCGCCGCGCGCCTGGCGCCCGACGACCCGGGGCCGCTCGAGGCGCGGGCCCGGCTGCGCGAGCGGCGGGGCGACACGCGCGGCGCCCTCGACGACCGCGTCGAGGCCGACCTGCGCCGGGCGCGGCGGGCGCGGCAATAGCGATGCAGGCCGAGCTGCTCGTCGAGGCCGGGGCGGAGGCGGGGCGGCGCCTCGCCGTCGCCGAAGGCCAGCGCGTCGTCACCGGGCGCGCCGAGGACGCCGGGCTGCCCCTGCGCGACGAGGCCTGCTCGCGCCACCACGCCGCGTTCGCCCTGGGGCCGGGCGGGCTGACGGTCGCCGACCTGGGGAGCAAGAACGGCACGCGCGTCAACGGCGCGCCGCTCGCGCCCGAGGCGCCGGCGCCCTTGCGGCCGGGCGACGTGGTCGAGCTGGGGGGCCATCGCATCCGGGTGGTGGGCCTGCGGGTGGTGAGCGCGCAGGCCGCCCCCCGCGTGCGCGACGAGTTCGAGCGCCTGTCCGAGCTCGGGCGCGGCGGCTTCGGGACGGTCTTCGCCGCGCGCCACCGCGCGAGCGGGCGGCTCGTGGCGATCAAGGCGCTCGTCCAGCGCCTCGACGCCTCGGCCGCGGCGCGCTTCCAGCGGGAGGCGCGGGTGCGCGTCGACTCGCCGCACGTCGTGCAGGTCATCGACGTGCGCGTCGAGGAGGGGCAGGTCTACCTGGTCATGGAGCTGGTCCAGGGCCGCTCGCTCGACGCCGCCCTGCGCGCCGGGCCCATGGACGTGCCGGCGGCGCTCCGCGTGGGCGAGCAGCTCGCGCTGGCGCTCTCGGCCGCGCACCGCGCGGGGGTCGTCCATCGCGACGTGAAGCCGGCGAACGTGCTCCTCGACGAGGCCGGCCAGGTGAAGCTCGCCGACTTCGGCGTGGCCAAGGTCGCCGGCGAGACGACGCTGACCGCCTCGGGCACCGGCATGGGGACGCTGACCTACGTGGCGCCGGAGCAGGCGACCGACGCCAAGCACGTGAGCCCGGCGGCGGACATCTACGCGCTCGGGGCGACCGTCTACCACGCGGTCGCCGGGCGGCCGCCGTTCCTGCCCGGGCCCGACCTCGTGCGGCAGCTGTTCGAGGAGGACCCGCCGCCGCTCCACCGGCTGCGTCCGGAGTGCCCGCCCGACGTCGCGGCGCTGGTGCATCGCCTGCTCGAGAAGGAGCCCGACGACCGGCCCTCGAGCGCGGCGCAGGTGGCGGAGCGCCTGCGCGAGCGGCGCCTCCGCCACTACCCGGGGATGTAGCCCAGGTACCTCGCGACCCCGTAGGCCGCGGCCGCCAGCGCCGCGAGCGTGAAGATGCTCAGGTACGGGCGCGGCGGGCGCGGCGGGACGTGGGTGGCGACGAAGCGCTGCTTCGACTGGAAGCACCGGTCGGAGCAGGTGTTGTCGCGGGGCCGGCACTGGGGGCAGGTCGGCTTGTGGCAGGAGTAGCACTTGCCCGTGGCCTTCACGCCGTGGGCGCTGCAGTGGTCGAGCGGCATGGCCTCCTCCGCCCCACACGATTGCATCCCCTGTACCGACGCGCACGTCCCGTGGCGCCGGAGCGGACCGCCCTACCGCGTCACGTTGCCTGACGTGTAGCGGCAGAGCATCCGCGGCACGCCGCGATGGCGCGTCACGTCGGCGAAGGCGACCGGCTGCGTCGCGCCGCCCGGCCCGCGCACGTGGAAGTGGAGGTGCGGGAGCAGGCTCCGGCCGACGTTCCCGCTCCTGCCGATCGGCTGCCCCTGCCGGACCACGTCGCCCACGGCCACGAGCGCGCCGCCCCGCTCGAGGTGCAGGTACCAGCCGCTCGTCCCGTCGCCGTGGTCGATCGCGATCAGGTTGTTCGGCGCGTCCGTGCCGCGGCGCGTGTGCTCGACGACGACGCGGGCGACGCGCCCGCCCCGCGCGGCCACGACGGTCGACCCGACCGGCATGGCGAAGTCCCAGGCGACCTCGCCGTCCTCGGCGCGGTGGCTGACGACCGCCCGGTTGCCCTGGACGCACAGCCGCGTGACGCCGGCCGGCCACGGGAGCCTGTAAGGCGAGGTGGCCGCCGTCGGGTAGGCGTCGAGGTCGCGCGGGCCGGTGAAGAGGCCGTAGAGGAGCAGGAGGAGGGCCAGGAGCAAGGCGGCGGCCAGGCAGCCCGGGCCGGCGGGGGGTCTGCGGAGCATGCCGGATCCTACCGCGGGGCCCGCGCGACGAGCGCCCACAGGCGGTGCGGCACGACGAGCGGGTCGCGCGGGAAGTCGGCCGCGAGGAGCGCGGCGAGGTCGGCGTCGAAGCGGGCGACGGCGTCGGACGGCAGGCTGGCGCCGACGCCCGCGCTGGCGCGGATGCGCCCGCGCCAGGCCTCGTGCGTGTAGGCCACCGGCGCGTCGACCGAGAAGGTCTCGAGCCCCTCGAACCCCGCCAGCGCCGCGTCGGCCAGCCACGCCGGGTAGAGCCCGGTCGTCCCGCCGCCGCGCCAGGCGGGGTTGTGGGCGTCGATGAGCCGCTCGGTCGCCTCGACGACGTTGCCCGGCAGCGGGACCCAGTCGAAGTGGGCGATCACCAGCGCCCCGCCCGGCCGCAGGGCGCGCCGCGCCTCGGCGGCGGCGCGCGGCCGGTCGAGCCAGTGCCAGCACTGCCCGGCCGTCACGAGGTCGAGGCTCGCCCTCGCCACCGGCAGGCGCTCGGCCACGCCGACGACGCGCGCGATCGCCAGCCCCTCGTCGAGCGCCCGGCCCTGCGCGAGCATCGCCCGGGAGGGGTCGAGGGCGATCGCGCGGCACCCGGCGCGCGCGAGCCACCGCGTCAGCGCGCCCGTGCCGGCGCCGACGTCGAGCGCGACGAGGGCCGGGCGCAGGACGCCCATGGCCTCGAGCCGCGCCGGCAGCGCGGGCGGGAAGCCGGCGCGGTGCCGGGCGTAGTCGTCCGCGGCGCGGCCGAAGTCGACGCTCACGGCCCCGGGTCCCGCGTGGCCCGCCACCCCGCGAGGAGGAAGGCGCTCGCGGCCAGATGCAGGAGCACGTGCGGCCCGTTGCCGAAGGAGGCGAACACGGGCTCCTCGAGGAGGCGGACCGTGCCGTCCTCCTCGGGGACCTCGAGCACCTGGAGCACGCCGGGGTGGAACTCGTCCCCGATCACCTGCCGCAGGGCAGGGACGCGGTCCTCGGCGTCGGCCGCCAGCCAGGCGAGGCCGGCCGCGCCCAGGGCGAGCACGACCAGGCCGGCGGCCCACGCGGCGCGGGTGCGCGCCAGGCGCGCCGCGCGCGGCGCGGTGAGGAGGTCGAGCGCCAGGGGCACGACGAAGGGGAACAGCACGTAGGTGATCCGGGCCTCGCGGACCATCCCCATCGTCCAGCCGGTCGCGGCGACGGCGGCGAGCGCGGCGAGGACGACGCGCCGCGACAGGAGCGGGTGGCGCGGCGGGCGCGGGTCGGCGAACAGGCGCAGGGCGGCGGCGACCCACAGCGCGCCGAAGGCGGCGAACAGGTAGAGCGCCGCCTCGCCCGGGCGCTCGAGCAGCGGCCGCGTGCTCACGCCGACGTAGTCGTAGTCGGGGCCGCCCGGCGGCGCCTGCGCGAGGCGCACGGCCAGCCAGGCGAGCGCGCCCGGCGCGTAGACGGCGAGGCGCTCGCGCCACGGGCGCTTCGAGACGAGCGCGAAGGGCAGGACGCCCAGGAGGCAGGTCTCGCGGACCGCCGCGCCGACGGCGCCGAGCAGGGCGACCTCGACCGGGCGGTCGCGGGCGACGAACAGGAGCGTCAGGGCGATCAGGGCGTACCCGAGGAGGTCCTCGCGGGTGTGGATCGGGACGTCGTAGGCGAAGAGCACCGGGAAGCCGAGGAGGAAGAGCGCCACGCCGGCCGACGCGTCGCGCGGCTCGAACCCGAGCGCCCGGAGGAGCGCGTCGAGCGCCCACGCCGCGCCGAGGAGCGAGAGCGCGCTGAGCGTCACGAAGACGCCGTAGAACGCCTCCGGGACGCCGCCGAGCGCCGCCCAGGCGCCGAGCACCAGGGCGCGGAACAGCGGGCGGTAGCAGTAGGGCTCGACGAGGCCGAGCCCCCAGGGCGTCTCGTCGGTGGCGCGGAGCTCCGCGGCCAGGACCTCCTCGTCGGCGAGGACGCCCCGGGCGCCCAGCTCGGGGAAGAGCTGGTGCGCGAAGACGAGCACGACCAGGGCCGTGTAGAGCGCGGCGGTCGCCAGGAAGCGGTCGCGCGGCGGCGGGGGCGCGGTCACGCGGGAGAGGTTAACAGCCGGGGCGCGCGTCGTATCATGCGGGCCATGCCCGACCCCGCCGCGGAGGACGACCTGGTGCGCCTGGCGTCCGACCTGCTCGACGCGAGCGCGAGCGAGCCGGTGTTCATCAGCATCGACGGCCGCACGGTGGCCCCCTCGCGCGTGCGGCGCGCCGTGCGCGGGCTCCTCGACGCGCGCCTGGCGGCCGGCGGCGGCGCGCCGGTCGAGGTCGCGCTCTCCGACGTCACCGAGCACGTCCTGGCGTGGGGCTCGGTCGTCCTGGCCGAGGACGCGGCGGCGCGGCTGATCGACGCCCTCGCGGCCGAGGGCTGGCTCGAGGTCGTGCGCCGCGACGGCCGCCGGCTGTGGCTGCGCCTCACGCCCCTCGCCGGCGAGGCGCCGTGACCGAGGTCGTCCCCCCGCAGGGCGGAGACGGCCCCGAGACGCGTGAACGCGTCGACCTCGCGCGGACCCAGGAGCGGGCGGGCGCCGAGCGCCCGCCCGAGCCGCCGCTCCCGCCGTCGACGCTCATCGACCGCCGCTACCTGCTCGTGCACGAGCTCGGCCGCGGCGGCATGGGGATCGTCTACCGGGCGGTCGACCAGACGCTCGGCCGGCAGGTGGCGCTGAAGACGCTCCAGCGCCACGTCGCCGCCGACCCCGACCTCCTGGCCCGCTTCCTCGAGGAGGCGCGGGTCACGGCGCGCCTGCAGCACCCGGCGATCATGCCGGTGTTCGAGGTCGGCCGCGACGACGGCCGGCCCGACGGCCCGCTCGTCTACTACACGATGCGCCTGGTCGAGGGGCGGACGCTGGCGGAGCTGGCCGAGGAGGGCTGGACGCGCGACCGCCACCGCCCCGACCGGCTCACCCTCTTCCGGGCGCTCGAGGTCTTCGTGCAGGCCTGCCGCGCGGTGGGCTACGCCCACGAGCGGGGCCTCGTCCACCGCGACCTGAAGCCCGGCAACGTCATGGTCGGGCGCTTCGGCGAGGTCCATGTCCTCGACTGGGGCCTGGCCAAGACGAGCGGCTGGACGCCCCCGCCCGACGAGCTCCCGCACGTGCCGGCGGCGCCGCCGGAGGGCGGGACGGGCGCGCCGCTGTCGACGCGCGACCTGACGCGGTCGGGCACGATCCTGGGCACGCCGGCCTACATGGCCCCCGAGCAGGCGACGGGCGAGCCGCTCGACGCGCGCGCCGACGTCTACGCCCTCGGCGGGATCCTCTACACCCTGCTCACGGGCAAGCTGCCGCACGACGGCACGACCTCGCAGGTGCTGTGGCGGATCACCTGGGGGATCCCGCCGACCCTGCCGAGCGCGGCGGGCGAGGACGTGCCCACCGCCCTCGACGCGATCTGCATGCGGGCCATGGCCCCGGACCGCGAGGCGCGCTACCCGACCGCCGCCGCCCTGGCCGAGGCCGTGGAGGACTTCCTGGAGGGGCGCCCCGCGACGTCGTCGGCCCCCGACGACCCGCTCCTCCTCCGCGCCTACCGGCCGAGCGAGCACCGGCGGCCCTCGCTGACCGTCGACATCGTCGTCCTGCACGCCCCCCCCGGGGCCACGCCGCGGGTGCTCCTGCACCGGCGGGCGCGGCCGCCCTACCAGGGCTGCTGGGCGATCCCCGGCAGCTTCGTGCGCCTCGAGGACGACCTCGAGACGGCCGCCCGGCGCACCCTCTGGGCGGAGACCGGGATCGGCTCCCCTGACCTCGTCCTCTCGCAGGTGGGCACGTTCGGTAACCCCGCTCGCGACCCGCGGACGCGCGTCGTCACCGTGGCGTACCTCGTCGTGGTGGCCGAGCCCCAGCCGCCGCCCATCAGGAACGCCGAGGAGGAGGCGGACCGCGCCGGCTGGTTCGAGGTCGAGGTCCTCGGTCCGCACGAGGTGCGCCTGCGCGGCGAGGACGAGGCGCCCGAGCCCGCCTTCGACCACGAGGAGATCCTGGCCGCGGCGCTCCGCTGCTGGCGCCGGCGGGCGCCCTAGGCGTCGCGGGGGCCTTCCCCGTCGGGGGGTCCAGCGCTAGCCTTGGGGTGGGGGGATAGCCCCGAAGCGGCCACCCAGGCCGCGGCGGCGCCCATGGCGGGGATCACCGCTTGTGCGCCAGCGTGACCTGCCGTAGCGTCTCCGCTCTCTCCCCCCATTCCGGAGTGCCATCGTGAAGCTCGACCTGACCGGGACGGTCCTCACCAACGTCCGCGCGGTGCATCAGAACCTCGGCGTCGCGGAGCTGTACGAGGAGGCGATCAAGAACGGGGAGGCGCAGCTGGCGCTCGAGGGGCCGCTCGTCGCGCGCACGGGTCAGTACACGGGGCGCTCGCCCAACGACAAGTTCATCGTGTCGGACGAGGCGAGCAAGGACAAGATCTGGTGGAAGGGCGCCGTGCCCATGGAGCCGGCGCAGTTCGACCGCCTGCTCGCCCGGCAGGAGGCCTTCCTCCAGGGTCGCCCGGTCTACGTGACCGACTGCTGGGCCGGCGCCGACCCGGCGCAGCGGCTCCCGATCCGCGTCGTGACGGAGATGGCCTGGCACTCGCTCTTCGCGCGCAACATGTTCGTCCGCGAGGACGACCCGAAGGTCCTCGACGGGTGGAAGCCGCAGTTCACGGTGCTGCACACGCCCAACCTCAAGGCGATCCCGGGGATCGACGGCACGCGCTCCGAGGTGTTCATCGCCATCAGCTTCACGCGCAACATGGTGCTCATCGGCGGGAGCCTCTACGCGGGCGAGATCAAGAAGTCGGTGTTCACGGTCCTCAACTACCTCCTCCCGCAGCGCGGCGTGCTGGGCATGCACTGCTCGGCGAACGTCGGCCCGAACGGCGACACGGCGCTGTTCTTCGGCCTGTCGGGCACGGGCAAGACGACGCTCTCGGCCGACCCCGAGCGCAGCCTGATCGGCGACGACGAGCACGGCTGGTCGGACGACGGCGTGTTCAACTTCGAGGGCGGCTGCTACGCGAAGGTGATCAACCTCTCGCCCGAGGCCGAGCCCGAGATCTACGCGACGACGCGCCGCTTCGGGACGATCCTCGAGAACGTGCCCTTCCAGGGCGGCACGCGCCGGCTCGACCTCGACAGCCGCGCGCTGACCGAGAACACGCGCGCCAGCTACCCGATCGACTTCATCCCCAACACGGTGCCGTCGGGCCGCGGGTCGCACCCGAAGAACATCATCATGCTCACGTGCGACGCGTTCGGCGTCCTCCCGCCGATCGCGCGGCTCACGCCCGAGCAGGCCATGTACCACTTCATCAGCGGCTACACGGCCAAGATCGCCGGGACCGAGCGCGGCGTGACGGAGCCGAAGGAGACCTTCTCGGCCTGCTTCGGCGCGCCGTTCATGGCCCTGCACCCCGCGGTCTACGCCAAGCTCCTGGGCGAGAAGCTCGCCAAGCACAAGGCGACCTCCTGGCTGGTGAACACCGGCTGGAGCGGGGGCCCCTACGGCGTGGGCGCGCGCATGAAGATCGCCCACTCGCGCGCCCTCGTGCGGGCGGCGCTCTCGGGCGCGCTCGACAACGTGCCCATGCGCAAGGACCCGATCTTCGGCTTCGCCGTGCCCGAGTCCTGCCCGGGCGTGCCGAGCGAGGTGCTCGAGCCGCGCCGCACGTGGAAGTCGCCCGAGGCCTACGACGACAAGGCGCAGGACCTCGCCCGCCGCTTCGCCAAGAACTTCGAGGCCTACGCCTCGGTCGCCCCGCCGGCCGTGCAGCAGGCCGGGCCGAAGGTCACCGCGTAGCCGGGACCCGGTAGACGCGCAGGACGTTGCCGTGGCCGCCGGCGGCCAGGTGCTGGCCGTCGGGGGAGAAGGCGACGGCGCCGACCCCGTAGGCGGCCTGATCGACGGCGACCAGCGCGCCGTCGAGACGCGCCAGCCTCAGGGTCGAGTCGCCCAAGGCGACCAGGCGCAGGTCCGCCGAGAACGCGGCGCCCGGCGCCCGCGGCCGGGTGCGGCCGCCGGGCGCCGGCATGAGGAGGGCACGG
>JAMLIC010000066.1 GCA_023954375.1 Planctomycetota bacterium
TCGCCGTCCAGGCGGCTCACGGCGAGGTAGACCCCGCTGTTCACGTAGACGATCACGAACTCGTTGTTGAGCGAGTTGTAGGCGATATCGACGTAGTCGTCGTCACCCGAGAAGTTCGTGAGCTGGAGGTCGCTCCCGATCAGGGGGTCGACGAGGAGGGGGCCGCGGGCCTGGTCGAGCCAGTCGCCCGGGACGCGCAGCTCGAGCGTGGCCCCCGCCAGCGTCAGCGCGGCAGGGGTCGAGCGGCCCAGGCCGTCGTAGACGACGGCCCGCCCGAACACGACGCCCGGCAGCCCGGGCGCGGCCTGGAAGTGGAGCCCACCGCGCGGGTCCTGGCGGCCCTCGAGGTCGGTCTCGACGACCGCGCGGAAGACGAGGTCGCCCGACCCCCCGGGGACCTGGGCCAGGGAGAAGAGCTGCTCGACGCCCTGGTCGAGGGCCAGGTAGTGCTCGACGAGGCCCGGCGCGCGCTCGTAGCGGACCTGGTTCCCGGAAGCCACCGGCGCGCACTCGCCGCCGGCCCACAGGACGTTCTCGCCGCGCTGCACGCCTTCGAGGCGGTAGGCGAAGCGCGCGGCGGGCGCGCGGATGCCGCGCCGATCGTGCGGCGTGAACTCGAAGCCGGAGGGGTGGAACTCGGCCGTGTGGGCGCTCGTCGTCACCCTCACGGCCGAGCCCACCTGCGCGACCTCGGGGGGAGAGGTCGCGGCTTTGGTCCGCACGCCGCGCGGCGTCTCGCTCGAGGCGATCAGGCCGTCGCGGTTCGTCTTCTTGGGGCCCGTCGCGCGCCTGGCCGCGTGCTCCTTGGGCGGCGCGCCCGGGTCGCGGGCGGCCTCGGGGATCGCGGCGTCGTCGGCCGGGTTGCTGGCTCCGACGAGCAGCCGGGGCGCCTCGGGGCCGTGAACCGCGCTCGACGGGCTGGGCGCTGCGGCCGTCGCGTCGACGGGCGTCGTGAGCCCGCCCGACTGGGCGTGGGACATGAGCTCGACGCGCTCGCCGCCGTCCGGGCTGTCCTCCAGGCCCAAGCGGGGGCCGCCGAGGCCAGCCAGGGCGCCGGTGCGGCTTCCCGGAACAGTGGCCGAAGCGGCATACCAGGCGACGGACCCGACGGCCGCCGCCGCACCCACTCCGAGCAGGACTGCGGCGATCCGTTCGCGCTTGCCGCTCTTGGTGCTCGTGCCTTCCATGGAGCCCCCTCCGTGCTTGGCTGGCAATCAGCCAGAGGGCGGGATACTCAGTCGACGGCCACCTTCGCAACATGACAATTTGTGTCACCCGTCGCTGGGCGGTAACGCGGGTCGGGCTCAGGAAGCTCCCAGGGGAGCGCAAGGCGTTGCGGCGCTGGGCATTACTTGAGGATCATCATGGTTGATGATGTTCCAGCGGCGCGCCGTTGATCAGACTGCAAGTCGGGCCTGGGGGAGGCGCGTCATTGCATGTCGAGTGATACGGCCAGTAATCATGTTGCGCAAGGCAGTTTGGCTCACTGCCGCTACACCGGGCGCGAGCCGCAGGATCTCCTGACCGCCCTCGCCGGGACCGAGCCCCACGAGCTGCCTCGCGTCGTCGAGGAACTTGCGGCGTCGTGGCTCGTGGACCAAGCAGAGCTGGCGCGGGCGCTCGAGCACCTCGGGGCAGCCCGCGTCGGGGTAGGCCGCAACGAGACCGGCTCTCGAGCCAGGTGCCGCTGGCGCACCTTCACGCAAGCCCGAGCGTTCTCCTGGAGGTTGGGCCTGAACTCAAGAGAGGACTGGCGCGCGTTTGCGCGTACCGACAAGCGACCTCGGGACATTCCTGCCAACCCCGCGCGTGTCTATCGCAACTCCGGCTGGAGCGGGTGGCCGGACTTTCTGCACGAGCCGAGCGTCTGGTTGGCGTTCGGGAAGGCGCGTGAGGTCGCCCGTGGCCTCGGGTTGCAGACCCGCGCGGACTGGAACCGGCTGGCGAAAGCAGACCAGCTCCCGGCAGGGCTACCGCATCGGCCGGACGTCCACTACGAGGAGCGGGGCTGGGCGGGCTGGGCCGACTTCCTTGGAACCCGGGCCTCCCTCGACGAAGCCCGGAGGTTCGCCCGCTCTCTGGGCCTGCGCGGATCCGCGGAGTGGTACGCCTACTGTCGCGGGGGCAGGAGGGGCCTGCCGCCAAGGCCCGAGCGGGTACCTGCGAACCCGTCCGCTGCCTACAGGACGCAGGGTTGGCGGGGGTGGCCTGACTTCCTCGGGTACACGCCACGGAAGGCAGGCGAATGACCAGGCCTCGCACCAAGCCCTCCCTCGCTCCGTCGGTCGTCACCTCGACGTGCAGGAACGGCCAAGAGCCAGGCGCGCCCACACAAGAGCTGGATCCAAAACGAGTGGGTCGCCAGTTCTTGGATCGGTTTGCACAGGAAGCACGAGCGATCTACGGTAGGTCCCCATGAGGACCCCGGACGAGCAGTTCCGCGCTGCCTTGCGCGCCGACCCGGCGGCGAGCGCCGCCCGGCTCGCCAAGCAGCTCGGCGTCTCGGGGCGCGCGCGTCGGCGGATCGAGCGCGAGCTCGAGGCCGAGGGCGTCCTGAGGACCCGGCGGCGCTGGTGGATCGCCGGCGGCCTGGTGGTCGTCGGCGGACTCGCGGCCGGCTCGTGGGCCGTCCTCGGCGGCGGGGAGTCGACGGGGGCGTCGCCCGCCAGCGAGCGGCGAGTCCTCAGTCCCGAGGCCGCGGCGCTGGAGCGCGACCTCTACCGAGCGATCGACCGCCGGGATCCTGCACGGACAGCAGAGGCGCTCTTTCAATTGAGGGCCGAAGAGGAGCCGCTGCGGCTCGCCGCGCTCCGGTATCTCGTCAGCGTGGGCGCGACGGAGCGGGCCGACGAGCTCGTGGCGCTCGTCGACGATCCGTCGGAGCGCGTGCGCACCGTCGCGATCCAGCTCCTGGGCTCCGTGTCCGGCGCGGCGATCGAGGAGCGGTTGGCGAAGGTCCTGGCCGACGGCTCACGGCCGCTCGGCGAGCGGACGATCGCGGCCGCGAGCCTCGAGGCGCGCCGGTGTGACAGGCCGCAGCAGGTCGCCAGGCTCGTCCTGCCGGCGCTCCTGGACGACTCGCAGCCCTTGCGCGCGGCCACGGTCCGGGTGCTGGCAGCGCTCTCGGGTCTCCGCGTGGAGGCGAGCGTCGCCGATCGCACGGCGCTGCACGCCGCCTGGCGGGCGGCGGTGGGCGCGACGGAGTAGGGCAGGCAGCGAGCGCGGGGGGTTCCCATGACGAGGCGCCTGGTTCGGAAGTGGAAGGTCAAGTCGGCCGCGTGGGCCGGCCTGACGGCCGTGCTGGTGACCGCGCCCCTCTCCTACCTGCTCGTCCGGTCGACGGACGATCGGGCGGCCCCTCCCGGGGGGCCCGTGCGCACGCATCAGCGCTCCGGCGAGACGCCGGACGTGGGCCCACACGCGACGCCGCTCGCGCCTGCTCCGCGGGCCGAGCCCGCGCCGACCCGGGGGCCTGTGGACCTGGCGACGCTGGAGCGCGTGGCGCGCTCGAAGGAGGCCGCCGTCGCGGAGCGCGCCCGCGCCGTGGCCTTCGTCGGCGCGGTCCCGGGGCCCGAGGCGCTCAGGCTGCTGACGACCCTGGCGAACGAAGGACGGGAGGGAGAGGAGCCGAACCTCGTCTCGCTCGCCGCGCTCAACGCGCTCTGGGCGCGAGGTGAGCGCGACCTCGTGCGCGAGATCGCGGCGGAGTCGCCCGATCCGGCCGTCAAGTCGAAGGCGCTGGCGCTCGCCCGCATGCGCAGCCGGTGAACGGCGACGCGCGCCGCGCGCCGTCGATCACCCGAGGTTCAGCTGCTCGAGCTTCTTCTTCAGCGCGCGCCGCGTGAGCCCGAGCGCCCGGGCGGCGGCGGAGAGGTCGCCCTCGGCGGCGCGCAGGGCGCGCTCGACGTAGCCGCGCTCGAACTCGGCCACGGCGACGGCGAGGGGCGGCAGCGCGACCGCCCGGACCTGCGGCAGGTCGTCGGGCTGGATCGCTCGCCCGCGCGCGCGCGCGGCGGCGGCGCGGAGCACGGCCTTGAGCTCGCGCGCGTTGCCGGGGAAGGGGCGCTGCTCGAGCGCGGCCCGCACCGGCCCCGAGAGCGCGGGCGCGCCCTCGCCCCACGTGGCCAGCACGGCGTCGAGGAGCGGGCCCTTGTCCTCGGGCCGCTCGTCGAGGGGCGCGAGGTGCACCCGCGTGGTCGCGAGGAGCGCGAGCAGGTCCTGGCGCAGCCGGCCCTGGGCGACGGCGGCGTCGACGTCCTTCGCCGTGGCCACGACGCGCGCGTCGAACGGCGCCGGCGCCGCGGCGCCGACCGGCCGCACGCTGCGCTCCTCGAGCGCGCGCACCAGCTTGGCCTGCACGTCCGGCGCGGCGTCGGTGACGCGCTCGAGGAGCAGCGTCCCCCCCTGCGCCTCGCGCAGGAGCCCCAGGCGCGCCTGCTCGGCGCCGGGGAAGGCGCCGGCCTCGTGGCCGAAGAGCTCGACCTCGGCGTGCTCCGCGGCCAGCTCGCACAGGTCGACGACCACGAGCGGCCCCGCGCGCCCGCTCGCCTGGTGGAGCGCCCGCGCGAGCACCCCCTTGCCCACGCCCGCGGGCCCCTCGATCAGCACCGCCTCGTCGGTCGGGGCGGCGGCGGTCAGCGCGTCGACGACGGCCCGGAACTGCGCCGAGCGGCCGACCAGCCCCCAGGCCGGGTCGCCGAAGCGCACGACCGGCGGCCGCTCGAGCGTGGCGCGGGCCTCGAGGAAGCGGCGCTGCTCGAGCCCGGGCGAGAAGCCGCGCCGGCGGTGCAGGGCCGCCTCGATGACGTCGCGCCCGACGAGCAGGGCGCACTGGTCGGCGACGACCTCGAGGAGCTCCACCTCGCGCCGGCCGAAGCGGCCGAGCTGGAACGGGTGGTCGAGGTAGAGCGCCGCCCGCCGCCCGTCGGGGCTGGTCACCGGCGCGGCGAGGACCGAGCGCAGGCCGAGGCCGACCCGGTGCACGCCGCGGCCGGGCGGCTGGTCGACGAGGACGTCGCCCGAGAGGACCAGCTCGCCCGTCTCGGCCGCCTTGTGGGCGCAGCGGCGGGCGAAGCGCTCGCGCGGGCGGTCGACCTCGTCGAGCCCCTGCACGGCCAGGACGGTCACGTCGTCGGGCCCGTCGCCGAACGCGCACAGGAGCCCGCGCTCGGCGCGGCACAGGCGGACCGCCGTGGCCAGGGCCAGCTCGTAGGCGCGGCGCACGTCCTCCTCGTCGACGATCGCCCGCGTCAGCGCCGTCACGGCCGCGAAGTCCTCGCGCGCGACCCCGACGACCGCGGGGGCGGCCGGCGGCGAGGGCGCGGGCGCGGGCGTCACCGGGCGCGCCCGCGCCGGCTCGATCGTCGGCGCGCCCGCCTCGGGCTGGACCATGGCCTTGAGCACGGGCGGCGTCGCCAGCGCCGGGTCGGTGTCGGGCCCGCCCGGGAGCGACGCCCGCACCCCGAGCGCGGCCACGGGCGAGTCGCCGCGCAGCGCCGCCGCCCGCAGCGCGTCCGCGGCCAGGTAGCCGTCGCGCCGCTCCGACGGCACGCGCGCGAGGACCTCCTCGACCAGCTCCTGCGTCTCGAGCGTGAGCGCCAGCGCCTCCTCGTGCTTGCCTCGCAGCTCGGCCGTCGCGGCCAGCACCTGCAGGGCGCGCCACTCGAGGTCGCGGAGCTCGGCGCGGCGCGCCTCCTCGAGCGCCTCCTCGGCGCAGCGCGCCGCCACGAACACCGAGCCCTTCTCGCGCGAGAGCTCGATCCGCGCCCGCAGGAGGCGCTCGCGCGCGCGCAGGACGCCGTGGCGGTCGGGCGGGTCGCGCCCCTCGAGCGGCCGCATGCGGCCCGGCTGCGGCACGGGGCGCGAGTCGAGGAGGAACCGCGCGTCCTCGGGCTTGCCCTTCGCGAGCTGCAGCGCCGCGAGCTCGAGCGTCGCCGCCCGCGCCGTCAGCCGGTCGCCCACGCCCTCGGCCGCGCGCCGCGCCCGCTCGAGCTCGCGCCGGCAGCGGTCGTGCGACCCGCGCCGCGCCAGCACCTCGCCCAGGAGCAGCCGGCAGGCGGCCTCCTGCAGCGCCGCCCCGCCCCGGTCGCGGGCGCCGTCGTCGCCGAGGCCCCGGTCGGGGTCGCGGTCGTGCCACGTGTCGGCGCCGGTGTCCGAGAGGAGGCCGATCGCCCGCTCGACCGCGCGCTGCGCCTCGAGGAGCCCCCCCAGCGCCACGTGGATCCGCGCGCTCCGCCGCGCCGAGTCGATCAGGTCGTCGACGTCGCCCGCCTCCTCGCGCAGGCGCTGCGCCTGCGCCGCCCGCGCCCGGGCCGAGGCGAAGTCGCACGCGCGCAGGTCCAGCTCGGCGAGGTTCGCGAGCGTCGCCGCCTCGCCGCGCCGGTCGCCCATCTCGACGCGGGCGACGAGCGCCTCGTCGAGGTGCGCGCGCGCCTCGGCGGTGCGGCCCAGGTCCGTGAGCACCTGCCCGAGGTTGTTGCAGGCGGCGGCGGCGAACCAGCGGTCGCCGAGGGCGCGGCGCAGGGCGAGGCTCTCGCGGTAGGCGTGGGCGGCCTCCTCGAGCGCCCCGGCGCAGGTGTAGACGAAGCCCAGGTTGTGCAGCGACGCGGCGCTCCCCTGGAGGTCGTCCTGCTCCTGGCGCAGCCGCAGCGACGCGCGCAGGAGCTCCCGCGCCTCGGCGAGCGCCCCGCGCCGGAGGGCGGCCAGGGCGAGGCTCGAGCGCGCCGCCGCCACGGCGCGCCCGTCGCGCGCCGCCTCCGCCCGGGCCAGCGCCGCGCGCCAGTGCGCCTCCGCCTGGCCCACGTGGCCGCGGGCGAACGCCGCCGTCCCGAGCCGGTGGAGCGTGTGGGCCGCCTCGGCCGTGAGCTCGAGGCGCTCGAGCAGCGCCAGCGCGGCGCGGAGCATCTGCTCGGCGCGGGCCAGGTCGTCGTCGCGGTAGGCGACCTGCCCGAGGAGGCCCAGGAGCCGCGCCCGGAGCGGCAGGGCGTCCTCGCCGGGGAGCCCCTCGACCTTCAACCCGTCGAGCCCCTCGTCGCAGGCGGCCGCGGCGTCGGCCTGCTCGCCCGTGGCGAGGTGCAGCTCGGCCGAGACCGCCGCGAGGCGGGCCCGCTCGAGGGCCACGGCCGCCGGCGCGTCGACCTCCGCCTCGGCGGCCGCCGCCACGCCGGCGCGCGCCCGCGCGAGCGCCGGCCGGGCCAGGGCGTCCTCGCCCAGGGCGACGTGGTGCTCGGCCAGCCGGCGCCACAGGGCGGCCTCGACCAGACGCGGCCAGGTGCCCACGCCCACGTCGATCAGGCGGCGGAGGAGCCGCGCGGCCCGCTCCCCCTGTCCGGCCCTGAAGCGCGCCTCGACCTCGCGGCGCCGGTGCTCGTGGCGGTCCTCCGGCGCGCCCTCGGCCGGCGGGAAGCGGCCGAGCGCCCGGTGGACCTCGGCCAGGGCGTCGTGCGCCCCGGCCGCCGTCAGGGCCGCCACGAGCGGGGCGGCCGCCGCGCGCAGCCCGGGGCCGTCCTCGGCGCGGGCGAGGAGCTCGAAGCGCTCGAGGCGCGCGGGGAGCCGGTCGTCGCCCGCGTCGCGCAGGGCCGCGGCGAGGCGCGCGGCGATGGCGGCCTCGATCTCGGCCGCGTCGTCGGCAGCCCGCGCCGCAGGACGGGCGAGCGCCCCGTGGGCGAGCCGCCAGCGGACCGCCCCGGCCGGGCTGGCACGGCCCGGCCGGCGGCGCGGAGCGCCTCGAGCGAGGGGCGCCGCGCCCGCCCGGAGCTGCCGGCGCGGCGGGGCTGGAGCGTCGACGGGTCGAGCGGCCCCGGCCCCGCCCAGGCCTCGACCACGCCCTCGCGCGCGAGCGCGCGCAGGCGCGCGGCCGCGTCGTCGGGCTCGAGGCCGCACGCGGCGGCGAGGAGGTCGGTCGGCGCGGGCCGGGCCAGGACGGCGAGCGCGTGGCCGAGCGCCTCGGCCTCCGGGCCGGCGGCCGCCAGGCGAGCGCGCGCGTCCTCGACGAGGTCGACCTCGCGCGGGAGCCCCTCCGGCGCGCCGGCGAGGTAGTCGCGCACGATCCGCACGACGCGCCCGGGGAGGCCGCGCGCGCCGAGGGCCAGGCGCTCCTGCAGGGCGTCGGGGCAGGGGCGGCCGCCGAGCGCCGACGCGGCCAGGCGCGGCAGGTCGCGCGCCGGCAGGGGCCCGAGCTCGCGCTCCCGCGCGAAGGGCGCGGCGACGACCGCGCGCGCGGCGGGCCCGAGCCCGTCGGGGTGGGCGGTGGCCACGACGAGCAGGCGCGGCGCCGGCTCGGCCGCCTCCTCCTCCGGCGCGCCGCGCCGCTCGGCCTCGAAGCGCCGGGCGACCCAGGCGCGCCGGCACGCCGCCGCCAGCGCGTCCAGCGCGGCCCCGCGCGCCGCCTCGAGCCCCTCGAGGGCCACGAACAGCGGGCGCCGCCGCGCGGCGGCGAGGAGCGCCTCGACCGCCTCGTCGGCGCCGTCGCCCGCCGGCGCCTGGCCGGCGGCCCGCGCGAGGGCGGTCCAGGGGCCGGCCGGCCCCTGCCCGGGGCCGAAGCGGCCGCGGAGGACGAGCGCGCCCGACGCCCACGCGCGCACGGCCAGGCGGTCGAGGAGGGCCCGGCGACCGCTGCCGGGCTCGCCCGAGAGCACGAACAACGACGGCTCGCTGCCGGGCGGCTCGCCGCCGCCGCTCACCGGCGCGACGATCCGGACCGCCCCCTGCCGCTCGGGGCCCGCGCCGAGCACCACCCGCGCCCAGCCGAGCAGCTCGCCGGCGAGCGCCTCGCGCCCCACGAGCGGGCCGGGGCACCAGGCCAGCGGCCGCGGCGCGGGGCCCAGGTCGAGGCCGGTCGACGCGGCGAGCGTCTCGAGCGCCGCCTCGACCGTCGGCGGCCGGTCGTCAGGCGCCGGGCTCATGAGCACGAGCACGAACGTCGCCAGCGCCACCGAGCGCTCGTCGGCGGCGGCCGCGTCGCGCGCGCGCGGGAGGCCGCCCGACCCGGCGGCCGCCGCGGCGAGGAGCTCGCGCAGGAACACGCCGGCCTCGTAGAGGTTCGCCCGGCGATCGACCCGCGCCCCGACCGCCCGCTCCGGCGCCAGCCCGCCGGCCGGCTCGCCGGCGGCGACCTCGGGCGGCGCCGCGCGCACGTGCTCGTCGAGCAGCCCGCCCGGGTCGAGCAGCTTGAGCAGCGGCGCGCCGCGCGCGTCGTCCTGCACGCGGGCCCGGAGGGCGCGGGCGCCGCCCACGACCAGCCCGCGCGCGTGGAAGGCCCCGAGCGCGCGCAGGAGCTGCGCGAAGACGCGCACGACCTCGTCGGGCGTCCGGCCGGGCGCCCACTGGAACGGGTCCTCGCCCTGGACCTGCTCCTGCGTGAACCACAGCCGCCCGTCCTCGAGGCGGCCGACCTCGAGGACGCGGGCGACGCTCGGGTGCTCGACCTCGCGCGCGCGCGCGAGCTCCCAGGCCAGCGCGTCGGCCCCGCCGTGCTCCGGCGCCGGCGGCTCGACGAAGCGGAGGACCTGCAGGGGGACGTCGGGCCGGGTCCGGTCGCGGACGAGGAGCGTCTCGTCGTCCAGCTCCCGCTCGACCTCGTAGCGACCCTCGAGGACCGCGTGGGCGGCGCGCACCCTTGGCTCCCCTTCCCGACGGCTACCGATCGTAGGGGGGGAGCCGGGGAGAGACAACCGCGAGGCGGTCAGTCCGGGAGGGGGACCGGGAGCGCGCACAGGGCCGTGAGCGCGGCGACGAGCAGGAGGAACTCGACGAACGCGCGCCGGTCCGGGGTCGCGGGCGCGGCGCCGAGCGCGCGCACGCCGGCCGCGAGCCCCAGGAGCAGGAGCAGCCCGTCGCCGAGGAGCAGGAACGCCGCCCAGAAGGCGGCGGTGACCGTCCAGCGCTGGGCGCGGCCGAGGGCGCGCCAGCCCCGCGCCCCGTCGAGCTGCCACAGCGGCATCAGGTTGAACAGGTTGATCCACGCGCCCACGCGGGCGATCGCCGCGAACGCCGCCTCGCCGGTGGCGAGGAACAGCCCGAGCGCCGCGAGCGCCGCCCCGAGGCCCCACATGGGGCCGGCGAGGCCGACGCGCGCGTCCTCGCGCGGCGTGGGGGGGTAGCAGCGCAGGCGGATCACCGCGCCGACGCCCGGGATGAACATGGGCGCCGAGGCGGGCAGGCCCAGCCGGCGCAGGGCCACGACGTGGCCCATCTCGTGGACGTAGATCGACAGCACGAGCCCGGCGGCGAACCACCAGCCGAAGACCGTCCAGTAGACGCCGAAGGCGAGGAGCATGGAGGCCAGCGTCGTCCACTGGGTCAGCCCGGCGAGGAGGAGCTTGCCCTTCGTGAGGAGGAAGGCGGGGAGCGCCTTGAACTTCCAGAGGAGGAGGGCGACACCCCCGACGCCGCCCACGACGCCGCCCCAGCCCCACCGGGGGGGGCCGGCCGGCTCCGGGGGCGGCGCGGCGGGCGCGACGCCCTCGCCGGCGTCGACGCGCCGCACGAGGTCCTCGACCCTCGCGGCCACGGCCTGCGCCTGGCGCGAGCCGTGGGGCAGGAGCGGCTGCGCCTGCCGCCAGGCGGCGAGGGCGACCGTGAGCTCGTCGCGGGCGGCGGCGGCCTCCGCCTCGGCGGCCAGGCGCTTGAGCTCGTCCGCGTGCACGAGCCGCCGGCACCCCGGGCACTGGAGCAGCGTGGGCGCGACGTGCGTGCCGCACTCCGGGCAGGCGCTCACGCGGGGGGGGCGACCGGGTGCGGGCCGCTGATCGGCACCTCGACGCGCCTGTTCATGCGCCACGCCTCGAACAGCGCGATCGCCAGGATGATCGTCCCCATGATGTTCTGGACGCCGGAGAGGTAGGGGTACTGCAGGGCGAGCGGGATCGCCAGGACCCAGGCGGCGAGGCTCGGGTCCACGGCCTGGAGCGCCTCGCGGGTCGGCTGGGCGCCCTCGTGCCGGCTCGAGAACTCGATCACCTTCGCGATCGTCGGCACGTAGGTGGAGACGACGGTCAGGTAGGCGAGGACCACCGCGAGCCCCTGGTACACCCAGCCGCCGCGGCCGTCCGAGCCCTTGCGGACGGCCCAGCCGACCATGAGCCCGACGACGATCGCCACGAGGCCGAGCTCGTAGCCGGTGACGGCGGCCACGCCGAAGTACAGCGCCGCGCCGAGGGCCGAGGCGAGGAGGCCCAGCGCGACGGCGCGCGCGAAGCGCAGGCCCGGCGACCCGCCGGTGAGCGCCTCGACCACCTGCTCGCGGCAGGCGCCGCACGCGGCGCGGTCGGCGACCGCGTGGTAGGTGGTCACCAGCGGGGCGCCACAGAAGCCGCAGGCGGGCCCCGCCTGCGGGGCGGCGGCCCCGTCCCCGGCGTACTCGGCCTTGTCGAACTGGAGACCGTCGTCGGCCATGTTTCCCCCCCCGGCGTGGGTGGGACCAGGGTAGCCGCCTCCGGCGGATCGGGCAGGCCGGTGTGCGCGGCGCCCGGCGCCCCCCTGTGGCGGCACGCGTTGCGTCGCCCCCTGGAGCTTGTCCGACCCGTCCGGTAGAACACCGCACCATGGCCACGGACCCGATCCTCGAGCGCCTGTCGCGCGGCAAGCTGCGCCTCCTCGTCGAGGCCGACGGCCAGCTGCGGCTGGCGTCGGACCGGCGCGGGCTGGGGCCGCTGCGCGACGCGGTCTTCGAGCACCCGGCGCTGCTCGACGGGGCCGAGGTCGCCCTGCCGGCCGTCGGGATGGCGGCCGCGCTGCTGCTGATCCACGCCAAGGTCGGGCGCGTCCACGCCGGCGTGCTCACCCACGAGGCCCGCAAGGCGCTCGACGGCGAGGGGATCGAGCACCTGGCCGAGCAGGTGCAGAAGAAGCTGCCCGAGGAGCACCAGGCCGAGCTCGAGGCGTTCGAGGGCCGGGCGCGCGAGGCGCTCACGCCGCTGGCGTTCGTCGAGGAGCTGCGGCGGCAGACCGAGTGAGCGCCCCCGAGACGAGGGGTGGCGGCGACGCGCCGCGCGGCGAGGGCGACCTCGTCGACCTCGGCGTGGTGCGCCAGTTCTTCGACGAGGCGATCCCGTTCAACCAGTTCGTCGGCCTGCGCCTCCTCGAGGTCGAGCGCGGCCGCGCCCTGGCGAGCCTGCCGTTCCGCCCGGAGCTGATCGGCGACCCCTTGCGCCCGGCGCTGCACGGCGGCGTGATCTCCATGGTCGCCGACACGGTCGGCGGCAGCGCCGTCTGGTCGCTCATGGGCCCCGGCGACCGCGTGGCCACGATCGACCTCCGCGTCGACTACCTGCGCCCCGGGCGGACGCTCGAGCTCCAGGCCAGCGCCGAGGTGCTCCGCCTGGGCAACCGCGTCGGCGTGAGCTCGATCCGCGTGTTCCACCCCGACGACCCCGACCAGCCGGTGGCGGTGGCCATGGGGGTCTACACGGTGCGACGGGCCGGCGAGTAGTGTGATCGCGGCTGCGGCCGAGGATGGCGGGCGCTGCGGGGCGGCGGGGGGGGGGGGGGGGGGCCCCCTGCGCCGCCCCCGACCGCTCAGGCTCGGTCGGCGGCCAGGAGGCCGCCTTCCCTCGCCTTCGCGCCGCAGCGCCTCGCCCTCCTCGGCCTCGCCTGACGCTCCTGCTGCGAAGGCGCGGTGAGGTGTGTTCGGAGGCGGCTCGGCCGTCGGCGACGGCGACGACGGGTTCCCGTCAGCCCATGGCGGCCGACGCGTTGACCTCCGCCTCGATGATCGCGTTCGCCGCCGCGTCGCCGTACTTCCTGCGCAGCCCGCGCTCGCGCGCGCGCGTGAAGCGCTCGTAGGCCTCGTCGATGTCCGCCTGGCTGAGCGGCATGTCCTTCAGGATCGACGTGCGGTGGTTCGCCGGGCGGTCGAGGTAGTCGTCGGGCAGGTGCCCGCCCTCGAGGCAGGTGCGGAACAGGTCGGTGCCGGGGTAGGGGTAGAAGACGAAGTAGCCGAAGTCGTCGGGCTGGAGCTCCTCGTGGAGGGCCAGCGTCTGCTCGAGGTCGTCCTTCGTCTCGCCGGGCAGCCCGAGCATGTAGTTGGCCGTGGCGATGATCCCCAGCTCGCGCGACCAGCGGAACGCGTCCACGAGCCGCTCGTTGCTGATCGGCCGCTTCATGATGTCGCGGCGCACCCGCGGGCTGCCGCTCTCGACGCCGAACGTGATCTGGTGGCAGCCCGCCGCCTTGAGGCGCCTCAGGAGGTCGGGCGTGACCGTGTCCGCGCGCGCGTGCAGCGAGAAGGGCACGCCGACGCGGGGGCCGTAGACGGCGCAGAACTCCTTCACCCAGGGGTGATGGATCGTGAACGTGTCGTCGAGGAAGATGACGTAGTTGAGCGGCCCGCGCCGGCGCAGGTCCTCGAGCTCGGCGAGCACGCTCGCGTGCGAGCGCCGCCGGCCGTAGCCCTGGCCCTCGTAGAGCACGTTGTACATGCGCGCCGCGCAGTAGGTGCAGGGGAACGGGCAGCCGCGCTGGGTCGTCATGTGCACGACGCCGTGGCGCTCGTCGAGCAGGTCGCGCGCCATCCACGGCAGGGCGTCGACGGGCTCGAACGCCCGCCGCTGCCCCGGCCGCTGGCCGTCGCGGGTCCAGATGTTCGGGATCGGCGCCGTCACGCGGCCGTCGCGCTCGAGCGCCTGCACGAGCTCGAGGAGCGCCTCCTCGCCCTCGCCCAGGCACACGTAGTCGAAGCCGGGCCGGCGCAGGACGTCCTCGGGCGAGAAGGTCGGGTGGAGCCCGCCGGCCACGAGCGGCAGGTCGAGGCGCGCGCGCAGCTCGGCCGCGACCTCGCGCCCGCGCAGCCACTGCCGCGTGGTGAGCGACATGGCGAGGAGCCCCGGCGCGGCGGCGCGCACCCGCGCGGCCACCTCGTCGTGGGTCATGTCGACCCCGACGCGCAGGAGCTCGGCCTCGTGCCCGTGCTGGCGCAGGTAGGCCCCGAGGAAGCCGGGGCCGATCGCGCAGGTGGCCCAGGCGCGCTCCTGGTCGACCTCGAGGAACAGGACCTTCACGCCGCACCCCCCGTCGCGCGGGCCGCGACCACGTGGGCCGAGTAGCGGACGGCGCTGCGCGCGTGCATGCGCACCGCCCAGGGCACGTCCTCACGCTCGGCGACGAGCTCGAGCCCGAGCGCGCGGGCGCGCTCGCCCGTGAGCAGGTGGCGCAAGGCCGCCTCGCTCGCGCCCCCGTGCGGCGCGCGCTGGCTGTGGCCGCCGAGCCAGCGCTCGAGCGGCGTGACCGACGTCGCCCAGTCGTAGGGCGCGGCGAGGACCGCGACGCCGCCGGGTCGGAGCGCCCGGCCGAGCGTCGCGAGGTGCTCGACCGGCGCGGCGATGCAGTCGAGGACGTGCAGGCTCGCCGCCAGGCCGAAGGTCCCGGCCGGGAAGGGCAGGGCCGTGGCGTCGCAGCACCAGAAGTCGATCCGCTCGGCGCCGGGCAGGGCGGCGGGGAACTCTCGCCGGTCGTAGACCAGGCCCACGCGGCGCCGCGGGTAGCGCACGGCCCCCTGGCGCAGGACCCGGCTCGCCAGGCGCAGCATGCCGACGTTGAGGTCGACGCCCAGCACGAGCTCGTCCGCGCGCCCGGGCAGGGCGGCCAGCTCGAACGCGGTGCGGCCGACCGCGCAGCCGACGTCGAGGGCGGGGCCGGGGGGCGGCGCGGGGGCGAGCGCCAGCCCGGCGGCCAGGACCCGGCGGAGGCCGCCCGGCGCCGGGTCGCCGCGGGCCGGGTCGGGCGGCGGCTCCTCCGGATCGAGGTCGCCGTAGTGGTCCCAGGCGTAGGAGCTGAGGTGCTGGCGCGAGACGTCGAGCCACGACCCCGGGCCGGCGCAGTCGCCGAGGGCGCCCTCGAGCGTCTCCGACAGGTCGTCGCGCGCCATGAGGGCGAAGACGTTCTCGGCCACGAACGAGCGCACGTCCGGGACGATCAGCGGGACGCCGTCGAGGACCGGGAACTCGCGCTGGCAGCGCGGCCGGGCGCAGACGAGCGTGCCCTCGAGCAGGTCGTCGCCGGCCTCGCGCTCGACGCGCGCCACCTCGAGCGGCGCCTCGTCCTCCGGGCCGCGGCACACCGGGCACACCGGCCGCAGGGCCTCGAGGTGGCGGCGCCGCACGCGCCTAGCCGCCGATCTTGACCGTCGGGCTGCCGGGCGGAAGGATCTTGCCGGTCGGCGACGGGATCGGCGCCACGCACGAGGAGAACGACACCAGGTCGTTGACGCGCGCGGCGGGCATGTTCTCGATCGTGACCGTCGCCGAGCCCTTGGCGATCATGCCGGGCCCCGCGGGGACGCACGGGGCGACCATGCACGGCAGCGTCTGGTCCATGACCCGCGCGGCCGGCATGCCGTTGATCGTGACCGTGGCGGCGCCCTTGGCGATCATGATCGGGATCGGCGGGTGCGGCACGGGCGTCGGCGTCGGCGCCGGCGGATGGATCGGCGCGTGGCAGTGGGGCGCGTCGTGCTTGACGTTGTCGGTGACGCGCGCGGCGGCCATGCTCACGGTCTGCCTCCTCCCTGCTTGCGGCGCCCTACTTGCGGCGCCGGATCCCGAGCCCCAGGCTCGTCGCCTCCGGCGCGGGCTCCTGGGCGCTCGACGGGCCGGGCAGCTCGAGCGGCTGGCCGTCCGAGCGGAAGGCCACGTACATGTAGCCCTCGCCGAGGATGTTGTAGGGCGCGTCCACGACGAAGCCGTCGCTGACGAACTTCGGCTGGCGGTGCAGCCCCGGGTCGATCGGCTTGTAGTCCTTCGTGTAGGTCGGCCAGATCTCCTCGGGGTAGACCGGGATCACGTAGAGCACGAGCGCCGGCTCGAAGCCGACCACGAGCTTGCGCTCCGGCCGCCCGTCGCCCGTGTAGAAGCCGTGCGTGCGCTTGAGCTCCCACAGCCGCGGCGGCAGCTCGAGGTCCGGCCGCCCGCGGAAGTAGCTGGCGAGGATGACGGCCGCCTGGTCGTTGCCGAGCGGTCGGCGCGCCGCCCCGGCGGCCGCCGGCGCGGCCTCGGCCCGCTCGGGCGCCGCGCCCGGCTTTCGCCGCGTGATCCCGAGGCCGCCGGCGGCCGAGGCGGGCGCGTCCGGGTCGCTCGCGGCCGGCCGCTCGGCCGTCGGCGGCCGGCGCCGCTTGATCCCGAGGCCCGAGACGGCCTTCGGCTCGCCGTTCGCCCCGGCCTCTTCGGCCGGGGCCGGGGCGGCGTCGTCGGCCGGGGCGCCGGCGTCGGCCGCGTCATCGGCGCCGGCCCCTGTGGGGGCGTCGGCGCCGTCGCCGGCGCTCTCTTCGGGGCCGCGCCGCCGCGAGACCCCCAGCGACCTGAGCACGTTGCCGCGCGCGTCGTCCTCGGCCATGTCCCCCGCTGCCCGCGCCGCTCCCGGCGCGCCCAGACTCTACCACGGGCCCGGATGGCCCCGCCCGGACGGCTAGTTGATCGCGACCGTGGCGCCCTTGATCGTCATCGGCGCGCTCGACTTGAACTCGGCGGTCGCCCCGGCGTTGATCGACATCGCCGCGCCCGACTTGATGTCCATCCCCGCGCCCGACTTCATCTCGAGCGACGACCCCGCCTTGTAGGTGATCGACGAGCCGGCCTTCTCCTCGATGTTGCTCGAGGCCTCCCGCTTCATGTTGGCCTTGCTCTCGTGCGTCATGTCGCCCTTGGACTTCACGGTGAAGGTCTTGCCCGCCTTCATGTCCGTCTCCTCGCGCGACTCCGTGTAGAGCTGCTTGCAGCGGAGCAGGATCTTGCGCTCGGCGATGAGCTCGATGTCGCCGTCGGTCCCGGCGCTCGTGATCACGACCTTCTTCTTGTCGGTGAAGATCTCGATGCGCCGCTTCCCCTCCTTGTCGCAGAGGGTGATCTTCTCCTCGTTCGCCTTGTCGTCGAAGATGAACAGGTGCCCCGAGCGGGAGCGGATGAACCGCAGGTCGTTGTTCCCGTCGTCGTTGAAGTCGCGCGCCGACGTGCTGTAGGCGCCGTGGTCGTAGCCCTCGCCGGCGAACGTGTTCGTGATGTCGTGGCACTTGGGCGGCTTGTCGACGCCGTTGTAGAGGCCGCCCAGGAGGTAGGGGCGGTTGGGGTCGCCGTGCTCGAAGGCGAGGAGGACCTCGTCGTCGATCTCGGGGATCCACCAGTAGCCGCGCTCCTTGCCGTTCATCGGGTAGGCGGGCCGCGCCCAGAACGACTCGACCTCGTCCGAGAGCCAGGGGAACTTCACCTTGACCCGGCCGAGCTTGTCGGGGTCCTTGTTGTTCGTGACGATCCCGATGACCACGCCGTAGATCTTGCTCGCCTGGGCCTGGGCGTCGCGGCCCTGGCCCATGATGTCGGTGATCGGCTCCATCGCTGCCCCCGGGCTGGGTCGTCGTGCGGCTCGTCGGTGCGGGTCGTCGTGCGGGCGGACCCGTGGCCGGGCCGCGGATCGCCCAGAACGGTAGCACACGGGGCCGGCCGATGCGGGCCGCCGCGCGGCTGGCGCCGGGCTTGCGTCGGCGGGGGGTGGTTGGAGGAGACCTCCCCTGAACACCCTGCCGCGCTGGACCTTGCTGCTGCTGGCCCTGCTCCTGTCCTCTCGCACCCTTCTCGCCGCGGAGGATTGGACCCACTACCGCGTCACCGTGGACCTCGACGGCGCGGCGTCGACGCTCGCCCCGACGGCGCTGGGCGGCGCCCCGCGCCGCTACGTCGTCATGTTCCCCGTCGCGCCGGGCCGCGACGTGCCGCTGCTGGTGGAGGAGGACCCCGGCACCGGCGGGCACCGGGGCCGCGACCAGGTCGGGTTCACGGCCGCGCTCGACGGCGCCGCCCGCGAGGCCTGGCGGCTCGTGCTCGGGCCGGCCAGCGGCCGGGGCACGCTCCGCGCGGCCGGCCACCTGGCCTCGGGCACACGGGCGGCCGACGGGACCTTCGTCGAGGCGGACCGGCGCCAGGTCACGCTCACGCTCGCGCCGCGCGCGACGCCCCGCGCCGACGCGCGGCGCCCGGGGCCGGGCGCTGCGGCGGGCCTCCTGGCGACGGCCGACCTCGCGGGCGAGGTGCCGCCGGGCCTGACGCTGGTCCCGGGCGTGGGCGCCCCGGCGGAGGAGCTGCTCGCCGCGTTCGAGCACCCGCGCCCCGACGAGCTCACGCTCGTCTACTGGAACCTGGGCAAGGGCGAGCACCGCGCGGTCGGGCCGCGCGTGCCGCTGGCCGGCGGGGCGTCCCTCGACGGGCTCGACGCCAACGTCCGCGCGATCGCCGCGCGGCTGCGGCCGGACCTCCTCTGCCTGGCCGAGGTCTCGGAGGCCCGCGACGGCCACGCGGGCACGCTCGGCCCGGAGACGCAGGCCGTCCTCGACGCGCTCTACCCCGGCCGCCTGTGGGTGCCGGCGATCTTCGAGTTCGCGCGCGACAACAACCACGCCATCTACGCCCGCCACGACCTCGTGCACGTGGCCGGCGAGGAGCGGGTCGCGCGCCCCGACGGCGGCTTCGACGCGCGCCCGTGGCGGCTGCCGCAGCCGCCCGCCCCGGGCGAGCGCCTGGCGACGGTCGCGACGCGCTGGCTCGACTGGACGCCGCCCGGCGTGGACCTCGCGGGCGAGCTCGCCTGGCGCCGCGCCTGGACGAAGCGGAGCGACTGGCACACGCGCGCCAGCGTGCGCGTCGACCTGACGCTCCAGGGGCAGCGCTGCGCGATCTTCCCGCTGCACCTCGCCATGCCCTGGCTCGAGCTCGAGCCGACGGCGGTGCGCGGCGGGTTCCTCGTCGACGGCGTGCAGGACCATCAGCTCCACCGCCCCTGCCCGCTCTACCACCAGGTCGGGCGCCTCCGCGAGGACCTGGCCCGGGTCGAGCACGCGCGGCTCCTGCTCCTCGGCGACACGAACATCGCGCGCCGCCCGCGGCCCATGTTCCCGCCCCTGCGCCTCGACGACGCCGCCGCGGGCGACGGCGCGCCCGGGCGCGCCACGGCGCTGGCCTTCGAGCGGCTCGCGCAGGGGCTCCTCGACGCCTTCGAGGGCGACGACGACGCGTTCTCCTTCCCCAGCCCCGCGAGCGCCGACCCGCGCGTGCACCTCCTGCCGCGCCGCCTGATCGACAACGTCCTCCACGGGGCGGGCCTCGAGGTGCGCTACCGGGCCGTGTTCTTCCCCCGCGGCGCCGACCACGGCGCCCTCGCCGTGAAGGTGCGCCTGCGCGCGCCCGGCGCGCCGCTCGTGCGCCCGCGGCCGAGCGCGCCGCAGCCCGCGGCCGACGACGTCGAGGCGCCGAGGGTCGAGGTCACCGCGCCCCCGCGCGGCGCGCTCGTGCCCGTGGGCGCCGTCGAGGTCGCGGGCCGCGTCACCGACCCGAGCGGGGTCGCCTGGCTCAAGGTCGGCGACGCCGAGGTCGCCCTCGGCCCCGACGGCGCGTTCCGCCACCTGGTCCCCGTCCGCCCGGGCCTGAACGTCATCGAGGTCTCGGCCGCCGACGGCGCCGGCAACGAGGCCCGCGGCTGGCGCGCGGTGATCGGCGGCCAGCCGCGGGCCGAGGGGCCGGTCGAGGACGCGCTCGCCCTGCGCCTCGACCGGGCCGCGTTCGACGCCGCCGCCCTGGAGGCGGCGGCGCGGCTGGGGACGGTCGACGTCGGCCCCGCGCTCCGCGCCAGGAACCCGCTCCTCGACGCGCCGCTGAAGAAGGGGCCGGTCGGCGTCCACGTGAAGGTCGAGGCCAGGGACGCCGGCAGCGGCCCGCCGACGGTCGCCCTCGAGCCCGAGCCGGGCGGCCTGCGCGTGCGGGCCGGCTTCCCGGCCGTGTCGGCGCTCCTCCTCCTCGAGGGGCGCCCGCAGGTGTGGCGCTGGAGCCCGCGCGCGCCGATCGCCACGACGACCCGCCTCTCGGCGCGCCACGCGCGCGTCGAGGCCCTGGCGCGCGTGACGGTGACCGACGGCCGGCTGACCACGCGCCTCGACGAGGTGCGCGTCTCGTTCGACGGCCTCGAGGTCGAGGCGAGCCTCCTGCCCGCGTTCGCGCGCCCGCACGTGGCCCGGGCGGTCGAGGGCCACCTCGCCGCGCTCCTCGTCCGGCGCGCGCAGGACCTCGTGCCGCCCGCCCTCGACCGCGCCCTGGCGGCGGCCGCCGCCCCGCGCGCGGCGAGCGCCCTGGGCCGGCCGGTCACGCTGTCGCTCGCGCCGCGGCGCGTGAGCTTCGACCGCGCGGGGGCGTCGCTCCTCCTCGCCGCCGACGTCGTGCCGGCCGGGCCGGCGGCGGTCGACGTCGGGACCCACACGGGCTCGCTCGCCACGCCTGGCGGGCCGCCCGAGCCCGCGGGCCGCGGCCTGGCCCTCGACGACGACCTGCTGAACCGCCTCGGGCACGCGGCGTGGCGCGCCGGCGCCCTGCACCTGACGGTCACGCCCGCCGACGCCCCGCGGCTCGGCCTGCCCGCGTGGACGACGCGGCTCGACGCGGGGTTCCTGGCCGGGCTCCTGCCCGAGGCGGTCGCAGGCCTGCCGCCGGCGACCCCGCTCGTCCTCGAGGTCGCGCCGCTGGCGCCGCCGATCTTCCGCCCGCGCGCCGACGGGGCGCTCGAGGTGGGCCTCGGCGACCTCGTCGTGCGCGTGCACGCGGCGCCCGGCGGCCAGCCGCGCCGCCTGGTCGTGCAGGCGAGCGTGCAGGCGCTCGTCGCCTGCGCCGCCGACGTCGACGAGGAGGGGCGGCTGACGCTCCGCCTCGCCGGCCGGCCGGACCTGCGGGCGGACGTGTTCGACGGCCCGCTGCCGGCGCTGCGGCAGGCGGGCCTCGAGGCGCTGCTCGAGCTCGCCCTGCCGCAGGCGCTCGAGGCGCTCGTCCGCAGGGCGTCGGGGTGGGCGCTCCCGCTGCCGGGCGCGCTCCGCGGCGCGCGCGTCACCCTGGGCGCGCGAGGCGGCGCGCTCACGGTCGACCTGCACTGACGGGTGACGGCGGCCGGGCCAGGTGGTCGCGGCAGGGCGCCGTGGCTACGGTGCTGGCATGGAGCGGGAGCAGGACGACGGGCTCATCGTCCCGGTCCGGACCGGCCTCCCTGACGAGGACGCGCCCGCCGCGGCCCCGCGCGGCGAGGAGGTCGTCGGGTCGCCGGTGCTGCCCGTCGACGCGCCCGGCGCGCCGATCGGCACGCCCGTGGGCGGGCCGGTCGGCGGTTCGGCGGCGGGCCCGGCGCCGACGAAGGTCGCGGCCGCCGGCCCGCGGGCGGCCGACGGGACGGCGGGCGACGCCGCCGCGCGGACCTGGTCGCGGTGGACGGCCGCCGCCGCGCTCGGGCTCGTGCTGCTCGTCCTGGCCGGCTTCGGGCTCGCCTTCGCGCAGGAGCGCGCGCGGGTCGAGGCGCTGTTCCTGGCCGAGCTCGAGCGCGCCCCGTCCCCGCAGGACGTGCTGCTGCTCGAGAGCTCGACCCCCTCCTGGCTGCGCAGCGACCCGCGCGTGGTGGACGCCTTCGCCGCCGCCCGCGAGCGCCTCGAGCGCGACCGCGCCCGGTGGGCGGCCGGGCGCGAGCTCGCCCGGCTGCGGACCGCGGAGTCGCTCGAGGCCTGGCGCGCGGTCTGCGACCGCGCCGCCGCGCTCGACCCGAGCTGGGCCGAGCCGCTGGCCCTGCGCGCCGAGGCGACGCTGGCCCTGGCGCGCGCCCGGGTCGGCGCGGGCGGGCCGGCGCCCGCGTTCGACGACGTGGCGCGCGAGGCCGAGCGGGAGCTCGACCGGGCGCTGGCGCTCGAGCCGGCGCGCGAGGGGGAGCTCCTGGTGCGCAGGGCGCGCCTCCTCCTCGCCGCCCCGGGCGACCCGGCCGCGCGGCAGCGGGCGGCCCGGTCGGCGGTCGAGCTCGCCGTGGCGCGGGCGCCGACCGGCTCCCGGGCGCGGCTCCTGGCGCTCGCGCACCAGCGCGCGCTCCGCGGGCAGTGGCAGGCCGCGCTCGCGCTCGCCGAGCAGGCCGTGGACGCCGCGCCCCGGGAGGCCGACGCGCTCCTCCTGCGCGGGGAGGCGCGGCTGCGCACCGGGCGCTTCGAGGCCGCCGCCGCCGACGCGCGGGCGGTCCTCGCCGCCGGGCCCCGCTCGGTCGACGCCGTCGCGCTCGAGCTCGAGGCGCGCATGGCGCTGCGCCCCGGCCCGCCGCCGGCCGCGGCGCTCGACGAGCTGGACCGCGCCCTGAGCTTCGACCCCGCGCACCCGCGGGCGCTGGCCGCCCGGGCGCACCTGGGGCTGCGGCGCGACCGCGTCGGCCAGGTCGCGGCGCCGGGGGCCGAGCGCGAGGCCGCCCGCCGGGCGGCCGAGGCGGCGCTGCGCCTCCACCCCGAGCTGCCGCTCGCCCGCGCCGTCCTGGCGGAGCTGGCGTGGGCCCGGGGCGACGGGGCGAGCGCCCTGGCCGCGGCGACGCTCGCGGCGGCGGCCGGCCCGCACCTGCCCGACCTCCACGTCCTCCGCGGCCGGCTCCGGGCGCGCCAGGGCGACCGCGGCGCGCTCGAGGACTTCGACGCGGCGCTCGGCCTGCGCCCGGCCGACGCCCGGGCGCTGACCAACCGCGCCGCCCTGCTCCTCGCCCGGGGCCAGCTCGCCGCGGCCCGGCTCGCCGCCGAGGAGGCGCTGCACGTCGACCCGAACCTGCCCGAGGCCTACCTCCAGCGGGCGCTCGGCCACCTGCGTGCCCGCCCCCGGGACCGGCAGCGGGCCTACGACGACCTGAACCAGGCGCTCCGCCGGGCGCCTGGCCTCACCGAGGCCTACCTGCTCCGCGCCGTGGTCCTCCACGACGTCGGCATGCACGCCGAGGCGCTGAGCGACGTCGAGCGCGCCCTCTCGCTCGGGGCCGCCCGCCGCGCCGACCTGCTCCTCGTGCGAGGGCGGAGCCTCCTGCGCCTCGAGCGCTGGGGCGAGGCCGAGGCGGCGCTGGCCGAGGTCGAGCGGGCCGGGCAGGCGAGCCACCGGGTCACCGAGGAGCTGCACCTGCTGCGCGAGCGGCTCGCCGGCCGGCTCGACGACGCCGCGCTCCGCGAGGCGCTCGCGACCACGCGTTGATCCACGAGAGAGGAGGCCCCGTGTCGAAGAGGTCGCTCACCGCCGCCCTGTTGCTCGGCGCCCTGGCGCTGGCCGCCCAGCGGCCGTCCGGCGCGCAGCAGGCCGACCGCGAGGTCCAGGCGCTCCGGCGCGAGGTCGAGGACCTGCGCCAGGAGAAGAACCGGCTGCAGGACGAGAACATCGCCCTGGCGCGGCGCTTCGACCTGGAGCGCAAGCGCGCCCTGGAGGAGCGCGACGGGCTGCTGCGCCGGATCGCCGCGCTCGAGGCGGGCGGCGACGCCGGCGCGCCGCTCGACCGCCTGCGGATGACGCTCTCCTTCGACGACACGCCGGTGCCCGACGCGCTGCGGTTCGTCCAGGACGTCACGAACGTCCCCGTCGACGGCGAGGGGCTCGAGGGCCTGACGGTCAGCCTGCGCCTGCGCGACCTCTCGCCCCGCGTGGCGCTCTCGCTCATCGCCGCGAACGCCCGCGACGCCGAGGGGCGCTGGGGGGACCTGCGCTGGCGCGAGGTGGACGGGCGGGTCGAGGTCAGCCGGCCTCCCCGATGACCCGACCCGCCAGAGCGAGCGATGGGGACGGGCGGAGCGGGACCGTTCGTGCCAGTCCGGGCCTCACGCCGATCGCCCGCCCCTCGCGAGCGCATCACTCATCGCAGGTCACCAGGAGGCCTCGAGCCCGGCCTCGAAGACGAAGCGCTGATAGGCCTCGAGCGGGTCGCCCGAGCGCCAGCCCGTGAACGACACGTTGCCGTAGAGGGCGAGCGGCCACTCCTCGTGGAGCCGCTGCCACACGCCGACCGACACGTCCACGAGGCGGTGGTGCAGCCGCCCGCCGCGGCCCGGCGGCTGGCGGACGAGGAAGTCGCGGCCGAGCGCCCGCACGCGGGTCTCGAGGCGCGTCCACTCGGGCTTGGGCCACCACTCGAGCTGGAGCGACGTCGACCCCTCGCGGTAGCTGCGGTCGTTCTTGTGCAGGTCGCGGTTGTAGGCCAGGCCCAGGCCGCCGACGAGGCGGAGCTGCTGCCCGCCGAGGCGCAGGTCCTGGAAGTAGGTCAGGTTGAGCTGGTGGCGGTGCAGGTCGAGGTGCGGCTCGTCGTCGCCGATCGTGCCGTCGCGCGCCCGGGCGCGGAACTCGCGGTAATCGCGGCGCCGGAAGCGGTACTTCAGCTTGAGCCGCGTGCGCGGGTCGCGGCTGAGGCGCCACGACACCGAGGCGTCGAGGCGGACCTCCTCGTAGTCGAGCGAGTCGACGCCGCGGTTCTCGTCGTAGTCCTTCCAGCGGTAGGCCGCGCCCGCCTCGAGCGCGAGGTCGGCGTGGGGGCGGGCGATCACGTAGGCGCGCACCTCCTCGTCGAGCGAGCCGAAGCGCCCGCGGGGGAACAGGTCGCCGTTGTCGTCGAGGAGGTTCTGGCGCGAGAACTCGAAGGCGTTCTGCACGCCGAAGTCGAACCAGGTCGTGGGCTGGAACACCTCGACGAACGCCGAGGCGAAGTGCTCGTCCGCCTGGTCGCGCTCGAAGTACATGAGCGTCTGCCCGCCGAACTCGGCGAACACCTGCGCCCCCTGGGGGAAGGTCGCCAGCAGCTCGACCTTGGCGTCGGCGTTGCCGAACCCGTCCCCCGTGCGCCGGCGCGCGGCGCGGAACACGTTGGTGTCGTGGCCGGCGCCCAGGCGCACCCGACCGCGGTGCCGCAGCTTGATCGCCTCCCAGAAGGACGGCGGAGCGGCGGGCGGCGGCGCGTCGCCGGGCAGGTCGCGCGGGTCGAACTCCGGGACCTCCGGGATGAACCGCGGGTCCTTGCGCGCGCCCTGGTCGGGGACGGGGCGGCCGGAGGCCTCGCTGCGCACCGGCGCCACGTCGGCCGGGCGCGGGCGCGCGAAGTCGTCGGGGCGCTCGGGGAGGTCCTGGCGGTCCATCTCGTCCTGCGCCGGGACGCGGGCCGCGCCGACGAGCAGGGCGCCGATGAGGGCGCCCGCGAGGCCGACGCCTCCCAGGCTGCCCGAGCGCGCGACGGCTCGTCTCCCCAACCGCTCCCCCCCGCCGCGGCGCCCCCGGGCGCCGCGTCCCCCGCCCCGCGCGGGACCGCCGCGCGAGGCGGGTAGAATACCCCCCCGCGCCGCCCGACATGACCGCCAACGAGGTCCGTCGCACGGACGGGGCGCCCCCTTCAACACGGTCTCGGACGACGCCTCAGGGAGTCCCCATGCCGGCCCGCTACCTGGTCACGAGCGCGCTGCCTTACGCCAACGGCCCGATCCACTTCGGGCACCTGGCGGGCGCCTACCTGAACGCGGACATCTTCGTCCGCTACAAGCGGCTCACCGGCGCCGAGGTCCTGTTCGTGTGCGGGACCGACGAGCACGGCGCGCCGATCCTCGTCAACGCCGAGAAGGAGGGGGCGCACCCGCGCGACTACACCGACCGCTGGCACCAGGCGATCAAGACGAGCTTCGAGCGGGTGGACATCGCCTTCGACCACTTCTCGCGCACGTCGCGGCCGGTGCACCACGAGCTCACGCAGCACTTCTTCCGCCGCCTCGTCGAGCGCGGCGCGATCACCACGCGCGTCGACGACCAGGTCTACTGCGAGACGTGCAAGCGCGAGCTGCCCGACCGCTTCGTCACGGGCACGTGCCCCAGGTGCGGCTTCGACGCGGCCCGCGGCGACGAGTGCCCGCGCTGCGCGGCCGCGTTCGACGCCACGGAGCTGAAGGACCCGCGCTGCAAGACCTGCGGCGCGAAGGCGAGCAAGCGGCCGTCGAAGCACTGGTACCTCGACCTCCCCGCGCTCCGGCCCGAGCTCGAGGCGTGGCTCGAGGGGCGCTTCCCCGGCTGGAAGCCGAACGTCGTGGGCGAGGTGAAGAAGTACCTCGCCGACCTCAAGCCGCGACCGATCACGCGCGACCTGCAGTGGGGCGTCCCCGTCCCGCTCGAGGAGGCGAAGGACCGCGTCTTCTACGTGTGGTTCGACGCGCCGATCGGCTACATCTCGTCGACGCGCGAGTGGGCCGCGCAGCAGGGCAAGCCGGCCGACGAGTGGGAGCGCTGGTGGAAGGACCCGGGCACGCAGCTCGTCCACTTCATCGGCAAGGACAACATCGCGTTCCACGCCGTGATCTTCCCCAGCATGCTGCTGGGGCAGCGCGAGGGCTACGTGCTGCCGGACGTGCCGGCCAACGAGTTCCTCAACCTCGAGGGGCAGAAGTTCAGCACGTCGGGCGGGTGGTTCATCGCGATCGACGACTTCGTCGACCGCTTCCCGGCCGACACGCTGCGCTGGACGCTGACCCGCTCGGCGCCCGAGACGCGCGACTCGGACTTCACCTACAAGGACTTCCAGACGCGCGTCAACGCCGAGCTCCTGGGGACGTTCGGCAACTTCGCCAGCCGGGTGCTCAAGTTCGTCCAGGCCCGCTACCAGGGCGCCGTCCCGGCGGCGCAGGCGGACCCGGGCGAGCCCGAGCGGCGGGCGCTCGAGGCCCTGCGCGCCGGCGTCGCCGCGGCGGCCGCCGAGCTCGACCGCTACTCGACGCGCGGCGCGGCCGAGAAGGTCCTCGAGGTGGGCTACGCGGCCAACAAGCTCATCGAGGAGCGCCAGCCGTTCAAGCTCATCAACACCGACCCGGCGGCCGCGGCGACGACGATCAACGTGGCCGTGCGCCTGCTCGAGGGGCTGGCCGTGCTCCTGTTCCCGTTCGTCCCGGGGACGGCCACGCGCCTGTGGGCCCAGCTCGGGCTCGAGGGCGACCCGACGCGCCGGCGCTGGCAGGACGCGGCCGAGCCCGCCGACCCCGCCGGCCGGGCGATCGGCGCCCTCGACCAGCACCTGTTCCAGCGGGTCGAGGACAAGACGGTCGAGGCCGAGGTCGCGCGCCTGCGCGCGGGCGCCGCGCCGGCGCCGACGAAGGCGGAGGCGCCGCCGGCGGCGGAGGCTGGCAAGCCGACGATCCCCTTCGAGGCCTTCGCCGCCCTCGACCTGCGCGTGGCGAAGGTCGTGAGCGCGGAGGCGGTGCCGAAGGCCGACAAGCTGCTCCGGCTCGAGCTCGAGCTCGCGGGCGGCGAGCGGCGCACCGTGCTCTCCGGGATCCGCGCCTGGTACGCCCCCGAGGCGCTCGTCGGGCGGCAGGTGGTCTACCTGGCGAACCTCGAGCCGAAGAAGATCCGCGGCGTCGTGTCGCAGGGCATGGTGCTGGCCGCCAACGACGTGGGCGACGTGGCCGTGCTCCTGCAGCCGGAGCGCGCCGTGCCGGACGGCGCACGCGTCTCTTAGGGCCTGTCCACGAACTAGTCATCTTCCCTGTGCGCTCAGCCCGGACGGATTGTGTAATTCCACTCCCCGTGGAACGCGTGCCGCTTGAGACGCACGGCTTCCAGCTCCTCGTCGCTCACCCGGACCTTGAGCGGGTAGACCCGCCGGTCGAGCTTCGCCCGGACCTTGAGGCCAGTGGCCGTCGTGGTGTTGGCGATCAGATTGACGACGGCCTCGTGGCTCACAAGCGGCCGGCCCCGCCAATTCTGCGAGATGTGGGAGAAGAGGCGGTGCTCGATCTTGTTCCACTTGCTCGTGCCGGGAGGCAGGTGGCTCACGCTGATCGGGATCCGGATCTCGTCAGCAAGCCGCTGAAGCTCCACCCTCCACAGCCTGGATCGGCTCGCGTTGCTTCCGCCTCCGTCGGCCGTGATCAGCAGCTTGGACGCGTCGGGGTAGCTCCGACTTCCCATCGTGCGCCACCATTGCCGAATGGTCGCGACCGCGAACTGCGAGGTGTCGTGGTCGATGCCCACGCTCACCCAGCCGTCGTTCTGCGTGAGATCGTAGACGCCGTAGGGGATCGCCTTCCCGAGGTCCTTGTCAATGAAGTCATGCACGCGGACCTTCTCGGGCTTTCCCTTCGGCTGATACTCGCGTCCCTTGTTGGCGAAGTCGCCGACGAGCTCCTTCTTCTTGGTGTCGACCGAGATCACGGGCTCGCCCGCACGCTGGAACGCGGCCACCTGTGCGCCAATGTGCTTGAACTGGCCGTCGCGGTCGGGGTGAGACCGGCCCTCCTTCGTCTTCTGCGTCACCTGGAGGCTGTAACCCATCTCGGCCAACAGCTCGGCAACCTGGGAGTGCCCGATCGGGTGGCCCTGAGCCGTCAGCTCCTCGGCGAGCTTCCGCGTGCTCTTGCACGTCCAGCGCAGGGGCGACTCGGGATCACCGCGCGTCGTCGGCTCCACTAGCGCGTCCAGCGCGGCTGTCAGACCCGGATCGCGCTCGGTGATGGGCTTTTGCCCCCCTCCGGGACGGCGCACCCTGTCGCCCAGCTCGGCGAGGCCGCCTGCCTCCAGCTCCTTCCCGCCGAGGTAGATCGTGCTCCGAGCGATACCCGTCGCTTCGAAAACGGCTTGGACGCCACCATGCCCAAGCGCCTGCGCTTCAGCCGCAGCCCACAGCCGCCGGGTGCGCTCGTCGAGCACCTCGTGCAGGAGCTCGTACCGCGTGCGCACTTCAGGTATCGCGTCTCTCGCTCGTCGGGCCATCCGTCATTACTAACATTGGGCACCGACATGCGCTTGACTTGTTCGTGGACGGTCCCTTAGCTCTTAGCAGTTAGCTCTTAGCTCTTAGCTCTTAGCTCTTAGCTCTTAGCTCTTAGCTCTTAGCTCTTAGCTCTTAGCTCCTCTTAGCTCTTAGCTCCTCTTAGCTCTTTGTCGCCGCATGAGAGCTGTCGAGCGTCCGCTCTGCCGGTCGGTCACGCACCAGGCCTCCCCTCGGAGAGGCCAACAGCTAAAAGCTAACAGCTAACAGCTAACAGCTAACAGCTAACAGCTAACCAAGAGGCGATTGAGAGTCGCTCGCGGCGAGCACGGCCTCGCCCGGCCGGGCGCCTGCCCCGCGAGCGGCGAGCAATCGACGGGTTGAACTATGCCGCTGCGCGGCGGCGGTCGTTCGCGTGAGCCGCCCGGCTATGTGCAGATTGGCGGTCAGCGGGAGGGGCGAGGCTGTCTTGGCACGGGTCGCGAGCGAGGATCTTCGACGAGTCGGCACGCGACGGGGAGCGGGGCGGCCGACGCAAGTCCTTGGGCGGAGGTGCCGAGGACGTGGACCGCCGAGACCGGCGGCCCGAGGAAGGACGCGGCGGGGGAGTGGGCGGGGTCGTGGCGAGGCGCTGCGTCGTCACGTGTCCGGCTCCGGAAGGGGCGCCGACGCGATCTCGCCGGTGGCGGCGTTGATGGCGAAGCGGCGCAGGAAGCCCACCTTGCACGCGGGACAGCGACGCGGGTCGGTGCCGGTGAGGCGCTCGAGGAGCTCGCGCACCGTCGAGGGCACGGGTTCGGGGTTGGTCGTCTCGCCCTCGGCTGCGAGGACGGCGCGAGCCTGTTCGAGCTTGGTGTTGACGTTGCTCGGGGCGTGCACCCCGTAGTGCCGGATCTTCACGAAGCGGGCCGGCAGGATGTGCTGGAGGAAGCGGCGGATGAACTCGACGCCGGAGATCGTCGCCGTCTCGCCGTTCTTGGTGCTGAAGGTGACGTCCTCGGCGTCCATTTCGAGCAGGCGGTGGTTGGACATGCCCACGCGGTGGGTGTAGAGGCCGAGGTAGCGGAAGACCTGCTTGGGGCCGGCGAAGGGGCGCTTGGCGTAGACGACCCACTTCTTGCGATGGAGGCGGTCCTTGAGCTCGGCGAAGGCGTGGCGCTCGACCTCGACGTCGTCGCCGAGGTCGAGCTGGCCGTCGTCGACGAGCTGCGTGAGCCTGGCGAGGAACTTGCCCCGGAAGAGCGCGGAGAGCACCTTCACGGGGAAGAGGAACCGGCTGCGGCCGCCCGCGCTCACCCAGCGCGAGCCGTCCGGCGAGAGGCCGCCGCCGGTCACGATGCAGTGGGCGTGGGGGTGGTAGCCGAGGTCGCGCCGCCAGGTGTGGAGCACGGCGGTGATGCCGGGCGTGGCGCCGAGCCACTTCGGATCGGCGGCGAGGTCGAGGAGCGTGCGCGAGGCCGTGTCGAAGAGGAGCTTGTAGAAGACCCGCTGGTTGCGCCGCGCGAGCTGCTGGAGCTCGCTCGGTAGGGTGAAGACGACGTGGAAGTAGGGGACCGGCAGGACGCGCCGCATGCGCTCGAGGACCCACTTCGCCTGCCGGAGGCTCTGGCACTTCATGCAGTGCCGGTCCAGGCACGAGTTGTAGGCGGGCACCTCGTGTCCGCAGTGGTCGCAGACATCGAGGTGCCCGCCCTTGGCCGCCGTGCGGCACGCCACGATGGCGTCGAACGCGCGCTGCTGGCCGAACGTGGGTACGTAGCGAGAGCGGTACGCCTCGCCGAAGGCGCGGAACACGTCCGCCACCTCGAAGCGAGGGCGTTGCCGTTCGAGCTCGAGGGTGCAGCGCGCGTCGCGCTGCACCGAGCGCTACCCGAGGACTCCGCCGGCTGCCGTGCCGATCAGGTCGAGCGGGCTCTTGCTCGCAGCGATGTGGCGCGTGCTGACGTGCGTGTAGCGCACCGTCGTGCGGATCGACGCATGGCCGAGGACCGCCTGCACGGTGCGCAGGTCCGCGCCTGACTCAAGGAGATGCGTGGCGAAGGAGTGCCGCAGGACGTGGGGCGTGACCCGCTTCGTGAGCCCGCACGCCTCCACCGCGCGCCGGAGCGCGTGGCGGACGGCGCCATAGCTCACGAACCCGTCCGCGCCGTCGCCGGGGAAGAGGCGCTCGCGCCCCGGCTTGGCCGCCTTCCAGTACTCGCGCAGGAGCAGCAGGAGCCGCTCGCTGAGCATGATGTAGCGGTCCTTCTTTCCCTTACCCTCGCGGACGCGGAGAACCATGCGCTTGCTGTCGAGGTCCGCGCACGTGAGGCGGCACGCCTCGCTGATCCGGAGGCCGCCGCCGTACGCCGTCGAGAGGATCGCGCGATGGCGGAGCGACTCGATGGCCGCGAGCAGCTGCTCCACTTCGGTGCCGCTGAGGACGACCGGGAGCGACTTGGGCACCCGTGGCCACGGAATCGTCTCCACGACCTCGGGGCGCTGGAGCGTCCGCGCGTAGAGGAACTTCAGCGCCGCCACGAACATCTTCAAGCTCTCGGGCCCCACCCCGCGAATCTTGTGCAGGTGGAGCAGGAAGCAACGGACCTCCGTCTCGCCCAACTCAGCGGGAACGCGCATGTAATGCGCCACGAACGTGTCGGCGCACCGCGTGTACTCCTTGATTGTCCTGGCCGAGTAGTTCGCGAGCTCGAGGTCCGATACCATGCGGGCGCGGGTCGACTCAGAAAGCATGAGGCACTCCTGGAGCCTCGGGGAGCGGATCTCCTCGGGACCCCAGGGGCCGACTCGCACTTACGGTCAGTGACCACCTCCTGCGGCCCCGGGGATAGCGCCCCCGGGGTCGCAGGAGCGTCTCCGCTCACCCCGCGCTGCGCGACAGGCCTTCGTGGGCCAGCCCGCCAGCTGCCGCGCAGCGGCTTAGTTCAACAGCTCTCGGGTTGGCGCGCTCCCCTCTGGCATTGCCGCGAGCGGCGCGCGTCCGTCGCGCCGTGGCGGAATTCTGGCGCGATCGCGCCGACCCGCCGGCACTTGCGGCGGCGTCCTCCTTGCACTCGGACCCGCGCAAGGCAGGCGGCGCGGCGTGCGTCCGACGTTCAGCCGGCCGACGCGAGACGGCGAGGAGGCGGACATGAAGACGATCGTCCAGAGCGGGGCCCGGCTCGCCCGGCTCGCCCGGCTCGCCCCGCTGCCCCCGCTCGCGATGTCGCTCGCGGTGGTCCTGGCCGGCTGCGGCGGCGGCAAGTCGTCCGCGCCGCGCGCGTCGACGGCGGGCGCGGTCTCGCCGCCGACCTCCGGCACGACCACGACGACGACCCCGCTGACGGGCGCGCACGGCGAGCTCGTCGCGGTGCCCGCGCTGACCGGGGGCGACGCGCTGGCCCTCCTCGTCGACGGCGCGCCGGCGCCGCTCGAGGTCGTCGACCCCGCGCCGCTCCTCGCCGCCGGGCTGCACGAGGGCTTCACGCTCGTGGTCACGGGGGAGGTCGTGTCGAACTTCGCCGGCCGCTCGGCGCTCGCCGACGCCGTGCGGGTCACGACCTTCCAGGCGGACGACGTCGTCACCGGCGGCCGCCTGCGGGCCGGGGTGGCCTCGGTCGCCTTCGCCGACGTTCGGGGCGCCTGGCACGACCCGGTCGGGCCGCTGGCGGCCGGCCTCCTGGCCTCGCCGCTCGAGCGGCCGCTGTTCGTCACCGGCCGGCTCGACCCGTCCGGGCTCGTCGTCACCTCGTGGCGGCCCGCCGTGTCGATCTCCTGGAGCACGACCCTGCCGCTCCTCGGCTTCGAGTCGTTCGCGGTCGACGACCTCGAGGGCACCGGCGCCTACCGCGGGGAGTCGACCTACCTGAACCGCCTCGGCCCGGAGACGACGCGCGGCGCGGGCCGGCGCCTGCCGGCCGGCGTCCTGGCCGACCTGCGGGGGCGCGTGGCGGCGGCGAACCTGCGGGCGCTCCCGTCGACGTTCCAGCCGCCGCAGGTCTACCCCGACCACCCGACCCAGACGGTGACCTTCGCCGACGACCAGGGCGAGCACTCGATCACCGTCTGGTCGGGCGCCACCGTCCCGCCCGCCCTCGAGGCGCTCATGCAGGCCCTGGCCGCGCTCCGCATCGCCGTGCCGTCGTACCGCGACGTCGAGCGCGGCGACCAGAGCCAGATCGACCAGCCGACGGTCGAGGCCGCCCGCGACGCGGGCGCCTGGGCCGGGCTGTGGGGCCGCCACGTCGGCGGCCGGCCGCTCCCGCCGCAGGTCGACTTCACGCACGAGGTCGCGCTCGGCGTGTTCGACGGCATGCGCCCCACGGGCGGCTACGAGGTGGAGGTCGTCGACCTCGAGCAGATCGGCCCGCACCTGCACCTGCGCCTGCGTCGCGCCGTCCCGACCGGCGCGGCGACGACCGTCATCACGGCGCCCTACCACGTCGTCGCCGTGAGCTTCGTCGGGGCGGCGTCGGGCGCGGAGCTGTGGGTGGAGGGCGCGCGGGTGCCTTGACGAGCGGAACGAGAGGACCGGCGAGCAACCGAGGACGGAGCCGGGAACGGGGAACTGACAGACCTGCGATGAGTGATGCGCTCGCGAGGGGGGTGCGATCGGCGCAGGTGCCCGGGCAACGACGGTGCTTGGCCCGTTCCGCGCCTCCCCAACGGCCGCTTCGGCGGGTCGAGTACGAGCGGCAGGATCGACCCTGACAGAGGACCAGGGCCTGTCCTCGACCCCGATCGTCGCTCGGGCCGTCATCGCAGACGGCCGACCGCCTCCGAGCACACCTCACCGCGCCTCCGCAGCCAGAGCCTCAGGCGAGGCGGAGGAGGGCCCGGCGTGTCCGCGCGAAGGCGAGGGACTGCGGCCTTCTGGCCGCCGACCGAGCCTGAGCGGCCAGGGTGTCGCGCGAAGCGCGACGCCCTGGCGAACGGCAGCGCCCGCCCTCCTCCGCCGCAGCCGCGATCACACAAGGTATGCTCGGGGCCGGGGAGGAGCGGTGTCCCTCAGCCGGCAGGACGTCTTCCTGGGTCGCGCGCTGATCGCCTGGGGGCTGGTGGACCGGGACCGCCTCACCGCGTGCGCCGAGGAGGTGCGGCGCAGCGCCGCCGAGGGGCGCCCGCTGACGCTCGGGCAGGTGCTCGTGCGGCAGCGGCTGCTGAGCCCCGAGTACTACCAGGCGATCGTCGCCCGGCTGCGGCAGCTCTACGTCGAGTCGACGGGCGCGCCCTCGCCGATGCAGCGCGCGACCGAGCAGATGCCGCAGCTCAACGAGAGCGGCCGCTACCTGTCGCAGCAGCCGCAGGCCGGGCCGCCGCCGCCGCGGGCGGCGGACACGCGCGCGGTCGAGCGCGCGGTGCAGCGGTGGCAGCAGGTGGCCCCGCAGGTGACCGCCTCGGGCAGCCAGATCGAGATCGAGTTCGACTTCGAGCCGGCCCGCGTCCCCCTGTCGAGCCCGACCCCGGCGCCCGCGGCCGCGACGCCCGCGCCCGCCCAGCCCGGAAAGGCCGGGCGGCGGCAGGGTCCGGACGCCGCGATCCGGCGCCGGCTGAAGGTGCCCGAGGACCAGCAGACGTTCCTCGTCGGCGCGTGGACCGTCGAGCAGTACCTCGCCGACGGCGCCCAGGGCGTCGTCTACCGCGTGACGCGCCAGGGCAGCTCGACCCCCTTCGCCCTCAAGGTCCTCAAGCAGCACGAGCCCAAGCCCGAGGTCCGCCAGCGCTTCGTGCGCGAGGCGCAGACCATGGCCAAGCTCACCCACCCGGGGATCGTGCACGTCCACGACGCCGGCGTGGCGGGCGGGCTCCTGTGGTTCGTCATGGACTTCCTCGCCGGCCCGACGCTCAAGGGCGTGCTCGAGGAGCAGGAGCGGCTGCCGATCGCCGAGGGGCTGCGGGTCATGCAGCGGCTGTGCGAGGCGGTCGCCTACGCGCACGGCCACGGCGTGCTCCACCGCGACCTCAAGCCCGACAACGTGATCATGGCGCAGGGGCGCGACCCGGTGCTCACGGACTTCGGGCTGGCCAAGGACACGCAGTCGACGATGAACCTCACGGCCGAGGGCCAGCGGATCGGCACGCCGCTCTACATGGCGCCGGAGCTCCTCCTCGACGCCGAGGTGGCCACGCCGCAGAGCGAGGTCTACGCGCTCGCGGCCATGCTCTACCAGGTGCTCACGGGCAAGGTGCCGTTCTTCGCCAAGAGCGTGATCGACCTCGCCGAGCTGATCGAGAAGGGCAAGCTCGCGCCCCTGCGCGAGGCCTGCCCCGACGCGCCGAAGGCGCTGGAGAAGCTCTGCGCGCGCGCCCTGCACAAGGACCCGGGCAAGCGCCCGCAGACGGTGGAGGAGCTGCGCGCGGAGCTCGCGGGGATGGGCTGAGCGTCCTGCGTCACATGGGACACGAAGGCAACGGAGATCCACGACGGTCACGGAGGCCCTCCCTGGCCTTCTTCGACCTTCGTTGCCTCCGTGTCCCATGAGCGGCCAGCACGCTCCTCACGCCCGCTCGAACAGCCGCCGCGAGATCACCAGCCGCTGGATCTGGCCCGTGCCCTCGAAGATGTCGTAGACCTTCTGGTCGCGGTAGAGCTTCTCGACGAGCCGGTGCTGCAGGACGCCCTCGGGGCCGAGCACCTCGAGCGCCTTCGCCGTGACCCGCTGGACCATGCCGCCGGCGTAGGCCTTGCTCATGCTCGACTCCTTGGCGTTGGGGCGCTCCATGTCGAGCAGGTAGGCGGCCTTCCAGCACAGCAGCCGCGCCATGTGGATCTCGCGCTCCATCTGCGCCAGCGCCTCGGCCAGGCGGTGGTAGCGCGCGGTGTGCTGGGCGAGCGCGTAGTGCTCACCCACCCAGTCGCGGGCGATCTCGAAGGCCGCGCGCGCGATCCCCACGGCCATCACCGCCACGAGCGGGCGCGTGGCGTCGAAGGTCTTCATGGCCGTCTTGAAGCCGCCCTTGCCCGCCTGCTCGTAGTGGGCCTCGCCGCCGAGCAGGTTGTCGGCGGGGACGCGGCACTCCTCGAACACCTGCTCGGCGGTCTCGGAGGCCTTGAGGCCCATCTTCTTCTCGACCTTGGGCACGCTGAAGCCGGGCGTGCCCTTCTCGACGACGAACGTGCGGTGCCCGGCGCGGCCCATGGCGGGGTCGAGCGTGGCGAAGACCACCGTCCACTCGGCCTTCTTGCCGTTGGTGATGTAGATCTTCGTGCCGTTCAGCACCCAGTGGTCGCCGTCCTTGCGGCAGGTGGTGCGGAGGTTCTTGGCGTCCGAGCCGGCGCCCGGCTCGGTGAGCGCGTAGGCGCCGAACCTGTACTCGTCGGGCTTGAACACGCCGAGGAAGCGCGCCCGCTGCTCGGGCGTGCCGGTGAACTGCACCGGCGGCCCGCCGAGGCCGGGGCCCGGCATGTTGAGCGCCGCCGTCGCGTCGCCCCAGGCCAGCTCCTCCGAGGCGAGGAGCATGAGGCGGTTCTGCTCCTTCGCCCGCCTCTCCCCGCCCTCGGCGGGCTCCTTGCCCTTGCCGGCGCCGACCATGGCGCCCGCCTGGCCGGTGCCCAGCCCGAACTGCTTGCAGGCCTCGACGAACCTCGGGTGCGGCCCCTCCAGCTCGTCGGCCTCCAGCGCGTAGGGGCGCACGAACTGCTCGGCGAACATGTGCGCGAGGTCGCGCGCCTGCTTCATCTTGCCCGTGAGCTCGAAGTCGATCGCCACGGCGCCCTCCTACTTCCCGAGCGCGAGCAGGTCCGCGCCCTCGTCGAAGAACAGCCCGTCCACGAGCCCCAGCGTGCGCGCGTCGCGCATCCACTTCTCGACCGGGTGGTCCCACAGGTAGCCGTGGCCGCCGAGGACCTGCACGGCGTCGGACGTCACCTGCACCGCCAGGTCGGCGGCGAGGTCGTGGGCGCGGCGGCACTCGACCCAGCCGTCCTCGCCGCGGTCGAGCGACCAGGCGGCGTGCCACACGAGCGCCCGCAGGCCGTCCACGTGGGTGGCCATGTCGGCCATCATGAAGGCCAGCGCCTGGTGCTCGTAGAGCTTCACGCCGAACGCCTCGCGCTCGGTGGCGTACTTGAAGGCGTACTCGCTCGCCGCCCGCGTGCAGCCGACGAGGCGCGCCGCGTCGAGCACCTTCTTGCGCGCGACCGTCCGCCGGAGCGCCCGCAGGAGCTCGCCCGGGGCGCCCGTCCCCAGCCGGTCGGCCGCCGGCACGCGCACGTCCTTCAGCTCGAGCGTGGCCCAGCGCGCCGTGTGCAGGCCCATGGTCTTGCTCCGCGGGGCGGCGACCAGGCCCTCGGGCCGGCCGACCACCGCGAACAGCCCCAGCCGGTCCCACGGGTCCGGCGCCCGGCTCGCCTCGTCGCGGGCGAGGACGACCGTGAGGTCGGCGTGCTCGGCCGCCTGGACGTAGCGCTTGGCCCCGCGCAGGACCCAGGCGTCGCCCTCGCGTCGGGCGGTCGCCTCGACGGCGGCGGGGTCGACCCCGAACGGCCCCTCGACGAGCGCCAGGGCGCCCCTCCGCCGCCAGCCGTCCGTGGCGTCGGTGAACGGCGCCAGCAGGCGGTCCTGCTGCTCGGGCGTCCCGAGCTCCAGCGCGGCGTAGCCGGCGCTGCGCGGCCCCGGCAGGGCCACGGCCGCGCCCAGGTCGCCCCAGGCCAGCTCCTCCGAGCAGAGCGCGGCGGCGCGGATGTCGAGGAGGTCGCTGCCGCCCAGCCGCTCGGGGAGCGCGAGCGTCGTGAGGCCGAGCTCGAAGCACTCCTGCATGAGCTCGTCGGGCAGGGCGCCCGCGGCCTCGAAGTCGCGCAGGCGGGGGCGCAGGCGGCCCTCGGCGAAGCCGTGGACGGCGTCCACGATCGCCTGGAGGTCCTCGTCGGGCTCGAACGACAGGGTCACGGGCGGGTCCTCCGTGGGTCGCGCGCCGGGCGCCGCTCGCCGCGCGCCGGGCGCGGCGAGCCGTCGGCGCCGAGGAGCGCGACCATCTTCTCGAGCGTGCTCAGGAACGCGCCGGCCTCCGCGGCCGGCAGCTCGCGCACGAGCTGGCGCAGGGCGCCGAACTTGGACTGGCCGCGCGGGATGCTCTGGAGCAGCCGCCGCCCGCCGGGCGCGAGGTCGACGGCCACGAGGCGCCGGTCGGCCGTCGAGCGCCGCCGCGTGATCAGGCCCCGCTCCTCGACCCGGTCGAGCATGCCCGAGACGGTGCTGCCGCGCAGGAACAGGCGCGCCGAGAGCTCCGACTGCGGCATCTCGCCGAAGCGCTCGAGGACCCTCAGGGCCGAGAGCTGGGCCGCGGTCACCCCGAAGCGGCGCTGCAGCGCCTGGTCGTGCTGCCGCGCGCCCCAGGCCAGCCGCACCAGCCCCTCGAAGATCTGGTCGGCGAGGTCGCCCGGCGCCGGCTCGGCGTGGACGCGGCGCGGGCGTCGGTTCGCGGAGGCGCGCGGCACTTCGGCTCCTATTCGTTCGGGGGCGAACGATCGGCACTGTAGAGGGGGCGGTGGTGGCGGTCAAGCCGAGCGCGCGCGGTACGCCTCCACCGTCCGCCGCAGCCCCTCGTCCAGCGGCACCTCCGGCCGCCAGCCGAGCACCCGCTCCGCGCGCTCGACCGACGCCAGCGAGTCGCGCACGTCGCCGGCCCGCGGCGGCGCGTGGACGGGCGCGCGCCCCTCGGCCCCGCACAGGCGCGCGAGCTGGCCGTAGAGCTCGAGCAGCGACACGCGCCTGCCGCCCGCCACGTTCAGCGCGTGCCCGCCGGCGCCGGGGACGTCCCCGGCGGCGAGGTTGGCGCGCACGACATCGTCGACGAAGGTGAAGTCGCGCGTCTGTCCGCCGTCGCCGAAGATCGTCGGCGCCTGCCCCCGGAGGAGCGCCGCCGCGAAGGCCGGGATCACGGCCGCGTAGGCGCTCGTCGGGTCCTGCCGCGGCCCGTAGACGTTGAAGTAGCGCAGGGCCACCACCTCGAGGCCGAGGCTGCGCGAGAAGGCCATGCCGAGCTGCTCGCCCGCGAGCTTCTGCGCGGCGTAGGGCGACGCCGGCATGGGCGGCATCCCCTCGTGCTTGGGCAGCTCCGGCTGGTCGCCGTAGACCGACGACGACGACGCCATGACCAGCCGCCGCGCGCCGGCCGCGCGCGCGGCGAGGAGCAGGTGGTGGGTGCCGACGACGTTCACGTCGAAGGTCCCCTGCGGGTCCTCGACCGAGCGCGGCACCGACGGGCGCGCCGCCTGGTGGTAGACGACGGCCACCCCCTCGCACGCCCGCCCGACGGCGGCCGCGTCGCGCAGGTCGGCCACGTGGAGCTCCACGTCGGCCAGCGCGGCCCCGAGGTTCTCGCGGCGCCCGCTGCTCAGGTCGTCGAGGACGCGCACCCGCGCCCCGCGCGCGAGGAGCGCCGCGACCAGGTGGGAGCCTATGAACCCGCAGCCGCCGGTGACGAGGACCCGCTCGCTCATTCGCGGGATTCTACGGGGTCGGTCCGTCATCGTCGGGCCGGCGCCGCTCGAGCTCCGCCTCGAGCAGCGCCACCTTCTGCCCGAGGTTCTTGATCTGCTCGGTCATGCGCGACAGGCGCACGCTGAACTGGAGGCAGAGGAGCGTCACGCCGATGAACCCGAGGAAGAAGATCGCCGCCGGCGGGTTGTCGGACCCCATGCTGTTGGCGAGGAGCACCAGGTACCTGAACGGCACGAACGCCGAGGCCGCGATCCCCGCGCCCACGAGCAGCCACAGCCAGGAGTACTCCTCGCGGAGGCGGCGCTTGCGCACCAGCTCGAGGATCGTGACCGTGAGCAGGAGCGCGACGGCCGCCGCCACGAGCCGCTGCTGGAGCGGCATGGCGTCCTCGGCGTAGCAGCCGCCCAGGAGGAGGCACGCGGGGAGGAGGGCGCGGCGGGCCACGCTCAGCGCGCCACCCCGCGCGGCGGCTCGCGCAAGAGCGTGACCAGGATCGAGAGGAGCATCTTGAACACGTAGAACATGGGGCGGATGACGCCGCTGTGCATCGACTTCCCCGTCGGGCTCGGGCGCATGGCGACGGGGAGCTCCTCGACCTTGAAGCCGGCGCGGTGGAGCAGGATCAGGACGTCGGCGTCGGGGTAGTCGGCGGGGAAGGCGTCGGTCTGGAGGAAGCCGAAGACCCGCGGCGACATGGCCTGGTAGCCGCTCGTCGGGTCGGTCACGCGGCGGCGCGTCACGACCGAGGCGATGTACCCGAAGAGCACCATGCCCACGCGGCGGGCGAACGGCGGGATGTAGCCCTCGCCCACGAGGAAGCGCGAGCCGACGACCGCGTCGGCGCGCCCCTCGAGGACGTGGCGCGCCAGGACCGGGACGAAGGCCGGGTCGTGCTGGCCGTCGGCGTCGAGCTGCACGAGGACGTCGTAGCCCTCGCGCGCGGCGTACTTGTATGCCGTCTGCAGGGCGGCCCCGTAGCCCATGTTGAACGGGTGGCGCAAGGCGACGGCGCCGTGGCGGCGGGCGACCTCGGCCGTCCGGTCGCGGGAGCCGTCGTCCACGACCACGATGTCGAAGGCGGGGCAGGCCCGCCGGAGCCCGGCCAGCACCTCCCCCAGGGTCCGCTCCTCGTCGAAGGCCGGGAGCACGACGACGCCCCGCCCCGGCCCCGCGGCGGGCGGGGTCGGGCTGGGTGCAGGGGGGATCGCCGGGGTCGCCTCCGGCACGGGACCTCCAGGAGTCCGCCGATCTTAACGGCTCCGTCCAGCAGGCCCACCACTGGAATGTGAGGGGTTACGGCGTGGTCGACGCTGCTGTGACAGAAGCGCTCACCCGGAGTGGCCGGTCGGCGACGGTCAGCGGGGCTCGGACCGACGTAACTCGTGTTCTTGCGTCGAGACCGCCTCGGGGGGCGTCATGGCAACCCGCTTGCACATGAGGTCCCTCGACGGGCGACGAAGCCCACGAGAACCCCAACCCCCCAAAACCCCCGATCCGGCTCGGATGGCCGGATCGGGGTTTTTGTTTCCGGAGGTCGTCCCGGGACCTCCGGCCGGTCGGTTGCCACCTCGCCCCCTCGCCCTTAGACTCTCCCGCCCGTCGTCCCCCGAGCGTCGCCGACAAGGCGGCCGGGGGCGATTCATCGTGTGCTGCGACGCCCGCCCCCGGCGGCGCACCGCATCCCGCTCTGCCCGGGAGAGCCCGTGTCGGCGATCCGCGAGAAGGCCAAGAAGTTCCAGAAGTTCGTCAAGTCGCTCGAGGGGAAGCACGGCCAGTCCCTCCCCGAGAAGGAGCGGCCGCTGCTCGAACGCTTCCTCCACGCTGTCCTGGCCTACGACAACCCGTCGGGGCAGGTCAAGAAGGTCATCAAGGCCCTGACGGACGAGCGGGTCTACGGGTCGTGGAACGAGGTGCGCGTCTCGACCGTCCGCGAGCTGGCCGACGTCCTGCGCGAGAACAAGATCGACGAGCCGGACGCCTGGGCGCCGCGCCTGAAGCAGATGCTGCAGAAGGTCTTCGAGGAGGTCGACGACACCGCCCTCGAGCCGCTCAAGGAGGCGCTCGACGCCGCCTCGGGCGACAAGCAGAAGAAGCAGCTCAACGAGAAGACGCGCAACTTCCTCAAGGACCTCCCCGGGATGCCCGCGTGGGGCTCGGCGTACCTGCTCACCGGCCTCGGCCTCGAGCGGGAGCTGCCCTGGGAGCCGTACACCGAGGCCGTACTGACCGAGCAGAAGGTCTTCCCGCAGAAGTCGAACCTGGTGCAGAAGAAGCGGGTGGCCAAGGCCCTCCTCGAGGGCCTCGAGGACCTCGACGCGCTGGACGTGCACCACCTGCTGGTCGAGTACGGCAAGAAGGACCTGAAGAAGAAGCCCGAGACCGGCGCCCGGGGCTGAGCCCTCCGCGCCGCGTCCGACCCGAGGGGGCCTCATGGCCGGTCACTCGCACTTCAAGAGCATCAAGCACAAGAAGGCCGCGGTCGACGCGAAGCGCAGCAAGTACTTCTCGAAGTACTCCAAGGCGATCATGGTCGCCGCGCGCGCGGGCGGCGGCGACCCCGACAAGAACCTGTCGCTGCAGTACGCGATCGACCGCGCGCGCGCCGGCAACATGCCGAACGACAGCATCGACCGGGCGATCAAGCGCGCCACGGGCGAGCTGGGCAACGTCGAGTTCGCCGAGGTGGTCTACGAGGGCTACGCCCCCGGGGGCGTGGCGGTGATCGCCGAGGCGGTGACCGACAACCGCAGCCGCACGGCCCCCGAGGTGCGGAAGGTCTTCTCCCACAACGGCGGCAACCTGGGGAACCCGGGCTCGGTCATGTACATGTTCGAGCGCAAGGGGCTGATCGGCGTCCCGTCGACGGCGGCGAGCTTCGACGACGTGTTCGAGGTGGCCCTCGAGGCCGGCGCCGAGGACGTGCAGCAGGGCGACGACCAGCACCAGGTCACGACGTCGGCGACGTCGTTCGCGCAGGTGAAGAAGGCGCTGGCCGACAAGGGCTGGGAGCTGTCGACGGCCGAGCTGGCCTACGTGGCGCAGAACACGGTCACGCCCGACGCCGACACGGCGAAGAAGGTCGAGGCGCTGCTCTCGGAGCTCGAGGACAACGACGACGTGCAGAACGTCTACTCGAACTACCTGCCCGCGGACGAGGCGTGAGCGCGCGGCGCGCGGCGGGCCTCCTCGCCCTGCTGCTGCTCGCGGCCGGCGCGGCGCGGGCGGGCGCGCAGGACGGCCACTCGCACGGGCCGCGGCCCGGCGCGCGGCCCGTCCCGCCCGAGGCGTTCGCCATGGTCGGCGACGTGGCGATCCTGCGCTCCGAGGTGTACGCCGAGGTGGCGCGCGGCTTCCGCGACGTGGTCGCCCTGCAGCGGCTGATCGCGACCGAGGTCATGCGCCAGAACCTCGTCCGCGTGGGCTTCGACCCGGCCGCGGTGACCGACGCCGAGCTGGACCAGGGGGTGGCCGAGGCGAGGGCCGCCCTGGTCGCGCAGGGCGGCACGCCGGCGCAGGTGGCGCACCTCGAGCAGGTCCGGGAGGCCCTGCGCGTCCCGGTCGCCTTCTCCCGCTTCGTGGCCACGCAGGTCCCCGACGAGGCGCTCGCGGGCGACTTCGACATGTGGCGCATGGTCCTCGCCGGCGAGGTCCGCCTGCGCGCGATCGCGCTCCGGATCGACCCCGCGCGCGGCGGCCCGCAGGGCGTGCGCGAGCGCGTCGAGCAGCTCAAGGCGAAGCTGGGCGAGGCGCCGACCGACGCCCAGTTCGCCGCGCTCGCCGCCGAGGTCTCCGAGGACCCGGTGGCGGCCCTCACCGGCGGCGACCTCGACTGGCAGAGCGCGCGCGCGCCGACGGTCAGCCTCACGCTGATCGAGCCCGCCATCACCCACGCGGCGGCCGGCCGGCGGGGCCTCGTCCCCGCGCCGGTGGTCACGCAGCGCGCCGCCTACCTCCTCTACGTCACCGCGGTCCGCGTGCCGGCCACCGCGACGCTCGACGCGCTCCTCCCGCGCATGCGCGAGCAGGCCCGCGCCCAGGCCGCGAGCCGGATCATGGACGAGTGGCTCGAGGAGACGCCCCTCTCGATCGCCGAGGACGCCCCCCACATCCCTGTTGGACGATAGCGGCTGCGGACGAGGATGGCGGGGCGCTGCGGTGCGTCGGGGGGGGGGGGGGGGGGCGCCCCCCCCCCCGCGCGGGGGG
>JAMLIC010000067.1 GCA_023954375.1 Planctomycetota bacterium
GCCACCCGACGAACGGCGTCGCCCGGCATCCGCGGCCGCAGCCGTCGATCACACTACCGAGGGTCCACGACGCGCCCCACGAACAGCACGGCGCCCGTCACCCGGTCGCGCACCAGGAACAGGAACGGGCGATCGACGAGGAAGGCCGCCGGGTCGTCCTGCGCCTGCATGGCGACCGGCCCCATGGCGGCGGTCGCGCCGCCGACGCCCGTCTCGTTGAGGTCCACCCGCGCGTCGTGGACCAGCGCCCCGACGCGGACCTCGCCCCCGCCCAGGCCGGGGAGGTCGGCCTGGGCCGTGAACAGGCGCCGCACGTTGGCCCGCAGCAGCGCGTCCTTGAGGTCGGCGCGGGTCCGCACGGCGACGCGCGGCAGATAGACGTTCACCCGCTGCAGCGGCGCGCGGAGCTTGCCCGCGATCCGCGTGAGGTGATCGGCCGTGAGCCAGCGCTCGAGCGCCGTCACGTCACCGTCGGGCACGAGGACGAGCAGGCGAAGGTCGTCGCCCGCGAAGGGCATGTCGAGCGCGCGGAGGCCCTGGTCGGTGGTCGTCGCCATGGGGCCGCTGACGTTCATCGTCCGCGCCGGGCGCACGCCGGCGCCCGGCAGGGCGAACTTCCCGTCGAAGGTCTGGCCGGGCGGGAAGGGCGTCTGCCAGGCGGCGTCGAAGGCGGCCGCGGCGGTCACGGCCACGCCGGCGCCGCCGCTGACGTTGCCCGTTCGAGCCAGGTCGTCGATCGGCCCCGTGACCTCGCGCGCCCAGCGGTTGATCGCCACGCGGGCGCCCGCCAGGTCGCCGGCGAAGTCCAGCGGCCGCGCCGCGACGCCGAAGTGGGTGGCCAGCGCGTCCACGTACGCGGGCGCGAGCGCGCGCCCCTCCTGGACCCACACGGCCGTCGAGAGCCGCAGCCTGAAGGCGCCGGCGCGGCCCTGGCCGCGCCGCGTGGCCAGGGTCTGGTCGAGCGCGTTGAGCGCCGCGAGCCCGTCGTCGCCGGGCGCGGTGACGCGCAGGGCCCGCCCGAGCTCCGCGGCGGTCTCGCCCGACGCCCCGGCGTAGAGGAGCCCCAGCGCCTGCGCGATCGCCTGCGGCGAGACGACGGCGTTGCCGTGCGGGAGGCCGCGCAGGGCCTCGAGCCCCAGGTCGAACGACCCCCGCGCGCGCCGCTCGAGCGCCTGCGCGTCGAGCTGCGGGCGGGCGCGCTGCGTCGCCGGCGGCTCCGCCTCCTGCGCAATGGCGAGCCCGCCGGCGACGGCCAGCGAGAGGACGAGCGCGCGCGTCACGCTCAGGCCCTCGCCGCGGCCAGGCCGTCGACCCAGCGGCCGAACGCGCCCGACAGGTCCTCGAAGCGGCCGCCCGGGGCCACCTCGGCCACGGTCTCGACGCCGTGCGCGATGCGGATGTGCGCGTCGAGGTCGACCGGGCCCTCGAACCGGGGGAGCGACGGCTCGCGCCGCGCCGCCTCGCGCGCCTCGGCGAGCGCCTCGTCGGTCGTCTGGCACAGGTGGCGCGCCAGCGCCCCCGCGCCGAGCGGCCGGCCGGTGAGCGCCTCGATCAGCGGGCTGCAGCGCCGGCTGTTGCCGGGGCGCCAGTAGGCCTCGGCCAGCTCCGGGCCGACCCGCGGGTTGTCGACGAGGTGGCCGTCGCGGGCGAGGAAGTGCTCGCGCGTCTGCTGCACGCCCATCTCCGCCAGCACGTAGCCGTGGTAGTAGGCGCTGCTCTCACCCGAGAGCAGGTGCGGCACGGCGAGCACCGGCCGCGGGCTGCCGTCGGGCAGGAAGAGCAGCCGCCGCTCGACCTCGCGCAGCGCCGAGAGGACGCCGTCGGGCGTGAGGCGGTCGTCGGGCAGCTCGTAGAGCGCCTTCTCGGCGTAGCACACGGTCAGCATGGCCCGCGCCTCCCAGGCGGCGAACGGCTGCGTCGTGCGCAGGGCGCGCTCGATCAGCGCGAGCGGCATGGGCGCCCCATCCGCCGTCCGCGCGTACCGGGCGCGCCAATCGGCGTCGTCGAGCAGGCTGTCGAGGAACATGCTCTGCGTCTCGGCGAAGGCCACCGAGGTCGGCGCGAACTCCTGCCCGAAGCACGGCGCGGGCATGTCGATGTTCGCGAAGTGCGCCGCGTGGCCGCCCTCGTGGAAGAGCGTCGCGGTCGCCGACTGGCCGGAGCCGGGCATCCCGGGGATCGCGTTGGCCGTGAACTGGATCCGCGCCCGCTGGAGCTCGCCCTTGCGCCGCCAGGAGACCTCGGGGCCGTGCATGAAGCCGTTCTCGTACTTCCCCTGCCGATCGACGAGGTCGAGGACCATGCGCGCGCCGCGGTACCTGATCCCGAGCGCCGCGAACGACCGCCCCCAGCGCTCGAGGGCGCGGGCGAACGGGAAGTAGGGGTCGAGGTCGCGCGTGACGTCGCCGCCGACGAGGAAGCGCACGTTCCAGCCGGCGACCTGGTCGGCCCCGTGCTGGCGGCGCAGCTCCGCCACCGCCCGCTCGGCCGGCGCGCGCGTGGCGGCCTCGAGCTCGTCGAGCAGCGCGAACACCTCGGCCTTGGTCATCCCCTCGGCGCGCTGGACCTTCCAGTCGTAGTAGTCCTCGGCGCCCAGCGCGCGGCCGAGCTGGTTGCGCAGGCGCACGACGTCGAGGAAGCCGCGCTCGAGCACCCAGGGCTCGATCGAACGCAGCCCCTCCCAGGCGGCCCGCCGCAGCCGGGCGTCCTGCTCGGTCTTGAGCATCACGGCCAGCTTCACGCTGCTCGCGCGGACGAGGCCGCGCTCGGGGTCGACGTAGCCGAGCGGCATCTCGCCGCGCGCCCGCGCCAGCGCCCCCTCGGCCTCGACGATCCGCTCGGCGAGCGCCCGCGCCTCGGCGCTGTCGATCGCGTGCGCCTCGAACGTCGCCCGCCACCCCTCGAGCGCCGTCCGCTCGTCGCCCGCCAGCCCCGGGGCCGCGAGCGCCGCGCGCACCTGGCCCAGTCGCCCCGGGTCGCGCAGGAAGCGCTGCAGCTCGATCTCGCGCCGGTCGAGCTCCGCGCGGGCGGCCGCCGCGTCGGGGGCGAGGCCCATGTAGGAGGTCCAGAACGCGTCCTCCTTGGTCGTGTGGAGGCGGACGTAGCCCTCGGCGAGGTCGTCGATCAGGCGGCGGGCGTCTTCGAGCGCGGTCACGGGGCACCTCTGCGGGCTCCGTGATACCTGGCCGGCGGCCCCCGCGGGGGCCGCGTGGCGGCCGGGCCGCGCGCGCGCGGCGCGCGCGCGGCCCGGGTCAGCCCGGAGATGGCCTCAGCGCGCGGCGTCGGCCCGGAGGAACAGCCACACGTGGCCGTGGTACTTCCGGTTCGCGCTGGAGAAGTCGCCCACGAGCAGGTCGAGCCGCCCGTCGCCGTCCCAGTCGACCACGGCGGGCTTGGCCCGGGTGCCGCGGCCGTCGCGCGCCGCCGGCACGAGCGCCCGCGGCGCCGCGAGGCGCGGCGCGCCCTCGGCCCCCTCGCCGCGGTAGAGCTGCACCGACCCGTCGCCGCAGCCGACGAGCAGGTCGAGCACGCCGTCCCCGTCCCAGTCGGCCACGCACGGGCCGGCGTCGCCGCCCGGGGCCTTGATCTTCGCCCCGGCGGCCGCGAGCGGCTGCGCCGGGCCGAAGCGCGGCTCGTCGCCCGGGGCGCCGGGGAGGAGGAACACGTGGCCCTCGATCGTGCCGATCAGGAGGTCGAGGCGCCCGTCGCGGTCCCAGTCGGCCGCGAACACGGCCGAGGCGTTGCCCACGTTCACGGGCTTGCCGTCAGGGCCGAGCACCTGCTCGCGCGCCCCGAAGCCGCCGTCCGCCTGCCCGCGGAAGAGGTAGACCACGCCCGGCCAGGAGCCGGTGATCAGGTCGAGCCGTCCGTCGCCGGTGAGGTCCACGACCTGTGGACCGAAGCCGACGCATCACCCGGACTCGGTCTCGGCCGGCTTGCCCTCGACCGTCTCGACCCACTGCGACGCGGCGAGGCGCGGCGCCCCCGCCGTCCCCTCGTTCCTGAACCAGCGCAGCTTGCCGCCGCCGAACTGCCCGACGAGCAGGTCGGGCAGGCCGTCGCCGTCGAGGTCGTGGACGAACGGGGCCGCGTGCCCCACCTCCACGTCGATCGGTGCGCCGCCGGCCTCGAGCTTGACCGGCGGGCGGAGCTCCTGGGCGCTCGCCGTCGCCGCGAGCGCGGCGAAGAGGAGCGCGACCGTCCCATGGACACGCATGGACACACCTCCTGGGCGCCCCGGTGCAGGGTCCAGCGTAGCCGACCGCGCGCTACAGGCCCAGGAGCTTGCGCTTGGCCTGCTCGAACTCGTCGGTCGTGAGGACGCCCGCCTGGCGCAGCTTGCCCAGGCGCTCGAGCTGGTCGACGAAGCCCGGCGCGGCGGCGGTGACGGGCTCGGGGGCGGGCGCCGGCGCGGGCTCCGGCGCGTGGCCGACCGTCTTCGTGGCCGGCGCGGGCGGGGCGACCTCGCCCAGCGGCGTCCCGGGCGGCGCGAGGCCGAGGGCGCCGTCGGCCTCGGGGCCGATCGTCTTCTTGCCGCGCGGGCGGGGGTCGTCGATGTCGGCGTCGTCGGAGCGCGCGGGATTCGGGCCGCCGCCCGCGCGCCCCGCGTGGGGCCCGCCGCCGATCGTGATCTTGATCTTGCGCCGCCCGGCCCCGTCCTCCGCCGGCGGCGGCGCGCCGGCCGCCGGGCGCCGCGCGGCGGCCTCCGGCCGCGGGTCGAGCCGCGTCTCGGTGCGCAGCTCCGCGTCGCGCGCCTCGACCTTGCGGCGCAGCTCGTCGGCCTTGCGCTCCAGCTCGGAGCGGTCGAGCGCGGCGCCCTTCGCCTTGCCGACGCGGAACTGCTCGGCGAAGAGGTCCTTCATCACCTCGGCGGAGGGGCGCTGGTCCGCCTTGAGGCAGTTGAAGTAGTAGTCGACGACGTTGCCGATCGCCCAGGTCGCGGCGTAGATGATCGGGATCGAGAGCACGCCGCCGACGAACGGCACCAGCTTGGCGACCGAGACGACCACGAGCTGGGTGGTGAGCGTCATGCCGAGGATGCCGACGACCTCGACCACGATCTCCTGCGCGCGCTCGGAGGAGACCTCGAAGCCCTTCACGCGGCCGATGTGCAGGGCCATCTTGGCCTGGATCGGCGTGAGGATGAGGAAGTCGCCGGCGGGGATCGGCTGCATGCAGCAGACGATCGCGGCGACCGTGGCCGTGTGGCCGATCACGCGCTCGACGTTCTCGTCCTCGCTGAGCGCCGGGTCGGCGTCGAGGTTGAAGAGCGTGTTGAAGCTCTCCGCGACGTGCTCGATCAGGTCGCGCATGTAGCCCATGCGGGCAGGCTAATCCCGGGGGGACGGCGGCACAACCCGCCGCGCCGTCAGCGCGCGCGGCGTCCGTGCGCGCCCGTGAGCAGGATCACGCCCAGGAGCACGAGCGGGACGCGCAGCGCCTGGGCCTCGCCGAGCAGGCCGAGCGTGATCCCGGCCGCCAGCAGCGCCGCGCCGAGCCAGGGGCCCGGGCTGGCCAGGATCGCCCGGGCGATCAGCTCGAACAGCCCGGGCTGGCGGCGCGGCCGCGGCGGGTCGTCCTCGTCGTCGGCGGGGAGCTGGTGGATCTCGTCGGGCGCCGGCTCCCAGGGCGGCCGCCGGCGCGGGGCGCGCGGGCGCGGCGGCGCGGCCGCCTCGCCGCAGCCGAGGGTCGCGCAGCGCGAGAGCTCGCGCCGGCAGGCGGGGTGGTAGCCCGTGCCGCAGCCGGCGCACTCCTCGACCGGCCCGCCGGGCGCGAGCGCGTCGCGGCAGAGCGGGCAGCGCCGCGCGCCGTCGCCGGCGTCTGTCGGGCGGAGCCGCGGCGCCTCCATGGCGGCGACCCTACCAGGTTCAGCGCCCCTGGGCCGCCGCCCGCGCCGCCCGGGCGAGCGCCTGCTCGCGCTCGACCTCCGCGCGGTGGTCCTCGGCCTCGGTCCGCCGCGCGGGCGGCGCGGGCGCGGTCGGCGGCGGCGGCCTGCGCGGCCTCGGTCCGGCGCAGGGTGCCGCGCGCCGCGGCCAGGCGCTCGGGCAGGCGCGCGGCGTCCTGCGCGACCTGCTGCACGCGGCCGAGGGCGGCCTCGCGGGCGCGGCGGGCCCGGTCGACGTCACGGTCGTGGCGGGGAGTAGGCGCTCCACAGGAGCAGGCGCTGCGTCTCCCACCCGTCGCACGCGGGCAGGAGCACCCAGCGGTCGTAGCGCAGGCGCGCCTCGCGCGCGAAGTCCTCGGCGTGGCGCAGGTCCTGCTCGCGCCCGAAGCTCGGCGTCGGCCGCGGCCCGGGCCGCCTCGACGGCCGGGGCGTGCGCCTCGAACCGCTCGACCTCGACCCGGGCCTGCTCGAGCGCCCGCTCGCCCTCCTCCGCGGCCTTGTCGGCCCTCGCCGCGGCCGCGCGCGCGGCCTCCAGGGCCCGCTCGGCGTCGCGCCGGGCGCGCGCCGCGCGGACGACCCGGACCTCCTCCGGAGGCGTCCAGCGGCCGCTGAGCTTCTCCCAGCCGTGGCGCGGGTAGTAGACCTCCGGCGCCTGCCACACGCCGTCGACGAGGAGATCGAGCGCCAGCCACAGCTCGACCAGCCTGGGGGCAGGTCGGGGGCGGCCCCCTGCAGGTGGTGGGCGAGGGCGCGCGCCTCGTCGGCGAAGCCCTGGGCGGCGCAGAACTGCCCGAGCGACAGGGCCGCGGCGTGGTCGCCGGGCTGGAGGGCCAGGGTGCGGCGGGCCAGCTCCTGCTCGGGCGTCTCGCGCACCTCGACGTGCGCCACGTCGTCGCGCGGGATCCGCAGGGCGCCCAGGCGGCGGACGACGACGATCGTGTCGCCCTCGTCGTGGACGACCCCCGATCGTGCGCCCGTCCTTGAGGGTCACGACGTCGGCCCGGGCCGGGGCCAGGCTCAGGGCGGCCAGGCAGAGGAGCAGGGCGGGTCGGTGCACGGGGAGGGACCTCCGCGGGTGCACACGACGGGGGAGGGGGGCCAGTTCCACCGGCCGGCCGCTCGGCCGTCTTCGCAGCCGGCCGGAGTGCCTCCGAGCACACCTCGCCGCGCCTCCGCAGCGAGAGCCCCAGGCGAGGCGGAGGAGGGCGAGGCGATGCCGCGCGAAGGCGACCGATGGCGGCCTCCTGGCCGCCGAGGGAGCCTGAGCGGCCAGGGTGTCGCGCGAAGCGCGACACCCTGGCGAACGGCAGCGCCCGCCATCCTCCGCCGCAGCCGCGATCACACTAGCGGCCCGGGCGGGGCGGCTCCGGGGGCAGCCCGTCGGGCTCCTTCGGGCGGGGCGGGGTCCTGGGCCTCTCGGGGAACCAGGCGCGCTTGTGCACGGTGAGCGGGCCCTTGCCGTCGAGCTCGAGGACCGACTCGCCCTCGCGGCGCGTCTGGCGCAGGCGCCCCTCGCCCTGGAGGTCGACCTTCGCCACCTTCCGGCGCTCGAGCGAGAAGAGCACCTCGCCCACGAGCGTGGCCCGGAAGCGCGGGGCGTCCTCCTCGTCGCCCTGGGCGCCGGTGGCGTCGATGTCGACCGAGATCACCGCGTAGCGCTCCTTCGGGGCGCCCTCGTCGAGGGCGAGCTCGCGCACCTCGACGAACCGGCAGACGATCCGCCCCTCGGCCTGCTGGCCGAGCCCCTTGCCCAGCGTGCGGCGCAGGCGGTCGCCCTCGATCCGCCACTCGGCGCCGACCGCCACGGGCTCCTTCGGGAGGATCGCCTCGTAGCGCTCGGTGTGGAGCTCCTCGTCGAGCACGTCGACCGGGATCGGCGGGTCGCCCTTCGGGCGCACCCGGCGCCGCCCCTCGTCGTCGAGCCCGACGACGATCCGCCGCTGGTGGAGCGGGCTCAGCTCGCGCGTGAGCGCCCCGGCCCCCGGCAGGCGCAGGCCGTCCCAGGCCTCGGCGAAGCTCCGCTCGACCTCGGCGACGTGGCCGTCCTTCACCTTCGTCAGCTCGTCGCGGTAGCGGCGGACGACGACCTGCTCCTGCTCGCTCGTGCGGTCGATCCGCGCCGTGGCCAGCTGCAGGCGGATCTTCAGCAGGAGGTCCATGCGGGCCTCGACCTCCTGCTTGTCGCCGAGCGCGTAGCGCGGCGCGAGGTCGTGGGTCCCCTCGTCCTGCGCCGTCGCCGCGCCGGCGACGAGCAGGACGGGCGCGAGGACGGCCCCGAGCGGACGAGCGAGGCGCACGCGCTAGACCCGGGCGCTCGCCGGCGCCCCGGCCAGCGCGCGGACCTCCGCCTCGGTGAGCAGGCGGTTGCTCTTCTTGGCGGCGTCGAAGATCCGCTCGACGACGGCGTCCTGCGGCTCGTAGCCGTGGCGCTCGAGCCAGAAGACGACGTTGCTCTTGCCGCTCATGGGGCCGATCGTGATCTTCTGCTCGAGGCCGAAGACGTCCGCCGGCACGCCCGAGTAGACGCGGTTGGCCAGCCACGTGTCGCCCTTGCGGAAGGCCTTGATCACGGCCGCCGCGTGCACGCCCGTGGCCGTCTCGAAGGCGTCGCTGCCGACGACCGGGTAGTTCTTCGGGATCGGGACCTTGCAGGCCTCGCTCACCTTCTGCACGTAGCGGGGCAGCGCGGTCAGGTCGACCGACTCGTCGAGCCAGCCCATGAGGCGCATGTTCACGAGCAGCTGGTCCATGGACGTGTTGCCGCTGCGCTCGCCGATCCCCAGCGCGCAGCCGTGCACCTGGTCGACGCCCGCCTCCATGGCGGCGATCGCGTTGATCAGGCCCAGGCCGCGGTCGTTGTGCCCGTGCCAGTCGAGCTTCACCTCCGGCCGGCCGCTCTTCGCCACCAGCGCGCGCATGTGGCGCACGAGCGCGTGGACGCCCCGCGGCTCGACGTGGCCGCACGTGTCGCAGATGCACAGGCGGCTGGCGCCGTGCTCGATCGCGGTGCGGTAGAGCAGGTCGATCGTCTCGGGCTTGGCGCGGGTGGTGTCCTCGGTCACGTACATGACCTCGAGGCCCTCGCGCACGGCGAAGTCGATCGCCTCGACCGAGTGCTTCAGCATGCGCTCGAGGCTCCAGTCCTCGGCGTACTTGCGGATCTCGGACGAGCCGATGAACAGGCAGGCCATGATCGGCACGCCCGTCTTCTGCACGATCCGCGCGATCGGCTCGACGTCGGCGAGGTGCGTGCGGGCGGCGCAGTTCGCCTTGATCTTCAGCTTCGCGTCGCGCATCTCCTCGCACAGGCGCGTGACGTCGGCCACGGCGCGCGGCCCGGCCCCGGGGAGGCCGACGTTCGCCGTGTGGATCCCCAGCGCCTCCATGAGGTGCAGGAGCTCGAGCTTGTCCTCGATCGCAGGGTCGTGGACCGACGGCGACTGGAGGCCGTCGCGCAAGGACTCGTCGTCGAGCGTGACCGGGTGACGCGGCGGCCGCGGGTCGACCTCGTTCCAGTCGTGGATCAGGCCCTCGTGGTCGTGGTCGCGCTGGGTCATGGCCGCACCTCGCTCCCCGTTTCGTCCAGCGTAACCCATGCGGCCGTGGGACGGGACCGGGGCCGGGTCACTGCATGCGCCAGCCGCTCCCCGGGGCCGGGCGCAGGCACCCGTGGACCCAGCGGAGGAGCTCGTCGCGCGTGAGGTGCGACAGGTCCTGCAGCTCCTCCTGGAGCATCCGCGCGACGCTCCGCGCCGACGGGCTCACGTCCTCCTCGCCGAAGACGACCGCCGCCACCGCGTCGACGTCCCCGGCGAGCGCCGCGTCCACGAGCGCGGCGGCGGCGGCGGCGTGCTCCTCCGGCGTCGGCAGCGGCCGCAGCCCGGTCACCTCGGCGGCCGGGACCCGGCGCAGGGCGTCCACGGTCAGCACGCCCAGGAGCAGCGCGCCGTCGGCGTCGACCTCGGCCTGGAGCACGAGCGCCGGCGCCTCGCCGACCTCGGCCATCGCCGGGAGCCGCAGGGGCGCGCGGCGGCCGCGCCCGTCGAGGTGGAACACGGCGCGCCCGGCCTCGACGTCGGCCGCGGTGGCGGCCCGGTCGAGCGGGGGCAGGTCCGGGATGAACCCGGGCCGCCCCCAGGGCCCCGCGTTGACGCCCAGCGCGGCGGCCTCGAGGAGCGTGGGGCGCCGCGCCCCGGGCACGGCGCGGGCGGCGAACCGGCGCACGTCGGCCAGGCGCGCGTCGCGGTCGCGCAGGAGCGGGTGCGCGCGCGGGGTGCCGGCGAGGAGGTCGCCGAGGCGGAGCGCCGCCTCGTCGCACCAGCGCGAGGCGGCGTCGCCCTCGCACGCGGCCGGGTCGAGCCACGCGGGCGGCGGGGCCGGGACCGTCGGCGCCTCGCCGTCGCTCGCGTGGATGCGGTCGCCGACCAGCCGGTAGCGGCGCCCGGACGGGCGCTCGTCCTCCAGGACGGCCCGCAGGAGCGCCAGGCAGGCCGGGTGGTGGAGCCACGCGTCGTCGCCCTCCAGGGGGGTGAAGGCGAGGACGCGCGCGCGCGCCACCGTGTGGAGCGGATGCCCCGGGCCGGCGAAGGCCAGGAGGGCCGCGTCGGCGGCGGGGCGTCCGGCCCTGGCGAGCGCCGCGACCAGGCGCGTGAGCGGGATCGGGGCCTCCTGGTCGAGCCGCTCCAGGCCCGCGAAGAGGCGCCCGGCGGCGAGCTGGGTCGCGACGCGGTCGAGCGGCCCCGGCGCCCCGAGGGCCTCGCACGCGAGCGCCAGCTCGAGGCGGAGGGACGGGCGGAGGGTCGCGTCGTGGTGCGCCTCGAGCGCGGGCGCGATGCGCTCGTCGCCGAGGGCGACCAGGGCGGCCAGGTGCGGGCTCGCCTGCGCGACGTCGAGCGCGAGCGGTCCGAGGTCCTGCTCGAAGGCGCGCAGGATCGCCTCGGCCGCCGTGGGCCCCTCGAGGCGCAGGGCGAACGCTCGCAAGGGGTCGCGGGAGAGCCGCTCCGACGCCTCCGCGCGCGCGCGCGGCGGCGCGGCGGCGTCGAGGAGGAGACGGCGCAGGCGCTCCTCGAGGGGCGCGTCGCCGTGGGCCGCCCAGTAGGCGCGCGCCCGGCGCGCCACGGCCCCGGGCTCGTCGCTCCACCCCTCCAGGAGCGCGGACGTCCCGAGGAGCTCACCCAGCAGCTCGACGGCGACCTGGCGCACCGGCACGGGATGGAGGCCGCGCGCGCGCACCCGCTCGACCTCGACGGTGCGCGTGAGCCGCGCGTCGCGCTCGAGGCAGTCGAGCAGCGCGGGCACCGCGGCGTCCTCGGCGTCGAGGAGGTCGCGCGCGGTCGGGTCGCCGAGGAGGTCGAGGCCGCCCGCCGGCGTTCGCTCCCCCACGACGTCCTCCAGCAGCTCCACGAGCCGCTCGACCGTCGGCTCGTCGAGCACCAGCCCGCGCGGCGCCTCCTGCGCCTCGCGCACGCGGCGCTCGAGGTCGGCCAGGAGCGTCCGCCACGGCCCGTAGGCGTCGGCGGCGTCGCCGAGCGGCGCGAGGGCGCGCGCCGCCAGGAGCGCCTCGTCGTCGGCGCGGCGCTCGAAGGCGCGGACCGCGACCAGGAGGAGGCGCCAGGCCCGCTCCGCGCGGACGAGGTCCTCGATCGCGCCCTGCGGCGCGCGGGCGCGCGCGCGCTCGACGAGGTCCGCCGCGAGCGCCTCGTGGCCCAGTCGCAGGGCCCAGGCGGCCCACGCGAGGACCGCCCCCGGCGCGGCGCGCGCTGCCCCGCCGCGCCCCAGCGCGCGGTCGAGCGCCACCTCGAAGTCGGTCGGGATCAGCGCGGTGTCGGGCACGACGAGGACCTCGCGCAGGTCGAGGAGGACGAGCCGACCGGGCCGCGCGACGCCCGCGTCGGCCCAGCCCTCGACCTCGACCTCGGCCTCGGTCGCGAACCCGTCGTGCCCTCGCACCACGGCCGTGGCGCGGACCCACCGCCCGCCGCGCGGGTCGAGCAGCCCGGCCGCCTCGAACACCGCCTCGAGCGCGCGGCGGTCGTCCAGGGCCAGCTCGCCCGCGCTCACCGGCGCGGCGACGACGAGGGCCAGGGCCAGCGCGCGCGCTCTGAGCATCGGCGACCTCCGGGGGCGAGCATAGCCTCAGCCCGGAGGGCGGTCGAAGAACTCCTTCCAGAAGCGCACCTCGTCGTCCGAGAGCGGCCCGCCGTCGCGCCGCGCCTCGGGCGCGCGCGAGGCCGGGCCGCTCGACGACGGCCTGGCGGCGGGCGGGGTCTTCGCGGCGGGCGGACTCTTCGCGGCCGGCGGGGGCTTCGCGGCCGGCGGGGGCTTCGCGGCGGGCGGAGCCGCCGCGACCTGACCGGGCGAGGGCGCCGTCGACGTCCCCGCGTCCCCGCCGAACGCCTTCAGCCAGGCGCGCACCTCCTCGGGCGGGAGGGTGCGCTCGCGCGCGTGCCGCTCGCGGGCCGCGGCCAGGTCGTCCTCGACGCGCCGCACGAACGAGCGCGGCGCGAGCGCCTCCTGGCCCACGGCGTCGGCCACCGCCGTGATCTCGCGGTCGGCCGAGACGACGACGCGGCGGCCGCGCCCCTGGCGCAGCCGCCGCTTCAGCTCGGCGTCGGCCTCGTCGTCCATGTAGACGACCGTCAGTCCGGCCACCGGACCGGGCCCCGGCCGCCCCGCGTCGAGCGGCCGCCGGCCGTCCATGACCACGACCACGCTCGCCCGCCGCCGCGGCACCGACAGCCACGCCGCCAGCAGCTGCACGAGCGCCCGGCCGGCCGCCCCCGGCCCCTCGCGAGCGAGCAGGTCCTTCAGCCGCGGCTCGGCGTGGATCAGGTTGAACGCGTCGACCAGGTACGTGACCACGAGCCCACCGTACACGCAGACGGGCCCGGGAGGACCCGGGCCCGCCAGACGAAGGACCGCACCCGTCGGGTGCGCTCACCCAACCGTCGGGCCGCGCTCGCCAGCCCCGGCTCAGGACGCCGGCACGACGGACGCCAGCGCGCCGGTCCGCCCCCGAGCACACCTCACCGGGCGTTCGCAGCCGAACGCCAGGCGAGGCCGTGGAGGGCGAGGCGATGCGGCGCGAAGGCGAGCGAAGGCGGCCTCAGGGCCGCCGAGCGAGCCTGAGCGGTCCGTGGGGCGCGCGCAGCGCGCCCCGCGGACGCACCGCAGCGCCCGCCATCCTCGGCCGCAGCCGTCTCAGTCCCTGACCTTGCGCATCTTGGTCCGGGTGGTGAGGACCACGCGGCCCTTGCGCGTGTCGACCAGGCGCAGGCTGAACCAGTAGTCGTGCTGCTTGACCCCGTCGACCTCGATCACGTCGTCCGTGATCTCGCCGCGCAGCAGGAGGCCCGTCATGTCCTCGCCGCCCATCTCCGGGGCCTGGGCCGCCTGGTCCGCGTCGACCATGCCCGAGGCCGCGTAGGCGCGCTCGTCCATGACCGCGTCCGAGTCGCTGCCCGGGCCGTCGCGCGAGCCGACGAGGTAGACGACCTCCTGCTCGACGAGCGTGTTCAGGAGCTCGTTGCGCAGGTTCACCACGTCGAAGTGCACGCGCGTGCGGTTCTGGATCTTGTCCACCCGCACCTGCGGCTTGGGCGGGTTGTCCGAGCTCATGGGGATGTGCGCCTCCCACCCCCGGGCGTTCTTCTCCGAGATCTTCTTGGCCATGTCGCGCACGGCCTCCTCGATCTCGTGGCCGCCGATGTGGCTGGTCTTCACGAGGCCCGGGTCGCTGGCGTCGGCCCGACGGTGGGTCGTGCCGCAACCGGACAGCCCGGCGACGGCGACGAGCGCGGCGCAGGACAGCGAAAGCTGACGGATCATGATCTTCCCCTCTCCAGGCCGCGCGCCCCGCGCGCGGCGACTCCCTGCGGAACAGGGCGGCATTCTATTCGGACGCATACCGCAGGTGGAACTCCGCGCGCACGGCGCCCTCGCGGGTGGCGTGGCCGTCCACCTCGACCTCCTCCAGCGGGTTGGCCCACCGGGTGGCCCAGTTGTCCCCGCCGCCGCCCACGACGATCTGCTTGCCGTCGGCGTCGTACCAGCGCCAGCGGAACTCGAACGGCATCTTCTCGTCCTCGTGGTTCCGGACGCGCACCCAGGCGGTGAGGATGTCGCCCTCGTAGGCGACGCGGCCCGAGGCGAGCTCGAGCTCCTCCTGCAGGCCGGGGTTGAGGACCTGGATGTCGACGTTGCCGCCCTCGGCGTTGATCTTCATCACGTTGGCGGCGTTCGAGCGGCAGCCCGGGAGGGCCACCAGGCCGAGGACGAGCAGCAGGAGCACGTTGAGGTGACGGGTCACGGTTCCTCCGGTGTCTTCGTGTCAGGACCTCAGTAGCGGAGCGCCCCGGCCCCGTCCACGTGGTAGGTCCGCAGGTAGACGCTCACCTGGCCCCGCGCCTTCGCCCCGCGCGCGACATTGCACACGCCGCGGCGGCTGGCGAACCCCCGGCCGGGCGCGTCGAAGCGCACCTCCCCGCCGGGAATGGACTTGAACCAGAAGGTGTCCTTCGGCGCAAGCTCCCACGCGCCCCGGGGTGCCAGGTAGAGGTCGACCTGCTCGATCCCGTCGGGGCGGACGACGAAGCTGAAGTAGTGCGGCGCGCCCTCGGCCACGAAGTTCGAGGTCAGGACCACCAGGCGGCGCCCCCGCTCGTCCGATTCGTCGCGCAGCTCGTCGACCGTCGTGTTCCCGGCCACGTCGCGGCCCTTGCCGCCCTCGAAGACCATCTGGAAGCAGACCGGCCGGCCGGGCTGCAGGAGGCGCGCCAGGCGGTCGAGCGGGTCGCCCGCGCCGGGGTCGAGCGGGTCGCGCGCCGACCGGTCGGCGTCGGGCTGGCGCAGGTCCCGCGCCTCGCCCGCGGGCGGCTGCGCGGACGGGCGCTGCTCCGGGCGCTGCTCGGGGCGCGGCTCGTCGCGCGGGGGCGCGGGCCCGCGGCGCACGTCCTCGGCCGGCGCCGTCGCGTCCGGCCGGCGCAGGTCCTGCACCTGCGTGTCGGCGGCCGCGCGCGGGCCGACCTGCCCGTCGTAGGGCTCGGCGGGGACGTCGGCGAACAGGTTCGCGCCGATCGACCGCGCGTTCACCATGCGGTGGCGGCCGGCCTTGATCGACACGACCCCGAGGTCCACCTCGTTCAGCGGGTTGCCGCCCGGGCCGAGGAGCACGAGCTTGGCCGGGTACTGCCCCTCCGGGAGGTGCACCCGCGCGACCTGCATGGTCTGCGGGAGCGTCCGCCAGGCGCGCAGGTCGGCCTGCTCGGAGGCGATGTTCCAGATCGACATGCCGATCCCGTAGAGCCAGGCCCAGGCCTCGGCGTTCTCGCCGGCGTTGTTCCTGATCACGGCCGCGCCGCCCGACTGGATCGCGACCTTGGCCGCGAGCCGGACGACCTGCTTGGCGATCAGCAGGGGCAGGCGGTCGCGCTGGTAGCGGAAGGCGATCGACTGCACGTTCGAGAGCGTGGTCGTGCGCACCTTCTGGTCGCCGATCACGAGCATGGCCGCGGCCGCCGGGTTCGGGACCGCCTCGTACTTGGGCATGGCGATCGCCGCCGCGCCCATGTAGGTGGGGAAGTAGACCTTGACCTCGGTCTTGCGCGGCGCCATGCCGCACTCGAAGAACAGCGCCACCGAGCCGGCGTCGCGCGGCAGCGGCGCCAGCCCCCGCTCGGCCGCCGCGGCGTCCTCGGCCGCGCCCGACCGGCGGGCCAGGCGGGCCAGGTCGCGCCGCACGAACTCCTCGCCCCCGAAGCGGTCGGCGACGAACTTCATGTCGATCCAGGCGGCGTTGAAGTCGGCGCTGTCGGTGGCGCACGCCTCCCGCAGGAAGGCGTTCAGGTAGCGGACGTAGTTGATCTCGTAGACGTCCTCGGCGCCCGAGAGGTCGCCGTAGTCGTAGGTCTGCCGCATGGTCGCGGTCACGCCGGCGACGTCGACGCCCTCGTTGTTGCGGGCGGCCTCGCCCTGCGTGGCCGACAGCTCCTGCTCGTAGATCTCCCGCGCCTTGGCCACGATGTCGTAGCAGCGCAGGACCTCGACGATCACCCCGTCGCGCTTCCCCGAGAGGAAGTAGTTGCGCGCCTGGTAGGCCTGCAGGAGCACCTGCTCGAACACGGCGCCCGTGTAGGAGATCGTCTTCTCGTTGACGAGGATCGAGGCGGCCACCTGCGCCGCGTCGCCGGCCAGGGCGCGCTGCTGGTACTCCTCGATCTTGCGGTAGGCCACCTCGAACAGGCGCATGCTGTCGGGGTAGAGGCCCCCCACGTGCGCGGCCGCGCCGCCCTCGAGGTGGTAGAGGAGCGAGTCGTTGGTGGCGTCGAGCCCCTGCCGGTAGCCGGCGAGGGCGCCGGCGAAGTCGCCGCGCTCGAACGCGCGGCGGGGGTCGCGGGTCTCGTCGTTGTAGTCGGTGAAGACGGTGCAGCCGCCGCCCAGCGGCGCGAGCAGCAGGGCGGCGGCGAGGTGGCCGAGGCGCCGGCGGCGGCGCGGGGTGGTGGTCACGGTCACCAGCGCGGACCCCGGGGCGGCTGGGGCTGGGGCGCGCCCTGCGGCGCCGCCGCGACCTTGCGGCAGATCGCGCCGTTGGGGAACACGGCCGAGCCGTCGAGCGGGACCGCCTTGGAGAAGCGGGGGAGGACCTCGGTCACGCGCAGGGCGCCGATCTTGACCTCCTCGCTCCCGAGCGACTCGCCGGTGTCGGGGTCGATCATCTCCTCGCCCAGGGCGAAGACCTCGAGCAGCTGGCCCACGTCGAGCCCGCCGCCCTGGCCGCGGTTGAGCGACACGACGCCGCCGGAGAAGCCGATGATCTTCACCGGGTAGACGCCGTCGATCGTCTGGATCGTGAGCGCGTCGCACAGCTGCCGCTGGAGCGAGTCGATCAGGTCCGGCGCGAAGATCGTCTGCACCTGGGCGTCGTGCATGGTCCGCTCCTCCTGGCGCGCCTCGCCCTTGTCGGCGGCGACGATCCGGGAGGTGCGCGTGTCGACGATCCGCATGTCGACGATGATCTGCGCGGTGATCGTGCGCGTGAGCTTGCTCGTGTTCGGGATCGGGCGCCACACGACGTTGACGGTGAACACCGAGATCTCGCCCATGAGGAAGTAGTCGGCGCCGATCATCTTGCCGGCGCGCGCCGCGCGGGCCGGGTCCATGAGGCCGCCCTGGTCCAGCTGGAACTCGTCGAGCAGCGTCTGGACGCGCTGGCGCTCGACCACGTCGAACTTGCGCGTGTTCACGAGCGCCGTGACGAACTTGTTCGTCAGCGTCGAGGTCTCGAACTGGCGCAGGGCCATCTTCACCTCGTCGCCCTGCTGCCGCAGCGTCTCGGTCGAGAACGTGAACGGCATGACGGCGAGGCTGGCCTTCTTCGTGGCGGCCGGCGCCGTCGGCGCGCCGGGGGCCTCCGGCGTCTGCGCCCAGGCTGGCGCGGTCAGGGCGGCGGCGAGCGTCGCCGCGACGAGTGTGCTCCTCATGGCGGGGGCCTCCTACTGGACGCGGCGGGTCTCGACCCGCTGGTTGCCGTACTCGTCGGTGGCGACGATCGTCACCACGCCGGGGTTCTGCGGGTCGGGCGCGACGCGGACCGAGTAGCGGCCGGTCGACTTGTCGTACTGCACCGCCTGCCCGTTGATCGTCAGCGTGCAGGTCAGGTCGTCGACGCTCCCCTCGACGAGCAGCCGCGCCTCGGCCTCGACGTTGGGCGGCGTCGACTTGAACGCGAAGGTCACGCCCGCCGTCGCCTTGTTGCCGGCGGCGTCCCACGCCTCGACGACGACGCGGTTGCCGCCCTCGTTGGCGCGCACCTGCCCGCGCCAGTTGCCGCGCTCGTCGCGGGTCGCGTCGCGCCCGGCGATCGTGACGCGGGTCACCTGGCCGCTGTCGTCCGTCACCTGCGCGGCGACGTTGATCGGGTTCGCGTTGAACGTCGCGCCCTCGCGCGGCGAGAGGATCGTGATCACGGGCGGGGTCGTGTCGCGCGGCGGCGGCGGCGGGGCGGCCGGCGCGAACACCGCGTCGCCCGACGCCGGCCGGCAGATCTGGCCGACGGCCGGCTGGCCGCCCAGGACCTGCGCCTTGCTGAAGCGCGGCAGGATCTGGCTCACGCGGATGCGCGCGACCTTCGTCTCCTCGGAGCCCAGGACCTCGCCCGTGTCGGGGTCGATCATCTCCTGGCCCTCGACGAAGACGTCGAGCACGTCGCCCGCGGCCACCCCGCCGCCCTCGCCGCGGTTGATCGACGCCTCGGCGCCGGTCACGGCGATGATCCGGATCGGGTAGATCGCGTCGATCACCTTGATCACGCAGCGGTTGACGACGTCGCGCTGGATGTCGTCGAGCGCCTTCGGGTCGACCGGGGCGTTGGCCGGCGGGCGGTGCGGGAACAGCTGCTGGGCGCGCATCACCGCCTCGCCCTTCTCGGCCGACACGACGCGGCTCGTGCGGGTGTCGACGATCCGCATGTCGAGGATGATCCGCAGCTCCTCGGCGCGCGTGAACCGCGTCGTGCCCGGCACCTCGCGAACGGTCGTCGTGAGCGTGAAGACCGAGATCTCGCCCATGAGGAAGTAGTCGGCGCCGAGCATGCGCCCGGCCTGGACCGCGCGCGCCGGGTCCATGAGCCCGGCCTGGGCCATCTGCATCTCGCCCAGGAGCTTGTCGACGCGCTCGCGCTCGACCACGTCGAACTTGCGCGTCTGCACGAGCGCCGTGACGAACTTGTTCGACAGCGCGCTCGTCTCCAGCGCGGCCCCGGGCGGCGCGGCCACGGTGCGGTGGAACGTGAACGGCGCCACGGCGATCGTGACCTTGTTCGGCTGGCTCTGCGCGCGCGCCGGGGCGGCGGCGCACAGGAGGGCGAGGCCGAGGACGGCCGAGAGCTTGCGCACGTGAGTCCCCCTTCTGGCTGGCGTGGGCGCGCCTGCGGCCGGCGCGGTCCCGGGCGCGCGGTCGGCGCTCCCCGGCGGGCGGGCGCTACATTGCCCCAGGCCGCAGGCCGCCGCAAGTGGCGCGTGGCATCGCACGGACGATCAGACGGTCCTCGCCCGCGCGCGATTCAGCGGCCGAACCGGCGTCGCGCGTGCGGCTTACGTTCGGGGCGAGGCGCCCGCGCGCTCCGGGGCCCCGTCACCAGGCTGGATGTTGGTGCGCCGGCGACGGATAACGTGGGCGGAGGTCACGGATGAGGAACGCGCTCGGCCCGGTCGCCCTGGCCCTCGCCCTGGCGGCGACCCCCGCGCTCGCGCGCGGCCCGCTCTCCGACCTCGTGGTCGACGTCGCGGAGGACGCGCAGCCCGTGCGCGACGTGCTGCGTCGCCTCGAGCAGCGCCACGGCCTCAACTACGTGGTGAGCGAGGAGGTCCTGGCGCGCGCCGGCACCGTCACGGTCCGGCTGAAGCAGGTCCCGCTCGACGTGGCGCTCGAGTCGATCTGCTCGGCGGCGGGGCTGGCGTGCGAGGTGCGCGGGCCGGTGATCGTGATCGTGCCCAAGGAGCCGGGCGCCCCGGCCCCCTTGCCGCGCGTGCAGGAGGGTGTGCTCCCCGACCGGCGCCCGCCCGAGGACCCCACGACCGACCTGCCGCCGGCCCGCGCCGGGCGCGAGGACCTGACGGCGATCGGCAAGCTCGAGGAGGTCGACCTCGACGAGCGCCGGCTGCAGCTCCGGATCGACGGGACGAAGGTCGACTTCTATCTGCCGCGGCAGGGGCAGGGCGCCGACGACGCCCTGCAGGCGCTGCGGCTCGAGCAGGCGATCGCCGGCCTCAAGCCGGGGGCGCGCGTCGCCCTCCTCTACCGGCGCGACGCCGGCCGCTCGGTCGTCACGGCGCTGATCGGCGGCACGCGCCCGGCACCGCGGCCCGCGACGGCCCGCCCCGCCGCGGCCCCGCGGGAGGAGGGCCCGCGCGACCTGCGGCGCGCCGACGCGCCGCGCCCCACCCCGCCGCCGGAGAAGCCCGCGCCGGCGCCGACCCCGCAGCCCGCGCCCGACGAGGTGCCGCTCCCCGAGGGGACCCTCGCCGGCCGCTTCGTCGAGCGCGAGGGCGACGCCGTCCGCATCCGCCGGGGCGACGGCGTCGTCGTCACGCTCGCCCTGCCCCCGGCCGAGCCGGCCGACCGGCGCGAGCGGGTCGTCGCCGCGATCGACGCGCTCGAGCCCGACGCGCAGCTCTTCGTGATCTACGAGGTGGTGGGCGAGGCGAAGGTGATCGTCGGGACGCTCACGCAGACCCGATAGGTCGGCCTCGACCACGGAGTGCACGGAGGACGCGGAGCCGAGCGCCCTCTTCCTCCGTGTCCTCCGTGGTGAGACGTCACTTGCGGTACTGCGTGCTCGCCCGCTCGAGGAAGGCCTTCTCCTCGTTCGTGAGGCTCTGCAGCCCCTCCGCGTTGATCTTGCGCAGGAGCTCGTCGACCCGCGCCTCGACGGCCGGGTCGACGCGGCGCGCGTCGTGCGCGGGGTCGACGGGGGCGGGCTCGACCGCGCGCTCCTCGCGCGGCAGGGGCGGCAGGACGCGCAGCCGCCGGCGCCGCCACGCCGTCGCCAGCCAGGTGAGCGGGCCGGCGCTCTGCCGCCCGCGCGGCGCCGGCTGGCCGCGGCGGAAGGGGCGCAGGTCGAGGACCTGGAACAGCGCGCCGGCCACGGCGCCGCCGAGGTGCCCGGCGTGGCCGACGCGCGAGAAGGCCCCGGTCATCTCGCGGGCGAGGCCGAACACGTCGACGAGCAGGTAGAGCGCCGCGAGCACCCACATGGGCGTCGGGATCACGCCCCAGATCATGAGGCGGCGCGTCGGGAACATGAGCGTCGTCGCCACGACGATCGCCATGACCGAGGCCGACGCGCCGAGCATGGGGCGCGCGGTCCCCTGGTGCAGGTTGAAGGCGACCTGCGCGGCGGCGCCGCCCACCGCGCCGACGAGGTAGATCGCCCACAGGTTGCGCTTGCCCCAGACCGCCTCGAGGTCGCCGCCGAACCAGTAGAGGAACAGCATGTTCCAGAACAGGTGCCACGGCTCGCGGTGGGAGAACGCGTAGGTGACGAGCGTCCAGACCCGGCCCGAGCGCAGCCCCTCGGCGTCGACCATGAAGTGGTCGAGCATGACCCCCGAGCGGTGGAACAGGTGCCACGCCAGGAACACGAGGAGGTTGAGGATGATGAGCTGGCCGGCCGCGGGCAGGCGGCGGAGCAGGTCGGTCGTGGAGCTCCCGGCGCCGTCCTGGGTCATGTAGTCGCGGTCGTCGAGGCCCACGGGGACATTGTCGTCGCCCTGCCGGGAAAAGCCAACGATCCGCAAGTCAAGTCGTGACCGGGGCGCGACCTGCGGGGCGTCGCGCCGCCCGTCGTCGGGAGCAGCCGCTTGCCCTATGCTCGCGGCCGCCCCAGGAGGAAGTGGATGACCCGTTCAGCGCGCCGCGCCCTGACCCTGCCCGTCGCCCTCGCCCTCGCCGCGGCCGGCGCCGCCGGCGTCGTGGCCCGCGCACAGGCGCAGGACGACGACATGGACGAGGGGCTCGAGGGCGGGGCCGGGGAGCCGAAGGCCGTGCTCCAGCGCGCGATCGACGCCATGGGCGGGGCGGACGCGCTGCGCGCGCTGACGGCGGTCGCGGTGACCTTCGACGGCGGCGCGGAGGCGGGGATCACCGAGCGGCACGTCCTGCGCCTCGAAGGGCGGCAGCTGCACTACGCCTCGCGCGACGCCGGGGGCGCCGGCTTCGACGTGGTGATCGCGAGGGGCCTGGCCTTCCTCTGCGACCGCGGCCCCGACGGGAAGGCGACCTTCGTCGACGACCTCACGGCCGAGGACGCGCGCGAGGGGGCCTACGAGCGCGACATGCTGTTCATGCCGCTGCTCCTGCCGTCGCTCCTGGCCGACCCGCGCGCGGCGCTCGAGCACAAGGGGAAGAGCTCGCAGGGCGAGGCGGTGATCAAGGCGGTCGTCCACCCGGTCGAGGGCAACCCGGGCGCGACGCCGTTCCTCGTGCGCCTGCGCTTCGACCCGACGAGCGGGCTGCTCACGACCGCCATGGGGACGGTCCCCTGCGGCGCCGACCAGGGGCGCAAGCGCTACCTGAGCTTCCAGGAGCCGAAGCGCGTCGGGCGGCTCGTCCTGCCGCACCGCTACGCCGACCAGCGGGCCAAGGACGTGGCGCCGCGCGAGGTCGCCGTGAGCTGGGCGCTCGACGCGGCGGCGGAGCCGGCGCTGTTCCAGCGGCCCACGCTCCTCGACAAGGAGGGGCGATGATCGCCCGCTGCCTGCTGGCGCTCGCCCTGGTCCTCGCGCCTGCGGCCCGCGGCCAGGAGGGCGGCGCCTCGGCCGAGCCGGCCACGCTCGACGAGGGCCGCCCGACGACCGTGCGCGTCACCTGGGTCCACGGCCGCGACACCCCGGCGCTCGTGCGGCGGCTCGTCGTGCGCGGGGCGGGCTCGGAGCGCGTCGTCGAGGCGGCGCGCGAGGAGCGCTTCGTGTGGCTGGCCGACGAGGCGCTCGCCCTCACGCTCGAGGCGCACGACGACCCGGGCGTCGAGGCCCGGGCGCCGCGCGGGCCGGTGACCGCGCGCGTCGAGGGCGAGCCGGGGACCGTCCTGCGCCAGGTCGTCGCGGGCGAGAGCCTGATCGCCACGATCGACGTCGTGCCGCGCGGCGAGGCGGTCGAGCTCGCGCTCGTGGCCGACCTCGTGGCCCTGCGCTCCGACGTCCTCCCCGCGGGCGCGCGCCTGCTCGTCCCCGGCGCGACGCACACGTGGCGGCCGGGCGCGCCCGCGGACGACGACCCGCCCGAGGGCGGCCCGCTGCCCGACCCGCGCGCGCTCCTGCCGCCGCCGCCCCCGCCGGACCCCGACCCGCTCGGCCTCGCGCCGGCGGCGCCGCACGAGGTGGTCGTCCGCCTCGCGCGCTGGGTGCCCCCCGGGCTGGGCCCCTCGTCGCACGCGCTCCTGCGCAAGGACGTGGCCGCGGCGCTCACGGCGACCCGCGACGAGCGGCGCGTCCGCATCCCGGTCCGCGCGGCGCCGTTCGGCCTGCGCGCGGCGGCCGAGAAGAGCGGCCTGGACGTGGTCGAGCGCGCCGTCCGCCTGCCGGACGACCGCTGGGTGCTCCAGGCCTCCGGCCGCTTCGCCGTCGTCGCGCCCGACGCCGCGGCGGCGGTCTTCGACGGCGACGCCTTCCCGCTGGCCCTCGACCTCGCGCGCGACGGTCAGGCCGCCCTCCCGTGGCTCATGTCGCACGAGCGCCCGGACCTCGCGGCGGCGCTGGAGGCCGCCGGGCAGGTCCGGGCGCAGGGCAAGGGGCTCGTCGTCGAGGTCACGCCGGCGACGCTGGTCCCGGTGCTCGAGGCCCTGCGGGCGCACGGGGGAAGAGTGGTCCGCGGGCAGATCGAGGTGCGCTGACCCTCACCCCGTCGGCGCCACGGTGAACCCGTCCAGCCGGTCGTGGCCGCCGTCGTCCTCGACGTCGACCCTCGTCACCTGCGCCGCGGGCGACCCCTCGTGGCACCAGCGGACGAAGGCCTCGATCGCGGCGTCCTCGCCCTCGACGACGGCCTCGACCGTCCGGTCGCGCCGGTTGCGCACCCAGCCGCGGAGGCCGAGGCGCCGCGCCTCGTCGACCGCGTAGGCCCGGAACGAGACGCCCTGCACGCGCCCGGCGATCCGCAGGCGCTTGCGGCTCACGGCGCGAGCCCGAGGCCCGGGCGCCAGCGCGAGGCACCCGCGGCCTGCCGCGCGCGGTCCATGGCCGAGAGCACCGAGAAGGCGCGCAGGCCGGCGTCGATGCACGCCGCCTCGGCTCGGTCCTTGAGGTCGGTGTCGACGAACGTGTCGGCCGTGCGGCTGGCGTAGACGGCGCACACGGCGCCGGTCCGCAGACCCCGCAGGCTCCCGAGCGTGAACAGGAGGCTGGCCTCCATCTCCATGTTCTTCACGCCCATGGTCGCCAGGCGCCCCGGCAGCTCCGGGTCGCGCGGCGGGAACCCGGGCACCTGCCGCCCCTGCGCCCCGTAGAAGCCCGACGCCGTGGCCGTGATCCCCACGTGGGCGCGGCGGCCCTCGAGGTCCGCCGTGGCCTCGACCAGCGCCGCAACGACCTCCCAGTGGGCCACCGACGGGTAGCCCTCCGGCACGAAGTAGCCCGAGGTCGACTCGAGCTTCACGGCGCCGGACGAGATCACGAGGTCGCCGAGCGAGATCGACGGGTCGAGCGCGCCGCAGGAGCCGACGCGGATGAACGTCGGGTCGTCCACGCACTGCGACAGCTCGACGAAGGCGATCTCGGTGTTGTCGCAGCCGATCCCCGTGGCCGTGACCGTGAGCGGCTCGCCCTGGTAGTCGCCCGTGATCGTCACGTACTCGCGGTTGCGCCGCTCGACCTGCACCCGGTCGAACCGCGTCGCGACCTTCTCGGCCCGCGCCGGGTCGCCCACGAGGAGGATCCGCCGGGCCACGTCGCCCGGCCCGGCGCCCACGTGGTACTGCTTGCCGGTCGAGGTCTTCACGATCTGCGCGGAGTGGTAGCTCTCGGCCATGGCGAGAGCCTACCGCGCGCCGGCCGGCTCCCCAAGACCGTCCACGAGCCGGCGGGCCAGGCGCGAGAGCAGCGGCAGGGCGACGGCCAGGACCGCCAGCCGAGCCGGCGTGAAGCGCACGGTGTAGTCGAAGAGGCCCCTGTGGGCGGGGTACGTGGCGACGACGATCGCGAAGGCGACCCCGAGCGGCAGGATGAGCCCGAGCCCCTGCCACCACCGCCCACGCGCGCGCGCGGCGAGGAGGAGCCCCGCGCCGAGCGCCGCCGCGTCGAGGGGCTGGCGCCACGAGGTCCAGCGCTTCACGACGTTCCGGAGGACCGGCTTCACGTCGAGGCCGTCGGGCAGGTCGACGTCGGGGTAGCCGACGCCCAGCCCGAAGGTCAGGTCCGCGGCGGCGGCCGCGACCTCCAGCGCCCTGCCGACCTCCAGCGCCGCCACGCCGGCGAGCAGCGCCCAGCCCACCCCGACGCGCGCGCGCCCGTGGACCAGCAGCGCGTACACGACCCCGACCGCGAGCCCCGCGCGCACGCTCGACGCCACGGTGGCCGCGCTCCAGGGGCTGTACGAGAGCGCGGTCGCGCCCGCGGCGATCCCGGCCAGCAGGGCCAGGGCCCACGCGAGCCCGAGGGCGCCGCCCTCGGCCGCCGTGGCGCGCCAGGCCGGCCGCACTCAGTAGGCGCCCGCCGCGGGCCCCGCGTCGCGGGCGGCCTTCTTCACCCCGCCGGCGAGGCCGGGGACCTCCTGCAGGATCTTCACGCCGGCGCTGGCGCCGATCCGCGAGGCGCCGGCCCGGATCATGAGCGTGGCGTCGGCCTTGTTGCGCACGCCGCCGGAGGCCTTGACGCCCAGGTCCTCGCCGACGATCCGGCGCATGAGGGCGATGTCGCCCGCGGTCGCGCCCCCGGTCGAGAAGCCGGTCGAGGTCTTGACGAAGTCGGCGCCGGCCCGCACCGAGGCCTCGCAGCCGGCGACCTTCTGCTTGTCGTCGAGCAGGCAGGTCTCGAGGATCACCTTGAGGACGACGCCCGGGATCGCCTGGCGCACGGCGGCGATGTCGCGCTCGACGACGTCGTTCATCCCGCTCTTCAAGGCGCCCACGTTCACGACCATGTCGACCTCGGTCGCGCCCTGCGCCACGGCCAGGCGCGCCTCCTCGGCCTTGATCGCCGACTGGTTCGCGCCGAGCGGGAAGCCGACGACCGTGCACACGGCCACCGGGTGGCCGCGCAGGAGGTCGGCGCAGAACGGCACCCAGAAGGGGTTCACGCACACGCTGGCGAAGCCGTACTTGGCCGCCTCGGCGCAGAGGAACGCGACCTCGTCCTTCGTCGCCTCGGGCTTGAGGAGCGTGTGGTCGATCATGCGCGCGATCTGGCGCTCGACCTCGCCGATCCCGGGCGCCGCGCCGATCCGGTCGGCGCCCGAGTCCTTGATCGTCGCCGTCGCGTCGGCGCAGACCTTGGCGCACTGGCCGGCCACGTCGCACGCCGCGCAGAACGGCGGCCCGACCTGGCCCGGGCCCTTGATGCTCTGCCCCGTGGAGAAGCGCTTCGCGACCTCGGCCGCGACGCGCTCGAGCAGCCTCTGCCCGTCGACCGTGTGCAGCTCCTTCACGCGCCTTCCACCTCACCCGCCGCGCGGGCCCGCTCCAGCGCCGACTGCCCGGCGAGGCGCGCCTCGTCGGGCGCGACCTCCAGGTCGTCGACGATCCCGACGATCACGGCCTCGACCGGGATCTTCTCGTCCTCGAAGATCAGCCGCGCGCCCGACCCCTCGCGGATGCACAGCACCAGGTCGGACGTGCCGGCCTGGTGCAGGGCGTCGACCGCCAGGAACGACGGCGCCCGGGGCGTGCGCGCGTCGAGCTCGACCGGCTGGCAGATCAGCAGCCGGTGGCCGCGCAGCTTGTCGTTCTTGACCGTCGAGACGACGTCGCCCGTGACGCGGCAGAGGATCACGCGCCCGCCTTCCCCACGTCGCCGCCGCCGTTGGGCCCGAGCACGTAGGCCGCGCTCTCGTCGACCCGGTCGACGATGCCTATGATCGCCGCGTCCGTGGGGACGAGCGGCCGGTCGGGGAAGGCCAGCGTGGCCTCGTACTGCGTCACGAAGTAGACGAGCTCGCCCGGCCCGGCGCCGACCGCGTCGAACGCCGCCAGCACGCGGCCGAACGGCTCGCCCTCGCCGGTGAGCGGCTGGATGAGCTGCATCTTCAGCCCGTCGAGCCCGGGGCTCTTGCGGGTGGCCCAGATCGTGCCGATCACGCGCGCGAGGTTCATCGCGTGAAGCTCCGCTCGAGCGCCCTGATCTTCGCCACGCGCTTGCCGTGGCGCCCGCCGGCGAACGGCGTCGCCAGCCAGGCGTCGACGACCCGCCGCGCCGCCGCCTCGTCGAGGCCGCCCGACCCCAGGCACAGCACGTTGGCGCCGTTGTGCTCGCGGCTGTTCTTCGCCGTGCGCTCGTCGTGGCACGTCGCCGCCAGCACGCCCGGCACCTTGTTGGCCGCCATGCACGAGCCGATCCCGGCCCCGTCGACGAGGACCCCCCAGGTGGCGTCGCCGAGCGCGACGGCCCTGGCGACCTTGGCCGCGAGGTCGGGGTAGTCGCACGCCTCGGCCGAGTGCGTCCCCAGGTCGCTCACCCTGAGCCCCCGCCCCTCGAGGTGCGCCTTGAGCGCCTGCTTGAGGGCGAAGCCGCCGTGGTCGGCGCCGAGCGCGATCACCCCGCCGTCGGCGGGGGCAGGCCCGCCGTCGCCCGGCGCGGCCGACGGCGCCGGCGCGCCGGGGGTCGCGATCCGGATCTCGATCCCGGCGTCGAACGCCGCGTCGCGCGCCAGGGGTGTGACGAGCGCGCCGGCCGCGACGACGAGCACCTTCTCGCCGCGCGCGCGCGCGGCGCGCACCTCGGCCTCGCTGACGAGGTCCTTCTGCGCCTGCGCCGGCGCGTCGGCGAGGCCGAGCTCCTTCAGCACGTCGCGCGCGACGGCCTCGATCTCCTTCTGGGAGGGCAGCGCCACGGGGCGTTACAGCTCCGGCTGCCGGTCGAGGGCGCTGAGGATCGGCTGCCGCCGCGCCTGGTACTCCTGCTCGAGCGCGCCGAGGTCCTGGAAGGACAGGTTGTCGACGACCGCCATGACCAGCGCGTCGACCGGCCGCTTCTCCACCTGCGGCGCCTGGCGCGCCGCCGAGCCGGTCGACACGAGGACGACCTCGCCCACGCCCGCCTGCACGATGTCGGCGGCGATGACGAAGTTCGACTTCGGCTTCAGCTCGAGGTCGACCTCGCGGACGATCAGGAGCTTGAGGCCCTCGAGCCGCTCCTCCTTGCGCGTGGCCCAGACGGTGCCGATGACCCGGCCGAGGAACATGTGGCGCTTCCTTCTCCAGCTCGGCGCAGGTCGCAACCCGCGCCCGGAGCGCGACATGCTACGGACGGAGCGCCCGAGCATCAACGGCCGGCCGGCCGACTCCGGCGCGCGTCACCGCCCACCCAGGGCCCGGAGCTCGCGCACGAGGACCTGGCCCTGGGAGCCGATCGCCAGGAGGCGGCCGTCCGGGCTGACCGCGAGCGCGCCGTGGCGTCCGCCGACCTGCGTCGCCAGGAGCCGCTCCTCGCGGACCGACCACACGCGCAGCTGCGAGGGGCGGTCGAGGTTCGACAGGTCGAGCGAGACGGAGACGAGGAGCTCGCCGTCGCGGGAGAAGGCCACCGCGCGCACCATGGCGTCGTGCGCGAGGGGCCTGGCGAAGCCGCCGTGCGTCTCCTCGGGCGCGACGAGCTCCGCGAGGGCCGCGCCCGTCGCCGCATCGAGGAGCATGAGCTGGCCGCTGCCGAGGCCGGCGGCGAGCACCCGCCCGCGGGGGTCGAACGCCACGCAGGTGTAGGCCCCGGGGGGGACGTCGAGCGGCCGCGGCGCGGCCTCGTCGAGGCGCCACGCGAGCAGTCCGCTGGGGCCGTCCTTGGTCGCCAGCGCCGCGATGAGGCGGGAGCCGTCGGGGTCCCAGGCGACCTCCTGCACGTAGCCCCCCACGTCGCTCGTCCGGCCCCCGTCGCCCTCGATCAGGCGGAGCGTCCCCTCCACGCTGAAGGAGGCGCGCGAGCCGTCGGGCGAGCAGCCGAGCGCGGTCACCCTGCCCGTGACCGGAGCCACCCGCTTCAGCGACGTGTCCAGCCGCGCGACCCCGCCCGTGCCTGCGAGCCAGAGGACGCCCGTCCCCGGCGCGGCCGCGAGCGCCGCGCCGGTGTCGCCCTCGGGCGCGACGGTGAGCTTCGTGGGCTTGCCCGTCGAGAGGTCCCAGATGATGAGATCGCGCGGCCCGGCCGTGGCGAGGCGCGACGGGTCGAGCCACGCCGCGGGCACGAGGAACCCCTCGGCGTCGGGCTGGAGGAGCTCGCGCGGCGCCGGCTCCGTGGGGCGACCGCTCGCCTCCTCGCCCGAGGCGGACGCCGGGCCTGCCTCGGGCGGCGGCGCGCTGACCTCGCCCGTTGGGGCCGCCGCGGGCGGCGGCGCCGGCGCGGTGGCGGACAGCACTGCATCGGCGCCGGCGAGCGCCGCGGCGGCGGCCAGCCCGGCGGCGGCGCCGCGGCGCCGTGGCCCGGCCCGGGGCCCCGACGGCCCCGTCTGCGCCGCCAGGGCCGCCCCCAGCTCTCGCGCCGTGGCGTAGCGGTCGTCGGGCCGCTTCGCCATGGCCCGGCGCAGGACCGCGCCGAGCGCCTCGTCGAGCTCGGGCCAGCGCGGCTCGCGCTCGCCGACGGCGAAGAGCACCGCCCAGGGGCCGCCGTCCACCTCCGCGAAGGGGGGCGCCCCGGAGAGGAGCTCGAACAGGATCGCCCCGAGGCCGTAGACGTCGGTGCGCGCGTCGAGCGGCTCCCGCGTCTTCCCCTCGGCCTGCTCGGGCGCCATGTAGCGCGGCGTGCCCAGGACCTGGCCCGTGCGCGTGAGGCTCGCGCCGCCCGCGGGGTCGCGCGCCAGGCCGAAGTCGAGGAGCACGGGCGTCCCGTCCGGCCGGACGATCACGTTCTGCGGCTTGAGGTCGCGGTGGAGCACGCCCTGGGCGTGCAGCGCCCCGACGGCGTCGCACAGGCCGCGCAGCACCTCGACCGCGCGCGGCGCCTCCAGCCGCCCGACGAGCCGCGAGAGCGGCTCGCCCTCGACGAGGTCCATGAGCACGTAGGGGCCCTCGGGGGCCCGGCCGACCGCGTGCACGGCCACGACGTTCGGGTGCCGGACGCGGGCGAGGAGCTCGACCTCCCGCCCGAAGCGCGCGAGCGCCTCCGGATCGGCGCGGTCGAGGATCAGCTTGAGCGCGAGCCGCCGCGGGAGCGCCGGGTCGGTGACCTCGTAGACGACGCCCATGCCGCCGCGGCCGAGCTCGCGCACGACCTCGTGGGGCCCGATCCGGCGCGTCATCGCGCCTCCTCGACCGACGACGACTCGACCCGCCCGGCCAGCGCCCGGAGGTCCCAGACGAGGGCCTCGCCGTTGCGCCCCAGCGCCAGCCACCGGCCGTCGGGGCTCAGGGCCATCTGCCCCAGGCGCCCGCCGGGCGTGATCGTCCAGAGGAGCCTGCCGTCGTCGCCCGACCACCCCCGGACCTGGGAGGGGCGCGGCCCCATGGCGTCGAGCGAGCTCGAGTAGATCACCCGCCCGTCGGGGGCGAAGGCCACGTTCCGGACGACCCCGTCGTGCGCCGGCGCCTCGATCCAGTCGTTGGTCGCCTGGTCGGCCGGACCGGTGAGCCGGCCGGTCACCACGCCCGTGGCCGCGTCGAGGAGGAGGAGGCGGCCGGCCGCGTCGCCGACGGCCAGACGGCGCCCGTCCGGCGAGACGCTCACGCACAGGGGGAGCGGCGCCTCCGAGGCGAGCTCCAGCGGCTCGAGGTCGGGCAGGCTCCAGGCGCCGAGGCCCGCCTCGCCCAGCGCGGCGAAGAGGCGCCGCCCGTCGGGCGACCAGGCGAACCCGTGCCCGTGCGCCGCGTCCGAGAGGCGCCGCGGCGGCCTGCCCTGCTGGAGCAGGAGCGCCCCGCCCCCCGCGAGCCCGAGGGCCACGTGCGCGCCGTCCGGCGAGGGGGCGATCGCCAGGACCCGGTGCTCGCCGGTCCAGACGGGGCGGGCGACCCCGAGGCGGCCGTCGATCCGGAGGAGGAGGCCGTGGGCGCCGCACCACAGGTCCCCCTCCTCCCCCGGGTGCGTCGCGACCCGCAGCGCGGTGTCGGGCAGCGCCGCGGACACAGCCGGGCTGGCTGTCTCCCCCTCGACGTCCCACAGGAGGAGCGAGGCGGGCGCGGCCGTCACCAGCCGCCGGCCCGCCCAGGCCACCCACACCTCGTCATTGCGCCCGACCCCGGGCCGCAGCACGCGCGGCGCGTCGGCGCGGCGGACGGCGGTCGCCGGCGCCTCTGGCTCGCTCGCCGGGGCGCCGTCGGCGTCCGGCACCGGCGACGGCGCGGCGGAGGTGGGCGCCTCGCGCCGGGCCGCGACGCCGGCCGCGGCGGCCGCCGTGGCCAGGGCGAGCGCGGTGGCCGCGGTCAGGAGCCTCACTCGTGCGCGCCTGCCCTGGCGCGGGGCCTGCATGCCCGACGCCAGGGCCCGGGCCAGCTCGGCCGCCGACGCGAAGCGGTCCTCCGGGCGGCGGGCCATGGCCCGCCGCAGGACGGCGCCCAGGGCGGCGTCGACGGGGGGCCAGCGCGGCTCGCGCTCCAGGACCGCGGCCAGCGCCGGGATCGGGCCGCCCTGCACCTCGGCGAAGGGCGGCGCGCCCGCGAGCAGCTCGAACAGGATCGCCCCGAGCCCGTAGACGTCGACGCGCGCGCCGTGGGTCGGGCTGCCGCGGCCCTCGGCCTGCTCCGGCGCCATGTAGCGGGGCGTGCCGAGCACTTCACCGGTGCGCGTCAGGCGGTCGGCCCACACGCCGCGGGCCAGGCCGAAGTCGAGGAGCACGGGCGTCCCGTCCGGCCGCACGAGGACGTTCTGCGGCTTGAGGTCGCGGTGGAGCACGCCTTGAGCGTGCAGGGCCTCGACGGCGCCGCACAGCGCGCGGACGACCTCGACCGCCCGGGCGGCGTCGAACCGCCCGACGAGCCGCGAGAGCGGCTCGCCCTCGACCAGGTCCATGAGCACGTAGGGGCCCTCGGGGGCCCGGCCGACCGCGTGCACGGCGACGACGTTCGGGTGCCGGACCCGCGCCAGCAGCTCGACCTCGCGCTTGAAGCGGGCCAGCGCGTCGGGGTCGGCGCGGTCGAGGATCAGCTTGAGCGCCAGCCGCCGCGGGAGCGCCGGGTCGGTGACCTCGTAGACGACGCCCATGCCGCCGCGCCCGAGCTCGCGCACGACCTCGTAGGGCCCGATCCGCCGCGTCACCTGTCCTCCTCGAGGTCGCGCGTCCGCCACAGCTCCACCCGCCCGGGCGCCGCGACGGCGAGCAGGGCGCCGTCGGGGCTGAGCGCCAGCCAGGTCGCGCCGGGCGGCGCGGGGAGGCCGCGCAGGAGGCGCCGCCCCGGCAGGTCCCACACCTTGAGCTCGCCCGGCGGCGGGTCGGCGCGCTTCAGGCTCGCGAGCGAGTAGAGGCGGCCGCCGTCGGGCGAGGCGGCCAGGTCGCGGACCTCCGCCCCGTGGGCCTTGTCGACCAGGTCCCGCGCCAGCTCGGGGTCGACGAGGGCCTCGCCCCCGTCGGCGTCGGGCGCGACGAGGGCGACCTGCCCGGCGCCGTCGCCGATCACCAGCGCGCCGCCCGCGAGGACCGCGACGGCGCCCGCCTTGAGCCAGCCGAACGCGCGCGCCGGCCGCGCCTCCGCGCCGGGGTCGAGCGACCACACGCAGACCTGGTCGAGCCAGCCCGACTTCGCCTGCACGCACGCCAGCAGGCGGGCGTCGGGCGAGAGGACGAGCGCGTTCGACCGCTCCGGGAGCACGAGGTCCCACGCCGCCCCCGCCGGGCCGAGGACGCGGAGGCGGCTCACGCGCTGCTGGCCGTCGTGGCCCTCGCGAGCCACGACGAGGTGACCCGCCCTCCCGCCGACCACGAACACGTCCCCGCCGCCGGCTGGCCACTCGAGCGGGTTCAGCTCGGCGTCGAACAGGAGGGGGTCGGTGCCCGCCGCGATGACGAGGCGCTCGCCGGCGCTGGCCAGCGCGCGACCCTCGGAGCGCAGCGGCACCGGCGAGCGGACCGGCGGCTGGCCGGGGTCGACGTCGTGGAGCTCGAGCCACCCCGGCGCGAGCAGCGCCAGCCGCGAGCCGACCCAGGCGACGCTCGGGGCCCCCTCCCGGTGCTCCGGCTGCCACCCGGCGACGAGGCGCGGCGACTGCCACGCCGTCGTCGGCGCCGGGGCTGCCGCCGGGGCGCCGGGCGCCCCGCGGCGCGGACGGCGGCGCGGGCGAGGTCGCTGCGGCGGGCGGCGCGCGGCGGCCTCGCGCGACGGCGACCGCGCCGACGGCGACGAGCAGCGCGACCGCGGCGAGCGCCAGCGCCCTCGCCAGCGCCGACCGGGGCGGGGCGCGGGCGGCGTCGGCGCGCAGGGCGTCCTCGAAGCGCCGCGCCCAGCGCCGCGGCCGTCGGCGGGCGGTCCTCGGGGCGCCGGGCCATCGCGCGCCGCAGCACGCGCCCCAGCGCCTCCGGCGCGGCCGGCCAGCGCGGCGCGCGCTCCTGCACGGCGACGAGCACGCCCAGGCCGCCCTCGACCTCGGCGAACGGCGGCGCGCCGCCGAGCAGCTCGAACAGGATCGCCCCGAGCCCGTAGACGTCCGTCCGGCGGTCGTGCGGCCGCCCCCCCTTGCCCTCGGCCTGCTCCGGCGCCATGTAGCGGGGCGTGCCGAGGACCTGCCCCGTGCGCGTGAGGCTCGTCGCGCTGGCCGCGTCGCGCGCGACGCCGAAGTCGAGGAGCACGGGCGCCCCGTCCGGCCGGACGATCACGTTCTGCGGCTTGAGGTCGCGGTGGAGGACGCCCTGCGCGTGCAGGGCCTCGACCGCGTCGCACAGGGCGCGGACGAGCGCCGCGGCGCGCGCCGGGTCGAGCCCTCGCGCGGCGAGGCGCGCGAGCGGCTCGCCCTCGACGAGGTCCATGACCACGTAGGGGCCCTCGGGGGCGCGGCCGACGGCGTGGACCGCGACGACGCCCGGGTGCCGCACGCGGGCGAGCAGCTCGGCCTCGCGCACGAACCGCGCCACGACCTCCGACCCGCCGCCGTCGAGGATCAGCTTGAGCGCCAGCCGCCGCGGGAGCGCCGGGTCGCGCACCTCGTAGACGACGCCCATGCCGCCGCGGCCGAGCTCGCGCATCACCTCGTAGGGCCCGACCCGGCGCGCGGTCACCGGAGGCGCGCCTCCGGCCACGGGGTGCGCCCGAGCACGACCCGCTCCCACGGCACCCAGCGCTCGCGCGCCTGGCCCACGAGGTAGAGGGAGCCCGTGACGACCACCGTCCGCCCCTCGCGCCGCGCCTGGGCGATCGCCTCGTCCAGCGCGGCGAGCGGGTCGTCGACGGCGCGCGCGTCGAGGCCGAGCGCGCGCGCGGCGCGCGCCAGGTCGCCGGGCGGCGCCGTGTCCTTGCCGTGGAGGACCGGCGCCGTGCACACGAGCGACCGCGCCGCGGGCCCGATCGCCTCGAGCAGCGGCCGCGGGTCGCGCCCGCCGGTCGTGGCGAAGACGATCACCGCGCCCGGGTCCGCGGCGAGGGCGCGGCGCAGCGCCTCGAGCTTGGGCTGGTTGTGGGCGCCGTCGAGGACGACGCGCGGGTCGCCCGCCTGCACGACCTCGAAGCGGCCCGGGCAGGGGCGGCTCGCGAGCGCGCGCGCGACGTGCTCGGGCCCGATCGGCCAGCCGCGCCCGGCGAGCGCGTCGAGCGCGGCCGCGGCCACGGCGGCGTTGCGCGCCTGCCAGGGGGCGGGCGAGGCGGGCAGCGCGACGGGCCCCAGGCGCGGCAGGCGCAGGTCGCCGCCCGGCCGGACGGGGACGAGCGGCGCGCCCACCCGCGCCGCCTCGGCCGCGAGGACGCCCCAGCCCGGGCCCTCCACGGCCACGCACGGGACGCCCGGCGCCATGACCCCCGCCTTGTGCCAGGCGATCTCGTCGAGCGTCTCGCCCAGCACGTCCATGTGGTCGAGGCCCAGGTCGGTGATCACCGTGAGCGCCCTGTCGAGGCCCTGCACGAGGTCGAAGCGCCCGCCGACCCCGGTCTCGATCACGGCGGCCTCGACCCCGGCCTCGCGGAAGCACAGGTAGGTGGCCCCGAGCGCCGCCAGCCCGTGGACCGACGCCGGCAGGTCGTCGCGCGCGCGGAGCGCGTCGGCCGCGGGCCGCACCGCGTCGACCGCCCGGGCGAAGGCCCCGGCGTCGGCGAGGACGCCGTCCACGACGACCTTCTCGGTGAACGCCTGCAGGTACGGCGAGACGTGCAGCCCGGTCCGCAGCCCGGCCGCCGAGAGGCCGGCGGCGATCATCGTCGCCACCGACCCCTTGCCCGACGTGCCCGCGACCTGCACGGACGGCCAGGCGCGCTGCGGGTCGCCGAGGGCGCGGTTGAACGCGAGCGCCGCCGCCACCTTGCCGGCCGGGTCGTGGCGCCGCTTCCCCGGGCGGACGAGCTCCACGTCGATGTAGCGGCGGGCCGCCTCGTAGCGGAGGAGGGCCGCGCGCGCGGCGGGCGGGAGGGCGGAGGGCTGGGCGAGGGGGGCGTTCAAGCAGGGTCTAGCGCTGGGCGACGTCCCACTTCGGGCGGTCGGGGGTGCCGAGGAACGCGGCCTCGTCGGCGACGAGGGCCCGGCGCTCGCCCTCGCGGCCGTCGACGAAGGCCACGAAGTCGAGCTGCCGGTCGGGCCGCCCGTGCTCGCGCTGGAAGCAGCGGGCGAGCTCGTTGGCCGGGAGCGTCTGGCGCCCGGCGACCTTGACCGTCTCCAGGCGCAGCCCCGGCGCGTCGCCGAGCGGCCGGTAGCTGCGCCACACGAGCTCCGTGCACACGAGCGACGTGTCGGTGGCGAAGTCGAAGTCGAAGTCGTAGGGCCGCCCCAGGTAGCCGAAGGCGCGCGCGATCGCCTGCGCCTTGACCCACGCGGGCAGGCGCGGGCGCAGGGCCGCCAGGTAGTCGCCGGACGCGTGGGCCAGCGTGCTCTGGACGACGCCCTCGCTCACGGCCTCGATGATCACCAGCGGGTCGCCCGCGCGCTCGGCCGCGAGCGCCTCGGCCCAGGCGCGCGGGTGGGCGCGGGCGAGGTGCTGCGTGAAGGTCAGGTCGTCGCCGGCCGCCTCCCCGGCCTCGCGGCGCACCCAGGCCAGGACCTCGGGGTCCTCGTCGAAGGCCCGCGCCAGCGCCCCGGGGCTGCCCACGTAGAGGAGCGCGTGCGGCCAGAAGCCGGGGAGGCCCACGTTCGACAGGTACCAGTTCTTGCGCCCGAGCATGACGTCGCCCGGCGCGAGGAGCCCCCGGACCGTCGCCAGCTCGGCCTCGCCGATCAGGTACTGCCCGGTCGGCCGGCCGACGCGCGTGTCGCCCAGCCACTCGGCCACGCCCGCCTGCACGGGGAAGGTCCAGGCCTTCACCTTGCGCCGCAGCGGCGCGAGGTCGCTGCCGACGGTCAGCGCGGCGAGGTCGCGGGCGCGGCGCGCCTCGAGCCGCGCCAGGCGGCGCTCGACGTCGCGCCACAGCCCGTCGAGGCCCGCCGCCGCCGCCTCGCGGTCGGCGCCGTGCGCGGCGGCCAGCCAGCGCAGGTAGCGCTTGCCGGCGACGACGCGCGAGAGGTCGGCCACGCCCGCGAGCTCCTCGCGCAGGCGCGCGACGCCGCCCGCCGGGAGGTGCCGCTCGGGGCGCGGGAGGTCGAGCAGCTTCACGACGTTGGCGTTGCGCTCGAGCACGTCCACGAGGTCGGCCGTGCGCTCGTAGAGGGCCAGCTCGGCCATGAACGTGAGCAGGTAGGCGCGCAGGTGGCGCGGCCGCTCGGCGCGCGAGAGGTCGAAGCCGTAGTAGTCCTCGTAGAACAGGCGCAGGCGGTCGAGCGCGACGGCGGCCGTCAGGTAGGCCTGCCAGGCGTCGATCAGCAGGGCCTCCTCGTCGGCGGTGGGCACGCGGCCCTCCTGCGTGCCGAACAGGTCGCCCTGCGCCTCGAGCGTCTGCACGACCTGCTCGAGGGCGCGGTCGAGCTCCCGCGCCTGCCGCGCGTCGAGGCGGAAGCAGCGCTCGAACGCCTCCGCCGTCATGGCCGTGAGCGGGCTCGGCGCCGCCGCCCGCTCGACCACGAGCCGCCCCGCCGCGCCGAGCACGGCGACGGCGCCCAGGGCCACGATCCGGCGGCGGCCCCGCCGCCGCCCCGCGGCCGGGCCCTGCAGGTAGAGGCCGACCGCCATGCCGATCACGGCCAGGACGCCCAGGACGAGCAGCGCGCCGAGCATCGTCGGCAGCCAGCGCACCTCCCGGTCGGCCGCCCAGTAGCCCAGCCCGGCGCCCACGAGCGCCGTGAGGAGGAGCCCGCCGCCGGCGAACAGCACCCCCCCGGCGCGCTCGCGGGGGTCCGGGGGCGGGGAGGGGCTCGTGGCGTCGCTCACGCCGGGAGCGTACGCGAGCGCCCAGGCGGGTGAAAGCCCCCGCGCCTTGCCGGGTCAAGGGGGGGCGCTAGACTCCTCATCTGCATCTGCGCGCCCGTAGCTCAACTGGACAGAGCAAGAACCTTCTAAGTTCGAGGCTGGGCGTTCGAGTCGCCCCGGGCGCATCGACGACCTGCGATGAGTGATGCGCTCGCGAGGGGGGCGCGATCGGCGTAAGTGCCCGGACCACGGCGTTCGGCCCGTTCCGCGCCTCCCCATCGCTCGCTCTGGCGGGTCGGCCTCGAGCTCCCCGCTCCGGCGCGCTCACGGCCGCCAGCGGTTCCTGCCGCTCATGAGCTCGCGGTAGAGGTTGCGCCGCAAAGCCGCCCCGGCGGCGAAGACGCCCGAGAGCATGGCCCCGGCGATCCCGTGGCCGTTGCGCAGGCTCGCGCCGCAGAGGAACAGGCCGTCGACCTCGCAGGCGGCGCCGGGGCGGCGGTGGAGCGACTGCCCGGGGGTGAGCGCGATCCCGTAGGAGGTCCCGCCCGAGGCGCGCGTGTAGCGCTCGTGCGTGAGCGGGGTGCTCACCTCCTGGAACACGACGCTCGCCCCGAGGCCCGGGAGCGCGCGCTCGGCCTGCGCCAGGAGGCGCCTGGCGAACGCGGCCTTGGCGTCCTGGTAGGCCGGCGCGTCGCGGTAGGCGCCGCTCCGCTGCGCCTCGAGCGTCGTCCCCCAGGCGGCGGGGCTCGCCGGCGCCACCGTCATGAGCTGCAGGTTCGTGTGGCCGGGCGGCGCGAGGCGCGGCTCGTGCGGGTCCTTGAGCGACGCCGTCGACACGTAGCAGAACGGCGCGTCGTGGAAGCGCTCCTCGCGCGCGGCGGCGTACTGCCCCTCGAGGTCGGCGTCGGGGTAGACCCACAGGTTCGTGTTCGGCGCCCCCTCGGCGCGGAGGTCGCGCGAGAGGCCCAGGTAGACGACCCCCTGCGAGGGGGACATCTCGAAGCCGCGCGTGCGCTCGACCGTCCCCGGCCGCAGGTGCTCGGGGCCGACGAGGTCGAGGAGCGTGCGCTTGAGGTCGGCGTTGGAGATCACGACCGGCGCCCGCACGCGCAGCCGCCCCAGGTGGTGGCTCTCGAGGTCGACGCCCTTGACCCTGCGCCCCTCGACGACGATCCGCGTCGCGCGGGTGAGGAGGAGCAGCGCCCCGCCCTGGCGCTCGATCGCGGCGGCCAGGCGGTCGGCCACGACCTGCCCGCCGCCGGCCGGGTAGTAGGCGCCCTGCGCGTAGTGGCCGACGACGATCGCGTGCATGAGGAGCGACGCGCGCGAGGGCGGCTGCGCGTAGGTCCCCGCCTGCCCGGCGATCACGGCGCGCAGGAGCGGGTCCGTCGTGCAGCCGTCGAGGAACTCGCCGAGCGAGCGCGGGGCGTGGCGCAGGGCCAGCCGCGCCCGCCACAGGCGCCGGAGCCAGCGAAACGCCCCGCCGGTGCCCTCGAGCAGCGTCCAGGTCTCGCGCAGGAGCCGCACGTAGCGGTCGATCCCGGCGCGCTCGGAGGGGAAGGCCGCGGCGAGGCGCTCGCGGTAGGCCTCGAAGCCCCTGGGGACGCGAAAGGTGAGCCCGGGGAAGTGGAGGGTGTCGAAGCCGTCGGGGTCGAGCTCGCGCCACTCGACCGGCCCGGCGCCGGCCAGGCGCAGCGCGCGCGGGACCATGCCGTCGGGCCCGCAGTCGCCCACGTAGTGCAGCCCCACGTCGAACAGCCAGCGCCGCCGGCGGAAGACGGTCGTGTTGCCGCCCGCGACGGTGTGGCCGTCGACGACGAGCACGCGCTTGCCCGCGCGCGCCAGGAGCGCGCCGGCCGTGAGCCCGCCGACGCCGGCGCCGACGACCACGGCGTCGAAGCGGTCGCGCTCGAGGCGCCGCCAGCGATCAGGCATCCGCGAGCGCCCGCCTGTTCAGGAGCTCGACCAGCCGCGGCAGCGTCTCGCCCACCCGCCCCCGCACGAAGTGGTGCACGCGCCCGGCCAGGCTGAGCTCGGTCGGCTCGAGGTCGAACTGCACGACGGTGGCCCCGTGCTCGAAGGCGAGGTGCGCGATCGACGCGGCGGGCCACACGACGGCGGACGTGCCGACGACCAGGCACACGTCGCACGCCCGGGCGAGCGCCTGCGCCCGGAGCAGCGTGACCTCGGGCAGGACCTCGCCGAAGAGCACGACGTCCGGCCGCTCGACGCCGCTACAGGCGCAGCGGGGCACGCCCTCGACGGCGCCGACGTCGGCCTCGCGGCGCGCGCCGCAGCCGTCGCAGCGCAGGACCCCGGGCGTCCCGTGCAGCTCGAGCACCTCGCGGCTGCCGGCGCGCCGGTGCAGGCCGTCGACGTTCTGCGTGATCACGGCGTCCAGGCGCCCGACCCGCTCGAGCCAGGCCAGCGCCTCGTGGGCCGGGTTCGGGGCCACGCCGGCGCAGGTGGCCGCGAGGGCCCGGAACATGGCCCAGCAGCGGGCCGGGTCCTCCCGCAGGGCGTCGGCCGTGGCGTGCTCCTCGGGCGGGAAGCGGTCCCACAGGCCGCCGGCGCTCCTGAAGTCGGGGATCCCGCTCTCGACCGACACGCCCGCCCCGGTCAGGGCGATCGTCCGCCGGGCGGCCAGGAGGGCGTCGGCGACCAGGTGCAGGCTCACCGGCGCGACTCTACCAGCCACCTAAGTCGCCGTGTCCGAAGCACTCCCGGGCCGCTCCGGAATCCTGTCGATCGGGCCGGGCCTCGTCCGTCATGGTGCCGGAGGAGACACCCATGCCCCGCTACATGCTGCTGTTGCACGAGTCGACGACGCTGAACGAGGACCTCGGCCCCGAGGAGATCCAGGCCATCATCGCCCGCTACGTGGCCTGGTCCGACGCCCTGCGCGCGCAGGGCAAGCTGCTCGGCGGCGAGAAGCTCAAGGACCAGGGCGGCCGCGTCCTGCGCCGGAGGGGCGACGAGGTCGTCGTGCGCGACGGCCCCTACGCCGAGGCCAAGGAGCTGATCGGCGGCTACTTCCTGCTCGAGGCCACGGACGAGGCCGAGGCGGCCGCGCTGGCGCGCACCTGCCCGCACCTCGACCTCGGCGGGACGGTCGAGGTGCGCGAGATCGAGGAGGTGAACCAGTGAGCCGCCGGTGGCTGTGGCTCCTGCCGCTCGTCGCCGCCCTCGCCCGGGCCGGCGAGCCGGCCGGCCTGCGCGAGGGGCCGGTCGTCGACGTGCGCGGGACCCCCGTGCGGGTCCACCTGTGGGCGCTGCCCGGCGACGCGGGCGACCTGGAGCTCGTGCAGGTCGAGCCGGGCCTGTTCATCGGTCGACACGAGGTCACGCGCCGGGCCTACGCGGCCTTCTGCCGGGCCACCGGCCGCGAGATGCCGCCCGGCGAGGCCGACGACCACCCGGTCGCCGACGTGACCTGGGAGGAGGCCCGCGCCTTCTGCGCCTGGGCCGGCCTGGCCCTGCCGCGCGAGGCGGAGTGGGAGCGCGCGGCGCGCGGCCCGGCGCCGCGCCGCTTCCCCTGGGGCGACGAGCCGGGCGAGGGGCTCGGCAACTTCTGCGACGCGGACTGCCCCGAGGACTTCGAGTGGAAGGAGGCGGACGTCCGCGACGGGTTCGCCTACACGGCGCCCGTGGGCAGCTTCCCCGCCGGCGCGGCGCCCTGCGGCGCGCTCGACATGGCCGGCAACGTGTGGGAGTGGTGCGAGGACGAGGTCGGGCGCGGCGCGCGCGCGGCGCGCGGCGGCGGGTGGTGCAGCCCGCGCGTCACGGGGCAGGTGACCTTCCGCCACGCCTTCTCGCCGGGCGCCCGCTGGGCCGGGCTCGGCTTCCGGCCGGTCAAGCGCGCGTGAGCGACGTCCCGGGGCTCGTCGACCACCTGTTCCGCCGCGAGGCCGGCCGCCTCGTGGCGGCGCTCACGCGCGCGCTGGGCCCCGAGCACCTCGACCTGGCCGAGGACGTCGTCCACGAGGCCATGCTCGCCGCCCTGCGCACGTGGCCCGTGCGCGGGCTCCCCGACGACCCGGTCGCCTGGCTCGCGCGCGCCGCGAGGAACCGGGCGCTGGACCAGGTGCGCCACCGGGCGATGACCGAGCGCACGGCCGAGGCGGTCGCCCGGCGACTCGCGCCGCGCGACGACCCCGCCGCGGACGACGGCCCGCCCGACGACGTCCTGCGCATGCTCTTCATGGGCTGCCACCCGGCCCTGCCGCGCGAGGGCCGGCTGGCGCTGACGCTCAAGGCGGTCGCCGGCCTCGGCGTGGGCGAGATCGCCCGCGCCTTCCTGCTCACGCCCGACGCCGTCGCCCAGCGCCTCGTGCGCACGAAGCGCCTCGTGCGCGAGCTGGGCCTCGCCTTCGAGCTGCCGCCCGCGGCCGAGCTGCCGGCGCGCCTCGACGCCGTGCTCGAGGTGCTCTACGCGCTGTTCAACGAGGGCCACGTGGCCCACGCCGGCGAGGACCTCGTCCGGCCGGACCTGTGCGACGACGCCCTGCGCCTCGCCGGGCTGCTCACGGCGCTGCCCGCGACCGACCGCCCCGAGGTCCACGCGGCGCTCGCGCTCATGCACCTCGTGCGCGCCCGCCAGCCCGCGCGCACGGGCCCCGCGGGCGAGCTCGTGCCGCTGGCCGAGCAGGACCGGGCCCGCTGGGACCGAAACCACCTCGCGCGGGGCCTCCGCCACCTCGCGCGGAGCGCGGCGGGCGACGTCCTCACCCGCTACCACCTCGAGGCCGAGATCGCCGCCTGCCACGCCACGGCGCCGTCCGACGCCGCGACCGACTGGCCGCGCGTGCTCGACCGCTACGACGCCCTGCTGGCGCTCGCGCCCTCGCCCGTCGTGGCGCTCAACCGCGCCGTGGCCCTGTCGCGCGTGCGCGGGCCGGCGGCGGCGATCGCCGAGGTCGAGCGCCTGCGCGCGGACCCGGCGCTGGCCCGCTACCACCTCCTGCCGGCGACGCTCGGCGCGCTGTGGGACCAGGCCGGACGCCCCGACCGCGCCGCGCCCCTGTACGACGAGGCGCTGGCGCTCCCCTGCACGGCGCCCGAGCGGCGCCTGCTCGAGGCGCGCCTGGCCGCGAGCGGCGGTTGACGGTGCGCGCCGTCCTCGGTTCGGGACCTCGCAGTCCCGCCTGCATGGCCAAGGGAGGAGCGCAGCGACGTCGATCCCACCTGCCAAGGCTCGTCCTCCCGTCCGCCCAGACGGCCGAGCCTCCTCCGAACACACCTCACCGCGCCTC
>JAMLIC010000068.1 GCA_023954375.1 Planctomycetota bacterium
GCGCGCGCATCTGCGGCGCGCACATGTTGATCAGCCAGTGATTGGAGACGATGTTGTTCTGCAGGATCTTCATGAACTGATCGTCCGAAATCCCGCCCATCGGCCCGAAATAGGGGTTGGAGGCGGCGTTGCAGACGCAGATGTCGATCCGGCCGAAGGCGCGGTTGGTCTCGTCGACGAGGGTCTGCAGCGCGTCCTTGCTGGCGATGTTGGCGGCGATGGCGACCGCGGCCTTGCGGCCGACCAGCTCGTTGATCTCGGCCGCCGCCGCCTCGCAGGCGTCCGCCTTGCGCGAGGAGACGACCACGTTGGCGCCGTGCTCGGCCATGCGGTGGGCGATCGCCTTGCCGATGCCGCGCGAGGAGCCGGTGATGATGGCGGTCTTCCCCGCAAGATCGAACAAATTGGCCATCGCCGCGCTCCCTGTTATCTGCAGGCGAACTCTAGGCGGGCGCCGGCGCGGCGGTCTAGGCTTGACGCTGGTGGAGGGTGGAATGAAGCGGATCGTTGTGGCGGCGGGCCTGCTGGCGCTGGCCGCGTGCGAGCGCGCGGATGAGACGCCGCCCGATCTCCTTGCCGAATGCCGCACGCTCGCGGATCGCGCCGCCCGCATCGACGCCTGCACGCGCGTCATCGACGACGCCGCCATCGACGGCGCCGCCCGCGCCGCCGCGCGCGCCGGCCGCGCCGCCGGCGGCGCCGGCGCGCAGCCGAGCGAGCGAAGCGAGCTCGGCGAGCGCAACAGGCGCACGCCGGAGTCGCTGGAGCTCAGTCGAACCACTCCGAATCGTGCTCCTCGATCTAGTCAATACGGGTAGCCGACCTCCTCCACCGGCGCGGCGAGCGCGGCCGCCAGCCCCGCGAGCGCGAGGACGAGCGCCAGGGCGACCGGCTCCGTCGCCCGGCCGAGCCGACCGCGCAGGGCGCCGGCGAGCCACGCGCCGCCGGGCGCGACGACGAGCAGGGCCACGCTGGCGCGGGGCATCTCCCCGTAGACGTGGCTGCGCGCCACCAGCGCGCCGAGCACCGGCGCGAGCGCCGGGGCGACCCCGCGCGCCAGCGCGACCGTCCGCTCGGACCGGTCGACGACCGCCAGCGCGGCCAGCGCGCCCGTGGCGGCGGCCACGCCCCCGGCGAGGAGCCCCAGGCGCAGGCTGCCGGCCGCGACGACCGCGCCCGCGGTCACCCCGGCCCACGCCGTGGCGTGCGCCAGGGCCCACGCCGGCGGTCGGTCGCGCGCGGCGCGGTCGATGAGGAGGCCGCTCGCGAGCACGCCGGCCGCGACGAGGCCGGCCGCCCCCCACAGGGGCCCGGGCTCCCAGTAGGGCGCCTTCGCCCGCAGGAGCATCACGCCGACGCCCGCCGCCACGAGCGCGCGCAGGGCCAGCGCGGCCGCCGACCGCCCGGGGAGGACGAGCCGCTCGGCCGCCGCCGCGACCAGGGCCAGCGCGGCCACGAGCACGAGCCAGCCGTCGAGCACGAGCGGCGTCGCCGGCCAGCCGAGCCACGCGAGGTGACCGGCCAGCGTCGCCGCTCCGAGGGCCAGCGCGCCGGCCGCCGCCCGGGTCCGGGCGAGGCGCGTCGCGGCGGCGGCGAGGGCGAGCGCGACGGCGAGCGGCACGCCGAGCGCCAGGGCCGCGTCGGTGGCCATGGGCCTACTGCTTGATCCCCTCGAGGCTCACGAACAGCGTGACCTCGTCGCCGACCGCGTCGAGCATGCCGCGCATGCCGAAGTCGCTGCGCTTGATCGTGAAGGTCAGCTCGCCTCCGGCGCGCTGCCCGCCCCAGGGGTCGCGGCCGGCGCCGACCTTCGTGACCTGCACGGTCAGCGGGCGCGTCACCCCGTGCAGCGTCAGGTCGCCCGTGACCTCCCACAGGTTCGACTCGCGCCGGGTCATCTGCTTGCTGACGAAGCGGATCTCGGGGAACTGCTCGGCGTCGAAGAAGTCGGCGTTGCGCAGGTGGCGGTCGCGGCGCGCGTTGCCCGTGTCGACGCTCGCCGTCTTGATCACGACCTCGATCCGCGACCTGGTCGGCTCCTGCTCGTCGAGGACGAACGTGCCGGCGACGTCGTTGAAGCGGCCCCAGGTGTAGCTGACGCCCAGGTGCTTGACCTTGAACACGACCGAGGCGTGCTCGGGGTCGACGCGGTAGGTGTCGGCGGCGAGCGCGGGCAGGGCCAGCGCCAGGAGCGGCAAGGGGGCCAGGCGGACGAGACGGGTCATCGATGCACCTCCGTGGTGTGCGCTGCTCGGACCAACGCCGGGCCCACCCGGGTCATTCCCCGGCCGCGGCCCCGGCCCGCCGCCGACCGAGCGCCACCAGGGCCGGCGGGAGGAGGACGAGCGACGCGACGAGGCCGCAGGCGGTGCCGATCGCCAGGAACGCGCCGAAGCTGGCCAGGCCGGCGTGCGCCGCGAAGACCAGCGACCCGAAGCCGATCAGGGTCGTGCCGCTGGTCAGCGAGACCGCGGCCCCCGTCGGCCCGGCGGCCGGGTTCTCGAGCGGCGCCTCGCGCCAGCGGTGGACCAGGTGCACGCCGCTGTCGACGCCGATGCCGACGAGGATCGGCACGGCGTAGAAGTTCGCCAGGTTGAGGTGCACGTCGCACAGGACGGCCAGGCCGGCGGCCCAGGCCAGGCTCACGACCGTGGGCAGGAGCGCCAGGAAGGCGAGCAGCGGCGAGCGCACGTCGAGGAGGACGAGCGCGACGACGACCAGCACGGCGTAGCCGAGGGCCACGATGAAGCCGCGCCGCATGGCGTCGATCGAGCGCTGCACCATGACGGGGACGCCCGTGACCTGCGGGTCGATGGCGACGATCTCGTCGTGGAAGACGTCCAGGTTGGCCGGGTCCCACAGGTCCGCGCGCGGGTAGGCCATGAGCGCCAGCTGGCCGTCCTTGCCGACGAGCCGCTCCTTGACCTCCGGGGGCACCGCGTCGAGGGTCAGCTCGCCCGGCCGGGCGAGGGCCGCGAGGACCTCCTTGAGGCCGTCGAGCAGCGCGCGCTGCCACGCCGACAGCGCGCGCCAGCCCGGGTCGTCGGCCGGCGCCGGCCGCTCGAGCGCCGCCGCGAGCCGGCCCGCGCGCGCGGTCAGGGCCTCGACGGCAGCGACCTCCTCGGCGCCCGCGCCCCCCCGCGCCGCCGCGGTCAGGCGCTGGAGCAGGCCCTCGAGCTCGCGCGTCGTGCCGGCGAGGCGCGCCCGGTCGGCGGCGGCCTCGGCCTCGGTCTCGCCCAGGGCGCGCGTGTCGGTCGTCGTCAGCGGCCCGAGGTCGGCCGCGAGCGCCTCGAGCGCCGCCTGCCGGCCGGGCGGCGGCAGGAGGTCGAGCGGGCCCTCGACCCGCGCGAACAGGTCCGGGCGGGCGCGCAGCCGCTCGGTGAGGGCGCGGGCGGCGTCGAGGTCGGGGGCGAGGAACACGGCGAACCACGACGACCAGGCCGACTCGTGCGACAGCCGCCGCTCCCAGCGCACGGACTCGAGCGTCGGGTCGTGCAGGTCGAGGAGCGCGGTGTCCAGGCGCAGGCCGCGCCCCGGCACGGCGAGGAGCGCCGTGACGGCCACGCCGACGACGGCGAGCGGCCGACCGAGCCGGTCGAGCCGGCCGAGGAAGCGGTAGCTGACCGGCGGGCGCACGCGCGCCTGCGCGGGCTCGAGCGCGAGGAGCGCCGCGGGCAGCGTCGTGAGCATGGAGAGGACGCACAGCAGGACGCCCGCGCCGGCGATCAGCCCCAGCTCGGCCAGGCCCTGGAAGTCGACCAGGAGCGAGCTGAAGAAGGCGGCGGCGCTCGTCCCGGCGGCGATCAGGTTGCCGGGCCCCGTGGTGATCATCGCCTCGCGCACGGCCTCGGCCGGCCCGAGCCCGCGCCCGCGCGCCTCGAGGTGGCGCGCGAGCAGGTGGATGCCGAAGTCCCCGCCGAGGCCGATGAGGATGATCGTGAACACGAGCGAGAGCAGGTTGAGCGACCCGATCGCCACGGTCAGGAACCCGTAGGTCCAGGCGATCCCCACGCCGAGGCTGCCCATGACGAGCAGCGGCCGCCACACGCTGCGGAAGGCGAGCATGTACATGAGCGCCACGCCGCAGAAGGCGATCGACGTGGCGATCGTCATGTCGCGGTTGGTCGACAGGAGCTCGTCCGCCGAGAGCACGGGCCGGCCGGTGAGCCCGGCGTCGACGCCCGGGTGCGCCGCGCGGGCCTCGTCGAGCGCCGCGCGGATGCGCCGCAGCGGCGCCTCGATCACGGCGAGCGTGCCGAAGTCGCGCTCGCAGTTGATCGCGATCATCAGGAAGCGGGCCTGTTGCCCGTCGGGGTCCGTGCGCGGGTCGCTGTCGAAGAACGGGACGACCGTGCTCGCCCGCGCGCCGGGGAGGAGCGCGCCCGCGCCCTCGCCGGTGGGCTCCTCGCCGGCGAGGGCGCGCTCGGCGTCGGCGAGGAGGCCGTCGAGGAAGGCGAAGGCCACGTGGTCGCCCGGCTCGGGGTCGCGCGCCTGGAGGGCCAGCTCGCTCGTGCGCTCGACGATCGTCGCCAGCAGGTCGCCCAGGTCGCGCGCGCGCACGAGCTGCCGCAGGTCGTCGCGCGCGGCGAGCAGCCGCGCCCGGGCCTCGGCGACCTCGTCGTCGCTGGCGAGGTGCAGGGGGAACGCGCGCAGGGCCGCGAGGTCGACCGCGTGGCGGGCGAACACGACGCCCTCGACGTCGGCGAGGCGCCGGCACAGGTCCTCGGCGAAGGCGAGCGCGCGCGCCGGCTGCCCGTCGACCGCGATGCCGACCCAGGCGTACTCCGTCTCGGGGAAGTTGCCCAGGTAGTCGTGCTTGAAGCGGACGAAGTAGTCGGCCTCGGACGAGACGAGCTTGTCCTGGTCGGTGTCGACCTCGAGGCGCGTCGCCGCCAGCCACGCGCTCGCGCCGGCGAGGGCGAGGGCCGCGGCCAGGATCAGCCGCGGCCGCCGCGCCACGCCGTCGGCCCACCTGCCAACCGCGCGCTCGAGCCTCACGCCCATGGGGCGCGGATCATCTCACCCGGGCGCCCGCGGCACCACTCACGGCGCGGGGCCGTGCGCGGCGACGACCCCGTCCCAGGCCGGGACCCGCTCGTCGTCCTCGCCCAGCATGTCGACCAGGCGGGCGCGCACCCACGCGTGGTCGAGGGCGGCGCCCTGCGCCGGTCCTTGGGCCGGAAGAACAGGAGCTTGAACACGCACAGGACCTCGGCGCTGATGAACGGGGTGGGCGCGCCGCGGAACGGGACGACCTGGACGCGTCGTGCGGCCTCCTCGTAGAAGGGGATCGAGGGCACGAACACGTCCACGCGGAAGCCGTCCTTCCAGGGTGTAGATCGTGTCGCCCTCGCCCGCGCGCCGGAGCGCCTCGTCGCGGTCGAAGGCGCACCCGGCGGCGAGCGCGTCGAGGAGCGCGGGGTGGCGCGCCTCGTCCACGAAGGCGCTCACGTCGACATCGGTCGTGCCGCGCGGGACGCCCCACACGCCGAGCGCCAGGGCGCCCCCGATCGCGCAGGGGATCCCGGCCGCCGCCCAGCGCGCGCGTGACCTCGACGGCGAGCGCGCCGACGTCGCCCTCCGGGCGGCGCGCTCACGCCGCGGTGTCCGGCCTCGCCCGCCGCCGCAGCCGGCGCACGAGCGCCGCGTAGCTCGGGTGCGGGGGGTCGCGGCGGGCCAGGATCGCCTCGCGGAAGGGGCTGGCGCGGACGGCGTCCGCCGCCGCGCGGCAGGCCGCCGCGAGATGGCGCCCGCGCTCCTCCGGGGTCAGGTCGACGTAGGGCGCCGCGTCCGCGCGCACCGCCTCGCGCTCAGGCAGCGCGTGGCGCTCGAGGAAGCGCGCGAGCCGTTCGTCGCCGGTCATCCCCTCCAGCCTACCCCGGCCCCGCCTACGAGAGCACGGCGTTCTTGGCGATCCGCGAGCCCACCTCCCAGAGCGGGCCCGGGAACTTGTGCGCCGCCTCGAGGACCGCCTCGAAGGAGGCCAGGAAGCGGTCGCAGTCGGCGCGAGTGAGCACGAGCGGCGGGATCAGCTTGATCACGTCCATGCCGTGCGCGGCCACCTGCGCGAGGATCTTGTGGTCCATCATCAGCGGGACGAGGATCGCCTGGCAGAACAGGTCCTGGTTCAGCTTGTGGATCATCGTCCAGCCGGCGCGCAGGCTCATGGAGCGCGGCGCCCCGAACTCGATCGCGATCACCAGCCCCTTGCCGCGGACCTCCTTGAGCAGCTCGTAGCGGCCGACGAGGCCCTGCAGCTGCTCGAGCAGGTACTGCCCCGTCTCGGCCGCGTGCTCGACGATCCGCTCCTCCTCGAGCACCGCCAGCGTCGCCAGGCCGCAGACCGCCGCCAGGTCGTTCTGGCTGAAGGTCGAGGAGTGGACGATGCAGCGGTCGAGCGAGCTGTAGACCTTCTCGTAGATCGATCGGCGGAAGAGGATCGCGCCCGTCGGGCAGTAGCCGCCCGAGAGCGCCTTCGAGAGCGTCATGATGTCCGGCTCGAGCCCCCAGTGCTCGCTGGCGAACATCTTCCCCGTGCGCCCGAACCCGGTCTGCACCTCGTCGGCGATCAGGACGGCGCCGTGCTTCTGGCAGAGCGCCTTGGCCTCCTGCAGGTAGCCGTCGGGCGCGATGAACACGCCGTGGCCCTGGATCGGCTCGACGACGAAGGCGGCGACGTCGCCGCGCTTCAGCTCCGCCTCGAGCGCCCTCGCGTCGCCGAAGGGGATGCGCGTCCAGGGCATGAGCGGCCCGAAGCCGTGGCGGAACTCGTCGAGGCCGTTGACCGAGAGCGCGCCCATGCTCAGCCCGTGGAAGCCGTGCTGGCAGAAGATCATGCGCGAGCGCCCGGTGTAGGCGCGCGCGAACTTCATGGCCCCCTCGATCGCCTCCGCGCCCGAGTTGCAGAAGAAGACCGTGTCGAGGCCGCGCGGGGCGACCTTGATCAGCCGCTCGGCGAGGACGCCCGCCAGCAGCTGCGTGCCCATCTTGATCAGGTTCGGGCTGTCGACCTCGAGGTACTGGCGGATCGCGTCCTTGACCTTCGGATGGTTGCGGCCGACGTTGAACACGCCGTAGCCGGAGAGCATGTCGAGGTAGTCGTTGCCGTCCTTGTCCCACAGGTGCGCGCCCTGGCCGCGCACGTAGACCGGGTCGAAGCCGATCGTGGACAGGACCTTGGCGAAGCGCGGGTTCATCGTCTCCCGCAGGAGGTCGAGCTCGCGGCCCTGGTGCTCGCGGATGAGCTGCTTGAGGTCGAAGGCCATTCGGGGGGTCTCCTGCCGCGCGCCGGCTGCCCGCCGCGCGCGGTGAAGGCGTGGATTCTACGGGCCCGCGCCGATCGCCGGCAAGGAATGGGCGGCGCTACTCGCCGCCGTGCTCGTGGTGAGACCACCACGAGAGCCCGTCGGCGATCCGCCGGCCCACCGGGGGCGCCCCGGGCGCCTGGACGACGAAGCCCCAGTAGGCGCCCTGGCCGCGGCCGTAGTCCCCCACCCCGAAGCAGGGCACCCGCAGGGTGACGTCGTCGGCCCAGGCCGTGCCCCGGAAGCGGCCGAGGAGCGGCCAGTCGGCCGCCGTCAGGTAGCCCGGGGGCGCGCCACCGCGGCCCGCGAGCAGCGCGCGCCCCTCGCGCACGAGGACCTCCGCCCCGCCGGCGCGCTCGAGGTCGCGCGCCGCGCCGGCCGCGAGGTTCGCCTCGGCGAACCCGGGCAGGATCGTCGCCGCCCCCACGAGCAGGACCAGGGCCGCCAGCCGGCCGCGCCCCGCCCGCCGGCGGACCGCCTCCCGCGCGCCGGCCAGCGCGGCGAGGAGGCCGAGCGGCCCGAGCAGGCACGCCTGGGCGAAGAAGAGCGGCATGGCCGCCGCCGACGCGCGCATGGCGCCGACGAGCAGCAGGTGCGCGGCGAGCAGCGTGACGAGCGTGGCCTCGACGACCCAGGCCCCGGCCGTGCCCTCGGGCGCCGGGGCGGTCGTCCTCGCGTCGGTCGTCGGGTGGGTCGGGTCGGTCGTCGGGTCGGTCATCGCAGGGCGCCCACGATATCGACCCGCTACGCTGGCGCCGAGGTGGACCGTGAGCGACGACGCGCCCTCCTACTTCCACGACGCCGAGGTCGAGCACGAGGGACGGACCGTGCGCCTGCCCGTCGCCGACGCCCGGACGGTCCAGAGTCGCGGGAACTACTGGCACGGCCCCGGCGACCCCTCCACCTGGCTCGCCGAGGCGCTCTTCAGCCACGTGCGCGCGCGGCTCGGCCTGCCCGACCTGGCCGCCCTGACCCTCGCGGCGCGCAGCCTGGGGATCACCGTCGAGGCCCTGCGCGGGAAGATCGAGTGGCACGAGAACTACATGCGCTGGCACGACGGGGATCAGGACTACCGGGTGCTGTGAGCTACTCCCGGAAGCGCGCGGGCAGGTCCACCCCGGCCGCCGCCAGCAGGCGCCGCAGCGTCCCGGGCTGGTACAGGTCCAGGTAGGCGCCCTGGACCTCGGTCCCGTCGGCGGCCATCCACAGGTGACGGCGCATGCGCGCCCGCGCCTCCTCCTTCGACGCCCCCAGGAACTCGACCTCGTAGAGGGCGGAGATGATCCCGGTGCGGTCGGAGCCGCCGCGGCAGTGCAGGAGGAGCGGCTTCTTCGAGTCGTCGAGCAGCACGCGGAAGATCGCCACCAGCTCGGCGTCGGTCGGGGCGCGCGAGGCGCTCAGGTGGAACACCTCGTGCGCCAGGCCGCGCTCGGCGATGAACTCGCGGAGCACCACGCGACGCCCCTCCGGCGACTGGCCCGGGCCGGCGTCCTCCCAGTGGGTGGCGCGCTCGTCGAGGTCGCCGTTGAGGGAGACGATCGTGCGCACGCCGCGCCGCTCCTGCAGCCGCACCAGGTCGGCCGGCGAGGGCTGCCGGCTGCGCAGGACCTCGGCGCCGGGCCTCGCGTCGACCGTCCCCAGGTTGTCCTTGAACACCCACCGGAGCACGGGCCGCCGCAGCAGCCGGCGGACGAAGCCCAGCCGGGTCTCGTCCTTCGACGGCTGCCGGATGACCTCGACCTCGTCGCCGCGCTCGAAGCGCCAGCGCACCACGCGCCGGTCGTCGTCCCGGACGTAGCTGCGCGACGCGCTCGAGGCCCCCATCAGCGCGCCGCGCAAGCCGACGGTGGGCGTGAGCACCAGGGCGCGCTCGTGGACCGCCACCCGCCCCGCGAGCGGCTCCAGCGCGCCGTCGTCGAAGCGACGTTCGCCCGCATAGGTGGCGTCGGCGCGGACCTCGAGCCAGCCCTCGAAGATGCGCCCGCCGACCTGGCCGGTGAGGACGTGCTGGCCGACGAGCGCCAGCTCGTCCGCGGCGACCGGGCCGCCGAACGCGAGGACGAGGAGGGTGACGAGGCCGAGGCGGCGCGGGCAGGGGGACGGGCTCATGGGGACCTCCTGCGGGCGGCCGGTCGCAAGCTCCGTGCCACCGGCCGGGCTGGCGCCCCAACTCCTCCTGACGCTGCGGCGGGCCGCGCTCGGGCCCGCCGCCTTCGTCTCATGCTGCAACGAGCAGCAGCGCGACAGGGTCTACCTACCTGGAGCGCCCCGCCCGGGCCCGCCGCTGGCGGGCCTCGCGCTCGCGCGCCTCACGCGCCCGGGCCTCGCGCCCGTCGCCGTCGCGCCGCTCGCGCTCCGCCCGCTCGCGCCGCTCGCGCTCCGCCCGCTCGTCGGCGCCGCCCTCGCGCGCCTTGCGCTCGCGCGCCTCGCGGGCCCGCCGCTCGCGCTCCTCCGCGTCGCCCGCGCCCTCGCGCCTCGCCCGGCGCTCGGCCTCCTCGCGCCGCGCCCGCTCGGCCTCCTCGCGGCGGGCGCGCGCCATCTCCCGCGCGTCCAGCTTGCCGTCGCCGTCCTCGTCGTAGAGCTCGAGCAGCCGGCGCCGCTCCCGCTCGCGCTTCGCCTGCTCCTCCGCCTCGAGGTGCCGGCGCAGGTGCTCGCGCTCCTCGCGGTCGAGCTTCCCGTCGCGGTTCATGTCGAAGCGGTCGATGAGGCGCCGCATCTCGGCCTCGTCGTCCGCCTCGCGCCCCTTGCGCTCGTCGTCGCGCTTGTCGGGCCGCTCGGGCTTGTCGGGCTTCGCGTCCCCGCGGTCGCCGCCCTCGGCGAAGCAGGGGGTCCCCAGGAGGGTGATCAGGGCGCACAGGCCCACGAGCCGCTTCATGTGGTCGCTCCTCTCGTCCGCTCTGCCACCTGGTCGCTCGCCCCCCGCCGGACGTCACACGGAATCCGCAAGCGGCACCGCCTCCGTGGGTTGGCGGGTAAGCTCGTCCCGGTGACCGCGGCCCCCCTGATCGCCCCCTTGATCGTCCTGGACCGCCTGACCAAGGACTACGGGCGCCGCCGCGCGCTCGACGCGGTCACGCTCGAGGTCCCCCGCGGGCGCGTCGGCCTCCTCGGCCCCAACGGCGCGGGGAAGAGCACGCTGATCAAGTGCCTCCTGGGGCTCGTCCGCCCGACGGCCGGGCGCGGCGAGGTCCTGGGGTTCGACATCGCGCGGCGGCCGCTGGCCCTGCGCGAGCGCGTCGGCTACTTCCCCGAGGTCGACTGCCACGTGCCCGACGTGAGCGCGGCCGAGCTCGTCACGCTCATGGGCGAGCTCGCCGGCCTGCCCCGGGTCGACGCGATCCGCCGCGCGCACGAGGTCCTCGACTACGTCGGCCTCGCCGAGGAGCGCTACCGCCCGGTCGGCGGCTACTCGGCCGGCATGCGCCAGCGCGTGAAGCTCGCCCAGGCGATCGTCCACGACCCCGAGCTCCTGCTCCTCGACGAGCCGACCAACGCCCTCGACCCGGTCTCTCGCGAGCGCATGCTCGAGCTGATCCGCGACCTGGGCGAGCGCCGCGGCATGTCGATCGTCTACTCGAGCCACCTCCTCTCGGACGTCGAGCGCGTCTGCGACCACGTGGTGATCCTCCGCGGCGGGTCGGTGATCGCGCAGGGCGCCCTCTCCGACCTGCGCCGCGGCGAGGGCGGGGCGGTCGACGCGCGCGTGGCCGGCCCGCCCGAGGCCCTGGCCGCCTTCCGCGCCCGCCTGGCCGCGGCGGGGGTCGAGGCGCAGGACGGCCCCGGCGGCGCCCTGCGCCTCACGGGCGCCGACCTGCCGCGCGCGACGGTCGAGGCGGCGCGCGACGCCGGCGTGCAGCTGCGCGCCTTCCGCCCCGTGCGCGCGACCCTCGAGGACGTGTTCATCGAGGCGGTGGCCGCGCCCGCCCCGGGCGGGGGAGGGGCGTAGTGCCCGTCCTGTCGTCCGGCTACCGCCGCTGGGAGGGGACGCGCCGCGGCCGCGCCTGGCGCTGGCTCGTGATCGCCCGCGCCGGCGTCGAGCTCACCGCGCGCTCGCGCTGGCTCTTCCGGTTCATCCTGCTCGCCTGGCTGCCGCTCCTCTACTACGGGGTGGCCTTCTTCGTCATCGGCCAGCTCACCGAGCAGCGCACGATCGACGCCGCCCGCGGCATGTGGCAGTTCGACGTCCTGCGCGGCCTGTTCGGCACCCCGCTGGCCGAGCGCTTCATCGAGGACCCGGCCGCCCACCGCCCCGCGCTCTGGTCGGCGCTCATCTACATGTTCCTGCGCTACACGCAGATCTTCTGCGTGATGATCGTCGTCGCCCTCGTCGGGCCTCGCCTCGTGAGCGAGGACCTGCGCTCGCGCGCCCTGTCCCTCTACCTCGCCCGCCCGATCACGCGCGCCGACTACATCCTCGGCAAGCTGGGCGTCGTGTGCTTCTGGGTGGGCACGGTCACGCTCCTGCCGGCGCTCGCGCTCTACGCCCTGAGCATCGCCTTCTCGCCCTCGGTCGAGGCGCTCACGCACACGATCGTCGTCGTGCCGCGCGTCGTGCTCGTCTCGCTCCTGCTGATGGTCGGCGCGGGCGCCCCCATGCTGGCCCTCTCGGCCCTGTTCCCGGCGCCGCGGCTGCTGGCCTTCCTGTGGGCCGGCGCCTGGCTCATGTCGTCGGTGGCCTCGCGCGTCCTCTCGCTGGCGCTGTTCCCCCGCGGGCGCGAGGGCGACTGGACCGGCCTCGTCTCGGTCTCGGCCAACTTCGACGCCGTGGCCTTCCGCGTGTTCGACATGGACGGCCTCCTGCGCCCGGCGGCCGAGGTCAGCCCCGCGCTCACGCGCACCCTCCAGCGCTTCACCCCCGGCCACGACCCGTGGTGGTCGGCGCTGCTCCTCCTCGGCGTCGCCGCCCTCTCGCTCGCCGTCGTGGCCGCGCGCGTCGGCCGCCCGGGGGAGGCGAGCGCCCGGTGACCGCCCCCGTGATCGAGGCCCGCGGCCTCTCCAAGTGGTACGGCCGGGTGATCGGGCTCAACGACGTCACCTGCCAGATCGGCCCCGGGATCACCGGGCTCCTGGGGCCGAACGGGGCGGGCAAGTCGACCTTCCTGCGCCTCGTCTCGGGGCAGCTCCGCCCGAGCACGGGCGAGGTGCGCGTCCTCGGCGGCGCCCCCTGGAACGCGCCCGGGGTCCTCGGGCGGATCGGCTTCTGCCCCGACGAGGACGCCTTCTGGGACGGGCTGACCGGGCTCGAGTTCGTCACGGCGCTCGCCCGCGTCTCCGGCCTGCCGCGCGCCCGCGCGAGGGAGCGCGCGGCCGAGGTGCTCGAGCAGGTCGGCATGAAGGAGCACATGGGGCGGCGCATCCGCGCCTACTCGAAGGGCATGCGCCAGCGGACCAAGCTGGCGCAGGCGCTCGTGCACGACCCCGAGCTCCTGGTCCTCGACGAGCCGCTCACCGGCGCCGACCCGGTCGGGCGGCGCGAGCTGCGCGGGCTGATCGCGCGCCTCGCCGAGCAGGGCAAGCACGTCGTCGTCTCCAGCCACGTCCTGCACGAGGTCGAGGCGCTCACCTCGACCGTGCTCCTGATCGCCCGCGGGCGCGTGCTGGCCGCCGGGCAGGTGCAGGAGCTCCGGGCGCTCCTCGACGAGCACCCGCACCGGATCGCCATCCGCTGCGACCGCCCCCGCGAGCTGGCCCGGGCGCTCCTCGCCCTGCCGCACGTGGTCGGCGTCGACGTGGAGCAGGGCGCCCTGCACCTGCGGACGACGGACCCCGCGGGCTTCTACGCGGCCGTGCCCGGGGCGCTCCTCGAGGTGGGCGCCACGCTCGAGGAGCTCGCCTCCGAGGACGACGACCTCTCGGCCCTCTTCCAATACCTGGTGCGCCGGTGAGCCGCCGCGCCGGGGCCATGCTCGCCGTGGCGGAGCTCGAGCTCCGCCGCATGCTCGGCGGCCCGCGGCCGTGGATCCTCGCGGCGCTCGCGCTGGCCGTGGCCGCGCTGGGCTTCGTCGTGCGGCGCTTCGCCCCCGCGCCCGACGACCCGGCCGCCTGGGGCTTCCTCTACGTGCTCCTGCTCACGTTCCTGTTCCTGCAGACGCTCGGGATCCTCGTCCCGCTCCTGCACACGAGCGGGCTGGTCCGCGACGACCTCGAGGACGGCACCCTCGTCTACCTGTTCACGCGCCCGCTCGAGAAGCCGCTCGTGCTCCTGGCCAAGCTCCTCGCCGCCGGCGGGCTCTCGGCGGCGATCCTGACCGGCGGCATGCTCGCCTTCCACGTGGCGTTCGCGCTCGGCGGGGGCGGCGAGACCGGCGCCGGCGTGGCCACGCACCTCCTGCCCTTCGTCGCCGCGGCGGTGCTCGGCGTCGCCGGCTACGGCGCGCTCTTCGCCTTCGTGGGCCTGCTCACCCGGCGCGGGCTGGTCCTGGGGATCGTCTACGGCTTCGTGAGCGAGCTGGTCCTGGCGAACATCCCGGCCGTCGTCCGTCAGCTGACCCTCATGCACTACCTGCGCTCGGTCGCGCTGTCGCGGGTGGCCGACGGCCTGGCCCACGAGGAGGAGGTGCGCGAGCTCCTCGGGGTCCTCGAGCTGGTCCCGGCCGGTCAGGCGGCGCTCACGGTGCTCGTCGTGGCCGCCGTCGGCGTCGCGCTGTCGCTCGCGGCCGTGTCGCGGATCGAGTTCGCGGGGGAGCAGCAGGTCGAGGGGGATTAGTCCAGCACCTCGACCCGCGCCCCGTGGCTCAGGGCGGCGGCGCCGGTGACGACCACCTCGTCGCCCTCCTCGAGGCCGCGCGCGACCTCGACGAGGTCGCCCTCCTCGAGGCCGACCTCGACCTCGAGGCGCTCGGCGCGGTCCCCGGCGCGGCGGAAGAGGAACCAGCGCGGCCCCTGGGCGACGAGGGCGGCGCGCGGCACGACCAGCGCCTCGGGGCGGGTCTCGGTGACGACCGCCGCGCGCACGAAGGCCCCGGGGCGCAGCGCCACCCCGGGCGCGTGGACGGAGATCGTCACGCGCACGGTGCCCGAGGCGGCGTCGACCGACGGGGCGATCCGGGAGATCCGCGCCGGCAGGAGGTCGCCCGTGGCGTCGACGCTCACGCGCACCCCCTGGCCGACCGCCAGCCGCGCCACGTGCCGCTCGGGGACGCTCAGGTCGGCCTCGAGCGGCTCGACGTTGGCGAGGTCCAGGACCGCCGTGCCGTCCGACACCATGGCGCCGGCGTCGAGGTGGCGGCGCAGGACGCGCCCCGCGAACGGCGCGCGGATCGTCGTCCGCTTCAGGGCCAGCTCGGCCACCTCGAGGCGGTGGCAGGCCTCGTCGTACTCCTTGCGCGCCGTGTCGAGCTCGTTCTCGGAGAGGGCCTTCTGGGCGCGGAGCTGCTGCGCCCGCTGCAGCTCGGTCTCCTCCTGCGCCCGGACGGCGAGGGCGCGGCGCCGCTCGATCTGCTGGTCGTCGTCCTCGAGCCGCACGAGCGGCTGGTCCGCCTCGACCCGGTCCCCCTCCTCGACGAGCAGCTCGCGGACGACCCCGCGCGTGCGCGCCGTGACGGTCGCCGCCCGCTCCGGACGCAGGGTGGCGCTGGTCACGTAGAGGGCCGCGAGCGGCGCGCGCCGGGCCGCGACGACGCGCACCCAGGTGGTCTCGGTCGACGACGTCACCGCCGCCGCGCCGGCGGGCTGGCTGCTGAGGGCGGACCCGCCGCAGCCGGTCAGGCCGAGGGCCAGGACCCACAGCGGGAGGTCGCGACGCTGAAGGCCCATGGTCCCCCTCGAAGCCCGCGCCGGCGGCCGGAGACGCGCCAGTCGCGGGCGAGCGGGATTCTACGGCCAGGAGGCGCGGCGCTCATCCGTGAGCGCAGGTGCGGGGCCGCCGCCCCGTGGCGCTCGACCACCGGCCCGGGTTACCGTCCCGGCGGAGGTCCCCATGCCCAGCGTCTGCCCGTACTGCGCCGAGGCGGTCCCGCCGGCGGTCGCCAAGTGCCCCCACTGCGGCGAGGCGATGGGCGCCGCGCCTGGCGCGGCGCCGCGCGGTCGGAGCAGCGGGGCCGTGATCGCGATCATCGCGGTGGTCTGCGTCTTCGGCCTCGTCTGCTTCGTCGGCATGGTCGCCGCGATCGCGGTGCCGAACCTGATCGGCGCCCGCAAGGCCGGCAACGAGGCCGCGGCGATCGGCGCGCTCAAGACCGTCAGCACGGCGCAGGTGGTCTTCCGCGAGGGTGACAAGGATCGTGACGGGGTGCTGAACTACGCCCGGAGCCTCCAGGACCTGAGCGACACCTTCCTCATCGACCCCGTCCTGGGCAGCGGGCTGAAGCAGGGCTACCGCTTCGAGCTCCACGCGGCGGACGACGACACCTGGATGGCCCTGGCGAGCCCCGCCGTGGAGGGCACCACGGGCGACCGCTACTTCGTCGTCAACCACGACGGGGTGGTCCACTACTCCTACATGCCGATGGACTTCACGGCCGACTGCTCGATCCCGCCGGAGGCCCTGCCCCTCGGACGTTGACGGTCAGCCGCGCCGCTTGGCCCGGCTCCGCGGCAGGACCTCGCGCAGGAGCCAGGCGGGCTCGAGGCCCCGCAGGCCGGCGTAGGCGCGGAGGGCCTCGAGGCGGGGCGTGACGCCGAGGGGCCGCGGGGGCGCCTGGCCGTAGGCGTCGAGCGAGACGAGGTTGTTGCGCCACGCCTGCCGGCCCCAGCCGCCCGCCCGCCGCCGGCCGACGTCGTCGAGGTCGACGAGGACGAGGCCCCGCGCGGTCACGACCAGGTTCGGCGGCTTGAAGTCGCGCACGGCGAAGCCGGCCTGGTGCAGGCGCGCGGCGAGGGTCACGGCCTCGACCGCGAGCGCGCGGGCGCGCGCCCGGTCGACCACGGCGAGCGCCTCCTGCAGGGTGGGGCCGGGCACGAAGCGCGCGAAGGCGACCGACCGGCGGCCGACCGCCAGCCAGCCGAGCGGCTCGGGCGCGAGGAAGCCGGCGGCGGCGAGGCGCCGCGCCCCGCGGTCGGCGCGGCCGGCGCGCGGGCCGAGGAGCGCGCCGCCGAGGCGCTGCCCGAGGCTCGTCGGGCGGTACTCCTTCGCCACGACGTCGCCGCCCGGCCAGGCGACGCGCGTGATGCGCCGGCGGGGGGTCTCGCGCAGGACGGCGTCGCCCTCGGCCGCGTCGTGCAGGGCGAGCAGGCGGCGCAGGGCGCCGTCGCTCAAGGCGCGTCGCCCTTGCGGCCGTAGACGACCCGCTCGCCCGTGCCGCGGGCGCGCCCCTGGACGTGGACGAGCTCCCACAGCTTGGCGTAGCGCAGGAACACGTAGAAGGCGCCCAGGGCGGCCACGATCAGCCCGCGCCAGCCGTCGAGGAAGCCGAGCTTGAGCACGAACATCTTGAAGAACTTGAACGGCGGGTTCAAGACGAGCTGGACGGCGAGGCCGCGCTGCCCGCGCGAGAGCTTCTCGCCGGCGGCGATCGTCGAGAAGTAGTCGATCGTCTTCAGGTGGTCGGCGATCGAGTCGTAGCTCAGGTGCTCGAGGTCGGCGTCGAGGTCGAGGACGGGGCCCTGCACGTGGACGTGGTCGTGCGGGTTCACGCCGCCCCAGCGGCCCTTCGCCCGGCGGAACAGGCGCACCTTGCGGTCGGGGTACCAGCCGCCGCGGCGGATCCACTCGCCGAGGTAGATGTTCCTGCGGTTGACCGTGTAGCCGTCGGCCTGCGGCCGGGCGAGCGCGGCCTCGACCTTCGCGCGGAGCTCCGGGGTGACGCGCTCGTCGGCGTCGAGGCACAGGACCCACTCGGTCGTCGCCTCGTCGATCGCGAAGTTCTTCTGCTCGATGTGCCCCGGCCAGTCGCGCTCGATCACCCGCGCGCCGAGGGCCGCGGCGAGCTCGCGCGTGCGGTCGGTCGAGTGGCTGTCGACGACGACGACGTGGGCGCAGAACGAGGCGCTGCGGATGCAGGCCTCGAGCTTGTCCTCCTCGTTGAAGGCGATGATGCAGGCCGTCACGGGGAGCACGGGGCCACCTCCGTCGCCGGCGCACTGGCCGCCGCGGCCCGGTAGACGTCCGAGAGCGCCCGCGCCGCGCCGGGCCACGTGAAGGCGGCCGCGCGCGCGCGGCCCCGGTCGACGAGGTCGGCGCGGAGGGCGGCGTCCTGGACCAGGCGCGCCAGGCCGGCGCCGAGGCCGTCGGGGTCGTCGGCGTCGGCGTGCAGCGCCGCGCCGCCGGCGACCTCGACGACCGACGGGTCGGTCGAGGCGACGACGGGCAGGCCGGCGGCGAAGGCCTCGAGCACCGGCAGGCCGAAGCCCTCGTAGCGGGAGGGGAAGACGAGCGCCGCCGCCTCGGCCAGCAGGGCCGCGACCTCGGCCCGGGGGAGGTAGTCGGTCACGACGACCCGGCCGCGGAGGTCGGGGCGCGCGAGCGCCGCCGCGACCTCCTCGTGGCCGTGCCCCGCCGGGCCGACGAGGACGAGGGCGTGGTCGGCCAGGCTCGGGCCGGCGGCGGCGAGCGCGCGCGCCGCCCCTGCGGCGTTCTTCCTGCGCGAGCGCTCGCCGAGCGCCAGCACGAACGGCCGCCCGCCGGTGAGGCGGCGCGCGACGGCCTGCCGCTCGGCCGGCGGCGGCGGGGCGAGGCCGCCGGTCGGCGCGAGCGGGACGACGGCGATCCGCTCGTGCGGCAGGCCGAGCCCGGCCGCGACCTCGTCGCGCACGGCGCGCGTGTAGGTGACGACGAGGTCGGCGCGCCGGGCGACGTCCTGCCAGTGGCCCTCGCGCGTGCGGCGGAAGCCATCGGGCGCGAAGCCCGGCCGGCGCGACGACAGGTCGTGCACGGTCGCCACGAGCGCCGGGCCTCGCAGGCGCGGGAGGCGGGCGTCCGGGCCGTGGAACACGTCGAGGCGCCGGGCGAGGAGCACGCTCCAGCGCGCGTCGAACCGGGTCACGGGCGCTCCCGCGAGGGCGGCGGCCTGGGTGTGTCTCCGCGTCCAGCGGCACAGGAGGCGCACGTCGAGGTCGAGCGCGCCGGCGTCCACGCGGAGGGCCCGCCCGAGGTGCGCGGCGGCCAGGCCGACGCCCGTCGGGCGCGGGGCGGCGGCGCAGGTCAGGTCGAGGCCCACGGAGAGCATGGCGGACCACGATACCGGAGGGACGAGCCGTCCTGCGCGGCGGCGACGTCACGTGCATCGAGGTCAACCCGGGCCACTGCTCGGGGTGGGGCACGCCCGCCGCCTACGTGCGCGTGCACGGGGAGCTCCTGCGGCGCCTGGCCGGCCTGCCGCCGCTCCCGGCCGCGGGCTCGCTCGAGCGGCCGGGGTCGACCTCGACGGTCACGGCGAGCTGTTCGAGTTCGTCTGAACCTGAAGGTGCGGGGGAGGCGCCGCCGGCGGGCGGTCGACGAACCGCTGCAGCCACAGCTCCGTCGTCAGCCAGCGGTAGAGGAGCCAGGCGTCGCGCCCCCGGCGCGCGAAGCCGAGCCACGCGCGCTCGACCTCGGCCGCCGGCACGTGGCCGCGCTCGGCCCAGTCGACGAGGAGCGCCTCCTTCACGTCGGCCGCCGCCGCGCGCAGCCAGCGGCCGATCGGCGTCGGGTAGCCCAGCTTGTCCTCGCGCTGCACGACGGAGGGCGGCAGGAGGTCGGCGACGGCGCGGCGCAGGACGGCCTTCATGTGGCCGCCCGCGACCTTCTCCCTGAAGTCGATCCCCAGGCAGAACTCGACCAGGCGGTGGTCGAGGAGCGGCACGCGCGCCTCGAGCGAGAAGGCCATGCTGGCCCGGTCCTCGTGGTGCAGGAGCGCGGGGATGCTCCCGTGGGTGAGGTCGTCGAGCAGCAGCCCGTCGATCGGCGCCGTCCCCGGCGGGACCTCCTCGTGCGGGGCCTCGAGCGTCGCCGCGGCGGCGACGAGCGCCGGGCTGAGCGCCGGCGCGCGCCGGCGGCGCAGGCGGCGGGCCCCTGCGCGCAGGAGGTGGCGCAGGAGCGTGCCGGGGCCGTCGGGGGTCGTCGTCGGCGCGCGGAGGAGGCCGACCCCGTCGCGCACGAGCTTCAGGGCGAGCGCGTCCTGCGCCGGGTGCCGCAGGGCCTCGCGGCCGAGCGAGCGCAGGTAGGGGAGCGCGTAGGCCGAGTAGCCGAGCAGCGTCTCGTCGCCGCCCTGCCCGTCGAGGAGCACGGTCACGTGGCCCCGCGCGGCCTGCATGACGTGCCACTGGGTCACCAGGCCCGGCCGGCCGCAGGGCTCGTCGTGGAACCAGCCGATCCGGTCGAGGAGCGGCACGAGGTCGCGGCCGGGGTCGGGGCGGACCTCGTGGGCCAGGCAGCCGAACCGCGCCGCCACCTCGCGGGCGTGGCGCCGCTCGTCCATCCCGACGTCGTCGTAGACGGCCGTGAACGTGTGCAGGGGCCGCCCGGCCGCGCGCGCGGCCAGCGCCACGACCGTGCTCGAGTCGAGCCCGCCCGAGAGGCAGGTGCCGACCGGCACGTCGCTGCGCAGGTGCAGGCGCACGGCCTCCTCGAGGAGGCCGCGCAGGGTCGCCGCCGGGTCGCGGTAGTCGAACGTCGCGCGCGCGCGCTCGGCGGAGAAGCGCCACAGCCGCCGCTCCTCTCTCCGCGCGCCGGGCGCCTCGAGCGCGAGCACCGCCCCCGGCGCGAGCTGGCGCACGCCGGCGAAGAAGGTCCGCTCGCCCTCGTCCTGCAGCCCCGTGAGCAGGAACCGGCCCAGCACGGCGTCGTCGACCGCGCGCGCGTCGGGGCAGGCGGTGACGATCGCCTTGAGCTCCGAGGCGAAGACGAGCTGCCCCCTCGCCTCGTGCACGTAGAGCGGCTTGACCCCGAAGCGGTCGCGCGAGAGGACGAGGCGCCGCCGCGGCGCGTCCCACAGCGCCAGCGCCCACATGCCCCGCAGGCGCTCGAACGCGTCGAGCCCCCAGCGCGCGTAGGCGTGCAGGACGACCTCGGTGTCGGTGTCGCTCCGGAACCGCGCGCCCGCCTGTTCGAGCTCGGCGCGCAGCTCGAGCCAGTTGTAGACCTCGCCGTTGTGGACGAGCGTCAGCCCGGCGTCCTCGAGCGTCATCGGCTGCGCGCCGCGCTCGGAGAGGTCGAGCACGGCCAGCCGCCGGTGCGCGAGCACCGCCTGGCCGAGGTCGACCAGGCCGTCGCCGTCGGGCCCGCGATGGGCGAGCGTCGCCGACATGCGCAGGACGAGCGCCGGGTCGGGCGCGCCGCCCGCGAGCGAGAGGGCCCCGGCGATCCCGCACATGGGCGGACTCTAGCACGCCGTCAGTCGAGCCGATCCGCCGCGAGCAGGTACCGCCAGCACAGGTGCCGCCCCAGGCCGGCCGCGTTGACGGCCGCCTCGGCGACCCGCTCCACGCCCAGGAGCAGGCGGTGGAGCGCCTTCACGTCGGGGACGAGGACCGGCCCGACGTAGCCGCCGCTGAGCGGGAGGCTGAACACGGTGTGGTAGCTCGCGTGGACCAGCCGGCACCCGAGCCGCTCCCGCAGGACGCGGGTCGCGGTCTCGACGTCGCACTCCTCGTCGACGTGCGCGACGACCCGCCGCGCCGCGCGCACGACCCCGTTGACGTTCGGGTCGAGCACGACGAACCGCGCGCCAGGCCGCGACACCCGGCGGACCTCCGCCACGACGCGGTCGAAGTCGGCCTCGCCGAAGAAGTGATGCAGGGCGTCGCGCCAGACCACCGTCTCGAAGGTCGCGTCGGCGAAGGGGAGCCGCTCGGCGTCGGCGCGCACGTAACGGTCCCCGGGGGACCGGGCGCGGGCCACGCGCAGGGGCCCGGGGTCGAGGTCGACGCCGACGCACTCGAACCCCGCCGCCGCGAGGTGCGCCGTCGTCGTGCCGTAGCCGCAGCCCATGTCGAGCACGCGGCGCCCGCGGACGTGCCGCAGGATCGACTCGACGTGCCGCCGGTCCACGGCGCCCCAGAACCGCCGCAGCCTCGCCGGGGGGTCGTGGACCTTCATGGCGCCGCCGCCTCCGCGTAGACCCGCCGGTAGACGTCGAGGAACGCCGACCGCGCCAGCCGCGCCCGGGCGAGCACGGCGACCGCGCGCCGCGACGGGCCCTCGTCGATCAGGCGGCGCAGGGCGCGCTCGAGCGCGACCGGGTCGTCGACGTCGCGCACGACCTCGCCGACGCGCTCCTCGCGCACGAGGGCGCTGGCGTCGCCGATCCCGTCGCTCACGATCACCGGCAGGCCGCAGGCGAGGTACTCGGCCAGCTTGGTCGGGCTGGCCACGGCGTTCACCGGGTCCTCGCGGCGCAGGAGCAGACCCACGTCCGCCGCGTTGAGGAGCGCCGGCACCTCGTCGTGGCTGGCCGCGACGACGGTGGCCGCGTCCGGGCCGAGGCCCACCGCCGCCGCCAGCGCGCGGCCGCGCTCGACCTCGGGCGTGACCAGCAGCAGGTGGGCGTCGTGGCGCACCCGGCGGGCGACGGCGCCCGCGCGGACGACCTGCTCGGGGAGGTGGTAGGGGCCGAGGGCGCCGGCGTAGCAGACGACGAACTTGTCGCCCAGGCCGAGGCGCTGGCGCGCCGCGGCCCGCGCCGCGGGGTCCGGGCGGAAGCGCAGGTCGTCGACGCCGCAGGGGATCACGTCCGCCTTCGCCGCCGTCCCCGGGTGCCGCGCCTCGAGCACGTCGCGCAGGGCGTCCGACACGCACAGCACGCGCGCGGCGCGCCGGCACACGATCGCCTCGGCCCGGCGGATCCTGGCCAGGCCCGGGCGCACGCGCCGGTCGCGGGCGTCGCCGCGCCCGGCGACGTGGAAGGCGTGCTCCGCCTCGTGGTCGCCGCGCGCGTCGTAGACGACGCGCACCAGGCCCCGCGGCAGGCGCCGCGCGGCGCCGAGCGCCGCGTAGGCGGCCCACAGGCCGCGCGCGTGGACGAGCGCCGGCCGCTGGCCGCGCAGGTGCCGGCGCAGGAGCAGGCGGGCCACGGGCGCCCCCGCCCGGTCCTCGAAGGGCACGTAGGGCCGCACGACGAGCCGCCCCGGGACGGCCGAGGCCAGCCGTCGCAGGCGCGCGCGGCCGGCGCGGTCGAGGAGCGTCCGCAAGAGGAGCGGGTCCATGACCATCAGGTCGAAGCGCAGGCCCACCCCGTCGAGCGCGCGCAGGAGGTCGAGCACCTGCGCGTCGTGGACCGTGGGCGCGAAGCCCTCGGTCGTGAGGAACAGGAGCCGCGTGCCCGCGGGCACCTCGGGCGCCGGAGCCGCGTCGTCGCTCGCCCGGGTGCGGCGCCCCGCCTGCTCCGACGTCCGGGTCACTCGCCGAACTCGAGCACGCCGAAGAACTGCGGCCGGTGGAAGCTGTTGCCCGGGTCCCAGGTGGGCGACCAGGCCTGGTGCTCCGCCCGCTCCAGCGCCGCGCGCACGTTGATCCGCTCGGCGTCGAAGCGCCCCTCGGCGTCGACCTTCAGGTCGCCGCCCTTGACCAGCTCGTCGAGGCGCGCGGCCGGGACGCCCAGCCGCGCCAGCGCCTCGGCCCGGTCGAGCGTCACCGGCGACCCCTCGGGCAGCGGGCGCGGGCGCGGGCGCTCGACCCGGTAGAGGCCCAGGCGCCAGCGGTCGCCGACCCGCGGCGGCACCGGCCGGTGCGGCTCCGTCGGCCGGCTCGTGACCCACAGCGCGCTCCAGGGCAGGGCGATCTCGACCGTGTAGCCCTCGTCCTCGTCCGCGGGCACGACCGGGAGCTGCCCGGACGCGACGAGGTCGAGCGTCCCGCGCACGACCACGGCCGTCTCGAGGCCGAGCCCGCCGAGCGACGGGTTCGCCCGGGCGTCCCACTGGGGCAGGCCCATGACCGGCATGTCGGGGTTGAAGTCGACCGGCGCCGCGGCCACGAAGCAGAACAGGTCGTAGACGACGTTGGCCGGCGAGACCTCGACCTCGTAGTAGGTCACCTCGTCGCCGCCGTCGTCGAGGAACACCTCCACGACCTCGTCGTTGGGCAGCCACACGTCGTCGCGGTGCGTGTCGCGCGCCCACACGTCGCGGTCCTGGACCTCGAAGGCGAAGTAGATCCGCTGGTCGTCCCACAGGACGCGCGCGTAGGTCTCCTGCCCCGTGGGCGACGGGGCGCCCGTGCGGTTGAGGCGGAAGGGCCCCAGCCGCTCGGCGGTCGCCCACGCCGGCTCGTCGAGGCGCCCGTCCACGACGATCGGCCCGGTCGCCCGGCGCGCGACCGCGCGCGGCACGTCCTCGCGCACGGGCGTGCCCTTCTTGCGCGAGGGCGGGTCGATCGACACGGCCCACAGGAGCGCCAGGACCATGAGCCCGCGCTGGGAGAGGGCGGCCCGCCCCGGGTCGAGCAGCGTGGCGAGGACGAGGACGGCCCCCAGGACCAGCGGCACGCCCTCGCGCGGCCCGGGCCAGTGGGTCGGCTTGTCGTTCGTGTACTCGCCCCAGTAGGGGTAGTGGCGGTAGTGGCCCAGGAGGCGCGTCGTCGCCTGCGGCGAGAGGAGCAGGAGCGGGAGCGTGAGGGCGGCCGCGCCGAGGACCACGCGCCGGGTCGTCGCGCGGTCGTCCGGGAGCGGCTCGCCCCTGAGGCGCGCCAGGGTGACGAGCGGCAGGATCCCCGCCGTGGCCCCGAGCGCGTCGAGGACGATGTCGCTCCAGTCCATCCAGTGGTAGCGGTCGCCCCACGCCAGCGCGTAGTGCTGCCAGGCCTCGTCGAGCGCGGCGAGGCCGCAGGTGAGCAGGAAGGCCGCGACGGGGCGCCGCCCGCCGTCGAGCGCCTTGGCCACGAGGAAGCCGATCAGCGCGTACTGCCCGAAGTGGACGAGCTCGGTGGCGTAGACGATGTAGGTCTTCCACACGCCGACGAGGAGCGCCGCCCAGGCCACCCAGGGCACGAGCGCGTCGACGACCTGCTCGCGCCTGGCGCCCCGCAGGGCGAACGCCAGGCGCGCGAGGACGAGCAGCGCGACCGCCGTGAAGAACACGGCCAGCCCCCGCTCCGCGACGCGCATGCCCGCCTGGCCGCCCTCGCGGCTGAGCGTGCCTGGCTCGCGCGCCCAGGCGAAGAAGGCCCCGGCGACCTGCAGGCCGAGCTTGTGGCCGAAGGTCAGGGCGCCCCATGCGACGAGGGCCGCTGCGGCGTACAGACGCGCGTGCTTCCGGCCTCGGGCGTCGCTCTGGTCCAGGGGCTCACCCACGAGGGCGCCACGGTACCGCTCGTCCGCGGCCGGGACAAGGCAGCGTCACCCGCGGAGCCGCGGCCGCTCGGGCGTCCGGCCGCCGCAGCCGAAGACCGGGCAGCCGCCGTGCTCCTCCCAGCAGGCGCCGTGCAGCGCCGTGCGGCAGCGCTCGCAGGCGACGAGGTCGTCCTCGTCGCCCGAGAGCCCGTCGCGGCAGTAGACGCAGCGCGTCCGGCCGTCCTCGTCGCGGACCAGGCCGCGCTCGCCGCCGAGCGCCCGGACGTGCACCGGCCTGATGTCGATGAGCGTGGCCGTCTCGTCCAGGAGCTCGACCAGCTCCTGCCAGCGGTCCGGGGCGCACTTCTCGTCGGCGTCGGCCTCGACCGCCAGCTCGCCCGGGCCCAGCTCGAGCCGGTCGACGTCGAAGCGCGTGAACGCCTTCTTGATCGCGCGGCGCACGTCGTTCGTCAGGGCCTCGGCCCCCTCGTCGGGCCGCGCGGACTGGAGGAAGAAGCGCGCGTCGAAGGCCTCGTCACCGGTGACGATGTCCTCGGGCACGAGCCGCTTGCGCAGCCGGTCGAGGACGCCCTCGAGCCGCACGCGCAGCGGCGGCGCGTCGCGGCGCACCGAGACGGCCGCCCGCACCCGCCCGGCCGGGCCGAAGAACGCGACCCGGACCCGCCGCCCCCCCTCGAGCACCCCCTTGTGGGCGAGCGTGGGGGCCCGTCGGCGGTCGGGCTCGTCGAGCGCGCGGGTCGCCGCCGCCACCAGCCCCTCCAGCCGCTGGTGCACGTCTCCGCGGTGCAGCGGGACCTCCGTCCGGCCGCGGCCGACGAGGAGCCAGACCGTGACGCAGGCGAGGAGCGCCAGGACCGCGACGACGGGCTCGGCCCCGCTCACGGACCCGCGTCGCCGCGGGTCGAGGGCCTGCGCTCGTCCGGGGGGGGCGGGTCCGTCGCCTCGCGCTCGTCCAGGGGCTCACCCACGCGGGCGCCACCGTACCGCTCGTCCGCGGCCCGGACAAGCCAGCGTCACGCCCGGAGCCGCGGCCGCTCGGGCGCGCGCCCGTCGCAGCCGAGGACCGGGCAGCCGCCGTGCTCGTCCCAGCACTCCGCGTGCACCGCCGTCCGGCAGCGCTCGCACGCGACGAGGTCGTCCTCGTCCCCCGAGAGGCCGTCGCGGCAGTAGACGCAGCGCGCGGCGCCGTCGACGCCGCAGGCCACGTCCCGCTCGCCCTCGAGCCCGCGGATGCGCAGCGGCTTGACCTCCACCAGCGCGGCCGCCCGGTCGAGGTGCCGGATGAGCTCGCGCCAGCGCCCGGGCGGGCAGGCGGTCAGGTCGGCCTCGACGGCCAGCTCGCCCGGCCGCAGGTGCAGCCGGTCGGCGCCGAAGCGGCGGAACGCCTCGTCGACCGACTGGCGCAGCTCGCGCCCGAGCGCCCGCCGGCCGTCGAGCGGGCGGCTGGACTCGAGGAAGAAGCGCTCGTCGAACGCGACGTCGCCGGTCTGGATGTCCTCGCGTCTGCCGAGCCGCTTGCCCAGCCGCGAGAGCGCCCCCTCGAGCCGGACGCCCACGGGCGGGACCCCGCGGCAGGTCGCCACGGCCACGCGGACGCGCGCGCTCCCGCGCGGGCCGAGGCCGAAGCGGATCCAGACGCGCCGGCCGTTGCGCAGGGCGCTCTGGTAGACGACGTCCGTGAGCCGGCCGTCGCCCGCCCGCGCGCGCTCGACCGAGCGGACGAACGCGCCCAGCCGCCGGTGCACGCGGGGGCCTCGGCCGCGCGCGGCGGCGACGCCGTCGCCGAGGAGCAGGAGCGCCCCCAGCCCGCCGAGCGCGAGCACGAGGAGCAGCGCCGCCGTCACGCCGCCGGCTCGCCCGGCGTCCGCGCCCGGGGCGCGCCGGCCTCGCGGAGGGCCAGCTCGCGTAGGTGGGCGAGGCTCTCCTCCTGGAGGCGGCGGGTCACGGCGAGCAGGTCGGCGAGGAGCGCGAACAGGAGCAGCTGCACGGCCAGGAGCGCGCCGGCGCCCGCGGCCCAGGGCAGCGCGGCCGCGAGCCCGGCCGGCAGGCCCGCCGGCGCGGTCAGCCACAGGCCGAGCGCGGCCGCCGCGAGGAGGGCGCAGAGGAGGGCCAGGAGGGCGAAGGCGCGGAAGCCGTCGTAGATCAGGTAGATGCGGAAGATGGTGCTCGCCGAGCGCAGGACGTAGCGCGGGATGCTGCGGAAGAGGCGCGACGGGCGCAGCACCGGGTTGACGCCGACCTTCACCGAGGCGACCGGGATGTCCTTGCGCCCGGCCTGGATCAGCGTCTCGTGCGTGTAGGTGTAGCCCGAGTGGACGGAGAGCTGCAGCACCGCCCGGCGCGAGAGCGCCCGGAAGCCGCTCGTGGTGTCGGGGATGTCCGTGCGCGACGCCATGCGCACGACCGCGCTGCCCACGCGCTGGAGCTTCTTCTTGATCCACGAGAAGTGCGGCAGCTCCTCGACGCTCCGGTCGCCGATCACGTAGTCGGCCTCGCCCGAGAGGATCGGCGCGACCAGGCGCGGGATGTCGTCGGCGGCGTACTGGTTGTCGGCGTCGGTGTTGACGACGATGTCCGCGCCGCGCCGCAGGCACTCGAGCACGCCGCGCTCGAAGGCGCGCGCCAGCCCCTGGTGCGTGACGAGCCGCACGACGTGGTCGACGCCGAGCGAGCGGGCGACCTCGACCGTGCGGTCGGTGCTGCCGTCGTCGATCACGAGCGTCTCGACGACGTCGACGCCCGGGATCGTCCGCGGCAGGGCGGCGAAGGTCACGGGGAGCGACCGCTCCTCGTTCCAGCAGGGGATCTGGATGATCACCTTCACCACGGCGGCGTCATTCTAGGGGGTCGTCGGCCGCGGTGCGCGGGGGCGACGCATCGACCGCCCTCGCTCCCCGCGCCGGCCGCCTGCCGCCGCTGCGGACGCAGCCCGCGGCGCTTGCAGCGCCACCGGCGCCGGGCTACGACCGTCGCATGCCGATCCGCCGCGGGGCCGACATCGAGGACGAGCTGCGCAACGCCGAGCGGCTGCTCGCGGGCGGGGCCGAGGAGCTCTGGGGCTGGGGGACGCCGGCGGGCGAGGAGCGGGTCCGGCGGCGGGTCGAGTTCATCGTGCGCGAGGCGCGCCTCGGGCCCGGGGTGACCGCGCTCGAGCTGGGCTGCGGCACCGGCGTCTTCACCCGGCAGGTGGCCGCGAGCGGGGCGCGGCTGGTGGCGGTCGACCTGTCGCCCCGGCTCCTCGAGGTGGCGCGCGCCCACGTCCCGGCGGGGGTCGAGCTCGTCGCCGGCGACCTCATGCGCCCCGAGACGCTCGAGGGGCGCCGGTTCGACGCCTTCTACTGCGTCTCGGTCCTGCACCACCTCGACCTCGACCGCGCCCTCCCGGCGATCGCCGCCCGCCTGCGCCCCGGGGCGCGCTTCGCCGTGAGCGAGCCCAACCTCGACAACCCGCTCAACCGCTGGCACTACTTCACGCCGGACCTCGCGCGGCGGGCGCGCCTGGGCGTGTCGGCGAGCGAGATGGCCTTCACGCGCGAGGAGCTCGCGTCCGCGCTGGCCCGTCACGGGTTCCGGCCCGACCGGGTCGAGCACCGCGACTTCCTGCACCCGCGCACGCCGCGGCGGCTGATCCCCGCCGTGCGCGGCGTGGAGGCCGCCCTCGAGCGCCTGCCGGGCGTGCGCCGCCTCAGCGGCTCGCTCTGGTGCGCGGGGACGTTCGTCGGCGGCTGATCACCACAGGCCCTGCCGCGCGCACGTCCGCGCGAGCACGTAGAGCGCCCAGAGCTGCTTGCGGTGGTCGCGCTCGCCCGACAGGTGCTCCATGACCACCCGCGCCACCCGCGCCGGGTCGAGGAGCCCCGCGCGGGCCACGCGCGTCGGCTCGAGCAGCGCCTCGACCTCGGCCCGGAGCGGGCCCCTCAGCCACTCGCCCGCCGGCGCGCCGAACCCCTGCTTGCTCCGGCGCAGGATCGCCGCCGGCAGCTTGCCCCGCAGGGCCCGCTTGAGCAGCCACTTGCGCGTCAGCCCGCGCAGCTTGTGGTCGAACGGCAGGGCGTGGACGAAGGCGGCCAGCTCCGGATCGAGGAACGGCGCGCGGACCTCGAGCGACACGGCCATGCTCGCGCGGTCGACCTTCGTCAGCACGTCGTCGGGCAGGTAGATCGCCGTCCACAGCTCGAGCGGCGCCTGCTCGCCGGGCGGCGGGCGGAGGAGGAGCAGGTCCTCGTAGACGCGGCCCGGGTCGACCCCGCGCACGAGCGCCGCCGCCTCCTCCGGCAAGAACGAGCCGAACCAGCGCTGGTTGCGCACGAGCGGGTCGGGCGAGAGGCCGCGGACGAAGCGCGAGGCGCGGAACTGGAGGCTCTGCTTGTCGCTCGACGGCGGCAAGGCGCCCACGAGCGCGGCCACCCCGCGGCGCGCCAGCGCCGGCAGCCGCAGGTAGGGCCGCGCCAGCCGCTCGGCGACGAAGGTGTCGTAGCCGGCGAACAGCTCGTCGCCGCCGTCGCCGCCGAGCGCCACGGTCACGCGCTCGCGCGCCAGCCGGGACAGGGCGTACGTGGGGACGAGCGAGGGGTCGGCCAGCGGCTCGTCGAGCAGGTCGAGCGCCGCCGGCAGGAGGTCGAGGAGCGCGCGCGGCGAGAGGACCTGCTGGTGGTGGCGCACGCCGAAGTGGCGCGCGACGACGCGCGCCCACGGCGACTCGTCGAAGCTCTCCTCCTCGAAGCCGATCGAGAAGGCGTCGATCCGCGCCGGGTCGACGCGCTCGGCCATCGCGGCGAGCACGGCGCTCGAGTCGAGCCCGCCCGAGAGGAACACGCCGAGCGGGACGTCCGACATGAGCCGGCGCTCGACGGAGGCGACGAGGTGCTCCCACAGCCGGTCCTCCGCCTCCTCGGGCGCGAGGCGCGAGTGGCCGTAGCGCCGCTCCCAGTAGCGCCGGATGCGCACCTCGCCGTCGCGCCACACGAGCGCGTGGCCGGGCCGCAGCTTCTGCACCCCGCGCAGCACGGAGCCCTCGCCCGGGACGCAGTCGAAGGCGAGGTACTTGGCCGCCGCCAGCGGGTCGAGCCCGCGCTCCTCGCCGGGGACGAGGAGGAGCGCCCGCGGCTCGGAGGCGAAGGCCAGCCCGCCGCCCCGGAGCCGCCGCCAGTAGACGGGCTTCTCGCCGTAGCGGTCGCGGCAGAGGAAGAGCGTCCCGGTCGCGGCGTCCCAGATCGCGAGGCCGAACATGCCGTTGAGCCGCTCCGGCAGGCGCTCGCCCCAGGCGCGCCAGCCCTGGAGGACGACCTCGGTGTCGGAGCGGCTGCCGAAGCGGTAGCCGAGCTCCTCGAGCTCGGCGCGCAGGTCGGCGTGGTTGTAGACCTCGCCGTTGTAGGTGATCGCCACCTCGGGCGGCGGGCCGCCGTCGGCCTCCGGGAGCGGCCGCATGGGCTGGGCCGCGCGCTCGCTCGGGTCGACGACCGCCAGCCGCCGGTGGCCGAGCGTCGCCGCGCCGAGCCGCAGGACGCCCTCGCCGTCCGGGCCGCGGTGCCGCAACGAGGCGGTCATCGCCCGGACCACCTCCAGGTCGTCCGGCCCCGCGCCGCCCCGCCGGACGAGCCCTGCGATCCCGCACATGCAGCGGGCAGGCTACTCCCCCGGCCGGCGCAGTCAACTCGCGTGGCGCGCGGCGGCGGAACGAAAAGTCCACGCGCTCGCTGTAGACTCGGGGGCGTGGACGTCGCCCTCGAGCCACGCGCCCCCTCGTCCGAGTTCCAGCGGGCCGCCGACCAGCGGCGGACCGCCGTGCGCGCCTCGTTCGACAGGTTGGCGCCCGAGCGCGACGCGTGGATGGCGCGCAACGCCGCCTACTACCGGGCGGTCGAGCGGCTCGTGCGCTTCGTCGTGCGCGAGGGCGCGTCGGTGCTCGAGGTGGGCTGCGGCACCGGCGACCTGCTCGCCGCGACCCGCCCCGCGCGCGGTGTGGGGGTGGACCTCTCCCCGCGCATGCTCGAGGTCGCCCGCCGAAAGCACCCGCACCTCACCTTCGTCGAGGGCGACGCCGAGCGGCTCGACCTGGGCGGGGAGACCTTCGACTACGTCGTCCTGAGCGACGTGCTGGGCTTCGTCGATGACGTGTGGCTGGCCCTGCGCCGCCTCCAGGCCGTGTGCCGGCCCGAGACGCGCCTCGTGATCACGGCCCACAACGCGGTGTGGGAGCCGCTCCTGGGCCTCGCCGAGCGGCTGGGGCGGAAGATGCCCACCCGCCCGACCTCGTGGCTCGGGATGGACGACCTCACGAACCTCCTCCACCTCAACGCCTTCGAGGTCGTCCGCGCCGACACCGCCGTCCTCCTGCCCGTGGACGTGCCCGTCGTCTCGTCGCTGGCGAACCGCCTGCTCGGGCGACTGCCCGGCCTGCGCGCGCTCGGGCTGATCCAGCTCCTCGTGGCCCGCCCGGCGTGGAACGGCGCCGCGCCGCCGCCGCCGCGCCCGCTCACGACCTCGGTGGTGATCCCGACGCGCAACGAGCGCGGGAACGTGCAGGACATCTTCGCCCGCACCCCGGCGCTCGGGCCGCGCACGGAGCTGGTCTTCGTCGACGGGAGCTCGACCGACGGCACGGTCGAGGAGATCGAGCGCCTCCTCCCCACGCGGGAGGCCCGGCTCATCCACCAGGGCGACGGCCGCGGCAAGGGCGACGCCGTGCGCAAGGGCTTCGCCGCGGCGACGGGCGACGTGCTCATGATCCTCGACTCGGACCTGACCGTCCCGCCCGAGGACCTGCCGAAGTTCTACCTGGCCCTCGCCGAGGGCAAGGGCGAGTTCGTCAACGGCACGCGGCTGGTCTACCCCATGGAGGACCAGGCCATGCGCTTCCTGAACCTGCTGGGGAACAAGTTCTTCAGCGTGGCCCTCTCGCGGATCCTCGGCCAGCACCTCAAGGACACGCTCTGCGGGACCAAGGTCGTCTCGCGCGCCGACTACGCGCGGATCGAGGCCGGCCGGGCCTACTTCGGCGACTTCGACCCGTTCGGCGACTTCGACCTGATCTTCGGCGCGGCCAAGCAGTCGCTCCGGATCGTCGAGGTGCCGATCCGCTACCGCGCGCGCACCTACGGCGAGACGAAGATCAGCCGCTTCAGCCACGGCTGGCTGCTCCTGCGCATGACCGCGCTCGCCTGGCGCAAGTTTCGCCCGTGAGCCACGAGGCCGTGCAGGCCCGGCGCTGGGCGCGGGCCGACCCCGCGCACTTCGACTGGCAGACCGCGCTGCCCTACGCGGCCGCGCGCGAGGCGGCCCTGCTCGCCGACCTGGGCGCGCCGGGCGGGCGCCTCCTCGAGGTCGGCTGCGGCGAGGGGGGCAACCTGTTCCACCTGCGCGGCCGGGCGCGCGCGCTCTTCGGCGTCGATCGCTACCCGGCCAAGGCCGCGTTCGCGCGCGGGCGCGGGCCCGACCTGCGCCTCGCCGTCGCCGACGCGGCGCGGCTGCCGTTCCGCGACGGCAGCTTCGAGGCGGTGCTCCTGCGCGACGTGCTCCACCACGTCGAGCGCCGCGAGGTCGTGGTCGCCGAGGCCTGGCGGGTGCTCGCGCCCGGGGGCGCGCTCGCCGTCGTCGAGGCGAACGTGACGAACCCGCTCGTCCTGGCGCAGGCCGCCGCCGTCCCCGCCGAGCGGGGCCTCCTGCGCTCGACCCCGGGTCGGATCGCGCGGGAGCTCGAGGGCCTCCCCGGCCGCGGGCCGCTCGAGGTGCGCATGGCCCAGCCCCTGCCGCTCGAGCGCGTCCTCCTGAACCCCGGCTTCGGGCGCCCGGCGCTGGCCTGCTCGCCCCTGGCCCGCGGGGCGCTCGGCGCGCTCGAGCGCCTCGCCGGCGCCGCCCTGCCGCGCCGCGCGTGGGCCTACGTCGTGGCGCGGACGACCAAGGAGGCCGGGCGGTGAGCCGCGGCCTGGCGGTGTTCGTGGGCGACGTCGACGTGGTCGGCGGCTCCGAGCGCCAGGCCCTGCTGCTCGCGCGGACGCTCACCCGCCGCGGCGTCCCGGTCGACGTGCTCACCTGCACGTCGCCCGGGCCGCTCAGGCTGCCGCGCCGCTGGGCCGAGCGGCGCGACGGCGCCCGGCTCGTCCGCCTGCCGCGCCTCCTCCTCGAGCCCGCGGCCGGCGCGCTCCTCGCGCCCCGGCGCGGCGACCTGCGCGGCCTGCACGGCGTGGGCCTGATGATGGGCGTGATCGCCGCGCGCGTCGGCCGGGCCCTCGACCTGCCCGTGACGGTCAAGCTGGCGGGCGCCGGCGCCGCGGGCGACATGGTCGCGCTGGCCCGGCTGCCCGCGCCGGACCGCGCGCGCGTGCTCGCCGACCTGCGGCGGACCCACCTCGTGTGCGTGAGCGAGGAGGTCGCGGCCGAGGCGCTCGCGGCCGGCGTCGAGGCCGAGCGGGTGGTGCGGATCCCCAACGGCGTCGACCTCGGCCCCGACGTCGCCCAGGCGGACCCGGGCGCCGCCCCGACGGTCCTGTTCGTCGGCCGTCTCGACCCGGCCAAGGGCGCCGACGACCTCCTGCGCGCGTTCGCGCGGCTCGCGGGCGGCGGCGCCCGCCTGGTCCTCGCCGGCGACGGGCCGGAGCGGCCGGCGCTCGAGCGCCTGGCGCGCGACCTCGGCGTCGCCGACCGCGTCGACCTCCTCGGCCGGCGCGACGACGTGCCCGCGCTCCTGCGCGGCGCCACGGTCGTCGCGGTCCCCTCGCGCAGCGAGGGCCTGTCGAACGCCTTGCTCGAGGCGCTCGCCGCCGGCTGCGCCGTCGTGGCCACCGCGATCGGCCCCAACCGGGAGGCCGCCGGCGACGCGGCCCTGCTCGCGCCGCCGGGCGACGTCGCGGCGCTCGCCGGGGCGCTGGCGCGCGCTCGGCGACCCCGACCTGCGGCGGGCGCTCGGCGCGGCCGCGCGCGCCCGCGCCGCCGCCTTCGACATCGAGCGCGTCGCCGACGCCCACCTCGCGCTCTTCGACCGCCTCGGCGCGGCGCCGCCGCGCGGGCGCGTGGCGGTGGCGCGCGGGCTCGCCCGGGCCCGGGCCGACGACCTGGCGCGCGGCGCGGCGGGTCGCCGCCCGCGCCCGCGACGCGCTCGGCGCCCCCGACGGAGGGGCGTAGCGGCTAGAGGGCCTGCCGGAAAGCCGCTTCGCGGCCTTCCTGCCGGCCCTCTAGCCTCATCGCTGATGCCGGGGATCCGTGTGCTCGGCCGCTGCAATCTCACATTTCGAGGACTTACGGGTGGATCGGCGGCCGAGCACAGGGACCCCCGGCCGGAGTCGGCCCGGCCCGGCCCGTCCGAGGCACCTGCCTGGCGCATTTCCGGCCGGGCCTCTAGGCGCCCTCGAGCGCGGCGACGACCGCGTCCGCCGCGCGCCCGTCGCCGAACGTGGCCGGTCGCTCGCCCGAGGGCGCGAAGCCGCGGGCGAGCGCGACGATCCGCGCCGGGTCGTCGCCGGCGAGCACGTTCCAGCCGGCCTCGACCGTCTCCACCCACTCGGTCTCGGGCCGCAGCGTCACGCACGGCACGCCCAGGAAGTAGGCCTCCTTCTGCACGCCCCCCGAGTCGGTGAGCACGAGGCGGCAGCCGTCGAGGAGCCGGAGCATGTCGAGGTAGCCCACCGGGTCGATCAGGCGCACACGCTCGAGGCGCAGCCCCTCGAGCCCGGCCAGCCGGGCGCGCGTCCGCGGGTGGACCGGGAGGACCACGGGCTCGCCGACCGCCTCCAGCGCCTCGAGGATCCGCCGGAGCGCCGCCGGGTCGTCGGTGTTGTAGGGCCGGTGCACGGTCGCCAGCAGGTACCCCTTCGGCCCCAGGCCCAGCGCGTCGGCGGGGCTCGCCGGCCGGGCGCGCGCGCGGGCGACGTGGGCGAGCACGGCGTCCAGCATGACGTCGCCGACGAGGTGGACCCCGCGCGTGAGCCCCTCGCGGGCGAGGTGCTCGACCGCGGTCCGGGTGGGGCAGAGGAGCAGGTCGGCGCAGTGGTCGGTGAGCACGCGGTTGTGCTCCTCGGGCATGGCGCGGTTGAACGAGCGCAGCCCGGCCTCGACGTGCGCGAGCGGGAGCCCGAGCTTCACCGCGGCCAGCGCCCCGGCCAGCGTCGAGTTGGTGTCGCCGTAGACGAGCACCACGTCCGGCCGGCGCGCGAGCAGCACCTCCTCGACGCCCGCCAGCATGGCCCCGGTCTGCCGCCCGTGCGGCCCCGAGCCGACGCCGAGGTCGACGTCGGGCGCGGGCAGGGCCAGCTCCTCGAAGAACACCTTCGACATGAGGTCGTCGAAGTGCTGGCCCGTGTGCACGAGGAGCTCCTCGTGCCGGCGGGCGCGCAGGGCGCGGGAGACCGGCGCCGCCTTGACGAACTGCGGGCGCGCCCCGACGACGGTGACGACCTTCACGGCAGCGCGGTCGCCGCGTCGGGCTCGAGGGCGCCGTCGGCCACGTGGTAGGCGCGCGCGCAGTCGGGGCAGACCACCCGCCCCGGCGCCGGGTCGCCGAGCGGCCGCCCGCAGGCGCAGGCCCAGCCGATCCGCCGCGCCGGCACCCCGGCCATGAGCGCGAACGGCGCCACGTCCTTCGTCACCACGGCCCCGGCGGCCACGAAGGCCCAGGCGCCGATCGTCACGCCGCACACGACCGTGGCGTTGGCGCCGATCGAGGCGCCGCGGCCGACGCGCGTCGTCAGGTAGTCGTCGCTCGTGTTGCGCGGGAAGGCCGAGCGGGGCGTCTTCACGTTGGTGAACACCATGCTCGGGCCGCAGAAGACGAAGTCCTCGAGGACCACGCCCTCGTAGACCGAGACGTTGTTCTGGATCTTCACCCCGTCGCCGATCACGACGCGGTCGGCCACGAACACGTTCTGGCCGAGGCTGCAGCGGGCGCCGAGCCGCGCCCCGCCCGAGACGTGCGAGAAGTGCCAGACCTTCGTCCCCTCGCCGACCACGGCGCCCGGGTCGACGAAGGCGGACGCGTGGACGAAGTGGCTCACGTCAGGCCTCCAGGAGCGGGTGGCCCTCGCCGCGCGGCGGCGCCGCGGGGTCGGCCGTGCGGATCGCGTGGACGAGGTCGATCCCCGGCCGGGCGTCCTCGATCGACAGGCCGCCGCCGGCCAGCACGTCCTCGTAGACCCGCGTGTGCAGGTCGCCGAAGCCGTCCGAGAACTCGACCTCCTCGCCGTCGATCGTCAGGCTGCGCCAGGCGGTCTTGCCCGCCTCGCGCGCCGCCGCCGGGACGTCGCGCAGGTCGACCGACAGGAGCCAGCGCACGCGGGCGCGCTCGAGCGTCACCGCGCCGGACATCCGCCCGGGCGAGCGCAGGTGCAGCGCGCTCGCCTCGACCGGGCCGAACAGCCACACCAGCAGGTCGAAGAAGTGGACGCCGAGGTTCATGGCCAGGCCGCCCGACTTCTCCTCGCTCCCCTTCCACGAGACGTGGTACCAGGCGCCACGGCGGCTCACGTAGGTGAGCACGACGTCGCGCGGCGCGCGCGCGGGCTCGGCGCGCAGGCGCTCGCGGAGGGCCAGGAGCGCCGGGTGGTAGCGGAGCTGCATGACGGCGTGGATGCGCCGCCCGGTCTCGGCCTCGAGCTCGGCCAGCTCGTCGAGGTTCCAGGGGTTGATCACCAGCGGCTTCTCGCAGATCGCGTCGGCGCCGAGGCGCAGCGCCAGCCGCACGTGCGCGTCGTGCAGGTAGTTGGGCGAGCACACGCTCAGGTAGTGCATGCGCTCGTCGTCGGAGCGCCGGCGCAGCTTCTCGAGATGGCGGTCGAAGCGCTCGATCTCCGTGAAGAAGCGGGCCTCGGGGAAGTAGCCGTCGAGCACGCCCACGCTGTCGTGGGGGTCGGCCGCGGCGATCAGGCGGTTGCCGGTGTCCCGGATCGCCTTGAGGTGGCGCGGGGCCACGAAGCCGGCGGCGCCCACGAGGCCGAAGTTCGAGGTGCGGCGCGGCTGGTCCACGGGCGGGCAGTATAGCCACAGGCCTCGCCGACGAGGCCGCCGCGTCGTAGAACGGCACCCGTGTGCGGGATCGTCGCCGTCATCGACCCTCGGGGCCCCGTCGCGCCCCACGTGCTCGCCGCCATGCGCGACCGGCTCGCGCATCGCGGCCCCGACGGCGCCGGCCTGTGGACCGGCGAGAGCGGGCGCGCCGGCGTGGGGCTCGGGCACCGGCGGCTGGCGATCCTCGACCTGACCGACGCCAGCGCGCAGCCCATGCGCTCGCCCGACGGCCGCTACCTCCTCGTCTACAACGGCGAGGTCTACAACTACGTCGAGCTGCGCGCCGAGCTGGAGCAGGCCGGGCACGAGTTCCGGACCACGGGCGACACGGAGGTGCTCCTGGCGGCCTACGCCCGCTGGGGCGTCGCGTGTCTCGAGCGGCTCAACGGCATGTTCGCCTTCGCCGTGTGGGACACCGTCGAGCGCCGCCTGTTCGCCGCGCGCGACCGCTTCGGCGAGAAGCCGCTCTTCTGGGCCCCGCTCGAGGGCGGCGGCGTGGCGCTGGCCTCGGAGGTCAAGGCGCTCCTGGCCCACCCGCGCCTCCCGGCCGCCGCGCGCGAGGACCTCGTGACCCGCTTCGCCGCCGGCGGCTACCGCGAGGACGGCCCCGACACGCTGTTCCAGGGCGTGTGGCGCCTGCCGCCGGCGCACGCGCTCGAGGCCGACGCCGCGGGGCAGGTCACGCGCACCTGGCGCTACTGGGTGCCCGACCCCCTGCGAGTGCGCGACGGCTACGAGCCGCGGCGGGCGACCGAGGAGCTCCGCGCGCTCCTCGAGCGCAGCGTTCGCCTGCGGCTGCGCGCCGACGTGCCCGTCGGCTCGAGCCTCTCGGGCGGGCTCGACTCGTCGACGCTCGTGTGCCTCCTGGCCGGCCTGCGGCGCGGCGCGGGCTTCGTCCAGCGCACGTTCTCCGCGCGCTTCGACGACGACCCCACGATCTCCGAGGGCGCCGAGATCGACGCGGTCGTGCGCCGCGCCGGCGCCGAGGCGCACGCGGTCGTCCCCACGCCCGAGGGGTTCATGCGCGAGTCGCGCGAGCTCCACTGGCACCAGGAGGAGCCGCTCCTCTCCGCCTCGATCTACCTCCAGTGGTGCGTGGCCCGGCTGGCGCGGGAGCGCGGGACGACGATCCTGATCGACGGGCAGGGCGCCGACGAGGTGCTCGGCGGCTACCAGTCGTACTTCTTCCTCCGCCAGCTCGACCTCATGGACCAGGGGCGCTGGCTGACGCTCGCCAGCGAGACGGCGCAGCTCTCCTGGCGGCTCCTGCGCGCGGCGGCCCGCTTCCGCGACGTCCGGCGGCGGTTCGACCCGCTGCTGGCGCTGCCGCTGCGCCGCCTCGCGCGCGCCTGGTGGGCGCCGGTGCCGCCGGCCGACTACTTCGTGGGCGTGCCGCCCCCGGCGCGCGGCGTGCGTTTCCGGGGGAAGATGGCCGAGGCCCTGCAGTACAACAACCTGCCGACGCTGCTCCGCTACGCCGACCGCAACGCCATGGCCTTCGGCCGCGAGCCGCGCCTGCCCTTCCTCGACGTCGACCTCGTCGACTTCTGCCTGGGCCTGCCCGACGAGGCGTTCGCGGGCGACGGCTGGCAGAAGCTGATCCTGCGCCGCGCCGGCGAGGGGCTCCTCCCGCCCGAGATCCAGTGGCGCGCCGAGAAGGTGGGCTACGTGGCCCCGCAGGACCGCTGGCTGCGCGGCCCCATGCGCGAGTGGGCGCGGGAGCGGCTGCTCGACGGCCCCGTGCGCGACGTGGCCGGCCACGCGCCGGCCGACCTCGAGGCCGCCTGGCGCCGCCACCAGGCGGGCGAGGCCGACCTGTCGTGGACGATCTGGCGCTGGGTGAGCCTGTCCGAGTGGCTGAGCCTCCTGCGGGAGGGCGCCTGGCGCGCCGCGCCGGCCCGCGCCCCGGTGGCCGTGTGAGCCGTCGCCGCGCCAAGGTCTGCATGTTCGTCACCAACCGGGTGACGAACGACCCCCGCGTGCGCCGCGAGGCGTCGGCGCTCGCGCGCGCGGGCCACGAGGTCGTCGTCCTCGGCGTCCTCGAGCGGGAGGACGACCTCGAGGTCGAGGACCTCGACGGCGTGACCGTCCGGCGGCTCCGGCGGCCGAGCGTCCTCGGCCACCTCGCGCCGCCCCGCCTCTCGCCGCGGGCGCTGGTCGACGCCGCGCGCGACCGCGGCCTCCAGCGGCTGAGCGCCGTCCAGCCGAGGCTCTACGGCGTGCTCCGCGACGTCTACGTGGGCCTGCGCTACGGCGGCGAGCTGCCGCCCGACGTCGTGGCCCTCGCCCGGGCGCGCGCGGCCGAGGCCGCCGCCGGGCTGGCGGTCGCCGCGGCGCCGCCCCCCGCGGCGTCGAGCGCGCCGCCCCGGCCGCCGACGCCGCGCGAGCGCCTTGAGCAGGACCTCGAGGCGATCACCTCGAGCGCGGCGCTCAACGTGCGCCTCGCCAGGGCCGCCGCGGCGGAGCGCGCGGACGTCTACCACGCGCACGACCTCGACACCCTGCTCGCGGGCGTCCTCGCCAAGCGCCGGACGGGCGCCCGGCTGGTCTACGACTTCCACGAGCTCTACCCGCTCCAGCACGCCGAGGGGGTCAAGACGTCGGTGTGGCGCGGCTACCACGAGGCGCTGGAGCGCCGGCTGATCGGCGCCGCCGACGCGCTGGTCACGGTCAACGAGTCGCTCGCCCGCCACAACGCGCGCGCCTACGGCGTGCTCGCCGCGCTGCCGCTCCTCAACGTGCCGGTCCTGCAGCCCGCGCCGCGCCCGACCCTCCGACCGGGGGCGGAGCGCGTCGTCCTCTACCACGGCGGCTACTCGCCGCACCGGGGGCTCGAGACCCTGCTCGAGGCCGCGCGCCACCTGCGCGGGGCGCGCCTCGTCATGCGCGGCGTGGGCGCCTTCGAGGCCGAGCTGCGCCGCCTCGCCGCGCGCGCCGGGGTGGCGGACCGGGTCACGTTCGCGCCGCCCGTGCCCATGACCGAGCTCGTGCGGAGCGCGCAGGAGGCGGACATCGGCGTGATCCCCTACCTGCCGGTGTGCGTGAACAACTACTACAGCCTGCCGAACAAGCTCTTCGAGTACCTGATGGCGGGCCTGGCCGTCGTGGCCTCCGACGTCCCCGAGCTGCGCCGCGCGGTCCTGGGCCACGAGGTCGGCGCCGTGTACGACCCGCGCGACGCGCGGGGCCTGGCCGCGGCGATCGACGGCCTCGTCGCCGACGACCGGCGGCTCGAGGCGACGCGGCGGGCCGCGTTCGACGCGGCCCGCGCGCGGTTCAACTGGGAGGTCGAGCAGCAGAAGCTGCTCGACCTCTACGCGCGGCTCGCCGGCTGATCACGAGTGGTCGGCGAAGCCCGACGAGAGCCGCCCGAACACGACCCGCCCCACGACCAGCGACCCGAGCGCCCACCCCGCCGCCAGCGCCAGGTCGAGCGGCGCGAGGGGGTGGCTGGCGATGAAGCTCGAGCGCACCAGGTGGAAGAAGGGGGTGAGCGGGTTGAGCTGCACGAGCCGCTGGGCGCCCTCGCCGAGCATGGCCGGCGTGTAGAGGATCGGCACGGCGAAGAACTCGATCAGGAGGAGCGTGCCGAGGACCTGCAGGACGTCGCGGAAGCGCGTGGCCACGGCCGAGAGGAGCAGCGCCAGGCCGAGCGTGAAGGCCCCCAGGAGGAGCAGCGCCAGCGGGAAGAGGAGCAGGCGCGTCCCGGGGAAGCGGCCGAGGGCGGTGACGACCCCGAGGAGGAGGGCGGCGCTGATCACGAGGCCCGTCAGGCCGCCCAGGACCTTCACGAACGGCAGGACGGAGAGCGGGATCGGCGAGTGCTGCACGAGCGCGGGGTTCGACACGAGCGCCGCCGCGCCGCCCTGGACCCCCTCGACGAAGGCCGACCAGGTGATGAACCCGAACATGACGTAGATCGGGAACCCGTAGCGCCCGCCGAGCGCCTCGCTCGTGGCCGGGTCGATCATGCCGGCGAAGATCGTCAGGTAGACGCCGAGGAACAGGGCCGGCGTGGCCACGACCCACAGGAGCCCGAGCACGGCGCGCCGGTGCTGCTCCTGGAAGGAGTAGACGAGGAGCGTGCTGACCGCGTAGCAGTAGCCGGCGACCTCGCGGGCGCGCCGCTCTCCCACGACCGGCCGCGCCGCAGCGACGAGGAGGCCCAGGGCGCGCAGGGGGAGGTCAGCCACCCGCGCCCTCCTCCGCGGCGCCGAGCAGGTGCCGCACGGGGAAGTCGGGCGTGTACCAGGCGTCGTAGCCGCCGAACTCGCCCAGGGCGGTCCACGTCCCGTCGGCCAGGGCGGAGACGCGCAGGCGCGGCAGGCGCGCCTGCCCCGTGACCAGGAGCGCGTGCGGCAGGGGGGCCGGCGCGGGCGGCACCGGCACGACGAGGAACGCGGCGCCGCCAGGCGCGGCGGCCGGCCGGAGCACGCGCAGCGGCCCGTGCGGCCCCGGGGCGGTGCCCTCCCAGCCGCCGCGGGCCGCCGCAGCCGTGAGGCCCACGTCCGGCGCGCGCTCGAGGCAGGCCGTGAGCGCCGCGCCGTCGGCGAGGTCCACCGAGGAGGTGAGGCCCCCGCCCGCGTCCAGCCAGCCGACGAGGTGCAGGTGGTGCTCGGCGTCCGGGTCCTCGGGCGCGGCCTCGAACCGCAGGAGCAGGTTGCGCGGTCGGGCGCGGAAGTCGCCGACCTGCCCGAACGAGGCCACGTAGTCGCCGATCACCGCCTGCGGGGCGCCCGCCCCGCGGAGGTGGCCGCCGTCGATCCAGGCCACGCGGTCGCACGTGCTGGTGAGGAAGGCGAGGTCGTGGCTGACGACGATCGTCGTGCAGCCGGAGCGGCACAGGTCGCGGACGAAGGCCTGGCACTTGGCCGAGAACTGTGCGTCGCCCGCGGCCAGGGCCTCGTCGAGGATCAGCACCTCGGGCTCGATCGCCGTGAGCACGGCGAAGGCGAGGCGGGCCTTCATGCCGGACGAGTAGTACATCAGCGGCTGGTCGGCGAACTCGCCGATCTCGGCGAAGTCGAGGATCCCCTGGAGCTGGGCCTCGACGCGCCACGGGTCGAGGCCCAGGAACAGGGCGTTGACGCGCGCGTTCTGCCGCCCGGTCAGGTTCGGGTTCAGCCCCGTGCCGAGCTCGAGGATGCTCGAGACGCGCCCCTCGACCTGCACCTTGCCCGTCGTCGGGCGCAGGCGGCCGGCGATCATCTTCAGCGTCGTGCGCGTGCCGGCGCCGTTGCGCCCGCC
>JAMLIC010000069.1 GCA_023954375.1 Planctomycetota bacterium
CGGGGAACGAGGCGCTGCCGAAGCTCGCCGCGGGGGGGGGGGGGGCGGCCGCCGGGGCGCGCCGGTGGGTCGCGGCGCGGTCCGGGTCCGGCGCGGCCGCGGCGTGGGCGCCGTCCGCGAGCGCTCCTGGCCGGGCGGCGTCCGGGCGGCGCGGGCCGGCCAGCCACACGACGACTCCCAGCGCCGCCGCCCCCGCCGCCGCCCCGAGCAGCGCCCCCACCCGGGGAGCGCGGCGGACCCGCCCCGCCGGCGCGCCGCGCGACCCCGCCAGCCACGCGTCGAGCGCGTCGGCCAGCGCGCCGGCCGAGGGGTAGCGGTCCTCCCGGCGCCTGGCCAGCGCGCGCGCGCAGACGGCGTCGAGCGCGGGCGCGACGTCCGCGCGGCGGCGGGACGGGGGCTCGACCTCGCGCGCCTCGGCGGCGATCAGCGCCTCGGCGAAGGACTCGGCCTCGATCGGCGGCGCGGCGACCAGCGCCGCGTAGAGGAGCGCGCCCAGGCCGTGGACGTCCGTGCGGACGTCGGCCACCTCCCCGCGGGCCTGCTCGGGGGCCCAGTAGCCCGGGGTGCCCACCACGGCGCCCGTGGCGGTGAGCCGCGAGCCCGCGTCGGGCTCCACGTCGCGCGCCAGGCCGAAGTCGATCAGCCGCGGCGCCCCGTCCCGCGTGATGAGGACGTTGTCGGGCTTGAGGTCGCGGTGGAGCACGCCCTCGGCGTGCGCGTGCTCCACCGCCCGGGCGAGCTGCGCGACGAGCGCGGCGGCCGCCGCCGGCGCGAGGGGACCGCGGGCGTCGAGGTGACGCTGCAGCGACTCGCCCTCGACGAGCTCCATGGCCAGCCACGGCCGGCCGGCCTCCACGCCGGCGTCGAGCGCCGCCACGATCCCCGGGTGGCGCAGGCGGATCAGCGCCCGCGCCTCGCGGCCGAAGCGCAGCGCCCGACGCGCCTCGTCCGCCCCGAGCATGAGCTTGAGCGCGACCTCGCGGCCGTCGCGGAGGTCGACCGCGCGGAAGACCACGCCCGCGCCGCCGCGCGCGACCTCGGGCCCGAGGGCGTAGCTGCCGATCCGCCGCTCCACCTGCGCGATCCTACCCGGTGCTCCGCGAGGGCCGAGCCGTCGGCCAGCGTGCTCCGCGTGAGGATCGGCGCGCCAGCGCGCGGGCGCAAGGCGACCCACAGGTCAATCGCGGCGACTCGCCTCTCCGCCGTCCGCTCCCAGCCCCGCCGGCAGCGCCGTCGCGCTCGCCGCGGGCGCGGGCTTCATCTGCCCGCTCGCCACGAGCCCGGCGGTCATCGCCAGGAGGCCGCCCACGAGCGCCCCGGGCGCCGGCCACTCCTGGAAGCGCACGACCGAGATCAGCCCCTGCATGGCCACCTCCGAGAGCCCGGCGATCGTCACGGCCGCCGCCGGGCCGAAGCGGTAGGCCGCCGTGAGGAAGAGCTGCCCGGCCGTGCCCAGGACGCCGGCCACGGCCAGCACGACCCACACGCGCGCCGACCACGCGGCCACGTCGCCCGGGCGCCCGACGACGAACGGCGCCGAGGCCAGCGTGAGCGCGAGCGAGAAGGCGGCCACCACGGTCACCGGGTCGTCGGTGCTCGCCAGCCGCCGCAGGGCCAGGTAGGCCAGCGCCGAGCCGAGGCCGGCCGTGAGCGAGAGCGCCACGCCGAGCTGCGACAGGTCGGGGCGCCAGCCGCGCGACGGGTCGAGGCTGACGATCACGACGCCCGTCAGCCCGAGGGCGAGCGCCGCCCACACCCCGGCCCCCGGGCGCTCGCGCACGAAGGCGGGCGAGAGGATCGCCACCCACAGCGGCGACGTCTTGAGGAGCATGGCCGCGGTCACCATGTCGGTCCCGCCGGGGCCGAGCGCCCGGTAGTAGAGGCCGACGGCGGCGATCCCGGCCCCGCAGCGCAGGAGGAGCATGGGCCAGCCGCGCGGCCGGAGCGACGCCCCGCCGCGACGCGCCCACCACACGCACACGAGCAGCCCGCACAGCCCGCGCGCGAGGACCGCCGGCGCGACGCCGACGCCCGGCGTGTTCGCCACCTCCTTGACCGTCATGGCCACCAGCGCGAACGAGAGGCTCGCGAGCAGGATCAGCGCCAGCGCCCGCAGGGGGCGGTGCTCTGGGGTGGACGAGGGAGGGGCGGTCACGGGCTCAGCGACGGCCGCTCCCCGAGAGGATCCGCGCCCGGCCCGGGTCGGGCGGCGGCGGCGCGCCCTGGCGCGCCGGCGCGAGGGCCGCCGCGGCCTGGCGGGCCCACGGCCCCTCGCCGCCGGCCAGCGCCTCGGCGAGCACGAGGCGCGCGCGGCGCCGGTCGGGCTCGTCGGTGACCTGCGCCAGGAGGAGGTGCGCGAGCGGGTCGAGCGGCGCCCGGCGGACGGCCTGCTCGAGCTCGCCGCGCGCGCCGGCCGGCTGGGCGCGGGCGTAGAGCGCGCCCAGGGCGAGCCGGGCCCGGTGCGAGCCGGGGTCGAGGAGCAGCGCGGCGCGCAGGGCCCGGTCGGCCTCGCGCTCGCGGCCGAGCGCCGCGAGGGCCTCGGCGCGCAGCGCCGCCGCGCGCGGCCCCTTCTGCTCGCCGGCGAGGCGGAGCGCGCCGTCGGCGGCCCCGCGGCGCAAGAGCAGGTCGGCCGCGTCGAGCGCGGCGTGGGCCTCGACCTGCTCGACGAGCGGCGAGAGGTCGAGCGGCTCGCGGGCGACCGGCCGCAGCGGCGTCCGCGGCGGGGCCGCGCGCGCCCCGCGCAGCCGGTCGGCCAGGGGGCCGTGGACGGCCAGGAGCGGCGCGGCCGCGGCGGGGTCGCGCTCCTCGACGGACGCCAGCGCGGCGTAGGCCGCCTCGAGCGCCCGCGCCGGCGCGGCCACGCCGAGCCCCTCGAGCGCGGCGAGCGCGCGCGCGTCGGCCTCGTCGCAGCCCGCGCCCGGCCGCTCGGGCCGCGCGAGGAGGCGCAGGGCCAGCCCGAGCGCGCGCGCGTCGTCGGCGGCGGCGGCCTCGCCCTCGACCAGCGGCGTCACGCTCGACGCCAGCGCCGCGACCCCGTGCCGCCGGAGGTCACGGGCGAGGTGGTCGTCGGCGTGCCCGAGCGCCGCGTGCGCCGCCGCGTGGGCCAGGAGCGCCGCGACGCGCTCGAGGGCGTCGGGGCCGGCGCAGGCGACGAGCAGCCCGCGGCTCACCTGCAGGTGCCCGCCCGGCAAGGCCCGCAGGACGACGTCGCCCGTGTCGAGCACGGTCAGGTCCTGCGGCGGCGCGTGGCACGCCTGGGCGACCTCGGCCGCCAGCGCGGCGACGCGGCGGCGCACGAGGCCGTCCTCGAGCGCGCCGCCGCCCGCGGGCTCGAGGCTGGCCGCGAGCGCCCGCGCGGCGCCGGGCGACGGCGCGAGCCGCGACCCGACCGCCGCCACCTCGCCCCCGAACGCGCCGTCGTGGCCCCTCGGCCCCGCGCACGCGGCGATCAGCAGGGCCAGCGGGGCGAGCGCGGCGCGGGTCATGGGCGCATTCTACCCCCGTGGCCGGCCCGGGACGTCGTTGCCCCTCGGGCCGCCGCTCTTAGAATCGCGCGCCTGAGGACCCCATGCAGCAGCACGACCCCAGCGCCTCCCCGTTCCCCTCGGCCCGCCGCGTGTACGTCGGCGACCTGCGCGTGCCGTTCCGGGAGGTCAGCCTCGCCGGGGGCGAGCCGCCGGTCCGCCTCTACGACACCGCGGGCCCGCAGGGGATCCCGGCCGCCCAGGGCCTGCCGAAGCTGCGCCAGGAGTGGGTCGCGCGGCGCGTCACCCGCGGCGACACGAACTTCTCGCAGATGCACTACGCCCGGCGAGGCGAGGTCACCGAGGAGATGCGCTACGTCGCCGCGCGCGAGGGCGTCTCGCCCGAGCTCGTGCGCGACGAGGTCGCCCGCGGCCGGGCGATCATCCCCTCGAACAAGAACCACCTCGAGCTCGAGCCCATGATCATCGGCTCGCGGTTCCTGGTGAAGATCAACGCGAACATCGGCAACTCCGCCATCTCGTCCGGGATCGAGGAGGAGGTGGAGAAGATGCGCTGGGCCACGCGCTGGGGCGCGGACACGGTCATGGACCTGTCGACCGGTCCGGACATCCACGCCACGCGCGAGGCGATCATCCGCAGCTCGCCCGTGCCGATCGGCACGGTCCCGATCTACCAGGCGCTCGAGAAGGTCAAGGGCCGGGCCGAGAAGCTCGACCTCGGGGTGTTCCTCGAGACGCTCGTCGAGCAGGCCGAGCAGGGCGTCGACTACTTCACGATCCACTCGGGCGTGCGGCTGGCCTACATCCCCCTCACGGCGAAGCGGCTGACGGGGATCGTCTCGCGCGGCGGGTCGATCATCGCCAAGTGGTGCCTGGCGCACCACAAGGAGAACTTCCTCTACACCGGCTTCGAGGAGATCTGCGAGGTGATGAAGCGCTACGGCGTGTCGTTCTCGCTCGGCGACGGCCTGCGGCCGGGGTCGATCAAGGACGCCAACGACGAGGCGCAGTTCGCGGAGCTCGACACGCTGGGCGAGCTGACCGAGGTCGCCTGGCGCCACGACGTGCAGGTCATGATCGAGGGCCCGGGCCACGTGCCCATGCACCTGATCAAGGAGAACGTCGACCGCCAGATGCGCGTGTGCCGCGAGGCGCCCTTCTACACGCTCGGGCCGCTGACGACCGACGTGGCCCCCGGCTACGACCACATCACCTCGGCGATCGGCGCCGCGATCATCGGCATGCACGGCACGGCCATGCTCTGCTACGTCACGCCGAAGGAGCACCTGGGGCTGCCCGACCGCGACGACGTGAAGGCGGGCGTGATCGCCTACAAGATCGCCGCCCACGCGGCCGACCTCGCCAAGGGCCACCCGGGCGCGCAGGCCTGGGACGACGCGCTGTCGAAGGCCCGCTTCGAGTTCCGCTGGCAGGACCAGTTCAACCTCTCCATGGACCCCGACACGGCGCGCGACTTCCACGACCAGACGCTCCCGGCCGAGGGCGCGAAGGTGGCGCACTTCTGCTCGATGTGCGGCCCGCACTTCTGCTCCATGAAGCTCACGCAGGACGTGCGGTCGATGGAGGCGGCGGCGAGCGCCGACGTCGAGCGCGGCCTCGAGCAGAAGGCGGCCGAGTTCCGCGAGGGCGGCGGCGAGCTGTACGTCGCGGTCGACGCGGCGGCCAGCACCTAGCGGCGTGGCCCGCCCGCGCGTCGTCCTGGTCGCGGCCTCCTCGCTCGACGGCAAGCTGTCGACGGTCGGCCGCGACCCGGTCACCTGGACGAGCCGCGCCGACCGGGCCCGCCTGTTCGAGCGGCGCGACGCGGCCGACGCGCTGCTCGTCGGCGCCGGCACGATCCGCGCCGAGGACCCGCCGCTCCTGCCCACGCCGGCGCGGCGCGCGGCGCGCGCGGCGGCGGGGAAGGCGGAGAACCCGCTCCGGGTCGTCGTCAGCCGGAGCCTCGACCTGCCCGTGGGCCGGGCGCTCGCGCCCGCGCCGGACGCGCCGGTCGTCGTCGTCGGCCCGACCCCGGGCTCGGGCGTGCCCGAGGCCCGCGCGCGCGCCCTCGAGGCGCAGGGCCTCGAGGTCTGGCCGCTCCTCGGCCCGCCCGGCGACCTCGCCCGCGCGCTCGAGGCGCTCTTCGCGCGCGGGGTGCGCGAGGTCGCCTGCGAGGGGGGCGGCGCCCTCAACGCGGCCATGCTCGCCCAGGGCCTCGTCGACGAGGTGCACCTGACGGTGTGCCCGGTGGTCCTCGGCGGCGCGGCTGCGCCGACCCTCGCCGACGGGCCCGGGTTGCCCGCGCCGCCGCGGGCGCGCCTGGTCGAGTGCCGGCAGGTGGGTGACGAGGTGTTCCTCACCTACGCGCTGGGTTCAGGTTGTGAAAACCAGCGGGCCTGAATAGGGTGGACGTGCCGATCTCCGCGTGACCGGGTGGCCACTCGGGGTCCGTCGGCGGACCAGGACGTTCCCCATGGAAGACCGCGACATCACGTGCGTCCAGTGCCAGGCGCCCTTCACCTTCACGGCGAAGGAGCAGCAGTTCTACACCGAGCGGGGGTTCCAGGACCCCAAGCGGTGCAAGGGCTGCCGCGAGAACCGCACGAAGGGCGGGCCGGCGAGCGGACGCGCGCCGCGGCAGGGCGGGGGCGGCGACCGGCCTCGCGGGGGCGGGTTCGGCGGCGGCGGGGGCGGGTTCGGCGGCCGCGGCGGCGACCGGGGGCCGCGCCAGACGTTCCCGGCCGTGTGCGCGGCGTGCGGGCAGGAGACCGAGGTCCCCTTCGCGCCCAAGGGCGATCGGCCGGTCTACTGCAGGAACTGCTTCCGCGAGCGCAAGCCGTCGCGGGTGTAACGAGGTGAGCCGGCGCGCGCTCAGCCGCGCGCCCGCGCCTCCCACTCGCTCGGGTCGTGCGCGCAGAACACGCGCACGGCCGCCCCCTGGTCGCGCACGAGCTCGCGCAGGCGCGCCTGGTTGTGGCGCCGCGCGCGGTCGTCGTGCGCCATGAACCGCTGGAAGGCGTCGAGCCCCGGCGTGCAGCGCGGCCGCGCCGGGTCGACCTCGCCGTGGAAGAAGTAGGCGTCGCCGGCGTGGAGGAGCCACCCGTCGGGCGTGTCGACGGCGACCCCGGCGTGGCCGCTCGTGTGGCCGGCGAGCGGCACGAGGAGCAGCTCGGGCGGCAGGCCCGAGATCCGCCGCACCGCCTCGAAGCCGAACCAGCGCTCGCCCTGGTCGGGGTGGTGCAGCACCCAGCGCGGCCGGTGCGCCCAGGTGGCGGGCCGGTAGCGCATGCGCTCGTGCCAGGTGCGCCGGCACATGGCCGCCTCGTGCTCGCGCGCGAGGACGTGCACCTCGGCGCGCGGGAAGTCCTCGAGCGCGCCGGCGTGGTCGAAGTCGAGGTGCGTGAGCACGACGTGGCGCACCTCGTCGGGCGAGTAGCCCAGGCGCACGAGCTGCTGGACCGCGGTCTCCTCGCGGGCCAGGCGCGCGCCCATGAGGCGGAGGCGCCGGTCCCACACGACGCCGCGCCGCCCGAGCACGTCCGCCTCGCCGAGCCCGGTGTCGACGAGCGCCAGGCCGTCGCTCGTCTCGACGAGCAGGCAGTGGCACACGAGGCGCGCGCGCTCGAGCGGCGCGCCGTCGCCGTTGACGAGGTGCCCGCCGAGCGGGCAGAGCGTGGCGCAGTTGAGGTGGTGGACGCGCACGCGCGGAGTATAGCGCCCGGCGGCGGTGGCGCGCCCGGGCGGTCGGGGCCAAGCTGGCCGGGTGAGCACGACGCGGGCGCTGGACGCGTTCGAGCAGGCCGAGGTGGCGGCCGTGCGCGCCGCGCTCCAGGGCGGCTGGCTCGAGCGCGAGGCCCTGCGCGCGGCGCTCCTCCTGCGCGAGGAGCTGCGGTCCTCCGGCGGGCACGCGTCGCTCCTCCCGCTCCTCCAGGAGCGGCTGCCCCCCGAGGGGCTGGTCGCCGCGCGCGCGGCCTACGCCCGCGCGCTGGCGACGAGCGGCGAGCGGCCGCCGCGGCCGTCGCCGCCGCCGCAGGTCTCCCTCGAGCTCAGCCAGCGCGCGCTCTTGCGCCTGCGTCACCCCGAGGACGACGACCCCGAGCCCGTGCGCGCGTTCCTCGCCGCCACGGGGGAGACGACCCGCCGGCTGCCCGGCGACGCGCCGCCCCTGCCGCTGCCGGCCGACTCCATGCCGGTCACGGCGTCCTGGCGGCCGGGCGAGGCCGCCGCGCCGCCGAGGAGGAGGACGATCGGCGGGCACGAGCTCCTCTGCGAGCTCGGGCGCGGCGGCATGGGGCGCGTCTACCGGGCGCGGGACCTGCGCCTCGGGCGCGAGGTCGCGCTCAAGACGCTCCTCGTCTTCGACGCCGACCCCGAGACGCTGGCCCGCTTCGAGGTCGAGGCCCGCGCCGCGGCCCGCGTGCAGCACCCGGGGGTGGTCGCGGTCCACGGCGCCGGCGTGGACGACGGGGTCCCCTGGCTCGCCATGCAGCTCGTCGAGGGGGAGTCGCTCAAGGCGCGGCTCGCCCGCGAGGGGCCCCTCGAGCCGACCCACGCGGCGGGGGTCGCCGAGGCGCTGGCGCGCGCGCTCGGCGCCGCCCACGCGGTCGGCGTCCTCCACCGCGACCTCAAGCCGCACAACGTGCTCCTGGCGGAGGACGGGGCGCCGCTCCTCACCGACTTCGGCCTGGCCAAGCGCCTCGACACGGGCGGCGACGCGATCACCGTCACGGGCCAGGTCCTCGGCACGCCGGCCTACATGGCGCCGGAGCAGGCCGAGGGCCGGCAGGGGGCGGTCGACGCGCGCACCGACGTCTACGGGCTCGGGGCGACCCTCTACGAGATGCTGACCGGGCGCCCGCCCTTCTCGGGGACGTCCGCGGTCAACGTGCTCGCGGCCGTCATGGGCGTCGACCCGACGCCGCCCTCGGCCCTGCGGCCCGGCGTCCCGCCGGAGCTGGAGGCGATCTGCCTCATGTGCCTGGCGAAGGCCCCGGCGGCGCGCTATCCCACCGCGGCGGCGCTCGCCGCCGACCTGCGCCGCCTCCTCGACGGCGAGCCGGTCCGCGCCCGGCCCGAGGGGCGGCTGCGTCGCCTGCTCCGGCGCGCCCGGGGCCAGCGGGCGGCCGTCACGCGGGCGGCGGTCTGGGGCGGGGTCACCGTCGGCGCCGCCGTGACGCTCGGCGGGGTCACGGCGGCCCGCGAGGCGGCGGCGGAGCGGCTGGCGCGCGAGTGGGTCGTGGCGACGGCGGTCGAGGCCCCGGCGTCGGAGCTGGCGCGCGCCGACGCGCTGGTCAAGCACGCCGACGCCCTCCCCGCGGCGTGGCGGGCGCGCTGGCGCGACGCGGTCGCGGCGCTCCACGTGCGGCGCGGGCGGGCGCTGCTGGAGGCGGGCGACCCGGACCGCGCCGCGCGCGACTTCGAGGCGGCCCTCCAGCTCGCCCCCGACGACCGCGACGCGCTGCTCGGCATGGCGCGCGCCGGGTACCGGACCGGGCGGCTCGAGGCCGTCTCCGCCACCGTCCCCCTGCTCCTGGCGCGCGACCCCGACGACCTCGAGGCGCTCGAGCTCCGCGCGTGGGCCCGCGCGGGGACGGGCAGCTTCGACGAGGCGCTCGCCGACGCGGAGCGGGTCCTGCTGCGCGCGCCGGGCCGCCCGGTCGCGCTGGCCGCGCGGGCGATCGTCCGCGTGGAGCGGCGGCAGCACGAGGCGGCGGCCGCGGACCTCGAGGCCGCCCTCGCCGACGCGCGGCTGCCCTGGCTCGTGGCGACCCTGGCCGACCTTCACGCGCGGCGCGGCGACGGCGCGGCCGCGACGCCCCTGATCGAGGAGGCCCTGCGCCTGCAGCCCGGGCTCGCCTGGGCGTGGACGGTGCGCGCGAGGGCGCGGGTCCTCGGCGGCGACGTCGCGGGGGCGCTCCAGGACCTCGACGAGTCGGTGCGGCTGAGCCCGTTCAACCCGTCGGCGCGGCAGACGCGCATCGAGGTCAACGCGCGCCTGGGGCGCTGGCGGGAGGTCGTCGCGGACGCCGACGACGCCCTCGAGCGGGGGGCCCCGCAGCCCGACGGGTTCCTGGTCGCGCGGGCGGGCGCCCGCCTGCAGCTCGGGGACGCCCGGGCGGCGGTGGCCGACGTCACGCAGGCGCTCGAGCTCCGCCCGACGCTCGAGGCCCACATGCTCCGCGCGCGGGCGCGCGTCGCGCTGGGGCAGCACGCCGAGGCCGAGCGCGACCTCGAGGCGGCGCTGCGGCTCGCCCCCGGCCACGGGCTGCTCCTCGCCGACCGCGGCCGCGTCAGGGAGCTCCGGGGCGACCTGGCCGGCGCGAGGGCCGACCTCGAGGCCGCGGTCGAGCGTATGCCCCGTCACCCCCAGGCCTGGCTGCACCTCGGCCTCCTGCGCGCGCAGGCGGGCGACCTCGAGGGCGCGGAGGCCGCGCTCTCCCGGGCGGTCGAGCTCGAGCCGGGCAACGGCGGGTTCCAGGCGGCGCGCGCCGCCGCGCGCGCCGTGCGCGGCGAGCTCGCCGGGGCGCAGGACGACCTGCGCCGGGCGGAGGCGCTCCTGCCGCCCGGGCACCCGGCGCTCGAGGACGCGCGGCGGGCGCTCGCCGAGGCGCGCGAGCGGGCGGTCAGCCCACCCGCACGCTGACGCGCGGCTGCTCGTCGCCGAGGAACAGGACGCGCTCGACGCCGTCGACGACGACCGTCACCCGCTCCACCTTGCCGCGCAGGGCCAGGAGCTCCGAGACGGCCGCGTCGAGGTCCTCGTGCGGGGCGGCGACGTCGCCCCGGGCCATGCGCACCGTCTCGTGCGGGATGATCCGCCCGCGCAGCGGCGGCGGCGGCGGGCGCAGGCGGGCGGTCGGGGCGGCGAGCCGCTCGGTCGGGCGGCGCGGCTCGGTCGGCGGCGGCGCGCCCACCGGCCGGCGGCGGATGACGGTGGGCCGCGGGTCGACGAACGGGAGCGGCTGGCGGAAGGCGGTGCTGAGGTCGACGCCGCTCAGGTCGGCGCGCGACAGCGCCGCGCCGGCGATCCGCGCCCGGTGCAGCGACGCGCCGGGGAGGCGCGCGTGCTCGAGGTCGGCCTCCTCGAGCCAGGCCTCGCCCAGGTCGGCGCGCGACAGGTCGGCGTCGCGCAGGCGGGCGCGCTGCAGCTTGGCCCCGCGCAGCCGCGCCCCGCTCAGGTGCGCGCGCTCGAGGCGCGCGCCGCGCAGGTCGGCCTGGCTCAGGTCGCAGCCGTCGAGGCGGGCGCCGCTCAGGTCGACGCCGGCCAGCCGCGCCCCGGCGAGGTCCTCGCCGCGCAGGTCGATCCCGCGCAGGTCGACCGTCGCCTCGTCGACGCCCTCGCGCCGCACCTCGGCCACGATCTCGCGCAGGTGGGCGCCCTCCTCGAAGCGCAGGTCGTCGAGGAGCTCCTGCCGCGTGGCCCGCCCGCGGGGCGTGAACCAGCGGATCGTCAGGCGGTCGCCCCCGCGCGCGCCGTCCGGGCGCTCGACGTCGCCCCAGGCCAGCCCGAAGCGCGCCGTGCGGCCGGAGCCGGTCCTCGTCTGCGACCCGGGCGCGGTGCCCCGCGGGTCCTCTCCCGGCGTCGGCGCGACGGCCACTCGTCCCCCCCTCGGCGGCGACAGGTGCCCTCGCGTCGCCCTCTCCCTCTTCGGCGCGCCGGGGCGAGGACTTGAGCGCCGGCGCGATCACTCCTCGCGCGGGAGCGGCCACACCTCGACGACGCCCGCGTGGGTCGTCGTCGCGACCAGGTGGCCCCCCGCGAGCGTCAGGCCCGCGTAGGCCGCCCCGACGCGTGGAGGGTCCCCTGGTCGAACGGCGCCTCGACGAGCCGGTCCTCGTCCGCGCCCTCGTCGAGCCAGCAGCGGGCCAGCTCGTTGTAGCGCTTCGCGTCGCGCTCGTCTCACGTCGCGAGCAGCGTGTAGGCGATGAACGTGAGGCCCAGGACGATCACGAGCACCAGCGCGCCGATCGCCGCGAGGGTGAGCGCGGAGGGACCGTCGTCCTGCCCCGGGCGCGCCGCCGGCGCCGGCGCGGGCTTGCCGCCGGCCTTCTTGTCCTTGCCGGGCGCCGCCCTGGCGCGCGCGACCGCCGCCGGCGTCGGCAGCTTGGCCACGACCGGCTGGCCGGCGAGCTGGCGGCGCAGGTCCTCGGCCATGGCCAGGGCGGTGGGGTAGCGCTCGTCGCGGTCCTTGGCCAGCGCCATGAGGCAGACCTTCTCGAGGTCGGGCGGCACCTGCGGCTTGATCTGGCTGGGCGGGGTCGGGTCCTCCTCGAGGACCTTCTTGTAGACCTCGTAGGGGTTGCGCCCGACGAACGGCAGCCGGTCCGTGAGGATCTGGTAGAGCATGACGCCCATGCCGTAGACGTCGCAGCGGCGGTCGACCTCGGTGGCCTTGCCGGAGACCTGCTCGGGCGAGAGGAACAGCGGCGTGCCGACCATGGCGCCCTCGGCGGTCAGCTTGAAGGTGCTGTCGAGGTTCTTGGCCAGGCCGAAGTCGGTGAGGATCGGGAAGCGGTCGCTCGCGCGCACGAGCACGTTGGCCGGCTTGAGGTCGCGGTGGATCACGCCGTGCTCGTGCGCGTAGTGCACCGCCTCGCAGACGCGCACGACCACCTCGAGCAGCTGCGGCGAGGTCATCGCGTGGTTGCGCAGGATCGTGTGCAGGTCCTGGCCCTGGATCAGGTCCATCGTGAAGTAGGGCACGTTCTCGAAGATCCCGATGTCGTGGATCTTCACGATCCCGGGGTGGTCCAGGCGCATGGCGCTCTGGGCCTCCTGGATGAACCGGCGCAGCTGCTTCTCGTTGGCGTTCTCGACGTTGATCAGCGCCTTGAGCGCGTAGACCTGGCCCGTGTCGCTGGCGCGGGCGCGGTAGATGATCCCCATGCCGCCCGAGGCGACCTCGCCGAGGATGCGGTAGGGGCCGAAGTCGAACTCCTCGGCGTCCTCCGGGATCCCCAGGAGGCTGCGGATCCCCGTGTCCTTGCGGTCGCGCGCCTGCTGCGGCGTGACCACGTGGACCTCGACCGGGGCGGGCTCGGCCACCACCTCGTAGCCGGGGTCGGCCACGCTGGAGGCGGCGTCGTCCCACGTGCGCGCCGCCTCGGCGATCTCCTCGGCGCGGGGCGCGGGGGCCTGCTGCCACATGACCGCCTGCGACTGCGTGTGGGGCGGCGGGGCGAACGCGACCTGCGGCCGCGGGGCCGCGGGGTGGCGGCCGGTGGCCGCGTGCTCCTGCTGGCCGAGGTGCGTGCGGATGCGCTCGACCACCTGGTGGTACTGCTCGCGGGTGATCAGCTGCCGCCCGACGACGACCTGCGGGAGGGTGAGCGCCCGCCCCTGCGCCGCGAGCCGCTGCTGGTCGGCGACGCAGGCGTTGAGCTGGTCCCGCGTGAGCAGCGAGAACGACATGCAAGCGCGCCCGAAGAGCACGTCCTCGGGGCTGAGCGCGGCGTGGGCCTGAGATCCGCCCGGTGCAGCCTGCAGGGGAGTGGCTCCTGTGCGCGGCGGCCCGGCCTGGGCGCTGCCGCCGCGGGACGATAGTGCATGCCCCGGGGCGGTGTCAAGGAAGGTCACGGGCGCCACGGGGTTACGTCCGACCTGGGGCGAAGGGGGGCGGAGCCGCTCGCGTTGAGGGCGCGGCGCGACTTCGGTGGCCGCGCGAGGGCACCCTGGGTTATGGTCCCGTGGCTGGCCGCCCTCCGGCCGGAGCCAGGGTCTCCCCCGTGCCGAACGACCACGACGACGAGAGCTTCCCCGCGCCCGACTTCGTGCGCCGCGGCCCGCCGATCAGCGTGCGCGAGCTGGAGCGGGCCTCGAGCGAGAAGTGGGCCCGCGTCATGGCCGTCGTCCCGGAGCCCCAGGGCGAGGGCGAGCGGCGGCGCCACGCGTTCGTCGCGCGCGGCCCCTACACCCTCCCGATGGCCGTGCGGCGCGAGGGCGTCGACCTCGGCAGCCGCGAGGCGTGGCGGTTCTTCACCCACCCCTACTCCGTGTTCCCCGCGGAGGTCGCCTTCTACAACACAGCCGGCCGGGGCGTGCTCGGGGCGCGGCTCCACGTGCGCGGGAAGGGCGGCGTGCGCCTCTACGACGAGGTCGGCGCCGGCCTGCCCGGCGCGGAGTTCGTCACGGAGAGCTACCTCGGCGCGCTCGGGGTGATCCGCCACCGCGCGCTGGGCAAGGGGGAGCCGGCGCTCCCCTTCGCGCGCGACCTCCTCGGGCTCGACCTCGAGGTGCTCGAGCTCTTCCGGCTCACGACGGAGCTCATGCGGCCGCAGGACCCGCTCGACGCCCTGCGCCAGCTCCACGCCCTGCTCGTCCGGCCGTCGCTCCGCTGGTGCGTGGAGGGCGTGTTCGAGCGCGACGAGGTCGAGGCGGTCGAGGCGCTGGCCACGAGCGAGCGGATCGACGCCGTCCAGGCCGCCGCCGTGGCCACGCGCTTCCGCGTCGACGAGGCGGACTTCACCACGATCGCCGACGTGCGCGACGAGAAGGGGCGCCAGGCGATCAGCGAGCTCCTCACCGAGTATCAGGCGTTCGAGGCCAAGCACGGCGACCGCATCCGCGAGCTGAGCCTCGGGATCGACGAGGCGGAGGCGCGCCTCGACATGATCAAGCAGCGGATCCTCGCCATGCAGGCCGAGGAGGCGGGCCGCTCACGCTTCACGAAGTTCTTCTCGCGCGGCCAGCAGACGATCGCCGAGCTCAAGGCCGAGGGCGTCCACGCGATCCGCACGCGCCGGGCGCTCGAGGCGGCGTTCGACGAGATCCCCGACTACCACAAGGTCCGCGGCCTCACCGAGCGCGTGCAGGGCTTCCAGGCGACGGTCAAGTCGATCCACCGCCTCGCCTGCACGTTCTTCGAGCACAACGTGACCGAGGCGCAGCTCAGGGCCATGCGCGCGATCCTCGAGGAGAAGGTCGACGCGGGCGACCCCGAGCAGGCGCGCGCCGGCTACAAGAGCTACGACTTCCGCCTGCGCGCCGACGTCCTCCCGCGGGTCCTGCAGACCTACTCGCTCTCGGCCTACGTGCTGCGGCGCCCCGACGCGCTCACCCGCGGCCACTCGCTCAAGAACGTGCAGCGGATCAACCGCCTCGCCGGCCACCTGATCGAGTACTTCCGCCACGCCCGCTACGGGCCCAGGACGCTCGGCGAGGCGTTCGACGAGGCGTGGGGGCAGGTGGTCGCCCTCGAGGCCCGCCTCAGGTAGGCACGTCGAAGAAGGACAGCCCCGCCCACCGGCGGCGCAGGCCGGCGGCGGCGAGGCGCTCCTGGGCCTGGCGCATCTCCCTCGCGTCGGCGACGAACGGGTCGAGCAAGGCGACGCCGCCCGGGCGGGCGCGGGCGAGGACGTTCGTGAGCGCGCGGTCGAGGCTCTCGCCGCGGAAGTAGCCGAGGAGGTTGCGGCAGGAGACGAGGTCGAAGCTCGCGGGCGGCGGGAGGGCGCCCGTGAGCACGTCGCCCACCTCGAACGCGCACAGGGCGAGGACGTCCGGGCGCGCCCGCGTCCCGCCCTCGTCGGTCACGAACCAGCGCGCGGCGTCGTCGACCTCGAGGTCGCGGTGATGCGGGACCAGGCGGCCGCTGCGCGCCCGGGCCACGTAGGCCGCCTGGCGGTCGACGCCGGTGATCGACAGGTCGGCGCGCCCTCCGCGCAGGGCGGCGATCGCGATCGAGAAGGGCTCCTTCCCGGTCGAGCAGGGGACCGAGAGCGCGCGGCCGCCGGCGGGGAGGCCGGCCAGGACCTCGGGGAGGCGCGCGAAGTCGTCGGCACCATCGCCGGCCCACATCATGCGGGTCTCGCCGGTGAGCAGGTTCGAGAGCGTCCGCTCCCAGGGGTCCATCTCGGCCCAGGTCGCGCCATCGACCCAGGAGAAGCCGCGCTCGCCGCGTGACGGCTGGCTCCCGTCCTGGCGGAACGCGGCCGCGCGCTCGGCGTCGCACAGGCGGGCCAGGTAGTCGTCGACCGAGGTCGAGGCGTCGAGCGCCGCGAGCAGCTCGCGCACGTAGCGCGACCCCGGGTCGAGGTCGCGGGCGACCTCGACGACGAAGGCCCGGAGGCCGGCGAGGGTCGCCGGGCCGCGGGCCGCCCAGCGGACGTCGGTGTGCGGGGTCACCCTGCCTCCCGCGGGAGCGTAGCCCCGCCCCGTCCGAGGGCGCAACGCGACGGTCCGGGGGCGGACCTGTTGCACCCACCCCCCCGGCGCGCCATGGGGTTGCAGCGGCCCCTCGCGTGCTCCACCCTGGGCAGGAAGGGAGCGGCCATGGGACGAGTCCATGGGCCGGGGGCGCGCCTCCGGATGGTGATCGCGGTCGTCGGCCTCCTCGGGGCGACGTCGCCGGCCGCGGCGCAGCCCGCGCGCGGCGTCGACCGGGACGCCTGGCTGTCGCGCCTCCGGCGCGCGCTGAGCGAGGACCAGCCCGACGCGGCCTTCGAGCGCTGGGTGCAGGACTGGCACGGGCGGCCGGGCACGGGCCTGGCAGAAGGGGTCCGCGGCGCCGGCCGCGGGCAGCCCGGCCAGCCGGGCGCTCCGCTGGGCACCGAGTTCTGGGACGCGCTCGGCAACGACGCGCTCGGGCAGGTCGACGGCGCCCTCAACGAGGCGCTGGGCCGCTGGGCGGCGGCGCCGACGCCCGAGAACCTCGGGCGGGTCGAGGCGCTTGAGCGGGTGCGGGACCGCATGCACGGCCTCGGCGCGCGCGGCGCCGACGCGGCCGCCGCCGAGGAGCCGATGAGCCCGCACGGGCGGCCCGTGCGCGACGCGTCGGGCCAGGTGATCGGCTGGGACCGCGACGGCGACGGCGTGGCCGACCTGTTCGACCTCGACGGCGACGGCGTTCCGGACCACTTCGGCGGCGGGAGCAACCGCGCCGCCTACGCCGGCGGCGGGGGCACGACGACCGGGGTCGGCGCGGCCGGCGCGCCGGGCGGGACCACGCGCGACGTCGCCGGGGCCTTCCGCGCGTCCACGACCACGCGGGCGGTGCGCGCGACCTCCGCGCCGGCGGGCGCGCCGGGCGAGGCGCGCCCGACGACGGGGCGCGAGCCGGCGCCCCCGGCCAGGGTCGACCTGCCCGCGCTCGGGCGCCTGGAGGGCGCGCTGCGCGAGGCGCGCGAGGCGGCGGGGCGCCTCGAGGGGGCGCTGGAGCGGTCGAGCGCGCGGGTCGCGGCCGCGGAGCGGGTGCGCGACCGGACGGACGCCGCGCGCGCCGCGTCGGCGGGCCTCGAGGCCGAGGCCCGCCGCGTCCCGGCCGCGTCGCGCGGGGCGGCCGTGGCGCGGCTCCGGGAGGGGCTGGCGGTCGCGATCGACGTGGAGGAGCAGGTCGGCCGGTGCCTGCGCCAGTGCGCAGGGCGCGGCGGGCTCGAGCAGGTGGTCGAGGTCATCCTCGAGGTCGGCGAGGCGCTCCACGAGGTCGGCGTGGCCTTCTGGAGGGCGGGCCAGGCCGTCGGGGCGATCGACCCCGCGGCGGACCCGCCGGCCCGGCCCGGCGCCGCCGAGGAGGGCGCTGGGACCGGCACGGGCTTCCTCGTGGGCGACGGCCGCCACGTGGTCACGAACGCGCACGTCGTCGGCCACGCGCAGGTGGTCGAGGTGCAGCACGGCGAGCGGACGGTCAGCGGGCAGGTGGTCGCCCGCGACGAGGCGCTCGACCTCGCGCTCGTCCGCGTCGGCGCGTCGCTCGGGGAGCCGCTGCGCTTCGGCCCCGCGGGGCGGCGCCCGGGGGTGGTGGTGTTCGCCTACGGCTTCGGCGTGCTGTCGGCCCGGGGCGACGACGCCTCGCGCTGCCTCACCACGCGCGGCTCGGTGGCCTACCTCGAGAACGGCGAGATCATCTTCGACGCGCACGTGAACCCCGGCAACAGCGGCGGCCCGCTCGTCGACGCGCGCGGCTGCTTCGTCGGCGTGGTCGTGGCCAAGACCGTCGCCGATGCGACGCGCGGGATCGACAGCGTCAGCATCGCCGTCGACGGCGAGGTCGCCGTGCGTTGGCTCTCGACCCACGGGGTCCACGCGACGCACGAGCCCGGCCCGCCGCGGGGCGACCTCCCGCCGGACGCGGACGTCCGGCAGGCCGTGGTGCGGATCGTGCGTCGGTAGCTGCACCGCTAGAGGCCAGTGCTCTTCTCGAACCCGATAGCCTCGCCATTCATGCGCGGCGCTCGCTCCGGCCGTCTTCGCAGACGGCCGAGCCGCCTCCGAGCACACCTCACCGCGCCTTCGCAGCGAGAGCCCCAGGCGAGGCGGAGGAGGGCCCGGCGTGTCCGCGCGAAGGCGAGGGACTGCGGCCGCCTGGCCGCCGACCGAGCCTGAGCGGCCAGGTGTCGCGCGAAGCGCGACACCCTGGCGAACGGCAGCGCCCGCCATCCTCCGCCGCAGCCGCGATCACACTACTCCTTGTCCTCGCCCCGCGCCTTCCGGTGCGCCTCGATGAGCGGCGCGGCCTTGTCGGGCGGCAGGACCTCGTAGTGGTCGAAGGTCATGTGGAAGACGCCCTCGCCCGAGGTCATGGAGCGCAGGTCCTGCGAGTAGGTCTGCAGCTCCGCCTCCGGAACGAGCGCCTTGATGACGGTCCCGTCGTCGGTCTGGTCCATGCCCTGCGGCTGCGAGCGGCGCCGCGCCAGGTCGCCCATGATGTCGCCCGTGAACTGCTCGGGCACGGTGATCTCGACCATCATGATCGGCTCGAGGAGCGTGGGCCTCGCCTCCGCGACCGCCTGCCGGAAGGCGCCGCGCCCGGCCTTCTTGAAGGCGACCTCCTTCGAGTCGACGGGGTGCTCCTTGCCGTCGTAGACCTCCACCTTGACGTCGACGAACTTGAAGCCGGCGACGACGCCCTCCTGCATGGCCTCGACGATGCCCTTCTCGATCGCCGGCATGAAGCTGCCGGAGATGGCGCCGCCGACGACCTTGTTGTCGAACACGAAGCCCTCGCCGCGCTCGGCCGGGATGACCCGGAGCGCCACCTCGCCGAACTCGCCGGCGCCGCCCGACTGCTTCTTGTGGCGGTAGCGCGCGTCGCCCCTGGCGCGGACCGTCTCGCGGTAGGCGATCCGCGGGAGGTGGTGCTCGACCTCGACCTTCGTGCGCTCCTTCATGCGGTGGAGCACCGTCTCGAGGTGCAGCGTGCTCATGCCGCGCACGATCAGCTCGTGGGTCTCCTCGTTGCGCGTCGTCTGGAAGGACAGGTCCTCGCGCTGCAGGCGGTCGAGCGCGGGCCGGAGCTTCGTCTCGTCGGCGCGGGTCTTCGGGGTCACCGCGAGCGAGACCATGGGCTCGGGCACCTCCGGCCGGGGCAGGACCACCTGCGCGCCGCCGGGCGCGCTGATCGTGTCGCCGGTGTGCATCGTGTCGAGCTTGGGGATGATCGCGATGTCGCCCGCCACGAGCTTGTCGAGCGGCTCGAGCCCCTTGCCCTGCGGCCGCTGGAAGTCGTGCGTGCGCTCCTCCTTGCCCTCGGTCGACAGGTTGACGATCGTGCCGTGCGAGGTCGCCTCGCCCGCCAGCACGCGGACGTAGTTCTGCGCGCCGTAGTCGCCGATCGCGACCTTGAACACCTGCGCCAGGAACGGCCCCTCCGGCCGCACCACCTCGCCCTTCACCCCCTTGCGCGGCGCGGCGTCGAGCGGGCTCGGCATGTAGCGGCGCACGACGTCGAGCAGGTCGTCGACCCCCAGCTCCTTGGTCGCCGACGTGGCGACCATGGGGACGAGCGCGCCGCTGCGGCAGCCGGCGAGGATCCCGCGGGCGAGCTCCTCCTCGCTGATCGAGCCCTGCTCGAGGTACTTCTCCATGAGGGCCTCGTCGGTCTCGACGGCGGCGTCGATGATCGCCTCGCGCAGGTCGGAGCCCGGGGCGAGGGCGTCCTCGTCGCCCGTGTACCTGGCGCCGGCGCCCTCGGGCCGGCGGAACCAGACGCAGCGCTTGCCGAAGGCCTCCTGCAGCTGGGCCACGAGGGCGTCGAGCTCGACGTTGTCGACGTCCATCTTGTTGACGACGATCATGCGCGCCAGCCCGTGCTTGGCGGCCAGCTTCCAGGCCTTCCGGGTGTTCAGGCCGACCCCCGTCTTGGCGTTGACGACGATGCAGGCGATGTCGGCGGCCAGGATGGAGCAGGTGGCCTCGGCGAAGAAGTCCGGGTAGCCCGGGGTGTCGATCAGGTTCAGGCCGTAGCCCTCGGAGGTGGCGTGGGCCACGGCGGTGTAGAGGGAGTGCTGCTTGGCCTTCTCCTCGGGCTCGAAGTCGGTGACGGTGGTCCCGGCCGTGACCGACCCCAGGCGGCTGACCGCGCCGGTCCGGTGGAGGATGGCCTCGATCAGGCTCGTCTTACCGGAGTCGGCGTGGCCGACGAAGGCGATGTTGCGCAGGCGGTCGGGGGGGTGCCTCATGACGCTCCAACTCCTGGTAGTGAGCAGGGTTCCGGCGCCTCGAGAGCACGGGACAGGGGGGCGCGAGGTGCCGGAAGACCGGCAGGGGGGATGAATGGGTCTTACCCCCCCCTCTGCAGCTTGGCAAGGCGGGCTCTGCCGCGTGGCAGGCCGTTCCCACGGGATGTCAGGGGGAGGGACGGCGGGTACACGGGGGCTCCGGGGCCCGCCTCCGAACTTGGGGCTGGTCACGGCTCATGGCGTGCGTATAATGCGGCCCTTCTCCGCCTGGCGTCTGCGCGCAGGTCGCGCGCGAACGCCGGCGGGGGCACGACATACGCCCGACGGTGGGCCGCCGCAGGCGGGACACACCGACCAAGCCGTCCGGCGGCCCTGCGCGCGCGCGAGCGCGTCGGCGGGCCGCAGGCAGGAACGTTCAGCCGAAGGTTGGCCATGCCGACGATCAACCAGCTCGTGAGGAGCCCCCGCAAGGTCCAGAAGGGCCGCTCCAAGTCGCCGGTCCTCGAGGGCTGCCCGCAGAAGCGCGGGGTCTGCCTCCAGGTCAAGACGATGACCCCGAAGAAGCCGAACTCGGCGCTGCGCAAGATCGCGCGCGTGCGCCTGAGCAACGGCCGCGAGGTCACCGCCTACATCCCGGGCGAGGGGCACAACCTCCAGGAGCACTCCATCGTGCTGGTCCGCGGCGGCCGCGTCCGCGACCTGCCGGGTGTCCGCTATCACATCATCCGTGGCACGCTCGACGCGCTCGGCGTCGACGGGCGCAAGCAGGGCCGCTCGAAGTACGGCGCCAAGCGCCCGAAGGCCTAGCGCGCAGGAGCACGACGCACATGCCCAGCAAGTTCAAGTCGCCGACCCGCTTCGTCCAGCCGGACCCCCGTTACCAGCACGTCCTGGTGACGAAGTTCGTCAACTGCATCATGGAGGACGGCAAGAAGCGCGTCGCCTACCAGATCTTCTACGACGCGATGGACGAGATCGCGAAGCGGATCAAGGACAAGGAGCCGCTCGAGGTCTTCGAGGCGGCCGTCGTCAACGTGAAGCCGCTCATCCAGGTCCGCTCGCGCCGCGTCGGCGGCGCCACCTACCAGGTCCCCATGGAGGTGAAGAAGAAGCGGGCCACCGCCCTGGCGATCCGCTGGATCCTCGAGGCGTCGCGCAAGAAGAAGGGCCGGCCGATGTTCAAGCGCCTGGCCGACGAGTTCATCATGGCCTACCGCAAGGAAGGCACGGCCATGGCCACGCGCGACAACGTCCACAAGATGGCCGAGGCCAACAAGGCGTTCGCGCACCTCACCTGGTAGCCGTGCAACCCGGCCCATCAGGTCCAGCCGCGCCCCCGCCCACCCTGGCTCCAGGGCGCGGGGGCGTCGGTGCGTACGGGGACATCGCTGGACACGTCGCACGTCCCGGGTCCCATCGTCTTTACCGGCACCTCCACAGTTCAAGGCAGGACACGGAGGCCACGGAGGTGAACGGAGGTCACGGAGGTTTCGTGTCCTTCGTTCTCCTCCGTGGCCTCCGTGTCCCATTCTTCTCGTGGGCCGGAGGCCCCCTCTCCTCGCCCATCGGAGCGCGCTAAGTGGCCAAGAAGGACAAGTCCGCCCGCTTCCCGCTGGAGCGCATCCGCAACATCGGGATCATGGCCCACATCGACGCGGGCAAGACCACCACGACGGAGCAGATCCTCTTCTACTCGGGGAAGCAGCACCGGATCGGGTCGGTCGACGAGGGCAACACGACCACCGACTACCTGCCGCAGGAGCGGGAGCGCGGGATCACGATCGTGGCCGCGCCGGTGACGACCCACTGGACGCCCGCGGGCGGCGAGCAGCACCGGATCAACATCATCGACACCCCCGGCCACATCGACTTCACGGCCGAGGTCGAGCGCTCGCTCTCGGTGCTCGACGGCGCGATCGGCATCTTCTGCGGCGTCGCCGGCGTGCAGGCCCAGTCGGAGACGGTCTGGCGGCAGGCGACGCGCTACCGCGTCCCGCGCATGGCCTACGTGAACAAGCTCGACCGCAGCGGGGCGAGCTTCTACGAGGCGCTCCAGGACATCGAGGCCCGCCTCGTCGGGATGACGCCGCTGGCCGTGCAGGTGCCGATCGGCGCCGAGAAGGAGTTCCGCGGCGTCGTCGACCTGCTGACCATGCGCGCCTGGACGTGGGCCGCGGGCGACCCGCCGCCGCCGCCCGTCGAGGGCGACGTCCCCGAGGAGGTGGCGGACGAGGCGCAGCTCTACCGCGAGCAGCTCATCGAGCGCCTGGCCGACCTCGATCCGGAGGTGGGCAACCGCTTCCTCGAGGAGCAGGAGATGGACGCGCCCTTCCTGCGCGCCGCCCTGCGCCGGGTCACGCTCGGGCTCAAGGCCTTCCCCGTCCTCTGCGGGGCCTCGTTCCGGCAGAAGGGCGTGCAGCCGCTGCTCGACGCGATCTGTCACTACCTGCCGAGCCCGACCGACCGGCCGGCGGTGAAGGGCAAGCGCCCCAAGAGCAAGCGCGGCGTGAAGACCGGCGGCGAGGACGTCGAGGACTGGCTCGAGGCCGAGCGCGCCCCGTCGCCGACCGCGCCCTTCTGCGCCCTGGCGTTCAAGACGATCTCCAGCCCGACGAGCGAGATGTGCTACCTGCGCGTCTACTCGGGCACGTCCGACGGCTCCGACCAGCTCCTCAACGTGCGCGGCAACAAGAAGGAGCGGCTGGGCAAGCTCTACATCGTCGACGCCAACAAGAAGTCGGAGACCGAGACGGCCACGGCGGGCGACATCGTCGGCGTCATCGGCCTGCGCTACACGCGCACGGGTGACACGCTCTGCGACCCCGACAGCCCGATCCTGCTCGGCGCGATCGCCTTCCCCCTGCCGGTGGTGTCGATGGCGGTCGAGCCGAAGTCGACGGCCGACCGCGACAAGCTCAACGACGCGATCGGCCACATGGTGAAGGACGACCCGACCTTCCACGTGCGCCAGGACGCCGAGACCGGCCAGACGCTGATCTCGGGCATGGGCGAGCTGCACCTCGACATCATCGCGGACCGGCTCAAGCGCGAGTGGAACGTCGAGGCGAAGATCGGCAAGCCGCGCGTCAGCTACAAGCAGACGGTGCGCGGGACGGCGCGGGCGGAGCACCGGGTCGACATGGAGGTGGCCGGCAAGCGCCAGTTCGGCCACGTCGTGCTCGAGGTCTCCCCGCGCGAGGGGGCGCCGGGCGGCGTGCTGGTCGACTTCGCCGTGGACGAACAGGTCATCCCCGACGAGTTCCGCCCGGTGGTCGAGGACGCGATCCGCTCCAAGGCGAGCGGGATCGGCGACTACGGCGACCCCCTCATCGACGTGGCCGTGCGCGTCACCGGCGGCTCGTTCCACCCCACCGACTCGGTCGACTCGGCCTACGCCATGGCCGCCAGCCGCGCCCTCGACGAGGCCGCCGAGGACGCCGGCCTCGTGTCGCTCGAGCCGGTCATGACCCTCCAGGTCGAGGTGCCCGAGGACCTGTTCGGCACGGTGCTGCAGGACGTGCAGGCGCGCCGCGGCGAGATCCTCGAGTCGACGGCCGTCCGCGACCGGCGGCGGATCGTGGCGGCCGTGCCGCTGGCGGAGATGTTCGGCTACGCGTCGGACATCCGCAGCAAGACCCAGGGGCGCGCGGACTTCACGCTCGAGCCGCGGACGTACGCGATCGTGCCGGAGGGGAAGCGGCCCAAGCTGTTCTGATGGGCGGCCAACCCCAACTTCCCTGTTGACGACGCGCCTCCCCTCCCGTAACCTTGGGCGCTTACCCTGCGAGACCATCCTGCAGCCAGCAGGACGAGTCGTGGGGGGACGGCGGCCCGGCGCTCACGCGCCGGGACCGACGTGAGAACGGAGCTCTCCCGGGTACCGCGAGTGTCATCACGCCATCCACCGCCCATTCAGCGGTGGCGACGAATTGACACGCCGCACGATGCCCCTATAATCTCCGCTTTCACGTCGCGAGAAGAACAACATAAATCCCTGCAATTGCAGGATTTAGCGCGGCGCCGCGCGGCCCCTCACGAGGCCCGCGATGGCGCCCGGTGGGCAGGCTGAAGACATGGAACGCATTCGCATTCGCATGGAGGCCTACGATCACGAGATCCTCGACCAGTCGGCCGCGGAGCTCGTGAACAAGGCCAAGGAGACGGGTGCCAAGGTGTCGGGGCCCATCCCGCTGCCCACCCGCATCGAGCGCTACACGGTCCTCCGCTCGCCGCACGTGGACAAGAAGTCCCGCGAGCAGTTCGAGATGCGGACCCACAAGCGCCTGATCGACATCACCGAGGCCACCGGCAAGACGGTCAACGCGATCACGCTCGTGACCATGCCGGCCGGCGTCCACATCACGGTCAAGGCCTAGGGGCCGGGTAAGCGAGGCGGGCCATGGTGACCATGCTGATCGGCAAGAAGCTGGCGATGACCCAGGTCTGGGACAAGGACGGCAACGTCCAGCCCGTGACGGTCATCCAGGCCGGCCCCTGCCGCGTCGTCCAGGTGAAGGCCAAGGACGGCAAGGACGGCTACGCCGCCGTCCAGCTCGGCTTCGAGGAGCTGCCCGCCCGCAACGGCGGCAAGGGCACGGCGCGGGTCAACAAGCCGCTCCTCGGGCACTTCGAGAAGGCCAAGGTCCCCGCGCAGCGCCTGCTCCGCGAGTGCCGCCTCGACGACGCGAAGGCGCTGCCCGAGGCGGGCGCCACGCTCAAGGTCGGCGAGGTGTTCGACGGCGTGAAGCTCGTCGACGTGATCGGCACGACGAAGGGCCGCGGCTTCCAGGGCTGCATGAAGCGCCACAAGTTCGGCGGCGGCCGCGCCACCCACGGCTCGAAGAACCACCGCGAGCCGGGCGCGATCGGCCAGAACCAGAGCGGTCACAACATCATCCGGGGCAAGCGCCTCCCGGGTCACATGGGCGCTGTCCGGCGCACCGTGCGCAACCTCGAGGTGGTCAAGATCGAGGGCGATCACGACCTCCTCTACGTGAAGGGCGCGATCCCCGGCCCGCGCAACGGCTACGTGGTCGTGCGCAAGGCGGTGAGGTAGCCATGGGCATCGAGCCGATCACCCTCAAGACGCGCGACGCCGCCGGCACGGAGGCGGGCAGCGTCACCCTGAACGAGGCGGCCTTCGGCGGCTTCGTCAAGAACAAGCTCATCCACGCCGCCGCGGTCATGTACCACGCGAACAAGCGGCAGGGCACCCACTGCGCCAAGACGCGCGCCCAGGTCACGGGCTCGACGAAGAAGCTCTACCGGCAGAAGGGCACCGGCCGGGCGCGCGCGGGCAACCGCAAGAGCGGCACGCGCGTCGGCGGCGGCGTGATCCACCCGCCCAAGCCGCGCGACTACTCCTACACGATGCCGCAGAAGCAGCGCGCCTGGGCCGTGCGGGCGGCGCTCCTCGGCAAGGCCAAGGACGGCGAGCTGCACCTGATCACGGGCTTCGCCGACGAGGCCAAGACCAAGACGATGGTCGGCACGCTCAAGGCCCTCGGCTTGGGCGACCAGAGCGTGCTCGTCGTGACCGACGGGCTGAAGCCGAACGTCTACAAGTCGGCCCGCAACATCGAGCGCGTGCGCTGCGTGCCCTCGAGCGAGCTGACCGCCCGCGACGCCCTGCTGCACAAGCACGTCGTCATGGAGGCGCCGGCCTTCGAGCGCCTGAACCAGCCGATGAAGTCCGTCCAGCGGCCGCGCAAGCCCAAGGGCACGCGCAAGGCCGATGCCAGCAAGGTCCGCGGCGCCGAGGCGACCGCGAGCGCCGGGGAGGGTTGATCGTGGACCTCGACGCCTTTCAGGTGATCAAGAGCCCGATCATCACCGAGAAGGTGACCGGGCAGACCGAGCACAGCAACGTCTACGCGTTCAAGGTCGACATGCGGGCCAACAAGGTCCAGATCCGCTCGGCCGTGGAGAAGCTCTGGCCGGGCGTGAAGGTCGTCTCCGTGCGCACGCAGGTGCGCAAGGGCAAGCCCCGGCGCATGAAGCACACCTGGAGCTCCCAGCCCGACTGGAAGCGCGCCCTGGTGCGGCTGGCCGAGGGCCAGAAGATCGAGGCTTAGCATGGGCATCCGCACCTACAACCCGACGTCGCCCGGCCGCCGCGGCGCCCAGGTCTCCGACTGGGCCGAGCTGACGCACAAGAACCGCAACCGCCCGGAGGAGAGCCTCCTCCAGCGCATCAAGAAGAGCGGCGGCCGCAACCACCACGGCGTGGTCACGGCGCGCCACCGCGGCGGCGGCCACAAGTCGATCTACCGCCTGGTCGACTTCAAGCGCAACCGCAAGGACGGCGTGCCGGCCAAGGTCGTCTCGATCGAGTACGACCCGAACCGCACGGCGCGCATCGCGCTCCTGCACTACGCCGACGGCGAGAAGAGCTACATCCTCGCGCCGCTCGAGCTCCAGGCCGGGATGATGGTCATGTCGGGGCCGCAGGCCGAGCCGCGCGTCGGCAACTGCATCCCCATGCGCTACATCCCCACCGGCCTGGTGATCCACAACGTGGAGCTCCAGCCGGGCCGGGGCGGCCAGCTGGGCCGCGCCGCCGGCGCCATGATCAAGCTCATGGCCAAGGAGGGCGACCACGCCACGATCCAGCTCCCGTCGGGCGAGATGCGCCGCGTCCCGATCGACGGCCGGGCCACGATCGGCCAGCTGGGCAACATCGAGCAGAACGTGATCGTGATCGGCAAGGCGGGGCGTCACCGCTGGATGGGCTACCGGCCGATCTCGCGCGGGTCGGTCCGCAACCCGCACGACCACCCCATGGGCGGCGGCGAGGGTCGCCGCGCGGGCGGCCGTCACCCGGTCGGCCCGAAGGGCACGCTGGCCAAGGGCGGGATCACCCGCAAGCCGAAGGCGCGCTCGACCAAGTTCATCGTCCGCAGCCGCCGCAAGTCGCAGGGGAAGGCATAGCCCATGAGCCGTTCGCTCAAGAAGGGGCCCTACGTCGACGCCAAGCTGATGAGGAAGGTCCTCCGGCAGAAGGAGTCGAGCGACAGCTCGCCGATCAAGACCTGGTCGCGCCGCTGCACGGTGGTCCCCGAGTTCGTGAACCACACGTTCGAGGTCCACAACGGGAAGACCTTCCACAAGGTGTTCATCGTCGAGGACATGGTCGGGCACAAGCTGGGCGAGTTCTCGCCGACGCGCGTGTTCCGCGGCCACACGGGCAAGAAGGTCAAGGGGCCGGCCTGAGATGCGACCGCCTGAGAAGAAGCGCAACAACATCGAGAACGCCGCCGAGTTCAAGGCGTTCCACCGCTACGCCAAGATCTCGCCGCGCAAGGTGCGGCGGGTCCTGGACCGCATCCGGAACCTGCCGGTCTCGGAGGCGCTCGACCAGCTCAAGCACATGCGCCAGCGCGGCGCGTACCTGGTCGACAAGGTGCTGAAGAGCGCGATCGCCAACGCCGACCGCGCGATCGAGGACGAGAACATCCGCGACCACGCGGGCAACGTCCTCGAGCCCCAGCCGTCGGTCGACGTGGACGACCTCTACGTCCACGACGCCCTCGCCGACGAGGGCCCGCGGCTCAAGCGGTGGCGGCCCCGCGCCCGCGGCGCGGCCTACCCGTACCGCAAGTTCTACGCACATCTGACGATTCGCCTCCGCCCGCGGCGGCAGAAGGCGGAGGAGTAACCGTGGGACAGAAGGTTCGCCCCACCGGGTTCCGCGTCGGCATCACCGAGGACTGGCGCTCGCGCTGGTACGCCAAGAAGAAGGACTTCGGGCCCCTCCTCGTCGAGGACCAGAAGATCCGCGACGCGGTGAAGAAGGAGTACGGCTTCGCCGGCATCCCGCGCGTCGACATCGAGCGCAAGACCGAGGGCGGCGAGGTCACGGTGATCATCCGCACGGCGCGCCCGGGCGTGATCATCGGCCGCAAGGGCGCCAAGGTCGACAAGCTCAAGGACGACCTGGCGAAGATCACCAAGAAGAAGGTCGACCTCAAGATCCAGGAGATCGACCGGCCCGAGCTCGACGCCCAGCTGGTGGCGGAGGGCGTGGCGGAGCAGCTGAAGAAGCGCATGAGCTTCCGCCGCGTGATCAAGAAGTCGCTCGAGCTGACCATGGGCGCCGGGGCCAAGGGCTGCCGGATCAAGGTCGCGGGCCGCCTCGGCGGCCACGAGATGGCGCGGACCGAGCACAGCCACGAGGGCTCGATCCCGCTCAACACGCTGCGCGCCGACATCGACTACGGGCACGCCACCGCCGTGACGACCCACGGGTCGATCGGCGTGAAGTGCTGGGTCTACCGCGGCCTGCGCAAGCACGGTGACCGCGGCAAGATCAAGCCGCAGGCGCCGACCGTCGACGCGTCCCAGATGGGCGAGTTCGGCGGCGGGGAGGGCTAGGCCATGGCGATGATGCCGAAGCGCGTCAAGCACCGTAAGGTGCAGCGCGGCCACATGAAGGGGTTCGCCCGGCGCGGGAACCGCGTCGTGTTCGGCGACCACGGCCTGCAGTGCCTCGAGGCCGGCTGGGTCTCGGCCCAGGTGATCGAGGCGAGCCGCATCACCTGCGGCCGCTACCTGGGCGGCGAGGGCCGGCTCTACATCCGCATGTTCCCCCACAAGCCGCTCACCTCGAAGCCGCTCGAGGTGCGCATGGGCACGGGCAAGGGCGAGCCCGACTACTGGGCCGCCGCGGTCCGGCCCGGCACCGTGATCATGGAGATCGCGGGCGTCCCGGCGGAGGTGGCCAAGCGCGCGTTCGCCCGGGTGGCCCACAAGCTGCCGGTCAAGGTGCGCTACGTGCCGAGGAGGTCGCAGTGAACCTCGAGGAGATCCGGGGCCTCGCCACCGACGACCTGTCGAAGGCCGTCGAGGACGCGCGCGAGGAGATGTTCCGCAAGCGCTTCCAGACCGCCATGGAGGCGGTGGACAACACCGCCGCGGTCCGCGAGCTGCGCAAGCGCGTCGCCCGCCTCAAGACGGTCCTCCGCGAGCGCGAGCTCGCGGCCGCGAAGCAGGGGAAGTAACGAGCCATGTCCGACACGCCCGCCGAAACCCCCCCCGCCGACGCCACCGCGCAGCCCGCGCCCGAGCGCCGCTACGCCGACACGACGCGCGGCAAGCGCACCGTCTTCGAGGGGATGGTCGTCTCGACGAAGATGCAGAAGACGCTCGTGGTCGAGCTCGGGCGCCTCGAGCCGCACAAGAAGTACGGCAAGTACGTGCGCCGGCACACCAGGGTCTACGCGCACGACGAGAAGGGCGAGGCGCAGCTCGGTGACACCGTCTCGGTGTACGAGTGCCGCCCCTACTCGAAGCTCAAGAAGTACCGCCTCGGCGCGGTGCTCAAGCGCGCTGGGAGCTAGCTGACGCCATGATCCAGATGGAGACGCTGCTCGACGTCGCCGACAACACCGGGGCCAAGAAGGCCAAGATGATCGGCGTCCTCGGCAAGTCGGACACGCGGATCGCGCGCCTGGGCGACATCATCGTCGCCCACGTCCGCCAGGCGCAGCCGGGCGCCGAGGTGAAGAAGGGCGACATCGTCCGCGGGGTCGTCGTGCGCTGCAAGAAGAAGTACCGCCGGCCCGACGGGAGCTGGGTGCGCTTCGACAAGAACGCCATGGTCGTCCTGGCCGACGTGGCCTCGAAGAACCCGAAGGGCACGCGCGTGTTCGGCGCCGTCGCCCGCGAGCTGCGCGAGAAGAAGTTCACGAAGATCATCTCGCTCGCGTCGGAGGTCGTGTAGGTCATGGCGCACACCGGCAAGGGGCAGAAGCGGTACCTGCGCGCGCCGAAGGTCCGCGGCAAGGGTGAGACGAAGCACCTGCACAAGCTGCACGTGAAGAAGGACGACGACGTCGTCGTGCTCAGCGGCGCCGACAAGGGCAAGACCGGCAAGGTCATGCGCGCCATCCCCGCCAAGGGCGAGGTCGTGGTGCAGGGCGTGAACCGGCGCTGGAAGCACCTCCGGCGCACGCAGCAGAACCCGCAGGGCGGCCGGGTCGAGCGCGAGTTCCCCATCCCCGCCTGCAAGGTGCGCAAGGTCCAGGAGAGCTAGCCTCTCCCCGAGGGAAACACGATGGCTGACGACAAGACCAAGGCGGCGAAGCCGGCGAAGGCCCCCAAGGGGGGCGGCGGCGGCGGCAAGGCGATCAAGGGCGACTTCAAGGCGAAGCCGCGCAAGAAGAAGGAGGGCAAGCCCACGGAGCCGGCCCCCCCGCCCCGCCTGAAGAAGCACTACGAGACCGTCGTGCGCGCCGGGCTGAAGAAGCAGTTCGGCTACGAGGCGGAGATGGCGGTGCCCCGCGTCACCAAGGTCGTGGTGAGCATGGGCATCGGCGACGCCAACGAGAACCCGCGCAAGCTCGAGGCGCTCCTCGAGGACCTCGAGACCGCCACGGGCCAGCGCCCGCTGGTGACCCGGGCGCGCCTGTCGGTGGCGAACTTCAAGCTGCGCCAGGGCATGCCGGTGGGCCTCAAGGTCACGCTGCGCGGCCCGCGCATGTGGGAGTTCCTCGACCGGCTCATCACGCTGGTCGTCCCCCGCCTGCGCGACTTCCGCGGCCTGAGCTCGAAGTCGTTCGACGGGCGCGGCAACTACGCCATGGGGCTGCCCGACCAGCTCGTGTTCCCCGAGGTGCGGGCCGACAAGGTCGAGTTCTACAACGGCATGAACATCGTCGTCTGCACGACGGCGCGGACCGACGACGAGGCGCGCGAGACGCTGCGCCTGGTCGGCCTCCCGTTCGTCAACCTCCCCGTGCAGATCATCCAGTAGGCAACAGGAGACCCACGCGCCATGGCCAAGACGTCTCAGCGGGTCAAGGCGAAGCGCCCCCCGAAGTTCAGCACGCGGCGGTACAACCGCTGCGAGCTCTGCGGGCGCCGCCACGCCTACTACCGCAAGTTCTCGATCTGCAGGATCTGCTTCCGGATGCTCGCCCTCCAGGGCCGCATCCCTGGTGTCAAGAAGGCCAGCTGGTGAGGGCCTGATCCCATGATGACCGACCCGATCGCAGACATGCTCACCCAGATCCGCAACGCCCTGCAGATCCGCCGGCAGAAGGTGCGCATCCCGCGCTCCGCGCTGAAGGTCCAGGTGGCGGACGTCCTCAAGCGCGAGGGCTACATCGCGGACTACCGCGCGCAGGAGTCGAAGCCGGGCGACGGCATCGGCGCGCAGGGGTGGCTCGAGATCGACCTCAAGTACGGCCCCGAGGGCGAGGACGTGATCTCGCGCATCGACCGCGTCTCCAAGCCGGGGCGCCGCGTCTACTTCAAGGCCAAGGACCTGCTCCGCGTCATGAACGGGCTCGGCATCAACATCCTCTCCACGTCGCAGGGGGTGCTCTCGAGCCGTGAGGCGCGCGCCCGCGGTATCGGGGGCGAGGTCCTGGCGCAGGTCTACTGAGGGAACCATGTCGCGCATCGGCAAGAAGCCCGTCCAGATCCCCGCGGGCGTGAAGGTGAACGTCGCGCAGCGCAAGGTCTCCGTCGAGGGGCCCAGCGGCAAGCTCGAGCACACCTTCCCCTACGGGGTCGGGATCGCCCTCGAGGGCAGCACCATCACGGTGACCCGCACGAGCGACTCGAAGCAGCACCGCGCCTTCCACGGCATGACGCGGGCCCTGCTGGCCAACATGGTCAACGGGGTCAAGACGCCGTTCGAGAAGATCCTGGAGATCCACGGCACCGGCTACAACGCCGATGTGAAGGGCCAGGAGCTCGAGCTCGACATCGGCTTCTCGAACAAGGTCAAGATCAAGATCCCCAAGGGGCTCGAGGTCAAGGTCGACAAGCAGCGCCCGGTCGTCGTGCGCGTGCTCGGCGCCGACAAGCAGGCCGTGGGGCAGCTGTCCGCCGAGATCCGCAAGATCCGGCCGCCGTCGCCCTACGGCGAGAACAAGGGCATCCGGTACCGGGGCGAGGTCATCCGCAAGAAGGCCGGCAAGGCCTTCGGTGAGAAGAAGTAAACAGGGCGGCGATCCGTGGGGTGTCCCGCTCCGGCGGGACACCGAAGCCGGGCGCCGAGCCGAAGGTAGTCAGACATGAAGCGCGACAGGGGAACTGCCCGGGTCCGCCGCCACCAGCGGCTCCGGCGCCGGGTCGAGGGGTCGTCCGAGCGCCCCCGGCTGAGCGTCTTCCGCAGCAACAAGTACCTCTACGCCCAGGTCATCGACGACCTGGCCGGCAAGACGGTCGTGGCCGCGTCGACGCTCCAGAAGACGCTGAGCGGCGAGCTCGGCGGGAAGTGCTCCAACCTCGCGGCGGCGAAGCTGCTCGGCAAGACCATCGCCGAGCGCGCCAAGGAGAAGGGCGTCTCCAAGGTGTGCTTCGACCGCGGCGGTTACAAGTATCACGGCCGCATCAAGGCGCTCGCCGATGCGGCACGGGAGGCGGGCCTTGAGTTCTGAGCAGAACACCGAGTCGGGCGCCGAGCCGCAGGGCGCGGGCGCCCAGGGCGGGCCCGGCGGCGGCGAGCGCCCCGAGCGCGGCGGCGGTGAGCGCGGCGGCCACGGCGGCCACGGCGGCCACGGCGGCGGCGGCGCGGGCGCGGTCGCGGCCCCGGCGGCGGTCACGGCGGCCCCGGCGGCGGCCACGGCGGCCCCGGCGGCGGCCGTGGGCGTGGTCGCGACCGCGACGACGACCGCGACGACCGCGGCGACAAGCTCATCGAGAACGTCGTGCGGATCAACCGCTCGGCGGCCGTGGTCAAGGGTGGCCGGCGCTTCAGCTTCTCGGCCCTCGTCGTCGTCGGCGACGGCAAGGGGCGGGTGGGCATCGGCTACGGCAAGGCCAACGGCGTGCCCAACGCGGTCGAGAAGGGCGTCAAGGACGCGCGGAAGCACATGTTCCGCATCCCGCTCGTCGACGGCACGATCCCGCACCCGTTCAAGGGCCAGTACCGGGCCTCGGCCGTGATCTTCGAGCCGGCCTCCCCGGGAACTGGAATCATCGCCGGCGCGAGCGTCCGTGCGGTGTGTGAGGCCGCGGGCATCCGCAACATCCTCACGAAGTGCCACGGCTCGGGCAACCCGCTCAACGTCGTCAAGGCGTGCGAGATGGCGCTCAAGTCGCTGCGCACGCGCGACCAGATCGAGAAGCTCCGCGGGGTCAAGCTCGACCCGGCCGCGGGGACGTGGCGCATGAAGGCGCTGAAGGCGAGCGAGGGCGGGTCCCCGCGCGCCGAGAAGGAGGCTGCGGCCCAGTGAACCTCCACGAGCTGAACGAGGCCGTCGCCGGCAAGCCGGTGCGGCACCGCGTCGGGCGTGGCCCCGCCTCCGGCTGGGGCACCACCGCCGGCCGCGGCAACAACGGCGCGCGCGCGCGCAGCGGCTACAAGACGAAGTTCTACCGCGAGGGCGGCCAGATCCCGCTCGTCCGGCGCATCGCCAAGCGCGGGTTCAACAACAAGAACTTCGGCAAGGTGTGGTCGTTCGTGAACCTGCACGACCTCAACGCGTTCGCGGACGGCGACGTCGTGACGCCCGAGGAGTGCCTGCGCCGCGGCCTGGTCCCCAAGGTCCGCTCGGGCCTGAAGGTCCTGGGCGTGGGGACGCTCGAGCGCAAGCTGACGATCAAGTGCCACCGCGTCTCGGAGACGGCCAAGGCCGCCATCGAGGCGAAGGGCGGGACGATCGAGCTCCTGCCGGTCCCGGGCGAGGACGCCCGCAAGGACTGGAAGGCGAAGCGCGGCAAGGGCAAGCGGTCGACCCGGCGCAAGGAGGCCCAGGCCCGCGCCGAGGCCAAGAGGCCCAAGCCGGCGGCGAAGGGCAAGCGCTAGCCGACCGGCTGGCTGGTCGTCGCCCCCGTTCACCACACGCGCGATCGGATGCGTATCATGCTGGGCCGGCCGGGCACCCCGAGCCGGCCCACGTCGTAGAAGGAAGAAGCTGGGATGCTCCAGGCGTTCAAGAACATCTTCCGCATCCCCGACCTCCGGACGAAGATGCTCGTCACGGCGGGCTTCATGATCCTGTACCGGCTCGGGAGCTACATCCCGATCCCGGGGATCGACCGGGAGGCCCTGGACCGCCTGCTCAAGCAGGACGCGGGCGGGTTCGCCGACATCCTCAACACGATCAGCATGCTCACCGGCGGCGCGCTGCAGCAGTGCACGCTGTTCGCCCTGGGGATCATGCCCTACATCTCGGCGTCGATCATCTTCTCGCTCCTCGTGAAGGTGATCCCGGCGCTCGAGGCGATCTCGAAGGAGGGCGAGAGCGGGCGGCAGAAGATCAACCAGTACACGCGCTACGCGACGATCCTCCTCTGCCTCATCCAGTCGGTGTTCATCATCCTCTGGATCCAGAACCAGGACCTGGTGCGCGAGGCGACGATCGGCTTCTGGTTGATGACGATCCTGACGCTGACCACGGGGACGATCTTCCTCATGTGGATCGGCGAGCAGATCACGGAGTTCGGCATCGGCAACGGCATCTCGCTCATCATCATGGGCGGCATCGTCGCCGACCTGCCGGGCTCGATCTTCCAGTTCTTCCAGGGGGTGAAGGCCGCGGTCGAGACCGGCGGCAACTTCCCCATGGAGATCCTGAAGTTCGTGATCTTCGTGGCCCTGTTCCTCGGCGTGGTCGTGGCCGTCGTGATCATGCAGCAGGGCCAGCGGCGCATCCGCATCCAGCAGGCGAAGCACACGCGCAACCGCCGCGTCTACGGCGGCCAGCGCCACTACCTGCCGCTGCGCGTGAACGCCGCGGGCGTCATGCCCGTGATCTTCGCCGAGTCGCTGATCGTCCTGCCGACGGCCATGCTGACGCCCGTCCTGCCGGCGATCGCCGACGTCTTCGCCCGCGGCGAGTCGTTCTGGTACCTGGCCGTCTACATCTCGATGGTGATCTTCTTCACCTACTTCTGGGTGTCGCTGACCTTCAACCCGGTCGAGCTGGCGACCAACATGAAGGAGCACGGCTCGTTCATCCCGGGCATCCGGCCGGGCAAGAAGACGGCGGAGTACCTCGAGTCGATCATGAACCGGATCACGTTCGTGGGCGCCCTGTTCCTGGCGTTCATCGGCGTGTTCCCGACCGTGGCCAGCAAGGCGATGGACATCGACCTCGTCCTGACCCGCTTCCTCGGCGGCACGGGCATCCTGATCGTCGTCGGCGTTGCGCTCGACGTGGTGCAGAAGATCGAGTCGCACCTGCTCATGCGCCACTACGAGGGCTTCATGAAGACCGGCCGTGTGCGGGGCAGGCGTTAGCAGCAGGCAGCCGCGCACGCGTTCGTGGCGATCGGCGTGGCGCGGCCCCCCTGGGCCGCGCCGCGGCGCGTACGGGGGACGCACGACCCCTGTTGCTTCGGGGTAGGATCGGGACGTCAGAGGCCAGCCATGCTCCAGCGATCCAGGCAGATCAACTACAAGACCGACCGCGAGCTCGAGCGGATGCGCGTCGCCGGGCGCATGGTGGCGGAGGTCCACAAGCTCATGCAGGCCCTGGTCGCGCCGGGCGTGACCACGGGCGACCTCAACGAGGCGGCGCACGCCAAGATGAAGGAGATGGGCGGGATCCCCTCCTTCCTTGGCTATGTCGTGGGCGGCAAGGCCTATCCGGCCGTGCTGTGCATCTCGATCGACGACGAGGTCGTCCACGGGATCCCGGGCCGCTGCATGTACCGGGGCAAGCTCACGCCCGACCGCAAGCTCGAGGAGGGGCAGGTCGTCTCGATCGACTGCGGCGTGATCTACCAGGGCTACCACGGCGACTCGGCCGTGACCCTGCCCGTGGGCAAGGTCGCGCCCGAGGTGCAGGAGCTCCTGACCGTCTGCCGCGAGGCGCTGTGGGCGGGGATCCGCCAGATCCGACCGGGCGGCAAGCTCTCCGAGGTCGCCTCGGCGATCGAGGGCGAGGTGCGCCGCCGCGAGAGCGAGAAGACCGGCCGCTACGGGATCGTCGAGGAGTACGTGGGCCACGGGATCGGCACGAAGCTGCACGAGGACCCGCAGGTGCCGAACTTCTGTTCGCCGCAGCTGCTGCGCAACGACCTCGTGCTGAAGAAGGGCCTCGTGCTCGCCATCGAGCCCATGGTCAACCTCGGCACGCACAAGACGCGCACCCTCGCCGACGGCTGGACCGTCGTCACGAAGGACAAGAAGCCCTCGGCCCACTTCGAGCACACCGTCGCCGTCACCGACGACGGGTTCGAGGTGCTCACCGTCCGCGAGGACGGCGCCGCCACCCACTGACACGCGGCTGCGGCGGAGGATGGCGGGCGCTGCCGTCCGTCGGGGGGGGGGGCGGCGCGCGGCCCCTCGACCGCTCAGGCTCGGTCGGCGGCCAGGAGGCCGCCTTCCCTCGCCTTCGCGCGGCATCGCCTCGCCCTCCTCCGCCTCGCCTGGGGCTCTGGCTGCGGAGGCGCCGCGAGGGGTGCCCGGAGGCGGTCCGGCGCTCTCTGCGAGGGGCCAGCGGAGCCCCTCCTCCGCGAGGATCGAGACGATCGAGACGCTGGACAGACGAACGTAGGGGCGCAGCCTGGCTGCGCCCCCGGTCGCATGTCCAGTCAGCGGTCGGGCGTCGTCAGAACCAGAAGTCGCTGCTGGCGAAGATCACGGGCTCGTAGCTGATCGGCTTGCCGCCGCCGCGCCAGAGGCTCTGCCAGTGGTGGGCGAGGTTGGTCCACAGGCCGCCGGCGCGGTCGATCTCGACCGTGGCGAGGTTGTGGACCCGGGAGGGGTCGCGGGCGTAGAGGTCGAGGAAGGCGGCGAAGATCGCCGTGGTGCCCGAGGGCTCATGGGGGGTGGTGGCGTAGCCGCGCGGGCAGGCGGCGATCACGACGCCCTCGAAGCGGCCCCACCGGGCCGCCTCCTCGGCGAAGATCCCGGCCTCGCAGGCGTTGAGGAGCACGGCCTTCCGGCCCTGGACCGGCTCGAGCGCGGCGAACAGGTCGGCCGGCGTGATCGTCGTCCCCTGCGGGACGAGGTGCCGGGAGGTCCCCAGGCGCATGCTCCGCGTGCGGAGCCCGGTCGAGTCGCCCTCGCCGGAGTAGGCCACGAGCACCTGCGTCTCGTCGTCGGAGACGAAGACGATCCGCTCGAGCAGCGAGCGCATGAGGTCGGGGGTGACGCGGCCGAAGTCGAGCCGGTAGACGTCGTAGCCCTTGCTCAGGAGCAGGCGCGTGAGCTGGTCCATGTCGCCCTGCACCCACGGGTCCTCGATCGCCTCGCCCCTGAGCAGGTCGTCGGGGTCGTGCACGGCCAACCCCTCGGCCGGGGGCTGGAACACCCGCCCGTTCATGACGACGGCGTAGCGGTTCTGCGGCGAGCGGCGGAAGGGGAGGTAGTCGGCGTCGACGACCTCCATGGACTCCGCGTCGCCGGCCCGCGGCAGGTCGCCGAGCGGCGGGGTGACGATGCAGCCCGGCGCGGCGACCAGGAGCAGGGCCAAGGTCAGCGCGCGCGCGCGCGGGCCGGAGACGGAGGCGATCAGGGCAGGCAGCATGGGACCACTCACCACGACCCGGGTGTCGGCGTCCCCCTCTGCCACGACGATGGCAACGCGTGGCCACTCCTGCACGGCGCCGCGGGCGGCGCGAGGCGTAAGTGTCCGCCGCGGTGTGCCTTGCACCTGCGGGCGGGCGTCGCCGCCAGGTGGCGCGTGCCGCGCTCGCCGGGTGACCCGGGCGCTCGCGGAGGGCGCCCGCGCGCGAGCAGCGGGGGGACGGCGAGGGCGCAAGCCCTCGCGAGTCCGTGCCCTGACGGGGCACGGGAGCCTGGCCGCCACCCGGGAGCGGCGGTACCTTCACGGCCATGCCCACCGTCAACCCCGTCCTCGCCGCGCTCCCCGACTACCCGATCGTCCGCATCGAGGCGGCCAAGGAGCGCCTCCGCCAGGCCGGGCGCGAGGTGTTCGACTTCGGGACCGGCGACCCGATCGAGCCCACCCCCGCGCACGTCCGCCAGGCCCTGCTCGAGGCCGTCCCGGACGTCTGCCGCTACCCCACCTACCGGGGGGCCGCCGAGCTGCGCCGGGCGGCCGCGGGCTACCTGCAGCGACGGTTCGGGGTCGCCGTGGAGCCGGACCGCGAGGTCCTGGGCACGCTCGGCAGCAAGGAGGCGATCTTCAACCTGCCGTTCGCGTTCCTCGAGCGAGGCGGCCCGCGCGACGTGGTGGTCTTCCCGACCCCTGGTTACCCGGTGTTCGAGGCCGGGACCCGCTTCGCCGGCGGGCGCCCTCACGGCGTCCCCCTGCGCCCGGAGAACCGCTTCCTCCTCGAGCCGTGGGCGCTCCCGCGCGAGGTGCGCGAGCGGCTGGCGGTCGTGTGGATCAACTACCCCCACAACCCCACCGGCGCGCTCGCCCCGGCCGATTACCTGGAGCGGATCGCCCGCTTCGCCGCCGAGGAGGACGTCCTCGTGTGCTCGGACGAGTGCTACGTCGACGTCTACTCGGACGAGGCGCCGCGCTCGCTCCTGGAGGCGGGCACCCGCAACATCCTCGCGTTCTTCTCCTGCTCGAAGCGGTCCGGGATGACCGGCTACCGCAGCGGGTTCGTCGCCGGCGACCCCGCGCTGATCGCCACGTTCGGCAAGCTGCGCCCCAACGTGGGCACGGCCAGCCAGGTGTTCGTCGACCACGCCGCCGCGGCGGCGTGGGCGGACGACGCGCACGCCGCCGCGCGCCGGGCGACGTTCCAGCGCAAGCGCGCCCTGTTCGACGCCTTCTTCCGCGAGGCCGGGCTCGAGCAGGCCGGCGGCGACGGCACCTTCTTCATGTGGTTCCGCGCCCCCGGCGGCGACGACGAGGCCTACGCGGCGCGCCTCCTCGAGCAGGGGGGGCTCGTCCTGATCCCCGGCAGCTACTTCGGCCCCGGCGGCGAGGGCTTCTGCCGCCTCGCGCTCGTCCCCGACCTCGAGACCTGCGAGCGGGCGATAGTGACTTGGCGGCAACTTCACTGACGAAGGTGACTTCGCGGCGCACTCATTGACAACCGACGGGGAAGTCGCCCCCGGCGTCGCGAGAACTCCCCGAACGAAGACCGACCACCTCCGCTCCACCGTGAAATCCGCGTGGGCCGTCGTTTGTTCGGGGCCGCGGGCGAAAGGAGGTCTCTTCCCTCATGCTGTCCCTTCGCTCTCGTTCCGTCTCCAGCGCGGCCGTGCTGCTCGCGGCCGGCGCCTTCACGTTCGGCTGCACCGACACGAAGCGTCGAACGACGTTCGTCGAGGACCCCGAGCGGGGCCGCTTCGACGTGTGGGTCACCGACGCGCCGCCGCAGCTCGATCGGCTGCGCCAGGTGAACGTGTTCTTCGAGCGCGTCGACGCGATCGGCTTCGTCGACACCGCCACCGAGGCCACGACGATCGATGTGCCCTTCATCCTCGCGCCGGAGGACACCCCGACTCAGGTCGACTTGCTGCCGCTCCGCGGCGGACAGCGCCAGCTGGTCGGCTCGGGCAACGTCCCGCGCGGCACCTACCAGACGTTCCGCGTCTACTTCTCGGAGGTCGAGGTCATCTACAACACGACCTTCGGCGACGAGACCTTCTCGACCGGGAACGGGCGCCTGACCGTCAGCGGCGCCGAGCAGGAGGGCGAGCTCTACGTCTTCGAGCTGACGGCCCCGGACGGCGCCGTCATGATCGAGCCAGGGCAGGTCGTTCCGCTCCTGGTCGACGTCGACCTGTTCGAGTCCCTGGACGTCACGGGCGACGCGACCGCGCCCACCGCCATGACCTTCACCCCGACCGCCCGCCTGCGGCGGCTCGACGGTCCGACGGGCACCGGCTCGATCAGCGGGCAGGTGCGCAGCGACCGCGGCACGCCCACCGAGTTCGGCGACGACGCGCCGGTCGAGAACGCCATCATCCAGCTGCAGCGGCAGGCCGACGAGGAGATCGTCGCGAGCACGAAGACGGATGGAGCGGGCGTCTACGTGATCGAGGGCCTCGCGCCGGGCGCCTACACGATGATCGTCTCCGCCGAGGGCGTCACGGCGCAGGAGCTCCAGGTCAACGTGAACGAGGGGCAGCGGACGACGCAGGACGTCGTGCTCGCCGAGACGCCGACCGAGCCGACCGAGCCGACCGAGCCGACCGACCCGAACGGCACGCCGAACAACGGCGCGCAGCAGTAGGCCGCAGCGGTCCCCTTCGTGGGGCCGCCCCGGGTGGAGACCAGGCGGAGGTCACGGCCTCCCCTGGTCTCGGCCCGCGGACGGGTGAAGGTCCCCGCCCGGGGAAACCACCCCGGCGTTGCCGGAACTACCCGAACGGAACACGACCTCTCGTCGACTTCATGGTGCCTCCGCGTGGCCCCCCGTTTGAAGAGCGGGGCCGGCGAAAGGAGGCTCTCCCGTGATCTCTCTCCGTACGCGCATCCTCCCCGCCCTGGTCGTGCTCGTCGCGGCCGGGGCGTTCACCGTCGGCTGTAGCGACCGGCGGAGCAGGCGGTTCGTCGGCGACCCCGAGCGGGGCCGCGTGGACCTGTTCCTCACCGACGCCCCGCCGCAGCTCGAGCGGCTCCGCGCCGTGAACGTGTTCATCGAGCGCATCGACGCGATCGGCGTGATCGACACCGCCGTCGCCACCCCGATCACCGCCCCGGTGTTCCTCGCCCCCGAGGGGCAGCCGCGGCAGGTGGACCTTCTGCCCCTGCGCGGCGGGCAGCGCGAGCATCTCGTGTCCGGAGACCTGCCCCGCGGCACCTACCAGACGGCGCGCGTGTTCCTGCGTGACGTCGCCGTCCGCTACGAGACCCCGTTCGGCGAGGAGACCTACTCGACCGAGGACGGGCGCCTGACCATCGCCGGCGCCCAGCAGGAGGGCGAGCGCTGGTACTTCGACATCTCCATGCCTGACGGCGGCGTCGAGGTCGACCCCGCCCGGACCGAGTCGATCGTCATGGACTTCGACCTGTTCGAGTCGCTCGACGTGCAGGGTGACGTCGAGGCGCCGACCGCCATGACCTTCACGCCCGTGGTGCGGGTCCGCCCGCTCACGGGGGCCTTCACGGGCTCGGTCGCCGGCGTGGTCCGCACCGACCGCGGGACGACCGACCCCCAGGACGACCAGCCGGTCGCCAACGCGCGCGTGGCGCTGCTCCGCGACGGCCAGGTGATCGCCCGCACGAAGACGGACGCCCAGGGCGCCTACGTGATCGAGGGCCTGGAGGCCGGCCCCTACCTGCTGCAGGCCGACGCCCCGGGCGTCCAGCAGGCGCAGACGGACCTCGACGTGAACGAGGGCCAGCGGACGACGCAGGACGTCCTGCTCGAGGAGTCGCCCCCGCCCGCGTAGCCGCCAAGAAGCGCCCGCATCTTTGCCGCGGGCGCGCGCAGGCTCGCATCTCCAGGAGTCATGGACGGTGACGCCGCCACGGCGAGCAATGCTGAACCGCCAAGACGCCACTCAGGCGCTGTCCCGGGGCCCGCGGGGCGGGGGCCGGGCCACCCCCGGGGCGCCCAGGGAGGGGCGTGCGGCGGGGAGTAGGCGGGGC
>JAMLIC010000007.1 GCA_023954375.1 Planctomycetota bacterium
GGGCCCCCCCCCGGGGGGGGGGCGGGGGGCCCGCGGGGGGGGGGGGGGGCGGGGGGGGGGCGCCCCCCCGCCCCGCTGCTGCGGATCGCGCGCGCGTAGTCGCGCTGGAGGGCGCGCGCGAAGCGGCGCAGGGCACGTTGGATCGAGAGCTTCACGGGCGGCCTCCGCGGTGGGCGAAGGGCCCGAAGAGCGGGCTGGGGGTGGGGTTCAGGACTACGGGCTGGCCCTCGCCGGCGGTGCGCGGGTCGCCGCCCTGGGTGAGGCGCGGGCGGACCTGCTCGTAGGCGCGGTCGGCGAGCGCGAACTGGCGGTCGGCCACGTCCTGGGCGGTCTCGCGGCCGGCGAGGTAGGCCTGGGCGGCCAGGATGCCCAGGAACTGGTAGGCGACCGCGCGCTCGTAGACCTCGGGGTTGGTGAGGCCCGCGGGGTCGAGGCCGTCGGCGACCAGGCGGTCGAAGACGGCGTCGGACGCGGTGAGGAGGAGGTCGGCGAGCGAGAGCTCGCCCGAGGCCTCGAGGTTGCCGAGGTCCTGGGCGCCGGTGAGCTGGACGACGCGCGCCACGGTGGGGACGAGCGCCTGGCCACGCTGGAAGACCATGCTCGGCTCCGGGGGTTAGGGGGTCGCGGGGCGGGGGACGACGCGGTAGGCCATGACCGCGCTCGGGTTCAGGACCACCGGCAGGCCGTACCAGCCGGCGTAAACCCTTACGCCGACCGGATCCGTCCTGACCTCGGCGTAGGCGTAGGAGTCGCGTAGCTCCTGGATCAGGCCGGCCTCGCCCGCCGCCGGCCCGAAGACGGGCCCGGCGGGGACGTGGACCTTGCCCTCGGCCCAGCCGAGGACCTGCGGCAGGCGGCTCTCGCCGGGCAGGACCACGAGCGTGTCCGCGTCGAAGTAGCGCGTGACGGGGCCGGCCTCGGGCTTGTAGGTCCCGTCGGTGAAGCGCCACTGCAGCCCGCCCAGGCTGTCCCACTGCGGGTTCACGCCGGTCAGGTTGAGGTTGCGCAGGATCGCCACGCCGAGCGGCTCCTTGGCGAAGTCGCGCACCTCGGCGTTCTGGACCAGGTAGCTCTCGACGGTGGGCTCGGTGATCCCGATCTCGGCCCGGAAGCCGCACGTGTCCTTGTAGAGGCGCTTGAGCCGGAGGAGCTCCTGCGAGCGGATCTTGGTCTGGGGGTCGGCCCAGGAGTCCTGGGCGTTCACGTCGGCGGTCCCGAACTCGACGGTGAACGCGATCTCGCTCCCGGGGACGGTGTTCTCGTTGACGTCGATCGTGCCGAGCAGCGCCCCGCAGGCGAGGAACTCCTTGGTGTTGGCGATCAGGTTCGCCAGGTCCTCGAGCTCGGCGGTCAGGACCGCCTCGGCGTCGGCCACGTCGGAGCCGGGCGCGCGCTGGAGGAAGAGGTGGCTGGCGGGCAGATCCTTGTAGAGCCGGATCATGGCCATGACGCTCGAGCGCTTGCGCCGGCCCAGCCGCTTGGCCTGGGTGTGGGGGCTGTCGGGCCCGGCGACCGGGGCCAGGTGGCGCGAGAAGACCACCTCCTCCCAGGCGACCGAGTCGCCGAGCGGCAGGAGCGGGCGCGCGTTCTGGGCGAAGAGCGCGGTGCAGCTCCGGTTGTCGGACTGGTCCGCGAAGGTGCGGATCATGCCGGTCAGGGTCTCGACCGAGAGGAGGTCGTCGAGGGCGGTGACGGCCACGGGGCTCCCTAGCGGAAGATCGAGCCGCGTCGCGCGAAGACGACGCGGGCCTCCGGGGTGAGGTGGATCAGCTCGCGCTCCTCGAAGTGGCCGGCCAGGAGCGAGGGCACGACGGCGTGGATCGGGCGCCCGGGCAGCTCGAGCACGTCGCCCCAGCCGTCGGTGACCCGGTAGTCGGCGTCGAGCCCGTGGGCCGCGGTCCCCTCGGGGCCAAACGCCGCGTCGAGCGACGAGCGCACGTGGAGCACCTCGCCGGCGCCCGCCTTACGGGTGCGGATCCGCACCCGCCCGGCGGCGTCCTCGTCCGCCAGGAAGAGCGCGGCGAAGCCCGGCGCCTGGTTGAGGGCGTCGATCGCGGCCGCGTTGTCGGCCACGCCAGGCGGGAGGCGCACGGGGAGGCCGAGGCCGTCTGCCAGCGAGACCGTGACGAGCGAGCCGCCCCAGGCCGCGTCGGCGGGGGCCAGGGCGGAGACGCTCGCGGGTCGGTTGCGCTCCCCGGCCGGATGCGTGGCGTGGACGAAGCGCTCGCTCCCCCGCCGGCGGACGACCACCGTCCCCTCCGGGATCCAGTGGGCGGGCGCGAGGGGGCTCTGGGTGTCTGGTTCGAGCACCACGGCCTTCCCGCGCACCAGCGCCTGCTCGTCCACGCGGAAGCGCCGCGGGGTGAACTCCTGCGTGTAGAGACCCGGCAGCAGCGCCATGGGTTACCTCCCCTCTCCCGGCGGGCTCGAGCGCACGATCTCGGTCCCGTCGTCGTTGAGCTCGACCGTCCAGCCGCGCCGGCGGAGCATGCGCGCCCGCGCCAGGACCGACGCCTTCGCGCGGTCGTGGTCCTTGCCGAGCGGGTGCGTCCCGCTCCGCGTGAACTCGGCCTGGTTCTCGGCCCGGCTGCGGGCGAGGTAGGCCTCGCCCAGGAGCTGCGCCGTCTCGCGCTGCCCCTCGCGCAGGAGCGTCGCGACCCGCGCCAGGTCCGCCGCTGCGATGGGCGCGTTGAGCGCGGCCGACTCCTGGCGGAGGGCCTCGACGTAGTCGGCGTCCTCGCCGCGCTGGCGCTCGGCCTCGGCGGCCTCGTGGCGACGCAGCGCGGCCCGGAGCGCCTCCAGCTCGCGGGCCTGCGCCTCGAGCTGGCGCTCGAGCTCGGCCACGCGGGCGTCGGCGCCCTGGGGCGCCTCGTCCCCGTCGTCGTCGCTGTCCTCGTCGCCGAAGTAGCGCGCGAGGAAGGCCAGCGCGCGCAGCTTGGCCTTGGCGGTCCCCTCGCGGGCGACGATCCGGTCGAGCTCCCGGGCGGCGGCCTCGGTAAGGGCGCTGGGCGCGCCGGTCCCGGCGTGGAGGCCAACCGGGTTGGCGGCGGGGTCCGCCACCCAGTCGCCGCGCTTTAGGTCCTGCTTGGCCTCGAGGCGGGCCAGGCGGCGCTGCCGCTCCCCCTCTCGGACCGGCGGCTCGTAGAAGCCAAACCGGGCCACGATCGAGATGCCCAGGCTCTCGGGGTCCTCGAGCGCCCGCTCCATGAGGTAGACCGGCGCGGGGACGTCCAGCCCGTCGGGGCGGATCTTGTGCGCGCTGGAGGCGAAGGCGAAGTCACCGACGGACCGCCACTCGACCCCGGCCTCAGCGCCACAAGTGCTGCAGGTGGCGGCCTCGTTCTCGACGCCGCAGGCCCGGCAGAGGTGGAAGCTCTCGATGCGGACGTCCTCCCAGGCGCCGAGATGCCGCCCGAGCCCGTCCTCGCTCAGCCCGCCGTGGGTCCACCGCCCGCGCATGCCCGGCGCGAGCTGGCTGACCTGCTCGATGGTGGTCCGGTCCACCTCGAACCCGTGCCCGAGGGCCGGGCCGGTGGTGAGGATGGAGACGCCCCGGATCCTCCCGGGGAAGGCGCGGTCCACCTGGAGCCGCGCCTTCCCCTGTCGGAGCGCATGGAGTCGGACGAGGTCGCTGGTCGCGGTGCCCACCATGCCGCGAGGGTAGGTGGGCGGGCGGGGCGGGCCGGGCGGTTTCCATATGTGGACGAGCGCATCAACAGCGCGGCCGCAAGCGCCTTGGTGGCTGTGGGGTTACGCTTCTGCGAGATTTCCCCGGTTCGTGCGACATGAGGAGCCGGCTCCGTCGTCGTCATCGCGTCGTGGCACGCCCGTAGGGAGGGGAGCCGTGGAGAAGACCTGTATCGTGCCCGGGTGCGATCGCCCGGCAGACTCGCGAGAGCACGTCATCCTGAGCGCGCTTGGGGGACGTCTCAACCTCCGGGGGATCTTCTGCAAGTGCTCGGACGGGCATGTGGGCTGCAACAAGCGCTTGGGCGATCTCCTCGACGCGCCCCTCACTGAGGCCTACCGGCCGTTCACGACCTTCCTCAACGTCGCTGGCGATCGGCCTCGCCGGCGCACGACTGGTCCGGCCCTGCGAGGCCTTGCGGGCGACGACGGGAAGGTCTACGACGTCCAGGGTGGTGGGCAACCCGGCATGCAGAAGGCGAAGATCGAAGTCAACAACGGGCCGGACGGCTCCAGGCAGATCACGATCCATGCTCGCTCGCCGGAGGAGGCGGAGCGGCTCCTTGCCGCCCAGTTCAAGCGGTTCGGAGTGGACCCCAAGAACCTACAGGGCGCCATCCAAGCGGCTCGCGCGAGGCGTGTTCGCTCATACCCGTGGCTGGAGATCGAGTCCGTGCCAGTTGGTGGGCCCGAGCAGTTCCGGGCCGTCACGAAGATGGCTCTCGCCCTCTTGGCCGGCCGAACTGAACTGCTCCATGTCCATCCTGAGGCATTCCGTGCTGCCCTCTCCTTCATGAACGACGGCGTAGGGCAGCCCGGGGAACTGGCCAATCACGACTACGTGAGCACCTTCCCGGCACCTCAGGCTACTCGTGAGCCTCGCACGTTCCACCACTCCGTCACGGTGTGCGGCGAGAAGGGCCGCCCGCTCGTGGGCTTTGTTACGCTATTCGGGCACTTCCGATTCAGCGTAATCCTGAGCCCCTCGTCGCCCGAGACCGTTGCGCTGCACTACGTCGTCTGCCCTCTGTCGGGTGACCGCGAGGAGAGTCGTGACTTCTCGTTTGATCAGGCCGTGTGCGATGGGGCCAAGGATCACGTCTTCGATCAGCCCAAGATTCTTGCTGCCTTCCGCAAGGCCTGGGGCGCCGTGCAGGAGCACGGCAGGGATGCGCGGCTGGAGGCGATCGTCGAAGGCGGTCTGAGCCTGTTGCGCGAGCATGATGGGGAGACGCTCACGCCGGACCTTGCCGACCAGGTGGCGCAGAAGATGAGCGAGGAGCTGACGGCGTATCTCCTCCGCAACTCGGAGGAGGACGACGTGACCAACGACTACTTCAAGTACCCGCCTGAGGAACCGCCCCTGACCGCGTGACCCCAGCCGCCCGCATCGGGTCGTGGCCCGCGGAAACCGTCGTTCACTGACGTTGCAGAGCACGGCTCCTCGGACCGCCGTGGGGCGTGTAGTAGTCGTCGTTAGGAACAGCCTCTTCGGTGGTCCGGAACTTCAGCCAGCAGCCGCGCGCCAGGCAGCGTCGGTAGCGAAGCACGGTCCCGTCGGTCTTGCTCCGGGTCCCATAGATCGCGGTCGAGCCGCCGCACTTGGGGCACTTCATCCTTCGTCTCCCTCTCCCGAGGCTCCGGTCGAGTCCTCGCCGCGGTCCGTCCGGGCGTCCTCGCGCCGCCTCTCGCGCTCGCCCGCCATGTCCCGGGGCCGCCCACGCTGGCCCGCACCCGCCTCCTCCTCCGACCCGCTCGCCACCGGCGACGTGCGCAGGGGCACCCCGAGCTGGTCGAGGAGCGCCGGCACGTCCACCCAGTCCGCCGGCGCCTCACCGCGGTTGGCCGCGCTGATCAGCCGCAGCACCTCGAGGTAGAGCTTTCGCGCGGCGGCGGGGACCTCGTAGGCCATCACCTCGGGCGGCGGGACCTTGGCCGGGTCGTGGTTGGCCGCGTGGACGATCGCCACGATCTCGGTCAGGTTGTCGGCCGCGAACTGGGCCAGGTCCTGGATGAACTCCCGCAGCATCCCGTCGAGCACGCGCGCGCCGGCGGCGGCGAGGTCGTCGACGCCGGCCAGGGAGGGCGGCACCAGGTAGGCCTTCAGGATCCCGCCGTCGTGGCGGTTGAGGGCCTGGTTCCATACGTCCTTGCGGTCGGGGAGGTTGAGGACGTCGAGCTCGTAGCGCTTGTTGCCGTTCGCGTCGCGGGTCGAGGGGAAGGTGACCGAGCCCGAGCCGCGCAGGGCGGCCAGGAGCTGGTTCACGTAGTGGCCGTTGGGGACCTCGACGCCGTCCACGCGCTGCGTGCCCGCCGGCGCCCAGGCCACGCGGGGGGAGTCCACGCTCCGCTCGAGGTACTGCGCCTGGAGGAGGTCCACGACCAGGCTCTTGCAGTAGTCGCGCCAGGCGCGGCGGCGGGCGCCCTGCCCGAGCCAGGAGCCGAACTCGGCGTCCCAGCGGAAGACGTGCGCCCGGTCCGCCTTGTAGGTCCGGCCGGCGTGGCGCAGCGCGACCAGCTCGTCGTCGCGGGCCTCGACCTCGACGTCGCCCGGCCAGAGCTCGTGGGCCGAGGCGTAGTGGGTGTGGGCCGCCAGCGTCCGGCCGCGCTCGCCGCCGGTCTCGCGGGGAATGCGGACCTTCAGGTCCTCCCGCGTCCAGTTGAAGACCACGGGCACCGAGCCGTAGGCGAAGGCGCGGGCGGCGGCGGCCAGGACCGTGGGCAGGAGCGGCCAGAGCCACTCCTCGGTCTCCTTGACGACCCGCTTGTCGGCGTGCCGCACGTAGTAGAGCTCGGGCCGGCGCACGATCCCGCCCAGGGTCCGCTCGGCCAGGTAGACGATCGGATGCGTGCCCATGGCCTGGAGCGCCGAGAGCGGGACCAGGCGCGGGTCGGTGGTGTGGCTGAGCTGGGTCGTGACCCAGCCCTCGAGCCCTTGGGAGTGGCGGCCGCCGAGCGAGGCGCCCACCGCGAAGCTCGAGCGGACGAAGCGCGACAGGTCCGGCTCGGCCCGCCGCGCGCGCCGCGCCGCGAGCTCGGCTGCGACGCCCGGAGGGAGCCAGAGCGCAGCGCCGGTCACAGGGCCCTCCCCGGCGCGCCGAAGCGGTAGCCGCCGCTCGAGCCGCCGAAGGACGACCAGCCGCCCGTGGCGCCGAAGGTGGGTCTGTTGCGCGGGCCCTGGCGGGGGAGGAAGTCGCGCAGGTCCTCGACCTCCTCCTCGGGCCCGCTCCAGCCGTGGACCCGGCCCCAGTTGGCCAGGCAGAGCGAGATCACGCAGTCGTCGTGCTCGCCCTCGAGCTGCGGGCCCTCGTAGACCATGACCTCCTGGCCGCGCAGGACCCGCTTGAGCCCCTGGAAGGTCGTGAGCTCGTGGCGGAGCTGGGGGGAGTGCTCGTTCTCGAGCACGTGGATCCGCTCCCACTGCACGTCGGCCCGGCACTGCTCGACGATCTGAGCCTTGGTCCCGACCACGCCCGTCTTGACCGGCAGGACCGAGACGCCCTCGGCCTCGAGGAAGTCGATCAGCACGCCGCCGTAGCCGCCGCCGGCCCCGTGGTCGAGCACGACCAGGGCCTCGCGGTCGCGCGACATGGCCACCAGGCGCGGGACCGACTCCGTCCACTTGAGGTGCCGCCAGCGGCCGAGGACCTGCGCCTCGCCGTACTTGTTCATGGCGGTCACGACGAGCCAGTCGCGCTCCTTCCCCAGGTCGAGCCCCAGCACCCAGCGCAGGTCGCGCTCGCCGCCACGCTCGGGGAGGCTGGCGACGAACAGGGCCGAGACGTCGGGGAAGGCCAGCAACAGGTCGTCGACGAACACCGCGTCGAACTCCTGCGCTGCCTTGTCGGCGCTCATCTTCTTGCGCAGGCGGCGGAGGCGCGCCTTGTTGCTGTAGGGGCTGTCGGCCGAGCGGAAGCGGAAGCGCGCGTTCTCGGCGTCCTCGCTCGTGAACTCCTGGTAGACCCAGTTCTTCCCCGCCGGCGTGGTCGTCACGATCACGCGCCCGTTGCCCGAGGCCAGCGCGCCCAGGGCCGCCTCGTAGGCGCGCTCGGAGAGGTAGGCGCCCTCGTCGATCCAGAGGGCCCCGTCGATCGTCGGGCCGCGAACGGCGTCCTCCCGGTCGGCCGAGAAGACGGCGATCCTCGAGCCGTTCGGGAGCAGGAAGCGCTTCTTCTGCTCCTTCCAGACCGTGCCCGGGATCTCGGCGCACAGGCCGCGCAGCCGGTCGATCGCGGTCTGGGCGATCGGGTACGTCGGCGCGAGGACCGCGGAGTAGGAGCCGGGCCGTTCGCAGGCGATCCGCAGCACCTCGAACCCAGCCCAACTGGTCTTGCCCGATTGCCTTCCCGCTACCAGGATCCTCGTCTCCGCCTCCGAGCGGGTCGCCATGCGCTGGGCCCACCAGGGGGCGTAGGAGGTGACGCGCGCGGTGTGCGGATAGAGGCGGGGCGGAGGACCGCGTTGACTCTGTCGCTCGATCGTCTCGCGCGTCTGCGCGACCAGCGCGGCCATCAGGGCCTCGTCCTTCGCGCCCATGCCGGCAGCTTGGCCGCCTGCGGGCTTGGGCGTGCGCGGGCTCCCTTGGCGAGGTTGTGCGAGCGGCACCGCCAGGCGAGGTTGCGCCAGTTGTTGTCGCCGCCGCGCGCCAGGGGCTGCAGGTGATCCACTTCGAGCGGCTCGTCGGGCGGCGTCTGAAGGCCCTCCCGCCGGCAGTCCAGGCAGAAGCGCCCTCCCTGCTTGCGCTCGACCAGCGCCAGGACCTCGGCTGGGAAGTCGCGCGTCGAGAGCCGGCGCTGGTCGCCGCGGCCCCACTCCTCGGGTGCCCCGGTCATGCGGCCGTGTCCACGTTGGGGTTCTCGACGAGGTCGGCCTCGGCCTGGTCGCGGACCAGGGCCATGATCCGCTCACGGCGGGCGTCCGAGACGATCCCCTCGAACATTCGCAGCAAGAGCCCCCCCTCCTCGGTGCACAGGAACACCTGCGTGCTCGCCTGCTCGGGGACGGCCTGCTGTTGCGCGACTAGGTTCTGACGGGCCTCGGCCATGAGCCGCTGGATCGCTTGCCCACGTGACGGCAGCAGCGCGCCGGACGCGATCAAGGCCGCGACCTCGTGGTTGATCCGAGCCAGGTCGTCGAACCCGCGCGCGTCGCGGATCTTCTGGTCGAGCCCCAGCTCGCGCAGCGCCTTCTCGGCCGCGACCTCGAGCTCGTTCTTCTTGGCGATCGAGATCTTCCGCGCCAGCTCGGCCTTGGCGAGGTTCTGCTTGGAGGCGGCCTCGCTGCCGAACGCCGGCGCGGGGACCGGCGGCGTGGGGCTCGGCCGCGGCACGGGGGCGGGTTCGTCGGGGAGCGCGTCGGCGTGGGAGGGGCGCCCGACGCGTCCGCTCAGGGCCTCGCCGTCGCGCCAGCGTCGGACCTCGGCCTCGGAGAAGAGGGGACGGCCCTTGACCGTCGTGTGGGGGCAGCCCCGGGTCACGTAGCGCTCGACCGTGCGCACCGAGACGCCGAGGGCCTCTGCGATCTGCTGCTTGGTCTGGTCGCGCTTCACGCCGCGGCCTCCAGCGGCGGATCGAGGGCGCCGCTGCCCGGGTCGAGGCCGGCCGAGCGGGCGTACTGGGTCCAGCGCGTCCTCACCGCGTCGACGAAGCCTGGGCTGAGCTCCATGGCGTAGCAGCGCCGCCCTTCCATCGCGGCCGCGATCAGGCAGGTGCCGCTGCCGGCGAAGGGCTCGTAGCAGAGCTCGCCCGGGCGGGTGTGCCAGCGGATCGGGCGCGCGAAGATCTCGAGCGGCTTCTGTGTGGGGTGGATCCCGTCCTGGCTGCCCTTCTGGTCGATCGCCCACACGGTGGTCTCGTTGTTCGGGGGGCGACGCGTGGGTGGCGTGCCCTGGACCCAGCCGTAGAAGCAGGGCTCGTGCTGCCACATGAAGTGGCTGCGCGTCAGGACCGCGCGCGCCTTGACCCAGATGATCTGCTGGTGGCAGAGGAGCCCCGCGCGGGTCCAGGCCTCCTCGACCAGGGCCTGGCGCTTGTGGGCGTGCCACTGGTAGACCGCGACGCCCGGCACCAGGTGGCGCTCGAGCGCGACGCGCAGGAACGTCTCGAAGAACTCGACGCCCGCCTCCTGGTCGACGTAGTCGTCCCAGTGCTTGTCCTTGACGTCCGGCTTGTTGTGCCAGGACTGCGGGTGGTTGCCGCCCTTGTAGTTCACGAGGTAGGGCGGGTCGGTGGCCATGAGGACGGCCTGCTCGCCGGCCATGAGCGTGGCCACGTCCTCGGCGCTCGTCGAGTCGCCGCACATGAGCCGGTGGGGGCCGAGCTGGTAGACCTCGCCGCGGCGGCTCACCGGCTCCGCGGCCGGCTCTCCCGCGCCCGGATCCTCGCCGCCGGCTGGGCCCTCGCCCGCGCCCTCGAGGTCCGACAGCAGCTCGTCGAGCTCGGTGTCGCTCCAGCCGAGGCTCTCGAGGTCGACCTCCTCGGTGCGCAAGTCCTTGAGCAGCCTCGCCAGAACCTCGTCGTCCCACTCGGCGAGCTCGGCGGTCCGGTTGTCGCTGATCGCGTAGCCGGTCGCGGTGAGGGCGTCGTCGTCGACCACCACCGCCGCCAGGTGGGTCCAGCCCAGGCGGCGCGCAGCCTCGACGGTGCCGTTGCCGGCCTCGACGAGCATCCCCTCGCGCCGGACCACCACCGGCTTGCGCTGCCCGTAGAGCCGCAGGCTGGCCTCGATCGAGCCCAGGTTCCGCTCCGGATGGAGCCGCGCGTTGGCGGGGTCCAGCGCCAGGTCCGCGACCGGGATCGCGAGCGGGCGGAGCGGCTCCGCGATGTGGTCGAGCTCCGGCTGGGCGCGGGCGCGGGCTCGGGCCCGAGTGGGCTTAGCCACGGCGGCGCCCCCTCGCCCGGGACTGGGCGCGCGGCCGGCGGGGGGCGATCGCCCCATGCGCATCGGCGCCGGCCAGGCCCTCCGCCCCGTTCGCCCCGTCCGCCCCACGCCTGGGGTTCGCCCCATCAGGCCAGGTCCGGCCGCCGTCGTTCGCCCCACGCCCAGCGTCCGCCCCGCGCCCCAGCTCGGCCCGCGGGTCCGCCCCATGGGGCGCTGGGCCCGTAAGCCCCGACACGGGCGCCAGGGGCGACAATTTTGTTGGGGTTACGTTGTCGCTTGTCGCGCGCGCGGACCGTGCGCGCCCGTTGGGCCCGTAACCCGTTGCAAACTGGCGAATTACGCCCCATGCGGGGAGGGGGATTCGGTGCATGGGGCGCACAGTAGCAGGGGCGAAGGACAGCCCATTCGGTTCACGCCCCACGGGCCGATCGCCTTGGCCAGGTTCGCCCCGGCTGGCCAGGTCGGGGGCAGGTTCGTGGGGCGATCCTGACCGCCCCAACCCCTTGCCGCTCCTCGCTTCGCCCCGCCTCTGGTCAGGTAGGTCAGGTTCTTGTACCAGGAGAGAGACCTCCTACTGTTGCTGCGGCCGGTTGAAGGGGGCGGTCCTGATGGGGGTACGTGTGTGAGTGCATTCCCCTCTCCCCCTCCCTCCCCTCCAGAAACCTGCCCTTCCTGACCACCGAGGCGTAAGCGGCGTAGCGCGAGCAGGTTGAGGTGGCCAGGAAGCCCCTCCGCGACCTGCCCCTGGCCAGGTTCGACCTGCCCACCCCCCGGCCCGTGACCTCCGCCGCCTGCCCCCCCGGCCCTGGCCACACGCGATGTCAGGCCGCGCGGGCCCCCGCTGATCCCCGGACCGGCCCACCCCCCTGGTCCGGAACCGCGCGGCCGAGGTCCGGGCGTTCCGTTCCCGTTCCCCACCTGGGGATGCACCGGAACGGAACGGTGCTCGGCGGGATGCCCAGGAGCGAGAGCCGAGCGCGGGGACCGGCCCTGGGCATCACCGAGCTCGAGGGCAAGGCCACACGAGCTTCACGAGCAGCCAGCCCTCGTCGCCTTCGCTCTGCCCTCAGCCCCCCATCCCCACCCCGCCCCCTCCCCAGCCCGGTCCAGATCTGGAAACCGCCCAGGCGCCTCCTCCGCCGCTGAGACCCTCGCGCGCGGACCCACCAGCAAGGAGGTGCACATGTTCCGGTTCTTCACGACGACGGCCCTGGTGTTCGCGCTGTGCGGCGCGGCGCTGGGGCAGGACGAGGCGAGCTCCCCCACCCCGGAGGAGCTGAAGCACGAGCTCGAGGAGCTGCGCGGGCAGCTCGAGGAGATCGTCGTCACGTCCTCACGGCGCGCTCCGGCGGCCCGGGGGGAGACGGCCACGCCGCTCCTCGACGCCCTGCGGAGCGTGGAGGTCTACGGCTCGGTCACGGGCAGCTACACGTGGAACCTCGCTAACCCCGCCCAGCGCCGCGGCGCCAACGACCTGCGCCTGAGCGACGCCGACCACAACACGTTCACGGTCCCCTTCGCCACGCTGGGGCTCGCGCGGCGGATCAGCGGCCTGAACGAGCTCGACGCCGGCTTCGGGCTGGAGCTCGCGGCCGGCAGCATGGTGCCGGACGCCTTCCGCGACGACGGCATGTTCGACAGCGGCGCGCTCAACCTGCCGCAGGCCTACGTGGACCTGCAGATCCCGACGCCGCTGACCGCCCTGCGCATGCGGATCGGTCGCTCCTATCTGCCCTTCGGCGTGGAGAGCGTGGACCCGAGCGCGAACCCCCACTTCTCGCTCTCCTACTCGAAGCACTTCATGCCGCGCACGGCCACCGGCGTGAGCCTGGGCATGGACCTGGGGGCGGGGCTCAGCTACACGCAGTGGGTGGTCAACGGCTGGGACCGCGTGATCGACAACAACGACGCCAAGACCTTCGCCGGCCAGCTCGCCTGGAGGGTCGCCGGCGCGGACGCGCTCTTCACCCTGAACTGGATCGCGGGCGCCGAGCGCGACGACAACACCAGCGACAAGCGCTGGGCGATCGAGCTCGGCATGCAGTGGAAGCCGCGCACCGACCTCGACCTGCGGGCCTCGTTCCTCTACGGCCAGGAGACCTTCTCCCCGAGCTACCCCAACCCGGGCCAGACCGCGCGCTTCGGCGGGTTCACGCTCATGGGCAAGAAGTCCTACTTCCTCGTCGAGGGGGAGGACTACCACCACCTGGCCTTTGCGCTGCGGGGCTCCTACTTCCGTGACCAGGGCGGCTCGCGCACCGGCCTCGACCAGGCCCTGGGCGAGGTGACCGCCACCGTCGAGTTCCGCCCGATCCGCGACGCCGCCCTGCGGGTGGAGTACCGCCGCGACTTCTCGAGCCGCAGCGACGCCTTCCAGGGCCACCGCGGCGGCCCGACCCGCGACGGGCAGGACACCTTCTCGCTCAGCCTGAGCTACGCCTTCTAAGCCGGCGCCTGTTCCCGTCGCCCGCGAGGCCCGCGAGGAAGCCCTCCTCGCGGGCCTTGCCTTTGGGCCACGGCAATGCCTGGATCACCACCATGCCCAGCCCGAGCGATCGCGACGACGCCGACGAGACCGAAGACGACCCGCGGCGAGCCGCCGAGCACCGCGCGGTGGTCAGCCTGAACGACCTGCTGGTCGGGGTGCTGGAGTCGCTGCAGGACGGCCAGCGGCTCCCGCTGCCCTCCTCGGTGCGGTCGGCCCTCGACTACCTCGCCCTCGAGGTGGCCAAGCTCCAGGGCGTGACCGAGTGGGTGGCCGAGGACCTGGTGCGCCTGGGGCCGGAGCCGCACGGCGAGGACGCCGAGTAGCCCGCCCACCCGAACACCGCGGTCGGCACAACGGGACTTAGGCCGCCGCCAGGATTCCGGCGACCGCTGGGGCCGGCCGTAAGCCCTTGCCCGGCCGCCGGCCTGGAGCCCGCTCCGCGACTGGGCCGTAGGTGTCGGTGCCGCGAGGGACACTGTCCCGGTTTGCCGCAGCCGAACCCGAACGAAGCACGTGAGCAGTCCCGGAGCGTAGCCATGAGCGGACCCGAACACCGTCACCACCAGATCAAGCGGCTGGAGATCAGCGGAGGAGGCTTCCTCGGCGACGTCGTGATCGACTTCGCCGACGGCCTCAACTGCATGATCGGCGGCCGCGGCGCCGGGAAGACCACGGTGCTCGAGTTCCTCCGCTACGCGCTCGACGAGCTGCCCGACGCCGGCCGTGCGCGCGCTCAGCGCCAGGCGATCGAGGGGCTCGTGGACGGGAACCTGAAGGCCGGCCGGCTGCGCGTCGAGATCGAGACCCAGGACGGGCTGACCTACCACGTTGAGCGCTCGGCGGGCGAGCGGCCCGAGGTGCTGGACGAGGAGGGCCGGGCCACGGCGTTGACCCTGGGCCGCGGCGGGTTCTTCGGGATCGAGGTCTACGGGCAGAACGAGATCGAGCGGATCGCCAACACGCCCACCTTCCAGCTCGACCTGATCGACAAGTTCCGCGAGGAGGAGGTCCAGGATCTCAACCAGCGGCTGCGGGTCCTCGAGGCCGAGCTCGGCAACAACGCCACCGAGATCCTCTCGCTCAGCGGCCAGATCGAGGAGCTGGAGGGCCAGCTCACCGAGCTGCCCCACGTGACCGAGCGCCTGGAGAAGGTGTTCAGGACCCGCGGGCAGGGCCTCCCTGCCGCGCTCGAGCGCGAGCTCACGCTCAAGGGGCTGCGCGAGCAGGAGGTGCGGCTGGTGCGCGCGGGGCTCGAGCACCTAAGCGGCCTGCGCGGCTCCTTGGAGGCCCAGGCCATGGTCTGCCGCCGCGCGCCCGGTCGGCTGGACTTTGCCCAGGTCGGTCGAGGCCCGAACCGGGCGGCCCTGGAGCGGGTGTCGCAGGCGTTCCAGACCACCTGCCAGGAGGTGCACGAGCTCCTGACCGCGGCCCTCGAGCGCCTCGCGCGCGGCGCCGGAGAGATCGAGGCGGCGGGGGGCGACCTGCAGGAGGCGCACCGCCAGCAGGACCGGCAGTACCAGACGCTCATTCAGACGCGGAAGGCGGAGCAGGACCAGGCGCGGGAGCAGCTCAAGCTGCAGCGCCGGCAGGCCGAGCTGGAGGAGAAGCGCCGCGAGCTGGAGCGGAAGCGGCAGGCGCGCAACGGGGCGCAGGCCAGGCGGCGCGAGCTGACCCGGAGCCTGGTCGAGCTGCGCAACCGCCGCACGGGGCTGCGCGAGGCGGTGGTGGCCTTCCTGAACGATCGCCTCTCGCCGGGGATCCGGGTCAGCCTGGATCCCTGCAGCGACGGCAGCCGCTACCGGCAGCTCCTCCTGGACGCATTCCAGGGGGTGGGGCGGCCCTACCGGGGCCCGGTGCAGACCGTGTCGAACGCGCTGCGTCCCGACGCCCTGGCGCAGCTCGTGCGCACCGACGACCGCGCCAAGCTGGCCGAGCGGGGCAAGATCACGCCGACCCAGGCGGACTGGTTCGTGGACCGGCTGCGCGGGACCCGGGCGCTCCTCGACCTCGAGGTGGTCGAGCTGCCCGACGTGCCCCGGATCGAGCTCCTGGACGGCGAGTACAAGGACGCGCCGCGGCTCAGCACCGGGCAGAAGTGCACCACGATCCTGCCGATCCTCCTGCTGGAGAGCGAGAAGCCGCTCCTGATCGACGAGCCGGAGGGCAACCTCGACAACGCCTTCGTCTACGACACGGTGGTGCGGAAGCTCCTGGACGTGAAGCGGGCGCGGCAGCTGATCCTCGTGACCCACAACCCGAACATTCCGGTGCTGGGCGACGCCGAGCAGGTGGTGGTCCTTTCGTCCAGCGGCACGAAGGCGCGCGTGGCCGCCGCCGGGACGGTCGACGTCGTCAAGGAGCACGTCGAGACGATCCTCGAGGGCGGGCGCGAGGCCTTCGAGGAGCGGAGGCGCCGCTATGGCCGCTAGGGAGGCCGCGCTGGCGGACGAGCCGGCCAGCATGAGCGACCTGCGCGCCGCGCTCTCCTCGGGCGACTGGCAGGCTCGCGGCGAGGCGGTGACCGAGGTCGCCTCGCTCCTGAAGGGCAAGCCGAACCCCGACGTGGTGGAGGAGGTGGCGCAGCACTTTCAGCGCCTGGCCGAGGACCGCCAGTGGCAGGTCCGCCAGGAGGTGGCAGCGGCCCTCGAGTACCTGCCCCACCCCGTCGCCGACGAGCTGCTCCAGCGCCTCTCCGAGGACCTGAGCGACTGGGTGTCCCGCGCCGCGCGGACCTCGCTCCGGGAGCGGCGGCGGCTCTCGCAGAGCGACGAGCGCGTGGGCCAGCGGGTCGCCAAGGTCGTTCGCCGGCTTCGGCGCCTGGAGGCCCGCTACTCGCGGCAGCTCGTGAAGGACATTGAGGAGGCGGGCCTCGAGTACTACCAGGCGATCGCCTTCGGCTGCTCGCACGACATCATGAACATGGTCATGGCCGTGCAGTACTCCCTCCGCGGCCTGCGAGGCGAGCTCGAGCGACGGCGGGTGCCGAAGAAGGCCTGGGAGGAGGTCCTCGACAACGCGGACCGGCGCTGCCAGATCGTACGCGGGATCTCGCAGAACATGCGGGCCCTGGCCATGCAGGCGATCCCCCCGATCCGCCGCGTCTCGCTGCGCGCCGCGGCCGAGGAGGCGCTGGGCGTGGTCCGCGACCGCTTCGACGCCGAGGAGGGACGCCCGCGGGTCGAGACCGGCCTGTCGGTGCCGCGGCACCTCAAGGTGGAGGTCCCGCGCGAGCGGCTCGTCCAGGCGCTGGTGAACCTGATCCAGAACGCCTTCGAGGCGATCGCGACCCAGGGGACGGTCCAGATCAGCGGCGAGGCGCGCGGCGACAAGGCCGCGCTCACGATCCTGGACGACGGCTGCGGGATCGCCGACGAGGACCAGCACACCGTGTTCTTCCCCGGCAAGTCGACCAAGAAGGGGAACCTGCGGACCGAGCACAACACGGGCTGGGGGCTCTCGATCGCGCGCAAGATCGTCGAGGACGACTGCCGCGGCGAGCTGTGGCTGGAGAGCAAGCTCGGCGCCGGCACGAAGATGACGGTGGTGCTGCCGACGCAGCGGGCCGAGGAGGTGGACCAGTGAAACACGAGCACAAGGCCCTGGTGATCGACGACCAGCAGGGCGTCCTCGAGACCGTGAAGGCGATCCTGTTCTCGATGGAGCACGGCTTCGACACGGCCCGCACCCAGCGCGAGGCGCTCGAGCTGCTCGACTCGCGGCCCTACTGCTACGTGCTCCTCGACCTGGAGTTCCCGGCCGACGAGGGGGCCATGCCCCGGATCCGCACCGGCTTCAACTGCCTGGAGAGCATTCGCAGGCGGTTCCGCCGCGAGGACCTGCCCGTGATCATCATGACGGCCCACGAGAACGGGACCGAGTACCCGATCCGCGCCCTGCAGCTCGGGGCCAACGACTTCGCCAAGAAGCCCTTCGACGACGACCTGGAGCCGCTCGAGGTGAAGGTCCAGCGAGTGCTGGCCGGCGGGTGTGCGGGGCGGGGGAGCCACTCCGCGGCGGAGGTGACGCCACCGGCTGGCCGTGCGGCTGGCAGGGAGCGCGAGGCGGAAGAGGACCTGCCGGGCCCGAGGCTCCACTTCCACGGCGAGTGCCGCAAGCGGCGCTATCGCATGGAGATCGACGGGAAGGTGGTCTACGTGCGGCTCGGCACCTTCACGATCCTCTGGAAGCTCGCCGCGGCGGCGATGTCCGGCGGGTCAGGGTGGGTCGCCGGGCGCGAGCTGAACGCGGGCAACTACCACAACGCGATCTCGCGGCTGCGCCAGGACCTGCTCGCGGTGGCGGGGGCTGGCGACAGCGGTTGGGTCGAGGGTGACGGGCACGGGATGTTCCGGCTTGGCGTTCCCCGGGGGCAGGTCAGCTTCGACGAGGAGGCGATGCACGTCCACCACGCCGCCCTCCTGGGCGACCTTCCCAGGACTCGGCTGGCCGCCGCCGGGTGAGGCAGTGGGTCGCCGTCGTGCGTCGAGGAGTGCCTCGCCTGCCGAGCCTGTCCGTGCACGCCTCGCTGGGTCCCTTGCGAGAGGCCGTGTCTGGGGCGATCCTGAGGGTACATGGTGATGGGCCGGGCAGGTGGCCGATGAGCGAGACGGTAGTGCAGCACGAGTTGTCCCCGCGAGCGCTCGCGGGCTGGCTTCGCCGCCAGCCCGCGACCTGGTGGAGCGTCGACGGCGACCCCTTGCTGATGGGGAGCCTGAACCTGCCCTGCTCAGCGGAGGATCTCGCTGCTGCGATCGAAGCCAGTGGAAGGTCTCTGGTTCTGCACGTGTTCGGCGGGGTGGACACGACCGGACCGGACGAGGACGTCCTCACCCGCGTCGCTGCCGCAGGAGAGGACACCGCCGGCAACCGGTCCATGACCCTCGCTTGGGCGGATTCGGACTCGAGCTGGCTCCTGATCGAGGATCGGGACGTGGCGGAGTTCGCCGCCCAGAGCGTCGAGTAGCGTCGAGCCCCGTGCCCGTCCCCAAGTTCTCTTCCGGCCTGGTCCTGGGGATTCCTTCGGGTGCCGCGCCTCTCGACGCGTCCTCGAGTTCCCCCATTGGGCACTACAAGCACCTCGCGAACGGCGCCTGGAATCTCCTCGTCTACGTGCGCCGGCACCTCAACGCCCCGCCGGTCGTCGCGCGGACGTACGAGGCCGCTCGTACCCGACACCTCGACCAACTCGCGGGCATGTGCCTGCTGGGAGTGATCGAGGCCTTCGAGCGCTACTTCAAAGAGGTCGCAGCGGTCTGCGTCGATGCACTCGGCCAGCGGGTCATGGACGACCGTTTGGACGTCCTCGAGGCAAAGCCGAGCGCCGTGCCCCAGCACTTCGCGGCGCGGTCGTTCGGCAGCGCCCTGTGCGAGTCGCTCAACTGGTCAAGCAGCGCGCTCGTGAACGAGAGGTTCCGGCGGATCCTGGCGGACGAGGACAACGCGATCTGGGAGGAGTTCCCGTTCCCGAGCCCCAAGCAGAAGCCGGTGGCCCGACGACGATTCCATGCTCCGCTGCAGATGGTTTGGCAGCTGCGCCACGTGCTCGTCCACAACGCGGGAGTGATCAGCCCGTCGGACGCGGTGAAGCTGCGGGTCCTTGCCGATGAAGCGGTCGATGGGGCCCGTCGACTTCGCCCAACGAAGAACGAGGTCTACCAGGTCAAGCTCCTGTTGGACGAGGCAGTCGTCGTCGTGAACAGTGCCGTCCGGGACCGGCTCCAGGTCGTTCTCGACGGCGTCTGCACGAAGACGCCGACGGTGACCCCGGCGCTGCACGAAGTGCAGCGCTTGGCGAGCGCCTTCGACCTGCCGTTCACGGTCTTGGGAGTGTCCGCAGCGCCGTAGCCGACGAGCAGGTGCTCCTCGGGTCGGGGGCCACTCGCCTGGTCCTTCCGGCTCGGGGTAGTTCCTCCCATCCACAGCGTGGGCCGGGCCGAGCCGTCGACGGCCCGACACGATTTCCGCCTTGATCCCCCTCCCGCGCCCTACCCCGAACGCCCCCATTTCGCGGTAGTCCGCGCGCGGTAGAGGGGCGTCAGGGGGGCGGGATTCAACGCTAGGGGGGCGGCCTCATACCCTTCGATCAACGTCGAGCAGGAAGCCGAGGTTGATCGTGAACGAAGCCGTCCTGGAGCAAAGCGCGCCCGACGAGAGCGCGCAGCAGCCGGCCGACTGGCGCGCCTACGACGAGGTCCAGGACGCGATCGAGCGCCTCTACCTCGTCGTGTGGGACCGCTGGCACCCGCTGAACCCCGCGACCGACGGGCGGGCGCGGTGCGCCGGGTCAAGGACGTGCGCCGCCGGACGCTCCTGAGCCTGTGGCTGGCGCGCGAGCGGGGCGCGGCGTGACCGCGCTGGCGGAGCCCCTAGTCCCCTCCCGGCCGCGCCTGCAAACGGCGCCGCTGACCCCGGTCCTGGCGCTCGACCTGGCGACCGCGACCGGGTGGGCCCTGCGCGACGCGCGCGGCCAGCTCGCCAGCGGCGTCCGGTCCTTCGCGCTCAAGAGCGGCGAGAGCTCGGGGCTCAGGCTCCTGCGCTTCCGCCGCTGGCTGCGCGAGGTCCTCGACCTGGGGGAGGTGCGGTTGGTCGCGTACGAGCAGCCGGTGATCCACCGCAAGCGTCGCCAGCTCAACCGGAGCGTGGCCCACAACCTCGAGGGCGTGCTCCTTCCCGAGCTCGAGGGCCGGTGGACTACGTGAGCCCGACGCCGGCCGAGGTGAAGAAGCACGCCACCGGCCGGGGCAACGCCAGCAAGGCCGACATGGTCGAGGCCGCTCGGCAGCGGTGGCGGATCGCGGTCGACGACCACAACCAGGGGGACGCCCTCTGCCTCCTGGCCTGGACCCTGGAGGAGATCGGAGAGGCCCCGTGAGCACCCTGCGCACGATCGACGTCACGCTGGCGGCTGAGCGCTACTGGTTGGACCCGCGCGACAGGTGGGAGGTCACCGAGTACGGCGACCTGACCCTGCCGTGGCCGGCGGCCCGCGTCGTGTGGCGAGTTCCCTCGCTCGTGAACCTGGGCGGGAAGCTCGTCGCGAACCCGCTGGGCGAGCGGTGGACCGCGCTGGTCGAGCGCTCCGACCCGAAGGTGGCGCTGGCGCGGCCCTGGCGCGAGATCGAGGAGGGCCTCGCCCGGACCGCCGAGCACTCGGCCGAGCTGGCGCGCCGAGGTGCGTCTCCGGAGACGCGGGCGCAGCTCGAGCTCCTCGCCGCCGCGGCCCGTGGGCCCGTGACCCCCGAGCTCGGCCGGAGGGTCCTGGCGCTCCTGGAGAGCGCTCGCTGCGGGGTGCTCGCGCGGCTCAAGGTGCCGCTGGCGCCGCCGGGGCTCTTCGTGCTGGGCGAGGCAGCGTTCTGGGTCGGGGCCGACGGGCGGGCTCGGCCCGAGTCGCTCGTCTACACCGCGCTCGCCCACCCCTGGTTGGGTGCGGACCAGCTCGGCGCCGTGGCCACGTTCGTGGAGATCGGGGTCCACCCGCTGCTCGTGGCCGTGGACGCGCTCAACCGGGGGACCGGGCGGCTGGTCCAGCGCGGCGGGCGCGAGCGCTTCGAGTTCGTCGCGAGCCGCGTGGGATGAACGGGGGCGGGGGCGGGGACGGGGGCTGCAAGCGGCCCCTCGGGGTGTTCCTCGAGGAGGAGGTGCTCCCCCGCCTCTTCGAGCGGCTGGACCAGGCGTTCCCCGAGTTCGGCTGGGAGGCCACCCAGGACGGCTGGGTGGCGACGAACCGGGAGACGACCAAGCGGGTCCTGGACGCTCGCCCCGAGCGGGTGATCTGCAACCGCCCATTCGGCTTCTACGCCCACGGCGGGCAGGCCCTGACGTGGTTGGCCTATGTAAACGGCGGGCGGGCGCCCCGCGGCCAGGCCTTCCTCGAGTCGGCGCGCCGGCTCTGCGAGCTGGCTGGCGTCCCCTTCCCCGAGCGCGAGGTCTCGGCCGAGGAGCTGCGCGCGGTCCAGGCGGCCGAGGCGCGGCGGGCTGCGCTGGAGGCGGTGACGGCGATCGTCCAGCGGCTCTACGCCTCGGAGGCCGCGGCCGCCGCGCGGGCCTACGTGCGCGAGCGCGGGCTCGACGACGCGCAGGCGGCGGAGATGGGGCTCGGGTTCTACCCGTCGGTGGCCGACGTGCGCTACGCCCTCGCCCCGGAGCTGCACCCGGTGGCCCGGGAGGCCGGGCTCCTTTGGGAGAGGCTCGAGGGCTACGTCCTCTTCCCCTGGCTCGACGACTGGGGGCGCCCGCTCACGCTCTACGGGCGCTGGCCGGGGAAGGCGCCGCCGGAGAGGCGGCCCAAGGCGGTGGCTCTGCCGGGGAGCGGAACCAAGCGCTCGCCGCTCTACTTCGACCGAGCCCGTGCGGCCGGCGAGCGCGACCTGGTGCTGGTGGAGGGCGTCCTCGACGCCGCGGTTCTCCAGGCGCGCGGCGAGACGCGGGTCGTGGCCTGCGTCGGGGCGCAGCTCGCGCGGGCCCAGGTGGAGACGCTGGTCCGCCACAAGGTCGCGTCGGTCACGATCTGCCTCGACCCGGACCGAGCGGGCGAGAGGGGCGCGCTCGCGTGCGTGCGGGCGCTGGGGGAGGCCGGCATTGCCGCCTACGTAGCCCCGCGGCTCCCCGATGGGCTCGACCCCGATGAGCTGGTCCTGCGGGACGGGCTGGATGCGTGGCGCGCCCACCTGGGCCGGGCGCAGGCGGGCGCCCGCTGGCGAGCGGAGCGGGCCCTGGAAGGGGTTACGCCCGCGAGCTCGGCTCTGGAGCGTGACCGCGCGGTCCGTGAGGTGGGCGAGGTCGTGGCCGCGCTGCGCGGGAGCAGCGCCGAGCGCGAGCGCGACGAGCTGCTGCGGCTCCTGGCCAAGGCAACGGGCTCGCGGGTGGGCGCGCTGCGGGCCGAGCTCCCCGCACCCGTGGGCGTGGCGACGGAGGAGGGGGCCGGCCAGGAGAAGGGGCGGCCCGAGGTCACGGTCTGGCCCTACCGCGAGGAGGAGCGCGGCCTGGTGTGGATCAAGGAGCGCTTCGGCCAGGACGGGAGCGTGGAGTTCGAGGAGGTGCCGCTGGCGAACTTCACGGCCCGGATCACAGGCGAAGTCCGGGAGGACGACGGGGCCGAGGAGCGGCGGTTCTTCGAGATCACCGGCCGGGTGGGCAAGCGCTCGCGCTCGTTCCAGATCGCCTCGTCTCAGTTCAACGGGCTGGCCTGGGCGGTCGAGGAGCTGGGCGTCGTCAACCCAACACGGGGCGATCCTCGAGCCGGGGGCCCTGGGTGAAGGACCGGATGCGCCACGCGATCCAGACGATCTCGGGCGACCCGCCGCGGCGGACCGTGTTCACGCACCTCGGCTGGCGGTCTGTCGGCCGCAACTGGCTCTACCTCCACGCCGGCGGCGCGATCGGGCCAGACGGGCCCGTGGACGACGTCTCGGTCCGGCTGGAGGAGCCGCTCGACCGCTTCGTCCTGCCGGCGCCGCCAGACGGCGAGGAGCTCGCGGACGCGGTGTGGGGCTGGATGCGGGTGCTCGAGGTGGCGCCCAAGCGGATCACGGTGCCGCTGTTCGCCATGGTCTGCCGCGCGGTCCTGGGCGACACCGACTTCTCGGGCCACCTCTACGGCGGGACGGGAAACTTCAAGAGCTGCCTGGCGGCGCTCTTCCAGCAGGCTTTCGGTCCGGCGCTCCACCACAAGAACCTGCCCGGCTCCTGGGAGAGCAGCGCCAACGCGCTCGAGGGGCTGCTCTTCCTGGCCAAGGACGTGCTCCTGGTGATCGACGACTTCGTCCCCACCGGGAGCGCCAACGAGCAGGCGCGGCGGCACCGCGACGCCGACCGCGTGATCCGCGGCCAGGGGAACCGGACCGGCCGGCAGCGGATGCGGCCCGACGCCTCGCTCAGGCCGGTGCGGCGCTCGCGCTCGCTGGTCCTGGGGACGGGCGAGGAGCTGCCCCGCGGCGAGTCGCTGACCGCGCGCATGCTGGTGATGCCGGTCGGGCCCGGCGACGTGCACGTGGACACGCTGACCCGCTGCCAGGCCGAGGCCGCGGCCGGGGTCTACGCCCGGGCGACCGCTGGCTTCGTGCCCTGGCTGGCCGGGCGCTACGGCGAGATCCGAGCGGAGCTCCAGGCCGAGCAGGCCGAACTTCGCGCGCAGATCCTCAAGGTGGGCGGCCACCGGCGCTCGGCCGAGATCGCGGCCAGCCTGCTCGTCGGGCTGCGGTGGTTCGCGCGCTTCTTGGAGGCGATCGGCCTCTACGCCCCGGGCGCGACGCGCGCCTTCCTCGAGCTGGGGCGCGGCGCGGTGCTGGAGGCCTTCGACCACCAGTCGGCCACGCAGCGCGACTCGGACCCGACCGCCCGCTTCTTCGAGCTCCTGGCCTCGGCCCTGGCGAGCGGGCGCGCCCACGTCGCGAGCCCGCAAGGCAAGGTGCCGGCCGAGAGCCCGCTGGCCTGGGGCTGGCGGCTGGGCGGCGAGGGGCGGCCCGAGCGGGAGCCCTGGAAGCCCGGGGGCACGGACGACGAGCCCTACTGGCACCCGCAGGGCGAGCGGATCGGCTGGGTCGAGGGCGAGGAGCTGTTCCTCGAGCCGCAGGCCAGCCACGCCGTGGCCCAGCGGATCGCCGGCGACGAGGGCTTCCCCCTCTCGCCTCGCTCGCTCAGGCGGCGGCTCAAGGATGCGGGGCTGCTCCGGACGCTCCCCGCCAGCCGCGAGACCTGCGCGGTGCGGGTGACCCTGAGCGGCGCGCGGCGTTCGGTCCTGCACGTCGACGCGGGGCTCCTGTGCGGCGTCGAGCGCGTGCCCGAGGAGATGTTCGCCCATGGCGCCTGAGCGCCCCACCCCGAGGAGGAGGTCCCGATGAGCGAGGTGCAGTACCTCACGATCAAGCAGGTGTGCGAGCGCTACGCGATCAGCCGCGCGACCTTCTACCGCATGCTCGCGGCCCCCCACTCGGGGCTGCGCGGGGTGGTCGTGCGGATCCCTCCGCCCCGGGGCCGGGTCCGAGTCCCGGTCGCGGCCTTCGAGGCCTGGCTGAAGCGCCGCCAGGCCGGTTGACTTCGTCGTGAGCGCCGACACGGGCGAGCTTTGCGGGCAGCTCCCGGGCCTTGATTTACGGCGCCCGCAGAGCGTCCATGTGCCTCGCGAGGGCGCGCGCGGGCGCGAGCGCGAGGAGGCGTAGGCGGGTGGCCAGGAAGCCCCAGCGAGGCGGGAAGCGGCGCGCCAGCCTGGCCGGCACGCACCTGTTCGTGAAGCCGTCGACGGGAATCTACTGGTGGCGGCGGAAGGACCCCGACACCGGCAAGCGGATCAAGCGGACCACGGGCACGCGCGTCCTCGAGGCCGCGCTCAAGAAGGCCCAGGAGTTCGAGAAGGAGTTCGAGCAGCGCCAGGCGGGGCTGACGGTCGTGGACGGCTGGCAACTCGAGCTCCTCCCCCTCGCCGAGGAGTGGCTCGTGGCCGAGGCGCACGCCCACTCCGAGCGCTGGGCGCCGCAGAAGCGCCGCCACCTGTTCCGCGCCCTGGACCTGCTCGGGCTCAGAAGGGCGCGCGACCTCGACAACCTTGCCCGGCTCCACGACAGGCTCCTGGCGCTGCCCCGCTTCACGCGGACCACCAAGCGCCGCTCGTTCCAGGAGACGCTGAAGCAGTTCAGCGCCTGGCTGGCGGCCAACAAGCGCTACCTCGACCGCGACCCCCTGGCCCACTGGACCCCGATCAAGCCCGACCCGCCGACGAGGCGCCGCCGCTCGCTCCTCCCCGACGAGATGGCCCGCGCGGTCCAGGCCATGGACCGCCTCGACGCCCACTACGGACGCCGTCCCCAGCGCTGCCTCCTGGTGACCCTGCTGGTGGCCGGCCCTCGCATTGGCGCGCTCCTCTCGCGCGACGTCGAGCACCTCGACCACCGCAACGCCCGGATCGACCTGGGCGCCAACGTGGGCAAGAAGCGCCGCGGCGCCGCGGCCCTCGACCCCAAGACCCTGGCCGAGCTGGACGACTACCTCGACGGGCGCACCGAGGGCCCGCTCTTCCTCGCCGCCCGCGGCGGGCGGCCGACGGCCCACAAGGTCCTCGACCAGGTGCGGGAGGCCTTCGGGCTCGCCTTCGTGGACGAGCTCTGGCCCGAGGACGAGCCGCCCCAACTGGACCTGGCCATGCTCGTCAACTGCACGCTCCTGCACGGCGCCGTGCCCAAGCTGTCCGGCAACCCCAACCTCGTGACCGAGAAGACGCGCGCCGCCAGGGCCAAGCTCGAGGAGCGCGTGATGGCGATCGCCGGCCAGCTCCGGCGCGAGTGGGAGCGGCGGATGCAGGGCGTCGACGTCCACGCCCTCCGCAAGACCCACCGGAGCTGGGCCCAGGCCCGCGGGGTCCCGCCCGTCCTGATCGACAAGCAGCTCGGCCACGCCGACCCGGGGGAGTTCGAAGTGATGCGGGCGCTGGCCGGCAGCGAGACCGGGCGGAAGCACTACCTCGACCTGGGGAGCGAGCTCTTCGACGCGGGGCGGTCGGCGCAGGCGGTGCGGGAGCTGCTGGATGAGGCGATGGGGCGGGTGTCCTTCCCCTCGTCCCGCTGTGGCGTGTTGTCGGACAGAGCGGCGGGCTAAGAACTGTTCCTCTTCTTGCGCGGAGCCTTGCTCGTCGGATTCGAGGCGGCTTCCTCGGTCTCCGCCTCGATCGCCTCCAGGATCGGGCAGTCTGACGTGGGTCCTGCTCCGCTGCAACGGGACACAAGGCGCAGGAGCGCCCCCTTGAACGTCTCGAGCGCCTGCACCTTTTCCTCGATGTCGTTGACCTTCGCCTCGGCCTTCGCCCGCACATCCGCGCAGGTCGTGCTCCTCGCGACGCGGAGGTCGAGAAGCTCCGAGATCTCCTTGAGCGTGAAGCCGAGGCCCTGCGCTTGCTTGATGAAACGCAGGCGGCGTTCGTCGTCCTCGTCGTAGTCGCGGTACCCCACCCCTCGCCTGCGGGGATCGCGGAGCAAGCCTCTGCGCTCGTAGTAGCGGATCGTCTCCACGTTGACGCCGCACCGCTTCGCCAGCTGGCCGATGGTCATGCCCGTCACCTTACGGTCCGTACCCTGGTCCAGGGTCAAGACCTAGTCACGGTAGCCGCTCGGTGCACCCAGGGACGGCTGCGTCTCCTCCCGGGCCGAACGTGGACGCCCTCGGCTCGAGTCTTGATCGCGGTCCGGGCCGATCCGGCGGCGGTTGTGAGCGAACCGACGGAACGGGGCTTGCACTCCAATCAGAGGAGCTTGGGTGCTCCTGACGCTGCCGGAAGGACCCGGCGAGGAGGAGATCGAGATGGCAGTCACGGGGACCGCGTCCAAGGAGGAGACCAGGTGCATCGACGCGTGCAACACGTGCATCGACGCGGCCAATCGCTGCATAGCGCGGCACGTTGGGGAATCCGAGATGGAGCGCTGCCTGCGGCTCTGCCTCGACTGCCTGGACCTGTGCAGGGCCTGCGTGCAGCTGGTCCCGAGGGGGTCGGATTACGCGAGCCGCCTCTGCGCGCTCATGGTTGACCTTTGTACGTCCTGCGCGGAGGAGTGCGAGCGCTTCGACTCCGACGAGTGCAAGGCATGTGCTGAGGCGTGTCGCGAGTGCGCGGAGGCCTGCCGCGCGATGGCGGCCTGACGCGCGAGGGACGGTTAGAGGGCCGGCGCGCCGGGCCGACCAAGGCCCCTCGTCGACCGGCCCTGCTGACGGCCCCGCGACGAGCACCGCTCACCAAGCCCGCCCCACGAGAGCCACGTGTCCGAGGCCGAACGAGGGCAAGGGCGACGTGGCACGTCGAGGAGCCGGCCGATGTCCCCTGGACACCGACTCAGGGTCAGGGGCCAAGCATCCAGGACAGCCCCACGGTGATGATGGGGCCCTGCTCGAAGGCCTCGCTGTCCCGCGCCAGGGTCCGCTGGTGGAGAGGGTACTGCACGGCGGTCGTGAGGGCGAGGGACGGGCTGAGGTTCACGCGCAGCCCGAGCTCGGCCAAGACCGAGACGAGGCCGGTGTTCGGGTCGCGCTCTCCGCTCCAGGTGGCATGGTGCTGCCAGTAGGCGAGCGCGCCCCCGTGCAGGGCGAACCAAGGGGTCAGCTCGCGATGCAGGCGGGCGCCGCCGGTGAGCTCGACCGGGCCGCGGTAGCCCTTGCGGTTGCGGTAGACAGGGAAGCGGCCCGCGAAGTGGGCGCTCGCCGCGAAGCGGGCGGGCAAAGGGGCGAAGTAGCCCAGCTCGAGGAGTGGGTCGAGGGTCCCGCTCCCGAACTGGATGTGGCGGTGCGGGAGCCCCGCGCGGCCGCGGGCGTAGGGGTCCCGCTCGGTGGCCCCGCTGGGGAGGCTGGCCCCCAGGCTGAGCTCGAGCGCGTCGCCCGAAACGAGAACTTCGCCGAGGCGCCGGGTGACGAGGAGATGGAGGTCGGCCAGGCCGTGGAGCGTCTCGCTCCGATGATGGAGGTCGTTGTTGCGGAGCATGGCGCGGACCTCGTCCACCGAGGCCTGCTCGCGCAGGCGAATCCACGACACCTGCCGCTTCACGTCGTAGGGGATGCGCAGCCGCGCGTCCCAGCCGTCCAGGAAGGTGTACTCCAGCGTCAGCTCGAAGCGGACGTAGTCGAGCGAGACCTGGTGCTCATGGAGCGGGACCGGCACCCGCTGCCCGCTCGGGCTCAGGCCGTGGCGCTCGTCGTGCCCGCCGTCGAAGCCGAGGCCGCCGCTCGTCGCGAGGCGGACGCGCATGGTTCCTTGCTGGCGGGGGGCCGACCCGGCCCCCGTGTCCCCGTCGCGCGGCAGGACGGGGTTGCTTCAGGCGGGTCAGCCGCCCTGGGCGTAGACAGGCGCCTGCAGGCCCAGCGCGAGCAAGGCCACGAGGAGGGACCCGCGCGCCAAGGTGGCGATCACGGGGACCGCGAGGGCCACGGTGCCGAGACTCCGGACGAACATCCGATACCTCCTACCCGGCGACCGGTTGGCGAGTCGTGAAGCGACCCGTCCTCGCTCGACCGGACTTGACCAGCACGTTCCAGAAGGAGCCGACCACCAGCAGCGCGGCTCCGAAGTAGACGAGCAGCGGGAGAGATGCGAGCAAGCGGCCGCCCACCACGCACGCGGCACCCAAGAGCACGAGGACGAGGGGAGCCATGCGCCCGTGCTTCCGAGTCGACCACGCCACGGACGCCACCGTGAGCCCGAGGAAGAGCGCGATCAGGGGGAGGAGCACCTGTTCCTGCAGCATGAACCCCACGCCGAGCGACGACAGCGCCCCGGCGTAGGCCGCGACGCAGAGCGGGCAGGTCGCGCTCGGCAGCAGGGCAAGACCCGCAGCCGGCGTGGCGAGGAGCGCGCGAGCCCAGGAGCGTCCGGGCGGTGGCTCACTCTCGCCCCCAGGGGTGCAAGGCCGGACTGGCCGGACCTCGTAGCCCATCTCCATGAGCACCTCGGCGAGCCCGTCCCGAGTCACCCCTCGGGCGGCGACCGCCACGGTGCTCGTGGCGAGGTCGACCGACAGGTTGCCTTGGCCGATCTTCGGGAGCAGGGCGCTCCGAATCCGCTCGACGCAGGATCCACAGCGCATACCGGAGACCTGCAGCGTCAACTCGTCCGTCGTGCTGGACATGGGCCCTCCACACACATGGGCGGGGGCAGGGTATGGCCTGCACCTTGGTACGGAGTCAAGCACGAGGCTCCAGCCAGCGTGCCACCCCGCCCATGGAGTCGCGCGCCAAGGCGCCGCGCGTGCCCCTGCCCGGTCCCACAGGCGAACGTGGAACGTGTTCGGCGTTACGAATCGAGGCTTGACTCCGTGCTTAGGTACGGGCCGTAGCGTTGGGCATGACGGGTTCGCGGGGCCGGAGCGACGTCGCGGCGCGCGATCACGGAGAGCCATCGAGTGGCCTGCGTTGCAGCCATGGGGGCGAACGGCGCAGGCGCTCATCGGGCCCGATAGGGCAAGCTAGTTGAGGAGAGAGGACGCCATGAAGAAGATGTTCGCAGCAGTCGGCCTGGCGGCGGCGCTCGGGATTCCTGCCGCAGTCTACGCGACCGGCAGCACGGAGTCGGTGAAGCAGCAGCAGACGGAGGAGATCATCACGTGCCCGCTCACGGGTGAGCAGATCCCCGCGTGCTGCTGCCCCTTGAACGACGACGAGTAGGACGACGTCGAGGGCGCCGGCGCCCCTCACCTGGGGCGCCGGCGGACTCCCCGAGCGACCGCGAGCGGCGCTGGAGCAGTTCGGTGAGGCTCCCCTCCCGGCTCTCTGGTGACGGCACGGGGCGGCGACGCGACCCGTCACCGGCAGGGGCCACCGGGGGGCCACCAAACCGGGGCCGTGGCCCCCCAAATGGCCCCCCACCCCCCCTGGAACGCACATGGGCCCGCCGAGGCGGGCCCGTAAGGTGCGACGTGGTGGTCGGTTACCTGAAGCCCACATTCCAGAGATCGCACCTGACCTTGTTATGATTTCTGGCAGCCACCGTTTGTCAGCCGACCTGGCCGCCCGAGTCTTCGCCCGGCGCCGACTTCTTCCCTCTCGCGCGCCAGCCGCGGTGGCGTGGCTTCGGCTTGGCCAGCTGGGCGTAGGAGACGCCCGGATCCGTCAGCATCGAGTGGTTGAGCAGTTCGAGCGCGTCCCGCTGCGCGGTTGTCATGTTCGTCACGGTCACGCCGGGCACCCCGTCGACGCGGATCGTGTTGATCCCCTCGAAGAGGCGGAAGACGACCTCCGTGGTCGGTCGCGTGGTCCACCCCTTGTTCCCTGGGAAGTCGGCCTTGCGCTGCTCGAGGAGGCGGCGCACTTCTCGCTGGATGAGCGCGTAGACCATCAACGCCAGCACGTACACGAGGCCTAGCGCCGCGATCCGGGCGTCGGTCTTCAAGAACAGCGGCGCCACCTGCTGTGGATTCTTGAAGATCCGGATCGCGGTCTCGACCAGGTTCTGGTCCTGGTACGTGCGAAAGAGCTCCTCGTCCGAGCAGCCGTCAGGGCCCGTCAAGGGGCGGGTCGTGACCAGGACGAAGCAGCTCTCGCGAAGGATCGCCTCGTCGACGTCATGCTGGTCGTGCTCGATCGTGAGCACGGCGCGCCACACCGTCTCCATTTCGCGCTGCTCGTCAGCCGGCGGTCGTCCTGGGCCAGGTCGCTTGACTGGGCGACGTTCGGCCACCGCTTCGGCGACGAGGCGGTGGAGGTCGGGCCCGTGACGCTCGATCGCGGCCGCGGCCGCACGCCGGGCGTCCTCCTCGCACTTGAACTCGCGCTTGCCGAGCCGGGCTGCGATCCGCTCCAGGTTCTTCCGCTCCTTGTCTCGGCGCGCCTCGACGATCACCGTCTTCTGCTCGCGCAGGGAGGTGGACTCGACGACGAGCGCGCGGATTGGGAACTCTTGCTCGACACCGGTCGATTCGTCCTTCCAGCGATAGGTGAGGTCGCACGAGCGGCCGTTCCACTCCCTCTCTGGCTCCGCTTCGAGGTCGTCGACGGCGGATCCGTCTTCGAGGAACACCTTCGGGTAGACAACCTTCAGGCGGGTGAGCGACTCGTCCCGCGCAAGGGCCGCACGGAAGGCCGTGAAGGCCTCTCCCCAGAGCCCCACCCCGCGCGGCATCATCGTCAAGATGTGGAAGCCGTGCTTCTGCGCGAGCAGCAGCGTCTCGCCCGAGAAAAGCTTGGCGTCGCCCACGACGGTCGTGCCCCGTGGGTCGGGGAGGACCTCGGCGAGGCGTCCCATGAGCCAACGGGTCTCCTGTGGGTCGCTGCGGTTGCCCGACGACACGCGACCGAGGACGGCGACGCCGCCGTCGCATGCCACGGCCAGCCCATACACGATCTGCTTCAAGTCGCCTCGATAGTCCTTGCTGTGCCCCCTCGTGACGTGTGGGACCGCTCGCTCGTCCTCCGGGTCCAACGGCGGCACGCTGGCCGCGTACTCGCCGTAGACCGAGACGGACGAGGTGTCGACGTGGATGGTCGCGAGCTCGAGGTCGTGCACCTTGACCGCACGCACGAGGGCCGCAGCCTGGATCTTCGTCGGGCCGGCGGCGAACGTGTCGTCGAGTGCTCGGGCCAGCCGGTCGTCGTGGAACTGCGCGCAGCTCCCCTTCCAGCCGAACGCCAGCTCCAGGTCGTACGGCGCGAGCAGTTCGTCGATCCGATAGAGCGTGTGCCGGCCCAGCAAGATCGCGACGATCAGCGCCTCGACGCACTCGCCCGCGCTCACGCGACTGCGCGGGTCCATGGGCACGATCTCATCCACGAGGGCCGCGACGTCGAGCTGCCGAAGAGCGCGTCCGATGATCGGCAAGAAGTCGAGCCGCTTCGCGCTGGCTTCCATGTGCCTCTCCTCGCACGCCCGCGGCGGCGAGGCAAGGACAGCACGGCAGCTGCCACCACAGGTCCAGCGTCCACGCCTCGCGCGGTCCAGATGCGCGTCCTTGCGCATCAGATGCGTCTCCGGAGTGAGTCCGGACGGCGCCACTGAGCAGACGACAGAGCGGCGCTCGAACGGAATGCGTGCGGAGCGCCGGATGCGCGCCTATCGCCGCGCTCCGCCTCCCTTGGCGGCGGGGGGCCGTCGTCTGCTGTGCGTGCTTTGGCAAGTAGGTAATTGGCGGAGCCCGGGCCGAGATGTCTGGAATGCGGGCTGAAGCGGGTGATGAGACTCGAACTCACAACCCTCAGCTTGGGAAGGTGAAGCGCCAAGCCAAGCGCGGCGCCCCGTCTCGCCCGACAAAGGAGTTAGGGGCATGCCGTATCCAGCCTCCATCCCACGGTGAACCGTTCATTGGGATACGAATGGGCATACGAAGCCGATCAGTCACGCAGGTCCCGGACGGAGTCTGGGTCGTGGAGTCTTTGGATCCGCTCGTCGGGCGTGAGGAAACTGCGGCGCGGGATCCTGAAACGATCGACGAAGCCCATCGGCCCTATGAACGCCCCATCGAACATGCCGTGAGTGAAGAGCAGAGTGAGTCCACGGAGGTCCGCGGACACGTCGCCATTCAGACGCGCAGACACGTCCGCGGGTGTCCACTCCCGGTCGGGCTCGTTTGAGTACAGGTCTCGGAGCTGACGGATCAGCTGTTCTGCGTGGGCGAGGTCCGCACGCGCCTCGTCGGTGTCGCACGCCACGAGACCGAACGAGGTCATGAGCAGAAACGACCCCATGCGCACGAGCCACTTCCCTCGCATGGCGCCGATCAGGTCCAGGTGGTCCCGCTGCTCGATCTCGAACCGGACGACCTCGGGCGCGCCCCCCTCCCGGAGCCGCCTGTGGACAAGCCGGAGGAGCTCCTGCGCCCGTGCGCGAGGCCCGGGTAGGTCCTCGGGGTCGAAGTCCGCCGTGGATGCCGGGTAGCGGGCCTCGATCAGCAAGGCATCGCCCACGGCGAAGGCCGCCATATCGAACGGCGCCACCATGGGCGCCCCATCTCGGCGCGCGGACGGGATGAGCATTGGCTGGACGAATGGTGGCGGCAAACCACCCGCGTCCTGCCGGCGAGCATCGACGAGCGCCTTCGGCACCACGTCGAGCGATATGCGTTTCGCTAGCAAGATGGGATTCGTCCTGCTCTCACCGCTCACGCAGGCCCAGTGCTTCGCCGGGTCGGGAACGGTAAGCGAGGAGGCATCCTCGACCTGCGCCGCGAGCAGATCAAAGACGCGGCCCAGAACGGCTTGGCTCATCGTTCCGCACACAGGAAGGCTCGCCAGGTGGTCGACAAGGATCTCCGCTCGAAAGCTCTTGAGCCCCGGCCCCGCAGGCAGCTTGAGCCGTCGAAGCAGCCCGACGAGCTCCTCGGGGGTGCACTCGCACTTGGCCTGCAAGCCATCTAGCGCTCGTGGCCAATGCGCGGACAGTGCCCCAAGGGCATCTCGCAGCTCGGCGAATGAGGAGGATGTCTGCGCCACGCGGTGAAGTTCGAGCGGGCTAAGGTGGCGCCGGTCTGCGGCTTCACTCTCAAGGTGGTCTGCGTTGGACACGAACAAGAACTGATGGAGCTTGCCCGGAAAGCGCCTCTCGAGCCGCATGAACTTGCTGAAGGCATCGATCAGCGGCTTCTCCGACAGCGTCCACGGACCGCGTTCTGGGCGTCTCGTCTTAACCTGACAGACGTCGAACTTCCCATCCTCTCGTTCAAGAAGGAAGTCGTCATGGTGCTCGCACCAGAGCGATCGATACGGCAGCCTCCCGTTGAACGCGCCGAGGAGAAGGAGGACACCGTACCCGTCCTGATAGCGGAACCTGCGCCGAACGTCGTCACCGGGGTCGTCCTCGCCTAGAACTTCGTCGGGGGCCGGCTCCGGCACCATTTCTGGCCGAGCACTGGGGTCGTTCACGTCGGCCACTCCGCTGCCCTCACTTGTTGATGGGCGAGGCTCACCCCCAGACCTGGAAGAAGCGAGCGTCGAGCACGAGCCCGCCGTGTTCATGTCCAGCACTATGCCTGCCTGGGCATGTACTGTGTATCCACACCAGATTCAGTGGGCGCGACGAAGTTCAGCCGCGCATGTTGAACTCCCATCGCGCTCAGTTTCCTCTCGAAGTAATCCGCGAGTTCGCCGTCGTGAGTGGAGAGCATGACTTGGTAGTGCTTGTCCATGACCAGATTTCGCACTAGGTCAATGAACGACGCTATGTGGATCACGTCGTTGAACTGAACTGGATCGTCCAGAAGCAAGCATGGCCAGCGGGACCATTGATAGGCCGTTGAAAGGCTGAGGATCTGCGCCAGCGAGACCGCAGCGAGCTGCCCCTCGCTGAGCATCTGGAGCATTCCGCGACCGGCCTCCTTCTTCGAGCGATTCCAAAAGACCATAGATTCGATCTGCGATCGTCCGGCCGTTCGGCGCAGACGATCCTCGACCACCCAGTCCAGATCAGGAGACAGCGCCCCGAGAAATGATGAGAGCCGATCGTTCAGCGGAGCCAAGACGGAGTCGGCAAAGGCTGACTCTTCTTCGCGCAGCGCGACTATGACCCTCTGAAGCTTGTCGATTGCCGACTTCGTGCGCGCCTCCTCAGCCTCGAGACCTGCAAGGTCCTCCATTAGCCGAGTGCGCAGTTGATCCGGGGAGAGAGGGTGCATGTCCTTCTCTCGTCGACCCTCCTCGCATGCTGTCGCGATCCGCGCGTCGCACGCCCGCAGTTCCTCTGCTGAGCGCCAAGCATTCAATTGCTCGAGCAACCGGCTCAAGCGACCAATCGATTGTTCCAGCTGCAGGCCGCGCGCACGGAAGTGTTGAGCACGATCCAGAAGCACCGTCCGATCGGGGTCTCCAGGCAGTCCGGCAGCATTCCAGCGCGAGTGCAGGCCAGCGACAGCCTTCTCGGCATCCTGTCGACGTGCGGCCAGATCGCCCATCGACCGCTGCTTTGCAATCTGCGCTTCGCGAAGCTGTGCAGTAACGGCTACTCCAGCCTGTACCTCCGTCTTGAGGCGACGCAGCTGATCTTCTGCCGACTCGACCGCCTTCAGCGAGGCGGCTGCCGTCTGAGAGACGTCCTCCTCTGATGCCCACCGTGACGTAATCTTCGAACTGGCGTTCAGCACGCCTTCGGAAACTTGTACGACCTTCCGCAAGTCGAGCAGTCGCTTCTGAACGCCCTCTGTTGCCGCCTGTGCGGCGCGCGATGCGCCCCGGGCAACCGTTACGCGTCCATCGAGGTCCGTGCGGTCACCTCTCTCGGTGAGCTCAGCTAGGAGGGACGCACGCAATGCGTCGAACTCGGCAACTCGCGCTTGCAGATGCGCTAGACACTGGGCGGGGGAGGCATCCTCGGGCTGTGCTAGCAACTCCGGATCGGAACGAAGCCGGCTCCACTCACGCGCTAGGCGGCTCTGTTGGTCCTCCGCATCGCGGACCGCCGAGGCCAGTACTCGGACACGAGAAGCGATCCCCTTGTTCGACTGATCCAGACCAGCAAGCTCGTCTGAAACGGCCTGTCGCCGGGCAATCAACGGAGCCAACACACTGCTGGCCCTTGTCACAGCCTCCTGGACCTTCGAGAGCAACACCCCATCGGTGGGAAACTCAGAGGAGCAGAGTGGGCATTGGTGACTGGTGTCACCGATGAACGCGGCGAGATCCGCGATCGCTCGGGTCTGAACGTCTAGAGCCTTCCGCTGGTCAGCGATCCTTTCGTCCAGGCGAGCAGTCTCGTCTCGAAGATTCACTTGAGCAGCTTGGTTGCTGGCCTCCTCCTCGCGCAAATTCGCGAGCTCTGCCCGAGATGCCTCGAACTTTGCGCGTCCAGCTCGCCACTGGGCATCACGATCAACCCACGACTCAAGGGCTGTAAGCACTCCGTGCACCCGCGTTCGGGCCTCTTTGGCCTTTGCGAGGCGCCCAGCGATGTCCTCCCAGTCGGCGAGTCGGGCTTGTTGCTGCTGAAGCAACTGCTCGCAGCGAGCTTGTTCCTCTTTGGCCTCCGTCAACTGTGCTTCGACAACCGGAATCTCCTGGCGACACCCGCGAAGGCGCCTCCAGGCCTCTCCAAGCGCCTGAATGCGCTCCGATTCCCGAACGGCAGCCTCGGTCGCTGCCTTGGCCTGCCGCTCGGCCTCCTCCCGAGCCGAAACGTGGTCGGCATCAGCCTGCACCGCGCTGCGGGCAGCATCGAGTGCGGCGGTGGCGATACCGATCTCCTCGCGGATGGCGGTCATGTCGCGAGAGCGCTCGGCCCATGCAAGTGGAATCATCTCGAGAGCCGCGAGCTCAGCTTCCTTCAACGTGATCGATTCGCGCTCCTCGACAATCCACTGTCGGAGCTGACCGAGCGCGGTAAGCGTTGCGCTAGGCTCGGCATCGTCCGCGCTGCGCCGGAGCCTTGGGGCGCCAACCTCGCGCGCGACCTCGGTCAAGGCTGCACGGACACTCGTAGGCTCCTGGCCCCCCCCGGCCGCAACGGCAGCTTCAAGTTCCCGACGCCGCAACCGCAACTCGTCCCACTGCTTGACCTGGTCCCGTTTCGCTGTAACGGCGAGCGCCGCCTTCCCCACACGCTCCTTGAGCGCGATTGCGACCTCTTTCGGGGACAGCTTGGAGCGCATCATGGCGACTTGCTCCAGCCCGGCAGGACCCTGAAGCCTCTCCCAGCGGTCTGTACCCGTCTGAAGGGTGAACTGCTGGAGCTTACTCTGCGGCAAGTAGTGCGTCAGAGCCAAATACCACGCAAGGCGGGCTGGATCGACAACCACGTCCTTTCGCGTTATCGCTTGCAGCAACCGAGCGACGTCAGGAGCGGACGCAGCAACGCCAGAACGTCGGGACCAGTGCACTCTGGACGCGGCCTCGGTGTCGACGAACTCGAGATCAACCCCGTAATCAGTGCATGTCGATCCATCTGCACGGATGCGGCCGTATGGGTCAAGCGTTCCCTTTCCCTTATGGGCCTGGATACGCTCGACAGCCCCCAGCAACGCCCATTCAATGGCCTCGAAGAAAGTGGTCTTGCCCAGGCCATTGCAGCCAGTGAGGATCAAGACCCCTCTGCGTGGAAGCCGATCGATCTCAAGGCTTCCTATGGACCGAAAGTTATCGATACGGATCTTGTCGAGGTAGATCACGTTTCACCCCGAACGAGTGCGAGGAGAGCGTCGATCAGGTCCTGTCCTCGCTGCCTCTCAGAGGCAACTGCCACCATGGCCTGAATTGTGTCCGAAGGCAGCCCCGCGCGATCCGCTATTCGACGAACCAAATCAAGATCAGGAAGATGCTCCGCGCGTCCCCAGGGCCGCGCTAGGAACGTGCGGAGCAGGAATCGATGAGCCGAGTCCTCGCGCTGGGAGGCTTCCGCCGGAGGGAGCCACACAAGTTTGCGGCATGCGCGCTCATCGCGCGAGACACGATGTGTGAGTCGGTACCAGTCCGGGTCGGCGTCCTTGCCCGGCGGGGCCACGAGGAAACAGTACAGATCATGCTCAAGAGCGGCGCCGAGGTGACTCCGATCCAGCGCGGCCCTAGCGCGGATCCTCGAAAGCAGGGCCTCGGTCGAGTCGGGAGCGAAGCCGGGCGGCAGGTCCACGAGGCGCACTGCGAACGTGTGCCCTAGCAAGAATGTTCGTGAGACGAGGTCATTGCGAACTGGGGCGTCGACGTCGGCACCCAAAGCACGGAACAAGAGCGTTGCTTGGTGCTCCTCCTGCTGGAGCGCTGGCGGATTCGCCTCCACCGCCAAACCCAGGTCGCTTGCACGCGCTTCCATTGCGGCCGACAGGGTCAGGAGGGAGCCGCTCGGTTCTGCGGACGCAGGCATCGGTCCTTCCTCGTTCAGAAACGAGAGTAACCCTATGTCGTAACGAGTTCACCGTAGAGTTCATTCGCGGCACGCTGCCCGAACACTGCAAGACACGCGTGAGTCTCAGTGCGGCCACGAGCGAGCGCCTCTCGGAGCTCCAGCGGAAGGCCCAACGAGAGCACTGTGCTGTTGGCACGCGACAGCAGCGAACTGGTTATACCCGCTCCGCGACTGATCGATCGTGCCCTTGCGTTCATGCGGCTGAGCTCGATGGGATCCCGCGTCGACCACGGTACGAGAAGCAGGAGGGGCTCCTCGTCGAGGACATCGAGCAACGCCAACTGGAGGTCTCTCGCATTCACCCACTGGACGGAAAGCAAGTGCCCGGGAATCGCCTCCGTCTTCAGGTTGATCGGAAAGCCGGGTGGCAGCACGTGCGGAACGAGATCTGGATGCCCCTTCTCACGCAGGAAGTCGCGCCAGAGAAGCAGCAGGAGCAGGCCGAGCAAGAGGCAGCCCTCTGCCCTGACCGTCCTCGGCCCGACACGAAGCAGGGCGGCCCATCGATCGTGCCCCTTGCAGGTCGATAGTGCAGCCGTCAGAAATGGAACGTTGACTGGTCCCAACTCGGCTCGGAGAGTCGTCCACTCGGCCGCGAGGGCACGTCTGAGATCGGCCGCGATCTCGACACCGTGACGGCTCGCCGGCTCATTGCTTCGGAGTGCCTCATCGACCGCCTCGTTCAAGGCCTCAGTGGCCCATCCATCCATTGCGTCACGACAACGCTCCGCGAGTAGTCTTTGGGGCAATGCCGGCACCTTCGACGTGTCGGGTCGTGGTCCGGTGATGCCCCTGACAGCCCAGCGAGCCTGCTGCGGAGCGTCCACGGGATGCCAATTGCGCCCGGGAACCCCCAGGCATTGATAGACCATGTCCAGGGAGAACTTCTTCCACTTGTCGGGTTCACGAACGCTGAGGACGGAGAGACCTCCGTGGAACGCAAGCCTGACGATTACCGCACGAAGGTCCTCCGAAATGTCGCCAAAGTCAGCGTCGATGGTCAGGTCGACGGGCTTCAGGGCAGTCGCGGCTGGGGAGCCCCAGAAGGTCTCGATCTCGACGCTTGGCACCGGACCCAACCAGCGCACCTCCTTGTTTGCGTCAACTTCGACCCACACGGTGTTCGGCATGCGCTCGGACTTCAGGTCGCCAATTGCCTTGAGCGTGTCGTCGAACCGCTTCTTGTCCTCTTGGTTGAGGAGATCGTGCCGCGTCCTGAGCTTCACGAAGTCAAGCGACGCCTCGATGTCCTGGCGGTTCTTCGAGAGGGTGTCCGCCGTGATCTCGATGTCGAGCTCCTTCGCGTCTGTTCCGAACCTCTGACGCCTATACAAGAGCAATCTCCCTCCATCGATGACGGCGTACATTGAGACCTTCAGCCTGTCAGCGTAGGAGCGGGCTTGCTCAAGCGCCTCGTCCGACAACTGACCAGGCTTCTTTGCCTCCACCACGAGCCAGGACTCATCTTGGCCGGTGCTCTCCGGCCGCTTCGGCGCTCCGACGAGGTCGGCCTTCTTCGTCCAGGACTGGCGGCCAGCTTGGAACGCGACGGCTACCTCGGTGTGCATTGCGGAGCTGGGCCAACCCAGGGCATCACGAAGGAGCGGCGCGATGAGTTTGACCACAACCAAGAGGCGATTGAGAGTCGCTCGCGGCGAGCACGGCCTCGCCCGGCCGGGCGCCTGCCCCGCGAGCGGCGAGCAATCGACGGGTTGAACTATGCCGCTGCGCGGCGGCGGTCGTTCGCGTGAGCCGCCCGGCTATGTGCAGATTGGCGGTCAGCGGGAGGGGCGAGGCTGTCTTGGCACGGGTCGCGAGCGAGGATCTTCGACGAGTCGGCACGCGACGGGGAGCGGGGCGGCCGACGCAAGTCCTTGGGCGGAGGTGCCGAGGACGTGGACCGCCGAGACCGGCGGCCCGAGGAAGGACGCGGCGGGGGAGTGGGCGGGGTCGTGGCGAGGCGCTGCGTCGTCACGTGTCCGGCTCCGGAAGGGGCGCCGACGCGATCTCGCCGGTGGCGGCGTTGATGGCGAAGCGGCGCAGGAAGCCCACCTTGCACGCGGGACAGCGACGCGGGTCGGTGCCGGTGAGGCGCTCGAGGAGCTCGCGCACCGTCGAGGGCACGGGTTCGGGGTTGGTCGTCTCGCCCTCGGCTGCGAGGACGGCGCGAGCCTGTTCGAGCTTGGTGTTGACGTTGCTCGGGGCGTGCACCCCGTAGTGCCGGATCTTCACGAAGCGGGCCGGCAGGATGTGCTGGAGGAAGCGGCGGATGAACTCGACGCCGGAGATCGTCGCCGTCTCGCCGTTCTTGGTGCTGAAGGTGACGTCCTCGGCGTCCATTTCGAGCAGGCGGTGGTTGGACATGCCCACGCGGTGGGTGTAGAGGCCGAGGTAGCGGAAGACCTGCTTGGGGCCGGCGAAGGGGCGCTTGGCGTAGACGACCCACTTCTTGCGATGGAGGCGGTCCTTGAGCTCGGCGAAGGCGTGGCGCTCGACCTCGACGTCGTCGCCGAGGTCGAGCTGGCCGTCGTCGACGAGCTGCGTGAGCCTGGCGAGGAACTTGCCCCGGAAGAGCGCGGAGAGCACCTTCACGGGGAAGAGGAACCGGCTGCGGCCGCCCGCGCTCACCCAGCGCGAGCCGTCCGGCGAGAGGCCGCCGCCGGTCACGATGCAGTGGGCGTGGGGGTGGTAGCCGAGGTCGCGCCGCCAGGTGTGGAGCACGGCGGTGATGCCGGGCGTGGCGCCGAGCCACTTCGGATCGGCGGCGAGGTCGAGGAGCGTGCGCGAGGCCGTGTCGAAGAGGAGCTTGTAGAAGACCCGCTGGTTGCGCCGCGCGAGCTGCTGGAGCTCGCTCGGTAGGGTGAAGACGACGTGGAAGTAGGGGACCGGCAGGACGCGCCGCATGCGCTCGAGGACCCACTTCGCCTGCCGGAGGCTCTGGCACTTCATGCAGTGCCGGTCCAGGCACGAGTTGTAGGCGGGCACCTCGTGTCCGCAGTGGTCGCAGACATCGAGGTGCCCGCCCTTGGCCGCCGTGCGGCACGCCACGATGGCGTCGAACGCGCGCTGCTGGCCGAACGTGGGTACGTAGCGAGAGCGGTACGCCTCGCCGAAGGCGCGGAACACGTCCGCCACCTCGAAGCGAGGGCGTTGCCGTTCGAGCTCGAGGGTGCAGCGCGCGTCGCGCTGCACCGAGCGCTACCCGAGGACTCCGCCGGCTGCCGTGCCGATCAGGTCGAGCGGGCTCTTGCTCGCAGCGATGTGGCGCGTGCTGACGTGCGTGTAGCGCACCGTCGTGCGGATCGACGCATGGCCGAGGACCGCCTGCACGGTGCGCAGGTCCGCGCCTGACTCAAGGAGATGCGTGGCGAAGGAGTGCCGCAGGACGTGGGGCGTGACCCGCTTCGTGAGCCCGCACGCCTCCACCGCGCGCCGGAGCGCGTGGCGGACGGCGCCATAGCTCACGAACCCGTCCGCGCCGTCGCCGGGGAAGAGGCGCTCGCGCCCCGGCTTGGCCGCCTTCCAGTACTCGCGCAGGAGCAGCAGGAGCCGCTCGCTGAGCATGATGTAGCGGTCCTTCTTTCCCTTACCCTCGCGGACGCGGAGAACCATGCGCTTGCTGTCGAGGTCCGCGCACGTGAGGCGGCACGCCTCGCTGATCCGGAGGCCGCCGCCGTACGCCGTCGAGAGGATCGCGCGATGGCGGAGCGACTCGATGGCCGCGAGCAGCTGCTCCACTTCGGTGCCGCTGAGGACGACCGGGAGCGACTTGGGCACCCGTGGCCACGGAATCGTCTCCACGACCTCGGGGCGCTGGAGCGTCCGCGCGTAGAGGAACTTCAGCGCCGCCACGAACATCTTCAAGCTCTCGGGCCCCACCCCGCGAATCTTGTGCAGGTGGAGCAGGAAGCAACGGACCTCCGTCTCGCCCAACTCAGCGGGAACGCGCATGTAATGCGCCACGAACGTGTCGGCGCACCGCGTGTACTCCTTGATTGTCCTGGCCGAGTAGTTCGCGAGCTCGAGGTCCGATACCATGCGGGCGCGGGTCGACTCAGAAAGCATGAGGCACTCCTGGAGCCTCGGGGAGCGGATCTCCTCGGGACCCCAGGGGCCGACTCGCACTTACGGTCAGTGACCACCTCCTGCGGCCCCGGGGATAGCGCCCCCGGGGTCGCAGGAGCGTCTCCGCTCACCCCGCGCTGCGCGACAGGCCTTCGTGGGCCAGCCCGCCAGCTGCCGCGCAGCGGCTTAGTTCAACATCGGTCTCGGAGGCGGTCTCGAGACCGGCCGTGTCCCAGTAGTGATCCAGGTCTGCCCAGAAGTGCTCTCGAGCGACCTCGGCAGCGGCGGCAGCCTGTTGCTGCTGTGCCTTCTTCTTGGCCATCCCTCCCACGGGCGCGCTCCATGAGCCACGACTCGACCCGGTCGCGACGGGAGTAGTCTATTCCGGGCCTCTGACACCCCCGTGATTGCGCCGGGCGCGACTCTGGCTAGAGAGCGGGGTCGTCCACTGGCGGGTCGTGCGGCTCTGCGCAGCCGCCCACGTGCTTCAGTCATGCCCGGACTTCGCCTGTAGACTGCCCGAAGTTGACCTTGTTCCCCGAGACGATCGGGACCGACTTGCCTGGGGGTACGTCCACGATCGAGCCATCGGGACGAGTGAGGGTCCACGCGGAGGCCGTCAGATTCTTGATGCCGAACTGACCCGGTTTCACCGGATTCTCGGCGACTTCCCCGACCGGACTGAACGCGTCCTGAGCGCCACCGAGGTGATGCTCGAAGATCTTCGTGTCTCGGCCAAGGACGATGATGCTATCGCCGATGCGGAGGCGCGGGGGCAGCACCAGCTGCCTGCCACAGGACCAGCACTGCTGGGCGCCTCGCGAGCGGAGCACGTCGACGTCATAGAGGTTCTCCGAAGCACAGGAGGCGCACGGAAGAAGGCTGTCGATGGCGCGAGCGAAGGCCTTCCGCCACTCGGACTCGCGGACCCGCTTGGTGGGATAGTGGAGCCCCTCGGTGAAGGAGCGCAGGAAGAGCGCCTTCAGGAACTCCGGATAGAGCGGGTGGAACGCGATCGGGTTGTCGTGGACGCCAGGCACGGGCTTGTTCGAGCCATCGGTCGGGTCGAAGATGTAGAGCGGCGCGGTGCCGTAGAGGCGTTCGAGCGCCGGCACGTCGAGGCACCGGATGTTCGCCTCTCGCTCTCCGTCGAGGGGGTGACCTCCCATTAGCATGAAGAAGATCAGGACGGCCAGCGAGTAGCGGTCGGTCTGATCCGAGGGCACCGCCTCGCGTCGCACGACCTCGGGCGCCATGAAGCGCTGGGTCCCGAGGATGCCGCCGGACTCGGTCCCGGAGACATCGACGTTGTCGTTGTCGCAGATCCGGACGTCGCCGTTCCTCGGGTCGAAGAAGACGTTTGCGAAGGAGATGTCGCGATAGCAGAGGCCGCGGCTGTGCAGGCTCAGGAATCCGTCCGCGAGTTGCCAGGAGGCCGTGAGGAGCGCGCGGAAGCTGGGCTCGATCCGGCGAGCCATGAAGTCTTCGAGCGGGCGGAAGCGAGGCTCCCTGAGCTCCATGACGTAGCCGAACGTGCGCTCGGCGACGTCGTCGATTAGCGCGATCGGCCAGAGGAAGTAGTGGGCCGGCGAGCCCTTGGTGACAAGGCGCTCGATGACCTCGCGCTGCGCCTTCGTCGCGGTGTGGAGGTGGTACACCTTCACCGCGACCTTGCGGCCGTCGAGCTCCGAGAGCCAGACGTCGCCTTGGCCGCCAGAACCCAGGAGGGTATCGCCCTGAAGGGGCCGTCCGTCCACAGTGGTCCAGTTGCGCATCGTTGGTTAGCCCCCTCCCTGTTGCTGAGCCGGTGGTGCCTCGGGCGATGCCGTCGTGCCAGCTTGAACTGAAGGGGAGCCTTCAGTCGCCGCGATGACTGTCTCTGACCCCTGTTGTCCGCGTGGTTCGCCCGCCGGCGCCACGGCGGTTTCCGAACTCGCACCCGCGGCCTCGGGCTCGGATCGGTCCGGTGGCGGAGTATCGATAGGTCCGGGCGTGGGGACGGCAGGCTGCTCGCTGGCCGCCACGGGGCAGCCTGGCCTGGCGGGCCAGTGCAGTAGGCCGAAGGCGATGTCGTCGCCGCTGCCCCCGGACGTGACCGCCTCGAGGAACCCCTTGAGGCTCCCCTCCACGGCCTCGATGCCTTCGTCGCGCACCATCGTCAGGTAGTCGGGGCCGATGCGGTCGAACACCTCGTCGGACGCGTAGGACTTGCTGTAGCCGTCCGTGCTCATGATCAACAGCGCCTCGTCGACGGGCGCCCCGCGCGTGACGACGCGCATCGAGCTCCAGGCCTCGGGCTGGCACATGCTCGCGGTCTCGTCGGCGAAGCTCGTCGCGTCGGACGGAACCGGTCGGAGGACGCGCTGGTCTGGCGTCACGAGGAGCACGTCGCCATCGCCGAGTTGGCCCACGAGAAGAAACGTCGGCGTCGCCAGGGCGAAGATCAGGGTCGTCCCGTACGGCTTGAGCGGCGCGTTGGCGTCGCCGGCGTGCTTGCGGACCCGCGCAGTCCATTCCCTCACGAGCTGCACCCGCAAGGGGTGCTCCGCGAAGCGATGGACGGCCTGGAGGTCCGCGCCTGGAGGCAGCTCTGTGGCGAAGCGGGCGAGGTGTTCGACCGCGACCTCGACTGCGCATTGCGCGCCGACCTCGCCGTGGAGGCTGGTCCCGTGACCGTCGGCGACAGCCAGGACGACCCGGCTGTAGTCGCGATGTCCGAGGATGGCGTCCTGGCAGACCTTCCCGTCTCGCACGTGCTTGGCGCCGATCACGCAGCACCGCGCAAGCGAAGGAAGCCGAAGGCCGTCGTCTACAGGGGGAGGCGCTCCACCTTCCGGCGGAGGCTCACCAGACGTCGTTGGCACTCGCCGGCCCAGCCTGCGGCGGCGGCGGCAGCGGGACGTTGACTCCGCCGGGCGCGGCCTGCGTCTGGCTCGCGGGCGACGACGCGGCCTTCAGCACGGCGGTCGAGGCCCACCTGATGTACTTCACGAGCTGATCGGCGTTGTTCGCCTGCAGCGGCTCGAGCTCCGCGTGGCCGATGAACTTCTGCAGCACCTCGCGGGGCCGGTCCTTCTGAGCGTCCTCGCCGATCGCGATCGCCAACCGCACGGCCTTCATCCCCCAGGGTTGGGCCATGAGGTCGCGGAGACCGCTCTCGAAGTCATCCGTCGGCCCTCCATCGGTGACGAGGACCAGCACAGGGGGCAGCGCGCGGTCCGGCATCGGCGGGCTCTTCAGCGCATCAGCGACGAGCGTGAGCGCCCGGCCCATATCGGTCTGACCCTCGACCGACAGGTCCGTCCACTCGAACTTCTCCACGTTCGTCGGCTGCGAGTGGTGCCACTGCGCACCGGTGGAGAACTTCACGGACCGGACCAGGACCTCGGCGTTCGGGTTCCCGCGCGCCACCTCGCGCATGTGCGGGATCGACTCCCGGATGGCGTGGTTCAGGGACTGGATCTTGTCTCCCCGCATCGAGCCCGAGCAGTCGGCGATGAAGATGAAGTGGAGGGGGCGGGTTGCAAGAGGGCCACCAGGAAGTTTGGGCATCTCACACTCCAGTCGCGCGATTCTCGCGCCCGACGACTGACATCGCAACCAGGTCTGCCTTGAGCCGCGCGGCCACGGGCCGAGCGCGTGCGACCTGCTCCCAGGTCTTCAGGGCCAGATAACGCTTGTTCTTGTGCTCGAAGAGCTCACCCAGTTCCGGGGGCGCCTCGCCGGGAACCGGCGGCGCCGCGACGTCCACGACGGGGAGCTCCGGCGCACGAGCCGGGCGCGAGAGCGGCGCGAAGACGAACGGCTCGTTCGTGGCAGCCTCGAGTGTCGCGACGGCTGACGACAGCGTCCGGGCACGCTCTCGCGCCGCATCGAGAGCCGCCTTCGCGGCCGTCACGGGTGCCAGCGCCTCCCCGAGGTCGGAGCTCGGCGGCTCCCATGCGTTGACGAGGTCCAGGTCTCGCCCGATCTGGCCATGGCGCTCCTCGAGCGTCGTGACTCGCCGCTTGAGCTCCTTCCGCTTCTTCGAGTTGGCGTTGATCTGTTCTTCGGCCTCGCGCCGGGCCTCGGCGAGCTCCTTCGCCGCGAGGTCGCGGTCGGCCTCCAGGGCGGCCTTTCGCTTGGCGCGGAGCACGTCCAGCGCGGGCTTCAGGAGCGCCTCGGCGCTCTCGAGCGCGGACCCCGCCTCCTGGACCTGGCCCTCGGCACCGGCCAGCTCCGTGCGCTTCGCTGCCGCATCGCTGGCCGCGCGAGACGTACGCTCCTGCCACTCGGCGCGCTGGCTGGCCTCGGCGGAGGAGGTCTCCGCCTTGGACCGGACCGAGTGCCATTCTCCCGCGAGCGCTTTCACATCCTGCGTCGCGGCCTCCAGCTGCTGGAGGAGCTCGCCCGCAGTCGCAGGCTGCTGGCCAGGAGGCACCTCTGCCAGCACCTGAAGGGTCTCTCGGGCCATGGCGTGGCGCCGCCGCAGCTCGTCGTGCCCCGACAGCCACCGCCGCAGGCGATCCAGGATCGACTTCTCCTCGCCTTCCAGGCCGTCAAGCGCCTGCCGCAGGGTCTCCACGCGACGGGTCGCCCACTCGTTCACGGCGCGCCACTGTCGCGTGAGCTCCGCTTCGCGCGCGCCGGTCGGAAGCGCCAGCGGCAGGAGTTTCCAACGATAGGTGACCCGCAGCGCCAGCGGCGGTGGATCGGGTAGACGCTCGGGCTGCGCCTCGTCAAAGCGATCTGGCGGAGCGGTGACCTCGGTCGCGTCCAGCGTCAGGACCGGCACCACCTTGCCGGGCGCGGTCGCACCTTCGACGAGAACCTCTCCGGTGACGTCCGCGAGGCGGCGGCGTGCGTGGAAACGCCAAGACGGGCTCGCGGCGAGCTTCGTGAGTCGGTGGTACATGTCGATCGCGTCCCGTCGCGGCCACTCGAGCTGCAGGGCGACGGGCCGCTCGACGAGGTCGAGGACCATCCGCTCCCGGGACACTGCGGTCCTGGGGAGGCCGGCATCCGCCCACACCACCTGGGTCGCTTCGGCGGCGAGTTGCTTGGGAACGGTGACATCGCCCTTGGGCGGAACGAACGCGATGCCGGCGCGCCCTCCTACGCTTCCGTCTGGCAGGACGCGAACGTCTGCCTCGGCGATGAGCTCCGCGAGCTTCCCATCGATGAGGAGGCGGCCGGCGGGAAGGGTCACGTCGTTCCCTCGGCTGGCGGTGGGGGCAGGTAGAGGCGACCGGAACGCGACGACGCCGGCCGCATCGGGCAGTGCCTCCCGCGTCGCGTGATGCCAGAAGAGTGCGTGGAACGCCTCGAACAGGGAGCGTGCGAGCTGCCCGTCCACAGGCACCGCCCATCGCCGATCTGCTCCGGGGGGACCGACCAGGAGGACGCCAGCTCGTCCGGCGTCGGCGACCAGCCAATCCGCGGGCAGGTCGTATCCGAGACGCATGAGCAGCCGGTCCGAGGCGGAACCCAGTGCTTGGAAGACGCGCCGATCGCTCTCGACGTGACGTCCCGCATAGACGTAAGTGCGCACCGCGCCGGGGGGGGAAGCGAGGACAGCGTCGAGCAGCGCACCCGACGTCGTCGTCTTGCCCGTCGCGACGACCAGGGACTTCGCGGACCCGATCAGCGAAGTCACCGCCGCGACGACGTCCGTGGCCTTGCGCCAGGGGAGGTCGCAGGCACCTCCTCCTGCGACGGACTCCCACAGGGCGAAGGTCGTCTCGGACCGATCGACGGTCCGCTCCTTCAGCTCCGGTGCGAGCGGTCCTGAGCGCATCTCTATTCGACCCCCAGGTCGGTGGCGGCAGAGAGGAGCCAGCGCGTGCGCGCGGCGACCGCGACGCGGCCCGCTGAACGGACCGCTGTCGGTAGCGGCGGCGCGGCCGCGGCCTGCTCGAGTGGGGTTCCCTTCACGCACCGCTCCCACTCGGCGCCCCACTTGGGCCCGGTCACGTACTGGTCCGCAGCGGCGACCCTCGCCGTTGCTAGCGCGAGGGCCCATTCGCGCGCCTCGGCCTCCGTCGCGGGGCCGACGGGAATGCCCTCGACGACGACGTCCCGGAAGGCTCCATAATCGGCTACGTGAACCTCGGGGTAATTGAAGGCCCGCCTGAAGTCGTCATTGCCGTTGGGACGGGCGCCGTCGTAAGCCATCTCCACGCGACGCCGTGTTCGGTTCCACCGCTTGTCCCAGCGCGCGATGGCGCCCGCCAGCTTCTTCTCGTCAACGCTGCGCGGCTCCGACCTGAAGGTCTTGGGCGGATCGTCGACGGACCCTTCAAGACGCCACGAGTTACGACCCAACTCGGGGTCCACGTCCCAAAGCAGCTTGCAGGCGGGAAGCTCGAAGACCCGGCACCTGGGCTTAGCGTTCCTGATCGGAACGAAGCGAACAGAGAAACGCATGGACTCGCCCAGCGCGGACGCCCAGACCTCGTCGGGATCGATGATCAACCAGGGTGGGTGGTCCTCGAGCGAGTCGAAGTCACGGTCTCTCGCATCGCCCTCCGCGGGTCGACACGCGAGAACGCACGAGCCGGTGACGCGGTGGAAGGCGACGAGCAGCCTGTAGACGCCCATCTCCCACGCAGGCGCCTGGCCCGTACTCGCGCACCGGAGGCCGAGGGGAGTCAGCTGACGTCGCTCGTTCAGCAGGCGCATCTCGACGAGGCTTCGAACGAAGTTCTTCCGCGCCGTGGGCGAGAGACCAGGCAGAACGCCGTCGATCTCTGCGTCGCCGAGGCCAGCCTTCGCGGCGGCCGAACACAACCGCTGGAGGTCCGGGCGCGCCTCCCACACAGCGAGCTCCGCGAACGCCTGGACCTCGAAGAGCTCCGCCTCTGCAGTGAGCGTGGTCTTCACCGTCTTGCCTCCCTGGGGAGAACAGGGGTCTGCTCGGCCAAGGCGGTCAGCTCCTCGGAGGGGCAATCCTCCGCGAAGTATCTCCGGTTGCCAACCAGTATCAGCATGAAACGCGCACGCGTGATGGCGACATTCAGGCGGTTGGGGCTGTCCATGTGGCCGGGCCGCGACGTGTTCCGCAGGCTCAGAATCACCAGGTCCGCCTCACGGCCCTGGAACCGGTCGACCGTCGCACAGGCCACGACCGTGTTCGGCAGCTCGAACCGCGTCTCGCCGCGCCGGTGCCCGGTCAAGCGTCGGAGCTCGTCACGCAGCGCAAGCTCCTGGCGGTTGTAGAACGACAAGCAGGCGACTTCCCACGGGCGGTCGTCGGTGCGCGTATGAGTGCGCGCATGCTCCGCCCATTGCTGCAGCAGATGACCGACCGCCTCGACCTCGCGGGGGTTCGTTCCGCGCTCCTCGTGGCCCTTCACGTCGAGCCATACCCGGCGGCCGAGGGCGTGGCCGAGGAAGCCCCACCCGATGCGCGCGTCGCGCCCCTCTAGGGTATTCGCGTCGTGGAGGGCGAGGCCGTCATAGAAGAGCTTGGAAGGAAGCTCCGAGATGCCTGGATGCATGCGGTGCTGGCGGGAGAGGAGCACCGATCGATCGGACCAGACCTGCTCGGGGATCGCGTCGGTCAGAGCGCTTCGCTTCCGTACGCGCGGATCGACGCGCCGCACCCGCAGGGACTCGATCACGCTCCTCACGCCGACGTCCCGAATCGCGTCGATGGCAGGCGGGACCCACTCGCAGAAGGGATGACCTGCAGGCATGAGCAGGTCGACCTCCTCTTGTCGCCACGTGCGGTCACGGTCGTTCCGCGCGGACGAGAGCTGATGAACTCGCCCGAGGCGCCACGCGATCTGGGCTGCCCAGGTCTCCTCACGCAGGAACGTCTGCTGAGCGGCCGCAAGCTCCTCGACGGAGCCGAATTGCTTGCGCCTGTTCTCGCGGACCGGCGGCTGGAGTTTCCCGAATGAGGTCGTCCACCAGGTCTGGCGCCGCGAGAGTGTTGACTCCGCGCCGAGAGAGCGGAGGGGGACGAAGTGCGGTGGGAGAGCGGCCTGGACGCGAGGCAGGTCCGCATCCGCGACGAGGAGCCAGTCGGCGCCGAGGACTCGAAGCGACGATGGCCGGCGGGCGAGGAGGTCCGCGATCGCGACCTCGTCTGGTCCGGTGGCCTGATGGACGAGGCGTGCTAGCTCGGGCTGGCCGCCGTCGTCGCGCTCCTGTCGCGCGGCGACCTCCCACACCAGAGCGTCGAGCACCTCGGCCGGCTCCACGATGAGCCACCTCACCCGGCCCCAGCCGGCCTCGGCGCGCGTGAGGCGAAACAGGAGCAGGCATGCGCGCTGGAGGGCGTCCGGCAGGCGCGCGCCCTCCTCGTTGTTGACCTCCGCTAGGCTCGCCTCGAGGTCGCGGGGATCGGTGAACGGCGGGAGTTGCCGGACGTCGCCCACGACGACCCAGCGCCGTGCGAGCTGGGCAGGGACCAGGAACTCCTGCAGCGTGGTCTTGCTCGCCTCGTCCAGGATGAGGACGTCGAAGTACGGCCAGCGGGGCCCGCTGCCTTCGTCCGATCGGCGGATGTAGGGGTGTGCGAGGATTCCTGTCGTCGTCCCGCAGGTCAGGTTCGCCCCGGCCAGCACGGTCTCCTCGGCCGCCCGCTCGAGCGCCGTGTCGTCTAGGCCGCTGAGGGCACCTCGTGCCCGCCACGTGTCGATGAGGGAGTCGATTCGCCGATCGATCTGGCAGCCGAGGACACGCTCGTCGACCCGCTCGGCCTTCCCGATCCGCACGGCCTCGACCACGTCCGCGAACTTTCCGAGAAGACGTTCGAGGACGTTGTCGACGGCCACGTGAGTGGTGGAGCACAGCAGGACACGCTGCGGCCGCTGGGGATCGCAGATCAGTTGAAGGACGAGCTCGCAGATCGCATGCGTCTTGCCGGACCCCGGCGGGCCCTCGAGGAAGGCGAAGTCCGGAGTGCCAAGCGCCTTTTCCACGAACTCGCGCTGCTCGAGCGTGCCGTCCCAGCGGTGGTCGTCCAGCACGTACCACTTGCTCACCCGAGCGCGCTGGGCCCGCGCCCAGTGCACCTTCTTCGGGTCCTCGCACAGGGTCAGGAGCCCGCGGTGGTGGGGAAGTGGGCTGTCCCGGAGCCGGTACACCGCCGCGAGCTGGCGCTGGATGGCGTGCGTGTTGGCAGGGAGGAACACCGAGCTCCCGTCGGGCGGCAATCGATCGAGCTCGAGTCGGTACGTCTCCCGGCGGGAGCCCAGGACGCGGTATGCGTTCCTATCTCCACCGCCCTTCTGGGTGCGGACCTCCCGGACGCCCTCCTCGCAGTAGGCGACCCGAGGATCGACGGTGGCCTGATCGTCGACGTCGTCCGGGGCCAGGAGCTGGATGAGAACGCCGCGACGACGGCGCTGGCCGGCGTCTTCGGACCAACTCCAGCGCACTCCATTGTCCGAGGTCAAGATCTCGGCGTCGAACGGGGTGACCGGGGTGAGGACGCGTTCTCCTGTCCATGGCTGAGAGGTTCGTTGCCCGCGCAGGCTCGCGGCCCCCACGTGCGGCTCCACCACACGGTGGGCAATCGGGAGCCCGACCTCAGACAGGACCGAGTCTGGAGGCGCGCCCTCGACGATCAGCCGGAGGAAGGCTGGCGACTCTCGCCTCTCGCGAACGGGAGTGATCGCGCCACCACGGCGAATGACGAGCCGAGCTGGCCAGGCCGCGTTGACGGCTACGAGCTGCACCTGTCTGCCCTGCCAGTAGACGGTCTCTCCTTCGCCGACCTCCTCGGTCAACCAGACGGTGACCCCCTGGGCGCCGTGTTCCGTGCGCATGGGTACGACGGGGCGGAAGGCAGCTCCGATGAACAGCGGGTGCGGGGAGGGGGGCTCCGTCCAGCCCTCGACCCGGTACGCAAACCCATCCCGCGTGAGTTCGACCACCGAGTCCAAGGGAGTCAGGCGAACCGGCTGGTCCGAGGCGACGGCCTCCCAGCGGCAGTGCGAGCGCGCCTCTCGGGCCCGCGCTGCGTTCCTGGCTGCCATGAGGTATGCCACGAACGGACGCAGACTCTCGTGGGTCTGCAGGCCCAATGCGGGCGCGATGTTTGGCGGAGCGAGGGCGTTGAGATAGAGCGGCCTCACATGCCCTCCCTCCCTTTCGTCGGCCGAGGCGGCGTGTCGTCGAGGAAGGTGAGCCCCTCGAGAATGAGGATCTTCACGGCACTTCCTCGTCAACGGAAAGGATGTCCGGCTGACAAATGGGCTCATCCAACCTGAGGTCGAGCCAAGTTGCGCCGCTCCCTTCGCCAAGGTGGAAGACGACCAAGTCGCGGCGCCCCCCGGAGCCGATGGGATTCTGCAAGATCCCAAGCCGCACACGCCTGGGGTCTGCCCGATCGACGTCGACGCGGTATATGAAGTAGCGCTCTCGGACCTCGGCGGCGCGACGCGCCTCGTTGTCCGAGAGCCCGACGTGCCCGCCCTTGTTTGCTCGGCCCTTCACCTCGATGAATCGGTCGACTTCGTGGCAGCGATCCAGCTCGTAGCGCAGCAGGGTGCCCTCTCGCTGTGCTCTCGCGAGGGCCTCTGCCGAAAGGAAGGAGAGAACGTCGCAACCTGGCCCATCCCGGCCGGTCACGTGGTGGACGTCAAGCGGGAACCGCCCTTCGCTACGCTCGAACGCCAGCACGAAGGGCAGCGTCTTGTCCTCGCCGGCGGGCGACTGGGGCGCCCGCGGCGGAGCAATGGACTCGCGTCGGACGATCAGACTTCGCGGGGCCGACGCCCTCTCCTCGGGTGGTGCTGCGGGGCGGATAGTCAGCGTCGCCGTCTCGAAGTCGGTCGCCGAAGGGCCAGGCGAACAGTCTCCGGGGGACGTAGCGGGCTCGGTTGGGGCAGGAGACGTAACCTGCGCTTGCTCGACTGGCCTGGCCGGTGGGACGACGACCCGGCCGACAGGCTCCTCGGGCAACGTTTCGCCCAGTCTGCCGCGAGCTCGTTGCAGCAACGTCTCGGCCGCACCAAGCGTCAGCCTGTCGAGGACTCTGAGCATGTCGCCGTCATGCGTGCACCCGAGCAAATGGCCGGCGTCGGAGGCCACATCTCTCTTCTTCAGGTACTGCGCGAGGACGTTGGCGACATCGAGCCAGAAGTGGGGGGACGACATTGGCTGCAGCCCATGTTCGATCAGGACGAGTGTGCCGTCGGCGTCCAGGGCGAGGCCCTCCCCAGGGTGCTCGAGGGCGACGTCCCACGACTCCCCGCCGAGAATCGAGATGCGAAACACCGCACGAGAGCAGACCCGGAGTGAGACGCGTTTCAGGCGCCGCAGGTCCTCGCCTCGCGTGTCGTCCGTTGTGTGCAGCCGCAGTGCGTAAAGGTAGGGGATGGCGCGGCGCAGGTGGGCATTGGGCACGTCGGCCCAAGCCAAGTCCTCTGCGGCGACCAAGGCGAGTTCGAGTTCTTCCCCAGCGATCGGGTCGATGCCGAAGATCGCCTTCACCCGACGGTGAACAGCATCCGGCGGGAGTTTCGCGATCGGGATGCTCTGTACGAGGGCGTGTTCGATGGCTCGGGGGAGTCGTTGGCCGAGGAAGCGCGCAGACTCGATCGGAACGTACTTCGCAATGCCGCCGCTGACGCCCCAGATCTGCCCCGTCCGGCGAAACGCTTCCCCCCGGGCACCGCCGGGCCCGGGGTCGGCCTCCAGGACCGCTCGGTAGAGCCGCTCGGCGATCTCACCCCGCGGGTCGGACTTCGGCAGCTCCGCCAGCATGGTGTAGAGAGTGTCGACGTCGAGGTCCTCGACTCCAGCGATGGCGCCCAAGGCCATGAGAGCGATGCGGAGCGCAGCGGCACCTCCTCGCTCCTCGAGCAAGGGATGCGCGGCGTCAAGGCGGTGCAAGAAGAAGATGCCCTGTAGGGCCCGGGCGCACGCTGTCAGGACCGTGAGGCGCGTAGGCGGTCTTCGGATGCCGTCGTCTCCAGACGGGACCCAGACTGACGTGCGGAGACACCAAAGGGCTGCGTTCATGAGCGCGGGCCCGGCGATCTGGGAGTGGGTGCGCTCACGGCCAAACAGGACACCGAGAGCCCCGCGCCGCTCGAGGAGCCTCTCGCGGTTGTCGTGAACGAACGCGATCAAGGCCTCTGCCGGGGCCTTCTCCAGCACGGAGGCGAGTCGGTCCGGGACTTCCTGATCCAGTATCTTCGGGGACCTGGTGCTTTGGTCGAACTCCTCCCGGTCGTACTCAACGGTGAACCGTCGAACCGGAAACTCGAGCCCGGCGATCACGTGCGCGCAGTAGTCCCGGTGTAGCTGGGGCGCGCCGCCGGCCAACGTAACCCACCGTGGCTCCACGGCGACCCCCAGGCGTGCCAGGAAGCGTTCCAGGTCGTCTGAGGCTGAGTCTGGAGGAAGCCCGAGATTGGCCGCCTCCGCGGTGAACTCGTCCTCCCCGAGTGGACCGTACAGCGCCTCGAGCAGCCGTCCGTGCCGCGAGGTCCCGCCCAGGTAGCACTCACTCGCGCTGCGGAGACTCCCGCGGCTGGTCACGATCAACGCGTCGAGTGACTCGAGCCACGCGAGCTCACCTGTCTGGGAGTTCGTGAGCTCGAACAACCAGGCGAGAGCGCCTCGCACGCGAGAGATCTGGTCGTCTCCGGGACGCTTGGCTGCTTCGATGACGTTCCGAGCGATTGCCTGCAGGTCGTGCTCTGCCAGCTGGAGGCCCACATCGCGGAGCTTCCGGACGAGCTCACGAGGGGCCGAGGTCTCCAGCGCGTGCGCCAGACCCTCTCGGTACTCGGAGTGAAGGAAGGTCACGGGCGTGGCCCAAGCAGGAAGGCGTGGCAGTCTCTCCTGGGGGGAGAGGAACACCTTCTGGTCCGGCCTGCAGATCGGGCCCCCATCCTCTGCGATGAGAAGGCGCTGGTCGTGAATGTCTTCGAGCGCGTCCTGCGCGATCAGCAGCCCGACGGCGTTTCCGGCCTCGGCAGGCGTGGACGCGGCAACCTGTAGTCGGAGCCGATCTCGGAGTTCGCCCGCGTTGAAGACCGGCGGCGCGAGTCGCTCCAGGAGCGCCCGCACCGACGCACGATCCTCGACCTCCAGGAGCTCCGGGAAGTGCAGAGGAAGGGCAACCTGTCGCCAGGCAGTCGCCGGCACATCCTTCACCTCAGCGAGGGTTGCACGACCGCCGCCCAGGCGAGGGAAGACCCGCCGGCCACGCAGTTCGTCGACGACTGCGCTCAGGAAGCCCATCTCGGACAGCGCGTGGCTCGCCCCGGTGAGCCCCTCCAGGATGCGTAGGCTCCGATGGTGGTCGTCGTCGTTCGCTTCACGCTCCGCCACCTGGGCCAGGAAGGCACCCAGTGCGGTCAGAACCTGCTGGTTCGCCGGGTGAGTCAGGAGTCGCTTGCGGTTGTCGTCCGTCGCCAGGGTCGCGTGAAGCACGGGCGCGATCGGGAGAACCTCATCCGTCGGGAAGTAGATCGCCAGGCGACGCTGCGACCTGTCTCCGTCGAGCGTGCTGGGCACGGCGATCTGCAGCTCGAACTCGGGCGTTGAGCGCGTCGTGTCGTCGAGGTTCACCGCGTCGAGCCGGCCTGTACGGCGGTAGACGCGCCAGGTCTCCGCCGCCTCGTCGTCTCGCTGGACGAGGACGTTCTGATGATCGCCGTCAACTGACTTCGGACGCTCGACTCTCCAGCGGACGAGGCCCTCTGGGGTCTCGACCACCAGCCGGGAGAGATGACGACAGAACAAGAGGGTCGGCGGGCCAATCTGCTCTAGCTGCGCTCGGATCTCAGCGCGGACACGGTCTCCGCTCTCACGGTCGGGCAGAGGAAGGACTACGACGGTGTCGTATCCCTGAGCACGCGCTGCCTCGGCAGCTCGGAGGGCATCGTTGTCGGACTGCGGAACGAAGGGGAAGTGTAGGACCGGCACGGTAGAGAGAGCGGCGGCGGAGCGCTCCTCGAGGAGCACGCGCAGCTCGTCCGACTGTGCGAGCAGAGAAGCGATCTCTCGCTTCGCGTGCTCCGGCGAGAAGGCGACCGCGAAGGTGCCGCTAAGCACGAGCGGCGTCTCGCTCCATGTGAGGACCGACCTGAACCCGAGGCCCTTGCAGCCGATGAACCGGCTGCGGTCGAGCTGCTTCGGGCTGCAGTCGCTGAGCACGAGCGACTTGATGCCCGCCTCCGAGAAGGTCTCGCCGGTGTTCGCCACAAGAAGGTGGCGATCGGTGAGCTGCAGCAGCAGGCGTGCGGACTCGCCAGCACCAGCGTCGTCAGCATTCTGGATCAGCTCCAGCACCTGTCGCCCGCGATACCCGTTGAGGGCGCGTTGCTCTCCGTTCGCGTCGTGGATGAGGCGCTCTGGGCTCTGGAGATACACCTTCCGCTCTCTGGCGGCGAGGTCGGAGATGGCGCTGTTCCCTGCATAGTCGGCACGCCCGGGACTGTCGCCCGAGTGCTTGCGCGTGGGGTCGGTCGCGTCGGTCGGGCCCGGCAAGGTTCCGTGCCCGGTCATAGCGGGGCGTCCCCAAAGGCGAGGGACTGTGCGAACCGTGTCGCGCCAACGCGCGTCACGCGCTCAACGTGATCCGCGAGGTCGAGAAGTTGTATCGGGCGGAGGCGAACGCGAGCCCGGGCGACGCGCTCGGCGGGGTCGAGGACGTCGACGGCCGACTCACGCGCGAGCGGCGAGGTCGTCGGGTAGAGGATCGTGGCCTCACGCTGGCCGTGGCTCAGGGCGTAGATCGCGAGCTGGTAGAGCATGTCGCGGGGGAGGGGGGTCTCCCAGAGGTCGCGGTACTTCACGTCGAGGAAGGCGACGACGTGGTTGCGGCGGCGGATGGCGAGGTCGGGGCGGGGGGTGGGGGCGGAGCGGTTGCGGGGGTTGAGGCCGGGGGCGTAGCGGAAGACGCCGGAGAGGCGGTGTTCGGACTCGACGCGGTAGTCGTCGGGGAGGTGCTCGGAGAGGAAGCGGGTGAGGACGGCCTGGAAGAGACGGTTCATGTCGAAGAGGAAGCCGGGGAGGGTGCGGTCGGGGCCGGTGGCGGTGAGGTCGTCGAGGCCGTGGGCTTCGGTGAGCAGGCGGATGAGGTCGAGGAGGGGGGTGTAGCGGTCGGTCAGGCGGCTGGTCGCGCGGTCGGCGGCGGCGAGGGTGGTGGCGTCGAGGCGGACGGGGGTGACGGCGTCGCCGAAGCGGGAGGCGAGGCGGCGGAGAGCGATGGCGAGGGTGCGGTCGGCGGTCAGGCGGGCGCCGAGTTCGAGGCCGGCGCGGACAACGCGGTTGAGGAGGACGTCCTCGCTGCGGGGGTGATGGACGCAGGGGAGGGTGGCGAGGGTCTGGGCGGCGGGGCCGCGGCGGGCGAGGGTGTCGATGTCGATGCGGCCGCGGGGGGAGGCGAGGTCTTCGGCGCGGCGGAGGTAGGAGCGGTGGAGGCCGGACTCGAGGAGCTCGGCGGCCTCGGCGGCGAGCTGGGCGATGAGGAGGTCGGGCCAGGCGTCGGCGGTCGTGACGGTGTCGATCAGGTTGACGAGCGAGAGCTCGCGGAGGCCGAAGCCGTAGCGGAGGAGGGTGAGGAAGGGGGCGCCCTCGATCTTGGGCAGGATCGTGAGATCGAGGGCGCCGAGGCGGACGCGGCCGACCCAGGAGCTCGTGGTTATCGAGAGGCCTCGGCGGAGCTCGGTGACGCCGAGTCGGCGGGAGCGGGTGAGGTCGGCGGCCAGGCGACGGGCGGCGGGGTCGTCGTCGAACGATCGGCCGAGCAGGACCTGGTCGTCGTCGGGGCCGCGCGTCTGCCACTCGCGAAGCGTGAGGTGCGGACGCGGGGGGGCGGGGATGCGAAGGGCCCCTGTCATGCTTGCCCGTCCGGGATCGGGCTGGTCTTGCCGTTGCCGCTACCGGCCGCGTCGGTCGACGATGAGGGACCGTACGGCGTCTCGTCGTCCAGCTCGTCGTCGTCGTCCGTGACTGGGCCGCCCTGCTCGACGATCCGACGATACGTGGCTACGCGGCCTGCCACCCAGGCTTCGTCGGTCTTCCCCTTCGCCGCGTAACGCGCGCGGTAGACCTCCAGGATCTCCTCGGCGGAGCGCCCCTCCTGGAGGAGGCGTCGCATGAGGGGAATGTTGGTGAGCTCCCGGCTCCAGGTCGCCGTCTCGTCCTCGTCGCTCACGACACGCGTCGTCGCGAGGTCGGGGTCGAGGGCGAGGAGGTGCTCGACGACCTCGGTGGCGCGGTCGGCGGTGAACAGCTCGTCGCGAATGCGCTGGTTCTCCGCGTCGACGATCTTCTCGCCGACGAGCTCGGCGAGCGCGCGAAAGTCGGCGTAGCAGTACTCCTCCAGGAGGGGGATCACGTCCTCACGGAGGATCTGGACGAAGCGGGTGGTGGACTCGATCGGCTGACCGCGGTCGAGGAAGTAGGCGTGGCCGATCTGGAGGTTGCGGGCGTCGCGCTTGACGTGCTGGAGGATCCGGCGGTTGAGGCGCTGGAGCCAGAGGCCGAGCGGGAGGGCGGGCTTGATCACGGCGTTCCTGAGCGGCGTGACGTCGGGCATGAGCTCGACGAAGCCGAAGCGGCGGCGGAGGGCGGCGTCGAGGAGCGCGATCGAGCGGTCGGCCGTGTTCATGGTCCCGATCACGCGCACGTTCGGGGGCACGCTGAACGACTCGCCGCTGGGGAGGACGGCGAGGCGACCGCGCTTGTCGACCTCGAGCAGCGTGAGCAGCTCGCCGAAGATGCGGGGGACGTCGCCGCGGTTGATCTCGTCGACGATCAGGAAGTGCGTCCAGCGCTCGGTCGAGGCCGCGGCGTCGCGGCACAGGCGCTTGAACACCCCGTCGCGCCGCTCGAAGCTCATGCCGCTGGCCTTCGGCTCGGGGCGGTAGCCCTCGATGAAGTCCTCGTAGCCGAAGGCCGGGTGGAAGGTGCACAGGCGCACCCGGCCCGTCGGGCCGCGGATCGCGCTCTTGCTGGCCTCATCGAGCTCGTCGAAGTGCTTCCCGTGCTCCTCCCAGGCGGCGAGGTCGCAGGCCGTGCGCTCGGCCCAGTGCGTCTTTCCGGTGCCCGGCGGCCCGTACAGGATCGCCTGGCCCTTGCGGTCGAGGATCGCCTGGACCCGGCCGCGAATTCCGCCGAGTGGTGGCACGGTTCGCCGTCGGTGAGGCTGGGGAATTGGCGGCTCGTCGCCCTTGCCCGGGATCGGAGGTGGAGGAGGCAGCGGCGGCCCGGGGAGCTGCGGGTCGAGCAGCGCCGTCCGGACGGCGATAATGTTCTCCGGACGAGCGACGTGGTCGAAGATGCCTCCGAGTGACTCCGGGGTCGCAAGGACGAAGGGACGGACGCTCAGCCACTCGACAGTCCGCTGGTGAGGAAGCTCGTCATCGGCGGCGAAGGCGTAGTCGCCCGTGATGCGTCCGATGGCGAGGACCTCCTGACCCCGAGAGACGAGGACCTGGTCGCCGTGCTCGACGTCGTGGACGAACCAGCCGAGCTCCGTGGTCCGCCGCTGCAGCTCGCGGCCGTCCAGATCGGGGAAGGCCAGGGACACGCGCTGGCGCAGGGCGTCCTTCCAGCGGTCGGACGGGAGATCGCGGAGGTCGGTGGTCTTGGCCCCGGGGAGGGCGATAGCCGAGCGCGCGAGCAGCCCGTCCAAGCCCTCTGGGCCGACATGGCCGACGTCGACCAGGTAGTGACTCAGGGGCCGCCCGTTGCGCCTGCTCAGCACCTGCATGGTCGTGACCTGCGACCAGCCCAGGAGCGCCGCGATGGCCGCGAAGCGACCGGCGCAGACGAAGCGCCCGGGCGCGTCGGGGGGCCGCTGGAGGAGGCAGAGCAGGTTCCAGTCCTGGTACGGGCGGACGTGGAAGCTGTCGATCGCCTCGGGGAACAGGAGGGCGAAGTACTTGTGCCCCCAGGCAGTGTCGACCAGGTCAGGTGCAACGTCGTCGAGTTCGCGCTGGAGCGCGCGGTACGCCTCGTCGGAGCGATCGCCACCGAGGCGCTCGATCGCTCCCACGGCCCGCACGATCTGATCGCGGTGTTGCCGGGCTCGCGCGACGGCCTCGGCGAGGCTGAGAACACGCTGTCGCTTGCCCGCGCCCGTCACCCACTGGCCCTCTCGCGTGCGGTACAAGCCGAACTTGGCCGCGTTGCCGCCGGCGATCACGCCGTAGCTGCGGGTGGCGAACTCGTCGTCGTCCTTGAACTCCAGCCAGTAGGTGAGGTTCTCCTTGTTGCCGGTCCCGTGCATGCGCTCGAGCAGCGCCTCGCCGTCGAGCTGCCGGAGCACGTCGGGCCCGAAGAGCTGCCGGAAGCGCGTGCGGTCGGCCTGGGCGCGGTCGGGCGAGAGGAGTTCGCCGGCCTCGAGAGCGCGTGCGTGTGTAGCCACGAGGTCTGCGTGGACCTGGGGCGAGACATCGCCGGTCATACGCGGCCCATCGCTTAGAGCCGATCTCCCGTCAGGCGGCCTAGAGCTAGACGTCTCGACGCGCTGCCACTTGCCTGAGATGGTGAGCTGAATCAGCCCCCGATCACGCAGATCCTGGAGGACCTGGCGGATCTTCGCCTGCACGTTCTCGTTGCCCGGGTAGCGCGATCTTAACTCCTCCTCATGAACGTAGAGATCAGCGCTAGTGAACTCGCCGCGCGGGGTACGTTCGAGCACGAGCTTGTGCCAACCGCTGAGTTCGGGCTGCTCCATGCTCATCTCCCTCTCGCGCCCGCCACGTCGGACGCGGCTGAAGATCCATTTGGTACGCACGCGAGTGTTGGATCTGCGGGAGGCGGCGACAGGCGCGCCTCATACGTTGTGCCGAAGCGCAAGGCCTCGATCATGCGGTCATGGATCTCGAGGACGAGACGCTTGGACCTGTAATCGCCGGTCTCCTTGATCTCAGCCGACCGCAACGCCTCGAATGTGTCCATGATGTAGCTGAGATCTTCAGAAGAGAGCCCGTAGCAGGTGGCTGCGAATGCTGTGAGTTCGCCCTGGAGAAGCGACCGTCGCTCGGAGTTCCAACGGAACGGTGGGCCGTCATAGCCGCACTCTTGCGCGAACGCTTGCAGGTCCCATGACGTGTAGCACAGCTCCAGCAGTCGTTCCTGAATCGCCTCGGCTCGGCCGAATGTACCTGCGGCAAGCTCCCGAATTCGGTCGGGCGGTGGAACCGGCAAGCGACCGAACACGTCCTGGCCGAGATGATCGTTGCCAAGCAAGAGTCGGGCGAAATAGTCGATGACGAACGAACCCAATAGCGCGCAGAGCACGCTCGCGTCGGCCGCCGAGCGATTGAACAAATAGATGGAATGCAGGCTTCGCGTTAGACCGGAGAGCGGGATGATCGTGCAAATGGTCGTCCGCGAATTCGTCGCGCCGGTCACGTCCTTGATGACGAGTTCCCAGTCGCCTTGGTCCTTGCCAAAGCGTCGTGTTCTTACGACGTTCTCAAGCAGCCAGTGCTGCGGCTGAGCGAAACGATCCGGCGAGACTTTCTCGAGCTCGGGGACTGGTCGCTCCTGCGCCTGGCGAGTGGGATTCTTCGGGTTGAGATACACATCTGCTTGGCGATGGTCAAAGACTCCGATCATCTTCCCTTCGTAAACAGGAACGCACGCTTCACCCGTTGTTAGGATTCGGCGATTGTCGAGGGTCCGGTGGGCTCCCTCGATGAGTTCCTTCTCTATGGGAGCGAACGCCTTGTCGGAGCTCGAGAACATCAGCTTCGGTGTGTAGTCCCACGTACTCGACAGTTGCCCTGCACTCGCGAGCGCAGAAGCGAGCAATCGAAGGTCACGGCCACTTCGGAACTGTGGAAGCGCGCGTGAATCACCGCTGAAACGGAGAAGATCCTCTGCCGACAACCGAACCCGACGTGCCTCGTCCGCCAGTTGAGAAGGATTGGTCAACCAGCAGCATGCGGCGAACTCGTCAGCGGCTTGGCGGCTCAGAGTAAGAAGGCAGAACTTCTTCCGCTTATCGACCCCTTCGAAGAGTTCCTCTCTATTCTCGAAGTCAAAGAGCGACACTACGGCTTTGCGATCGAGCAGGTGTGACCACATTGGGCGATCGTATGTGTTGGTGGGCAGAGTGCTCTGGACGATGAGCCCAAGGCGACCTCGTGGCGCCAGCAGTCGATACCCAAGCTCAAGGAATGACCGATAGAGGTTCAGGCGCCCCTTGCCGGAGTAGGGCAATGCTTCCGACTTCGCGAGAAAGGCGCGATCGACGTCGTTGCCGCGAACATGGTCTCTCCACCTCGCGGCCAGTTGTGGGTCGCTCGAATCCAGTCTCGCGATCAACGCTTGACGCTTCTTCGGGGATGGCTCGCTCGCGATGTCGGGTCGAGACGCTGCAAAGAAGAGTCGCTCGTCAGTTTCCGGCATCTCCCACGGGGGATTCCCGATGATGACGTCGAAGCCACCCGACCACCCTGTGTCTGAGTTCGTGGCGGACTCACCTGCCATGGGGACCGAGAACACTTGAGGAAACGCCAAGTGCCAGTGAAAGAACTTCCGCTCCTTGGCCAGGCGTTCAACTGCAGCGACGAAAGCGGACCCTTCTGCGTCAGGATCGAACAGAGACTGCAGCGTGGCTTGCGTTGGAACGAGCCACTCAAGCTCCGTTGTCTTGCGTGCATAGAAGGACGCGCACCACGCGTTTGACACGTTCAGAGCAGTTACGTAGTCCGACGACGCCAGGAGGCGCTCCCATGCGCGTGCCTTGGAGGCGATTCCCTCCAGCGTGGCGTCCTTGGCTAGCTCGACCTCCTCAGCACGTTGCGCCAAGAGATTGAAACGCTCAGAGATCGGGTCCTTGAACAAGTGGGTTTGGCCTTCGCGCTGTTCTTGGTTCAACGTCTCAAGCTGCTTGGCAACCTCAACGTCGTCATCCCCTCTCGGAGCGAATGCAGCGTCAGGTATGCCCGACGTGAGCAGCGCGGGAGTTGCTCCGATAAGGGAGTTCCCGACGCGGATGTGCCCGTCAAGGAACGACAGAGGACGACCAGGCTCGACAGCCTCTAGCCAGAGGCTGATCTTGCACAACTCGACCGCCATCGGATTCAGGTCAACGCCGAAGATGCACCGACTGACGACATCGCGCATGGCGTGGCTGAATGCGTGGGGACTGGGTTCGTTGTCGCCTGCGCGGACGGCCGCTAGGCGGTGCGCGATCCGGCGAGCGGCCGCGACAAGAAAGTGGCCAGACCCGCAAGCGGGATCGCACACGCGAAGTTCAAGGATTGCCGCTTCAGGATTTGAGGAGCGGCATCTAACGTCGAGCACGGGTTCGAGGGTGGAGTCGAGGAGGCAATCGACGAGCGAGGGGTGAGTGTAGTAGCTGCCGGATGACTTGCGTTCGTGGCCAGCAGTGGTGGTGAGGTCGAATCCGCCGGCCTCGCGCTCCAGGCGGGGCTGTCGCTCGAGTAACGACTCGTACACCGACCCGAGTTCGTCAGCGCCGACTTGGGCCCAGGCGACGGGCATGACAACTACCCCGTCGCTGACCTCGATCAGCATTCGCAACGCCGAGAGCAGGTCTTCGTTGGTAAGGGCGCTCTGGCCTAGCAAGCCTACAGCATTGGGCTTCCACAGAAAGCTCCCAAGCGCGGGTAGGCCCAGCTCTGGGCAACCGGCGTAGAGACGGTCCATAATCAGCTTCAGCCGCGTCCAGAGATCGCTGTGTGGCCCCCCGCGGCGGCGGGTCGCGAGTGCACGCAGGTGCGAAGTCGCGTAGTAGCGGGTGTAACGCTTACGGGCGACCTCGGATGCGGTTGGATCGAGCAGGACGTTCCGGTCCTCGGTGACGAACAGGAAGATGAATCGGTACACGAGGCGGAGGAGCTGACGGTAGTACTCCTGGGGCTCGAGTCCGGAGTCGCCGAGCGCATTGCGGAGGTGAACGTTGTCGGGATGGCGAAGGAATCCGCCCCCCAAGACTCGGATCGCTTCCTCGACACCGTTCCGAAGGCGGCGGAGAGCCCGAACGCCCTCCGCTTTGCCACACTCAAACCAATGTTCGAGGAGGCACTTGACATCACCCTCTCGGCGAAAGCGGCTCTCGTGGCACACGAGCCAAAGAACGCGGAACTCGCTGTAACGCTGGTCGTCGAAGATGGACTCAAGGTCGAACTCGACGTACGCCTGCCGGGTGATGCTCTTGCTGTCGCGGAGAATACGCAGGACCAGACCGTTGGTGACGATCGCCCAGTCGTGAGCGTCGGATCTATTGAGGAAGTCCTGGACGAGACCGTGGGGCGTGGTCTTCGCTGCACCCTGGACAGCCTGCGTCTTCACGTCCAAACCAACGCGTGCGCCAAGCAGGTGGATGGCCGTGTGCGTGGCCTCGTGTTCGTGCGAGATCGGATAGGTGCGGCCGTCGAGATCGAACGCTTGTCTCTTCGATAGGCGCCCGAAGCTGAGCTCTTGGAACAGCGGCAGAAGCCACCGGTCGCGCGTGGCCGTCGTGGCGGTAGCAGTAGGCGACTCCTTCTCGAGGGCGGTTCGGAAGCCGACCCATGCGGCAAGGAGACGCGTCCACGAGCGGTTGACGACTTCGCTCTCGCGCTCGTGATCCAGGATGGCGTAGTCGGCGTCCTTCAGCCCGGGGAGTTTCGGATCGCGGGCAGCGATGCGCTGGAGGAGGTCGTGAGGCAGAAGACCGCCCTCGGTCTTGATCGCCTCGAAGGGGGAGCGGCTTCCACGCCGGCTCACGCGGCACCTCCGTCGGCGACGGGCAGGAGGACGAACACGCCGAGGACGTCGGCGGGGAGATGGGGTTCGACGCGCAGGTTCCGCACGCCGTGGCGGGCGGCCTTGCGCACGCGGCGGTGCGCCTCGAGCAGGTCCTTGCCGCGCTGCTGGACGGCGTCCTCGATCGGCGACATGAACGCGCTCGGTCGTTCGCGGAAGGTGGCGAGGACCGGCTCGAGGAAGCGCTCGCGGGCCAGGTCCGGGGGGAGGTTCGCCTGGGGCTCGGCCCGCAGGAGCGGCTCGACGGCGTCGGGCTCGAGCCACTCGGCGCGGTCAGGGGCGCCGCGGAAGCCCAGGACGAGCTGGTCCTCGGCCAGGAGCTTGCGCTCGGTGCCGTCCGGGCGCGGGGTGACAAGGTGGAAGCGCAGGCGCAGGAGGAGGAGCGTCGTGCGCTTGGTCACGTCACGGGTGCGGATCGCGCCGCAGCGGCGGGCCGGGCCGCCGAGGGCGGGGTCGAGGGCGGCCTCGAAGATGTGGGCGGCGGCGCCGGCCACGACGGGGTGGGTCCGGCCCAGGAGTTCGGAGCCGCGGAGGTGGGCGCGAGGCTCGAAGGCGACCTTGAACGACTTCTCGCGGCCGATCGCGTCGCGCACGGCGGCCGGTGCGCCGGTGGGGTCGACGGTCACCGGGACCGGCTTGCCGTCCTTCGAGCGACCGTCGGTGAGCGTGGCGCCGAGCGCCGGGAGGGCGTCGCGCACGAAGCGCTCGATCGAGGCCTCGTCGCCGATCGCGCGGCGGGTGGCGTCGAGCTCGGTCCGGATCTCGGCGAGGTCGATCGACCGCTGGGCGAAGATCGTGCGGCTGCGCTTGTGGCGCTCGACGGCCTCCTCCCAGGCGGCCTCGACCTCCTGCTTCTGCGGGAGGACGAAGTCGAACAGGGTCTGCTGCGTCTCGGAGGGCTTCCCACGCAGCATGAGGCCCTCGAAGATCGCCTGGACGACGGCGTTGGTGTTCATCGGCACCGGGACGGTGATCCCGAGCTGCCCATGAATCGACTTGTGCTTGCGCAGGAGCACGTCGAGGACGATCCCGTCGACGGGGTTGTCGGTGCCATAGAAGGTCAGCGTGCGGACGGTCTGGCTGCGCTGGCCGTAACGGTCGACGCGGCCCTCGCGCTGCTCGTGGCGCGTGGGGTTCCAGCACAGGTCGTAGTGCACGACCGCGTCGAACACGTGCTGGAGGTTGATGCCCTCGGAGAGGCAGTCGGTGCACACGAGGACGCGCGGCTGCTGCTCGTCGACCTCGGCGATCGTGGCCTCGCGCTCCTCGGGGGCGCTCTGGCCCGTGACGCTCAGGACCTGGACGTTCTTGCCCAGCTTCTTGCGCAGGGCCGCAGCGACGTAGTCGACCGTGGGGATGAACCGGCAGAAGACGATCGGCGCGAAGCCGTCCTTCAGGAGCTCCTGGACGATCTCGAGGACCTTCTGGAGTTTCTTGTCCTTCGTGCCAGCGAGCTTCTCGACCTCGTTGGCGAACTCGAGCAGGCGCTTCCGGTCGGGGGAGTCGACGGCCTTGCCGTCGGCCGGGAGCGCGTCGGTCTGGCTGCCCGGGATCACGTCCGAGCCCTCGACGGCCTCGCCCTCCTGGTCGAGGACCATGCGCTCGCCCACGGCGTCGGCCTCCTCGGCCGTCTCGGCGCTGGCGCTGGCGGCGCGGTTGCGGAGCGTGGCCGCGGCGGCCTCGGGGCTGGAGGCGAGAGAGCGAAGCAGGGCCAGGGCCGACCACCAGCGCACGCGGCGTCGACGGAGCTCCTCGCCCTCGGCCGCCTTCACCTGCTCGCGGCACCAGGCGAGCACGCGGCCGAGGAACGCCTTGTAGTCCTTGTGCAGGTCATAGGTCCGCTCGGAGATCTCGCGCTTCGGGAACGGCGTCTGCACGTCGAGGAACGCCTCGAGGTCACCCCGGCGGCGCTGGACGAAGTGGCGGGCGAGCGCCTCGCGGTGCTTGCGGTTCTGCTCGCCGCCGAGGTCCTGCGGCAGCTCCTTGAAGCCGGGGTCGAGCAGGCTCAGGAGCGAGCGGAAGTCGTCCTCCTTGCCCGAGTGCGGCGTGGCCGTGACCAGGATCAAGTGGCGGTCCGCCTTGGCGGCGACCTGGCGCAGGAGGTCGTGGCGCTGCTGCGCGGCGCGGCCGAGCGAGGCGGCGGCGCAGCCGTGGGCCTCGTCGACGATCACCAGCTCGGGGCAGGTGCGGAGGAACTCGTGGCGGCGGCGCTCAGACTTGATGAAGTCGAGCGAGATCACGGTGTGGGGGTGGCGCTCGAAGAGCGACTCGCCGGCGGCGCAGGCGCGCTCGAGGCGTGCGGCCGTGCCGGGCAGGACGAGGGCGGCCTCGATGTGGAACTGCTCCTTGAGCGCCCGCTGCCACTGCTCGGCGAGGTGCGGCGGGCAGAGGACGGCCAGGCGCTCGATCTCGCCGCGGTCCATGAGCTCGCGGGCGATCAGGGAGGCCTCGACCGTCTTGCCGCAGCCCACGTCGTCGGCGATCAGCAGGCGCACGGGGTCGAGGCGCAGGGCCATGAGCAGCGGGACGAGCTGGTAGGGCCGCGGGTCGACGGCGATCCGCGCCAGCGAGCGGAAGGGGCCCGCGCCCGAGCGGAAGCCCAGCCGGACGGCCTCGCGCAGGAGGCGGCAGGAGACGTGGCTGCCGAGGTCCCGGGTCGGGTCGGGCAGGGCGAACTCGGCGGGCTCGATCGCCTCGAGCGGCCGGTAGATCCCCGTGACCTCGTCGTCGGTGCCGCCGAGGGGCCGGAGGATCCACAGGTCCTCGTCGGGCCGCGACTCGGGGAGCACGACCCATTCGCGGCCGCGGGCGCGGACGAGGGAGCCGACCGTGAACGTCGTCATGCGTAGATATGTCCCTCTGCCAGACGGGGTAGGAGAGAAGTGATGGCGGCGTGGTCCTGGGCCGAGGCGCGCCAGGCGGCGAGGCCCGCCAGGACGGCGTCGAGCGCGTCGCCCTCGCGGTCGGAGATCGCGGCTTGGCGGACCTCCGGCGCGCAGGCCCAGCCCGTGGCCGCGAGGACGGCGTCGAGCAGCGCGGCGCGGACCAGGTCGCTGCCGGGGCGGAGCTTGTAGCCCACGTTCGACTCGCCGAGCGCGCGGAGCAGGACGGCCGGGCAGGTCTCGAGGACGCGGACCGTCGACGCGAGCTCGTGGTCCCAGGGCAGGAGCGCGACGTCGGCGGGGACCTGCGCGAGGAGGCGGAGGCCCCAGTAGGTCTGCCGGATGAGCTGGAGGAGGAGCGGCCCGAACGGCGAGGCGCCGTCGGTGGCGCGGCGGTTCACGCCGATCAGGCCGCGGTCGGTCGCGGCCTGGATGAAGGCGCCGACCGTCGGGAAGCGCTCGGCGAGGGCGGCGCCCCAGGCCCGCGGCGCGTCGGGGAGGTCCTCCCCGAGGAGACTCGTGCGGTCGGTCGCGGCCAGGCCGAAGGGGAAGTCGAACGCGACCCAGGCCTCGGTGAGCGTGCTGAGCCAGGCGGCGACGCCCGCGACGGTGTCCGCGGCGGTCTGACCGCGCCATGGGCGGGCGACGGAGCGTACGAGGCGCGCCGCCGGGTCGAGCTCGGCGACCCAGACCTTGTCGCCGGCGCGCGCGGCTCCGCTCCAGTCCACGCCGTAGCAGCGGCCGACGGCGACGGTCGTCCGGGTGGGCAGCGTAGCTGACCCGGTCGCCGGGGCCACCGCGGCCGGCCGGGCCGGGGGGGCGCCCGCCGCTTCGACCGGGAAGGTGCCGATCGCGTACTGCCCGGCGAAGGTCGGGCGGCCGGGCGGGGTGGCGCCGTCGTCGAGGGGGACGACGTCGAACCCGGTGAACACGCCGAGGTGGGAGTCCGGCTCGTAGCCGGCCGCCTGCAACGCCGCGTGCAGCGGGTCGGTCTCCGGCACCTGCACGATCGCCGGCGCCAGCCCCGAAGGGTGCGCCGGCGGGCGCTCGGGGCGAGGCGCCGCGAAGGCGAAGCCGCCCACGTACTCCGTCGCCGGGTCGCCGGCGAAGTAGATGAACAGCTCGTCCCGCGCCGGGTCGATCGCGCCGAGGTGCGAGTAGGTCGGCGGCAGGCCGGTCTTGCTGCGCTGCTCGGTGGCCTTGAACAGCGGCCGCCAGACGAAGCCGTGCTGCACGATGATCTCGACGGTCCTCGCGTAGCTCGTGCCCTTGGGCGTGGCGCGGTACGCCCAGCTCGTCATGGCGCCGCCTCGAACAGGCTGGCGGGCAGCTCGGCCACGAACGGGCTCGGCCTGCCGGCCCAGGTGATCGCGAGCTCGTCGCGCGCGCGCGACATGCCGACGTGGAGCAGGTGGCGCTCCCGGGTGAGGGTGTCCTCGCGGTCCTGCGGGTCCGTCACGCCGCGGAGGGCGCCGGGGCTCGGCAGGGTGCCCTCGGAGGCGTCGATGATGAGGACGGCGCGGAACTCGAGGCCCTTGGCCCGGTGCAGGGTGCCGAGGCCCACGCCGACCGCGTCGTCCGAGCTGTCGTCGGCGAGGCGGTGGGTGGCGACCCCGGCGGCGTGGAGGGCCTTCTCGAGGGAGTCGACGCGGCGCTGCGCGGCGCGGGAGAACACTGCGATTGCCTCGGCGGGGATCCCGCTCGCCACCCAGGCCTGGATCCGCTCCACCGCGGCGGCGTCCTCGGCCGCGGCGTCGGGGTAGCCCGCGCGGACCGGCTTGGGACCGCGGAGCAGGCTGCGGGTGGGGGTGCGGCGCTCCTGCGCGCCGTCGAGGTCGTCGGTCAGCTCGCCCAGGGCGCCGTCGGCGGCCCGGCGGATCTGGTCGGTCGTGCGGTAGTTGATGCGGAGCACGTGGGAGCGGCCGCGGATCTCGATCCCCAGGGCGCTGAGGCTGAAGCCGCCGGGGTAGATCCGCTGCGAGGCGTCGCCCAGGAGCATGAGCTGGCCCGGGGCGGCGGCGCAGAGGGCGCGGACGAAGCGCAGGGCGGGCGGCCGCAGGTCCTGGACCTCGTCGACGAGCACGGCGTCGTAGGGGCTGGCGGCCTTCCCCGCCTCGAGCAGCGCGGTCGCCTGGCGCGAGACGCCCGGGAAGTCCGAGAGGTCGCGGCGGGCGAGGTCGGCGAGGACGGCCTCGAAGGCCGTCCAGAGGGTGCGCCGCTCCTTGACCGACAGCGCGCGCCCGCGGCCGACGCGGCGGGCGACGCGGTACTCGTCCCAGGAGCCGATCCCCTGGTTCTGGATGACGTTCGTCCACTCGGCCCGCACGAACGCGGCGTCGAAGCCGGGCGGGCAGGAGGAGCGGAGGACCCGGTCGAGCGTGGCGCGGACCTCGTCGTCGTTCGCCGGCGACAGCTTGGGGTGCACCGAGCGCACGAGCGCGAGCGCCTCGCTGTGGAGCGTGGAGACGGTGATCCGGCGTAGCTCGTCGTCCTTGCAGAGGAGGCGGAGGCTGCGGTGGATGTTCGCGCAGAGGGTCGTGACGTAGGACGTCAGGAGCACGCGCTTGCCCTGCCGCGCGAGGTTGCGCGCCCGGTGCATGGCCACGACGGTCTTGCCGGTGCCCGCGCCGCCCGTGACCTTCACCGGGCCGCGGAAGGTGTTCTCGGCGAGGGTCCGCTGGGACGGATGCAGGAAGGCGATCCAGCGCGCGTGGGGGGCCTCGAGCGCGGCGCGCAGCTCGTCCTCGTCGTCGGCCACGTAGAAGCGGCGCTGGACGTCCGGGTTCGCCGCCGCCCCGGCGCCGGTCGGCTCGGGCGTCGGGGGCGTGACCAGGTCGCCCCCGGCGAGCGCGAAAAGGCGGTCGGCGACGTCCTGCGGCAGCTTCGTGCAGACGGTCAGCAGGTGATCGTCGGTGCGCACCTCGCGCACGACCGGGAGCCAGTCGGCCGGGACGCCCAGGCTCAGCAGGTAGGGGTCGGCGTGCGGGGCGAAGCGCGGCGGGGGCGCGGCCTCGGCCTCGTCGACCGGCGGCTGGATCGTCCGGCGGACCTCCTCGGCCGCCTCGACGGCCTCCACGATCTGCAGGGCGCCCGTGACGTCGTGCCGCTCGACCTTGTGGCGTCGGGCCCACTCGTAGGCGGGGTCGTGCGCGCCGACATGCACGGCCCAGGTCACGTTGCCCTCGCGCCGCAGGATCATGCGCAGTTCGCGCGAGGCGCGGGCGCTCCACACGTCGGGCGAGAGCGCCTTGGTCACGCGCTCGAGCGAGAGGGAGGGGTGGGCGGGGTTCTTCTTGAGCTTCGAGAGGCAGTCGAGGACGCGGCCCTTGTCGACCGCGTTGAGGTCCTCGACGGCGTCGAAGACCGAGTCGGCGATCATGAGCACGTGGGCGTGGCTCACGCGCGACCTCCGTCGAGGGCGGCGAGCACGGCGCCCGCCCCGTCCGGGGCGTCGGGGCGCAGGCGCAGGACGGCGGCGCCCTGGGAGGTGAGGGCGGCGAGGACGTCGGCGGCCGCCGGGTCGCGGTCGTCGACGAGGTGCAGCCGGCCGCTGCCTCGGAGGACGACGGCCGCGGTGCTGCCGACGACGCGGCCGCCGCGGCTCACGTCGCCGCCGGCGTCGACGGTCACGGCCGGCGTCGCCGCGAGGGCGCGCAGGAGCGGGTGCCATGCGGCGTCGAACAGGTCGAGGTCGAGGCCGGGCGGTTCGGGCGAGGGCGGCGGCGCTGGCGGCCTGGAGCCGCCCGGCCGCGGGGTGCCGAACACCCCCGGGTAGCGGCCGAACACGCCCGGCCAGTCGCGGTCGTCGGGGCCGAAGCTCACGACGCCGATCCCGGCGTCCTCGAGCGTCGTGACGTCGTCGGGGTCGAGGGCGCGGCCGACGACGACGGCCGTCGCCGCGCCGGGGTAGTAGGCGTCGACGGCCACGCCCTCGAGCGTCGCCTCGGTGCGCTCGGGGCGACGGAGGCCGAGGCGCTGGAGGGCGTCGAGCCAGCGGCCGAGCGGGCCCGCGGCGGCGGGCGCGGGGGGAGGGGGGGCGTCGGGCGCCGGCGGGGGAACCGCAGGCCGTTGCCGGGCGTCGAGGACGACGTCGCCCTGGCGCCAGGCGTCGAGGACCTCCTTGACCTTGGCCCGGTCGAGGACCCGGTGATCGCGCTGGTTGTAGTAGGAGAGCAGGCAGTCGTAGCAGGCGGCCTCGCACCGCTCGCGCGCGCCGTCGGCCTGGCCGCGGTCCTCGAGCGTCTCGGGGTCGTAGTGGCAGAGCTCCAGGGCGAGGCGCGCGATCTCGGGGAGCGTGCGGTGCTCGCGCGGGTCGACGAGCCGGCGGAGCGCGCCCGCCCCGCCCTCGGAGGCCTCGTACATGAGGATCTGCCGGCGGCTCGTGTCGTCGGGCAGCGGCTCGGTCGCGAGCTCGTTGTCCTCGAGCTGGAAGTAGACCTGGAGCGCGCCCTTGAGGGCGGCCTGGAGCGAGGCCATGACCTCGATCGGCAGGGGGTCGGTCGGCTCGAGGAGCAGGCAGTTGCGGCGGTCCTCGACGTAGGGGATCACGCGCTCGACCCGCTTCGACGGCTGCTCCTCGCTGCGCGCGACCTCCGAGCGCTCGTCGGGCTCCTCCTCGTCGGCGTCGGGTACCCACCAGCCGCGCTCGAGGTCGAGGACGTAGCCGCGCCGCTCGCGCTTCTTGCGCCGGCGCTCGCCCAGGTTCATGCGCCAGATCGTGGCGGCGTGCCCGTAGTGCAGCTTCGCGAGGAGTTCGCCGTCGGCGCCGCGGAGCTGGGCCGTGCGGACGTGGACGAAGCCGTCGCGCTCGGCGAAGCGGACGCCCGTGCGGACCTCGTAGCCGAGCCTGAGGCGCTCCTCCTCGTCGGAGTTGATCCGCTCCCGCCGCCGCGTGGAGACGTTCTGCATCCGGAAGAGGTTCTTCCAGGGCAAGGGCAGCGTGGCGCGGCAGAGCTCGCACAGGTCGGGCGGCGGCGCGTCGCCGACCGGGTGCAGGTAGCCGCACGCGACGCACAGGACGCCCTTGCTCGTGATCGTGCGGGCCTCGCCGTCGGTGCCCTCGTTGACGGGGAGGATCACGCGCATGATCTGGTAGCGCGAGCCCTCGTGATAGAGGAACGACTTCGGGCCGAACTCGGTGATCGCCAGGAAGCGCGGGCGCGAGAGGAAGTTCGGCAGGCCCTTCACGCGGCGGCGCGCCGGCAGGTAGGCCGAGAGCGGCAGGCGGGGGAAGTTGTAGCCCGGGAGGAAGCCCTCGCTGGCGAAGTAGCGGTAGGAGTAGAAGTCGCTCTGCTCGGTGCCCTGGCGGTCGAGGAGCAGGTCGAGCTGGGCGATCGCCTCGGCCTCGAGCCGCTTGGCGCGGTCGCGGTCGCCCGAGTCGCGCGACGGGTCGAGGAGGATGCGCTGCTGGCGCTTGGCCTGCGCGATCGCGGAGCGGTAGAGCCCACGCCAGCGCTCGCAGGCCTCCTCGAAGCTGGCGGGGAGCCGCTCGAGCACCTGGCGCAGCCAGTCGTCGACGTCGGTGCCCTCGGCGGCCGCCGACTCGAGGAGCTCCTGGACCGCCGGGCCCAGCGCCTCGCGGCAGCGGCGCAGGGCGTTCTCGCGGGGGGTGCGGGAGTGGAGCAGCTCGCGGATCTCGGGGAGGACCGCGAGCGTGGGCGTGTCGGTGCTCACGTCGAGGACGTCGGCGAGCGAGCTCTTGAGGTCGAGGCGGACCTCGCTGGCCCAGACGGCGTGGACGTGCGCGCGGAGCAGGTCCTCGTTGGCCAGGTCGAGCCGGGGCGGCGTGACCGCGCCCGAGACCATGCGCTCGGGGCGGCGGAAGAAGTACTGGTCGTGCGGGCTGCCGGACGAGCAGTAGGTGTAGACGAAGGCCGGCTGGCCGCTGCGGCCGGCGCGGCCGCTGCGCTGGGCGTAGTTGGCCGGCGTCGGCGGCACGTTGCGCATGTTGACGACGTTGAGCTGCGCGATGTCGACGCCGAGCTCCATGGTGGGCGAGCAGAAGAGCACCGGCAGGTCGGCGCCGCGGAAGAGCTCCTCCCGCCGCTCGCGCTCCTCGGCAGGCACCTGGGCGGTGTGCTCGCGGCCGCGCAGGTCGTTCACGCGGGCCGTGTCGCTGCGGTAGAGCTCCACGAAGAACGGGTTCGTGCGCAGGCCGTCGCGCGGCGGGTTCGGCACGCGGACCGGGTCGTGGAAGGCCTGCCGGCCGTCGCCGGTGCGCCAGACGATCGCGGCCGCGTTGATCTGATAGCCGGTCGGGTCGCTCGGCCGGCGGCCCAGGCGGACCCGGGCGAGGATGTCGGGCTTGATCAGGTTTTCGAGGAGCTGGCCGATGATGGTGCGCGTGTCGTCCATGCTCAACGTGGCGGCCGCCGACGCGAAGGTCGTCGGGCGCCGGAGGAACAGGCCGAAGCCGCCGCGCTCGGAGACGTAGACGGCCATGCTCGTGGGGGCGCGGCGGTCGGTCTCGGTGGGCGGGAACGCGATCCGCCCGCGCTCGAGGTTGTCGTCGCGGTCGACGGCCCAGGGCTCCTCGAGGTACTGGTCCGAGAGGCTCTTGATCCGCTCGTGCTGCTCGGGCTCGAGCGCGTCGACGCGGATCACGAGCTCGCGGCGCAGGTAGTCGAGGAGCGTGCGGCAGACGAGCGCCCGCTCGGCGGGGGTGGCCGCGGCGAGGACGGGGTGGAGGCCCCGCCACTCTGCGTCGTCGCGCGCGAGGTCGTCGAGGCACAGGTAGTCGATCCGGAGCAGGCCGGACTGCTCGAGGTTGGGCGAGGTCACGCGCCAGCCGCGGCGGAGGTCGCGGTAGAGGTAGTGGCCGAGCACCTGGCGCAGGGCGCGGCGGGTCTCCTCGGCGGCCCGGTAGCGGACCTCCGGGTTCTGCGCGTAGAGCGAGAGCGGCAGGTCGAGCGCGTCGAACACGCGCTGGGTGAGCTCGTCGTGGCGGAGCCCGTCGGGACCGGTGCGGCTCGCGGCGCGCCAGAGCGCCGCCCGGATCAGGCACACCTCGACGAAGTCGTTGAAGTGCCCCGCCTGCAGCGACGCGTCCTGGCGGTTGTCGGTGAAGCTCAGGAGCTTCCTGGCCTCGTCGGGGAGGTCGACCAGGCGCAGCTGGCGCAGCGTGGAGAGGGAGAGCACGGTCGTGGCCGAGCTGCGGCCCTCGGAGCCGAGCGTGGCGAGCTTGCCGAAGTCGCTGCGCTGGTGCGCGTCGTAGTCGACCAGGCAGTGGAGGCAGAGGAGGAAGGGCGCGCGGATCCAGTGGGCGCGCTGGTCGCCCTCGCCCTCGACCCCGAGGGTCGAGATCGTGATGTCGTGGGGCACCCGCTCGCGGCGCGACGACTTGAGGACCCGCCGGTCGTCGTCGATGTCGACCCAGCTCTCCGGGAGGCGCTCGAGCATGGCCGGGCTGCCCGTCGCCGGCCACGGGTCGGCGGAGCTCAGGTAGAGGAACCCGGCCTCGCCGCCCTCGGGGTCGTGCCGGCGGTCCGAGAGCTCGCGAGGCACGTAGGTGATCGTGCCCGCCTCCTCCTGGCGCCGAACGACGTAGTACTCCTGGCCGCACTCGCGGCAGAACGCCAGGGGGAGGAGCACCTTCGAGCGCTCGCTCTCGGGCGCGAACTGCTGGGCCTGCAGGGTGACGTGGCGCGTGCCCTCGGGCTCGAGCGTCGCGTAGACCGACTCGCCCTTGGAGACGAACTGGTGCAGGCGGAAGGCGAACGCCGGCCGGCCGTCGGCGTCACGGAGGCGATACCCGGCGAGGAGGGCGGAGCGCAGGGCGGCCTCGCAGTGCCGCTCGTCGACGCCGGTGTCGCGGGCGAGCGCCTCCACGACGCCTTCGTTGCCGCGGAGGGGGCGCGGCCTGGTGCGAACGAGGCGTCCCTCCTCCTCGCGCAGGCCGAGGGTCGACTCGATCCAGGCGCTGAGCGGGTCGCGCCGGAACGCCTCGACGTCGGGCCAGTCGACCTCTTCCCGGAGGAGCCGGGCGCGGAGCGTCTCGCGGTCGTTCGACTCGTAGAGCGCGGTCGTCCGGCGGAGCGTCTCGCCGATGACCCGCTCCGGCCGGACGGCCGCGCCGAAGAGGCGGCTGGCGACCCGCGCGACCTCGACGCGCGCCTCGCGCCAGGTGCCCTCGTTGGGCCTGAGCGTGGCCGACGTGCCGACGTGGATCGTGTTCGTCGACTGGCAGGCCTCGCGCACCCGTCGTACGAGCATGGCCACGTCGGCGCCCTGGCGGCCGCGGTAGGTGTGGAGCTCGTCCAGCACGAGGAAGCGCAGGCCGCGCGCGGCCCGCACGAGGTCGACCTCGCGAGGGCGCGTGAGCAGCAGCTCGAGCATGACGTAGTTCGTGAGCAGGATGTCGGGCGGGTTGCTGATGATCCGGTCGCGGTCTTCGCCCCTCTCCTGGCCGGTGTAGCGCTGGAAGGTGACGGGCGGCGCGTTCTCCGGGTAGCCGTGCTCGAGGAACTTCTTCAGCTCGCCGACCTGGCTGTTGGCGAGCGCGTTCATGGGGTAGACGACGATCGCCTGGATCCCGCGGCCGGAGCCCTGGCGCAGCACGTGGTCCACGATCGGGACGATGTAGGAGAGGCTCTTGCCCGACCCCGTGCCGGTCGTCAGCACGTAGTTCTCGCCGGCGCGGGCCGCGTGGATGCTCTCGACCTGGTGGCGGTGGAGCCGCAGCGGCCCGTCGTCGGCGTCGGGTCGGGGCTTCCGGCGGAAGATCCGCCGGCACTCGGGGTGGAGGGCGCCGGACGCGACGAGGTCCTCGAGCGACTCGCCGGGCTCGAAGGCCGGGTTGAGCTGGAGCAGGGGCTCAGGCCAGAGGGCCCCGCCCCTCAGTTCGCGCTCGACGACCGCGCTGACGCGCGGGTCGCGGATGGTGATGAAGCTGCGTACGTACTGGGAGTAATCCTCGATGACCTGGTTACGTAGTACGAAGACGTCCAACTCGCTCCCCCGCCGAACGGATCACGATATGCCCCGAGCGAGCATGCGTCCACGCGACTTCGTCGCGCCATGACGAGGATTGACAGCACGCCCGCCGGCTGGTGAGCCTTCAGCCAAGTGAGGAGTGCGGCCATGGCTACGAAGGACTTAGCTGCCGACTGGCCGCGAGGGCGCCAGTCCATCCCTTCACAGCTGATCGTTGCGGAGTCACTCTCCAGTAGCTCCTGATCCAAGGGCGTGTCGACGCCCGCCTGCGTTCACAGGGTGGAGCTGGCGGTGGTCGCGGATCTGGGCCGCCCCGGGGCACCGGCAACAAGGTGCCACGGAGGCGTCATGTCCAACCAGGTTCCGATCCAGATCGCCCGCGCTCCCGAAGCGCCGTCGACCGAGAACACCTTCTTCGGGACGATCGAAGTCGAGGAGATCTCGATCGCGAGGTGGCGCACCATCTTCGACAGCCTCGGCTATCCCAAGGGCCTGTCGCGGTCCACGCTCTCCCTCCCGGCCATCTCGGGCGCGCTGATCGGCCAGCCCATCACGGGCGCGCTGTTCGACCTGCTCCACGTGAACTTCGAGCTGGGGACGAACGAGGGGCGGGACGCGATCCTCGAGGCCGCCGCCGAGCAGAAGATCGACACCCGCAGCTGGCCGAAGGACGAGGCCCCGAGGGAGCTCGCTGCCCGGGTATGGCTGGAGCAGCGCTCCGACCCAGCGTTGGCCAAGGTCGTCGAGCGCGCCTTGATGTGCGCGAGCGGCGCCCTCGGCACGACCCGCCGGTACCGCCAGTTCGGCGGCGAGGCCAGGCCGCTCCGGGACCCAGTGCGCTTCTCGAAGGCCCTACGGCGGGACCTGGCAGCGTGGTGCAAGGAGACCCACCGCGGTGACTACGCGGAGGTGAGGGTGTGCGAGCTCGGCGGTGCCGTGCACTTCGAGCTGCTCCACGGCCACCGGATCGTGAACAAGGTCGTCGTGGAGGCGAAGCGCCGCACGACGATCTCGCTTCGGCCGGCCCACTCCGACGTCGTCCGCTACGAGTCGGCCACCGGCCGGTTGGGCATCGCCGCGGGTTCGGCCGCCGCGACGGATTTCTACCGTGGCCTGTTCGGCCGCGTGATCTTCGGTGACCCGACCTACTTCCAGAGCGGCAGGTTCTGCACGCTCGACCCCCTGAAGCAGGGCCGCAGGGCCTTCGACGGGCCGCTCGATCCGCGCATCCTGCGCGCGCGCCTCGTCGGCTTCGTGTGGCGAGCGGGCGCGGACGACCCGGAGCGCTACCAGGTGACCGGCAAGGACTGCTTCCGCGCCCTTGCGGCCACGAAGCAGGACTCAGGTGAAGGAGAGCTGCTGGAGGCAACGATCAAGCTGGAGATCAAGCGCCCCGGCGGGAGGCCGCGGACGAAGCGCATCCGCATCAAGGTACCCGACCACCTGGGCTACGAGCGCGACGGCGACGAGCTGCTGGTCGAGGAGTTCCTGCGGACGGTGGGGTTCACGTCACGTGGCCTCGGGCTCGATGACGTCGCGAGCTTCTGGGACCTGCATCCCTGGACCCACTCGATCGCGCGGTGGCGGCGCTCGTTCGGGGGGAACGTCGACCAGATGGTCGCGCAGGGCCTGCTCGTCCCGGTCGAGCGAGAGCGTGCGGAGCACCCGGACCAGCCCCACGTCCCCGCGCCGCTGCGGGTCGAGCGGCTCGCCGACGGGGAGGTCCACGGCGTGTCGGAGGACGACGACGTGCCCTCGATCACGCTCCGGCCATGCGATCTGGATGGCCTGCGAATCGACATCTCGGCGCTCGCGAGGTCGATCGCGAGCGGCCTCGGCCTCACGGGTAGGGTCGCGGACCTCGACGGTGATGCGGCCGTCTTCAACCTCGGCTCGCGCGACTTCGGCGGCCAGGCGATCCGCGTCTTCTTCCTGGCGAGACGGCCACGCAACGGAGCTGCGGTCGGCCAGAGGCTCCAGGCCGTGGGCGGCGGGGCGAGGGTGGTCGTCATCGTCCCGGAGGGGACGGCGCAGACGGGCAACCCCGAGGTGGAGCTCGGCGCGCCGTGCGGGCCCTTCGCACGGCTCCTGCGCCCGCTCGTGGAGGCGGCGCGCCTCCAGCCGTACGTGGCGGCGAACCTGTACGCGCCCGCCGGGGCGCGCCTCATCGTCGACCGCCTCCACGGCATCTGGGTGGACGGGCGGAAGATCGACGGGTTGGCCGCGGACGGCCACCCTGCCCGGCTCCTGGCCACCCTGGCCGGCGCGAATGGCCGGCCGATCCCGCTGGACAAGCTCCTCGAGGCGGTGGAGTCGATGGAGGCCACGCCGAAGGAGGCCATCAGGAAGCTGAAGAAGCGGACCCTCGACCCGATCAGGAAGACGTTCTCGGCCGCTGGCCTGCCGCCGCCCGTCGGGCTGGAGCAGATGATCGCGAGGCGCGGGGACGCCTACGTCCTGACCTACTCGTCGTACCTCGCTTGAGATCACCACGTGACGGCGTGCCGGCGCGCGCGTCGCGCTAGCTCGGCGGCTGCCCACGTCGGACGTAGCCGTTCCCGACTCCGTACACGAGCGTACACCCGTCCCGCGCCCCATGTGTACGGCGGTTGAACGGCGGCCGAGCCGCTGGCGCGCGACTGTTGATCCTGCGTGCGGATGACCCGCCGCAGGAGAAACGACATGAGCCTCAAGACGGTGATCTTCATCGACAAGATCAAGTTCGAGCTGAGCGACCCGGTGCAGACCGGGCGGTCGCTCAAGGCCCTCGCGGGGATCGCACTGACCGACGTGCTGTTCCTGAAGCAGCCCCACGAGGACCCGGTGATCGCGAACGACACGACCATCACGCTCAAGGACGGCTCGCACCTCTACGTCCAGCCCGCGGCCGACTACGGCCAGGTGGTCGACGGCGCCAGCCTCGGCACCGCCGGGTCGTTCCGCGTGGTGCAGCAGGCCGACGGCTGGCGGTTCGTCATCATCGAGACGTACACGATCCCGCCGCCCTTCCTGCCCGCGACGGTGCGCCTCCTCATCAAGCTGCCGCCGCTCTTCCCGACGGCGGCGCCCGACATGTTCTGGGTTCAGCCGCCGCTCTCCGTGAACGGCGCGGTGCCGAAGGGCGCCGGCATGGAGACGCTGCTGGGCGAGCCCTGGCAGCGCTTCTCCTGGCACCTCAAGAAGGGCGCCTGGAAGCCCGGGATCAGCGAGCTGCGCGACTTCATGCGCTGCATCCGCGGCCGCTTCGAGCGGCAGGACTAGGGGGCGCCATGCAGCTGCGCATCGACGAGCCATCGTGGTTTCCGTTCCTCGACCGTCTCCTGGATCGTGACGACGTCGAGACCGCCGGGTTCGTGTTCGCCGAGCGGATGACCACGTCCACCGGCATCGTGCTGCGCGCGAAGGAGTTCTTCCTCGCGCCGGAGGGGGCGTACCAGCTGCGTCGCCGCGACCAGCTCCGGCTGGATCCGATGGCGCTGAACCGTCTCGTGCGGCCCGCACGCGATCGTGGGTGGTCGGTCTTCACCATCCACACCCACCCCAATGCCAGCCGGCCGTGGTTCTCATCGGCCGACGACGCGGGAGACCGGCGGCTCATGCCGTCGTTCGACGTCCAGATGGACGGTCCGCACGGCTCGCTCGTAGCGGTCCGGGGCGAGCGCCCCGAGACGTCGGTGATGGGCCGCTGGTGGAACGGGGGCGGCTTCGCGCCCCTCGAGCTGCGCCTCGTGGGCCGCCGCCTGCGACTGCCCGATGCGGCCGGCGCCGGGCACGAGGTCGCCTTCGCCCGGCAGCAGCTCGCGCTCGGCGATGCCGGCCAGGCGCGCCTCCGGCGCCTGCGCGTCGGGGTCGTCGGCCTCGGCGGGACCGGGTCCGTGACGGCCGTTCATCTGGCCCATCTCGGAGTGGCCGAGATCGTGGCGATGGACGGCGACCTGGTGGAGTCGACGAACCTGTCCAGGGTCGTCGGCGCCTGGCAGAAGGACGTCGGCCGCACGCCGAAGGTCGAGGTCCTGCGCCGATACGTCGAGGCCGCCGGGCTCCCGACGAACGTCGTGGCGATCCGCTCCTTAGTGGCCGGCGAGCCCGAGGTCCAGGCGTTGCGGTCGTGCGACGTGATCTTCTCGTGCGTCGACCGGCACACGCCGAGGGCGCTCCTAAACCAGCTCGCCTACGAGGCGTTGGTGCCGCTGATCGACATGGGCACGGCGTTCCGGGTGGACCCGACGGGGCGCATGAGCGCGAGCGCGGGCCGCGTGGTCGTCATCGGCCCCGGCCGGCCGTGCCTCGGCTGCTGGGGTCACATCGACCCCGACGCGCTGCGGGTCGAGGCGCTGCCACCGGACGACCGCGAGGAGCTGGAGGAACTCGGCTACGTCGAGGGCGCGGCGGTCCCCCAGCCGAGCGTGATCGCGTTCAATACGATGGTCGCCGCCGCGGCCGTGATCGAGTTGCTCAGGCTCGTCTGCGACTTCGACACGGGGACGGAGAACGTGGAGCGCCTCGGCTTCTCGTTCATGGAGGGGGTGGTCCGGCGGAACAGCCTCCCCACCGCGTCCGCCTGCCGGATCTGCGGTCGGTCGAGCGGCTGAAGCCTGGAGCCCGGGAGGCGGTCTCGCCTCCCGGGCTCGGCATCTAAGAACGCCGGCGGCGAGGGCGATGCTTGGCGAAGAAGGCGGTCGCGATCTGCTTGAACCGCTTCAGCTCGTCGGGTGGCGCCTCCTGAGCGATCGTGGCGATCTGCCGGCCGAGCTCCTCCGCAGCGGACGGGCGCGACGGCCGGTTGCGCACGTGGGCCTCGGCGGGCTCCGCGATGAAGGACGTGACGTTCGTGCGCAGGGCGGTGCCCAGCCGCTCGAGTGTCTCGAGCGAGGGCGTCTTCAGGCCGCGCTCGACCTCGGACAGGAAGGCGCGGCCGACGTTGGCCTTGGCGGCGAGGTCGTCCTGTGTGAGGCCCGCCGCCTTCCGGAGGCTGGCGACCCGCTTCCCGACTCGCGTGCGGATGTCCTCCATGGACCGGAGTAGACGAGGTAGGGCTTCGTCCACCCATGCGCTAATGGCACGCCCTTGACCGGGCATTCTGTAGCGTGCATTGTGAATCCCTCGGCGGAGAGTGGCGTCATGCCTGCCGCCTGGCGCCGACCGAGTCGGCCGGCGCAGTGAAGGAGGGGGGCAGCCATGGCCCAGTTTCTGTTCGTCCGCGTCGCGAGAGGCTCGGCCGTGGGCCTCGCGATGTTGTTCGCCTCGCTTCCACCGGTCTTTGCCCAGGCGCCGAACCCGCTGGTCGGTCGCTGGGACGGCCGGTGGGGGAATAGCGAGGTCGAGGTCACGCTGCGTCCCGGGCTGGGCGGGCGGGCCACCCTGAACGGCCGCGAGTACCAGGTCCGGGTCTCGGCGCAGGAGGCCGGTCCACCGCGAGTCGTCCGCGGCAAGCTCGCGGGTGAGGTCCTGGGCGAGCGTCGCGAGCTCGACTTCACGGCCACGCTCGAGAACCCGACGACGGTCGTGCTGAACCTGCCGGGCGCGGGCGAGACGTACCGCCTCGCGCGGCAGGGTGGCGGCGGCCGGAACCCGCTCGCGCCGGGGGCAGGCGGGAGCGGCGGCGGCTCCGGGTGGCCCGGCTCGTTCGCCAGCGATCAGAACGCCTTCGTCCTGGCCGATCAGTTCGACGGCGACCTCGCGACGAACGGGTCGACGTTCCCGCTCGTGGCGGTCGAGGCGAGCGACGCGAACGGGCGGCGTCTCGAGGGGCACTTCCGCGTGGGCGACGACCTGTTCGAGTTCGTCGCGAGGATGTCCGGGCGGGCCCTGGTCCTGGAGACCGGCGGCGCGACGCACACGCTGGAGCGGCGAGGCGACGCGCCTGCGGCGCGGCCAGCCGGCAACCCGGTGGCTGGCGGCGGCCCGGCCAACGGCGGCGGCCCGGCCAACGGCGGCGGCGGGATCGTCGTGCTCAAGAGCGGCGAGGTGATGATCGGGCGACTCGAGGAGCGGTCAAACGAGATCGTCCTCCGCTGGCCGTACGGCGAGCGCACCCAGCCGGGCGAGATGACCGTCCCGAAGACCAGGATCCGCTGGTTCAGCAGGGAGACGGACTCGATCTCCGACGCCTACTGGGCGCAGTTCGCGGAAGAGCCGATCGACTCGGCGTGGCACCCGGCGAGGGAGCGGTGGCGCCGGGCGAACGCCCCCGCCGCACGGCCGCAGTCCGCCCTGGCGCACGTGCGGGCGGGGCAGCGCTGGGTCTATCGGCTCCAGGGCGGCGTGCAGATGACCTACACGGTGCGCGCAGTGGACCCCGCGGCCGGGACGGTCTCGTACTCGATCCAGACGTTCATGAACGGGTCCGCCGTCGGGGAGCCCACGAGCGTCGAGTGGGGTCGCACCGCGTTCGAGGACGCCGGCGGCGGCGCCGGGGACCCGCAGGTGAAGACCTCGCGGCAGAGGGTCCGGGCGGGCGGTCGGGAGTTCGACTGCCTCGTCGTTCAGACCCCGGGCACCGGCACGAGCTGGATCCCCATGTCCGGCGACGCCCCGACGTTCCCGGGCGTCATCAAGACCGCCGACGCCGCCGGCATCGTGACCCTCGAACTCGAGCGGATCGAGTAGCTGGGCGTGGCGTCCATGAGCTCGTGCCTCGTGCGGGCGGCCGTCCCGATCCTGCTCGCGACCGTGGCGCTCGGCCAGGACGGGCGGCCGTGGACGGGCACGTTCGCCGACGGCGAGGTCAGCGCGACGCTGACCACGGGCCCCGACGGCTGCACCGGCGAGCTCGTCGTGGCCGGGGAGCGCTGCCCGCTTCGCGCCGCCGAGCGACCTGATGGGTCGATCGAGGGGACGTTCATCTCCGGCGGCGAGTCGTTCCCCTTCACCGCCCGCGTCGAGGGCGAGACACTGCTGCTCACCTCGAGCGGCGCTACCCGGACGCTGGCGCGTCGGGCCCGCGGGGCCGTTCCCGGCGATCCCGAGGCGAACGAGCAGCGCGCCATCGCGGCGTTGTGGTCGATCGCGACGGCCGAGGACTACTTCCGCTCCGTCGACGTCGACGGCGACGGCGCGGATGACTTCGGGTCCATGCCCGAGCTGATCTCGCTCGGCCTCCTCGACCCCGCGCTCTTCGGCGGCCCGCGCGGCGGATACGTCTTCAGGCTCCACGTGGGGAAGAACGGCGCCTGGATCGCGACCGCGCAGCCCGCCCAGCCGGGCGTCACCGGCGCACGGTGGTACGCCACGAATCACGAGGGCGGCTTCTGGCGTCGCGCCGATCGGCCGTTCGAGCTCCGGTCCGACTGCACGGTCGTGGACGGGGAGCTGCTCGGGCCGGACGAGAAGGGCGTCGGGCCGCGGAGCATCTTCACACCGATCGACGCGCGCAGCGCGCGCGTCGGGACCCGCATCACCTACCGAGCCTCGGATGGGACGCGCTCCATGGAGTTCATGGGCGAGGTCGTGGCCGTCGCGGCCGATCACCTCGTCATCCGCCAGTCGCCCGGCGACCGGGAGTCGACGTGGCCAGACGACGTAAGCCTGCTCGCGTTCCGCGCGCGCCGCGAGAGCGCGCCGCGCGAGGAGGTCACCGTCGACGGCGTCGTCTACGACTGCGTCGTGCTCACCGACGGCGAGTCGCGCGTGTGGCTGGCCGTCGCCGCGGACGGGACCGTGGTCTTCCCGGGCCGCATCCGCGACGTGAGCCCGACGCGCACGATCGAGCTGCGCTCGGTCCGGTGAACGGAGGGGGCATGGCCGCCAGGTTCTGTTCCGGCTGCGGAGCGCAGCTCGTGGAGGGCGCCCGCTTCTGCGCCGGCTGCGGGGCCTCGACGACCGCGGCGCCGACGCCGGCGGCCGCGCCGGTGAGCCCGGGCTTGATCCGGCGCGGGTTCCGAGCCTGCGCGATCGCCTTCCTCATCCTCATCATCGCGTTCTGCGCGGCCGTGTTCGTGCAGGAGAAGGCGGGTATCCGCCTCCTGCCGCGCTTCGGCGCCGCGGCGGGCGCGCCGGGCATGGATCCGGAGCGCGGCGCGAGGCTCGACGCGCGCGTCCGCGAAGCGAATCGCACGCTCCGGGACACGGAGGCGCTGGCGTCGACGTGGACGGCGTCGATCGACTCGGCGACGTTCCCCGACCTCGATCGTCTGACGAAGCTCCGGGACGACCTGCGCGCCTCCGTGGCGGTGGCGCGGGCGAAGGCGCAGGACGTCGTGACCTTCGTGAGCGAGAACGCCGACGCGCTCCAGGGCCAGGACGAGTCCGCCCGTGCGTGCATGACGAACCTCCAGATGCTCGAGCGGCTGGAGTCGTTGCTGAAGGGCGTGCGCTTCGTCCTGGCCGAGGTTCACGCGCGCGTCGGCTGGACCGGGGCCGGCGCGCGCGTCGAGGCCGGCGAGGTCGTCCGCGTGTGGAGTCGGGGGCTCTGGCGAGCTTCGCCCGAGTGCCCGTGGGTAGGGCCGGACGGAGCGACCGGCGTGAACGTCCCCGGCGAGTGGCCAGGGTGGGAGGTCCCGCTCATGAGCCTGATCGCGCGGACCTCGCGCGACGCCGGCGCCGGGGTGTTCGTCGCAGGCAAACGATCGGTGCTCACCATCGCGACGGGCGGAGACCTCGAGCTCGCGTGCGCGGACGCCGACCCGACGAACAACCAGGGCGGCGTCGAGGTGTTCATGGTCGTCCTGCCGCGGTCGCCGTAGGCCGACGCTGCGCCGTCGTCGTCGAGCGCGTACGGTCCGTCGTCGGACCGGAGGCCTCGCCAGGGGCGGAGCCTCGACGCGGAGGCTGCCTTCGCCCGGGAGCGCAGGCTGGTGGGCGCGCTGCTCCTGATCGGGGGACGTGCCGGAGTGGCTGCCCTCTTCGAGCCGGGGCCGCGCCTCGACGCCGGGCGGCTGGAGCTGGACGTCGCGCGCGCGAACCTGCCGCCGGTCGACGACGAGCCGCTGGTGCCCTTCTCCGTCCAGCTGCTGCGCGCGCGGCCGGCCGCTCACTTACGGAACCCGTAAGAGCGACAGACGACCGGCTCTCGTAAGTCACTACCCCGCAGGCCGTACGGACCGCTCGGCGGGTTGTCGGTGGCGGATGGTCATCTCCTCCTGGGGTGAGAGTGGCCAGGACGGGAGTCGAGCTTGAAGTACACGATCGATCAGAAGCGTGCCATCCTCCAGAAGACCGCGTCGCGCTGCCACATCTGCTGGTCACGGGTCTATCTCAAGAACCACGGCCTCCGCGGGGCGCGCGGAGGGTGGGAGATCGACCACTCGAGGCCCCGAGCGAAGGGCGGCCGCGACCACATGAACAACCTCCTCGCGGCGTGCTGGGGCTGCAACGTCGACAAGGGCGCGGCGACGACCCGGACCGCGCGCCGCCGCGCCGGTCACGGGCGGACGAAGGCGCCGCTCTCGAAGGTCAAGCAGACGGAGAGGCGGGTGGAGAACGCCGTGGGCGCCGGCTTGATCGGCGCGGTCCTGGGGGGGCTGCTCGGCGGTCCGCCGGGCGCGGCGCTCGGGACGGGGCTCGGCGCAATCCTCGGCGGCTCCGCCGAGGTGGAGTAAGCCATGACGACCTCGACCCGAGCTGCTCGCGACGCTTCCTGCTCGGAAGCCGGTGACCTGACGACGCCAACTGGCCGTGTGCCGGCGCGCCGGACGTCTGCTGGACGGCCGACGCCGACGACGTACCCAGGCTGGACCTCGTTGTGCTGAAAGGACTTGCAGGTCCAGGTCCAGGTCCAGGTCCAGGTCCAAGTCCAGATCGTGGGACGTAGATATCGCCTGCGTAGCATGGAGGTTCGGGCAGATCGATGTCACCGGATCGACCTGCCTGGATAGGGAGCTGATCGTGGACGTTGGACCTGAGCTTCTAGACCTCCTCCGGCGACTGAAGCGGGACACGCCGACCTCGCTCGACGGCCTCGTCAAGCAGGCCCACGAGGCGAAGAGCACGATCCACCTGAGGCTGAAGCGCCTCGTGGAGCTCGACCTCGTGACTCACACGCCGAGGGTCGGCTACTCGCTCAACGACCGCGGCGAGGCCATGACCGCCGAGCGGCCGCCGATCGCCGACGCCTGGCCGCGCCTGCCCCTGCCCGTCCAGCTCCGCCTCCTCCCCGCCGTGCATCTGGCGATCATCGAGCTCGGCCTCGCCGCGGCGGCGGGCCGCTACCACGGCGTGTTCACCGAGTCCCTCGCGACGTTCTTGATGCATGGCAAGGGGCTCAAGCTCAAGACGCTGATCATGCGGATCGTGTGCCTGCTGGCCGGCGGAGACATGAAGCGCCATGTGCTCAGGCTCTTCAAGGAGACCGCGGCGAGCGCGACCGTGCGCAGGAACTCCGCGGGTGTGGCACGGGTCCGGAGCGTCGCGAGCGCCCCGATCGTGGGTCTGGACGAGCTCACTCGCGCTCGCCCCGAGGTTCGCGACGCCTGCCTCGTGTATGTCTTCGGCGAGACCGAGTTCCCGGAGTCGGACGACACGATGCTGGAGATCCTCGCCACGCCGATCATCGCCATGAACCCGCCGGAGGGCCTCGACACCAGCGATCCGACCGTGGACCTGCAGCAGGTCACCGGCTACGACGGCGCGATGCGCCGGCGCATGGTGATCGCCGACCTGAGCAAGGTCGAGATCCCCGAGGCCCTGCGCGGCAAGGGCGGCAGGGAGCTCCTCGAGGCGGTGATGGAGGCCGGGCCCTACAAGCTCCCCCGGCCCGTGTTCCCGGACTTCCTTCCGGACGAGGTCGTGAAGAACGCGCTCCTCGCGATCTTCGACCGCCCGGAGCGTCTCGAGGACGCCGACGTGGTCATGATCGCCCAGCTCGTGGCGGGGGCGACCGCGTTCCGGCTCGACAAGGCCGCCGCCCTCCGCAACGTCCTCATGAACGTCGCCACCTGCTACGCCACGCGCGGCTGGCTGCGGCCCGACTGGCGGCAGGCGCTGACTGACCAGCTCGCGGGTCGCTCCCCCGCCTCGCCGCCCCCCGTCGCGATGAAGACGGGGGCGGTCACCACGCCGGCCGCGACCGATGCCGACGTGGCGGCGTTCACGACCTGGTGCGTGCGCCGCGGTCGCCGCGCGTTCCCGTCGACGCCGAAGACGATCGTGGCCTACGTGAACGAGCTCGAGGAGCAGAAGTTCGCGGTCGCGACCGTCGAGCGCGCGCTCGTGGCGATCACGCTGGCCCATAACGCGATCGGCGAGGAGTCGCCCTGCGACTCCCGCCGGGTGCGCCGGCGGCTCGACGAGCTCCGTGGCCGGGCCGTGCAGGCCGCACCGCTGCTGGCCGCCGACCTATCGCGGCTCGTCGAGACGGTCCCGGGCTCGCTGCGGTGGACGAGGAACCTGGCCATGCTCCTGCTGGGGATCTCGGCCGCGTTCCGGCCCGAGGAGCTCGTCACTGTCCGGCTCGAGGGCTTGAGGTTCACGCCCCAGGGCATGGTCGTGGCGTTCGGCTCCTCCGGCGAGGTGAAGCAGGTCTTCGTGCCGCTCATCGAGAGCCCGCTCTGCGCCGTCAACGCCGTGGCGCAGTGGATCGCGAGGTCCGGAATCAAGAGCGGCTACATCTTCGTGCGCATCTACGACGGCTACAGGCTCGGGAACTCGGATTGCCCCATGGCGCCGAGCATGGTGGACCGGATCGTTAGGGACGCGGTCGAGCGGATCGGGAAGGACCCGGGCGAGTACGACGGCCGCTCCCTGCGCGAGGGCCACGTCGCGGCGCGCCGGGCGGCGCTCGAGACCGGGCTCCAGGACCTCGACGCGCTCCGGGGCGCCCGGTAGGCGTCAGCGGAGGACGAGGCGCAAGCAGGCCATGCGGTGCCCGGCTGTCTTGCCCCTGTACACGTCGAAGCTGCCCAGCATGCCCACCGCGCCCGCGTTCGCCTGGGCGACGGCGTCCGGGGGGACCATGACGCCCGGGTCCAGGGTGCGCCTGGGTCCGAGGGCGCCCCGGAGGACGGAGCACACGCGGTCGGCGTGGGCCCGCAGCGACGCGCCGGCCGGCCAGCCGAGGCGGCGGCCGGCGTCGAGGTCCGTGTTCCACAGGAGCGCCGCGGCGCCGTAGCCCTCGACCGCCCGGCGGAGCAGCGCGCCGAACTGCTCGCCGACGTGATCGGCGTGCCGGCCGCCGACGGCGTCGTAGGCGTCGTAGTGGACGACCACCACGTCGTCGAGCTCGGGCTTGTTCACCAGGTCGAGCACGTTGCCCGCGAACCACCGCGCGCGCGGGAAGCGCGCGCGGTAGTCCTCGATGCGCGGCGCCTCGAAGTCGACGCCCACGAACTGTTCGGGCTCGATCGCGCCGGTGCCCTCCAGCAGCTCGAGCGTTCGCCAGCCCGTGGCGCCAACGAGCTCGAGCCAGCCGCCGAGGAGCCGCCGCCGCTCCTCATCGAGCCAGAGCTCCGGCGCCTGCGCGCGGAGCGCGTCGAGGTGCCGTTGCCGGTAGAGCGTCTTGGCCGGGTTGTCGAAGGAGTCCGTGTCTCGATCGGAGACGCCGTCGCTCACGCGCCGCCTCCGACCATGCGGTCGAGGAACTGCCGGAGCGTCTCGCCCCGCGCGAGGCCGCGGCAGCGGTGCTTCAGCGCGCCGTCGAGCGCGCCCCAGCTCTCGCCGGGCACGCCGTGGACCGGGCCGGAGGTCCGCGTCGGGAACCGGCCCGTCCGCCGCTGGTGGGCCACGGCCCACTCCCAGATCGTCGCCTCGTCGAGCGGGCCGGGCCGGTTCGCGTTGATCACGCCCTGGTGCTTCCGCAGGAGCTTCGCCAGGGTCGTCCTGGGCAACCCACGGCCGCCGGTGATGAGCGCGCGGTCGATCCTGGACCAGCTGTCGCCGGTGGCCTCGAGCACCGGGTCCCGGGTGCTGGCCGTCGGCCAGGACCCAGTCCGCCGATGGTGGTCCTGGGCGAGCTCCAGGATCCTCTCGACCGTCATCGCACGGCGGACGGATCCCGGCTCGGGCGCGCCGCAGACCTCGCTCAGGAAGGCCGGCAGGGACGTCCGCGCCTCGAGCTGGCGCAGCCCCTGCTCGAGCGCGGCGGCGATCCGGCCCCACGTCTCGCCGGCCGGGGCGCCGTCGATCTGGCCGTCCTTGCGCGTCGGCCAGCGCCCGTGCTTCGCCTCGAACGCCTTCGCCCACTCGGCGACCTGCGCGTCGGTCAGCGGCGGCAGGTTGCGAATGTTGCGCACGCCCTCGTGGCGCTGCAGGAGCTGCGCGATGGACGACCCGCCCGGCAGCCCGTGGCGCCCGTGGATGAGCGCCAGGTCGACCGCGCCCCAGGTGAGCGTCGAGCCGGGGATCGGTCCGGAGCCGCGCGTCGGCCACGCGCCGTGCGCCTCGTGGTGCCGCGCGATGAGCTCCATGACGTCCTCCTCCGCGAGCTGCTTCGGCTCCAGCCGGTTAACGACGCCGCGCCGCTCGTGGAGGAGGCGCGCCAGCGAGCTCCCGCCCGGCAGGGCGCGGTGGCCCACCCGGAGCGCGCAGTCGACGCCCTTCCAGGTCTCGTCGGCCACGCCGTGGATCGGCCCGCACTCGGACGTCGGCCAGGCGCCGGTGGCCGAGTGCTGGGCATCGGCCCAGGCGAGGATCCCGTCGATCGTCAGCGGAGTCGGGTGCGCCGCGGCCAGGCGCCGCGCGAACTCGGCCATGTGGCCGCCCGTGACCTGGTGGACCTGGTGGCCGAGCGCGTCCAGGCCAGCGGCGCGCGCGAGCGTCGCCTCCCGGAACTCCGCCAGGATCTGCGAGAACGCGGACTTCATCGCCTCCCGGACCTGCGGGTCGACGCGCAGGCGCGTGGCGATCCCCCGCTCCAGACGGTCCGTGACCTGCTTCCCCGCGTCGCCGGGCTGCGACGCGAGGGCCTCGACGGCCACCTGCACGAGGACCTCCCGCGGCAGGTCGGGCCGCACGCTCGCCGCGCGCTCGAGCACGGCGATCACCGTAGGCTTCCTGTGCTGCTCGACCAACTCGGCCCGCGCCGCGGTGAGCGCCAGCTGCGCCTCCGCCCGGACGGTCGGGTCGGTCAGCGGCTCGGCCGCGGCCTCGGCCTCGTCGACCTCAGCCTCCGGACGACCCGCGAGGGCGCGGCGCAGGCCGCGCCGAACCGCCGCGGTCACCACCCAGGCCTGGCCGGTGCCGTGGTCGGCCATGAACGCGCAGGTGAGGAGCACGTGCCTGCTGTGCTCGAGCGAGAGGCCGGACAGGGACGCGCCGCCGGCGTTGGGCACGAAGAACGTCAACCGCGCGAGGTCGTGGTGCGGCGCGGGGTAGTCGGCCGGCTTCTTCCTCAGGGCGCGGCCCGCGAGCTGGACGACCACCTGGAGGGACCGGGGGATGCCGACGCAGTACACGCTCGCGCAGTGCTTCCAGTCGGTCCCCTCGAGGACCCTCTGCACGCCGATCACGACGTCGAGCAGCGATCCGGCCACGTCGACCTCGCGCTCCGCGTCGAGCGCCTTCAGGAAGCGGTCCTTCCTCCCCTTCTCCATCCCCGTCACATCGAGGACGCGGGCGCCGGCGATGTGGAAGGCGTCGGCCAGCTGGCGGACGAGGAGGCCACGGCCGGGGGGCACCCGCACGATCGTCTTCGGCCGGCCGTCGCGCTCCCAACGGTCGACGATCGTGCGCACGGTCGAGTCGGTGTAGGCAGCCGGCGGCGGCAGCTCGCCGGCGAGCTGCGCGGCGGAGACGCGCTGGCCCGGGTGGCCGAGGGCGACGATCTCCCCCGCGAGCGTCGACGGCGCGAAGCCCTCGCTCATGTGGGCGGCGAGCGAGCGGCGCACGTGCACCATCCCCGGCAGGCTCACGGGGAGGTTGTCCGCGCGGTACGGGGTGGCGGTCACGAAGATCAGCTGGCCGCCGCGCTCCTTCCACAGCCGGGCGACGCGCGACAGTCCCTCGGCGGGGACGTGATGGGCCTCGTCCACGATGAGCGCGCAGCCGGCGAGGTCGGCGGGCAGGTCGGACGCGCGCACGGCCGTCAGCGCCGCGTGCGTGCAGACGAGGGCGTGCCCCCGGCCGCCGCCGGCAAGATAGCGCCGGATCGCGACCCGGGTCCCGCAGCCGTCATGGCGGGCCGCCCGAAACAGGCGCGCCGGGATGCTCAGGACCGGCTGCACTGCCACGCCATCGGGCCAGCGGATGATCGTCTCCCTGTCGTGGAGGAACGACCGCTCGATCTGCTCCTGGGGCGACGCGATGACGACCCGGTCGAAGCCATTCGGCTGGCCGAGGTCGAGGGCCACGTGCGTCCGGATCATCAACGTCTTGCCGGCGCCCGTGGGCGCTTCGACGAGCGCGTCGCCGCACCTGCGGAGCCTGCTGATGATCCAGGCCTGGTACGCGAACAGGAAGAACACCGTCGCGGTCGTCGACGCGCGACGACTGCCCTGGCCCTCCGGAGGAGGGTCGAGGGCAAAGTCACTCTGATCCATGGGGCGAAGTACTCCCGGTCCGGCCGTCGAGGGCCGGCGTTGAGAGGAGTCGGAGAACGAAGCTACGGACGCTGCTCGGGACGCCCCGAGCTCGCGAGCCCCTTCTCGAGGAGGTCGCGCACGGCATCGCTCAACGTGAACTTGCCGCGCACGGCCTCCGGAAGCGCGTCGTTGACCGCCTGCTGGTACGCATCGACGCGACTCCGGAGGTCGCTCGACACGTAGACGAACAGGGGGACCCCGGTCCGTCCGGCAGGCTTGTTCTTCGACGTCTTCTTCTTCGCCACGCCGGCAGTTTCGCAGGCTCGCCGCGAGCGGTCGACGGGCGATGGTCCGTACACTACATCGCCAGTATTGACGTGTCAATACACGTATGGTCGCATCGCTGGCCTGGCAGCCTGGCGGCGCCGCCCCCGTGGCCTCGGTCTTGCCCACGTCGAATTCGACCGTCAGGATGGTCGGTAGCGCAAGGAGAAGCACATGACTACAGAAAATGACCCCAAGGGCGGCGCGCTCCTGCACGTGAAGAAGAAAGGGAAGTCGCGGTCGCCGGAGACCCCGCCCGAGTTCCCCATCTCGCTTCGGCCGGTCTCGCCGGCACGGAAGAAGGGCCGTCCGCCGAGCAAGCGAGCGAAGCCCAAGGTCATCACCGTCAAGGTCCCGACCGACCTGCTGGACGCCGTGGACCTCTGTGTCGAGGCGCTGCGGGAGTGGGATCCGCTCGCGTCGCGCGGAACCGTGCTCCGAGTGGCGCTGACATCGTTCCTCGGGCCGCGCGGGTTCCTCCCGAAGGCGACCCGATGAGCCGCGCGAGCGAGACCTTCCGGCCGCGGGCGGCGCTCGTCGAGGCGGGCGTCGCTCGCGACCTGTTCTCGGCCGTCATCACGCGGGCCGGCCTGGACGTCTCCGCGGCCCCCCAGCCGCGGCTCGAGGCCCTCGCCAGCGCGGCGCTGCGCGTCGCGCTGGACCGTCGCGAGGTGACCTGGGCCGCCCGCCTCGCGGACCTACGGAGGCACAGCCTTACGGAGCCGGGCATGGTCGAGACCAGCGAGGATCGCGCTCGCGTGGCCCTCGACGTCCGCCTCGGCGTGGCCCGGCTGCTCGCCGAGGGGATCACGTCGACCCGTGGCGCGTGGTGCGATCTCGCGGCCGCCGCGGTCGTGGCCCTGACCGCCGGCGCGGACGGCCTGCTGCGGCGCGAGCTCCTCGCGATCGTGCGCGACGTCCGCGCCGAGGCGATCGAGGAGCTCTCGCTCGAGTCGCTCGACCTCCTGGCGGAGTTGGCCCCGGCCGCGCCGACGGGGGCGCTGCTCGGCACGTTGGCGCCGCGGCTCGAGGCCGTGATGAACTCGGCGTTCACGCGCCTGCAGGCCGAGGTCGGCGCGCGCTTGACCGCTGCACGGACGATCAAGGCGCGGTCGGACGCGAGGGCGACTCGGGCCCCATCGGCGGCGCAGCCGAACGCCGTCGACGGCCTGCTCACCATCGATGAGGCCTGCCGCTACCTGGGCCTCTCGCGGTCGGCGCTCTATCGCCGCCTCGCCGACCCGTCGCCGGGGAGCCTTCGCACGATCGCCCGGCCACTGCCGGGCTCCGGTCACCTGCGGTTCAACCGCGCCGAGCTGGACGCGTGGTCGGCGCGCGACAAGAAGCGGTCGTAGGGCGGGACGATGAGCGACCGCGAGCCGAAGGAGACCACCACGCACGAGGGCGGGACGAGCGAGTCGAGCCCGGCGGTCCCGCCCTCGACCGTGACCCCGGCCGGGACGGCCGACGAAGCCGGCGAAGCCGTTCCGTCCAAGCGGCGCGGCGGTAGGAAGCCGGAGGGGAGCCGGCTCTACAAGGACCCGCGCAGCGGAAACTGGCTGTGGCGCCGGCGCGACCCGCGCACCCGCAGGCGGAAGCTCCGCTCGACCGGCACGCCGCACCATGACATCGCGGTGCGCATCGCCGCCGAGTACGAGCGTGAGTTCGAGCTTGAGATCGGCGGCGTCAGGACCTACGACCGGCACAAGATCGCGCTCCTGCCGCTCGTGAAGCTGTGGATCGCGTCGCTCGACTGCGGCGAGATCACGAAGAAGACGCTCGAGATGCAGGTCCTCCGGGCGCTCGCGCTGCTGGGGATCGCCACGGCCGCGGACCTCGAGGACCTCAGCCGCCTGACGGACAGGCTGCTCAAGCTCGAGCGGCAGGCCGGGTCGAGCGAGGGCTTCGGGCGAGCGACGTTGATCCGGGGGTTCCAGAAGCCGCTCCGGCAGTTCGTCAAGTGGCTCGCGTCGAACCGGAGGCACCTCCCCTCGAACTCGCTCGCCGAGTGGGCGCTCCTGAGCACGTCCTCCCGCGCCCGCGCCGCGACTACCACCCGCCGCCGCGCCAAGCGCCGGGCGGTCGAGGCCGACGAGATGGCCGAGGCGCTGGCCGCGGCCGACGTGCTCGACCGCTGGAACGAGCGAGCGCACCCGACGCGCGTCGTCTTCCTGACGCTGCTCATCACCGGCGCGCGCGTGGGCGCCCTGACCGAGGCCGACGTCTCGGCCCTCGACGAGAAGAAGCAGCGCATTGACCTGGGCTCCGGCTGCCCGAGGAAGCCGCGCGGCGAGGCGGCGCTCGACGACGCCACGCTCGGGGAGTTGCTGGCGTACGTGAAGCAGAGGAAGTCCGGACCGTTGCTGCGCAGTTCCAAGGGCGAGCGGCTCGACCCGCACAACCTGCGCGGCGTCTGGCGCGAGACCTTCGGCCTCGGGCTCGTGCGCCTCCTCTGGCCCACCGGCGAGCCGCGCGACGACGAGACGATGATCCTCGTGCGGCGCAGCCTGGCCTCGGGCCGGATCCACATCGGCGAAGGCGGCAACCCGCACAAACTCATCAAGACGACGCGCGACGCGCGGGCGACGCGCGTCGCGGAGATCGAGCGCATCGTCGTCGCCATCGGCGACGAGTGGCGGCGCCGCATGCCGGGCGTCGACATCCACTCGCTGCGCACGACGCACCAGAGCTGGGCCGAGAGCGCCGGTGTCCACCCGCTGTTGATCGATAAGCAGCTCGGCCACGTGACGCCCGGCGGTGGCGCGGCGCTCGAGGCGGCGCGTTCGCTGCTCGTGAGCGGCACCGGCCGCCGCCACTACGTCGACATGAGCCTGCAGATGATCTCGGCCCACGCGTCCGCGAACGCGGTCCGGCGGATCCTGGACGACGCCATCAAGACCGGCCGGCGCGCGGCGCGCCGGAACACCCCGAACAGGAGGAAGAAGACGTGAACGATGGCACGACCAACATCCCCGCGAACACGGGGAAGATCAGCCTCAAGCTGAAGCTCCCGGAGAAGGGGATCGCTTTCAAGCTCCCGGAGAAGGGGATCGCCCTGACGCTGCCGAACACCCCGCCGACGGGGCCCCAGCCCAGGACCGCCCTCAGCGCCCCCGAGAAGGGGCTCCCGCTGAAGCTTCCGGAGACGCAGGCGGAGTCCGCGGCGCAGCAGCCGCTCCCCTTGGCCGCCGTGCAGTTCGAGCCCATGGACGACTTCGAGATCTACTGCCACGAGCCGTCGCCAGGGCGCTTCTAGGCGACGGCGTCGGTGCACCGCGCGGGCCCGGGGCGATCGCTCCGGGCCTCGTGCTTTCCGGAGGCGCAAGCGGCGAGGGCGCCATGTCACATGGCCCCGAACCTCGCGGGCGCGCGCCGCTCAGGTGGAAGTCACTCCTTTGCGCTCCGCTTCTTCAGCTTCTCCTTGCCCATCTGCTCGACGAGGAGCGCGGACTTCAGGACGCGCTCCAAGCTGATGTCCTCCGGGACCTGCTCGTTGCCCTTGAGGTATCCGTTCAGGTACTCCGCGGCCGGCGTGTCCAGCCCAGCCCGACGGCAAGCGAGGTACGACACCGACTCGGCCTCGAACTCCCGCGCCTGCTTCGAGAGGTCCATGCGCGCGGGCCACCACTTGGCGTTCGGAGTACCGACGTGTCCGCAGTAGAGGTGTCCGAGCTCGTGGGTCAGCGTCCCGTAGTTCGTCGACCCGTCGACGTTCGAGTTGAGGGTGATCCTGGCGAAGAGCGGGATGCTCGAGCCCTCGTACATGACGAACTGTCGCCCGGGCACGGTGCCCACTCCGATGGCGTGCCCTGGATCAGCGGCGTTGCGCACGTAGCCGCCCAGGGTGCTGCCCAGGGAACGCTTCGCGACGTCGACGCCATCTCTGAGAGCGTTCGCGATGGTCAGGTCGACGCAGCGCGGGTCGATCTTGCCCTTCACCTGAAAGGGGGAGAAGAACCCGGCCGGCAGCGGGGCTCCCTCGGTCTGGGAGACGTCGAATCCGAACATGACCGGGCTCATCGGCTGGAGCATCACGAGCGGCTGCGCGTCCTCGAGCGGAGTTCGACCGTAGTCGTTCCGCCATCGTTTCGCGGTCAGCACGTACTTCGCGCCAGGCATCTGGATGTGGACCAGCATGGCGTTGAACGGAGAGTAGGTGTGGAACCGGGAGATGAACTCCATCAGCTCCATGTACTTGGCGCTGCGCCGGTACTTCTTGGCCGCCGAGAAAAGCTCGTCGAGGGCGGTCTGCCTCTCGTCCTTCTGCTTCTGGGTCCCTGCAGGCACGGAGTCCATCGGCGGCAGCTCTCGTCCGGTCCAGCCGTGTCCCATGGCGTCCCGGCTGTCGGGATACCGATGGGCATACAGGCCCGGCGTCCGGAAAGCCAAGGGCCGCCCTCGCGGGCGGCCCTCATCTGAACGTCAGGGCTCGGAAGTCGTGCTTCGGAGCCCGGTTGCTATCGGCCCCTCAGGGCCCCTACATCAGAAGCGGGTGATGAGACTCGAACTCACAACCCTCAGCTTGGGAAGCTGATGCTCTACCATTGAGCTACACCCGCAAGCGAGCGAGAGCCTACCAGAGCCTTGCCGCCACGGCAAGCCACCAGGCGCCGAAAGCGGCTACGATCGGGCGCGGTGACGACGGACGAGCGACTGCGGCGGCTCTGCCGCGCTACGGCTGGCCTGGGGACGGACGCGGATCGGGCGCGGCTGCTGGTCGAGCAGGTGCGCGCCGGGGCGCTGACGACGGAGCGGCTGGCGCTCGCGGCGGCGTTCAGGCACACGGTCGCCCGTCTGGCCGTCGGTCCCCGATGGGCAGCCGAGGTCGTCCCGGAGCAGGAGGACGTCGTCGCCCTCGTGGAGCGGCTGGACCTGGGCGCCGAGGCGAGGGCCCGGGTGGGGCTGGCCGCGGCGCGGGTCGCGCTGGCGGCCGCCGGGAAGGGCAGCGACCTGGCTCGTGTGCACGCGGCGCTGACCGAGTGGGTCCGCTCGGGTGGCCGGTCGCCCGCGCCCGTCGAGCCGCGGCGCAAGGTGCTGTCCGTGAAGTTCGGGCGGGGGGTGCCGCCGACCTACCGCAACTGCTACGCGGACGGCGAGAACCTGTCGCGTCACCTGGCACGCGTCGTCGCCGAAGACCCCGCCGCGAAGGAAGACCTCCGCCGCGTGGTGAACGGCGCGCGGCGGTGGGCCACGGGCGAGGTCGCGGCGCTGGCGCGCGACCGGGGTGACTGGACCGAGTGGTGGTCCGAGGCCGGCCCGGCCGCCAGCCAGGCCGTGGCCGACGCGGTGCGGCGTGAGGTCGTGCCCTGGGCCCTGGGCGAGGTCGACGCGCTCGTCTGACCCCCCAGCTCGGGCCCTCGGGTGTGTAACCTGCCGCCCTCCGGAGGTGACCCGTGCGCCAGCCCTGGCCAGTCCTGCTCTCGTTGGTCCTGTGCGTCGGTTGCCCCGGAAGCGGCGGCAGCGGCAAGGACGGAGGCGGGGGACCGGGGCAGCCGCCTGGCGACGGCGGGAGGTCGACCGTCGCCGCGCCGCTGGAGGAGGAGCCGGCGCCCTCGGGCCCGCCCTTCGTGCTCGGCGAGGCCACGGCGCCGGGCCAGGCCTGGGAGGCCACGCCGCAGGCCGACGCGGCCCGCCTCGACGACGCGACGACGCAGGCGCTGCTCGACCGCCTGCCGGCGCTGGAGACGGAGCCAGGGACGAGCTTCGCGCGCCGGCAGGGACCGCCGCCGCCGCCGCTGACCGGCGAGACCGTCCAGCAGCCCTTCCCGCCGCCGCCCGGGCCGCCGCCCGCCGACGTGGCGCCGAGCGGACCGCTCGAGGTGCTCCGCTACATGCCGGAGGGCGACGTGCCGCTGGCGCCGCACCTCTCGATCACCTTCTCCCACCCCATGATCCCCGTGGGAACGCTCGACGCCGTGGCGCAGGAGCGCGTGCCGGTGCGACTCGAGCCGCAGCCGGCCGGCCGCTGGCGCTGGATCGGCACCCGGACGCTCCTCTTCGAGCCCGACCCCCGCTTCCCCATGGCCACCGAGTACGCGGTCGAGGTCCCGGCCGGCACGCGCGCGGCCGACGGCGCGGCCCTGACCGCACCCGTGCGCTGGTCGTTCCGCACGCCGCCGCCGAAGCTCGTCCACGGCTCGCCGCAGGGCGGCCCCGTGCGCCGCGACCCGGTCCTCGTGACCACCTTCGACCAGGCGATCGACCCGGCGGCCGTGCTGGCGACGACGACCGTGCGCGCGGGCGACCGGCAGGTCGCGGTCCGCGCCGCCACCGAGGCCGAGGCCGCGCCGGTCGCCGGCCAGCTGCAGGCCGGGCGCTCGCTCGCGTTCGTGGCCGAGGAGCCGCTGCCGACCGACGCGACCGTCACGGTCACGGTGGGCCCCGGCACCCCGTCGGCCGAGGGCCCGCGCCGCACGAGCGAGCCGGCCACGTTCACGTTCCGCACCTACGGCCCGCTGCGCGTCACCGAGCACCGCTCCGGCTGGGGCCGCGGCGACTGCCCGCCCGGCGCGCCGTTCATGATCACGTTCTCGAACCCGATCGACGCCGACGCCCTGACGCCGGACATGATCACGCTCGCGCCGGAGGTGCCAGGCCTGCGCGTCGTCGCCCACGGCGCCACGGTGCGCCTCCAGGGCGCCACCGCCGCCAACACCCGCTACGAGGCGACGCTCTCGCCGGCGATCAAGGACGTCTTCGGCCAGACGCTCGGCGCGCAGGTCGTGCTCGGGTTCGCCACGACCGCCCCCCACCCGGCCCTCGTCGGCCAGGCGGGCGACATGGTGCTCCTCGACCCCGCCGGCAAGCCGCGCCTCACCTTCACCTCGATCGCCGTGAAGAAGCTGCGCGCGCGCGTCCACACCGTCGACCCCGCGACGGACTGGGCCGCCTACCAGGAGTGGCGCCGCGCCCTCTGGCGCGACGCCAACCCGATCATGCCCGGCCGCCCGGTGAGCGACGTCGAGGTGTCGGTGAAGGGCAGCCAGGAGGCCTGGGTCGAGACTGCGGTCGACCTCTCCGCCGCCCTGAAGGACGGCCTCGGCCACGCGCTCGTGCTCGTCGAGCCGGTCGACTGGCCCGCCCGCGACCACGGCCGCCGCCCGCGCCTCGCCACGTGGGTCCAGGGGACCCGCCTCGGCGTCGACGCGCAGCACGACGCCACCCACCTGCTCGCCTGGATCACGCGCCTCGAGGACGGCGCCCCCGCCGCCGGCGCGCAGGTGCGCCTCCTCCCCGACCACGGCCACGCCGAGACCGGCGCCGACGGCGTCGCGCGGCTGACGCTCCCGCCCCGCTCGAGCTCCTCCGAGCGCGCCCTCCTCGCGACCCTCGGCGGCGACGTCGCCCTCCTGCCCGGCGGCTGGAGCGCCCGCGACCTCCGCGTCGAGCTGCGCTGGTTCACCTTCGACGACCGCCACCTCTACCGCCCGGGCGAGCAGGTCCGCGTGAAGGGCTGGGTGCGCGAGGTCGACCCGCGCCTCGGCGGCGACGTGCGCCCCGCGCCGGCGGGCCTCACGGCCTCCCGCTTCGTCGTCCGCGACGCCCGCTGGCAGGAGGTCACCAAGGGGGAGGTGCGCTTCGACGCGCACGGCGGGTTCGACCTCGCCTTCACCCTCCCCGACACGGTCCACGTCGGTCAGGCGGTCGTCGAGTTCGACCGCCGGCACAGCCACTCCTTCCAGATCGCCGAGTTCCGCCGCCCCGAGTTCGAGGTGACGGTCTCACCCGCCGGCGCCGGCCCGACCCTGGCGACCGAGGAGGCCGTCTTCACCGCCGCGGCCGCCTACTTCGCCGGCGGCGCCCTCCCGAACGCGAAGGTCACCTGGCGCACGACGGCGCGCCCGACGAACTTCACCCCGCCCAACCGGCGTGACTACCTCTTCGGCGAGCACGTGCCGTGGTGGCTCCGCGGCTGGTCCGACGACGACCTCGACGATCACCCGGGCCGCGGCCGGACCCCCCGCCGCCGCGTCGCGACGGCCCCCCAGGAGGTGGCCACCCTCGAGGGGACGACCGACGCGCAGGGCAAGCACCACCTCAGGGTGACGCTCAACCGCCTCGCGCGCCCGCTCGCGATCACCGCCGAGGCCACCGTCCAGGACGTGAACCGCCAGGCCTTCGCCGGCTCGAGCACCGTCCTCGCCCACCCCGCCGCCGAGTACGTCGGCGTCCGCCCGCGGCGCCCCTTCTTCCGCCAGGGCGCCCCGCTCGAGCTCGACCTGCTCGTCGTCGGCCTCGACGGCGTGGCCGTCGCCGGCCGCGCCGTCCACGTCGAGCTCGCCCGGCTCGAGTGGGACTGGGACCACCGCGGCCTGCGCGAGCGCGTCGTCGAGCGCCACGCCCACGCGCTCACCTCCGCCGCGGACCCGGTCTCGCTGAAGCACGAGGGCCCGGCCGGCGGCACGTGGCGGATCACCGCCCGCGCCCACGACGCGGCCGGCCGCGTCGCCCGCACGACGACCCAGCTGTGGGTCGCCGGCGGCGCCGCCCCCGCCACGCGCGAGGTCGAGGAGGCCAAGGTCACCCTCGTCCCCGACCGCGAGGCCTACGCCCACGGCGACACGGCCGAGGTCCTGGTCGTCGCCCCGTTCGCGCCCGCCGAGGCGCTCGTGACGCTGCGCCGCTCGGGGCTCGTGCGCCACGAGCGGCTGCGCCTCGAGACGACCACGCACGTCCTCGAGGTGCCGATCGACGACGGGCTCGTCCCCGACGTCACCCTGCACGTGGCCCTCGTCGGGGCGGCGCCGCGCGAGGACGCCCCCGACGCCACGCGCCCCGCCTTCGCCGCCGGGCAGGTCACGCTCTCGGTCCCGCCGCGCCGCCGCACGCTCGCCGTCGAGGTCGCCCCCGCCCGGCGCGACCTGGAGCCCGGCGGCACGACCCCGGTCGAGCTCGTGGTCCGCGACCACGCGGGCGAGCCCGTGCGCGACGCCGAGGTGTGCCTCGCCGTCGTCGACGAGGCCGTCCTCATGCTCGCCGGCCACGCGATCCCCGACCCGCTGGGCGTCTTCTACCGCCCGCGCGGCGCCGGCGCCGGCGACGCGCGCGCCCGGCGCTTCCTGCGCCTGCAGGCGCCCGACCTCGCCGCCGCCGCGGAGGAGGCCAAGACGGCGGGCGCCGAGATGAGGGACGGCGCCCCGCCCGGCGCGGCCATGCGCGCGCGCGCCGGCGCTCCCCTCGGCGGCGTCGGCGGCGGCGGCGACGCGCCCCCGCCGATCGCCCTGCGCAAGGACCTGAGCCCGATCGCCCACTGGTCGCCGCGCGTGCGCACGGACGGCGCCGGCCGCGCGACGGTCGACCTGAAGCTGCCCGACTCGCTCACGCGCTGGCGCCTGATCGCCGTGGCCGCCGCGGGCGCGAACAGCTTCGGCGCCCGCGAGGAGACGGTCACGGCCCGCCTGCCGCTCATGGTCCGCCCGTCGGCGCCGCGCTTCCTCAACTTCGGCGACCGCTTCGAGCTGCCGGTCGTCGTCCAGAACCAGACCGACGCCCCGCTCGAGGTCGACGTGGCCGTGCGCGCCTCGAACCTGGCCCTCACCGCCGGCCAGGGCCGCCGGCTCGTCGTCCCGGCGCGCGACCGCCGCGAGGTGCGCTTCCCGGCCGCCGCCGAGCGCGCGGGCCGCGCCCGCCTGCAGGTCGTCGCCGCGGTCACGGCCACGCCCGCGACCGCCGACGCCCAGGAGCTGACCCTCCCCGTCTGGACCCCGGCGACGTCCGAGGCCTTCGCCACCTACGGCGTCCTCGACGACGGGGCGCTGGCCCAGCCGATCGCCCCGCCGAAGGACGCCTGGCCCGAGTTCGGCGGCCTCGAGGTCACGACCTCGTCGACGCAGCTCCAGGCGCTCACCGACGCCGTGATCTACCTCGTCGAGTACCCGTTCGGCTGCGCCGAGCAGGTGGCCTCGCGCGTGCTCGCCCTCGTCGCCGTGCGCGACGTCCTCCAGGCCTTCGCCGCGCCGCAGCTCCCGTCCGAGGCGCGCCTGGCCGAGGCGGTCGCCGTCGACCTCGCGAGCCTGCGCGAGCGGCAGCACCCGCAGGACGGCGGCTGGGGCTTCTGGCGCGCGGACGAGCCGAGCTGGCCGTACGTGTCGCTCCACGTGCTCCACGCGCTCGCCCGCGCCAGGGAGAAGGGCTACCCGGTCGACGCGGGCATGCTCCGCCGGGCGCACGACTACGCGCGGCAGGTCGAGCGGCGGATCCCGTCCCACTACTCCGCCGAGTCGCGCCGGGCGCTCGTCGCCTACGCGCTCCACGTCCGCGCCCGCCTGGGCGACGACGACCCGGCGCGCGCCCGGGCGCTCCTGAAGGAGGCCGGCGGCGTGGCGGCGGTGGGCCAGGCGCTCTCGTTCGAGGCGGCCGGCTGGATCTACCCGCTCCTGCGCCAGGGCGCGCCGGACGAGGCGAAGGCGCTGCGCCGCCACCTCGCCAACCGCGTGGTCGAGACCGCCGGCGCGGCCCACTTCGTCACCCGCTACTCCGACGGCGAGCACGTGCTCCTGCACTCGGCGCACCGCGTCGACGGCGTGCTCCTCGAGGCGCTCCTCGACGACCCGGCCGAGGTCGCGGGCGACCTCGCGCCCAAGCTCGTCCAGGGGCTCCTCGGGCACCGTCGGCGCGGCCGCTGGTCGAACACGCAGGAGAACGCCTTCGTGCTCCTGGCCCTCGACACCTACTTCCGCACGGCCGAGAAGGTCACGCCCGACTTCGTCGCCCGCGCCTGGCTGGGCGAGGCCTTCGCCGGCGAGCACGCCTTCCGCGGGCGCACGACCGAGCGCGCGCGGATCGACGTGCCCATGGAGGCCCTCCAGGGCTTCGCGGCCGACGGCGCGCCCCCGCGCCTGACGCTCGCCAAGGACGGGCCCGGGCGCCTCTACTACCGCGTCGGCCTGCGCTACGCCCCGCGCGACCTGGCGCTCGCGCCGCTCGACGCCGGCTTCACGGTCGAGCGCCGCTACGAGGCCGTCGACGACCCCGCCGACGTGCGCCGCGACGCCGACGGCGTGTGGCGGATCAAGGCGGGCGCGCGCGTGCGCGTGCACCTGACGATGATCGCCCCGGCGCGCCGTCACCACGTGGCCCTCGTCGACCCGCTCCCGGCCGGCCTCGAGCCCCTCGACCCGGCCCTGCGCGCGACGGGCGCCCTGCCGGCCGAGGCCGTCACCGCGCAGCCGGGCCCCGGCTGCGGCTGGTGGTGGTGGACGCGCACCTGGTACGAGCACTCGGGGCTGCGCGACGAGCGCGCCGAGGCGTTCGCCTCGCTCCTGTGGGAGGGCGCGCACACCTTCAGCTACACGGCGCGCGCCACCACGCCGGGGACCTTCGTCGCCCCGCCGGCGAAGGCCGAGGAAATGTACGCCCCCGAGACCTTCGGCCGCAGCGGGACCGACCGCGTGGTCGTCGAGTGACGGTGAGCTACAGCAGGTTCCGCAGCGTGACGACCTTGGCGAACGTCACGCGCACCCACGCGTCGGGCCCCGTCTGGCGGGCCAGGGTGAAGCGGACCTCGAGCCGCGCCCGCTGCGGCGGGGCCTCGCCCGCGCCCACCTGCGTGAACGCCGGCAGCTCGCCCGGGTCGTCCGACGCCCCGACGACCTCCTCGAGGAGCGGCACGGCCAACCCGCTCGCCGTGTCGATCCGCACGAGCTGCAGGCGGTCGGCCGGGCCGCCGCCGCCCGGGCGCGGCCGGAACTGGTAGACCACCGCCGGGCCGGTCGCCGCGGTCGAGGTCGGGCCGCTCCAGCCCGTCACCGGGAAGAGCTGCGCCGCGCGGTCGGCCGCGCCGGCGGCCGGCGTGAAGACCAGGCCGTCCCAGGCGCCGACCACCTGCGTCACGCCGGCGTAGTGCGCCGACGCGAGCTCGCGCTCGACCCGCCGCAGGGCGGCCTCGCCCGTGGCCAGCACGTGCGCCCGCACCGAGCCCTCGACCGAGGGCCGCTGCCCGGCGACGAGCGCGCCGAGCGACAGGAGCACCAGCAGGGCGGTGATCGCCACCACCACCATGACCTCGAGCATCGAGTGGCCGCGACGGCGGCGCTCAGCGGCTCGCACGGGTCACCTCCTCGTCCTCCAGCCGCTCCTCGGGGTGGTCGCGCAGGTAGTCCTCGACGGCCTCGTAGCCCGCCTCCCGGGCGCGCGCCGCGAGGGCGTCCGCCGCCGCGCGCCGCTCGAGCCAGCGCAGCCAGCGCGGCGCGCTCAGCGGCAGGTCGACGCGGGTGTGGCGCCGGAGCGCCTGGTGCGCCTCGACCCGCGCGGCGTGGTCGCCGTCGCCGAGCGCGTCGACGAGCGCCCGCAGGGCCGTCGCCTGCGCCGCGTCGCCGGCCGCGCAGGGCCACAGGGCGCGCAGCGCCGCCCGGCGCACCCCGGCGTCGCGCGCCCGCGCCAGCCGCGCGAGCGTCGCGAACGCCGCGGTCGCCCTGGCCCGCGCCACGGCGTCGACCGCCTCGGCGACGAGCCCGGGGTCGAGGTCGGGGAGCGCGGCCAGCGCCTCGTCGACCTCGTCGTCCGCGGGGTCCGGCCGCGACGCCCCGGCCGCGCCCTCGAGGAGGCGCACCAGGTAGGGGACGACGGCGTCCGACCGGCTGCGCAGGACGACCGCGAGGAGCCGGCCGCGCGCCCCCTCGCTCCGCGCCGCGGCGCTGAGCTCGAACACCCGCCGCAGGCGGTCCCGCGCGCCGTCCGGGTGGCGCGCGAGGACCTGCTGCAGCGTCGCCGTGAGCGGGTAGACGCGCGCGGGGTCGGGCGCCTGACGGTCGAGCTCGAACGCCAGCGCGTCGAGGAGCGGGTCCCAGCAGGACGGGAACGCGCCGGTCATGAGCGCCCCGAACGCCCGCTCGACCGTCAGCGGGTCGGCGTCGTTCGTGAGCGCGACGAGCGCGTCGCCGGCGCGCACGTCGCCCGGGAGCGCCCGGAGGACCTCGGCCGCGGCCCGGCGGACGGCCGGACGCCCGTCGCGGGCGGCCCGCAGCAGCGCCTCGCGCGCCACGACCGAGGTCGGCCGCGCGGCGAGCGCCCGGAGCGCCACCTCCGCGCCCGCGGGCGGCAGCCCCGGCAGCGCCCCGACGAGGGGCCCGTGCGCCGCCTCGCCCAGCTCCACCAGCGCCTCGAGCGTCCGCTCGCCCTCCCCGGCCGGGAGCGGCGCCGCCGTCAGCCGCGCGATCAGCCGCGCCGCCGCGCGGTCGTCGAGCGCCGCCCGCGCCGGCGCGCCCGCCTCGTCGGCCCGCGCCGGCGCCGCGAGCGCAAGCACCAGGGCCAGGACCACCGCCCCCCAGAGGGTCGCGTCGGGGGTCATCGCGCCGCCGCCTCTCGCCACATGAGGACCACCGGCTCGACGCCGGTCGGGAGGTCGCCGCCCACCCCGCCGTCGGTCCGCGGCAGGTTCGTGAGCACCTCGTTCGAGAAGTACAGGTTGAACGTCCCCGAGCCGACCGACGGCCCGGTGTCGGTGAAGGTGACCACCTGCCCGATCAGGGCGCCGTTGCCGTTCATGTTCATGATCCGGTCGGCGAGGAGCACCCCCTGGTAGATCCCGTTGTTGCAGTGGACCGGCCCCACCTGCACGTCGTGGCGGGTCGGGTCCTGCCCGGCGACGACGACCACGGCCGGCTTGTGCTCCGGCGCCGGGTTCCGCGGCAGCTCGAGCGTCTCGAGCTTCGAGCCGTTGGGCACCTCGAGGTAGACGATCTTGCCCGCCGCCGCCGCGCCGCCCTCGGACCGGGCGAACGCGTTGTAGGCGGCCAGGTCGGTGAAGTAGGTGCCGGACGCCTGCGCCGCCGCCTTGAGGTCGCCGTGCTGCAGGCCGAAGTAGGCGTCGGCCGAGTCCGGCACGCCGCGCACGTTGCCCTCCGCGTCGGGCTCGCTCCAGACGGTGGTCTGCGCGTCGTAGTGCTCGCCGTCCTTGGCCGTCCCGCGCGACGCCGGGGTGTGGTCGACGCCGTCGGCGGTGCCGCCCACGGCTACGGAGCTGCCCTGCAGCGTCACGCGCCCCGTCGCGGTGATCCCGGGCGAGCCCGTGCCGGCGAGGACGGTGTAGGGGTCGTGGGCCGGATGGTCGCGCCCGTCGATCTCGAAGTTGCCTGTGACGGTCACGGGGCCGAACGCGACCAGGCAGCCGTCCGCGCCCCCGCGCAGGCGCGGGACCGTCGTCAGCTGGTAGCGGATGCGCACGACCATCTCGAGCTCGCGCGGCGCCGGCCCGCTCGAGCGCGCCGTGAGGAGGAAGTCGAGGAAGTCCTCTCCGACGCGCGCGCAGGCGATGTCGACGACCGTCCCCTCGGGCGTCGTCAGCCAGGCAGGGTGCGCGGCGCCCGGGGTCATGGCCTTCAGGTCGGGCTGCTGGCCCCGGTAGTTGTGCGCGAACTCCCACACGAGCCGCGCCTTGCCCCGGGCCAGCGCGTCGTCGGCCGCGACGAGGCTCGCACCCAGCTCGCGGCCCTGGACCGCCGACTGGGCCTGCGCCTGGACCGACGTGGCCAGCGTGGCCACGAGCGCGGCCAGGAGGAAGAGCATGATCAGCGTGAGCACGAGGACGGAGCCTCGGCGCCGAGTTGGGCCCCGGGTCATGGAACCTCCCTTCCGGTGGTGGTGGTGGTGGTGTCAGTGGAGGAGCGCGACGAGGCGCACGACGGACTCGGGGTCACCCGGTCGCCACGCGCCGCCGCGCCACGTGACCTCGACCTTCACGCCGACGAGCACGAGGTCGGCGACGGCGACCGCCGGGTCGGTCGTGCGCCCGTTGGCGTCGAGGTCGACCCCCGCCAGGCCGAGGCCGCCGGCGGCGCCGAGCGCCGGCGGCTGCGCGATCACGACCTCGTCCGTCCCGAACACGCGGGTGGTGATCGTCGCCGGGATCCGCGGGCTGCCCTCGTTCGTGTCGTCGAGCAGGTCGATCACCCGCGCCTGGCCGTCCTCGGCCAGGAGCCGCTCGAACTGCGCGTCGTGGACGCCCTGGTCCCAGGCGGGCTGCGTCCAGCTCACCTGGTGCAGGAGCGCCCGCAGCTCCGACAGCCGCGCCTCGGCGGCGCGCCGCGCGTGCGCCTGCTCGGTGGACTCGCGCGTCAGCCGCTGCGCGCTGACGGTCATGCTCGCCAGCGCCAGCAGCCCACCCGCGAGGAGGGCCAGGGCGAACGTGGCCTCGATCAGCGTCATGCCGCGCGTCGTCGTGGTCATGCGTGTCCCGCGCGCAAGCCGGGGGCCCCTCGGGGCGGCGATGACCCGGGGCGCGGATCTTCAGCCGCCGCGGGTCGGGGCGCCCGGAGGCTCCGCGGCGGCCACGCGGAATCGTGCGCGGGGCGGGGGGCTAGCCGCAGTCCCAGGTGTACAGGGCGCGAGCCACGTCGCCCGCCGCCAGGCGAGCCCCCTCCACGAAGACGTTGGCGACCCCCGCGTCCCCCCACTGGAGGAGGTCGCCGTCCGAGTCGAGCTGCAGGAGGAGCGTGTCGAACGCCCGGTAGGCGCGCTGTCCGCGCGGGTCGTCCTGGCAGAACGCGGGGTCGCCGCCGACCTTGTGCCCCTCGGCCTCGGCCAGCGCGAAGTAGCCCTCCCGCACGCGCTCGTCCTCGAGGAGGCGCCGCGCCCGTGCGGGCGCCCTCTTCTCGAAGTCGTGCACGTGGGGCGACAGGGGCGCCGCCCGGCGCTCGGCGCCGAGCGCGGCCACCCGGCGCAGGACGAAGCCCGGGAGCGCGCGGCGGGCGACCTGCTCGTCGCTCGCCGGCGCCGTCGCGTCGGGGTGGTAGAGGACGCGCGCGCCCCGGCCCGAGGCGAGGTCGTCGGGGTCGAGCCCCCACGGCTCCTCACCGGCGGCGACGAACACCTGCACGATCCCGGTCGCCGGGAACCCCTCCAGCGGCGGCAGGGCGCCGAGGTCGAGCTGGGCCAGGAGCGCCAGCGGCGCGCCGTCCGCCCCGCGCGGATGCTCGACGCCGCGCGGCAGGTAGGGCGTGCCGCCGAGCTTGGACGCGGTCAGCTGGCCCGGCCCCAGCGCCGCGCGCTCGGCCTCCCACCAGCCGTCCTGGTCGAGGCGCGCCCCGTCGATCGGCGCCGGGACGAGGCGCAGGAAGGGGCGGACCGTCTCCCCGAGCCCGGCGGCGAGCGCCGCCTCGAGCGCGGCGTTGACGCGCGCCAGCTCGCGCGCGTCCGCCTCGGGGTCCGGCCCCTCGGCCATGACCGGCGCGAGGCCGCAGGCGACCTGCCCGACCTGGTGGAAGCGCGGCGGGGCCACCTCGCGGCCGTCGAGGCCGATCAGGCCCCACGCGCCGTCGCGCTTCACGCGCGCCACCCCGCCGTCGAAGTCGCCGGCGTCGTCGTAGCGCGGCTCGACCACCCAGGCGCCGTCGCGGTCCACGAAGCCGACCTTCTCGTCGACGACCACCCGCGCCCGGCCCTGCGCGAAGTCGTGCGCGTCGGCGAAGCGCGGCGCGATCGCCACCCGGCCGTCCGGCCCGACGTAGCCGTAGCCCTCGGCCGTCGAGACGCGCGCGCGCTCCTCGACGAGGCGGCGCGCCGAGAGGAACACGGCGTCGGTCACGCGCCGCCCCTCGCGATCGAGGAAGCCGTAGGCGCCGTCCCAGGGCGCCGCCCCGGCCGGCGCCCACACCGCCAGCCCGCCCTGGAAGTCGCCCGGGTGCGGCTCGTCGCGGAACGAGGGCGTCACGTCGCCGAGCGATGGCTCCACGAGCCAGCGCCCGTCGCGGCGGACGTAGCCCCACCGCCCCTCGACCGCCACGCGCGCCAGACCCTCGCGGAACGGGCCGATCCCGTGGAACGGGCCGCGGAGCGCGACCTCCCCGCGCAGGTCGAGATAGCCGAGCCCGTCGTCGAGCTCGCAGCCCAGGAGCCCCTCGGCCACGTCGAACAGGGACGACCACTCGGTCGGGACCACCAGCCGGCCGCGCGTGTCGATCAGGCCGCAGCGCCCGTCGCGCTCCACGACGGCGTGTCCCTCCGACCACGGGTGGATGCGGTCGAACGTGGGCGGCAGGACCACGGCGCCGTCCGCGCCGACGAGCCCCCACCGCCCCCCCTTCCGCGAGACGAGCACGCCCTCGTGCGGCCCCTCGAGGGCGTCGTGCGCGGGCTCGATGACCCAGCGCCCCGTCCGATCGACCGCGCCGAACGGCCCGCGGGCCTCGGCGCGCGCGACCGCCAGCCCGCCCTGGAACCGATGCCCCAGGGCGAAGCGCGGCGGGATCGCCACGGCGCCCGCGCGGTCGACCCAGCCCGTGCGGTCGCCCTCGCGGAAGGCGGCCAGCCCGTCGCCGAAGGGGCCGAGGAGCGTCCAGGTCGGCTCCTTCACGACGCGGCCCTCCACGTCGACGATCCCGTAGGCGCGGCGCCGCATGGGCGCGCCGGGCAGGGCGCGGAGCGGGAACGCGAGGTCGCCCCGGCCGGCGCCGCTCGCCTTCTTCGCCGCCGGGGCCTTCTTGGTCGCCGAGGCCTTCCTGGTCGCCGGCGAGGCCTTCTTGGTCGCCGGGGCCTTCTTGGTCGCCGGGGCCTTCTTCGCCGGCGAGGCCTTCTTGGTCGCCGGGGCCTTCTTCGCCGGCGAGGGCTTCTTCTTGCCGCCCTCGGGCTTCTTCTTCGTCATGGCGCCCCCTCGCGCGAGGGAGCCTACCATCACGCTCCCCGCCGCCTCACAGCGCGCGGACGATCAGGAGCGGCGCCTCGGCCGCGCGCAGGACCTTCTCCGCGACCGACCCGAAGCGCCACCGCGCGAGGCCCGTGCGGCCGTGGCTGGCGATCGCGATCAGGTCCGCGCTCACCTCGCGGGCGGCCTCGAGGACCTCGTGCGCGGGGTCGCCGCCGTAGCGGCCGAGCACGCGCACGCGCTCGAGCCCCGCCCGGCGCAGCTGCTCCGTGGCCTGCCCGAGGGTCTCCTCCGCGCGCCGCTGCGCCTTCATCGCGGCCACCTCCGGGACGGGGTGGACGCCCGGGACCTCCGGCTCGTCGATGTGGAGGAGCACGACCTCGGCGTCCGAGGCCAGGGCGAAGCGCCCTGCCAGCGGGAGGACGCGCGTGGCGCGCTCCGAGCCGTCGAGCGGGACGAGCACGCGCCGCCAGCCGACGATCGCGTCGTCGGTCATCACCAGCCCCTGCGGGTTGGCCGTGTAGACGGGGACGGTCGCCCCGCGGAGGACGCGCTCGGCGACGCTGCCGCGCAGCCAGCGGCTCGGCCCGCTGCGCCCGTGGGTCGAGAGCGCGATCAGGTCGACGCCGAGGTCGCGCGCCGTGTCGACGACGTGCTCGGCCGGGTCGGGCGCCACGTCGACGCGGGAGCGGACGGTCAGCCCCTCGTGCGTGAGCAGGCGCGCCAGGGCGGCGTGGTGCTCGTCGGCCTCGTCGCGCATGAGCGCGATCTCGTCGGCCGCGAGGTAGGCCGGCAGCACCTGCAGGAGGGTCACCTCGGCGCCGGCGACCTCGGCGGTCAGGCGGCGGACGTGCGCCAGGATGCCGTCGGCCAGGCGAGAGCCGTCGAGGGGGACGAGGATCTTCATGGGGTCGACCTCCGCGCCACCTTTTAGCACACGCCGGGCCGGCGTATTCCTCCTCCCACCCGGAGTGGTGACCCGCCGCCATGACGGGCGTCCCGTGCGCGTGACGGTCGGGGCGGCGCGGGCGCCTTCAGCGAGGCGGCGTCAGCGCGGCCGCCTCGGCCTCGGCCACCTCGCGCGCCCGGGCCGCCAGCCAGGCGTCCTCCAGGCGCCCGGTGAGCTCCACCTCGTGCACGACGACCTCGGCGGCGAGCGGCGCGATGGCCACGTGCCCGGCCCCGTCGATCGAGGCGGGCGCCGGCGCGCGGAGGGCGTCGCGCCCGCGCAGCTTGAGGCGCACGGCGCCGTGGTCGTCGCGCACGACCTCGACCTTGCGCGCGCCCGGCCGCTCGGGCGGGCAGGGCTCCACCGCGAGGTTGATCCCCTCGGCCCGCGGCGCCCTCCCGTCGAGGCCGATCACCACGTGCGCCGGCAGGGCCAGCGGGTGCGGCGGCCGGCGCGGCACGGTCGGGTCGAGCATGAGCGACTGGAGCGCGCCGTGACCGAAGCCCGCGCCCACGAGCACCCCGGTCCAGCCGCCGCGGTGCCCGAGCACCACGTTGAGGTTGGGCTGGCGCTCCTCGGCGGTGGTGACGCGCAGGGCGACCGTCAGCTCGCCCGACTGGAAGCGCGCCAGGTGCTGGAGCGCCCCGCGCACGACGACCCCGTCCTCGCCCGCCCGCGCCGACGCGCCCTTGGCGAGCGCGGCGTCGACCGCCCAGTCGTCGAGCTCGTCGGGCCGCCGGAACGTGTAGCGCACCCGCAGGGCGCCGCGGCGCCCGGCGGACACGGCGCCGCGCAGGAGCCGCTCGGGCGCCGCCCGGAGCTGCTCCGCCCGCGCCGCCGCCCAGCGCGGCGCGAGCGCCGCGGCCCGCGCCCGGTAGGCCTCGGTCGTCCGCTCGGCCTCGCCCAGGGAGGCGACGACCTGGAGCAGCGCCTCGGGGGCGGCGTCCGCGGCGAGCGCCACGTCCAGGCGGCTGGCCACGCGGGCCTCGCGCGCGACGGCGCGCGCGCGCTCCACCTGCGCGCGCAGGGCCGCCTCGCCCGCGGCCTCCTCGGGCGCGGCGGCCGCCCAGGCCTCGAGCGCCGCCCCGGCGGCGTCGGGCAGCCCGCGGGCGAGGAAGAACAGGGCGTTGGCGCGCCCCTCGGCCGCCGGCAGCGCCAGCGCCAGCAGGTCGTCGGGGTGGACGTCGCCGAGGCCGAGGGCGACCGGCTCGCGCCGGCCCGGCGGCTCCACGCGCAGGGCGGGCGCCTGCGCGTCGTAGGCCACGACGCGCCCCCGCACCGGCTCGCCCTCGCGCAGGCGCAGCCGCGCGCGCGCGTCCTCCGCGAGCGCCGCCGCCGCCGCGTCGAACGCCTCCCAGGCCCGCCCCAGCGCGCGCAGGTCGGCGCGCGCGCCCTCCAGGGCCGCGCGGACGGGCGCCAGCGCGGCGTCGGCCAGGGCGGCCTCGAGCAGCGCGGCGGCGCCGGCGCGGTCGCCGGCGCGCAGGCGCTCGTCGCGCCCGGCGAGCACCGCCGCGAGCCGGTCGGCCGCCAACCGCCCGGCGCGGGCGGCCGCGACGGCCTCGAGCCGCGCCGCCGCGCGGCGAGGACCGGGGCGGGGACCCCGCCGCGAGCAGGGCGTCGAGCGCGGCCTCGGCGGGGGCGCCTGGCTCCTGCTCGACCTTCGCGAGGGCCGCGTCGAGGCGCTCGCGCGCGGCCGCGAGCGTCGCCTGGCGCAGCGCCTCGAGCTCCCCGGCGACGGCGGGCGCCCGCGCGCGGCCGCGTCGACGAGGTCGAGCGCCTCCGGAGGCGCCCCGCCTTCGTCAGCGCGCCGGCGCGTGACCGCGCGACGGCGAGCCGCCGCGCGCTCCGGTGCGCGTCGGCCGCGGCCGCGACCCGCGCCGCCGCCCCGGCGCGCGGGCGGCCTGGCCGCCGCGGCGCGCAGGGCCTCGTCGAGGCGCGCGTCGTCGCCCGCGCGCGCGGCCAGCTCGGCCTCGATCAGGTCGGGCCCTCGTGGTCGGGGGCGAGGACCGCGCGGCGCGCTGGTCCTCCTGCGCGCCGGCCGCGTCGCCCGCCCGCGCCCGCAGGAGCCCGCGGTCGACGCGCGCGTCGTGCCGCCACGGGTCGGCGCGCAGGGCCTCGTCGGCGGCGGCCCGCCCGTCGCCGCCCCCCCGCGCGGCCACGTGCGCCAGCGCCGCGTGCACGTCGGCGACCAGCGCGTTGCGCGTCGCCGCGCGCAGGGCGTCGAGGCGACCGCGCGACGCCGCGACCTGCCCGTCGAGGAGCGCCAGGTAGGCGCGCGCGAGCGCGTCGGCCGTGACCTCCTCGTCGCGGCCGTCGGGGTCGGCGGGCGGCAGCGCCGCGGGCGCCGCCGCCTCGAAGGCCGCGCGCGCCGCCTCCTCGTCGCCGGTCCAGCGGAGCTCGACGAGGGCGCGCCCGAGGTGGCCGCGCGCGCCGAAGCCGGGCGCCGCGGCGACCGCGGCGAAGTCGTCGCGCGCCTCCGCCCAGCGGCCCAGCGTCCGGCGCGCCAGGGCGCGACGGTGGCGGACCTCGACCGCCGCCTCGCCGCCCTCGTCGCCCAGCGCGCGCGTGAGGAGGGCCTCGCCTCGACGAGCGCCTGCCGCGCGTCGGCCGCGGCGTCAGCTGCCGCGCCTCGAGCGCCCGCGCCAGGCCGCGTCGCCGCCTCGGCCGCCTGCTGCTGCCCGCCGGCCGCCAGGAGGTCGGCCTGGTGGGCCGCCGCCGCGCCGAGCCGCGCCCGCTCGGCGGCCTCGGCCTCGCGCGCGGCCGCGGCCCGCGCCGCCTGCGCGGCGGCCTCGAGCCGGCCCGGTGGCGCGCCTGGACGGCGGCCACGCCCGCCGCGACCAGCGCGAGCGCGCAGGCGCCGGCGACGGCCAGCCGGTGGCGCCGCAGGCGGCGCGCGACGCGCGTCCACGGCGGCTCGGGGCGCGCCGACACGCCCGCGCCGGCGAGCCAGCGCTCGAGGTCGAGGGCGAGGGCCAGCGCCGTCGGGTAGCGGTCCTCGCGCCCCTTGCGCAGGGCCAGGAGGCACACCGCCTCGAGCTCGGGCGGCACCCCCGGGCGCACCTGCCCGGGCGGCGTCGGCTCCTCCTCGATGATCTTCTTCGTCAGGGCGGCGACGGTCGGCGCCTGGAACGGGACCCGGCGGGCCAGCAGCTCGTAGAGGATCGCGCCCAGCGCGTAGACGTCCGCGCGGGCGTCGAGCTCGCGGTGGCGCCCGAGCGCCTGCTCGGGCGGCATGTAGTAGGGCGTGCCGATCGCCACGCCGCTGCGCGTCAGGCCCTTGTCGTCGTCGAGGTCCTTGGCCAGCCCGAAGTCCATCAGGTAGGCGGCGCCCGCGCTCGACACGAGGATGTTCGACGGCTTGAGGTCGCGGTGCACGACCCCGTGCTCGTGGGCGTGGTGCGCCGCGCGCGCCGCCTGGGCCAGGAGCTCGACGCCCCGGCGCAGGGGCAGCCCCTCGCGCAGGAGGTGCTGCAGGTCGCTGCCCTCGACGAGGTCCATGACGTAGTAGGGCACCCCGTCGACGTCGCCGGCGTCGTGCACGGCGACGATGTGCGGGTGGACGAGCTTGCTCGCCAGGCGCGCCTCGTCGCGGAAGCGCGCGAGGAGGCGCGGCGAGGCGAACTCGCCGCCGAGGAGCACCTTCAGGGCGAGCGCGCCCTCGGCGCCGTCGCGGCGCACCTCGTAGACGACGCCCATGCCGCCGCGGCCCAGCTCGCGCACCACGACGTAGGGGCCGAAGCGGCGGCCGGTCACGAGCGCGGCCGCGCCCGACGCGCCGTCGGCCGACCCGGACGCCGGGGCGGTCTCGGCGAGCTCGCTCGCCGAGGGCGCGGGCGAGGCCGGCGCGGCCGGCAGGCGCGCGCTCGCCCGCGGGCCGGGCGCCGCCGCCTCGACCGCGGGCAGGCGGCCGCTCGTCCCCGGCCCGACGGCGGGCAGGCGGCCGCTGGCCCCGGGCGCCGGCGGGCGCGCGCTCCCGGCGGCGGGCGGGCGCGACAGGCCGGCCGGGCCGCCGCACGTGGGGCACACGGGCGCGGGCTCGGGCCCGGCGGCGAGGAACGCCAGGCGGCAGCCGTGGCAGGCGCGGCCGCGCGCCTCGACCTCGCGGGCGAGGGTCGCCGCCTGCGCGCCGTCGAGCCCGCGGCGGGCCACGAGCAGCTGCCCGAGCGTGCAGGCCTGCCCCCGCCGGAGCGCGGCGTCGCGCTCGGCGACGAGGCGGACGTGGTCCTCGGGCGTCACGAGCCGGCGCTCGAGGAGCAGCTGACCCCAGAGGTGCTCGCGGACCGCGTCGATCACGCGGCGGGAGTATGACCGCCGGCGGGGGGCGCGACCACCTGCCGTTGCCCGGGCCGGGGCGCGGCGGCCATACTCGGCCCGTGCAGGACCTCGTCCCGATCGCCGTCTGGCTCGTCGAGCTCGCCTGGCTCGTGCTGACCGTGGCCGGCGTGTGGCGCACGTTCGCCAAGGCCGGCCACCCCGGCTGGACCGCGCTCGTGCCCGTCTACAACCTCGTCGTGCTCGCCCGCGTCGGGCGGCAGCCCGGCGCGTGGGTGCTCCTCCTCCTGGTCCCGCTGGTGAACATCTTCGTCCTGGGCCTCCTGTCGGTCCACGTCGCCTGGCGCTTCCGCCGCGGCTGGCCGTTCGGCCTCGGGCTCCTCGTCCTTCCGATCGTCTTCTACCCGTGGCTCGGCTTCGGCCAGGCGAAGGCGATCCCGTGAGGCGCGCGCCGCTCCTCCTGCTCGGCGGGCTCCTCGCCGCGGGCGCCACGCTCGGCGACGAGCGGCTGCCGGCCACGCTCGACGTGAGCGGCGAGCCCGGCAAGGCGGGGAAGGACGGCGCCCGCGGCGGCGGGTCGGGCGCCTCGGGGGGCGCTGCCGGGTTCTCGACGCCCGGCGAGCACGCGGGCCGCCTCGACCTGACGCTGGAGGTCGGGCCCGACGGGCGGCTCGTCGTGCACGGCACCGCCACGCGCCCGCGGGCGCACGCGACGCTCGACGACGCCCTGCCGCCGCGCCCGGTCCGCCACGCGCTCGAGGTCGGCCCCGAGGGGGTCCTGCGCCTCCTCGCGCGCGGCGGCGGCGGCGGGCGCGGCGGGAGCGGCGGCGACGGCGCGACCGGCCGCGCTGGCAGCCGCGGCAGCGACGCCTCGTGCTACTCCTCCGGCGGCCGCGGCGGCGACGGCGGACCGGGCGGCGACGGCGGCGCGGCCACGAGCGGCTCGGCCGGCGGCGCCGGCGGCGACATCGTCCTGCGCGTGGCGGGCCGCGACACGCACCTCCTCCTGCTCGTCGACCCGTCGAACGACGGCGGGCGCGGCGGCGCGCCGGGGCGCAACGGCAAGGGCGGCGCCGGCGGGCGCGGCGGCGAGGGGGGGCGCAGCCACTCGTCGCACGGGTCGGGCTCGAACCGCTGCACCGGCCGGAGCGGCGGCTCGCGCGGCAGCGACGGCCGGCGCGGCAGCGACGCCCACGCGCACGTCACGCGCGGGGCCGACGGGGCGGCCGGCCGCGTCGTGTGGGTCGTCGACGGCGTCGAGCACCCCGACCGCTACCGCCTCGAGCTGCTCGGCTACGAGCTCGCGTCGGCGAACGTCGACGGCGTGAACGAGCCGGGCGAGGAGATGGTCGTCCGGCGCCTGCGCCTGCGGAACCGCGGCGCCCTGGCCACGCCGGCCCCGGACCTCCACGAGACGCGGGTCCACCTGCCGCTCGCCCGCAACGTCGTGGCGCCCACGGCGCCCCTCCTCCTCCCGGTGAGCCTCGGCCCGGGCGAGGAGGTCACGCTCGAGGGCGAGCTCCGCTTCCGGATCCCCGACGTCGACACGGCGCAGGTCCTGGCGCCCAACGTCCCCCACGCCGACGAGGGGCTCGTCGGGCCGCGCGCCCTCCTCGTCGACGCGCGGCGAGACCACCCCGAGGCCGACCTGCCGCGCGCCTTCCCGATCGGCTTCCCGCTGCGCGCGCGGCCGGTGCGCTTCGGCAGCGCCATGGGCCCCGGCGAGGCGCGGCGCGTCGTGCTCGAGGTGGAGAACGTGTCCGGGCGGGGGCTGGGGCCGGGGCGCGAGGGGCGCGACGGCGGCGAGCCGTTCGACCCGGCGCAGGCCCGGGGGATCCACGTCACCCTTGGCTTCGACGGGCGCACGCTCGGGCCGGGCGACGTGCTGCTCCTCGACGACCAGGGCGCCGAGGTCGACCTCTCTCGCGGGCCGCTCCGCTGGGAGATCCCGGCGCTCGACGGGCGCGAGGTGGCGCGGCTCGAGGTCACGGTCGGGCTGCGGCCGGGCGCCGCCGCCTACGCCGGCGGCGACCTGGCGCTCGACCTGCACCTCGGGCGCCTCGAAGACCCGGCCGAGCGGCGGGTGATCGAGCGGCTGCGGGTGCCGGTCCGCGTCGCCGCGCGCTGGCGAGCGCCCGCGGGGCCGGCGCTCGTCGTCGTGACCAACGTCGGCGTCGAGCAGGAGGTCGTGCGCGCCTGGCGCGACCTCGCGGCGAGCCTGGGGTTCGAGCTCGCGCTCTGGGACGCGTCGTACCACGGCCACCTGCCGCTCGCGGAGCGCCTCGAGGGCCGCACCGACGCGGTCTTCACCGAGGCGGCCCGCGAGCACCTCGTCGTCGTGCTCGCCAACGCCTTCGCCGCGCCCGGCGCCGAGGCCCCCGTGCGCGCGACGGCCTTCCTCGCCGCCGACGAGGTCGTGCGCGCGTCGGCGCGCGCCGGGGTGCGCCTCCTCGTCGTGGGCGGCGACGAGCCGACCGACGACCTGCTCCTGCCGGCCCAGGACCCGACGGTCGCGCGCGAGCACGCGTCGACCGACGACCTGCTCGACGCCCTCGAGCCCGACGAGGCGGGCGCCGACGTGGCCACCGTCCACCGCGCGCCCGTGATCGACGCGCGGCCGTGGGTCAGCCCGAACCGCTACACGCTCGCCGACATGGCGCACGACCTCTCGGCGGCGCTCGAGGCGCGCTGGCCGGCCCGGCGCTACGTGGTCGTGACCCGCGAGGGGGGCAGCACGACCGAGGGCGGCCGGCCGTGGGACCGCACCCGGCACGGCCACGTCGAGGTGCGCCGGACGCAGGACGCCGACGAGGGCGGGGTCGACGTCCTCGGCGTCTCCGACGAGGCGCTCGCCGGCGCCGCCTACGTCGCGTCGCCCCAGCTGGTCGAGGCCGTGCTCCGGGCGCTCCCCTTCGCGCGCAAGCTCGAGGTGTTGACGCGCCTCCTCGACGGCGCCGCGCCGGCGCACCTCGCCGACGCCCTCTCGCGCGCCGTCGTGGCCGACCTGGCGCTCGAGGCCGACCTGTGGACGCGGGACGGCTGGAGCGGCCTCGCCACCTCGGGCGCCTACCGCGAGCGCCTGCGCCGCCACGCCGCCCTCGCCCGCCTGGCCCCGGCGCGGCCGCTCGACCCGGCGGCGGCGGACGACCCGCGCGTCCGGGCCGTCGTGCGGATCGCGGCGGCGGTGGAGCTCATGGGCCGGCGCGTGTGGGGCGCGACCGACGTCGTCGTCCCCCTGCGGGCGCGCCGGTACTACGTCGCGGCGGCGATCGCCGGCACGCTCGGCGACGGGCTCGCCGACGACCTCGTGCGCGGCGTGTTCGGGCGTGAGGGGGCGCGCGCCGCCGCGGGCCTCGTCGAGGCGGAGGTCGCGCGGCTCGCCGCCGCGCTCGGCCCCGGGCGCCAGGTGGTGCGGGCCCTGCGCGAGCCCGTCCAGGGCGACTGGACGCACCGGCCGGGCGCCGAGGCGCTCCACGCGGCCGCCGCGCGGGTCCTCGACGAGGCGCGGGCGGCGGAGCACCGCGCGCGCGAGCGCGAGCGGGCGGCGGCGCGCGCCGCGCTGCTCGAGGGGCTCGACCGCCTGCGGCTCGAGACCGAGCTGGGCGAAGGCGTCGCGCCCCGCTGAGGTGTGCTCGACGGCTGCGGCCGCGGATGCTGGGCGGCGGCGCGCGCGGGCTAGAAGTATGCCGATACGACGTCGCCCGCGCGCGCGCCGCCTCGCCTCAGCCTCCGCGGCCTCGCCTCGCTCGCTGCTCCGATCGAGGGCTGGTCACCAGGTCTCGCCGGCGAGCGTCGATTGCTTCATCGCTCGGAGCTGAGGCGTGCTCGACGGCTGCGGCCGCGGCTGCAGGTCAGGTCCGTCCCTCAGCGGCCATCCCCTGTCCGAGGCGACGGCGGCGCTACTGGGCCGCCTGGGCCAGCTCGACCCACGCCAGCTCGCGCAGGTGCACCGTCGTCTTGAGGTCCGACGCGCCGAGCACGCCGCGCAGCTGCAGGCTCGAGCGCACGGTCCCCTTGAGCGGCTGCGGCGTGGGGTCGCCCTCGGTCGGTCGGACGAGCACCGTGACGGCGAGCAGGTCCTCGTCCTGGGCGCCCACCTCGACGCGGGCGATCCGGCCGAGCGGCACGGCGACCTGCGCCGCGCCGACCTTCACCAGCAGCTCGCGCGTCTCCTCGCCGCCCGTGCCGCCGAAGAGCGACACCTCGGGGACGAAGAGCACGGCGTTGCGCAGCTGCCAGGGCTCCTCGAGGTAGCGGTCCTTGACCGTGGCCACGAAGCGCGGCCCCGGGGCGGCGCCCCGCGCCGCCTGGCGCGGGGGCGGGGGCGCCTCCTGCGCGACGCCCGGCTCGGGCGAGGCGCAGCCGAGCACCAGGGTGAACGCGATCACCCACGACCCGCGGCGGACCTCTCTCATGGACCTCTCCTCGCGCCTCGGCGGCGCGACGCCGCGGATCATAGCGCGCGACGTCGCCTGCACGAGGTCGCTGGTGAGGCAAACCGACCGGCCGACGGGCCCGAGGACCATCCCCGGGCCCGCCGGCGGCCAGCCTCGGGGTGTTCAGCGGGCGGCGCGGGCCGCCAGGCCCGGCGTCGGCGCCGGCTCGACGCGCGCCGCCGGCGCGATCCGTGGAGCGGGCTCGATGCGCGCCGCGGGCTCGGGCCGGCCCCGCCCGCCGCGCGGGGCAGGCCGCGGGCCCGCGTGCGCGAGGTCGGGGCCGCCGACGTCGAGCGTGACCTCCGCGGCGAGCGCGGGCCGCTCCTCGCCTGGCGGCGGCCCGAGCAGGTCGTCGGCGGCCGCGACCACCACGCGGTAGCGGCCCGGCAGGACGGGGGCGCCGTCGGGCGAGCGGTCGATCCCCGCCCAGGTGACGGGGTGCCGGCCCACGGCGAGCGGGCCCAGGTCGACGTGGTGCACGACGCCGCCCAGGTGCGCGTAGCGGCCGTCGTCGTCCGCCGCGAGCACCTGCAGGCGCGCCCCCGCCAGCGGCCGCCCCTCGACGCGCACCACGACGTGGAGCCCGCCGTCCGGCTCGAGCCGGGGCGCCGCCGGCTCCAGCGCGAGCGCCGGCGCGGCGGGGCGCGCCCAGCGCTCGCGGCGCGGGGCCTCGTCGCCGACGCGCAGGACCACCTCGAGCGCGCCGCCGCGCGCGGCGCGCGCCTCGAGCCGCGCCGGCCGCGCCTCGCGCTCCCCGTCGACGACCCGGACCACGAGCCCCGCGAGGTCGAAGCCGTCCGCCGTCGGCGCGCCGCGCAGCGCGACCTCGAGGTCGCCCACGCGCCCGTCGAGCACGAGCGCCGCCCCCTCGCGGCCCACGTGGCGCCAGCCGCCGGCGCCCTCGACCCACCACGCCCCGCGCCAGTCCTCCGCCGCGCGGGCGGCGCCGGCGGCGCTGCACGCGATCACGATCAGCCCCACGGCCAGCCTCATGACACCCTCCTCGCCACGGGGGAGGGCACATGTCGGGCCGTGCGGCGTCGAGCGCAACGCCTTCTAGATCATGGAGGTGAGCAGGCGCGAGCGTCGCGCGCGGCGGCTCGGCGGGCAGAGGCTGCCCGCCGTCTCGTCGGTGGCCGACTCACGGTCAGTCCGCGGGATCGCCCGCCGGCGCGTCACCCGCCTCCGGCGCGGCCGAGGCGGCGGCGCCCCCCTCGCGCTTGCGGCCCCGGCCGCCGCGCCGGCGGCGCTTGCGGCGGCCGCGGCCGCCGCCGCCCGACCCGGACGAGGGCTCGTCGTCGCCCTCCTCGTCCTCGTCGTCGTCGAGGTCGATCGGCTCGATGTCGCGGTCCGGGCCGCGCTCGAGGTCGTTGTCGCGCCGGCCGCCGCCCCCGCCGCCGCCGTGGTGGCGCCGCGGGCGGTCGTCCTCGTCCTCCTCGAGCGGGATGTCCTCCGGCCGCACCGCCGCGGGCTTCTCCCACACGAGGTCCACCGGCCGCTCGTCCGCGGGCGGCGTGCTGTCCGTGACCTTGTGCAGGTACGTGGCGAGCAGCTCGCGGTAGTCGTCGACCCCGTCGACCTTGTGCGGGGCGGGGACGAGCTGGCCGGCGATGTAGGGCGACCGGGGCAGCCCCGCCAGCTTCTCGACCACCGTCTGCTTCAGGTCGTGGATCTGATCCTTGTAGGAGATGAGGATCTCGTACAGCTCTTCCTGACGGCTGCGGATCCCGGCGCACTCCTCACGGATGGTGGCCAGCAGCCGCAAGATCTGGTTCTGGTCCGACACGGCTCTCCCTGTGCGCTGCTCGAGCGCGCCCGCGGGGGAACGGATGGGGGCGGACGGCGTCGCGGGGCCGCGCGGCCCCGGTTTCCCCGCTGCGGCCCGGCGATCGGGTTGCAGCGCGCCGCCCGAAGTTGTCTGGTTTCAACGAGGCGTGGGGCCTCCAGCGGGCTTCCCGCCCGGGCGTTTCGCCCGAGCCCGCCGCGCCGGCACTATAGCCCCATGTGCCGACAGCGTCCACGCTGCGTCCGCACCCCGGGGGCCGGCCCGACCGTGCTAGGGTAGGCCCGGCCCGGGCGGGTCCTCCGACCGGCAAGCACGGCGGAGTCATGGCCTTGCGGCGCCAGGAGTCCTTCCCCCGCCCGGGGCAGCGCTGGGCGCACTTCGAGGTCACGGGCGAGGTCGCCCGCGGGAACATGGGCGTGGTCTTCCGCGCCCGCGACCTCGAGCGCGGGCGCGACGTGGCGCTCAAGGTCCTCGTCGTCGGCCACGACGACCCCGACGCGGGCGAGCGCTTCAAGCGCGAGGCCCGCTCGCTGGCGCGCCTCTCGAGCCGGCACATCGTCTCCGTCCACAGCTACGGCGTCCACGAGGGGATCCCGTTCCTCTCCATGGACTTCGTCCCCGGGACCACGCTCCAGGACCTGCTCGACCGCGGCGCCCTGCCGCTCAACCGCGCCGTCGACCTCCTGGCGCGGATCGCCCACGCCATGGACCACGCGCACTCGCGCGGCGTCCTGCACCGCGACCTCAAGCCGTCGAACGTGCTGATCGGCGCCGACGGCGAGCCGCGGATCACCGACTTCGGCCTGGCGCGCCTCGACGACGCGTCGCGCTCGCTCACGCGCGAGGGCGACCTGATCGGCACGCCCGTCTACATGGCGCCCGAGCAGATCACGGGCGACCTGCGCGCCCTCGCCGCCTCCACCGACGTGTGGGCCCTCGGGGTCATGCTCTACGTGGCGCTGACGGGCACGCTCCCCTTCCGCGGGCAGACGGTCGAGGAGGTCGCGGCGCGGGTGAAGAACGAGGAGCCGGCGCCGCCGCGATCGCTCCGCCCCGACGCCCCGCCCGACCTCGAGCAGGTGTGCCTCGCGGCCCTGCGCAAGGACTGGCGGGCCCGCTACCAGTCGGCGGGCGAGCTGGCCCGCGACCTCGAGCGCTACCTGCGCGGGCGCCCGGTGCTGGCCGGGCGCGTGACCGTCGGCGTGCGCGCGCGGCGCGCCCTGCGGGCCGTGCGCCTCCACGCGGGGGCGACGGCGATCGTCGTCGCGGCCCTGGTGCTGGCGGGCGGCCTGGGCGTGGGGCGCTGGCTGGACGCGGCCTCGCGCAACGAGCGCGGGGCGACGGAGCTCGTCCTGCGCGCCGTGCAGCGGCGGGCCGCCGCGCAGGTCGCCGTGCGCGGGTCCGACGAGGCGTGGGCGCGCGCGGACCGCCCGCGCGCGGCGGAGCAGGCGCAGCACGCCCTCGCCGCGGCGGCGTGGGCGGCGTGCTACCTGGAGCGGGCCGCGGCGCGCGCCGACGACCGCGCCGGGGCGCGCCGCCTCGACGAGGCCCTGGGCGCGCCGCCGCGCGACGAGGAGGTCGCGCTCGGCCTGGCGCGCGACCCCGCGCTCCAGCGGCTGCACGTGCGCGGGCGCGCGCTCGCCGCGCGCGGCCGAGGGGGCGGCGGCCCGGCGGAGTGGGCGGCGCTCGAGGCGGGCTTCCGCGCCACGGGCGACCCGCGCGACCTCGAGGCGCTGGCGCTCGCCGCCGAGCACGCGGGGGCGCTCGCGCCCGCCCGCCGCGCGCGCGCGGCGCTCTCGGGGCGCGACGACGCCGCGGCCGTGCGCCTGCTCGAGCGGCTCGCCGCCCTGGGCGCCACGGCGCCCTGCTGCGAGGGCGGCGCGGCGCCGCCCTGCGCCGTGTGCTCCCACGCCTGCGCCCGCCCGGCGCGGCCCTGCGGCGCGTGCGGGCTCGACCCCGACCTCGCGGCGGGCGACGACCCGCGCGGCGCGGCGACGCGCGAGGCCCTGGCCCGCGCCGCGCTCGGCGCGGCGACGCGGCGGCGGCGGCCGCGCTCGTCCGACCGGACGCGGCCCCGCTCCTCCGCGCGGAGGTCGCCCGGGCGCTCGGCCGCCGCGCCGAGCACGCCGCCGCGCTCGAGCCGCTGCTCGCCGCGGGCGACCCCGCGCCTGGCTGGAGCGCGGGCGCGGCCTCCTCGACGAGGGCTGGCCGCGCGCCGCGCGCGAGGCGGCCGCGCGCGCGCGCCGCGGCCCCGAGCGACGCGGAGGTCGTCGACGGGGCGCTCCTGCTCGAGGGCGCGGCGCGCGCGGCCGCGGGCGAGCCGCCGGCCGCGCTCGAGGCCCTGGCGCGGCGCGGCGGCGCGCCGCTCGCCCTGCGCCTCGAGGCGAGGCGCCTGCTCGCGCTGGCGGGCGCGACCTTCGATCCCCCGGACGCGCCGGACGACCCGTCCGCCCCGGTCGTGCGCGCCCTCGCGCGGCTGCGCCTCGCCCGCGCGGCCCCCGCCGTGGCCGCGGCCCTCGGGCGGGTCGCGCTGCACCGCGACGGGCTCTACGACGCCCTCGACCTGGGCGACGCGGGCCTGGACCTCGCCGCGCTCGAGGCCGACGCGCGGCGCCTCGGCGAGCCCGACGCCCTGGCCGCCGTGGCCGCCCTGCGGCTCGCGCGCGACGACGCGGCGGGCGCCGCGGCGCTGGCGCGCCTCGCGGGGGACGGGCCGGCCGCCGCCGCGGTCCTGCGGCTGTGCGGGGAGGAGGCGCCGGCCGCGCCGGCGAGCCCGCCGACCGCCGCGCTGCTCGAGGGGCGCGCCTGGCTGGGCGGCCACGACGCCGCCCGCGCCGCCGCGTTCGCCCGGCGGGGCGACGCCGAGGCGGCGCGCGTCCTCGAGCAGGTCGTCGCGCGCGCGCGCGCCGCGCTCGACCTCGCCGTCCACCTCGACCCCTTCGCCGCCGGGCCGCTCTCGGCGCGGGCGACCCTGCGGCTCTCCCTCGCCGCCGTCGACGGTGACGAGGACCTGCGCGCGGCCGCCCTGCGCGACGCCGCGGCCGCCCTCGCCCTCGACCCGCGCGACGGCGCCGCCCGCTGGGTCCTCCTCGCGGCGGTCGCCGCCGTGGACCCGGAGGACGCGCTCGAGCGGGCCGCGCGCCCGGGCCCCGCCCTCACCCCCGGCCAGGCGCGCGCGCTCGGGCGGTCGGTCTACCTCGACGACCTGGCGGACCTCGGCTGGACCTCGCCCGCGGACCCCGACGACCAGGCCGCCCTGCGCGAGGCCGCCCTCCTCCTCGGGCTGGTCCGCCGCGAGCCGGCCGCGCGGCGTGAGGCGGTGCGCGTCGCCGACGCCCTGCGGCGCCGCCTGCACGAGGGGCCGACCGCCGGCCTCGAGGTCGACCTGCTCCAGGCGACGCTCGTCCTCGAGGACCCGACCGAGCTCGAGGCCTGGCTCCTCCACCGGCGCTGGACCGCGGGCGAGGGGGAGCTGGCGCGCGCGCTCGACGGCCCGCGCGGCGCCGCGGCCCGCGTGGCGCTGATCCTGCAGGCGCTGACGCGCCTCCCGCCGGGCGCCGCGCCCGAGGCCCTCGCCGAGGCGCGGGCGCGGGCGCTGTCGCTCCTCGAGGGCGTGGCGCGCGCCCGCCCGGGGCCGGCCGTGCAGGCCCTGCGCGCGGCGATCGAGGTGTGGACCGGCGCGCCGGACCTCGAGGTGCGCGACCTCCTCGCGCACCCCTGGCCGGGCGCCCTGTCCGAGGTCCTGCGCGCCGCGGCGCGCGAGGCGGGACCAGGCGCAGGGCCGCTCTGGGAGCACGCGGCCGTCCGACGCCTCCTCGCCAGGTGAAGCCGCCAGGCGAGGCTGGCGGTCGGCGACCCCCTACTTGCCGGCCTTGGCCTTGGGGGCCGGGGGCCCGGGCATCTTCGCCACCGACTGCACCTGGTGCAGGATGATCTCGGTCAGGTGGCGGTAACTGTGGACCAGGTGCGCCTTCGAGCACATGTCGAAGTCCTCGCAGGCGTAGCACTCGCGCTGCTTCTCGGGGTTGGTGAGGCCTTGCTTGACCGGCACCCACCACTGCATCCCGTTGCCGAAGCACTCCTTCATCGCCATGCGGCAGGACCCCCGTGCGGCTCAACCCTAACACCGTCCGATCGCCCGGACAAGCGCCCGAACCTCCCTGAGTTCGAGGAGATATCGCCGCGGGAGGTCGCCTCGAGCCGCCGCCCGTCCCGCGCGCGGCGCGCTCCCCCCGGCCAGGTCAGTCGTCGCCCGGAGGGGTCGGCTCCTCGGGCGGCGCCGGGGGCGTATGGGCGTCGTCGATCGCGCGCCGGGCGCGCCACTGCTTGCCCCACCCGGCCCAGGCCGCCGGCTCGGGGCCGTGGCGCAGGCCGGTGATCCGGCCCAGCGCGCGGGCGGCCTGCCGGGCGACCGCCGGGTCGGCCTCGAGGGCGTCGATCAGGCCGTCGACGGCGTCCTCGTCCCGCGCCTGACCGACGGCCCACGCCGCGCGCTCGGCCACGCGGGGGTGCGGGTCCTTCAGCGCCTCGCGCAGGGCGGGGCACGTCCGCTCGAGGCGCCCGAGGGCCCACGCCGCGCGCCAGCGGATCTCGACTTCAGGATCCGCCAGCATCGTGTCGATGAGGGTCGGGAAGCGGCTGCGGTACAGGTCCCTCTGTCGGGTGGCCAGGTGCCGCACCGCCTCGAGCGCCTGCAGGCGGACGAGGGGGTCGGTGGACTCGAGGAACGGAGCGACGACTTCGATCGCCTCGCCGATCTTGATGCCGGTGAGGCTGGCGCTCGAGGGGATCCTCGGGTCGCCCAGCTCCCCGAGCGTCTGCACGGCGTCGAGGTCGCCGGCGCGCGCCGCCTCGAGCTCGGCCTTCCCGTCGCAGTACGAGCAGCCGGCGAGCAGGAGCGCGGCCAGCGCGGCGGCCGGGCGGCTAGCGCTCATAGCGCACCGCCGTGCCGTGGAGGCGCACGTCGCGCAGGCGCAGGTCGAGGAGGCGCACGCCGCTGTAGATCGGCGAGTGCGGCGACTGCAGGTCGAACGAGATCACGGTCCCGTGCCACATGTGGTGCTCGACCTCGCCCGTGGCGTAGACGTCGACGACCGCGTCGGCGCCGACGCGGGCCGCCCACCAGCGCAGGCGCTCGAGCGCCGCCTCGCGGAACGCGGGGTCGAGCCGCACCTCGTAGGTGTCGTGGACGCTGCGCCCGATCCCGAAGACGTTCGTCACCTCGTCGCCCTTGAGCTCCGAGGCCTCCTCGTCGCGCGGGAACTCCTCGGTCGTCACGAGGCCGAGGACCTCCCAGCCGCGGTCGGGCGCGGGCGGCGGCGCGTCCTCGAGGAGGAAGGCCGTGCGCAGGAGCGTGGTCGAGCCGCACATGAAGCGGCGCTCGGCGCGGGTCTCGTCGAAGACCCCGAGCGCCGGCTTGAAGTAGACCTCGACCTCCTCCGCCGGGCGGCCCGCCCGCGGGGGGTCGTCGGGGTCCTCGGGGAGGACGCCCGCGTGCCAGCGCGGGGCCGCGCCGCAGCCGGCGAGCGCGACGAGGAACACCAGCGCGAGCCTGGGTGGCGCCATGAGGTCTGCTCCGGGGTCGCGAGGCTAAACGATCGGGCAGGGCTGTCAATCAACGCCGAGGCCCGCGAGAGGAGGATCCCATGAGCCGCCGTTGGCCCGTGTCGACGATCTGGATGACCTGCGGGGCGCTCTGCCTGAGCGCGTGCGCCAGCGACCCGCCCCCGGCGCCGCCGTCGTGGAGCGAGCGCGCCGCCGCGCGCCCGGCCGCCCGGCCGGTCGCCGCCCCGCCGCGGGGCATCGACGCCCCGGTCGACCGCTGGCGCGAGCGCCTCGCGGCGCGCGTCCCGGCGCCGTGGACCCTGCACGGCATCGAGGCCCAGATCGAGGCCCCGCCCGGGTGGACGCGGATCGGCGGGGACCGCGGCCTCGTCCTGTGGTTCGAGGACGGCGCCCAGCGCCAGGGCTTCTGGCTCCTGCCGCGCGGCTTCGACGGCAAGGTCCACGACCCGGCCGCCGCCGCCGAGGTGCGGGCGACCAGCGACGAGTTCGTCCTCTTCGGCCCCCGCGTCGACCGGCCGGGCTGGGGCGCGACGGAGGCGGTGGTGGAGGCCCTCGAGCTGAAGTAGCGGTACAATCGCCTCCCATGCGCAACGAGGCCGTCTACGACGCGGTCGCCCGGCTCCGCGAGTCGGGCAAGGCGGGGCTCCTGGCCACCGTCGTCGCGATCCGCGGCTCGTCGCCGGGGGCGCTCGGCTCGAAGATGCTCCTCACCGAGGACGGCGAGGCGGTCGGCACGGTCGGCGGCGGGTGCATCGACGGGCAGGTGTGGGCGGAGATGCCCGACGTGCTCGCGACGGAGCGCCCGCGGCAGCTCACGGTGGACCTGACCGAGAAGGACGACCCCGAGCACGGCCTGATCTGCGGCGGGCGCGTGGACGTGTTCCTCGAGCCGATCCTCACCACGCACCTCGTGATCTGCGGGTCGGGGCACATCGCCCACGCGCTGGCCCGCCTGGCCGCGCCGCTCGACTTCCGCGTCACGGTCATGGACGACCGGCCGCAGTTCCTCAACGCCGAGCGCTTCCCCGGGGCCCGGCTGCTCCTGGGCGAGTTCGAGGACACCCTCGCCCGCTGGCGCGCGCCGCGCGGGGCGTTCGTGGCCGTCGTCACGCGCGGCCACCGCCACGACCAGGCCTGCCTGGAGTGGGCCCTGCGCCAGGACGCCCCGCGCTACGTGGGGCTCGTCGGCAGCCGGGCCAAGATCAGGAAGCTCCTCCTCCGCGCGCGCGAGGGCGGGCTGCCCGAGGACCGGCTCGAGGCGGTGCGCGCGCCGATCGGGCTCGACATCGGCTCGGTCACGGTCGAGGAGATCGCCCTCAGCGTCGCCGCCGAGCTCGTCGCCGTGCGCCGCCGCGGCCCCGAGGTCTCGCGCGACCTGCGCGCCCCCGGCCGCGTCGACCCGCGCCAGGCGGCGCTGCCGCCGGCGACGAAGCTGCCGCCGCGGCGCGAGGCGCCGGAGCCGGAGACGCCCGCGCCGGGCGTGGTCGACGCGCCGCGCCGCGCCAGCCCGGCGGGCTGAGCGCGGGTCAGCGCTGATAGCTATTGGCCATTGGCTATAGCCATTGGCTTTTAGCTGTTAGCGGTTGCCTCTTAGCGGTTAGCCGCTCCGAGGGGGATGATGGTGCGCGACGATCGGCAGGAGTGGATGCTCAACCATGCAACGGCTAACGGCCGACTGCTAACTCCTAACTGCTAACGGCTAACTGCTAACGGCTATCAGCGCGCGCCGCGCGCCTCGAGCGCCGCGAGCGCCGCCTCGGCCCGCGCGCGGTCCCGGGAGCCCGCCGGCATGGTCGCGACGGCCCGGCGCAGGTCGCTCATCGCGCCGTCGACGTCGCCCAGGTCGACCCGCGCCTCGGCGCGCAGGAGCCAGGCGGCGCCGTAGCTCGGGCGCAGCGCCACGGCCCGGCCCGCGTCGGCCTCGGCGTCGGCGGGGCGGCCCAGGGCGGCGTTCGCGCGCCCGCGGATCAGGTGGGCCGGCGCGTGGTCGGCGCGGAGGGCGATCGTCCGGTCGCAGTCCGCGAGCGCCGCCGCGCCGTCGCCGAGCGACAGGTGAGAGAGCGCCCGGTTGTGCCAGGCGAGGTGGTAGGTGGGGTCGAGCTCGATCGCGCGCGTGAGGTCCTCCACGGACCCGGCGGCGTCCCCGAGCTCGAAGCGCAGGATGCCCCGCTGCCCGACGAGGCGCGCGTCCCTCGGGGCGACGGCCACGGCGCGGTCGAGGAGCTCGAGCGCGGCCCGGCGGTCCCCCTGCTGCGCGAGGACGAGCGACAGCCCGCCGAGCGCGCGCGGCGCCCCCGGACGGAGCTCGAGGGCGCGCCGGAGCTCGGCCTCGGCGCCGGCCAGGTCGCCCTGCGTGAACAGGGTCATGCCCCGCGCGACGAGCTCCGCCACCTCGGCGTCCAGCGCCGGGTCCTCGGCCGGCGCGGTGGTCGCCGGGTCGAGCGGCGCCGTCGGCGCGGCCGGCGGCTCGGCCGCCGGCGCGGCCGGGGCGCCGCCGGGGGCTCGGCCGGCGGCGGCGGCGGCGCCGGTTCGACCCGCGGCGGCGTGGCGTCGGGCCACGCGGTCAGGGCCACGAGCCCGAGGAGCGCCAGCGCCGCGCCGCCGGCCACGAGCCCGGCGACCGCGCCGCGCGGCCGCCGGCGGCCGCCGCCGCGCCGCAGCCCGCGGAGCGCCTCGCCGAGCGCCGTCGCCGTGGGAAGCGGGCGCCGGGCGCGCGCGCCAGGCAGCGCAGGACGAGCGCGTCGAGGGCCGGGTCGACCTCGGGGCGCAGGCGCGACGGCGGGGGCGGGTCCTCGTCCAGGCAGCGCAGGGCGTCGTCGAGCGACCCGACGAGGAACGGGGGGCGGCCGGTGAGCGCGGCGAAGAGCGTCGCGCCGAGCCCGTAGACGTCCGCCGTGACGCCGATGCGGTCGACGTCGCCGCGCGCCTGCTCGGGGGGCCAGTAGCCGGGGGAGCCCAGGAACAGCCCCTCGATCGACACGCGCGACTGCGAGGTCGGCGCCACGTCGCGGGTGAGGCCGAGGTCGGCGAGCACCGGCTCGCCGCCGGCCGCGCGCAGGATCACGTTGCGCGGGTTGATGTCGCGGTGGAGCACGCCCGCGCCGTGGACGTGCGCGACGGCCTCGGCCAGCCGCTCGGCGAGGCGGGCGGCCGCGCGCGGCGCGAGCGGCCCCTCGCGGGCGAGGCGGGCCTCGAGCGTCTCGCCCGCGACGAGCTCCATGGCGATCCAGGGCCGGTCGTCGTCGTCGGAGACGTCGACCACGCCGACGACCCCCGGGTGGCGCACGCGGGCCAGGGCCCGCGCCTCGCGCAGGAAGCGCTTGCGCGCGTGCGGGGCCGCCCCCGGCAGGAGGACCTTGAGCGCGACCTCGCGGCCGGCCGGGTCGCGGGCGCGCAGGACGGCCCCCGCGCCGCCGCGCCCCAGCTCGCCCAGGACCTCGAAGGGACCGACGCGGCTCATGGGGCGGGTCACGAGGGCTCCCGATACGGAGAGAGCCCCGACCTGGGGGGCCGGGGCTCTCGCGTGTCACGTTGCCGAGGACAGGACTTGAACCTGCACCGGTTTTACCCGACTAGGCCCTCAACCTAGCGCGTCTGCCAATTCCGCCACCTCGGCCGGTGGAAGCGCACAGTATAGGGTCGGTCCGGGCGGCGTCAATCCGCACCTGCCGCTCGTGACCGGGGTAGGATTTCCGGGATACCCGGAGGTCGCCACGTGCCCACCCACCGCCTCTCGCAGCGGGTCCGCGCGCTCCCGGCCAGCCAGACCCTGGCGCTCGCCGCGCGCGCCAAGGCGCTCAAGGCCGAGGGCAAGCCGATCATCGACTACTCCGTGGGCGAGCCCGACTTCGACACCCCCGAGGTCGCCCTCGAGGGCGCGCGCGAGGCGATCGCCCGGGGCGACACGCACTACCCGCCCGTCCCGGGGACGCCGGCCCTGCGCAACGCCGTGCTCGCCGACCTGCAGCAGCGCTTCGGCTGGCAGGGGGCGCCGGAGCAGGTGCTCGTGTCGACCGGGGCCAAGCACTCCCTCTACAACCTGTTCCAGGCGCTCCTCGACCCCGGCGACGAGGTGGTCTTCGCCAGCCCCTACTGGGTCAGCTACCCGGCGATGATCGAGCTGGCGGGCGGGCGGGCGGTCCCCGTGCCCACGCGGGCCGAGGACGGGTTCCGGATCGACCCGGAGGCGGTCGCCGGCGCCATGGGCGCGCGGACGAAGGTGCTGCTCCTCAACAGCCCGAGCAACCCGACCGGCGCCGTCACGCCGCCCGAGGAGGTGGAGGCGCTCTGCCGCCTGGCCTTCGACCGCGGCGTGTTCGTCGTCTCGGACGAGATCTACCGCGAGCTCGTGTTCGACGGGGCCGTGCACCGCGGCGTGCTCGAGGTCGCGCACCCGCGCGCGGCCGAGCTGGCGATCCTCGTCGACGGCGTGTCCAAGGCCTACGCCATGACCGGCTGGCGGATCGGCTGGGCCGTGGGGCCGAAGGACGTGATCGGCGCCGCCTCGAAGATCCAGTCGCAGTCGACGAGCGGCGCCTGCACGATCGCCCAGGCGGCCGCCGCGGCGGCCGTCTCGCGGGCCGCCGCCGACACGGCGCGCATGCGCGACGCCTTCGCGCGGCGCCGCGAGCAGATCGTGGCCGCCCTGGCGAAGATCCCCGGCGTGAAGGTCCCGCCGGCCCAGGGGGCCTTCTACGCCTTCCCCGACCTGTCGGCCTACTACGGGAGCACGATCGACGGCGCGGCGGTGACCGGCTCCGAGTCGCTGTCCGAGGTGCTGCTGGAGAAGGCCCACGTCGCCGCCGTCGCCGGGGCGGGCTTCGGCGCCGACGCGCACCTGCGCTTCTCCTACGCGCTCGACGACCGCCTCATGCTCGAGGGGGTCGAGCGCGTGGCCGCCGTGCTGGCCCGCGCCACGCCCGGGGTCCGCGCGTGAACGAGGCCGCCCCGGCCGTCGAGCCCACGGCGCCACCCCCCGGCGATCGACCGCCACGGGCGCCGCGCGACGTCGTCGTGCTCGGGCGCGCCTTGCCGCGGGCCGCCGGCCTCGAGCGCGCCTTCTGGGCCGTGTGCGGGCTGGGCGCCGTCGCCGTCCTGGCGCTGGCGCTCTGGCTGCGCCCCGACCCGCGCGGGATCGGCACCCACGAGCAGCTCGGCCTGCCGCCGTGCGGGTTCGTGGAGATGTTCAGCGGCGCCCCCTGCCCCTCGTGCGGCTTCACCACCACCTTCGCGCTCGCCGCCCACGGCCGCCCGGCCGAGGCGTTCAGGAACCAGCCCTTCGGCTTCTTCCTCTTCTGCCTGACGGTCCTCGGCGCGCCGCTGGCGCTCGGGGCCGCGGCGCGCGGGGTGTCGCTGTTCGAGGCCACCGACCGCTGGCCGTGGGGCCGCATCTTCGTCGGGTTCCTGGCGCTGTGGCTCCTCTCGTGGCTATACAAGTGGCTCGTGCTCATGCGCTGACGCGCGCGGGAGGCGCCGTGCCGAGGTCCCTGCTGCTCCTCCTCGCCCTCGCCGCCCCCGGCCTGGCCCAGGACGGCTTCGTCCACGATCCCCCCCACGGCCTGGTCCTCGACGAGCGCGAGCCGGGGCGGATCCAGCTCGTGTGGGTGCCGGCCGAGGACAACCAGCGGGTCACGGTGACCGCCTACCACGTGTGGCGGCGCGAGGGGACCGGGCCCTGGGCGCAGCTCGCGAGCACGAAGGGCGACGTCACCTTCTACAGCGACCGGCGCGTCACGCCGGGCCAGGCCTACGCCTACCGCGTCGTGTCGGAGGCCGTGGGCGAGGGCCGCCTCCTGCCCGTCGAGCAGGCGCGCCGCCAGAGCGAGCCCGTGGGGCCGGTGCTGGCCCTCGAGCGCTGGTACGTCTCGGTCGAGCGCGTGACGCCCACGCGCCCGGACGGCCCCGACGGGTCGGCGTGGCTCCGCGTGCACCGCTGGGCGACGGAGACCGGCGCCTGGGACACGAGCGAGGGCTTCGGCGTGCGCACGGGCGGGACGATCGGCCAGGACGGCCTCGCCGGCGACTTCCGCACGGGCGCCACGCTCGTGGCCGTGCGCGAGGCCCAGGGCGACGAGGGGCCGGTCGGGTTCATCCGCTACCGCCGCGACGACGGCGAGGAGGTGGAGGTCTCGACGCGCGACGCGCCGCCCGGCCCGGTGTGGAAGGAGGCGCCGCGGACCCGCACGCGCCGCGCGCCGCCGCCCGAGACGGTCGAGGGCTCGCGCGAGCGCCCCGCGGCGCGCGCCGGCGAGGGCGAGGCGACGAAGCCCCTGCGCTTCCCCGAGCCGACGCGCCTCGAGACGATCACCGGGACCAAGGTCCTGTGGGAGATCGACAACCAGACGCCGTACCGGCTGAGCGTCTACTACGAGGGCCCGTCGACCGGCCGGACGCTCGTCGAGCCCGGCGAGTCGGTCGTCGTGCGCCTCGTCCGCGGCGGCGACTACACCGTGTTCGGCCGCGCGGCGTCGACCGACCAGGTCCGCCCGGTCGAGGGCAAGTTCTCCATGCTGGGCGGCTACCGCTACCGGAGCACGTTCACCGTCGCCGCGGCGCCGCGCGGGCCGTGACGGAGACCGACCTGGCGTTCGCGCAGGTGCGCGAGGACCCGGCGATCGAGGCGCTGCTCCTCGCCGGCGTGGCGGCGGCGTCGGACCGCCCCGCGCGGGCGCTCCTCGTGTGCGCGGCGGGCGACACGGCGCTGTCGCTCCTCCTGCGGCCCCACGTGGGGACGATCGACGCGGTCGACCCGAGCCCGGCGCAGCGCCACCTGTGCGCGCTCAAGCTCGCGGCGGCGCTCGCCCTGCCCAGGGACGCGCTCCACCGCCTGGTGGGCGTGTCGGCCGCGAGCGAGGACGAGCGGCTCGCGCTCTACGCGCGGGCCCGGGCGCGGCTGCCCGACGACGCCCGCGCCCACTGGGACGCGCGGCCGGCGCAGGTCGCCCGGGGCGTCCTGCAGGCGGGGCGCTTCGAGGCGCTGTTCCGCGAGCTGGCGGCCGCGTTCCGCGCGGACGGCCTCGAGCCGCTCGTCCGGCCCGACGAGGCGCTGGCCTGCCCCCGCTGGGGGGCGCGCTTCGAGCGCGTGTTCGAGCGCGAGCGCCTGGCGGCGACGTTCGGCCGGGCCGCCGTGGACTACTCCATGGAGCGCAGCTTCGGCGCGCACTTCGCCGACGTCTTCGCCGGGGCCCTGCGCCGCTGGCCGGCGGCGGCGGGCGAGAACCCGTTCCTGCGGCAAGTGTGGGAGGGCCGCTACCGCGCCGACCTGCCGGGGGGGCTCCCCGACTGGCTCGAGGAGCCCGGGGCCCTGCGGCGCCCCGAGCGGCTGCGCCTGCACGCGGGGCGCGTGGGCGACCTGCTCCCGGCGCTCGCCGCCGAGGGCGCCTACGACCTGGTCCAGACGTCGAACGTCTCCGACTGGATGCCGGTGCCGGCGCTCGAGGCCCTGATCGATGCGGCCGCCCTCGCCCTCGCCCCCGGCGGGGCGCTCCTCATGCGGCGGCTCAACGGCGACCACGACCTGCGCGCGCTCGTCGCGCGCCGCCTGGTCGTCGACCCGGCCGAGTGCGAGCGCCTCCGCGCCGACGACCGCTCGTTCTTCTACCGCGAGGTGGTCGTGGGCCGCCGCCCGTGAGGATCGTGCAGGTGCGGCCGGCCGACCGGCCCGCCTTCCAGGCGCGCCTGGCGGCGCTCGAGCGCCTGGCCACCTACCCGCTCGGCGACGACACCTTCCGGCTCGACCACGGCGCCGACTACTTCGCCTTCTTCGACCGGCTGGGCGAGGTCGTCTACGCGGCGGCGCTCGAGGGCGACGACGTCGTGGCCGTGTGCTGCGGCATGCTGCGGCAGGTGCCCGCGCGCCAGGGCGCGGCGGCCGGGCGCGCGTGGTACCTCGCCGACCTCAAGGTCCACCCCGACCACCGCGGCCGGCGGCTGCCCCTGCGGCTGCTGGCGCGCCTGTTCCCGTGGAACTACCTGCGCTGCCCGCGCGGCTACGGGGTCACGATGGACCCGCCGGGAAGGGCCGAGAACCGGGTCGTGCGGCTGTTCGGCCGCTGGCGCTGGTCGCCGTCGCGCCCTGCGGCGCGGCTCCTCCTGTGGTCGCTCGACCGCGACCAGATGAGCCGCGCCGCGCCGCTCGTCACCGCGCGGCGCGGGCCGGTCGCGTTCCGCTCGCTCGAGGGCGTCAAGGACCTGGTCCTCGGGAGCACGGGGCGGCGCCTGCAGCTGCTCCACACCGAGTGGCGCGCGACGGCGCCCGGCCCGGGCGTCGTCGCGGCGCCGCAGGCCGACCACGTCCACATGGTGTGCGCGCCCGACGGCGACCCGCTGGCCCGCGACCTCGTCGGGCTCGGCCTCGCGCCGGACGCGTCGGCCACGGTGATCGCCCACCGGATGGCAGACTGCGACTGGCGCTTCATCCAGACGAGCGAGATATGACCGACCTGCCGCGCGAGCCGAGCCCCTGGCGCACCCTGTCGTCGCGCCCCGTCTACGCCAACGCCTGGATGCGCGTGCGCGAGGACCAGGTCGTGCGCCCCGACGGCGCGCCCGGGCTCTACGGCGTCATGGAGCCGGTGCGCGTGGCCACGGGGGTGGTGGCGCTCACGGACGCGGGCGAGGTGTGGCTGGTCGGCCAGTACCGCTACACGACCGACGTCTACTCGTGGGAGATCATCGAGGGCGGCGCCGACCCGCACGAGGACCCGCTCGCCGGCGCGCGGCGCGAGCTGCGCGAGGAGGCCGGGCTCGAGGCGGCCGACTGGCGCCTCCTCGGCGGCGAGCTGCACCTGTCGAACTGCATCACGTCCGAGCGCGCGTTCATCTACCTGGCGCGCGGCCTGCGGCAGGTGGAGGCCGCGCCGGAGGCGACCGAGGTCCTGCGCCTCGCGCGCGTTCCGCTCGCGCGCGCGCTCGACCTCGTCGACCGCGGAGAGATCCAGGACGCGGTGAGCGTGATCGGCCTGACGCTCGCGGAGCGGGCCCTGCGGCGCGGCGATCGATGACTTCCACGGTTTGGCTCACATGGGACACGAAGGCAACGGAGGACAACGGAGGTCACGGAGGAGATCCAAGGACGGACCTCCTTGACCTTCGTGGACCTTCGTTGTCTCCGTGTCCCAGCTGAGCCCACACGAAACGGGTCTCGCCCGACGCTCGCGCAACGCGACCTGCAGGCCCGTGCGAGCATCGGGGCATGGTCCAGCGCCGCCCGGATCGCCTGCACATGGAGGTCTTCGAGGTGGACGTCGGCCCGCCCGACGCGGGCTGGCATCCGGTCCTCATGCGCACCGACCGGGGCGACCTCGAGCTCCGGCACCACCCCGCGCCGGGGGCGCGGGCGGGGGTCGTCCTCGTCGGCGGCGTCGGCGGCGGGTGGGACTCCCCGGCGCAGGGGCTCTACGAGCGCCTGGGCGCCGACCTGGGCCCGGCGGGCGTGTGCGCGCTGCGCGTGCGCTACCGCGTCCCGGCGGTGTTCGACGAGTGCGTGCTCGACCTGCGCGCGGGCTGCCAGTACCTGCTCGAGCTCGGCACCGATGCGCTCGGCCTGGTCGGCCACTCGTTCGGCGGCGCGGTGGTGATCCGCGTGGCCGAGGCGCTGCAGGGCAAGGCGCGCACCGTCGTGACGCTGGCGACGCAGTCCTGGGGCACCGACCGCGTGGCCCACCTGCCGGGCGAGTGCTCGCTCCTGTGCGTCCACGGCGTCCAGGACGACGTCCTCCCGCCCGCCTGCTCGGAGCAGGTCTACGAGCGCGCCCACGACCCGCGGCGGCTCGTGCTGCTCTCGCGCGCCGGCCACGTCCTCGACGAGGCCGCCGACGAGGTCCACGGCCTCGTGCGCGACTGGCTGGTCAAGGAGCTCGCGCCCGCCCGCGCGGCGGCCGCGCGCGCCCGGGCTTGACCGCGCCGGGCCAGGCCACCCGCCCCCCGGCCCCGGCCGAGCTTGACGAAAGTCGTTGCAGAGAGGGTGACGTGCCTTAAGCTACACGCCTTGGGGCGCGCACCGCGCGGCCCGGGAGCGAGTGAGGGGCATGAGCACCGCGACGACGCACGCGCCGCAGGAGGCGACGCGGGCGACGGTCCGCTTCGCCGGTGACTCCGGCGACGGCATGCAGGTGACGGGGGGTCAGTTCACGTCGACGTCGGCCCTGATCGGCAACGACGTGGCGACCTTCCCCGACTTCCCGGCCGAGATCCGCGCGCCAGCCGGCACGCTCCCGGGCGTGAGCGGGTTCCAGATCCAGTTCGGGAGCATCGACATCCACACGCCGGGCGACTCGCCGGACGTGCTGGTGGCCATGAACCCGGCCGCGCTCAAGGTGAACCTGCCCGACATGGAGCCGGGCGCGACGATCGTCGTCAACGAGAACGCCTTCGTCCCGGCGAACCTGAAGAAGGCCGGCTACGCCGCGAACCCGCTCGAGGACGGGTCGCTCGCGAAGTGGCGCCTCGTCAAGCTCCCGCTCGCCGACCTGACGCGCGAGGCGCTCAAGGAGACCGGCCTCGACCCGGCCGAGGTCGACCGCTGCAAGAACTTCCTCGCCCTCGGCGTGATGTTCTGGCTCTACGACCGCCCGCTCGAGCCGACGGTCGAGTGGATCAACGCCAAGTTCAAGAAGAAGCCGCAGTACGCCGACGCGAACGTCCGCGCCCTGCGCGCCGGCTTCAACTTCGCCGACACGACCGAGCTGTTCACCTCGCACTACCGCGTGCGAGCGGCCACGCACCTGCCGCCGGGCGAGTACCGGCAGGTGAGCGGCAACGAGGCGATCGCGCTCGGCCTGGTCACGGCGGCGAAGAAGGCCGGCCTGGGCGCGTTCTACGGCAGCTACCCGATCACCCCGGCGTCGGACATCCTCCACCACCTGAGCGCGCTCAAGCACTACGGGGTGAAGACGTTCCAGGCCGAGGACGAGATCGCCGCGATCGGCGGCGCGATCGGCGCCGCGTTCGCGGGCGAGCTGGGGATCACCGGCACGAGCGGCCCGGGCGTGTGCCTCAAGTCCGAGGCGATCGGCCTGGCGATCATGACCGAGCTGCCGCTCGTGATCGTGAACGTCCAGCGCGCCGGCCCGAGCACCGGCATGCCGACCAAGACCGAGCAGGCCGACCTCCTGCAGGCGCTGTTCGGCAGAAACGGCGAGTCCCCGGTGGCCGTCCTCGCGCCGGCGACGCCGGCCGAGTGCTTCACGCTGTCGATCGAGGCGGCGCGCCTGGCCCTCACGCACCGCTGCCCGGTGTTCCTGCTGTCGGACGGCTACATCGCCAACGGCGCCGAGCCGTGGCGGATCCCCGACCCGGCGCAGATCGCGCCGATCCCGGTGCAGTTCGCGACCGACCCCGCGGGCTTCAAGCCCTACGTGCGCGACCCCGAGACGCTCGGCCGGCTGTGGGCGCTCCCCGGCACCGCGGGCCTCGAGCACCGCCTCGGCGGCCTCGAGAAGTGGGACGGCTCGGGCAACATCAGCTACGACCCGGACAACCACCATCACATGGTGGCCCTGCGCGCCGAGAAGGTCGCCCGGATGAAGGTCGCCGACGCCGAGGTCGTGGGCCCGCAGGAGGGCGACCTCCTGCTCCTCGGCTGGGGCAGCACCTACGGGGCGCTCATCACGGCGGCCGAGCAGGTGCGCAGGGAGGACGGCGCCGCCGTCTCGGTCTGCCAGCTCCGCTCGCTGAACCCGTTCCCGAAGAACCTGGGCCAGGTGCTCGGGCGCTTCAAGAAGGTGATCGTCCCCGAGCTGAACCTGGGCCAGCTGTGCATGCTCGTGCGCGCCCGCTACCTGGTGGACGCCGAGAGCTTCGCCAAGGTCAAGGGCCGCCCGTTCCAGGTCGGCGAGGTCGTGTCGAAGATCCGGGAGGCGCTCGCGCAGGCGAGCGGGAGGTCGTCGTGAGCAGCGTCAGCCCCGCCAAGCCCCTGCCCAAGCTCACCCGCAAGGACTTCACCTCGGACCAGGAGGTCCGCTGGTGCCCCGGCTGCGGCGACTACGCGATCCTGGCCGCCGTGCAGAAGCTCATGCCCGACCTGGGCATCCCGCGCGAGAAGACGGTGTTCGTGTCGGGGATCGGCTGCTCCAGCCGCTTCCCCTACTACATGAACACCTACGGCTTCCACACGATCCACGGGCGCGCGCCGTCGATCGCCACCGGGCTCAAGTGCGCCAACCCCGACCTCACGGTGTGGGTCGTCACGGGCGACGGCGACGGCCTGAGCATCGGCGGCAATCACCTGCTGCACGCGGTCCGCCGCAACGTCGACCTGAAGATGCTCCTCTTCAACAACCGGATCTACGGGCTGACGAAGGGGCAGTACTCGCCGACCTCGGAGCAGGGCAAGACGACCAAGTCGACGCCCATGGGCTCGCTCGAGCGGCCGATCAACCCCCTGCGCTTCGCGATCGCGTCCGAGGCCACGTTCGTCGCGCGCACCTACGACACCGACCTCAAGCACATGGCCACCGTGCTCGAGGCGGCGGCGCGCCACAAGGGCATGGCCTTCGTCGAGATCCTGCAGAACTGCGTGATCTTCAACGACGGCGCCTTCCAGTCGCACGTCGACAAGAAGGTCCGCGACGACCAGCTCGTCTACCTCGAGCACGGCAAGCCGCTCATCTACGGCGCGCAGAAGAACCACGGCGTGCGGATGAAGGGCTTCGGGCTCGAGTTCGTGAGCTGGGCGCCTGGGGCGACGCCGCCCGACGACCTGCTCGTCCACGACGTCCACGCGGCCGCCTCGTACTCTTACCTGCTGACGGAGCTCGAGTCTCCGCTGGCCGTCGGCGTGTTCCGCGCCGTGCAGGCGCCGACCTACGACGCGCTCATGAACCAGCAGATGTCCGCCGCCCGGCAGAAGAAGGGCGAGGGCCGGCTCGAGGACCTCTACCGCGAGGGCGCGAGCCTCTGGACCGTGGGCGCGCACGGCGGGAACGGGAGCGCCGGGAACGGCCGCTGACCGCGCGCGGCGGCTGATCTGATCGCCGGCCGAGAACGCCAGGACGGCGCGGAGGGCTGACCTCCCGAACTCCCGGGACCCTCCGCGCCGCCCACGGCGTGCGGGGATGGTGGACGGTCCCGCGGCGGGGCGCCAGGGTCGCGGCAGGTCTCCCCGCCGGCGCCGCGCACGTCAGGGCTTGCGTCGCGCCGGCCGGAGCGCCCGCGCGATCGCCTCGGCCCACTCCGCCGGCGCCTCGCACACGACGACCGCGTGGTGCGGGCCGGGCCGCTCGACGCGCGTCGCGCAGCCCGTGAGCGCGTTCACGCCCAGGAAGCCGTCGAGGTGCTCGCGGAAGTGCTCGGCCGTGCCGGCGCCGTCGGGGCCGTGGAAGTCCCACTCGAGCGTGGTCACGTCAGTGGGCCTCGAACCAGGAGCGCCCCCGCCCGACGTCGACCACGAGCGGCACGGTCATCGGGAACGCCCCGGTCATCTCCTCCCGGACGAGGGCCTCGAGCCGGTCGAGCTCGCCAGGCGGCGCCTCGAACAGGAGCTCGTCGTGGACCTGCAGGAGCATTCGCGCCTGGAGCCCCTCGGCGCGGAGGCGGCGGTCGATCCGCACCATGGCGACCTTGATGATGTCCGCCGCGCTCCCCTGGATCGGCGTGTTCGTGGCCATGCGCTCGGCGTTCGCGCGCAGCTGGCGCTGGGTCGAGCGGATGTCCCCCAGCGGCCGGCGGCGGCCGAGCACCGTCTCGACGTAGCCGTGCTGCCGCGCGTGCTCGACCTGCGCGTCGAGGTAGCCCTTGATCCGGGGGTACTTGGCGAAGTAGCCCTCGATGAACGCGCGCGCGTCCGCGACCGAGAGACCGGTGTCGCGCGCCAGGCGCTGCGCGCCCATGCCGTAGACGATCCCGAAGTTGATCGCCTTGGCCCGCCCGCGCAGCTCGGGCGTGACGTCGTCGAGCGGCACGTCGAAGATCCTCGCCGCCGTGGCCCGGTGGACGTCGAGCCCCCGGCGGAAGGCGTCGAGGAGCGTCTCGTCGCCCGAGAGGTGCGCCAGGATCCTCAGCTCGACCTGCGAGTAGTCGGCCGAGAGGAGCTGCCAGCCCGGCTCGCCCGCGACGAAGGCCGAGCGCAGCTGCTTGCCCTCGGGCGTGCGGATGGGAATGTTCTGCAGGTTCGGGTCCGACGACGACAGCCGCCCCGTGGCCGCGACCGCCTGGTTGAACGACGTGTGGACCCGCCCCGTGCGCGGGTCGATCAGCCCCAGGAGCGCGTCGACGTAGGTGCCGATCAGCTTCTCGAGCGCGCGGTGCTCGAGGATCTTGGCCGGCAGCGGGTGGTGCGGCGCGAGCTGCTCGAGGACCTCGGCGTCGGTCGACGCGGCCCCGGTCGCCGTGCGCTTGATCCGCAGGCCCGCGGCCTTGTGCAGCTCGAGGCGGTCGAAGAGCAGCGCCGCGACCTGCTTCGGGCTCGACATGTTGAAGTCGCCGCCGGCGAGCGCCGCGATCTCCTCCTCGAAGCCCTTCAGCCGCCGGCGCAGGTCGAGGCCGATCCGCTCGAGGACGGCCGGGTCGACGCGCACGCCCGTCGCCTCCATGCGGCGCAGCACGTCCATGAGCGGCAGCTCGACCTCGCGGTAGAGCTTCACCAGCCCCGGCTCCTGCTCGAGCCGGCGCGTGAACAGCCGGTGCAGGCGGAAGGTGATGTCGGCGTCCTCGCTGCAGTAGGGGAAGATGTCGCGGTCGGGCGCGTCCTTCATCGTGCGCTTGCCCTTGCCGCGGCCGAGCACCTCCGTTGTGGCGATCTTGCGGTAGCCCAGGCAGCGCAGGGCCAGGTCGTCGAGGTTGTGCGTCTTCTGCGAGGGGTCGAGGAGGTAGCTCTCGAGGAGCGTGTCGAAGGTGATCCCCTTGACCTCGATCCCGTGGCGCGCGAGGACGAGCGCGTCGTACTTCACGTTCTGCCCGCCCTTGGGCCGGGTCGGGTCCTCGAGCACCGGGCGCAGCCGCTCGAGGTGGCGCGAGAAGTCGAGCTCGAGCGGGAAGAGCTCGGCCTGGGGCGAGGGCGGCGGGGCGAACAGGTCGAACTGCTCGCCCGCGCTCGCCGCGACCGGCGCCGCCGCGTGCACGGCGTGCTCCTCGGCGCCGACGTACCACGCCTCGCCCTCGCGGAAGGAGAAGGCCATGCCGACGACCTCGGCCCGCTGCGGGTCGAGGCTCGTCGTCTCGAGGTCGAACACGAACTCGGGCGCCTCGCGCAGGCGCGCGACGAGGCCGTCGAGCTCGTCAGGCCCGACGCGATGGTGGACGTGCGGGTCGTCGCGCTTGTCGGTCGAGAAGCGGCGCAGGAGCTCGCGGAACTCGAGCTCGGCGAACAGGCGCGCCAGCTCCGGGCGGTCGGGGTCGCGGCGCACCAGCGCGTCGGGCTCGGCCGGCACCGGCGCCGCCGTGTCGAGCGTCACCAGGTCGCGCGAGAGGAGCGCCGCCTCGCGGTGGTCGAGGAGCGCCTGCCGGAGCGCGGGCTGCCGCACCTCCTCGGCGCGCGCGAGGACGTCGTCGAGGGTGCCGAACTGCTGCAGGAGCTCGAGCGCCCGCTTGGGGCCGACGCCGGGCACGCCGGGCACGTTGTCCGACGAGTCGCCCACGAGCGCCAGGTAGTCGCGGAACCGCTCGGGCGGCAGCCCGTAGCGCTCGGCGCAGCCCGCCGGGTCGACCTCCTCGGCGAGCACGCGCGGCGGCAGGTTCTGGCGCCACGGGTTGTAGAGGTGGATCCGCTCCGTGACGAGCTGGCAGAAGTCCTTGTCGCCCGTGACGATCAGGACGTCGTAGCCCTGCGCCTCGGCCTTCTTGGCGAGCGTCGCCACGACGTCGTCCGCCTCGTAGCCCTCGAGGCCCAGGCGCGGGAGCCCCAGCGCGTCGACGATCCGGTCGACGTAGGGGAGCGCGTCGACGAGGTCGTCGGGCATGCGCGCGCGCGTGGCCTTGTAGGCCTCGTACTTGGCGTGGCGGAAGGTGCGCTTCGACACGTCGAACACGACGGCGACGCGGTCCGGCTCCTCCTGGTCGAGGATCCGCAGGAGGTCGCGCGTGAAGCCGTAGGCCGCCGACGTGTTCAACCCCCGCGAGTTGCGCAGCGGGTTCTTGATGAACGCGAAGTGGCTGCGGTACGCCAGCGCGGAGCCGTCGAACAGGAACAGGCGGGGTCGTGCGGACACGGCTCCATTGTAGGGGGAGCCGCCGACATCTGGCTGGACCTCGACCCGGCGTGAACGCGAACGGGTAGCGCTCGGGTCTCGGTCGAGCGGGTGGTCAGCCCACCGGTGGGACGAAGCCCGTCGGGTCGCTCGGCGGGCCGCCCCGGCGCGGCCTGCGGCGCTCCGGGTTCACCTCGCCCGGACGCGAGCCTCTCGTCGAGACCCGGTAGAGGAAGCCGCCGAGGGCGCACAGCATGAGGAAGAACAGGAGCCCGCCGTCGGAAGCATCTCCGCGTCCATGCAGGTAGCCGCGGTCGGCGTCGAACCGGAAGGTGTCCAGCATCGCCTCGAACGTGCGGCGCGTCCGCGGCGCGTCCTCCGCGCAGTACACCGTGAGCTGGATGACGCTCGCCCGGCCGGGGAACATCGCGCACACGGTCACGAGGTCGTGCTCGTCCGCGCGCTCCGCCGGCGCGCGTGACTCGACGAGCACGAGGAGCCTCCGCTCGTCGATCACCGGCCTGCCGAACTCGACGTCGACGACCTCTGCGGCCTCGAGCGCCTCCCGGAGCTCCTCCGAGCCGCGGAGTCGCTCCATCGATCTCGCGAGCGCGTGGAGCGACGCCCGCCCGACCGCGAGCTCCGACACGAGCAGGATCGGGTACGCGTCGCTCGTCGTCGGTCGGAACGCGGCCAGGTGCCTCAGGCGCGCGGCGCCCTTCGCCTCCGCCCGAGGGAGCGTCGCCGCGAACGCGGCCAGCTCGGCCTCGGACAGCTGGCTCCAGTCGTCGGGCACGCGCAGGGAACACCCGGCCGCGGCGTCCCGATACTCGAGCGCGGCCGCCGGCTGCGACGCGAAGGCGAGCGCGGCCAGGCTGCAGGCGACCTGGACCGCTCGGCGCCGACTCGCCTCGCGCCAGCGCCAGACGAGCCGCTCGGGGCGACGCCGCTCCGGCGGCTCCACGGACGGGTGGAAGCGGATCGGCTCGAGCGTCACGGTCTCGTCGTCCCGCTGCAGACCGGTCAGGTCGAGCGCCGGACCGCCGCCGAGCGTGGCCAGGAGCCCCTCGGGGAGGGGCAACGGCTGCAGGCACCGTACCCACGGGCGCCCGCCCGCGAGCGCCTCGGCGGTCCAGGCCGCGTGCAGGCCCGCCAGCGCCTCGACGCCGCCCGAGCGCGCGAGCGCGACGCTCTCGAGCGAGTCCGGATACTGCTCCAGCAGGCCGCGGTCGTGCGCCAGCGCCCGCGCCATCGCTGCGCGCGCCGTCTCGCCCGCCTCGTCGGCGACCGCGTCGAGCCACCGCGCGAGCCCGTCCGCCGCGAGCGCGTCGCGGAGGCCGGCGAGCGTCGCGTGCGTCACTGACCTCCCTGCTCGGTCCTGACCCAGAAGATCTCGTCGTCCGCCATCACCGCCACGCGCGCGCCCGCCTCGCGCAGGCGGTCCATGGGCGTGTCGAGGAACGCGGCCAGGAACTCGTCCTTCAGGCCGAGGACGACCACGCGCCCGCTGCGCCGGTCGCGCACGCGGCTCTCGGTCGGCTGCCCGTCGTCGACGAACGTCAGGCTCAGGTTGAGCTTCCCCGGGCTGGCGCCGGTCGCCGCCTGGAGCCCGTCGGCGATGCAGCTCCACTGCACCTGCCGTGGGCACGTGTGCTCGACCTCGATCGCGAACTCGCCCCGGCGCAGGCCGAGGTCCTTCAGGGCGCGCTCGCCCATGCGGTGACCGGCCACGGCGAACGGTCCGGCGCCGCCGTGGACCCGCGCGACCGCCTCGAGGATCACCTCGGCCCGCGGGCGCTCCGGCGCGGGCGCCGGGTCGGCGGCGCAGCCGGCGACGAGGACGAGCGCGAGCAGGGCGCGCGCGCTCACGCGAGCCGCCCGTCGGCCGCGAGCGCCGCGAGGTCGTCGAGGGCGTCGTACCACGCCTGCGTGAGCGGCCTGGACGACCCGCGCCGGACGCGCTCGAGCAGCTGAAACGTGCTCGACGGCCCCTTGCCCCAGCCGTCCCCCTCGCGCCGCACCGTGCGCGCCGCGGCGTGGTCGTCGCGCGCGGCGGCCAGCGTGCCGTCGGGGGCCACCCGCGCCGCGAGCGCCTCGAGCGCCTCGACCAGCGCCTCGGCCGGCAGGGCCTCGCCGGCCACGCGGGCCCAGCGCGTCACGAGCGTCAGCCCGCGCAGGACGTCATAGAGGTAGAAGCGCGGGAACACGGGGTCGAGCCAGCTCGCGTCGATCGGGCCGCCCTTCGACAGCGACAGGCAGCCCAGCCGCCGCGCGAGCAGGTAGTGGACGCCGCGGGCCAGGAACGCCTCCTCACCCGGGGCGCGGTCGGGCTGGTCGAGGAGGGCCTCGAGCGCGGGGACCGTCGAGACGACCGAGCTGCGCGGCGTCGGCCGCACGTAGGCCGCCTCGTCGCAGTTGAGCCCGCCGTCGGGGAGCTGGTAGCGCAGGAGCCAGCCGCGGCTCCAGGGCACCGCCTCGCCGGGGTCGCGGCCGGTCGCCCACAGGAGCCGGCTCAGGCAGCCCAGCGCGCAATGGCAGAGGACGTCGCGGTGCGGGTCGGTCCCGGGCGGGACCTGGTCCTCCGTGAACGGGAAGAACGTCAGGTACTTCTCCCGCACGGCGCCGGCGAGCGCGTCGACCGCCGCGGACGGCGCCTGGTCGACCAGGCCGACCTCGAGGAGCGTCAGGAGCTGCCACCAGGGCGAGTCCCACTTGGGCCAGTAGGGGTCGTCCGCGAGCGACGCCGCCGCGCCCGGACCGGCCAGCGCGTCGACGACCGCGGCCACCTCGGGGTCGCTCGCCCGGACGGCCGGCGCGGCGGCGAGGGCGGCGTCGCGGCGCGGGCGCTCCCGCTCGAGCAGCGCGAGGACGGCGGCGCGGGGGTCGCTCATGGGGGGGATCTTACCCGCCGCGCCCGACGCTCAGCCCGCCGCGCGCACGAGCGCCAGGGCGACCGCCGCCGGCAGCGCCTGCACGAAGAGGATCGCCTTGCTCGCGGTCGCCGCGCCCACGACGCCGGCGACGACGACGCAGGCGAGGAAGAAGGTCTGCACGGCCACGGGGTCCTGCGTCCCGGGGAGCAGGCCCCACACGAGGCCCGCGGCCAGGAAGCCGTTGTAGACGCCCTGGTTCCTGGCGAGCACGGCGGTCGCCTCGGCCTGCTCGGCGGTGAGGCCGAACACGCGCCGGCCGAAGGGCGTGGTCCACAGCGCGCTCTCGAGCACCATGAACCAGACGTGCGCGAGCGCGACGAGCGCCACGAGCGCCTGCGCGGCGGTCTTCACGGCTCGCTCGCCAGGGGCAGGTGGACCTCGAAGCGGCCGCTCTCGTCCATGGCCTCGCGGATCCGCGCCAGGAGGTCGAAGCGTGACTCGACCAGCCAGCGCGCCAGCTCGTCGCGCTGCTCGGCGGGCAGGTCGGGCGCGGCGCGCTCGACGAACCGGTCCGACGAGAACGAGCTGGCCGTCGGGTCGAGCATGCGGCGGCGGTAGCCGGGCGGGATCCGCCCCTCGACCACCTGCTCCTGACGCTCGGGGTCGACGCGGAAGGCGATCAGCGTGTCGTCGGTGCTGGCGTCGGCGTACTCCATGATCGGGAGCGTGCCGGGGGCCAGCTCGACGCCGTCCAGGTCCACGCCGTCGCTGCCGAGCGTGCGCAGGAAGTCGGCCAGGAGGCCGCCCAGCCCGGCGAACTCGCGGATCTTGGTGCGGGCCAGGACCCGCGCGCCCAGGCGCAGGCGCACGTAGATGAACACGCGGTCGTCCTCGGTCCGCTCCACGGCCCCACTCTACCGTCAGCGGCCGCGGGGGAGCACGCGGAACTGCGTGGTCATCGCCTTGACGGCGTAGGGGATCTTGGCCAGCACCGTCCGCACGCCCACGCCGCGCTCCTCGGGGACGGCCCAGAGGAACAGGGCCACGCACCCGGCGCGGCTCACGCTGCAGGCGAGGAACACGACCTGCCGCCGGTCGAGCGCCCAGGGGCCGAGGTCGACCGTCTGCGGCATGGCCTCCACGATCGCGCCCGACGCCGCCGACGAGAGCGCCTGCGCCAGGCCGGCCGTCGTCGCGTAGACGGCGAAGGCGCGCTCCGGGCGCGGGCCGACCGACAGGCCGAGCGCCAGGTTGAAGATCGCGAAGTTGTAGCCGCTCCACGACACGCCGGAGCTGAGCGCGTCGAGGTAGATCGGCCAGACGCGCTCGGGCGTGGCCACGAGGTAGTAGAGCGGGTGCGTGGTGATCAGCGCGACGCCCGCCAGCACGACGATCCGGTTGCCGAGGCGGCGCGCGGCGAGCCCCCACAGGGGCAGGGCCACGGCCATGGCGGCGCCCTGGAGGATCACGAACGTGCCGTTGACGGTCGTGTAGGGGAGCTGCAGCTGCTCGAGCTGGAACGGCGTCCAGAACGGCGCCGCGAAGCCGTTGGTGAACCCGAACACGCCCACGAAGAGGAGGAACCCGCGCAGCCCCGGCCGCCGGACGGCCTCGGCGAAGGGGACGACGACCGCCTCGCGCAGGGTGAGCGGCCGCCGCTCCTGCGCCGGGCGCGCCGGCTCCGGCTGCGCGCGGAGGAGGAGGGCGCACGCGAGGCCGGCCACGGCCGCGACGCAGAAGAGCAGGGCGAAGCCCTGCGCGCGCAGCGCCTGCTCGGCCGCGTCGGCGCCGGCGCCGCGAGGGACGCCGCCGAACCAGCGGTCGAGCGTGTAGCCGGCGCCGAGCGCCACGGCGATCCCGGTGATCGCGCACAGGTTGTTCCTGAGCGAGAAGAACCCGGCGCGCAGGGCCCCCGGCACGAGGTCGGCCATCCACGAGACCCACAGGTTGCCGCTGAACGAGAGCAGCCCGCAGGAGAGGGCGAAGAGGCCGAGGAACGCGGCGAGCGCCGCGTCGCCGGAGCCGAGCAGGAACGGCAGGGCGGCGCACGCCGGCCAGAGGAGGCGCGCGGCGGCCGACGACAGGACCACCGCCCAGCGCCGCTCGCGCAGGCGCGGCGCCACGGCGGCCGAGGCGAGCTGCATGGCGCTCGCCAGCGGGGGGATCGCCGCGAGGAGCCCCAGCGCCACGTCGGAGGCCCCCAGCATGAGGGCGAAGCCGAACGTGATCGCGTTGCCGCCCACGCCCAGGCCGGTGAGCGCCGAGTGGGCCTGCGAGGCGAGCCCCTCGGCGATCGAGACGGTCAGGCCGCGCCGGCGCGCGGCGGGAGGGAGGCGCTCGGCGCGGGCTGGGGCCGGATGGACCACGCGGCGCGGGAGCATACCGCGCGGGGGGGGCAGGGCGATGCGCGGGGGGCCGAGGGGTGAGCGATCCGGGCCAGGATCCAGCCAGGCCCGCCCTTCCTACGTGCCCGTCCCCGTGCCCGTGCCCGCCCGGCAGGCGGCGCGCGACTCGACACCGAGGAGGAGGCCGTCAGGCGCGCCGCGGGCACGGGCAGGGGCACGGGCACGGGCACGAAGGACTCGACGTCGTCCCGCTCGCTCCGCCGGGGCAGGAAGGACTCGACACCGTCCCGCTCGCTCCGCCGGGGCAGGAAGGACTCGACACCGTCCCGCTCGCTCCGGCGGGGCGCGGGCGGCGCACGCTGGACCCTCCCCCGCCCCCCTGGCACCATGTCCCCGTGACCGACCCCGCCCGGGAGCTCCTGTGGCTGCGGCGGCTGCGCGACCTCTCGCACCGGCTCGCGGCCGAGCAGGACGTGCGGCGCCTGCTGCCCGCGATCCTCGACGCGGCGATCGAGCTCGCGCAGGCGGAGCGGGGCTTCCTCGTGCGCGTCGACCCGCCGCGCAAGGGCGAGGCGCGCGTGCGGATCCGCGTCGACGTGGCCCGCGGCTTCGACCAGGAGACGCTCCAGGGGGCGCAGGGCAAGGTCTCGCGCACCGTCGTCGAGCGCGTGCTCGCGCGCGGCCGGGCCGTGATCACCACGAGCGAGGAGGACCAGGACCTCCGCGAGGTCTCGAGCGTCCAGGCGCGCAAGGTCCTCTCGATCCTCTGCGTCCCCATGCTCCTGCGCGGCGAGCCGCGCGGGGTCCTCTACCTCGACCACCGCTTCGACCCGCGCGCCTTCTCCGAGCAGGACCTGCCGGTCGTGGCCGCCTTCGCCGACCAGGCGGCCGTGGCGCTCGAGACGGCGGAGCTCCTCGCGGCGCGCGAGGCGGAGGAGCGCGCGGACGCGCCCGACGAGCCGCCCGCCGACCCGGGCGTCGCGCCGCCCTTCCCGCCCGGCGAGGGGCCCCTGCGCTACGGGCGGCTGATCGGCGCCAGCGCCCCCATGCGCGCCCTCTACGCCGGGATCGAGCGCGCGGCGCGGTCGTCGGCGCTCGTGCTGATCACGGGCGAGAGCGGCACCGGCAAGGAGCTCGTCGCGCGCGAGATCCACGCCCGCGGCCAGCGCCCCGACGAGCCGTTCCTCTCCGAGAACTGCGCGGCGATCGCCGACACCCTCCTCGAGAGCGAGCTCTTCGGGCACCGCCGCGGCGCGTTCACCGGCGCCACCGCGGACCGCAAGGGGCTCTTCCACCTCGCCGGGCGCGGCACGCTCTTCCTCGACGAGGTGGGCGACACGAGCCCGTCCATGCAGGCGAAGCTCCTGCGCGTCCTCCAGGAGGGCGTCGCGCGCCCCGTCGGCGGCGCCGCCGCGCAGCCGGTCGCCTGCCGGGTGATCGCCGCCACCCACCGCGACCTCAAGGCGCTCGTCGGGCAGGGCGCGTTCCGCGAGGACCTCTACTACCGCCTCGACGTGCTGCGCATCCACGTGCCGCCCCTGCGCCAGCGGCCCGAGGACATCCCGCCGCTCCTGGCCCACTTCCTCGAGGCCGAGGGCGGCGGGCACATCGAGGTCACGCCGAAGGCGCTCGAGCTGCTCGTGGGCTACAGCTGGCCCGGCAACGTGCGCGAGCTGGAGAACGAGGCCCGCCGCCTGGCCACCCTGGGCGAGCCGAAGCTCACGGCGCGCCATCTCTCGCCCGACGTCGCCGCCGGGCGCGGGCTGGCGCGCGCGGGCGGCGGCTACTCGGGCAAGACGCTCGGCGAGGTCGAGCGCGAGATGGTCGCCGCGGCCCTGCGCGAGACCGGCGGCAACAAGGCGCGCGCCGCCCGTCAGCTCGGGATCCCCAAGACGACCCTCTACCACCTGATCGAGCGCTACCAGCTCTCGTGACGCGCAGGTGAGCGACGAGGGCGGCGGGTTCGAGTGGTCGTTCGGCGGCGCGCCGCCCCCGCCCGACGAGGCCGCGCCGCCCGCGCCGGCCCCCGCCCCGCCGGGCCCCGCCGTGGGCGCCGCCTTCGCGGGGTTCGAGGTCACGGGCGTCCTCGGCCGCGGCGGCATGGGCGCCGTCTACCGCGCGCGCGACCCGGCCACCGGGCGCGACGTGGCGCTCAAGGTGCTCCGCGGCCGCCTCGACGAGGCGCGGCGCGAGCGCTTCCGGCGCGAGGGGGAGCTCACCGCGGCGCTCGCCCACCCGGGGATCGTGCGCGTCCACTCGGCGGGCGAGCACGAGGGCGCGGCCTACCTCGCCTACGAGCTGGTCGAGGGCGGCCCCTCGTGCGAGGACGCCCTCCGCACGCTGCCGCGGCCGGCGCGGGTGGCCCTCCTGCGCGACGTGGCCCGCGCCGTCGGCCACGCCCACGCGCAGGGGATCGTGCACCGCGACCTCAAGCCGGCGAACGTGCTGATCGACGCCGCCGGGCGGCCGCTCGTGGCCGACTTCGGCCTGGCGCAGGCGCGCGGGCTCGAGCGCCTCACGGCGACCGGCGCCACGGTGGGCACGCCGCTCTTCATGGCGCCCGAGCAGCTCGGGCTGAGCGGGGCGCAGGTCGGCCCGCCGACGGACGTGTGGGCGCTCGGCGTCATGCTCTACCTGGCGCTCTGCGAGCGGCTGCCGTTCGAGGCGTCGACCCTGCTCGAGCTCGGGGCGCGGGTCTGCGCCGGCCGGCCCGCCCCGCCGCGCCGCCTCGACGCGACGATCCCGCCGTCGCTCGAGGCCGTGTGCCTGAAGGCGCTCGCGACGCGCCCCGAGGACCGCTACCCCGACGCGGCGGCGCTGGCGCGCGACCTCGACGACGCCCTGGCCGGGCGCCCGGTCACGGCCTCGCGGTCGGGCGTCGTCGAGCGGCTCGGGCGCCTGGCGCGCGCGCGCCGCGCGCCGGCGCTGGCGCTGGCGCTGGCGCTCGCCGGGCTCGGCGGCTGGCTGGCCCTGGCGGGCCTGGACGTCGGGCGCCGCGCGCCCGACGACGCCCTGCGCGAGCGCCTCCTCGAGGCGCGCCGCGGCGCCTGCGCCGACGACGACCTCGAGGCCGCGCTGGGGGCCGCCCGCGACCTGGGCTGCGCGCAGGCCCACCTGCTGCTCGCGCAGGGGGCCGCCCCGACGGACGGTGAGGGCTGGGCGCGGCGCGCGGAGCACGCGGCGGCCGCGGCGCGGCTCGACCCGGTCCGCGCGGCGCCGGCCTTCGGCGCGCGGGCGCGGGCGCTCGAGGCGCTCGGCCGCCTCGACGAGGCGGTCGCCGCCCAGCGCGCCTGCTGGGAGACGGGGCGCGAGCCGGCCGCCCTCGTGGCCCTGGCCCGCCTGCTCGGGACGACGGGCGACGCGGCGGCCTCCCTCGCGGCCGCCGACGAGGCGCTCGAGGCCGCGCCGCTCGACGTCGAGGCGTGGGCGCTGCGCACGGACGCCCTCGCCGCCCTGGGGCGGGCGGGCGCGGCCGCCGCCGCGCTCGACGACCTCGCGCGGCGGGCCCGCCTCCCCTGGGTCGAGCCGCTCCGCGCGGGCGGCGGCCGCGGCCGGCGAGGACCCGCGCCCGATCCTCGAGGCGGCCGCCGCCGCGTGGCCCGACGACGCGGGCGTGGTCACCGCCCTCGTCGTCCACCTGCTCGAGGCGGGGCGGCGCACGTGGCCCTCGCGCGCGTCCGCGCCCGAGGGCGCGCGCGCGCGGCGGCGCTCGTCGCGCTCGAGCAGGCGCTGACCGACCTCGTCGAGCGCCGCGCCCCACGCGACGCGCCCGACGCGGTCCGGCGCGCCGGCGCGCGCTGGCTCCTGGGCGAGGCGGCGCGGGAGGTCGCCTTCGTCGCACGCCCGCCGCTGCCCGACGCCCTGCCGCCCGACGCGCGGCGCGAGCGCGTCCGCGCCCTCGTGGGGGCGGCGCTCGACCTGCCGCTCGAGCCCGGACAGCGCGCGCGCGCCCACGCCCTCCTCGCCCGCGCCGAGGGCCCGGCGACCCCCGCCGGCCGCGCCGCCGCGCTCGCCGCCCACGCGGCGGCGCCCACGGACGTCGACGCGCGCGGCCTCGCCCGGGCCCGCGCCGCCGAGGGCGACGGCGAGGCCGCGCTGGCGCTCCTCGTCGACCTGCCGCGCTCCGGCGAGGTCGAGCGCGCCCGCGGCGAGGCCCTCCTCGCGCTCGGGCGCGCCGGCGAGGCGCTCGCGGCGCTGACGGCGGCGTGCGCCGCCGCGCCCGGCGACGACGACGCGGTCCTCGCCCTGGCGCGCGCGAGGGACCTCGCGCGCGACCCCGCCGGCGCCGAGGCCGCGAGGGACCTGGCGGCGCGGCTGCGCGGCGCGCGCCGGGCCGAGGCCGACGCACTCACCCTCCGCGCCCGGCACGAGCTCAAGCGCGCGCCGCTGCCGGAGCGGCAGGCGCTCCTCGCGCAGGCCCTCGAGCTCGACCCGCTGCACGCCCGCGCCCGCTTCTACCGCGGCCACTTCGAGCTCACGCGCGAGCGCGCCCTCGTCGGCTTCCGCGGGTTCATCGAGGGGCTGGCGGCGGACCCGGCGATCCTCGCCGAGGAGGTCACCGAGCTCCTCGCCGACCTGGGGACGTTCGGCCGCGGCGTGGCGGGCGGCGCGAGCAACCTGCAGCACCTCCTGCGCGACCTCGGCGACGAGGCCACCGGCCGGCCCGGCGACGACCTCCTGCGCGGGCTCATCTGCGCCGCCATGGTCGAGTACGAGGAGCTGACCGAGGTCCTCGAGCGCGGCGTGCGCGAGCTCACGACGGCGCTCGCCCGCGACCCCGGGGAGGCGCTGGCCTACGTCCTGCGCGGGTTCCTCCACCTGCGCGCCGGCCGCCTCGTCGAGGCGGAGCGCGACCTCGAGGTGGCGCGGGAGGCCGCCCCGCGCTGCGGCAACGTCCACCTCTACGAGGGGCTCCTCCTCGCCGCGCGGGACGCCCCCGACGAGGAGGTGCTCGAGCGGCTCGCGCGAGCCCGCCAGGCGCGCTACCCGCCGGCCAAGTTCGAGGCGGCGCGCTACCGCGAGCTGGCGGCCTTCATCCGCCGCGAGGGCTTCCGGCGCGAGGTCGGCCGGATCTTCCGCGTCGAGTGATCGGGCAGCGGGCGAAAACGCTCGCCCCCCCGGCCGCACCGCTTCCCGGAAACGAACGGCGATCCGCAGACCAAGCGCCATGCCGCTGCAAAAGAAAGTCTTACGCTGACGCGACCCCGTTCGCGCAGGTGCCAACGACCGTCTTGATTCTGGGAAACCTGCGCCGGAGAATCGCGTTGTCCTGCAGGGTCATGTCCACGTAGGGAGAGGAAGGTTCCATGCGCAGCACCATCGCGCTGCTCCTGGTCGCGACGTTCGCGAGTCCCGTCCTGGCGCAGAGCACGGGTCCGGCGCCGGGCGGCGGCACGGGGACGGGGCCCGGGTCGACGGCCCCTGGCGGCTCGATCATCCCGACCGACCTGGACCTGCCGCTCGAGAAGCCGATGTACGTCCCGCCGGTCCAGCCGCCGGCGCCCGTGCCCGACGACGACGACCGCGACGACCCGCGCGACGAGCCGCCGCCGGTGATCTACGGCGAGGAGATCCGCAGCGAGAGCGACACGATCGTCTACGTGGTCGACATCTCCTGCTCGATGGACTGGGACCGCCGCAGCTACACGAACCTCGAGGGGCAGACGCGGACCGGCAACCGCATGGACCGCGCCAAGGTCGAGATGGCGCGCTCGATCCTGGGCCTGTCGCGCAACTTCAGCTTCACCGTGATCGCGTACGACTGCGGCACGCGCACGTGGTCGCGCGAGCTGAAGGAGGCCAACGACACCAACAAGTCGTCGGCGGTGGCCTGGGTGAACGCGCTCCGACCGACCGGCGCGACCGGCACCGGCCCCGCCACCTCGCTCGGCCTGCAGGTGTCGCGCGAGAACAAGTCGGTCGTGCTCCTCACGGACGGCGCGCCGAACTGCGGCGTGCCCGAGGACAACAACTGGTACAACTACAGCGAGAGCGCGGTGCTGAACGCGCACCGGCGCATGATCCGCAACGCCAACACCCAGGGCGCCACGATCAACGTGTTCGGAATCGCGGCCAGCGGCAGCTACCGCACGTTCTGCCAGAACGTCGCGGCCGACTCGAGCGGCTCCTACTTCGACGTCCCGTAGGCGCGCGTCGGAGGCCGAGCGGACGAGCGGGCGGGGCCACGGGCCCCGCCCGTCGTCGTTCCGGACTCCGGCTCCGGAGCCAGGAGCGGCTACCTGAGCCCCTCGGCCTCGAGCGCTCGGACGAACGCCTCGCCGTGGGCGGAGCCGGCGCGGTGGAGCACCGCCGGCCGGCCGATCGGGGCGGGCAGGCGCGCGCGGACGGGGCGGGCCGCGTCGCCGTGGACGGCGCCGGTCCACACGTCGACCCAGCGGCCGGGCGGGAGCGTGGCCTCGACCGAGTCGCGGCCCGGGTCGAGCACGGGCGCGACGAACAGGTCGGGGCCGAGCAGGAAGGCCGACTGCTCGCGCAGGAGCGCCGGGTGCTCGGGCGCGTGCAGCCACGGGTGGCGGACGAGCGGCCAGCCGCGCGCGGCGGCGTCGGCCATCAGCGCCCGGCGGTAGGGCTGGAGGGCGCGGAAGACCTTCGTCATGCGCGCCAGGTGGTCGAGCGTCTCGGCGTCCGAGTCGATCTGGTGGCCGCCGGCCGCGCCGGGGACGAGCCCCTCGTGCGTGCGGAGCATGACGGTGAAGGCCGACAGCTCCACCCAGCGCAGGAGGAGCTCCTTCGGCCGGCGGAAGAACGTCAGCGGGCCGAGGGCCACGGTCGTGTAGCCGCCCGCGTCGCCGTGGTTGAGGCTGAAGCCGGAGATCCCCGACGACAGGAGGCCGGTGAGCGCGCTCTTGATCCCGTCGTGGCGGTCCCAGGAGCAGAGCTGGTCGCCGAGCCAGAAGAGGCGCGTGGCGCCGGGCGAGCGGGTGAAGCCGCTGCGGCTGAAGAAGACCACCTCGCCCTCGAGCCCCGCCTCGGCGACCGCCTCGGCCTGCAGCTCGGCCCAGAGCTCGGGCCAGCGGTTGTGCGCGTCGCGCGGGTCGCCGGCGGCCAGGCGCGCGTCGAACGGCAGCGCCTCGCCGAAGTCGCCCATCCAGCCCGAGACGCCGCTGCCGAGCAGCTCGCGGCGGATGAGCTCCTTGAGCCAGGCGCGGGCGTCAGGCGAGGTCAGGTCGACGAGCGCCGCGTCGAAGCCGCCGTTGCCGATCAGGTAGGGGCGGCCCTTCGCGTCCTGCACGAGGTGGCCGCCGTCGCGCGCCTGCGCGAACAGGTCGGGCCCCGCGCCGCGGGCCCGCGCGTCGACGAGCCACGGGTTCACGTAGGAGAGGACGCGGTGGCCGCGCCCGCGCAGCTCGCGCACGAAGCCGGGCCAGTCGGGGTAGGTGCCGGGGTCGGGCGTCCAGGTCCACCAGAGGCGGATCCCGAACGGCGTCTTGCGCTCGCCGACCCAGTCCTGGAGGAAGAAGCCGGCGACCGGCACGTCGTGGCGGGCGAGCGTGTCGGCCAGGCGCCGGATCCGCTCGGGGCCGCCCGTGGCGCCGACGATCAGCCCCTCGTGGGCCCAGTCCGGCAGGGGCCGCATGCGGCCGGCGTACTCGGTGAAGGCCTCGATCAGCTCGAGCGGCGAGCCGCCGAGCAGCACGCGCGCGTGCAGCGCGTCGCCCAGGACCTCGACGCGGGCGGCGCGCGGGTCGGTGAGGTCGAAGAACGACGGCGCCGCGTCCTCGAGGAACAGCGAGCGCAGGCGCGTCGTCACGTACTGCGGCACCGGCGCGTAGGTGGTGCTCCAGTCGCCGGCCGCGCCGCCGCCGGCGGCGTTCAGCAGCGTCGACACCGGCTGGACGCCGCGGCCGATCCCCTGCTCGCGCACGATCACGGGGAGGCGGCGGCCCTTGAGGTCGAGGTGAGTGAACTGCTCGCCGAAGCCGACGAAGCGCTCGTCGGGGTCGCTGCGGCCGATCAGGGCCACGCGGTCGACCGCCTGCTTGTCGGGCAGGTCGAGGGCCAGGACGACGCGCAGGTGCCGCGCGGCCGCCTGCTCGAGGCGCAGGGTGTAGGGGAGCGCCGCCGTCGGCGCGGGCGCCCCGAGGACGTGGACGACCCCTGGCCGCGGCAGGAGGCGGCCGCGGACGACGACCGCCGGGCCGTCCTGCTCGACCGCGTCGACCGCCTGGCGCCCGGTCCAGCGCAGGTCGCGCTCCTCGACCCGGAAGAAGCCCCGCTGCCCGTGGATCCGGGTCTGCCCGCGCGCCGCGGCGACGAACGGCCGGCCGGGCCGGCTCTCCCACAGCGTGCGCCCCGGCGCGCGCGGGTGGCGGACGACGAGGTGCCCCGCGTCGGTCCACGCGACCTGGAAGTCGCCGGCCGCGAGCACGACCGGCGCCGGCAGGGGCCGGGCCAGGTCGTCGGCGCGGGCGACCGTCCCGAGGGCGAGGAGCAGCAGGACGCACGGTCGCATGCCCGGCCTGGAGCACGGCTCAGGCCACGTGACGGAGCCTGCGTGCTGGCACGACTTGCGCGGAGCGTTCGTCCCAGGGCGGGACGATCGACAACGGGGGTGACGGTCCGGTCGTGGACCGTAGGATCGGGCGCGTGAGCGACGCGCGCCTGCGCCACCTCGAGCGGACCTGCCGAGACAGCGGGTCGGTGGCTGACGAGGCCGCGTGGCTGCGCGAGCGCGTGCGCCTGGGCCGCCTCGACCCCGAGCGCCTGGCGCTGGCCGCGACGCTCGGCCACGAGGCGTCGATCGCGGTCCTGGGCGAGCCGCCGCCCCGGTTCCGGCCGGACCCGTTCTTCGCGCGCTTCGGCCGCGAGGCGCTCGTGCGCGTGGCGCTGGCGATCGCGGAGCTCGCGAGGGCGCAGGTGCCCGCTGGCGACCCGGAGGAGGGCCTCCTGGACCACATGCTCCATGCGCTGCGGACGTGGTGTGTCGAGCCCATCGGGAGTGCGTCACCCGACGAGCTGACGGGCAGGGGCATCATGGCGGCGGAGGAGCGGAGCGACTCGACCCAGCCTCGCTTCTGGGCCCTCCACATCACGGCAAACGCATGCGGGCTGACGGCGACCGACGAGCCTCATCACTACCGGCCCGTCGAGGACTTCGCGAGGCGTCACCTCCGCCTGTCCCGGAAGGCGCTCCTCTTCGCGGCGCGACGGGACGTCGCGCCCTGGGCGCTGCGGGTCGAGGACCCCGTCGCCATCCGGCTCGGGTCGCTGCGCTCCGCCGTCGACGCGCTCGCCGCCGCCTGGCGACAGGACCGCAGCACGGAACGCCTCGCGGCGTGGCTCGAGGGCCGCCAGCGCGCGGGGCGCTTGCAGTCCGAACGCGTCAGGCTGGCCGCCGCGCTCGGGCATCCGGCCGCCCTGCTGGTGCGCGGCCAGGGCCCGCCGACGGCCTTCGAACCCGCCGCGTTGACCGCTGCCGCGTACGCCGTGCCGGGTGGGTACGACGCCCAGGTTCGGGTGGCCCTCGCGGCTGCCAGGTTCGCGCGCAGCACGGCCCCGGGGCGCCGGCTCGAGGCGGTCGACCTCGCGCTGCGGGCTGGCGAGGCATGGCTGGCGTGCCCGTGCGAGGCGCATCGAGAGGAAGCAGCTGCGCGCTGGCGCGACCTGAACGCCCGGCGGGCCGCCACCACGACGCCGACCCGCCGCGCCGTGCGCGAGGCGCTCCGCTGGTGCGTGACATCGGAGGCCGACGGGCGCCCGAACAGGTACCCCGCCCCGGACTCGCGGGAGTCGGCCATGGAGCGGATGGAGCGTCACCTCGCGGCCGAGCGGCGTCGCAGCGAGCCGCTCCCGCCCGGGGTCGAGGACGACCTGCCTCTCTTCCGCTCCTGCCAGGCCGCGTGCACGAACGCGTTGACCTTCGCCATGCAGGCCCTCGAGCAGCGCGGGCACTCCCCGGACGCCGCCCGCGAGCGGCTGCGCCAGGCGCTCCGTGACGCAGTCGCGCCCTGGGCCCTCGGCCTGGCGGACGTCGAGGCCTGACCGCAGACCAGAAGCGATCCTGTCGTCAGTGGCAGCGGGCGCTCGAGGACACGCGACGGCTACCATGGAGGAGCCGAGGTCGTGCCGATGCCAGGGCTGCACGTGGGGGACGTCGAGGTGCCGTTCGACGTCCAGACGCTCGACGGCTTCCGCGCGTGGATGGCCCGCGTCGAGGACCGGGCCGGGCGGGCGTCGTTCATCCAGGGGGACGTCTACCTGGACATGAACGCGCAGAGCTACGACTCCCACGAGCCCGTCGCCGGCGAGGTCAACGCGGTGCTCCGGCTCCTGGCGCGCGACCTGGGCACGGGTCGCTACTTCGTCCCGCCGAGCTGGATCACCTGGCCGGCCGCGGGCCTCTCCACCGAGCCCGACGGCTTCTTCGCCCGCTACGAGACGCTCCGCTCGGGTCGGCTCGCCGTGCACCCCCAGCGCCGCCACGAGATGGTCGGCGTGCCCGACTTCGTGCTGGAGATCGTCAGCGCGTCCTCGGCCGAGAAGGACCGCGTGCGGCTCCTCGGCGCCTACGCCGAGGCGGGCGTCGGCGAGTACTGGCTCGTCGACGCCCGCGACGAGGCCCGTCCGCCCGAGCTGCGCGTGCTCGTGCTTCGCGGCGACGCCTACGAGGACGTCGCGCCCGACGCCGAGGGCTGGGTGGCCTCGCCCACGTGGGCGCGCGCGTTCCGCCTGCGGCGCCTCGTCGACCCGGTCGGCCTGCCCGAATTCAGGCTGGACGTGCGGTGAGGCTCGACGACCCCGCCTGGCTGCGCGAGCAGGTGCGCCTCGGCCGGCTCGACCCGGGGCGGCTGGCCCTCGCGGGCATGCTGGGCCACGCCGCGTCGCTCGAGGTCATGGCTGAAGCGCCACCGCCCTTCCACCCCGATGGGTTCGCGGAGCGCCTTCGCGCGGCGTGCCTGGACTGCGGGCAGGAGGCGCTGCAGCGCCTGGCCATCACGTCCGCGCGCGTCGCGGTCGAGGTCGCGCGCGGGCTCGAGGGTCCTCTCCCGGGGCTCGACCAGGCGCTCGAGGCCGCGCAGAGGTGGGAGGCCTGCCCATGTCGCGAGCACCTCGCCGCGATCGTGCCGGCGTGGCGGGCGGTGCGGGAGCGCGGGATCACCACGACCGCCACCACGGCCTGTCTCGCCGTCCGGGAGGCGCTGCGCTGGTGCACGGCGCCCCTCGGCGACCCGACGGACTGGCAGACGCCTCGCGAGCGGCATCGGCTGCGCCCGCGCTCGCTCGAGGAGAGCCTGCGTCGGAGCCGCGAGGCGTCCGCGCGACTCCTCGCGCCGCTCCGCGTCGGCGACGAGGAGACGCTGCCCCTGGAGCCGTCCTGCGTCGCGGCCTGCACCAACGCCATGAGGCTGACCTGCGCCGCGCTCGAGGCGAGCGGCCTCACCCCCGACGCCGCGCGTGAGCGGTTGCGGCGGGCGCTGTGCGACGGGGTCGTGCCCTGGTCGCTGGCCGACCCGGACCCTTGAGGAGTGCCGAGGGCGGGATTCGAACCCGCACGCCCTTTCGGGCGGGCGCTTTTGAGGCGCCTATGTCTGCCGTTCCATCACCTCGGCCAACTCGAACCGCCGGCGATTCTATCCGGCTCTTGTCCGCTGTTGACGGCGCGGGGCCTGTCGGACCCGTCGTGCATGCTGGCACGAACAAAGCCCGAGCCAAGGAGGCACGGTCTGTACTCCTGGAAGGAAGCGCGGTTGGACTGACGAGCAGTTGCGCGAAGCGGTCGCCAAGTCGAGGTCCGTGCATCGACGGACGAGGGCGCGCCGGACGGGGTAGACTGGGCCGCGTGAGCAGCAAGACGGCAGCCCTGGCCGGCGGCGGCGCGCTCGTCGCGGTGGTCCTCGTCGTGTCGGTCCTCGTCCTGGGCGAGGACCCGCCCGCCCCGAAGGTCCTGCCGCCGCCCGTCGCGCCGACGACGACGCCCGACCGGCCCGACCGCACGCCGGCGTCGTTCACGCCGCCCGACCGGCCGACCTCGGGCGGCACGCAGCTCGGCGACCCGCCCCCCGCCACGACCGGCGGCACGCAGCTCGGCGACCCGTCCCCCCCGCCCGTGCGCCGGCCGACCGAGGCGGCGCCACCCGGCGCCGTCGAGGTGACCTTCCGCTGCACCGACGACTCCGGCGAGGCCCTCGCGGGCGTGTGGATCGAGGTGAAGCGCCCGAGCGGGGCGCCGATCGACACGCTCACGAGCGGCCCCGGGGGTGAGGCGCGGCTCGAGCGCCTGCCGCCGGGCGAGGCGATCCAGGGCGTGGGGCGCCACCCGCTGAGCAACGAGTCGGTGGCCTTCGGCCCGATCACGATCCGCGCCGGCTCGGTCGTGACCCTCAAGTTCCGCCGGGGCGCGACCGGGCGCCTGCACGGGCAGGTCGTCGACGAGCGCGGCCAGCCGGTGCGCGGCGCGACCCTGCGCCTGATCGACCCCAAGCAGGCCGGCGAGGCGGTCCTCGACGCCGTCGGCATGAGCCTCGGCCCGGACGGCACGTTCATGGCGACCGTCGCCGCCGGGGCGTACGCGATCTCGGCCGAGGCGCCGGGCTTCGCCGCGTCGGACCGGGCCTACGCCACCGTGCCCCCCAACGAGGAGGCCGGGCCCGTGCACCTCGTCCTCTACCGGCAGGGGCGGATCAGCGGCCGGGCGAGCCTCCCACCCGACCTGGCGGGCCTGGCGTCGACGATCGACCTGGTGATCGAGATCACGCGCGGCACCGAGGAGAACCCCTACCAGCGCGTCGACCGGCGCCCCCTCGAGGTGGACGTCGGCTTCAACTTCGTCGTCGACGGCTGCGATCCGGCCCGCTACCGCCTGCGCCTCGAGGCGCCGGCCGCCGGCGGCAACCGCGTCGGGCCGTGGTACTCGCTGACCCTCGCCCCGGGCCAGTCGATCGACGGGGTGACGCTCGTCCTCAGCGAGACGGCGCCCTCGGTGCGCGGCGTCGTGCGCGACGACCGCGGCCTGCCGGTCGAGGGCGCGCGCGTCTCGGTCCGCGGGCGCGAGTCGACCACCGACCGCGACGGCCGCTACACCGTCCACGGCCTCGACGAGGGCGAGGACATCCTCGTCGAGGCGCGCGCCGACGGCCACGCCGGGGTCACCCAGCAGGCCACCTACGAGGGCGTGGCCCTGGCGATCGACCTCGTCCTGCCGCGCCACGGCGGCGTCCGCGGCCGCGTGCGCGGCGGCGGCAACGTCCCCGTCCTCGTGTGCCTGCGCTCCGACATGGGCGTCCGCCCCTACCAGGTGGCCGCCGGGGCGGACGGGACCTACCTCCTCGAGGGCCTGCCGCCGGGCAGCTACTTCATCAAGGCCGGCCCCGGGGCCAACCCCTTCGACGCCGCCGGCGCCCCCACCGTCGAGGTGCGCCCGGGCGAGGTCGCCGAGGCCCCCGACGTGGCGCTCCCGTAGCGGGGCGACGCATCTTGACGCCCCGTCGCCGCGGCTTATAACGTTCTGCCACTCCAGCGCCAAGGCCCGCGGCGCGCAGGACTTGCGGTCCTCGCGGCGGACCCGCGAGGGCGCCACGACGGCCGACGACGACGACACCTCACAGGGGGGCCGCCCATGCTGACCGTCAGGGACCTGCACAAGCGCTACGGGGACCTCCAGGCGCTGAACGGCGTCTCGTTCGACGTGCGCGAGGGCGACGTCGTGGGCTTCCTCGGCCCGAACGGCGCCGGCAAGTCGACGACGATGAAGATCGTCACCGGCTACATCCCCGCCACCAGCGGCAAGGTGACGATCGACGGCCTCGACACCACGAGCTACCCGATCGAGTGCAAGCGCCGCCTGGGCTACCTGCCCGAGAGCACGCCGCTCTACGGCGACATGCGCGTGCGCGAGTACCTCTCCTTCCGGGCGAGGCTCAAGGGCGTGGCCCGCCGCGACGTGGCCTCGCGGGTCGACTACGTCATGGAGCGCACCTGGCTCGGCGACCGCGCCCGCCAGCTCATCCGCACGCTCTCGAAGGGCTACCGGCAGCGCGTCGGGATCGCCGACGCGCTCGTCGCCTCGCCCAAGCTCCTGATCCTCGACGAGCCGACGATCGGCCTCGACCCGAACCAGATCCGGCAGGTGCGCGAGCTCGTGAAGGAGCTCGGCCAGACCCACACGATCCTCCTCTCGACGCACATCCTGGCCGAGGTCGAGATGGTCTGCGACCGCGTGATCATCGTCGCCCGCGGCAAGATCGCCGCCGACGACACGGTCGAGGGCCTGGTCGAGAAGCACCGCAGCAACGCGCTGTGGGTGTCGCTCCGCACGCCCGACGACCTCGACCGGATCGAGAAGGCGCTGCGCGCGCTGCCGGGCGTGCTCTCCGCCGACGCGCCGCCCCGCCAGGAGCCGCGCGAGGGCGTGCACCGCCTGCGGCTCACGCACGACCGCGCCCGCGACGGCGACGAGGTCGCCGAGGCCGTGGCGCGGCTCGCGTCGGAGATGGGCTGGCCGCTCCAGGAGCTGGCCCCCGAGCGCACGTCGCTCGAGCAGATCTTCCACCGCCTCACCCAGGCGCAGCAGGAGGTGGCCGCGTGACGAGCGACCACGACGCGGAGACGCGCCCGGCCGACGAGGGCGCGCCGCCGCCGCCCGACCCCGAGACCCGGCCGCCGACCGACACCGAGACCCCGCGCGAGGCGCCGGTCGAGAGCGGCGGCACGCCGCCGAAGGCCCTCGAGCCCGGCGGCCTCACGCCCCCGGCCACGCCGCCGCCCGACACGACCGCCCCCGACCTCGCGCTCGCCCGGGCGGCGCTGCTCGAGCCGCCGTGCCCGGGGACGCGCGTGGTCGGCGCCGTCTGGCTGGCCTTCGGCGCCTTCCTCGTGTGGTTCTTCGCCTCGCAGGCCTTCGGCTCGGACCTCGGCACGGAGAACGTGCGCCTGCGCGCCGTGATCCGCGCCGCCGCCGTGATCGTGCCGGCCTACCCCGCCCTGCTCGGCCTCGCCGCCCTGCTCACGGGCCGGCGCCCCGACCCGCGCTGGAACCTCCTCTCGCTGCCGTTCGAGGCCTGGTGGTACTCGACCCTCGGCACGATGACCTGGCGCGAGATGAAGGGCTTCTTCGGCCGCCCGGTGGCCTACATCGTCATCTTCTTCTGGCTGGCGGTGAACGGCTACTTCTTCCTCGCCCTGCTCGAGTACTACGGCGGCCCCGACTCGTGGGGCAAGGACTTCCAGGACCCGCCGTCGCTCTACGTCACCGGCAACTTCGTCGTCATGTTCGCCCTGGCCTTCATGTGCCCGGCGCTGACCATGCGCCTCCTCGCCGAGGAGTCGAGCAACGGCTCGCTCGAGATGCTCCTCACCTCGCCCGTGACCGACGCGCAGGTCGCGCTGTCGAAGTTCCTCGGCGCGCTGAGCTTCTACGCCGCCATGCTGCTGGGGATCGCCGCCTACCTGCTGATCCTGCGCCAGTACGCCTCCGAGTGGGACTGGGGCCCGGTCCTCGGCGGCTACCTGGGCCTCCTGCTCCTCGGCGCCTTCTTCCTGAGCATCGGCCTGTTCACGTCGTCGGTCACCGACAACCAGATCGTGGCGTTCATCCTGGCCGTGCTGCCGAACCTGTTCCTCGTGTTCATCTTCCTCGTGCAGAACGTCGTGCCCTTCGACTGGGCCAAGGACGTGATCCGGCACGTGAACGTCTGGGACCTGCACCAGGAGTTCGTGAAGGGCATCGTGCAGTGGCGCGCGCTGGCCTTCTACCTGAGCAGCACCATCTTCTTCCTCTTCCTCGCCGTGCGCGGGGTCGAGTCGCACACGTGGAGGTGAGCCCGTGACCCAGCCCCTCCAGCCCCCCGAGCGCGAGTCGGAGCTGCAGTTCCTGATCGGCGTGCTGTCGATCCTGATCGGCGGCCTCCTGCTCGTCTTCGCCGCGATCCTCTACGCGTCGAGCGGCAGCGGCCTCGCGAGCGAGGGCATGCCGCGCTTCCGCCTCGTCGCGGCGATCGGCGCCGGCCTCGTGGCGCTCGGCGTCTCGCTCGAGTTCCCGCGCCTCATGGACCTCGTGCGCCAGCGCAAGAGCCTCCACGCGGCCAACGCCGTGCTCATGAGCGTGCTGGCGTTCATCATCCTGGTGATCGTCAACTTCCTCTCGGCGCGGCACGACTTCTGGCGCGCCGACCTGACGCAGGAGGGGCTCTACACCCTCTCCGACGAGTCGCGCGCGCTCGTGGGCGTCCTCGACCGCGACGTGCGCCTGGTCGTCCTCACCGCGGCCGACCAGGACCGCGACATGAGCCCGCTCCACGCGCTGCTCGACCAGTACCGGAGCGAGTCGGCGCGCGTGCGCGTCGAGCGCATCGACCTGCGACGCAAGGGCCAGACCGAGCTGCTGGCGCTCCTCAAGGAGCTCGGGCTCGAGGGCCAGCGCTTCGAGGACGAGCTCCTCGGCGTCGTCGTGCAGGCGCAGCTGGGCGAGGGGCTCTCTGCCCAGCGCACCAAGCACGTCCCCAAGGCCGAGCTGTGGGAGCAGGCCTTCGACCGCTCGAAGAAGCGCACCTTCCTGGGCGAGCAGAAGCTCAGCTCCGCGATCCGCGAGGTCCTGGAGGAGAAGCGCGCCAAGCTCTACTTCCTCACGGGCCACGCCGAGGCCTCGATCGACGAGCACGACGACCACGGCGGCGGGAGCAACCAGGAGGGCCTCGGCACGCTGGCCGCGATGCTCCGCCAGCGCAACATGGAGCTCGCCGAGCTGAAGCTCACCGACGGCGGCCCCGTCCCCGACGACTGCGACCTGCTGGTGATCCCGGGCCCGCGCGTGGCGCTCGACCCGCGCGAGGTGGCGAGCGTCGAGCGCTTCCTCGAGCGGGGCGGCGACGCGCTGATCCTCCTCGACCCCGTGGTCGCCAGCCGCGACGGCGGCGGGACGCGCTTCGCGGAGTCGGGCCTCGAGCCGCTCCTCAAGGAGCGCTACGGCGTCCTGTCCGATGACGCGCTCATCTTCACGCAGGTCCAGGATCCGATCGTCGGCCTCCTCCTCACCGAGGAGGTCCAGGGCGACGAGTTCGATGTCGGCCACCAGGTGGGCAAGCGGCTCGCGCGCGAGCAGGCGCGGGTCATGCTCCTCGGCGCGCGGCCGCTGCGGACGACGCCGGCGCCCGGCGCGACCACCTCGGAGCTCGTCAAGACGGGGTCGCGCGCGCCCGTGTTCGCCGTGGGCGACCCGCTCGGCCTGCGCGCCCGCGGGCGGCCGACCGACGAGCCGCAGCGCGGCCCGTTCACGCTGGTCGTGACCAGCGAGCGGTCGGTCGGCGAGGGCGAGGAGCAGCAGCGCAGCCGGGTCGTCGTCGTGGGCGACGTCGGCTGGGCGCAGAACCTCGCCATCGGCGTGGGCCGCTTCCACAACCTGGAGCTGTTCCTGAACGCCGCCTCCTGGGCGATGAACCGCGAGGAGCGGCTCGTGGGCAAGGCCAGCCGGCCGAAGAGCTACCGGCTGGAGATGGCGCCCGAGACGCTCGCCGCCATGAAGCTCTTCTCCTTCTTCGGCCTGCCGAGCGTGGCCATCGGCCTGGGCCTGTTCGCCTGGATGCTCCGGCGGAGGTGACGATGAACGCGCCCGTCCCACCCCCCTCCGCGCCGGCCCCCAGCAGCCTGCGCACGACCCTCGTCCTCACGGCGATCGTGGGCGTCCTGGCCCTGTGGATCTGGCTGGGCGAGGGCCAGCTCGACCCGAGCGCCACCGGCGACGGCGTGAAGAAGCGCCGCGTCCTGCCCATGTTCGCCACGGCGGACGCCACGCGCCTCGAGCTCCAGCCGGCCGGCGACGCGCCGAAGGTCGCGCTCGCGCGCGAGGCCGCGCCCGAGGGCGACAAGGGCGAGCCGAAGCCCTGGCGCATGGAGGCGCCGGTCGCCGACGCGGCCGACGGCGGGGAGGTGACCCGGGTCCTCAACGCGATCGAGTGGCTCGAGTTCACCGACAAGCTCGAGGGCGAGCACGCCAGCGCCTACGACTTCGGCGACGTGGCCGTCACGGCGCGGCTCGAGCGCCGCGGCGGCAAGCCGACGATCTCCCTCGAGGTCGGCCCGGAGCGCCTCGGCAAGCGCCCGCTCCGCCTCGCGTCGGAGCCGGGCGTCGTCTACCTCGTGCGCGAGGCGCTGCACAAGGACCTGGCGCAGGACCCCTGGAAGTTCCGCAGGAAGCAGCTCTTCAACCTGCTCCGCGACCAGCTGACGGCGGTCACCCTGCGCGCGGCGCCGGCCGAGGCCGGGCCGGGCGTCGCCGACCGCGAGGTGGTCCTGCGCCGCGTCGACGGCTACTGGCGCGTTGGCGGCTCCGGCGGCTCCGGTGGCGACGGCGGCGAGTTCGCCGCCGAGGGCCAGGTCGACGAGCTGATCGGCGAGCTCTACGGGCTCCAGGCCGCGGCCGTCTCCGCCGAGCAGCCAGGCGACGAGGACCTCGCGCGCCTGGGCCTCGCCCCGGCGCGGGTCACGGTGAAGCTCGAGACGCGCGACGGCGCGGCCGAGACGCTCGAGCTGGGCCTCCCGGTCGAGGGCGCGCCCGCGCGGCGCCACGCCCGCTTCACCGACCGCGCCGCCGCCCTGGCCGTCGACGCGAGCAAGGTGGCGAAGGCGCTCGACCGCCCGCTCGAGGGGTGGCTCTCGGACGCGCTCGTCCCGCTGCGCGGCTCGGCCGCGACGCTCACCGGCTTCGCCGTGACCACGGCCGAGGGCAAGACCTGGGGCCTGACGAAGAAGGAGGGCCAGTGGCGCTTCGACGGCGAGAAGCCCGTCCAGGCGGCGCTCGCCCCCGTCGAGGCCCTGCTCGGCGACGTGCTCGGCCTGACGATCGAGGAGCGGCGCGAGGCGCCGGCCGACCTGGCGGCGCTCGGCCTCGACCCGCCGGCCCTCAAGGTGGCGCTCGTGCAGGAGCCGCTGCGGCGCGAGGTGTGGATCGGCGCGCCGGTCGAGGGGCGGCCCGGCGTCCATCACGTCATGCGCGCGGGCGAGCCGCGCGTCTACGCCGTGCGCGTCGACGCCCTCCCCGGGCGCCTCGACGACGCGCCGCTCGAGCTGCTCGACAAGACGATCATCGCCGCGTCCCACTGGGACGCCAAGAAGGTCGTCGTGACCGACCCCGACGGCGAGGTCCTCCTCGAGGCGGCGAAGACCGACGAGGGCGTGCGCGAGTGGAAGGTGACCACGCCGGCGTCGCCCGACGCGGTGAGCGAGAAGGTCGACCGCTTCATGGAGGCGTTCGAGGCCATGAAGGTCGAGCGCTGGCTGGCGCACGACTCGCCCGAGGCGCGCGCCCGGTACGGCCTCGACCGGGCCATGAAGGTCGAGGTGACGATCGAGACCTTCAAGGACGGCAAGAAGACCGACCTGGTGAAGACGCTCCTCCTCGGCCGCCGCGAGGGCGACCGGGTCCTCGCCCTGGCGGAGGACGGCCACGCCATCGGGCGCGTCGACGCGGGCTTCCTCGAGCGCATGGCGCGCGGGTTCGCCAAGGAGACGACGCTCCTCGAGAGCGACCGCTGGAACGCGCGGGGCCTCCTGGTCAAGGACGGCGCGGACGTCGTCCTCGAGCTGAGGAAGCCGGCCGAGAACTGGAAGCGGGTCGACGGCGGGAGCGAGCAGATCCTCGAGACGATCGAGGTCGAGGACCTCCTGCGCGCGTTCGAGAAGGTCGAGGTGGCCCGCGCCGAGCCGCGCACCGACGCGCGCCTGGCCGAGGTCGGCCTCGCGCCGCCGGCGCGCACGATCACGATCACGCTCAAGCCCTACGACAAGCCCGAGGAGACGCGGACGCTGCTCCTCGGCCAGCGCGCGGGCGAGCGCGACGTGTGGGCCACGGCCGAGGGGGCCGAGGTCCTGGGCGCCCTGTTCGACGAGCCCCTGCGGGCGCTCGACGCCTGGCTGAAGGCCCACCCGCGCGGGCACGCCTTCCCGCCGGTCGACGACGCGCCCGGCGGCGGCGACGAGCAGGGGGCCGCGCCGCCGCCGCCCGGCGAGGAGCGGGCAGAGGCGACCCCGCCGGCGGACGCGCCGCCGCCGCCGAACGAAGCACCGGACGAGGTCGCCTGCGGCGTGTGCGCGGCCATGGTGCCCGCGGACGGGCCGTTCATCTTCCGCGACCCGCGCCCGCCGCACCCGATCTATCACGCCTGCAGCGCCGGGCACCTCGAGGAGCTCAAGGCCCTCCTCCTTCCGGCCGAGGACCCGGACGAGGACGACGGGCAGTAGCCGCTTGCAAAACTGACCGACCACGTCCACAGTCCCGCCGAGGGAGGGGACCATGGCGTGGGCTCGGACGGGCGCCCTGACGTGCGCGGCGGCGCTCTGCGCCGCGCTGGCCTCGGGTGAGGAGGGGCCGCGGCGCTTCGACCTGCGGACGAGCTACCCGTTCCGCCAGGGCGACCGGGTGCGGATCGTCCAGGGGTCCAAGCACGAGGGGCTCGCCAACGTGCTGCAGCGCGGCAAGCCCGTGCGGGTCGAGAACAAGCGGGGCGGGTTCGAGCTCCGGTACGTCGACGAGGTCCAGGCCCTGGGTCCGGGCGGCGGGATCATGCGCGTGCAGCGCACCTACGAGCGGGTCAAGGACTGGGCCACGGGGCAGGAGGAGCGGCGGCCGCGCCGGGTCGTGCTCGACTACTCGGGCGAGCACATGCACTACACGCCCCAGGACGAGCTCCCGGAGGCCGCGCGCGAGCTGCTCGAGGGCGCCGCGAAGGTGCCGCTCTCGGCCTTCCAGCACCTCTACCCCGAGGACCTCGTCGTGGCCCTGGGCCAGAAGTGGACGATCCCGAACGCCCCGGCCGCGCAGCTCTTCCGCCTCGACCCGGCGGCGGTCGTCGAGGCGCGCTCGACCTGCCGCGGGACGCTCGACGCCACGCGCCAGCACCACGGCGCCGAGCAGGTGCGCCTCGTGTTCGACTTCCGCCTGGCGTTCACGCGCCTCTACGACCTCACCTTCGACCCGCCCGCCGAGCTCGAGGTGCGCTTCGAGGTCTGGGAGAGCGTCGACGGGGCGGCGCCCACGGGCACGGGGACCATCCGCGGCAGCATCAAGGGCACGGGCCGGCTCGAGGGCGCGCCCAAGGACCTGACCGTGCAGCTCCAGGTGACGGTGTCGGGCACCTACCAGCAGGAGCTGCTCGGGACGGCGCGGTGACCGACCGCGCTCGCCGGTCGAGGGACGGCGACCTCGAAGGGCCCACGCGCGCGAGCGCGGGGGGGACCGCGGGGGCCCGAGCCCCCGCGAACCACACCTGGAGGTAGGGGCCCTCGCTGGCCGAAGACGGGCGCATGGACCCAGCCCCACCTCGGCGGCGCGCCCGCCGGGCCGCGCGCGCCGCCCTCGCCCTCTCGGCCGCGTTCCTCCTCGCCAACGCCGCCGTCGCCGTGCGCGGCCTCCTCGACGCGCCCGCCCCGTGCGACGTGGCCGTGGTCCTCGGCGCCCGCGTGCGCCCCGACGGGACGCCGAGCGTGCAGCTGCACGACCGGCTGACCCGCGGGCTCGACGCCTGGCGCCGCGGCGAGGCGGGCCTCGTCATGGTCAGCGGCGGCCTGGGCGTCGAGGGCCACGAGGAGGCCGACGTCATGGCCGCCTGGCTGATCGCGCGCGGCGTGCCGCCGGACCGGGTCGTCGTCGACCGCGACGGCTGGACGACGTGGCACACGGCGGTCAACACGCGCGCCCTCCTCGAGGCGCGCGGGCTGCAGTCGGCGCTCGTGGTCACGAGCTACTACCACGTGCCGCGCTCGAAGCTGGCGTTCGAGCGGGCCGGCGTCCCGCGCGTGGCCACCGCGCGGGCGGTCTACCGGCCCGCGCGGCGCGACGTCTACTCGCTGCCGCGCGAGGTCGTGGGCCTGGTGTGGTACGGGGTGCGCCCTCACGGCGGCCGTCGCTTGTTCTGACGTCCACGTCCGGGCGCGCGGCTCGATGCTCCGATCCGCAGTGAGGCACCTGTCGCCCTCGCTCCGGCCGCGACGCGGCCTCCGCTCGGGGATGCGCGCCACCGCGCTCGATCTGCTCGCTTCGCTCGCAGATCGAGCGGTGAGCGCGGTCAGAACGGCAGGTCGTCGTCCTCCCGCCCCGGGTCGCGGTCGAGGTCCTCGTCGTCGGGTCCGTCGTCGAAGGACCCCGGCTCGTAGTCGTCGACCCCGGGCGGCGGCCCGCGCTCCGGCGGGCGGTCGTCGTCCTCGTCGCGGGGCCTGGGCGCCGGCGCCGCCTTCTTCGGCGCCGCGCCGCCCGTCTTCCTCGCCGGCGCCGACCGGCCACCACCGCCCGCCGGCTTGCCGCCCGCCGGCTTGCCGCCGCCGCCGGCCTTGGCGCCGTCCGCCTTCTTCAGGAGCTCGTCGATGATCGCCGACGCGTCGCGCTTGCCGACGTCGGCCGCGTCGGTCACGCCGGCGCGGTCCTGCAGGAAGGCCTGGAACTCGTCGTCCGTCATGTGCGCGCGCCGCTTGAGCTGCTTCATGAACGAGACCTGCTTCTCGGACGCCTTGGGCTGGGCGTCGAGGTCGATCCCCTGCTCGCGCGCGCGCACCTGCAGCTCGTCGATCACCTCCGACGCCTCGCGCCGCCCGAGGTCCTCGAGCGCGGCGGCCCCGCACACCTCGGTGAGGACCTCCTCGAGCGCGGCGTCGTCGAGGTTCATGCGCTTCTGCAGCGAGCGGATGAAGTTGAGCTGCTTCTCGCTGGCGTCGCCCTTGGGCCGCTCGCCCGCGTCGGCGCGGTCGTCCGCTTCTTCCATGGTCATGGATCCTTACGGTAGATGGTCCGCGGGAACGGGATCGCCTCGCGCACGTGCTCGCGCCCGCAGATCCAGGCGACGGTGCGCTCGAGCCCGAGGCCGAAGCCGCCGTGCGGCACGGCCCCGAACCGACGGAGGTCGAGGTACCACTCGAACGCCTCCTTCGGCAGCCCGTGCGCCGCGATCTGCTCCTCGAGGAACGCCAGGTCGGTGGCCCGCTCGCCGCCGCCGATCACCTCGCCCACCCCCTCGGGCGCGATCACGTCGACCGCCAGCGCCAGGGCGTCGTTCTGGGGGTCGCGCCGGGCGTAGAAGGCCTTCACCTGGTGCGGCCAGCGGTGGATCATCACCGGCCGGTCGAAGTTCTCCGAGATCGCGGTCTCGTCGGGGGCGCCGAGGTCGTTGCCGTGCTCGAACGGCAGCCCCTTGTCGTGGAGGAGCTTCACCGCCTCGTCGTAGGTGATGCGCGGGAAGGGCCGCCGCACGCGCTCGAGCGGCGCGGGGTCGCGCTCGAGGACCTTCAGCTCCTCCTTGCAGCGCTCGAGGGCGCGGCCGACCACGGCCTCGAGGAACTCCTCGGCGAGGTCCATGACGTCGTCGAGCCCGGCCCAGGCCATCTCGGGCTCGACCATCCAGAACTCGGTCAGGTGGCGGCGCGTCTTGCTGCGCTCGGCCCGGAACGTCGGGCCGAAGCAGTAGACGTTGCCGTGGGCCATGGCCGCGGCCTCCATGTAGAGCTGGCCGCTCTGCGTCAGGTAGGCGAACTCGTCGAAGTACTTCACCTCGAACAGGTTCGTCGTCCCCTCGCAGGCCGACGGCGTGAAGATCGGGGCGTCGATCAGCACGAAGCGCTTGTCGTAGAAGAAGTCGCGGATCGCCTTGATCACCTCGTTGCGCACGCGCATGACGGCGTGCTGCTTGCTCGAGCGCAGCCACAGGTGGCGCTTCGAGAGGAGGAAGTCGATCCCGTGCTCCTGGAGCGAGATCGGGTACTCGCCCGCGGCCGGCGCCACGACCTCGAGGTCGTCGACGTCGAGCTCGACGCCGCCCGGGGCGCGGTCGTCCTTGCGCGGCGTGCCGCGCATCTTGAGCGCCGACTCCTGCATGAGCCCCTTGAGGCGCTCGTAGACCTGCTCGCCCACCTGCTCCCGGTTGACGATCGTCTGCACGACGCCGGTGCCGTCGCGCAGGTGCAGGAACGTGATCTTGCCCTTGCCCCGCTGCTTGTAGAGCCACCCGCGCAGCTCGACCCGCTGCCCCGCGTGCTCGGCCAGCCGGTCGATGGTGGTGAACGTGGTCACGAAGCTCCTCCCGTAGAGCCGCTCGGCCTCTATGACGCTGGCGACGCCCGGCGGCACGAGGTCGCGCCACCCTGGCGCCTCCTCGCGGATGCGGCGGCGCACCTCGGTCGACGACACCGCCTGCGGCGGCATCGTCACCACGTGCTCGCGCACGCGCGCCGCCGCCGCGGCGCCCAGGCGCGCGGCGACGACCGCCAGCCCGGCCTCGAGGTCGAACCCCGGCCGGTTCAAGACGACGAAGCGCACCTCCTCGAGGAGGCGCGCCGCCTCGCGCCAGGTGGGCAGCTCGCCCACCGTGTCGGCGCCGATGATGAAGTAGAGCTCGTCGCCCGGGTGGAGGCGCCGGAGCTCCTGGATGGTGTCGATCGTGTAGCTGGGGCCGAGGCGCTCCAGCTCGATCGCCGAGACCTCGAGCCCGGGGCCGCCGGCCGCGGCGAGCGCGCGGGTCATCTGCAGCCGGTCGTGCGGCGAGGCCATGTCCGGGCTGGTCGGCTTGTGCGGGGGGCGGGCGGCAGGGATGAGGACGACGCGGTCGAGCCCCAGCGCCGCCTGCGCGGCGCGGGCCATGGCGAGGTGTCCGTGGTGGGGGGGGTTGAACGACCCGCCCAGCAGTCCCGTGCGCACCGGGGGCCTCCGGGGAGGGCAGGACTCTAACACGGCCCTCGGCCGTCCTCCGGGCGCCCCCGCATCCGGCCGGGCCGAGCGGATCCGGCCGTGCTAAGGTGAGGACGTGCCGGACGACACGGAGTCCTACTTCGTGAGCCTCGCCGTCCAGCGCGGCATGGCCACGCGCGAGGCGGCCCAGGAGTGCCTCGAGCTGGCGCGGACGCCGCGCTCGCAGGGGCGCTCGGTCGTCCACCTGCTGGTCGAGCGGGCGCGGATCCCGACCGACAAGGCGCGCGTCCTCCACCAGGAGGCGGTCGCCATGGCCAGCCAGGCGCGCGGCCGCGGCGCCGACCTCCAGCGCTGGGTCTCCGAGAGCACGACCGGCTCGGGCGTCGCGCCGGCGCCCCCGACGCCCGCCGCAAGCCCGGCCGTCGGCCCCCGCCCCGGCTCGTCGTCGGGGTTCCCGACGCCCGTCGCCAGCCCGGCCGCCGGCCCTCGCCCCGGCTCGTCGTCGGGGTTCCCGATGCCGGGCCAGGCCGTCGGCCCGACCGGCACGGTGGCCTCCACGCGCGCGCCGGGCTCGTCGTGGCCGCCCTACGGGGCCGGGCCCGAGCCCACGCCGAGCGCCAGCCAGGGGACGCTCCTCTCGCGCGTGCGCACCTTCACCCCGGGCGAGACCTTCGGCCGCTACCGGCTCGAGTCGGAGCTCGGCCGCGGCGGCATGGGCGTCGTCTGGCGGGCGCGGCAGCTCGACCTCGACCGGCCGGTGGCCGTGAAGATGCTCCTCGCGGGCGCGACCGGCGACGAGCGCAAGCGGCGCCGGTTCCTCGCCGAGGCCAGGGCCGTCGCGCGCCTGGTCCACCCGAACATCGTCGCGATCCACGACGTCGGCGAGCACGAGGGCGTCCTCTACTTCACGATGGACCTCGTCGAGGGGCCGTCGCTCGCCGACGCGATCAAGCCGAAGCCCCTCTCGCTCGAGCGCGCGCTGGAGGTCGCCCGCGGGATCGCGGACGGGCTGGCCTGCGCGCACGCGCAGAAGCTCGTCCACCGCGACCTGAAGCCGGCGAACATCCTCCTCGACCCGCGCGGCACGCCGCGGATCACCGACTTCGGGATCGCCAAGGACCTCGAGGCCGTCGAGAGCCACACGGTGACGGGCGAGGTCCTGGGGACCCCGACCTACATGCCGCCGGAGCAGGCGGACGGGCGCACGCACCTCGTCGACGGGCGCGCCGACATCTACGCGCTCGGCGCGATCCTCTACCGCATGATCGCCGGGCGGCCGCCGTTCGAGGGCGTGACCCCCTACGACGTGATCACCAAGGTGCTCAGCGCCGAGCCGACGCCCCTGCGCAAGCTCGACCGGAGCGTGCCGGAGAAGGTCGACGCCATGGTGCTGCGGTGCCTGGCCAAGGACCGCGAGCAGCGCTACCCGACGATCGAGGCGCTCGGCCAGGACATCGCCGCGGCCCTCGAGGCGGCGCAGCGCCGGCGGACGCCGGCCCGCCCGGCCGCAGGCGGCGGCCGGGGGCCGCTCCTGGGGGCCGCCGTGGCCGTCGCCGTCCTGGGCGTGGGCATCGGCGCGGCGGGCTGGTGGTACGCCCGCCAGCAGGCCGAGGAGCTCCGGATCCAGCGGCAGCGCGAGGAGGAGGCCGAGCGGCGCGCCGCCGAGGAGAAGCGGCTGCGCGAGGCGGCCGAGCGGCGCGAGCAGGCGCTCGAGCGCGCGCGGCTGGCGCTGGCCGCGCAGGCCGACCGCCCCAGGGAGGCGCTGGCGCTGGCCCGCGAGGCGGTGGACCTGGGGCCGGACGTGGGCGAGGCGCTGGTCGCCCTCGGGACGCTCACGCTCGGCGTGGACGGCGACGCGCGGGCGGCGCTCGAGCCGCTCGACCGCGCGCTCGCGCTCGAGCCCGACAACCTGCTGGCGCGCCTGACGCGCGCGCGCTGCCTGCTCCAGCTCGACCGGCCGCAGACGGACGTCGAGGCGGAGATCAACCACATCGACCGCCTCGGGCCGGCCGGCCGCTCGGCGGCCGCGGAGCTCCGCTGCGAGGTCGCCCTGCGCAAGGGCGAGCTGGCGGTCGCGCTCGTGCACCTCGACGAGGCGACCCACCACGACGACAAGAACGCGCGCCTGCGCCTGCGCCACGCCGAGCTGCTGCTCCGCGCGCGGCGCTTCTCGGCGGCGGACGAGGAGGCCACGGCCGCGCTGCGGCTCGACCGGACGGCGGCGGCGCTCGTCGTGCGGGCGAGCGCGCGCAAGGAGCTGGGCAAGGCGGCCGACGCGCTGGCCGACGCCGAGGAGGCGCTCAAGCTGGAGCCCCAGCACGCCCAGGCGCGCACGCTGGCCGAGGCGCTGCGGCCGAAGCGGCAGCCGACGCAGCCGACGACGACCCCGGGCGGCCAGGGGGACCACTCGGGGCACGCGTCGGTGCACCAGGCGCTCAAGGCGCTCAGGGAGGCGCTGGCGCGCCGCGACGGCCGCGAGGCCGGGCGGCAGCTGCAGCTGGCGCTGGAGCTCCGCGACGTGCCCTGCGCCCCGGCGCTGACGGAGCGGGCGCAGGTCCTCATGGAGGTGGAGCGCTTCCAGGACGCGGCGCAGGACCTCGAGCGGCTCCTGCGCCTGCAGGGCGAGACGGTCACGTTCCACCTGCTGCGGGCGGACCTCATGCAGCGCACGAAGCGGCTCGACGAGGCGGAGCGGAGCTACGCGCGCGCGATCGAGCTCGACCCGCGCGACTACCGCCCGCACGAGGCGCGGGCGCAGCTGCACGAGGACCGCAAGGAGGTCGAGCGCGCCGGCGCCGACTGGGACCAGGTGGTGGCCAAGGCGCCGCCGGACAGGCGCGGCTGGCTGGTGCACGAGCGGGCGCACTACTTCCACCGGATCGGCCAGCTCGACCGGGCGCTCGCCGACATGGACGAGGCGCTCGGGCTGGAGAAGACGAGCGGACACCTGTGGCTGGTGCGCGGCGAGATCCGGGCTGAGATGGGCCTGCGGGTCGAGGCGATCTCTGACCTGAAGGAGGCGCTGCGGGTGGGGCTGCGAGGCAACGAGGAGCAGCGCGCGCGGAAGAAGCTGGAGCAGCTCGAGCAGTGAGCGCGCCCGGAGCCGAAGACGACGCGCGCGGCGGCCCCGGCGAGCCGCCGCCGGCCGGGGACGCCCGCGCGGCGACGACGTCGGGGCCCGCAGCGCCGGAGGCCGCGCCCGCGCCGGAGGCCGCGCCCGCGCCGGAGGCCGCGCCCGCGCCAGGCGGAGGCCGGCGGCGCGCCGGCCGAGCCGCCGCGGCCGCGCGCGCGGCGGGTCACGGCCAGCGTGCTCAAGGCGGCCGCCCGCACGCCGCACGACGTGCGCGAGATCGTCGAGGCGGAGGCGAAGGCGCGCGAGAAGCGCGCGGCCCGCCGCGATCCGTATTCGCCAGCGCCGTGGCGGCCGGTCGGCCGCCACGGGCGCAGGCCGCGCCCGCCGCTCCGGCGCAGCCCGCGCCCGCGGCTGGCCTGCGCCGGCGGCGCCGGCCCGGCCCGCGCCCGCCGCTCCGGCGCACGCCGCGCAGCCGCCGACCCCGGCGGCGAGGCGGCGCCCGCGCAGGCCGCACCTGCACGACCCGCGCCCCCGCGGCCGCGCAGGCGCCAGCCGCCCCGGCGGCGTCCGCCGCTCAGGCCGCCGCGCCCCGGGCGGCCGCGCCGCCGACCGACGTGCCCGGCCGGCCGCGCCGCGACCGACCGCGGCCGAGGCGCCTCGCGCGCCCGAGCCGGCGCGACGCCCGGCGGAGGTCCCCGCGCGCCCTGCCTCGCCCGGGCCCGCGCCGTCGAGCGGTCCGGTCGTCCTCGCGCTCCTCGGCTCGGCGGCGATCTGCGCGGCGGGCCTCGGGCTGGGCGCCCGGCTCGTCTCGGACGCGCTGCTGGCGGCGCGCGCCGCCGCGCCGCCCGCCCCGGCGGTGTCGCCCGCGCCTCCGCCGCCGGCGTCGCCCGAGCCCGGCCCGGCGGCGGGGCAGCTGGCCCCGATCGGCGGCGACCGCGTCGTCTACACGACCCCCGAGGGGCACCTCCTCGTCCTCCGCCCGGACCCGCTCTCGGGCGAGCTGGGCGTCGAGCGCGCCTACGCGGTGACGCGCGACCTCGAGCGGCACATGGGCCAGGGCGGCCGGGCCCTGCACGGCTACTACCTCGACGACGTCGCCGAGGCGCGGCGCCGCGGGATCGAGGCCGCCCGGCGCCGCTACGAGGCGGCGGTCGAGGAGGCGGCCCGGCAGGGGACCCTGCCCGCCGCCGAGGCGGCCGCCGCCTCGCTGGTGGCGGCCGGCGGCGCCGACCTCCTGGCGCCGGACCTCGCGCGCGCCGGCGCGGAGCCGGTCGACCGGGTGCGGCGGCGCGCGGCGGCGCTGGCGCTGGGCGAGGGCGGCTACCTGGTCGCGGTCCCGGTCCTCCTCGAGCTGTTCGAGACGCAGACGGGCGAGCCGCTGGCGCGGGCGACCGCGGTCCTGCGGCGGCTCACGCGGCTCGAGCTCGACCCCGACGCGCGGGAGCGCTCGGCGGCCGAGGTGCGCCGATGGCTCGAGGGGCAGCCGCCGGGCGCGGCCTTCGAGCGGGTCGATTAGGACTGCACGAGGCGGTCCATCCAGGCGCGGATCAGGTCGACGGCGATCTCGTTGTGGCCGCCCTCCGGGATGATCAGGTCGGCGTGGCGCCGCGACGGCTCGATGAACGCCTCGTGCATGGGGCGGACGGTGGTCAGGTACTGCTCGATCACCGAGTCGATCGTCCGCCCGCGCTCGGCGACGTCGCGGCGCAGGCGGCGCAGGAAGCGCAGGTCGCCCGGCGTGTCGACGAACAGCTTGAGGTGCAGGAGCTCGCGCACCGCCGGCAGGGCCAGGACGAGGATCCCCTCGACGAGGACGACGCGGGAGGGCTCGACGCGCACGCGCTCCGCGTCGCGCTCGTGGCGCGTGAAGTCGTAGACCGGCTGGTCGACGCCCCGCCCCGCGCGCAGGGCCCGGAGCTGCTCGACGAGCAGCGGCTCGTCGAAGGCGTCCGGGTGGTCGTAGTTGATCCGGGCGCGCTCCTCGAACGGCACGTCGCGGCGGTCCCGGTAGTAGGAGTCCATGAGGACGATCTGGACCTGCTCCGCGCGGAAGCTGGCCGCCAGGGCGCGGGCCACGGTCGTCTTGCCGGAGCCGGAGCCGCCGGCCACGCCGACGAGGATGGGGGGCTGCATGGCGCCGGAGGGTAACAGGGATCGCGCCGGGAGAGCAGCGCGCCGGCGAGGTCCCTCGGCCTGGCCGGCGAGGTCGACCCTCGTCAATCAATCCACCCGCAGCGCTCTCACCTGACCGTCGCGCAGCCCGACCGCGACGACGTCGCCGCGCGGCGACCACGCCGCCACGAGCGCCAGGGCGGGGAGCGCGACGGCGCGCACCTCGGCGCCGCGGGTGAGGTCCCACAGGCGCACCACGCCGTCGCTCGCCCCCGTGAGGGCGCGGCGGCCGTCGGGCGAGACGGCGAGGGCGTAGGTGGAGGTCGGGTGCGGGATCGTCTGCGCCGCGACGAGGTCGCCCGGCGCCCAGCGCACGAGCGCGCGCGCCGTGGCGCCGAGGAGGCCGCCGTCGGGGAGGGCGACCACCTGGTCCAGGCGCGCGGGCGCGCCCTCGAGGTCGCCCAGGCGCGCGCCGGCCTCGAGGTCCCACAGGCTCGCGCCGTCGCGCGTGAGGACCGCCAGGCGCCGGCCGTCGGCCGTGACGGCGAGCCCCCGCGCCCGCTCGCCCGGCGCGAGCGCCGGCCCGGCGGCCTCGGCGCCGTCGAGGCGCCACCGGCGCACGCCGCCCTGGCCGCCCGTCGCCACGCGGCCGTCGGGGAGGGTCACGGCGCAGGTGACCTCCTCGCCGTGGCGCGCCGTCGCCGCCGGGGCCCCCGACGCCAGGTCCCACGCGACCAACCGCCCGTCGGCGTCGCCGACCCACGCGACGCGGCCGCCGTCGACGAGGGCCAGCGCGAACAGGTCGCGCGCGGGCTGACGCAGGCGCCGCAGCGGCGCGCCGGCGAGGGTGTGCCACACCGTCAGCGTGCCGCGGCGGCTGATCGAGACGAGCCTCGCGCCGTCCGGCGTGAACGCGAGCCCGCGCACGATGTCCGGCTCGCGCCCGACGAGGCCGCCGCCCTGCTCGCGCTCGTCGCGGCGCACGGCGTCGAGGCGGGCCGCGGCCAGCGGGTCGTCGGGCGCGGCGGCGGCGAGGCGCGCGGCCGCGCGCGCCGCGTCGACCAGGCGCCCGCGCGCCCACTGCTCCGGGAGGAGGTCGGCGAGGAGCAGGAGGTCGTCGGTCGCGCCGGCCGCCTCGTCCGCGTGCAGGAGCGCGGCGGCGTCGTCGCCGGCGCCGACGAGCGCGCACCAGGCGGCCCGCGCCGCCGGGTCGACCACCGCGCCGAGCACGGGCGACGGCCGCAGGCGCTCGCGGCGGGCGACCCGCTCGACGTCCCACAGGCGCGCGCCCGCGTCGGTCCCGACGAGCGCGCGGCGGCCGTCCGGCGTGACGGCGAGCGCGCGCGCGGGCGCCCCGGCCGGGAGGGCGCCGAGGTTGGCGCCGTCCGCCAGCCGCCACAGGGCCACCGTCCCGTCCGCCCCGGCGCTGAACACCGCCCCGCCGCCGGAGAGGGCCAGGCCGGCGACGGCGCCCGTGTGCGCGCGGACCGACCAGCGCGTGACGTCGGCGACGAGGTCGCGGGCGAACAGCCAGCCGTCGGCGGCCCCGGCGAGGACGAGGTCGCCTTCGACGGCGAGCGCGCGGAGCGCCACCGGGCGCTCGACGTGGGTGGAGAGGACCCGGGTCGGCGCGAGGGCGGTGACGACGAGGGTCCCCTGGTCGTCACCGGTCACGACCCGGTCGCCGTCGAGCGCCAGCGCCGCGACCGGCGCCGGGTGCAGGTCTAGCCGCAGGACCTCGCGCCCGGTCGCGAGGTCCCACGCGCGCAGGGACCCCTCGGCGTCGCCGGCCAGGGCCCGCGCCGCGTCGGGCGTCAGCCGCGCGCAGCGGAGCGGAGCTTCGCCCGTGACCCGCCGCAGCGGCAGCCCTCTCGCCAGGTCCCAGAGCACGAGCGCGCCGTCCTCGCCGACCGTCAGCCCGCGCGGCCCCGCGGGCGTGGCGACCACGTCGACCGCGGTGACGGGCCGCGCGTGGCCGGCGAGGTCGACGAGCGGCCGCCCGCTCGCCGCGTCGATCACGCGCGCGTCGCCGCCCTCGGTCGCCAGGAGGAGGACCTCGCCGCGCGGGTCGACGCCGACGGCGTGCGCCGGCGGCCCCGGGAGGTCGAGCGCCTCGTGGCCGCCGGGCAGGCCGCGCGCGAGGTCGTGCACCCGGACGAGGCCGTCCGGGTGGCCGGTGAGGGCGCGGCCGAGCGCCGGCGCGAGGGCGGCGCTCGCCGGCGGCGGCACGGCGCGCCGCCCGACCTCCCTGGCCTCCGGGACGTCCCAGCGGCGGAGCGTCCCGTCGTCGCCGAGCGACAGCGCGTGCCCGGGCTCCTCCTCGAAGGCCACCGCGCGCGCCGCGCCGGTGTGCGCGCCGACCCGCGTGACCGCGCCGGAGCGCAGGTCGCGCGCGTAGAGCGCCCCCTCCGCGTCCCCCGAGAGGACGCGCCCGTGGTCGAGCGCGACGCACGTCACGTCGGCCGCGTGGACCGTGTGCCCGTCGAAGCGCGAGCCGGCCGCGAGGTGCACCACGCGCACCTCGCGCCCCGCGCCGGCGGCCGCGTAGGTCCCGTCCCAGGAGAGCGCGACCGCCGCCACCGGCGCGGCGAGGCGCGTCGTCGACACCGGCGCGAGCGCGTCGAGGTCCCAGCCGCGCAGCGTCGCGTCGTCGCCGCCCGAGGCGGCGCGCGCGCCCAGGGGCGCGAGCGCCACGGCGCGCACCGGCCCGTCGTGGCCGTCGAGCGTCGCCACGGCGCGCCCGGCGTCGAGGTCCCACAGGCGGACGCGGCCGTCGGCGCCGCCGCTCAGGGCCCGGCGCCCGTCGAGCGAGGCCGACAGCGCCAGCACGGCCCCGTCGTGGCCGGCGACGTCGTGGCGCAGGCGCCCCGTCCGCCGCTCGAGCACGCGCAGGCGCCCGTCGGCCGCGCCGCACACCAGGAGGTCGGCCTCGGCCGCCAGGGCCACGGCCGTGACCGGCGCCGCGTGCGCCCGCACCTCGAGCAGCGCCTCCGGCGCCTCGTGCCACGCGCCGAGCAGGGCGAGGTCCGCCGGGAGCGTCGGCCGCTCCAGCCGCTCGAGCAGCGCGCGCGCGTCGCGCAGGCGCTCGCGCCCGCGCTCCCACGCGCCCGCGCCGCCGAGGGCGCGCCCCTCGGCGAGGAGGCCGTCGGCCAGGCGCCCCTCCGCCTCGACCTTCGCCGCCCGCGCGGCCTCCTCGCTCGCGCGGGCCAGCGCCTCCTGGGCGCGCGCCGCCGCCTCGCCCGCCTCGGCGCGGCGCCGGGCCGCGTCGAGCAGCGCGCCGCCCGTGACCAGCCCCGCCGCGATCACGCCCACGGCCCCGGCCAGCGCGCGCCGCGCGCGCCGCGCGCTCCGCGCCGCCGCCGCCCGCGCCGCCTCGGCCGCCTCGACGCGCGCCAGGAGGTCCCCGGCCACGTCGAGCGAGGTCGCCTGCGCGCGCGCGAGCGCGAGGTCGCCCGCCTCGAGCGCGGCGAGCGCGTAGGCGCGGCGCGCCTCGGCCTCGCCCCGGCGCGCGGCCTCGTTGCCGGCCCACAGCAGCCGCGCCTGACGGAAGCCGGCCACCGCCTCGGCGAACCGGCCGTAGCGCTCGGCGGGCGAGGCGGCGACGTCCCCGACGGCCGCCTCGAGGACCCGCCGGGCGTCGTCGGCGACGCGCGCGCTCTCGCCGTGCCGGAGGTGCTCGACCACGGCGGCGCGCAGCGCGGCGACCCCCTCGAAGCGGTCCTCGGGCCGGGGCGCGAGGGCGCGCACGATGACCTCGCGCAGCCCGGCCGGGGTCGACGGGCCCGGCTCCGGCACCTCGCCCCGCGCCGCGGCGAGCACCGACTCCGAGACGGTCCGCCGGCGGTGCGGCGGGGCGCCCGTGACCACCTCGAACAGCGTCGCGCCGAGCAGGTAGACGTCGGTCCACGGCCCGATCCGCCCGCCGTCCCCCTCCGCCAGCTCGGGCGGCATGTAGGCCGGCGTGCCGCAGGGGGTGCGGACAGCGGTGTGGTGCGGGAGGCCGGGGCGCTCGAGCGCGGGGTCGAGCGCCACGGCCAGGCCCCAGTCCATGACGAGCACCTCGCCGAACTCGCCCACGAGGACGTTCTCGGGCTTGAGGTCGAGGTGCGCGACCCCCTTGCTGTGCGCGTAGGCGGCCGCGTTGCACACGGCGAGGAACACCTCGAGGTGCGCGCGCAGGTCCATAGACGCGGCGCGCGCCCGCTCTTCGTCGGACTCGGGGTGCAGGAGGCGCCGCCACGACGGCCCGCGGGCGAGCTTCATGGCGATCGCCAGCTCGCCCCTGCCGGTGCGCCCGAGGTCGTGCACGGGGACGACGTTCGGATGGTCGAGGAGCCCCGCGACCATGGCCTCGGCGACGAAGCGCGCCTCCTGCCCCGGCGTGGCGCGCCCCCCGTGCAGCTTCTTGACCGCGACCTCGCGCTGGAGGCTCGTCTGCACGGCCCGGAACACCACCCCCATGCCGCCGCGGCCGAGGACGTCGTGCAGCTCGAACCCGGACCCGCCGGCGATCGGCGGCGGCGAGGGCTCCTCCGTCGCGGGCGGTGACCCGGGGGGCCCCTGGAGCGTGGTGAGCAGGGCCTCCTGGTCACCTTCATCGTCATCCGAGAAGCGCGACAGCAGGCCGTCCCACGCCCGGGGCTGCGCGCTCGCCGCGCCCGATCCGGGGTCCGGCAGGCGGAAGGTCGTGGCGACGTCGTACTCCGGCGAGCCGGGGTCGCCGCCCAGGGTCGCCGCCCACCGCCGCCGCAGCTCGTCCTCGTCCATCGCCCGGCACCGTACCTGGTCCGGCGCGGCCGGGCGAGCCGGACGGCCCGGGGATGTCGGTGCCGTGAGTTAGCCTCCTGTTCGGGCGCCCGAAGGTGCTCTTTGACAAGTCGGTCGAAGCGAGCGCCCGCCGCTCGCCCCGGAGCGGGCGCGGCGGGCGCGTGCGCCACCCTGGCGCGTCGGCGAGGGCTCACCGCCGCGCCGGGGGGGCGTGCGCGCCCCCGCGCCCTGGCCCACCGGGCGCGGCCTCCTCCGCCGGCCGTTCGGACCGCCGGCCGGTGTTCGGAGCGCCGGCCGTTCGGACCACCGACCCCGCGGTCCTCCCCGACCGGGTTAGAACACCGCCATGGACCCGAAGACGTCGCCGGCGGGGGACCCCGGCCGGGAGGGCGCCGACTCGCTCCCGTCGTGCGAGGCCCTGTTCGCCCGCTTCTGCCTGCCCTGGTACTCGCCGGCGGACCTGCAGCGGCGCGGCCACGCGACGACGCGCCCCGACGTGGAGGTCCGCGCCGCCCGGCCCGGCACACCCTCTGGGCGCCTGCACGCCGCCCCCCGGGAGGGGCTCCACTTCGTGCGCATGGCGCTCGACGAGACGCTCGCCCGGGCCGTCGAGGCCTGGTCGCGCGACCTGGGCCTCGCCGCGCCTGCAGGCCCAGGCGCGGCCACGGGCGCGGCCTCGGAGGCGGACGGCCCGACGCCGGACCCGGCATGGCTCGAGGCGTTCGACCGGGCGCACGACCGCGCGCAGGTGGCGGCCCTGATCGCGGGGGCGGACGAGGGCCAGCGCGACAACGCGTACCTCACCGCCACGGCCCGGCTGGGCGTCGTCCTGGGGGCGGTGCTCCGGCGCGCGGTCCCGCGGGCGGGCTGGGTGCTCGAGTCGCCGTTCTGGGAGTCGGCGATCTACGACCCGCGCTCGGGGACCCGCGTCAACGTGTTCCACTGGGCCCTGCGGCGCCTCAGCGCCGACGCGGTGGACGACGACACGCGGGCGAAGCTGCTCTCCTGCGTCGAGGCGCTGGAGGTCGAGGCCGCGAGGTCGCGCGAGGCGTGATCGCGCGGCTGGGCCGGTCACCCGTCAGTCGCCCAGCCCCGGGCTCCTGAACGCGGTCTCGACCTCGGCCGGCATGCGGGCGGGTCGCCCGGTCAGGTCGACCCACGCCCACAGGTTGAAGCCCCGGGCGAGGACGCGGCCGTCGGCGCGGCGCACCTCGTGGCGCCGCTCGGCCGTCGCCCGACGGCAGGAGATCGCCCAGGTGCAGGCGACGACCTCGTCGCCCTCGAACGCCGGCGCGAGGTAGTCGATCTCGTGGCGGCGCACGACGAACGTCCCGCCGAGCTGGCGGTAGCGAGCGAGGTCGAGGCCGACCGCCTCCGAATGCGCGATCGCGGCCCTGTTCATCCAGTCGACCACCCGCACGTTCGAGACGTGCCCCTGGGCGTCGAGGTCGTCGCGCGTGACGCGCAGTCGCAGGGTGAAGGCGGTCGGGGGCGGCTCCATCGGCTCCACTCGTCGGACGACGGGTATACCCCGCCGACGGGCGCCTTGCCTGACTGCCGGACGGCCGGAGCATCGATGGGGGCCCTGGCCGCCCTCGCCATCCTCGCCATGACGACGCTCTTCCCTCAGCTCCCCCTCGGCCCGGCCGGGTTCGCGCTCTTCGAGGAGGCGGTGGACCCGGACGAGGAGGCGCGGCTGCTCGCCTGGGCGCGCGGGCTGCCGCTCGAGCCCTACGTCATGCACGACACCCCGTCGCGGCGGGGGGTGTTCGCGTTCGGCGCGACCTACCGGCTCGGCCAGCGCGCGGTCACGCCGCCGCCGCTGCCGCCCGCGCTGGCGCCGCTGATCGCGCGCTGCGCGCCGCTCGGCGGCGTCGCGCCCGAGGCGATCGCCCAGGCGCTCGTGAGCTGCTACCCGGCGGGCGCCGGGATCGGCTGGCATCGCGACCGACCGGAGTATGGCCCGGTCGTCGTGGGGGTGTCCCTCCTGTCGGGCTGCCGGCTCCGCCTGCGCGAGCGAGGGCGTCCGCGCGACGCCGTGACCGTGGCCCTCCCGCCGCGGTCGGTCTACGTGCTGTCGGGGCCGGCGAGGGCGGCGTGGGAGCACTCGATCCCGCCCGTCTCGGCGGAGCGCTGGTCGATCACCCTGCGGACCCTCCGCGCGCCGGCGGGCTCCGGTGGGAGCCGCTGATCGTGTAGCTCGGCTGACCGTCCTCGAGCGCCGACCTCGCCGACCCGATCGCCTGCCGGAGCGGCTCACGAGGGGGTCGCGGCGAGGCGGCGCTCCAACCGGCCGAGGACCGCGCGCACGGCGCGGTCCGGCTCGGCGCAGAGCGCCTGGGCGAGGGCGGGGCGCACCCACGCCCGGCCGTCCGCCTGGACGGCCCGCTCGAGGGCGAGCGCCGCCCAGCGGCGGACGAGGGGGTCCTCGTCGGTGAGCAGGACCTCGACGAGGGGGCCGACGTCGGCCGCGGCGGTGAGCTGGTCGATCGCGGCGCGGCGCGCCCGCGGGTCCGGGTGGCCGCGGAGGACGACCCGGGCCTGGTCGCGCTCGTCGGGCCCCGCCTGCGCCGCACCCACGTCCGAAACCGCGCGCGCGGCCGCCGCGCTCGCCCGGAGGGCGCGAGGCCCGGGCTCCTCCTGGCTGCACCCGGCCAGCGCGGCGGCGAGCAGGATCGACAGCGCGGAAGGGCGGCGCGCCACGTCAGTTCCCGGCCAGCAGGACGTCCTGCGTCGTCTGCTGCTGCGCGACGACCGTGACCGTGACCGTCTGGTCGTCGTGGTTGGGGGCCTGGAACGTCACGTCCCAGCTCCCGTCGTCGAGGCCGGCGAGGTAGTACGCCCCCTGCGCGTCGGTGTAGGTCGTGACCACCGTCCCGGGGCGGGTGGCGGTCACGGTCACCGACGCGAGCGGCGCGTCGTCGCTCGCGTCGCCGGGCGTCCGCCCGTCGGACAGGACGACGCCCGCGACGGCCCCGGTGGTCGCCAGGTTCGCCCCGCGCACCGTCGGCATGAGCATGAACCCCGTCGGGGCGGCGGGCGGCCCGACGGAGTTGAACGACCGGCCGATGTCGAAGTCGAGGAGCACCTGCGTGGTCTGTCCCGGCTGGACGACGATGGCGTTCGGACCGGAGAAGGTGATCAGGATCGCGCCATTGACGATCGTCAGCCCGCCGTTGGCGGTCGAGTAGCTGGTCTGGTCGTGCACGAGCTCGGCGCCCGAGAGCACGAGGCGCATGTGGGTGTAGTGGCCGGCGGGCAGGGTCGCGCGCGCCAGCTCGGCCGTGATCCCGCCGCGCAGGTCGAGCAGGTCGTAGCTCTTCGTGGCGCCCGCCTGCGCCGCGTCGAAGATCGTCAGCCACGTGCCCCCGCTCGGCGGTCCTCCCGCCGCTCCCGCGGCCGCCGCGTTCGGGTTGGCGCCCATGGCGTTGGCCGCGGCGTTCGAGCTCGGGTTCGCGTTGCCGGCGCCGGTGCTGGCGTTGCCGGCGTTCGCGTTGCCGGCGTTCGCGTTGCCGGCGCCGGTGCTGGCGTTGCCGGCGTTCGCGTTGCCGGCGTTCGCGTTGCCGGCGTTCGCGTTGCCGGCGTTCGCGTTCGCGTTGCCACCCATGGCGTTGGCCGGGAGCGCGGCCGGGCCCGTGCCCGCGCCCGAGCTCGACGCGGCACCGCCGGCCGGGGCCACGTGGACCTCGACCCGCTCGACGGTGACCTCCGCCTTCGTGACCAGGGTGAGGTCCTTGAGCGGGGCGTCGGTGAGCTGCACCTCGAGCTGGCCGTCGCCGGTCGCGCCGGCGGCCGCCGTGGCCGCACCGCCGCCTCCGCCGCTGCTCCCGCCGCAGCCCACCGTCAGTCCTCCCAGCAAGCCGATCGCGACGGCCGCCGCGAGGGTGATCGTCGTCCGGGTCTCTCGGGTCAGCGTCCGGGTCGTCCGGGTCATCGTCCGGGTCATGGGAGCGCTCCTCTCCGGGTCGCGGTTCCTGCGACCTCGTCGCTCTTGCCATGGCGGGCCGGCGGGGGCGTGTATCACCCCTCTTCGCGAGCGACAGAAGTCGTTCAGCAGCCGGCGATCACGGGAGTCCGAGCGCCTTCGCCAGCCGCTTGCGAGCGCGCGCCAGGAGCGTCCCGATCCGCTCGACCGGCAGGTCCAGCGCGGCGGCGACCTCCTGGTACGAGCGACCACCCTCGTAGAACAGCTGGAGGGCCAGGCGGTCGCGCGGCGAGAGCTGGGCGAGGTGCTCGCGGACGTGGGCGTACCGATCGACCTCCCCGACCTCCGACGCCGGCGTCCGCCCCCCGGCGGCGACGCGCTCGGGCTCCTCGAGCCCGCGCGGCGCCCGCTGGTCGCGGCGCGCGACGCGCATCGCCCGGCGGCGCGCGATGATCGCCAGCCACGACGCGAGCGACCACGGCGGCCCGAAGCGCGTGAGGGCGTGCTTGTCGTTCTCGACGAGCTCCGCGAAGACGTCGCCCGCGACGTCGTCGGCGCGGCTCCGCGGGTCCTCGGCGCCGCACCTGGTCAGCGCCTCCTCGGCGACCCGGGCGACGAAGGGGCGGAACTTCGCGACGAGCGCCTCCCAGGCCTCCTCGTCGCCGGAGAGGCACGCCTCGACGAGCGCCCGATCAGACGAGGCGCGGTCCACCGGTAGGGCCCCTCGGATCATCGCGGCGCGGGTCCCGGCACTCCTCCGGCCCCTGCGCCGCCACGGGGTGTGTTCCCGCCCTGTCCGGCCCCGCCGGCATTGCCACGTCCCTGCCCGGCGTTGCCGCCGGCGTTGCCCTGCCCGGCGTTGCCGCCGGCGTTGCCCTGCCCCTGCCCGGCGTTGCCGCCCGCGTTGCCCTGCCCTGGGCTCCCGCCCTGACCAGGGTTCCCGCCCGCGTTCCCCTGCCCGGGGTTCCCGCCGGCGTTCCCCTGACCGGGGTTCCCGCCGGTGTTCCCCTGCCCGGGGCTGCCGCCCGCGTTCCCCTGCCCCGGGTTCCCGCCCGCGTTGCCCTGACCCTGTCCGGCGTTCCCACCCGCGACACCACCGGCCCCTGCCGGGGCGCGGCCAGGACCATCCGCGCCCGGACCGCCGCGGCCTGGGGCGGGCGGAGGAGCCCCGCCCGGCACCACGGCCCCGGCTCCGTCCTGGCCCTCGGAGCCGCCGGGGAGTGTAACCGGCGGCAGGGAATCGCCCCGGAGTGACGTGAGCCAGTCGGGCAGCAGGTCGCCGCCGTCGCTCGTGACGATCGGCCGCGCCCCGCCGATCCCCCGCGAGGTGGCGACCGCCTGGCGACCGGGCGCGAGGTCGAAGGCGCCCTGGTCGCCGTCGACCGCCTCGAACCGAAGCCGACCGCCCAGCGAGGCCAGCGCGAGCGCGCCTCGCCGCGCCGCGAGGAGCGCGCGGCCGGACGCCTTCACGCGGCCGAGGGCGTGCGTGAAGACGACCTCGTCCTCCCCCTCGTAGAACAGCGGCCCCGAGACGACCTCGAGGGTGGCGCCGTCCTCTCCGAGCCCCAGTCGTGCGTCGGGACCGAGGTAGATCGCCGACGGGGCCAGACCGAGGCTCGCCAGGGAGACGACCCCGCCGCGGCTCGAGGCCCTGAGGGTCGCTCCAGCAGGGACGGCGCCGCCGTCGAGCCGACGCCAGGCCCCCTCGTCAGGCAGACGCACGCGCACGCCGCGGGCGGCGGCGAACGCCATGGTCGGCGTGGCGGGACGGTCGGGCGACCGCGGTGGCGGCGGCGGCGCAGCGACCTCGGGCGGGTCGTCGTCCGGCTCGAACACGTCGTCGGGCTCGGGCGCGGTCAGCGGGTGGACGGGCTCGAACGGGGTCGTCGGGGGTCGGGGCTGGGGGCGCTCGGGCTCCGTCGCCGGCCCCTCCCCGAGGAAGTCGTCAATGGACGTGAGCCAGCGATCGAGCCAGGCGTCGCCCTCGCCAGCAGCGACCACGGGGCCCGTTCGGGTGGGCGGAGCCGGCCGCTGCGGCTGGGGGGCGCCCGGCGCGCTCAGCGCCTCCCGCGGCCGCGGATCGCGATGCGCCCGGGCGGGCTCCGGCCGCGGCCCGTGCACGATCGACGCGCCGATCGCAGCGACGAGGGCGAGCACGGCGGCCGCCGCGAGGCGCCGGGGCCACGAGGAGAGGAAGGCGCCTCGCTGACCGGCCAGGACCACCGGCGCGCGCCGGCTCGAGCGACCGGACGCCAGCCGGCGACGGGCGTCGGACCCCTCGTTGGCCCTGGCGAGCGCCCGCCGGGAGCTCGACGAACGGCTCGGTCCTCCGACCGCCCGCCGCGAGCGCGACGACTCGCTCGACCCCGCGGCCTCACGCCCCGAGCTCGAGCCCTCCTTCGCCCCGACCGCCCGCCGCGAGCGCGACGACTCGCTCGACCCCGTGGCCTCCCGCCCCGAGCTCGAGCCCTCCTTCGCCCCGACCGCCCGCCGCGAGCGCGACGACTCGCTCGACCCCGCGACCTCACGCCCCGAGTTCGAGCCCTCCTTCGCCCCGACCGCCCGCCGCGAGCGCGACGACTCGCTCGACCCCGCCTCGCGCACCGAGCGCGAGCCGCTCGACCCCACGGACAACCGGCGCGAGCTCGTCGAGCGGTCGCGGATCGTCGGTCCTGCGGTCGCGGACCGACGGCTGGAAGACGACGCCGAGGGTCCACTCGCCCGCACCCGGGCGGCGAGCAGCAGGTCGGTCCGGCACGACTCGCACGCGACGAGGTGGTGCTCGACGCGGACGGGGTCGTCGACGTCGCCGGCGAGCCAGGCCAGGAGCTCCTCCGGCTCCGGACACGGGTCGTCGGCCGACTCCGCCTCGCCGACCAGGTCGGCCAGAGCCCGATCGATCACCCGCGCGCGCTCGAGGTCGGCAGCGCAGACGTCGCACGCCCGCGCGTGGGCCTCGTACTCCGCCAGCGCCGCTTGCGCTGCGGGCGACTGAGGGTGCAGCTCGTCGATCGATCCAGGGCAGGCGGGTCTCACGTCCTCTCCATGGCACGAGGTCTCCTCGATGTCTCACCCTACTTTCAAGAGACCGTGTTCTCGGGAGTTGCGCCGAAAACGAGGCGAGGTGATACGGGCGCCCACCGAGAGGACATGAGAGGTCGGGAGGGTCCCCGGCATGAGGCGATCGCGACGGTTGGCTCTGCGCAAGAGCTTGCAGCGAATGGAGATCTCGCGTGCGGAGGAGGCCCGGAGGGCCGAGCAGGCGCCCGGCCGGGCCCGTCCCGACCCGGACGCAGCGGCTCCCCCGGAGACGATCCTCCTGCGCCGCCTGAGGTTCGCGGCCGAGCGCCTGGGCCAGGCGTCACGCCCGGCGGAGGTCGCGGCCGAGGCGCTCGCCCTGGCCGCCCGCTTCAGCGGCCTGAGGCAGGGGCTGCTCGTCCGCCGGGCGCGGAGCGGCCACTTCGCCGTGGCTGCGCGGCGCGACCTCGGTTCGTGCACCGAGGCGGAGCGGCGGGAGGTCGAGGCGGCGGCCCGCGAGGTCCTCGCCCGGCGCGCCCCACGGTTCGACGGGCCGAGCGATCGCCCGAAGGAGCAGGTGCTGATCGCGGTCGCGATCGAGCAGGACGGCGACCTCCTCGGCGCGCTGGTCCTCCGCGGGCCGGCCGGGAGTTCGCCGCTCGAGCCGACGGCGCGTGCGCTCTTGCTCGGGCTGGCGCGCCAGACGGCCCTGACCCTGCGCCGCCTCGCGACCGACGGTGCCACGCCGCCGACCCGGGTGGTCGCCTCGTCCGCAGCGGAGGCGGTCACGGCGCGCGACGGCCAGGCCGTGCCCTCCTACGCCGAGGCGCGGCGAGCCTTCGAGCGCTCCTACCTGCGCGCGGCGCTCCTGCGCGCGGGGGGGCGCATGGAGACCCTCCAGGCGATCACCGGCCTCCCGGAGGCCCGCCTGCGCGCCCTCCTCGCCGGGTGCGGTGCGTCGACCTCGACCCCGTCCAGCGCGCCGGCCCGCGTCACTCCGGGCCCCAGGCGCAGCGCGACCGCCTGAGGCCTCGCCCTCGCGGGTCCCGACCGACTCGGAGCGCGACCGCTCGGGTGGTCGGCTCCGGCGACCGGGACGGACCGGGCTCGACGTCGCCCGCTGGTGACCGCGGTCCGAGACGTTACCCTCGACGGGTGAGCGACGACCGACTCCGGGCGCTCGAGCGCGCCGCCCAGGCCGATCCGACCGACGCCACGGCGGGGCACGCCCTCGCCGGCGCCCTGGCGCTCGCCGGCGAGCGTCGGCGCGCGCTGCTCGAGCACGCGCGCCTGGCGCGCCTCGGGAGCAGCGAGTCGCGGGCGACGCTCGACGCCTGGTCGCCGCGCCCGCACGCCGCGGCGACCGTCGCGCCGCGCCCGGCGCTGGGCGCGCGGGTCCGGACGCGCGCCGTGGCGCTGCCCGGAGCCCCGCTCGCGGCGCGCCCCGTGGCGAGCGACGACCACCTCCTCCTCCCGACGCGCACGCGGCTCGTCGCCCTCGCGCCCGGTGACCTCGCCGAGCGCTGGAGCGCGCCGGGGCAGGCGTGGCCCCTGGCCCTGCGCGGCGACGACGTGCTCCACGCCGGCGGGCCCGGGCTCCTGCTCCGCGACGGCGGCACGGGCGAGGTCCTGGGGGAGGTCCCGATCGCCGGACGGGTCGTCGCGCTGTCGACGTGGAGCGACCGCGCGCTGGTCGTCCACGACGCGCCCGGCCTCCGGCGCGTGTCGGCGGTCGACGTCGGCGCCCGGCCGGGCCGCCAGCTCTGGAGCAGGGAGTGGCCGGCCGGCGCCCTCACCCTCGCGCTGCTCGCGCGCCAGCGCGCCGCGCTGCTCGCCGTGGACCGGGCGGAGGTCGTCGAGGTGGAGACGGGCCGGACGTCGGCCGCGCTCGCGCTCGTCCCCCCGCGCCCCCGCGGCGCGCGGTGGGAGCGCGCGCGCGCGGGCGACCCGCGGGGGGTGATCGTCGAGGAGGTCACGCCCGACCTCGCCCTGGGCCCTGCCAGATGCCTGCTGGGGGAGCGCGACCTGGGTCGGCTGGAGCCGCGCTGGCGGCTGGAGCGGACCGCCGAGACCATGGACCTCGCGCTCGGCCCGGGCGTCCTCCTCCTCCGGCGCGCCGGGCCGGGCGGCGCCGAGGTCGAGGTCGTCGACCGGGCGACCGGCGAGGCCCGCTTCGTCCCCGACCTGCCCCCGCACCTGGGCTTCGTGTGGGCCGAGGGCGCCGCGTACCTGCTCGAGGCAGGGTCCGGCGCCGGCGCGCTCTCCCTGCACGACCCGCGCACGCTCGCGCGCGCCGCGCGCCACGAGCTCGCGGTCGGGCCGGACCTCGTGGACGCCGACGCGCTCCCCTTCGCCGACGCCGTCGTGGTGAGCCTCGCGCATCGCGACCGGACGCTGATCGTTCGCCTCGAGACGGACGGGTGAGCCGTTGACCACGCCGGCCGCCGCCTGGTAGGAGTCCGCGCGAGGTGGATGCGTGATCGACGTCGAGCCGGGCAGGACGCGCGTGGGCTGGGTGGGCGCCGGGGTCATGGGGCGGTCGATGGCAGGGCACGTCCTCGCGCGGGGCTACCCGCTCGTCGTGCACACGCGGACGCGGGCCCGCGCCGACGACCTGCTCGCCCGCGGCGCCGGCTGGGCCGATGACCCGCGGCAGGTCGCCGAGCGCAGCGACGTCGTGTTCGTGATCGTCGGCCTGCCCGACGAGGTGCGCGCGGTGATGCTGGGCGAGCGCGGCGTGCTCGCCGGGGCGCGCCCCGGCGCCGTGGTCGTCGACATGAGCACGAGCGCCCCGGCCCTGGCCCGCGAGGTGGCCGCGGCCGCGGCGGCGCGCGGCGTGCACGCCCTCGACGCCCCGGTGTCGGGCGGCGACGTCGGGGCCCGCGAGGCGCGCCTGTCTATCATGATCGGCGGCGACGCCCAGGTCGCCGCGGCGCTCCGCCCGCTGTGGGAGTGCATGGGCCGGACGTTCGTCCACCAGGGCGGGCCGGGCGCCGGGCAGCACACGAAGATGGTCAACCAGGTGCTGATCGCCGGCGGCATGATCGGCCTCTGCGAGGCGCTCCTCTACGCCCACCGCGCGGGGCTCGACCCCGAGCGCGTCCTCGCCGCGGTGTCGAGCGGCGCCGCCGGGAGCTGGTCGCTCACGAACTACGCCCCGCGCATCCTGCGCGGCGACTTCGCCCCCGGCTTCATGGTCGAGCACTTCATCAAGGACCTGGGGATCGCCCTCGACGAGGCGCGCCGCATGGGGCTCTCGCTCCCCGGGCTCGCGCTCGCCGAGCAGCTCTACCTGGCCGCCCGCGCCCAGGGGCTCGCGGGGAGGGGGACGCACGCGCTGCAGCTCGCCCTGGCCCGCCTCTCGAACGTCGAGTGGCCGGGCGCCGAGCGCCCGGCCACGTAGTCGCGTCCCCGACGACGATCGCTACTGCGACTCGCCCAGCGGCAGGTCCACCACGGCCGTGGGGGTCGCGGCGGGCGGCGCCGGCGGCGCCGGCAGGGCGATCGTCGGCCGCGGCAGGAGCGGGCTCCCGGCGAGCGTGCCCTTGGGCTTGATCGTGCGGGCGTTCGTCCCCGAGGCCCAGCGCACCTCCTGGATCGTCGTCCCCTGGCCCTCGAGCACGGCCCAGACGTGGCGCTCGGTGTACTCGGTCGAGGTGAAGCCCGCGGGCCCGGCGGCGATCCGACCGGTGCGGACGGCCAGGTCGTCGGTCCAGACGTACTTGTTGTCGTGGGGGCGCGCGCGCTCGTAGACGTTCGAGCCGCCGGCGTGGCAGGCGGACGCGAAGATCCGGGCGGCGGGGGTCGTGCCGCGGCGGATCGCGTCGACCAGCACGTCGAACATGGCCTGGTTGTAGACGCCGCTCGCCTGACGGTGGCCCGGGTCGCTGTAGGTGCCGAGGACCGGCCCGTCCCAGCCGCCGTGCCCGATGAACACGAGGCGCTCGAACGGATGCCCCTCGGCCTCGGCGCGGAGCAGGCGCTCGACGACGACCTCCATGCTCGTGCCGAGGAGCATCTCGGCCGTCACGTACCCTTCGGCCTTGTAGCGGCGGGCGATCGTCGTGGCGTAGGCGCGGAACGCGTTCACGTGGCTCTGGTCGTAGGTCTGCGCGTGGACGAGGAGCGCGGCGCGGACGCGGACGAGGCGCTCGCGCGCGACGACCGCGTCGCCCTGCCGGTGCACCGCGCGCAGCGCGCCGTCGTTGCCGCGCGTGACCTCCACCGTGCGCGCGGCCGACGACCCGCTCGCGCCGTCGCCGCCTCCGATGACGGACACGAGGCCGGGGCCGGCGGGGTCGGACGCCGTGAACAGGAGCCGGGTGGCGGTCGAGCGAGCGGGGTCGAGCCGGAGGTCGGGCCGCTGGGTCCCGTCCAGGAGGCGCGCCCTGAGGACCCGCGCGTCCCCCTCGCCGGAGATCGAGGCCTGACCGATCCGCCGCCCGTCCTCCCCGACCAGGCCGAAGGCGCCGGTCATGTCGGGCTGCTGGCCCAGGGCCACCGGCGCCAGGGTCAGGAGGGCCACCAAGGCGAGCGGGGTGGAGCGGTTCATCCTCGTTCTCCCTTCCATTGCAACCGCGCCCATGGGCAAGCCGCGCGCCAACACAAGTCCTGTGTTTACCCCTCTCCATGCGTCTCGCCGCCGCAGCTTCGTTTCACCGGCTCACGCCGGATCCGGATCCGGTCCGCGCCCGACACCCCGGCACGGTCCGCATCACTCACATGCAGGCTCGATCAGCGACCCACGACGAGCCAGGCCGCGAGCCCGGCCAGGCCGGCGAGCAGCCCCAGCGTGAGGGCGGCGAGGCCCGGCTGGGCTCCGATCCGGCGGCTCAGCCGCCGGAGGAGCGGTGGTCGCCGCACGGGGACGCCGTCGAGCAGGCGCTGCAGGTCGTCGGCCAGGTCCTGCGCCGAGGCGTAGCGATCGACCGGATCGGGCGCGAGGCAGCGCAGGCACACCGCATCGAGGTCGGGCCCGATCCCCTCGACCCGCCGCGAGGGCGCCCAGACCTCGCCGTGGCGGGGGGCGGCGGACCCGGGGCCGTCGTCGGCCCCCGCGCGCGGTGGTTCGCCGGTGAGCAGGGCGTAGAGGAGGGCGCCGAGCGCGTGGAGGTCCGCCCGTCCGTCGACCTCGCGGCCCGCCGCCTCCTCCGGGGAGACGTAGCTCACGTCGTCCGCCGCGGGGTCCGCGGTCATGCCGAAGTCCGTGAGCACCGGCTCGAGGCGGCCGGCCATGAGCACGTTGCGCGGCCGGAGGGCCCCGTGGAGCACGGCCCGGCGGTGCGCCTCCGCCAGCCCGAGCGCGATCGAGCGCGCCACCTGGACCGCGTCGCGCGGGTGGAGCGGCGCGTCGTCGTGGATCACGGCCGCGAGCGTCCGTTCGCCGACGATGTCGGTCACGAGGTACGGACGCCCCTCCGCCTCGCCGACCTCGTGGACCGTGACGATCGAGGGATGCCGCAGGCGCGCCATGGCGCGCGCGGCGGTCAGGAAGGCCGCCGCGGCCGCCGGTCCACACCGGGGCGGCGGCACCTTGATCGCCACCTCGCGGCCCAGCTCCGCGTGCCACGCCCGGTAGACCACGCCGGTTCGACCGCGCCCGACCTCGGCCTGCACCGGGAACGGCCCGATCAGCACCGGCATGTCGTCGCCCGCCGGCGGCGGGGGCGGTCGCGCGTCCGACCTGGACACGTCCGCCCGGGTGGACGCCAGGAACGCGGCGGCGGGCCCCCGTGGCGCGCCGCCCGGGCCGCCGCCCCGGTCGACCAGACCCGCGACCGCCGGCCCGGCCGGCGGCGGCAGCGGCAGCGGGGCTCCGTCGGCCAGCCGGATCGTCGTGTCGCCAGGGCCGTCGACCGCCGGCAGGTCCCGGACGGTGTCCCGCTCCTCGGCCTCCTGCGCGTCGGGAGGCGCCCCGGGGAGGGGGATCGTCGTCGCCTCGCGGACGGTCGGGTGCTCCTCGGCCGAGCGCCCCCGGAGGTCCTCGCCGCTCAGCCGCTCCGTGCCGCCGCGCCGGCCGGAGCTCCGGTGCACGAACGTGTCGGCGTCCTGCCACGGCGCCTCGGCGGCGTCCGCGAGCGACTGGCCCCGCAGGAGCGGCGGCGCCGACGGGTCGGACGCCAGGGCGTCGCGATGCACGCGCCGCAGCTCGTCGAGCGCGGTCGCCGGGACCGACCGCGCGACCAGCGCCAGGACGGACGCCGCGGCGGCCGCCGCCTCCGCGCGCAGCTCGCCGATCCGCCCGGGGCCGAGCAAGCCGCGCGCGACGCAGTGGCGCAGGACCGCCTCCTCCGCGCGGCGCCAGGCCTCCCCGTCGCCCGAGCTCACGGCCGTCGACCTCCGCCGCGCCGGACCCTGGGCCGACGCTGGCCCGCGGGCAGCGTGGAGGCGACGTGAGCCGGGCGGACGATCACCAGCGGGAGGCTAGCCAGCGGGGCGGCCGCTCGCCACGCCTGCCGCGGTATCCTCGACCCCCGGCGCGCGCCCGCGTCGGCGCAGGAGTCCACCCGTGAGCGCGCTGCACGCGATCCTCACCCCCGTCGGGACGAGCGGGGACGTCCACCCCGACAACATCACCCGCGTCGCGCGCCTCGGCGCCGGCGCGTGGAGCGACCTGGCCGGCGGCGGACGCCGGCTCGCCGAGCGGCTCGGGCCGCTGCTGAGCTCGTCCGCCGTCGCCGCCGCCTGCGCCGGGCTCCGGGCGCGCATCGACGGACGCGCGTCGATCGCCGCCGCGTGCGACGCCGTGGAGGCGGCCGGGCGGGCGGCCTCGTGACGGAGCGGCATCGCGACGCCGCGGCGGCGGACGCCGGCGCGCCCGGTCGCGCCGCGCCCGCCGAGAAGGCCGGCCGCCGCGCCCGCCGGCGGCGCGCGCCGCCCGCGCCGCCCTGCCGGCTCCACGAGCAGGCGGCGGCGGCCCTGGTCGAGGCGGCCGGCGAGGACGTCGCCTTCGTCCTCGGGCCCGACGTCCTCTGGTGGGCCGCCGGTCCCGGCGGGGACGCCTGGAGCGCCGAGTCCGCCGTCTCGCGGCTCGTCCAGGGCCTCTACGACCTGCACGGGACCCGCGCCGCCCGGCTCCTGCGGCGGCCGGTGTGGAGCACGCGCGACGTCGACCCGTTCGGCCTGGGGCTGGTGAAGGTCCATGCCAAGCGGCTGTACCGGGTCACCCCTCGCGACCACGGCCTGGCACCGCCGCCCGCGCGCGAGGTCCGCTGGGCGTTCGCGCCGCCGCCCGCGCCCGAGGTCCCCGCCCACCCGCGGCCCGGGGACGTGGCCGGGTGGGCCGAGGTCGCGCGGCGGCTCGCGGCGCGGGCGCCGGCGAGCGACGCCGGGCCGCGCTGGGCCAGCGACCGGCGCGTCGCGGCGCTCCTCCTCGCGCCGGACGGCGCGCTCCTCGGCGCCGCCCTCAACACGCACGGCCGCAACCGCACGCTCCACGCCGAGGTCAACCTGGCGCTCGGCCACGCGGCCGCGACGGGCGCCCCGCTGCCGCCGGGCGCGACCGTCGTGGTCTCGCTCCGCCCCTGCAAGGCGTGCGCGGGCCTGCTCTGGGCCGCCGCGGCCGACCCCGCGCGCCTGCGCGTCGTCTACGCCCAGGACGACCCCGGCCCCGCCGCCCGCAACACCGTGCTCTGCCTCGGCAGCGACCCGCGCCGGCGCTTCGCCCGCACGACCGCCGAGCTCCAGGCGCCGTGCCTCGTCCCCGCGCCCGCGCCCGGCGCGCCGGGGTAACATCGCCCCGGATGCGCGCTCCTCCCGAGGTCCTGGCGCCGGCGGGCGGCCCCGAGGCGATGAAGGCCGCCGTCGAGAACGGCGCCGACGCGGTCTACTTCGGCCTCGAGCGCTGGAACGCCCGCGAGCGGGCGCACAACTTCACCCTCGAGGGCCTCCCCGCGGTCATGCGCGAGCTGCGCCGCCGCGGCGTGAAGGGCTACGTGACCTTCAACACGCTCGTCTACGAGAGCGAGCTCGACCCCGCCGAGGAGATGCTGCGCGGGATCGCCGCCGCCGGCGCCGACGCGATCATCGTGCAGGACCTCGGGCTCGCGCGCCTGGCGCGCGAGGTCGCCCCCGACCTGCCGGTCCACGCCTCGACGCAGATGACGATCACCGACGCCGCCGCGGCCGAGCTCGCGCGCGGCCTCGGCGTGACGCGCGCCGTGCTGGCGCGCGAGCTGTCGACGGCGGAGATCGCCCGGATCGCCGCCGCGACGCCGCTGGAGCTGGAGGTCTTCGTCCACGGCGCGCTGTGCGTCAGCTACTCCGGCCAGTGCTTCACCAGCGCCGCCTGGGGCGGCCGCAGCGCCAACCGCGGCGAGTGCGCCCAGGCCTGCCGCCTGCCCTACGACCTGCTCGTCGACGGCGAGCGCCGCGACCTCGGCCCCCTGCGCTACCTGCTCTCGCCGCTCGACCTCGCCGGCCACGACGCCGTCCCGGCGCTCATCGAGGCGGGCGTCGTCTCCTTCAAGATCGAGGGGCGCCTCAAGCAGCCGGAGTACGTGGCGGCGACCGTGCAGGCCTACCGCAGCGCGATCGACCGGGCGGCCTCGGGCGAGCAGGACCTGCTCACCGCCGACGAGCGCGCCGCCCTCGCGCAGGTCTACTCGCGCGGGCCGTCGCCCGGGTTCCTCGCCGGCGCCGACCACCAGCGCATCCTCGACGGCACCTACCCCCGGCACCGCGGCGTTCGCCTCGGCCGGGTCGTGCGCGTCGACCCCGCCCGGAACGCCGTGCTCGTCGCCCTCGACGAGGAGGTCAAGCGCGGCGACGGCCTCCTCCTGGCCGGCGGCGACCCCGAGGCGCCGGAGCCCGGCGGGCGCGCGGCGCGCCTCGAGGTCGCCGGCCGCGAGGTCGACCGCGCGCCGGCGGGCGCCACCGCGTGGGTCGAGTTCGAGCGCCGCAGCTGCGACGTCGCCGAGGCCCCGCCCGCGGCGACGGTGTGGCGCACGAGCGACCCCGAGCTCGAGCGCCGCCTGCGCGCCTCCTTCGAGGGCGAGGCGCCGCGGCGCCGCGCGCGCGTCGACCTCCGCGTCGAGGGCCGCGCGGGCGCGCCGCTCGTCGTCACGGCGCGCGACGACCAGGGGCACGAGGCGCGCGCGGCGACCGAGGCGCCGCTGGCCCCGGCGGCCCGCTCGCCGCTCGACCGCGACCTCCTCGCCGACAAGCTGGGGCGCCTCGGCGGCACGCCGTTCGAGCTCGGCGAGGTCGAGGTGCGCGTCGAGGGCGCCTGCCACGTCCCGGTCTCGGAGCTCAACCGCGTGCGCCGCGAGCTCGCGGCCGCCCTGGAGGAGGCCCGCGCCGCGCCGCCCGAGCGCCCGCTCGCCGCCCCCGGGCGCGCGCGGGCCCTCCTCGCCGACCGCGCCCACGCGCCCGCGGCCCCTGCGCCCGGGGCCGCCGCGCCGCCTGTCGTCGTCCCGCTGTGCCGCGACGACGCCCACCTCGAGGGCGCGCTGGCGGCGGGCGCCGGCGAGGTCTACCTCGAGTGGATGGAGATGGTCGGCCTGCGCCGCGCCGTCGAGCGGGCGCGGGCCGCCGGCTGCGGCGTGGGGATCGTCCCGCCGCGCATCCAGAAGCCGGGCGACGAGCGGGTCCTGGACGCCTGCCTGCGCCTCGAGCCCGACGCGCTGCTCGTGCGCAGCCTGGGGGCGCTCGAGCGGCTCGCGCAGCTGGCGCCGGACGCGCGGCCGCGCCTGCACGGGGACTTCTCGCTCAACGCCGCCAACGCCCTCGGCGCCCGCCTCCTCCTCGACCGCGGCCTGACCACGTTCGTGCCGGCCTACGACCTGTCGTTCGCCGAGCTCGAGCGCCTCCTGGCCGACGTCGACCCCGGGCGGGCCGAGGTCGTGGTCCACCAGCACATCCCCATGTTCCACACCGAGTACTGCGCCTACGCCCGGCTCCTCTCGCCGGCGCTGGGCCTGCCCGGGCGGAGCTTCGAGGACTGCGGCCGTCCCTGCGAGTCCCACCGGCTCGCGCTCCAGGACCGCACCGGCCAGGCGCATCCGGTCCTCGTGGACGTGGGGTGCCGCAACACGGTCTTCAGCGGCCAGCCGAACTCGGTCGCCGACGACGTCCCGCGCCTGCTCGCGCTCGGCGTCCGGCGGTTCCGGGTCGAGCTCCTGCGCGAGGACGCCCGGCAGGCGGAGGAGCGCGTCCGCGGCTACGCCGACGTGGCCGCCGGGCGCCGCCGCGGGGCCGAGGTGCGCCAGAGGGCGGGCGCGGCGCGCCGGCTTGGCGTCCTCCGGGTCGAGTGACCGACCTCGTCGCCTCCGCGCCCCATGAGCGCCGAGGAGGCTGATCGGCTTCCGCAGCGCCGGGGAGTCCTCCCCACCGGCCCTGGCGCAGCCGCATGGGACGGCCGCGCCCGCGGGGCGGCCCGCTCCTTGCCTCGCCCAACCGCGAGGTGCCATGAGCGGCGGCGTCACGGTTCACGTCCAGTCCCCTCTCGATCACCCGCAGGACCCCCGGCCGTCGTCCCTGCACGAGGCCCTCGCCGAGGTCGCCCGCGCCAGGCCGGCCGCCCCGGCGCTGGTGCGCGACGACGAGGCGGTCCTCACGCACGGCGAGCTGGCCACCCGGGCCGCGCGGCTCGGCCGCGCCCTGCAGGCCCGCGGCGCCGGGCCGGGCACGTTCGTCGTCATGGCCCTGCTCGACCCGGTCGAGGAGGTCGTCGCGGCGCTCGGCGTCCTGAGCGCCGGCGCGGCGCTCGTGCCCGTCGACCCGACCTGGCCCGCCGCGCGCCTGCGGGCCGTGCTCGGCGACGCCGGCGCGCGCCTGGCCGTGGCCGGCCCCGAGGTGGCGCTCGGGGACGTCGAGCGGCTCGCGCTGGTCGACCTCCCCGAGCTGCGCGACCCGCGTCCGATCGCCCCCCCGGCGCCCGACATCCCCGCCGACGCGCCGGCCTACGTGATCTACACGTCGGGCTCGACCGGGCGCCCCAAGGGCGTGGTCGTCAGCCACGCGGCGATCGTCCACCTGCTGCGCGCCCGCCTCGAGGTCTACGCGTCGTCGCCGCCCGAGCGCCTCCTGGCGCTCGTCCCCTCGACCTTCGACCCGTGGATCGGGGCGGTGAGCTGGACGCTCGGCGCCGGCGGCGCGCTCGTGCTCGCGCCCGAGGCGGCGCGGCGCGACCCCGCGGCGGCCGCCGCGCTCGTGGCGCGCGCCCGCGCCACGCACGTCGTCGCCGCCGCGTCGCTCCACGCCGCCCTGCTCGACGCCGCGCGGCCGGAGCAGCTGCCCTCGCTGCGCGCCGCCGTGGTCGGCGGCGAGCCGCTCACCCGGAGCATCGTCGAGCGCCACCGCGCCCGCGCGCCCGGCGCGCGGCTGTGGAACGAGTACGGCCCGACGGAGGCCGCCGTCTGCACCACCGTGCACGAGGTGTCGCTCGATGGCGACCTCCCCGACCGGCTGCCGATCGGCCGCCCGATCGGGCGCGCGCGCTGCCACGTCGTCGACGCCGCCGGCCGCGAGGTCGCGCCGGGCGAGCCCGGCGAGCTCTGGATCGGCGGTCCGGGGGTGGCGCTCGGCTACCTCGGCCAGCCCGAGCGCTCGAGCGAGCGCTTCCTCCCCGACCCCTTCGACCCGTCCCCGGGCGCGCGCGTCTACCGGAGCGGCGACCGCGTGCGCCACCTGCCCGGCGGCGAGCTCGAGTTCCTGGGGCGGCTCGACGACCAGGTGAAGCTCCACGGGGTGCGGATCGAGCTGGGCGAGGTCGAGGCGGCGCTCCTGGCCCACCCGGGCGTGAAGGACGTGGCCGCCGCGCTGCGGGAGGACGCCCCGGGCGGCCCCGCGCTCGTGGCATACGTCGTCCCGCGCGGCGAGGTGGCGCCGCCGCCGGTCGCCTTGCGGCGCGCGCTGGCCGCCACGCTGCCGCGGGGCGCCCTCCCCGCCCTCTACGTGCCGCTCGCGGCGCTCCCGCGGACGGGCAGCGGCAAGGTCGACCGGCGCGCCCTGCCGGCGCCGGGACCCGAGCACCTGGCGCGCGACGTCGAGCCCGGCGCGCCGCGCGGAGAGCTCGAGGCCCGCCTGGCGGCCCTCTGGTCGCGCCTGCTCGGCGTGCCCGGGGTCGGCCCGGCGGACGACTTCTTCCTCCTCGGCGGCCACTCCCTCCTCGCCGCGCGCTGCGTGGCCGACGTCGAGGAGGACCTCGGCGTCGCGGTCCCGGTCCGCGCCCTGTTCGAGGCCCCGACCCTCGAGGCCTTCGCCCGGGTCTGCGCGGCCGCCGCCACGCAGCCCGCGCCCGTCGACGACGTCGCCCCCCCGCAGGCGGTCGAGGCGCCAGTCCCGGGCTCGGCATCGGCCCCGGCCCCGGCTTCGGCCTCGGCCTCGGCCTCGGCCTCGGCCTCGGACCCGGCCTCGGTCCCGGCCCCGGCCTCGGTCCCGGCCCCGGCGCCGGGCGGCCGCTCGCGCCTCCGCGCCGCCCTCGACCGGGTCCGCCTGGCGCTCGTGCGCCGCGCGACCTTCCACGGCCTGTGGCCCCGGCGCGGCGGCGTGGGGCCCTACCTGACGCCCTCGCAGGCCAACGTCGCGGCGCAGGTGCTGACCTGGGCCACGGACTACATCGGCAAGCCCCACCCCGACCTGGGGCGCAAGGGGCCGATCTGCCCGTTCGTCCCCGCGGCCGTGCGCCAGGGCGCCCTGCACGTCGCCGTCTGCGACGACGTCGGTGCGGACGACGGCGTCGACGCGGTCGACCGGGCGCTCCTCCGCCACGTGCGGGACTTCCTGCGCCGCTTCCCGATCGACCCGCACGACCTCGACGCGGCGCTGTGGAGCGTCGTCCTCGCCTTCCCGCGGCTCGGCGGCGACGCGGGGGCGCTCGTGGACGAGAGCCACACCCGGCAGAAGTACTACCTCATGGAGCGCGGGGTCATGCTCTCGCAGTTCCACCCGGCCTGCGCGAAGCGCGGCGTGCACAACCAGGCGTTCGCCCTCTACCGCGCGCCGGTGGCCTGCATCGTCATCCGCCACATGGGCGTCCACGACATCGTCTTCGTCGAGCGCCACCGGGGCGCGCTCCGGGAGTACTGCCGCCGGTTCGGCGCCGACTACGAGGCGGGGCGGGTGGGCGACGAGCACGGCTACGTGACCCGCTACCGGGCCGCCCGGGCGCGCTTCGGCCTGTCGTAAGCCTCCGCCTCGCAACGACTGTCGTCGATTCCCCCCCACGCCGGCCGGCTCGGCTGTGTCAGCAGGCCGGAGGAGGAACACGATGCAGCGGACGAGCGTGTGGGCGGGCGCCCTCCTGGGCGCGGTGACGATCGGGGCGGCGCAGGCGGACGAGGCGCGGCCCTATGGCGCGGTGGTGGCGGCGACGGCCGGCATGGTGCACGACCGCGAGGCGCAGCGCCTCGCGGCCCTCCACGGCCTGCGGGTGCTGAACGTCACCTGGGAGGACACCGGCCGGTCGAAGGGGTCCTCCATGGGCCCGAACATCAGCGACATGACGATCCAGGTGGCGCAGCGCGACCCGCGCAGCGGACGGGTCCACCTCACCTGCATGCCCGTGATCCGGGCGCCCAACTTCGAGGACGTCACCGCCGACCTGCCGATCGACCGCTTCCGCGTCCTCGTCGGCAACGAGCGCGGGTTGCCGCTGCGCGACGTCCCGCTGAAGGACGTCCTCTCGAACCTGCGCCACCACCTGAGCGAGCCGCTCTCCTGGAAGGGCCCGCGCCGGTCGCTCCTCGCCGAGCGCGACACGCACGTGCTCGTGAGCGCGCAGGCGTGCTTCCTCCCCGTGCCCCGCGACGGCGCGGCCGAGTTCAACCCGGTGCTGTTCAACTACCAGTCGTACGCCGAGAACCCGGCCGTGCTGACGATCCTGGTCACGCGCCAGGGCACGAGCGTCACCGTGATCGACAACACCCGCGACGGGTTCAGCGACGGCCGCGCCATGGGGCAGCGCCTGTTCTTCAACCAGGCCGGGCAGCGCGCCAGCCTCACCGGCCAGCGGCAGAGCGACTTCGAGCGCACGCCGGCCGCCGCGCACGCCACGAACCCGGTCGCCGTCGGCGGCGAGGCCGGCGGCGGCGGGCTGAACCAGGTGCTCCTGATCCAGGTCCCCCTCAAGCAGAAGCCCCGGCCGCGCCGGCAGGCCTACGCGCCCGGCTGCGCCGACGGCATGGAGCTGATGGCCGGCGCCCCGGCCGCGGCGGAGCGGCGGCGCGGCGGCTCGGACGTCGAGGAGGCGGTGATCGGCCACGGCGAGGTCGAGGGGCCCTTCACGGAGCTGGCCGACCTCGAGGTCGAGCGCGACGAGCGCTTCCCGATCCGCGTGACCGTGCAGTTCTACAAGGCCACGAGCAACGGCGTCGTGAGCCCGGGCGACATGGAGTCGATCGCCGGCCAGCTCCGCGCGGTCTACGCCGACGCGACGGCCGTGGGCAGCCTCGTCACGCGCGGCTACACCGGCCGCGTCACCGAGCACGACGCCACGCCGCACGGCCACCCCGCGTGGTGGGACGCCTTCTGGACCCGCCACGAGCAGGCCACCGGCCAGCCGCGCGAGGAGGCCCTGCGCGCCCTGCGGGCGCTCGTCGGCGAGGGCTGGACGCCGTCGAGCGAGGCGGCGCTCCGCGACGCCCTCGTGCTGGCGCAGGCCACCCGCCCCGCGCCGGTCCGCCAGCCCCTCCACGCGCCGGAGTTCTGCGGGACCGGCGAACGCGAGCCGGACCGCCGCAGCGCGGCCGGCCTCCTGTTCGTCGGCCTGCTCGCCGGCGGGCTGCTCGCGGGCGGCCTGCGCTTCATGCGCTGACCTCCGCTCGCCCGTCGACGACCCCACCTCATGGTCAGTCAGGCCCGGACCCGCTGGTCCGGGCCTGGCGCCTTCCGGAGGGGCCCCTCGCGGCGCCGCGCGAAGTAGTCGGCCGTGAGCGCGCGCACCTTGCCGGTGAGCAGGAGGACGGCGACGAGGTTGGGCAGGACCATGACCGCGAAGGTCAGGTCGGCGAAGGCCAGGACCGGCGCGAGGTCGCGCGTGGCGCCGAAGACGATCGCCGCCACGAACACGAGGCGGTAGGGGCGGACGGCCCCCGGGCCGAACAGGTGGGCGCAGGCGGTCTCGCCGTAGAACGACCAGGTGACGAGGGTCGAGAAGGCGAACAGCGCCACGGCCGGCGTGAGCGCCCAGCGGCCGAAGCCCGGCACGAACTCACCGAAGGCGCGCGCGGTCAGCGTCACGCCCTCGAGCGCGCCCTCGGGCGCCCGCTGGCCGCTGAGCACGATCACGAGCCCGGTCGCCGAGCAGACGATCACGGTGTCGAGGAGCGGCTCGAGCAGGGCCACGAGCCCCTGCCGGACGGGCTCGGCCGTGCGGGCCGTCGCGTGCGCCATGGGCGCCGTGCCCAGCCCGGCCTCGCTCGAGAAGACCGCCCGGCGCACCCCCGTGACGATCACCGCCCACACGGCGCCGCCGGCCGCCGCCTCGCCGGTGAACGCGTCCGCGAGGATCGCGCCCAGCGCCGCCGGGAGGCGGTCGAGGTGGGCGATGCAGATCGCCAGCGCCGCGAGCACGTAGGCGCCGCACATGAAGGGCACGAGCGTCGCCGTCACCCGGCCGATCCGGCCGATCCCGCCCAGGATCACGGCGCCCGCGCCGCCGGCCAGCAGGAGGCCCGTGAGCAGCGGCGGCGCGCCGTGGTAGTCGCGGAGCAGCTCGGCCACGCTGCGCGCCTGGAACATGTTGCCCGCGCCGAGCGTGGCCACGGCGCAGGCGCCGGCGAAGAGCAGCGCCAGCGGGCGGGCGGCCGGCGCGAGCCCCGGCCAGCGCTCGGGCAGGCCGCGCGTGATCGTGTAGATCGCGCCGCCGCGATACACGCCGTGCTCGTCCCTCACGCGGTAGTGCGTGCCGAGGGTCACCTCGGCGAACTTCGTCGCCATGCCGAGGAGGCCCACGACCCACATCCAGAAGAGCGCCCCGGGGCCGCCGACGGTCACCGCCACGGCGACCCCGGCGATGTTCCCGAGGCCGACCGTCCCGGCGACGGCGGCCGAGAGCGCCTGCAGGTGGGTGAGGTGACCGGGGTCGTCGGGGCGGTCGTGGCGCCCGGCGAGGAGGCCGAGCGCGTGCGCGAAGCCGCGCGCCTGCACGAGGCGGGTGACGACGGTGAAGACGAGCCCGGCCCCCAGGCACAGGGCCACGACCGGCCAGTTCCACAGCCAGCCGGCGACGGCCTCGAGGACCCGCGTGACGCCGTCCACCCAGGGCGACCTCGGTCCCCCCGGGCTGCTCCATCGTGCCGGATCGCCGGCGAGAGGTCGAGGGGGACCCGGTGCGACCGCGCGGGTGGCACGGCCACGTCGACACTTCAGTCGCGCCCCGCGGCGCGTCTCCGACCGCGGCCGTCGGTGAGACTGAGGGAGTGGACGCGTCGCTGCAGCAGCTCGAGCGCCGCTGGCGCCAGACCGGCGCGGCGGAGGACGAGGCGCGGTGGCTCCTCGCCCGCGTGCGGGCGGGCGACCTGCCGCGCGAGCGGCTCCTGTTCGCGGCCGACCTGGGCCACGCGCCGGCGCTCGCCGCGCTCGACCGCCCGGTGGACCTCGACGAGGCCGTCGAGCGCCTGCGCGGCGGCGACCCCTCGCAGCAGGCGCTCGGGCGGCTCGGGCGCGAGGGGCTCGTGCGCGTGGCGCTCGCCGCGGCGCTGGCCCACGCCGACCTCGTCGAGCGCTTCGTCGGGCCGGTGCACGCGGCGGCGCGCGGGGCGCTCGAGGCCGTGCGCGGCTGGCTCGACGCCGCGCCGCCGCGCCCGACCGGCCCGCTCGAGCCGCACGCGCAGGCGCTGTTCGGGGTCCAGGGCGGCCCCACCCGCCCGCAGCGGACGGCCGTGCTCCTCGCGCGCCGGCTGCTCGAGGGCGCCACGGCGTCGGGCCCGCAGGCCAGCCGCGCGCTCGAGCTCGCCCTGCGGATCGTGGGCGACTGGGGCTCCATGCTCGAGGAGCGGCGGGCGCCGCCGCCGCCCGGCCTGGCGCGGGCGCTCGGCGGCGGGCGCCCGCGCGACGGCTACGAGCGGGCGCTCCTGCGCCGCGTGCAGGCGGACGTCGTTCCCTGGGCGCTCCACCCCGGGGGACCCGCGGTGGATGGCCCGTCGCGGCGGCCGTAGCCTGGCCCGATCGGAGGTCCAGCGTGTCGAGAGCGCACCCGGTCGCCCTGGCCCTGCTCGCCCTGCTCGCCGCGCCCGCCGCGCTCGCCGAGGAGCCCCTGCGCTTCACGCCCGAGCGGACCGACCCGGACGCCCTGCACGCCGTGGCCCTGGCCACCCAGGCGCGCTGGCCGGGCGACGCGCGCGTGCGGTCCGCCGGCGGCGCGCTCGAGGTCCGGGGCGACGCGGCGGTCGTCGACGGGCTCGAGGTCCTCCTGCGGCTCCTCGACGCGGCGGCGCACGCGCCGCCGACCGACCTCTGGCCGGGGACGGCCGCCTGCGCCTGGACGGCGCCCGACGCCGCGACGGCGAGCCGCCGCTTCGACGGGCTGCGCCGCCTCCTCGTGCAGAGCGACCTGCGCGGCGCGGAGCTGTTCCAGCTTCCGGAGCGGCACCGGCTGGTGGTGATCGGCGGCGGGCAGCAGGTGCGCCTGCTCGCCGGCGTCCTCGACCTGCTGGCGCGCGAGGCGCCGGCGCGCGCCGACCGGCTGACGGTGAAGGCGGACGACGCCGACCTGCGCGAGGTCGTGGCCGACCTCGCGCGCCGCGCAGGCCAGCGAGTGAGCGTCGCGCCGGAGGTCGAGGAGCGGGTCACGGTCGACCTGCGGGACGTCCGCTTCGAGGAGGCGCTGCGAGTCATCGCGCGCATGGCCCGCTGCGAGGTCAGCAACGGCGAGGACGGCGAGTGGCGCCTCGAGCCGACGTGCGTCCGGGTGCTCCTCGAGCTCACGGACGCCGACGCGCGCACGGTCCTGCAGCTCGTCGCGGCGTACGCCCGTAGGAGCGTCGTCCTGCACTCCGAGGTGGCGGGCAGGGTCACCGTCGGCATCACCCGCTCGGGCTGGGACGCCTCGCTCCTGGCGATCGCCGACGCGCTCGGCCTCGAGGTCTTCGCCTACGGCGCGGACGACGTCCTGCTCGTCGCGCCCGCGGGCACGCCCAGCAAGGGCGCACCCCTGCGCCTCGCCGACGCGCCGGCCCCGCCCCCGCCGGGGCCGCGGCTCCCCCTCCTGCGCGCCCGCGGCGCGCCGCTCGGCGCCCTGGCCCCGCTGCTCGCGCAGGCCGGCGGCTTCGACCTCGTCGTCGGCGCCGGCGCCGAGCGCGCCCTGCGCCTCGACCTGCGCGACGTCGACCCCTGGCGCGCCCTGGCCGCGCTCGCCGACGCCCTCGACCTCGAGCTGTCACCCGGGGCGCCCGCGCGCCTGCGCGCGCGCGGCCCGGCGGTCGAGCCGGTCCCGGCCGCGGCCGGACTGCAGGCCGTCGTGCACACCGCCGCGGGCTGGCGCGCCGTGATCGACGGCCGCGTCTACCGCCCGGGCGACGAGGTGGTCGACGAGCACGGCGACGGGACCGGCGTGGTCGTGGCCGAGGTCGACGCCGCGGGCGTGCTCCTGCGCCAGCCCCGCGACGGCGCGGCGCGGCGGGTGGAGCTGCCCGAGTGACGCGCGCCGTCGTCCACCGCGCCTGCCACCTGTGCGAGGCCTCCTGCGGGCTGACGTTCGAGGTCGAGGGCGACCGGATCGCGTCGGTCAGGAACGACCCGGACGACCCCTTCTCGCGCGGCTTCTGCTGCCCCAAGGGGCTCGCGCTCGCCCGCCTCCACCACGCCCCCGACCGGCTGACCACGCCGCTCGTCCGCCGCGCCGACGGCACCTTCGCCGAGGCGTCGTGGCCGGCGGCGCTCGACCGCGCCGCCGAGGGGCTCGCGGCGGTGATCGCCCGCCACGGCCTCGACGCCCTGGGCGTCTACGTGGGCAACCCCGTCGTCCACAACCTGGGCGCCATGGTCGGCACCGAGGTGTTCCGCGCGCTCTTCCCGACGCGCAACAGGTACTCGGCCAACTCGCAGGACGTGAACCCGCACCTGCTCGTCAACCTGCTCATGTTCGGCATGCAGCTCGCCCAGCCGGTGCCGGACCTCGACCGGACGCGCTGGCTGCTCGTCGTCGGCGCCAACCCGCTCGTGAGCAACGGCAGCCTGATGACCGCCCCGCGCGTCGGCGCGCGCCTGCGCGCGCTCCGGGCGCGCGGCGGCACGCTCGTCGTCGTCGACCCGCGGCGCACCGAGACGGCGCGCCTGGCCGACGAGCACCTCCCCCTGCGGCCGGGCGCCGACGCGCTCCTGCTCCTGGCGCTCGCGCGCGAGGTCCTCGCGCAGGGCCTCGAGGACCGCGCCTTCCTCGGCCGCTGGTGCCAGGGCCACGAGCGGCTGCCGGCGCTCCTCGCGCCGTTCACCCCCGAGCGCGTCGCGCCCCACCTCGGCCTCGGCGAGGGCGCGCCGGCGACCGTCCGCCGGCTCGCGAGGGCGCTGGCCACGACGAGGCCGGCGGCGGTCTACCTACGCCTGGGCCCGTGCAACACGACCACCGGCGGGCTGGCGGTGTGGGCCGGGCACCTCCTGAACCTGCTCACGGGCAACGTCGACCGCGCGGGCGGGGTCCTCTTCCCCGAGGGGCCGCTCTCGTGGCTGTTCCGCCTGCGCTTCGCGCGCGGCAGCTTCGACGCCTACCGGAGCCCCCAGGGCCGGCCGGAGCTCGCGGGCGAGTACCCCTGCTCGATCCTCGCCGAGCAGGTCGAGCGCGGCCTGGCCGATCCGGCCGCGCCCGAGGCGCTCCGCGCGCTGGTCGTCTTCGCCGGCAACCCGGTCCTCTCGGCGCCCAACGGCCGGCGCCTGGCGCGCGCCCTCGACGCGCTCGAGTGCGTGGTGGCGGTCGACACGTCCCTGTCCGCGACGGCGCGCCACGCGCACGTCGTCCTGCCGCCGCGGAGCGTCCTCCACGACGGCGGCTGCGACCCGGTGTTCCCGCACTTCGCCGTCGAGGACGTCGCCCGCTGGACGCCGCCGGTCGTCGCGCCGCCGCCCGGCAGCGTGAGCGAGTACGAGGCGATCGCCCGCCTCGCCCAGGGCGTGTGGCGGCGCGCCCCGCGCGACCCGCGCCGGCAGGGCCGGCTGCTCGGGCTGCTCGCGCGCGCGGCGCCGCGCCTCTCGCCCGAGGCGCTCGCGGCGCTCGGCCTGCGCCTGGGCCCGCGGCGCCTGTCGCGCGCGCGGCTCGCGGCCCACCCGCACGGGCACCCGGCGCGCCCGCTGGCCGAGGGGCGCCTCGCGCGCCGGCTGTTCACGGCGGACGGCAAGGTCGCGCTCGCGCCCGGGCCGCTCGTGGCCGACCTCGACCGGCTCGTGGCGACGCTCGCCGCGCCGCCGGCGCCGGGCGGGCTCGTCCTGATCGGCCGCCGGCAGCTGCGCACGAACAACTCGTGGATCCACCTCCCCGGCCCCCGCTGCACGCTCCTCGTGCACCCCGAGGACGCCCGCGCCCGCGGGCTCGCGACCGGCTCGCGCGCCGTGATCGCCTCCCGCGTGGGCGAGGTGCAGGTGGAGGTCGAGGTCACCGACGACGTGTCGCCCGGCGTCGTCAGCCTCCCGCACGGCCGGGGGCACCCGAGCGTCAACGACCTCACCGACGACGCGCGCCACGACCCGCTCACGGGGAGCTCCGCCCTCAACGGCGTGCCCGTGACCCTCGCCCCCGCCGCCGCGGACCTTCACCCGGCGGGAGCGGAAAGCGCCGCGGACCTCGTGCCCGGCCGGTAACCCTCGGCCCCGGTCACGCGTCCCGGGCTCCGGTGCGCACGTTGCGTCAACCGCGCCCCGGGGGCGGACCAGACGGGGGCGGGCGGCGTGACGACCCAGGGTTCCCACGCGTCGGCGACGGCCGAGGCGCCCCTCGGGCCCGAGGAGCGGCACCGGGTCCTCGTCCTGTGGAACCTCACCGAGGCCCCGTTCCCGCGGCACCGGAGCCTCGGGGACGTGCTGCTCGAGGTGATGGCCGCCCACGCGGACCGGCCGGCGCTCTTCGAGCCGGACGCCGATCCGGACGCCGATCCGGACGCCGACCCCGGCGGCGCCCACGTGACGCACGGCGCCCTGGCCCGGCGCGGCCTGCAGGCGGCGGCGATGCTCCGCGCCCTCGGCGCCGGCCCGGGCCGCGTCGTCGCCGTGGCCGCGGCACACCCGGCGCGCGCCGCCGAGGGCCTCCTCGGGGTGCTGTGGGCCGGCGCCGCGGTCGCGCCGCTCGACCCGGCGTGCCCCCCGGAGGCGCTCGCGCGCGCCCTGGCGCTCCTGTCGCCCGCCGTGGTGATCAGCGACGCGGAGGGGCGGGCGCGCCTCCCGCGGGCGCTGCCCACCTCGCTCTGGCTCGAGGGGCTGCCGCCCCCGCCCGACGCCGCCCCGCTCGCGCTCGCCCCGGGGCCCGCGGCGACGGACCCCGCGTTCGTCCTGCTCGCGCCGGGGGCGGCCACCGCGGTGGTGAGCAGCCACCGCGCGGCGGTGAACCTGCTCCACGCCCGCCTGACCGCCCACGGGGCGCCCTCCCGCCTCCTCGCCCTCGCGCGCCCGGGCGCGGCCGCCTGGGCGGGGGCGCTCGTCTGGGCGCTCGGGGGGGGCGGGGCGTTCGTGCTGCTCCCGGGCGACGACCTCGACCTCCCGGCCGCGTGCCGCGCGCGCCTCGCCCGCGCGCGCGCGACCCACCTCGCGGCGCCGGCCCGCCGCTACGCCGACCTCCTCGCCGGCGCGCGCGCGGACGACCTCGCGACGCTGCGCGGCGTCGTCGTCGACGCGGACGTCGTGACGTCGGGGGCGGCCTCGGGGGCGGAGGGGCGCCCGAGCGCCGGGGCACGGACGCACCTCGCCGCCCTGGCCCCGGCGGCGCGCCTGTGGTGCGCGCTCACGCCGCCGGGCGTGGCGGGCCCGGTCGCCAGCGCCGCGCTCGAGGCCGGGGCGGAGCCGGCGGCGATCGGACGCCCGCTGCAGAACGTCCGCTGCTACGTGCTCGACGCGCGCGGCGAGCCCACGCCGCCCGGCGCCGAGGGCGAGCTGTGGGTCGGCGGCGAGGCGGCGCCCACGGGCTATCTCGGCCGCCCCGACCTCGCCGTCGCGCGCGACCCCTTCCGCCGCGACGACCCGGAGGCGCGCATGGCCCGCACCGAGGTGCGCGCGCGCTGGCGCGACGACGGCGTCCTCGAGCTCGCCGCCGGGGGCGCCGCCGCGCCGCCGCCGGCGCGCGCGCCGCTCGCGCCGACGCAGGAGGTCTTCTGGCTGCACGAGCAGCTCGCGCCGGGGTCGACGGCCTACGCCGTGATCGCCTGCGCGCGGCTGCGCGGGGCGCTCGACCCGGCCGCGCTCTCGGCCGCGCTCGCCGCGCTCGCGCGCCGCCACGACGCCCTGCGCGTGCGCCTCGTGTCGGGGCCGGAGGGCGCCCCGCTCCAGGAGGTCGTCGCGCCTGGCGAGGCGCCCTTGCCGCTCGGCGCGCACGACGTCACGGCGGCGCCCGACCCGGGCCCGACCGCGCGCGCCCTCCTGCGCGAGGCGGCCCACGCGCCCCTGCCGCTCGACCGCGCCCCGCTGGGCCGCGCGCTCCTGGTGCGCACGGCGGAGCGCGAGCACCTGCTCGGGCTCGTCCTCCACCACGCCGTGAGCGACGGCACGTCGGTCCTCGTCCTGCTGGACGACCTCGCGGCCCTCTACGCCGCCGCCCGCGCCGGCGCCGACCTCGACCGCGCGCTCCCGCCGGCCCGCGGCTGGCTCGACGCGGCGCGGGCCCTGCGCGCGCGGCTCGCGGCGAGCGAGGCCGACCTGGTCGCCCGCTGGCGCGAGCGCCTCGACGGGGCCCCGCCGCCCGTGGGCGTCCCGGGCGACCGGCCGGCCGCCGACCGCCCGGCCGGCCCGCGCGTGGCCGGCCGCGTCGCGCGCGACCTCGACGAGGCGCTCACCGCGCGCCTGCGGGCGGCGTGCCGCGCGCAGGGGGCGACGCCGGCGGCGCTGGCCCTCGCGGCGCTCGAGCTCGTCCTGCACCGCTGGACCGGGGAGACCGACCTGGTCCTCGGCGCGGCCGTGTCGCTGCGCGACCGGGCCGACGTCGCGCGGACGGTCGGCTGCCTCGTCGGCGCGGCGCTCGTGCGCGGCGCGGTCGCCCCCGACCGGCCGTTCGCCGACCTCCTCCGCGGGGCGCGGGCGGCGCTCCTCGACGCGATGTCCGACGCGCTCGTCCCGCTCCCGTCGCTCCTCCCCGCCCTCGGCCGCCCCGGCCCCGGGCTGCGCGTCCTGTTCAACGCGCTGCCGCCGCGCCCGCCGCTCGAGGGCTGGGACGGGCTCGAGGCCGACCTGCTCGACGTCGAGGACCCGGGCGCCCCGTTCGACGCGACCGTCTACGTGCAGGAGCGGGGCGCGCGCCTGCGCCTCGAGGTCGTCCACGACGCCTGGCAGCTGACGGCGCCGCGCGCCGCCGCGCTCGCGGCCCAGCTCGAGGCCGCCCTGCGCCAGGCCGTCGACGACCCGGCGCGCGCCGTGAGCGACTTCGACCTCGTCACGGACGACGCGCGGGCGCAGCTCCCCGACCCGGGGAGGCCGCTCCCGGCGACGGACGACGCCGGGGCGCTCGACGGCGCGGTCGAGGCCCAGGCCGCGCGCGCGCCGCGCCGCCTGGCGCTCGTCGACCCGCGGCGGGCCTGGACCTACGCCCACGTCGTCCTTCGCGCGCGCGACCTCGCCCGCGACCTGCGCGGCGCGGGCGTCGCGCCGGGCGCCCGCGTCGCCGTGTGGGCCCACCGCGGGGCGCCGCTGGCGGCGGCGCTCCTCGGCGTGCTGCACGCCCGGGCGACCTTCGCCGTGCTCGACCCCGAGCAGCCGGCCGCGCGCCTGGCGGCCCAGGTCGCCGTCCTGCGGCCGGCGGCGCTCGTCGTGCTCGACGAGGCGCCGCCGCCGCCGCCCGAGGTCCTGGCCGCGGCCGGCGGCGCGGCGCGGGTGCCGCTCGTGGCCGACGCCGCTCCGCGTCCGGACGACGACCCGGCCCCGCCGCCCGGTCCGGCCGCGCCCGCCTACGTCGCCTTCACCTCGGGCACCACCGGCGCGCCGAAGGCGGTCGTCGGCGCGCACGGCCCCGTGCTCCACTTCCTCGCCTGGCAGCGGGCGCGCTTCGCGCTCGGGCCCGAGGACCGCGTGGCGGTCCTCTCCGGCCTCGGGCACGACCCGCTCCTGCGCGACCTGTTCGCGCCGCTCGCCGCCGGCGCGTCGGCCCGCGTCCCCGACCCGGCCGTCCGCCGCGACCCGGCCCGGCTCCTCGCGTGGCTGCGCGACGAGCGCGTCACGGTGGCCCACGTCACGCCGGGGCTCCTCGACCTGCTCGCGGCGGCGCCGGCGAGGAGCGACGTGGCCCTCCCCGACCTGCGGCTCGTCTTCAGCGGCGGCGACCGGCTCACGCGGGCCCACGCCGCGGCCCTGTCGCGCCTCGCCCCGACCGCGCGCCTCGTGAGCCTCTACGGCACGACCGAGACGCCCCAGGGCGTGGGCGCGTTCGACGTGGACGCCGACGACGACCCCGCGGCGGGCTGCCCCTCGGCCGTCGTCCCCGCCGGCCGCGGGATCGAGGGGGTGCAGCTGCTCGTGCTCCGGCCTGGCGGCCGCCCGGCCGGGGTGGGCGAGCTGGGCGAGGTCCACGTCCGCACGCCGCACCTGACGCTCGGCTACCTCGACGACCCCGAGGGCACGCGCGCGCGCTGGCTGCCGGGCCCCATGTTCCGCACGGGGGACCTCGGCCGCTACCGGCCCGACGGCGCCGTGGAGCTCGTCGGCCGCGCCGACCGGCAGGTGAAGGTGCGCGGGCACCGCGTCGAGCTGGGCGAGGTCGAGGCGGCCCTGCAGGCCCTGCCGGGCGTCGAGCGGGCGGTGGCCGCCGTGCGCGAAGGAGACCGCGGGCCGCGCCTGCTCGCCTGGGCGAAGGCCCTCGCGCCCGGGCTCGACGGCGCCGCCCTGCGGCGCGCGCTCGCGGCGGCGCTCCCCGCGCCGGCGGTGCCGACGGCCGTGGTCGTCGTCGAGGGCCCGTGGCCGCTCACCCCCAACGGCAAGGTGGACGTGGCCCGCCTGCCGGCGCCGGACGAGGCGCCTTCGCCGGTGAAGCGCGCGGCCCCGCGCACGCAGCTCGAGGAGCGGCTCGCGGCGCTGTGGGCCCGCCTGCTCGAGCGCGAGCAGGTGGGCGTCGACGAGGACTTCTTCGCCCTCGGCGGCCACTCGCTCCTCGCCGTGCGCATGCTCGCCGCGGTGGGCGACGCGCTCGGGGTCGTCGTGCCGGTGGCCACCCTCCAGCGCGCGCCGACGATCGCCGGCCTGGCGCGCGCCCTGCACGCGCTGGAGGCGGGCCCCGAGGAGCCGCTCGTCGTCGAGGTGCGGCGCGGCGACCCCGGCGTCGCGCCGCTGTGGCTCCTCCACCCGGCCGGCGGCCACGTCGTCTTCGGCCGCCGGCTGGCCGCCGGGATCGACCCCGCGCGCCCGGTGCTCGGGCTCCAGGCGCAGGGCCTCGACGGGCGGCGCCCGCCCCTGCGCACGGTCGAGGCCATGATCGACCGCTACCTGCCGCTGGTCCGCGAGCGCCAGCCGCGCGGCCCCTACCACCTCGTCGGCCCCTCGTTCGGCGGGCTGCTGGCGTGGGAGCTGGCGCGGCGCCTCGCGGCCGAGGGCGAGGAGGTGGCGCTCCTGGCCCTGCTCGACACGTTCGCGCCGGGCTACCCGCGCACGCTGCCCCCCCACCGGCGAGCCATGGACCACGCGCTGGCGCTCTGGCGGCGCGACGCGGCCGGCCGCCGGCGCTACCTCGAGGAGCGGCTCGCGGCCCTGCGCGCGCGGCTGCGGGGCCGCGGGCCCCGGCGGTTCCAGGTGCGCGACGCCGCGCCCGCCGCGGCCGCGGACGACGGGGCGCTCGTCGACGTCGTCCGCCGGGTCGTCGAGGCCAACTACGAGGCGTCGGCGCGCCACGCGCCGGGGGTCCACGACGGGCCGGTGCTCCTCGTGCGGGCCGCGCGGCGCCCCTGGATGCCGGGCCTCGGCTTCGACGACCCGCTCAACGGCTGGGGCCCGCTGGCGCGCGGCCGCGTGGAGACGCGCCTCGTCGACGCGACCCACCAGGCCCTGCTCGACCCGCCGGCGGTGGAGGTGGTGGCCGCGCACCTCGACGCGGCGCTCAGGGCGCTGGGGCGCTGACGTCGTCGCCGCGCCGCTGCAGGCGGAGCGCCGCGAACCAGCAGAGGGAGGCCCAGGCCGCCCCCACGCACCAGCCCGCCAGCACGTCGGTCGGGTAGTGGACGCCGACGACGACGCGCGACACCCCGACGAGCAGCGCGAGGCCCAGGGCCACGGCCAGCGCGTAGAGCTTCTCGGACCGGCGCGGGAGCAGCCGCGCGAGGACGGCGCCGAGCGTCAGGTAGACGACCGCGGCCTGCAGGGCGTGACCGCTGGGGAAGCTGGGGCTCATGACGGCGTCGAGGTGCGGCACGAGGTCGGGCCGCGCGCGCTCGAACAGCCCCTTGAGGCTCCAGGTGAGCGCCGAGCCGCCGGCGAGCGCGAGCCCGAGCAGCCCGGCCTCGGGCCAGCTCCGGCGGAGCCCCAGCCAGCCGGCCGCGACCAGCGTGAAGATCACCAGGACGACCGTGCTCCCGAGCGCCGTCACGTCGCGGGCGGCGTCGCTCAGCCACGCGGGCCCGAGGAGGCGGCCGGGGTCGTCCGGGTGGCGCAGGGCCAGGACCGCCTGCTCGTCGAGCCGCTGGACCGCGTCCGCGTTCACGATGCCGGCGAGGAGGATGAACCCCAGCAGGCCGGCGACCACCAGCGCCGCGCCGAGGAGCAGGGCGAGCTCGCGGCGCGCCAGCGCGCCCTCGGCGGCCGCGGCGGCACCGTCGACCTGGCGAGGCGCGCGGCGCTCCATGCCCCGATGCTCGCCTCGCGCCGCCCCCGCGCAACCCGCGCCGCGCTGCCGTAGGATCCGGTGCGCCCGCGGAGCGGGGGGAGGCGGCATGGGGCTCGACGACATCCTGGGCGGCCTGAGGGGGCGGACCTACTCGACGGCGACCGACCGCGAGGAGGCGGCCAAGGCGCTCACCGAGAAGTGCGGCTACGCCGCCGCGGCGCTGACGATCCTGCCGATCCCGCTCTCGGAGGTGATCGCGGTCATGCCCCTGCACGTGGGCATGGTCATGGGGATCGGGCAGATCTACCAGGTCGAGCTGACGCGCGACTCGGCGACGCAGCTCGTCCTGCGGATCGGCGCGACGGTCGGCCTGTCGCTCATGGGCAGCCGCCTGGCGACCACCGCGGCCAAGATCCTCCTCCCCGGGCTCGGCGGGATCATCAGCGCGCCGTTCATGTACGCCTCGACGCTGGCGATCGGCATGGTCGCGCGCGTCTACTTCGAGTCGCAGGGGCAGGTGAGCGACGAGGACATGAAGGCCGTCTACCAGGCCGCGCTGAAGAAGGCCAAGCAGAGCTTCGACCCGGCGAGGGCGAAGTCGGCCGAGGCGCAGGGCCTGGCCCAGGACGCGGCGAGCGCGGCCAAGGACGACCCCGAGGCGGCCGCGGCGCAGGCGGCCGCGCAGGCCCCGGAGGACCCGGTCGCGCGGCTCGAGCGGCTCAAGGCGATGAAGGACAAGGGGCTCATCGACGACGCCGAGTTCGAGGCGACCAAGAAGCGGATCCTCGCGGAGCTGTAGCCCCATGCCCCCCCGCCCGCTCCCGCCGCCGATCGTCGCCACGTCGAACTTCCGCTTCGCCGACACGGCCGAGCTCGAGCGCGCCCTGCGCCGCGACGGCCACATGTACTCGCGCTGGGACAACCCCACCGTCGAGGCGGCCGAGGCGCGGGTCTCGGCGCTCACGGGGGCCGAGGCGACGCTCTGCTTCGGCTCGGGCATGGCGGCGATCTCGACCGCGCTCCTCGCGGGCCTGGCCGAGCGGCCGCGCCTCTACTGCCAGGCGCAGGTCTACGGCGGCACCTACGAGCTCGCGGCGGAGCTCCTCCCGCGCTGGGGCGTCGAGGTGGCGTGGTTCGAGCCGGAGACCTGGCCCGACGTCGTCCGCGGCGAGGCGGGCGTCGTCTTCATCGAGACCCCGACCAACCCGACCCTGCGCTGCGTCGACGTCGCCGCCCTCGCAGAGGCGGCGCACGCCTGCGGGGCGCTCCTCTTCGTCGACAACACGTTCGCCACGCCGATCAACCAGCGGCCGCTGGCCCTGGGCGCCGACGTGGAGCTCCACTCGGCGACGAAGTACCTGGGCGGCCACCACGACCTGCTGGCCGGGACGGTCTCCGGCTCGCGCGCGTTCGTCGAGCGGCTGTGGAGGCACCGGAAGCTCCTGGGCGGGATCCTCGACCCCTTCCCCGCCTTCCTCCTCCACCGCGGGCTCGAGACGCTCGAGGTGCGCGTCGCGCGCCAGAACGCCACCGCGCTCGCGCTCGCGGCGTGGCTCGAGGCGCAGCCGAGCGTCGGCCGCGTGTTCCACCCGGGGCTCCCCTCGCACCCGGACCACGCGCTCGCCGCGCGGCAGATGACCGGCTTCGGCGGCATGCTCGCCTTCGAGGTGCCCGGCGGCCGCGACGCGGCCGTGCGCGTCGTCGACGCCCTGGAGGCGATCCCGCTCGCCGCCAGCCTCGGCGGCACGGGGTCGCTCGCCTGCATGCCGGTGAACACGTCGCACGTGGGCGTGCCGGAGGCGGAGCGGCGGCGCCTGGGGGTCGGCGACGGCCTCGTGCGCCTGTCGGTCGGCGTGGAGCCGCTCGAGGCCCTACGCGACGACCTGGCGCGGGCGCTCGCGCAGGCCTGACGCCGGCCCGCCCGCGGTCCGTCGCGGTCCGCCCCCGGACCGTGCGTCGCGTCGAGGCACGGCCGCGCAAGGACTTTCGCAGGGCACGAGGCTCGCTCCTCCTCGTCGGCGGAACGGAGGAGGCCCATGTCGACGATCCACGAGGCCGCCGCCCACCTGGTCCTGCCCGCCCTCGTCTTCGCCGAGCCGGCCCGCACGGCGCGGCGGCTGACCGGGCCCGAGAAGGGCGCCTTCCTGGGCAAGGACCTGTGGCGGCTGGCGGCGAAGTTCGCCGACGACGAGGCGGACGACGTCGACCTCGCCGCCCTCCCGCCGAAGGGCGCGAGCGCCTGGGTCGAGCGGGTGGCCGACGTCGCGGCCGTCGTCGTGCGCTTCCCCTCGCCGCGCCAGGAGGGCGAGGCCCACGCCGCCGTGATCGTCCCCACGCGCAACCGCTGGCTGCCGTTCCTGCCCGGCGGCGCGCGCTACTTCACGCTCGAGCGCACCTTCGACGAGCGCGGCCGCGCCGGCACGGCGATCGGCGAGTGGACGGGCGAGTGGATCCGCGTCGACTTCGGCCCGGGCCCCCAGGCCTCGGATAAGGACGGCTTCCTCGACGCGATCGAGCGCGTGCTCGCCGGCACGCGCCGCCCCGAGGGCGCCGCGCCGCGCCCGGTGCCGGAGCACGTCCTGCGGATCATCGAGCGGGCGGCCTGACCTACCAGATGTAGTCGAGGCCCAGGTGCTGCGCGCCGAGCGCCTCGCCGCGGCTCGTGCTGTCGTCGATCGTGCGCTGCGTGGCCACGCGGTGGCCGGCCTCCTGCAGGAGCGCCTCGGCCCGGGCCGGGTCGTCGACCGTGAGCACGCACAGCGACTTGCCCTGGACCCGCGTGACGAACGCGTAGAGGTGCTCGACGTTGACGCCCGCGCCCGCCAGGGTGCGCAGGATCGGCGCCAGCCCGCCCACCTGGTCGACGACCTCGACGACGACGACGTCCTCGAGCGTCACCTCGAGGCCGGCGGCGCGCAGGGCCTCGAGCGCCGCTCCCGGCGCGCTGACGATCATGTGCGCGTCGCCCTTCGCGCCGTCGCCGCGCGCGTAGACCTCGAGCGCCTTCATGTCGACGCTGGCCCGGGCGAGCGCGCGCACCGCCTCCTCCAGGGTGCCGGGGCGGTTGGGCAGCGAGAGCCGCACCTGCTGGATCACGGGCCTGTCCTCCGACGGGACATCCTACCGGACGAGGGCGCGCAGGACGCGCCGGGTCCCCGGGGCCATGGGCGAGCGGCTCCAGGCCTCGTCGAGCGGGACCCACTCGGGCTCGAGCTCGTCCGAGGGCGTCGGCGTCGGCGCGTCGAGGAGGAGGAACACCTGCGCGGCGATGCGGAAGGCCGGCCCGTCGGCCTCCGGCGCGCCGACGACCACCACGTGCTCGGCGACCGGGGTCGCCACCGGCACCTCGACCCCGGCCTCCTCGCGCACCTCGCGCCGGGCGCAGGCGACCGCGTCCTCGCCCGCCTCGGGGCGGCCGCCGGGGAGGCTCCAGCACCCCTTCCACGGCGCGCGGCGGCGGCGGCCGAGCAGGACCCGGCCGCCGAGCGCGTCGACGAGGCAGGCCGACGCGGCCGGCTGCAGGTCGAGGCGGCGCGACGGCGGGTCGAGGAGCGCCACGTGGTCCACGACCTCGCGCAGGCGCCAGCCGCGCCCCAGCCACCACGCGGTCGCGTGGCAGGCCTCGTGCACGCCGACGCGCGCCCCGCGCCGGTCGAGCGCCTCGGCGCAGCGGTCGCCCAGGCCGCGCCCACGCGCGTGCGGGAGCACGAACAGGCTCGTCCACCCCTCGGCGAGCGCCTCGCCGAGGACGCCCACGACCCGGGTCCCCTCGAGCACGGGCGCCGCCTCGAGCGCGTGCGCGCGCGCCGCGGCGCCGAGGCCCTCGAGGTGCCGCACCTGCTCCTGCGCGGCGGCCGACCACTGCGACGACAGGCCGGCCGCGTCGGCGGCGCTCAGGCCGAGGAGCGCCTCGGGGCCGCCCAGGCGCGCGGCGAACGAGCCCCCGCGCCAGCGCCCCGCGCGGGCGGCGCGCGCGAGGGCCTGGTGCACCTCGGCGGCCTCCTCGAGCGACCCCGCGGGGTAGGGGAAGTCGACGGCGGCGTCCTCGAGGACCAGGCCGCCGCCGACGCGCAGGAAGGCGTCGACGCCCGGGACGCGCGGCAGGAGCCACGCCGCGAGGGTCGCGGCCCGCGGGGCCGCCTCGGAGCCCTGCACGAGGAGCCGCGGCGGGTCGTCCGGCGCGAGCGCGACGTGGACGCCCCGGTCGGCCAGGCGCCCCGCGGCGGCCACCCACAGCCCGCCCGTCCGTGAGCGGTGCGCCACGAGGCCGGCCGCGAGGTGCGCGTCGGCGGCAAGCCGCGCCAGGGCGTCGGCCTGGACCTCGGTCGGGTCGGCCTCGGGGCCGGGCTCGCCCGAGAGGACGAGCGCGGGGCGACGCGCCGCGCGCCGCCGCAGGGCCACCTCGACGATCCGCCGGGCGACCTCCTCGCGGCGGCCCTCGAGCGGCACGGTGGCCCCCTCCGGCGTGACGAGGACGACGGGGTGCAGGTCGCCCGCGAGGTCCTGGAGGTCGTTGGCCACGGTGAGGTCGAGGGCGTTCTCGCGCGACTGGCGGAGCGCCGTCGCCACGAGCTCGTCCCTCGCCACGCCCGAGAGGAGCTTGAAGCCCACGAGGTGCGCGTCCGGCCCGCAGCGCGCGCGCAGCCCGGCCAGGAGCTTGGGCGTGCGGCGGAGCGTCAGCGTCAGCTCGTCGGCGCTCGAGGGCAGCTTCCCCTCCTGCCGCACGGGCGCGTAGTCCGACACGGCGGCGGCCATGAACAGGAGGTCGGGCCGCCCGGCCTCGGTGTGGCGCTCGAGCTCCCAGGCGAGGTCCGCGTAGGACTCGAAGGGGACGAGCGTCAGGCGCGGGTCGAGCCGCTCCGGCGCGCGCAGGAGCTCCTTGCTGCCGAGGAGCGTCGTCGCCACCCCGCGCTCGACGAGCGCCCGGGCGATCGCCGCGCCGAACCAGCCGCGCGAGAGGTTGGTGAGCACGCGCACGTCGTCGATCGGCTCGCGCGTGCCGCCGGCGGTGACGAGGGCGGTGAGGTGCATCTCAGCTCGCCGTCTGCCGCGTGTCGAACTCCGTGCGCAGGAACTGCTGCAGGATCCGCAGCATGTCGCCGACCTGCTGGAACCGGTCCTCCGGCCGCTTGGCCATGGCCTTCTCGACCAGGATCTCGATGACGCGCGGCACGTCCTGCCGGAACTGGCTGATCGGCCGCGGGGACCCGTCGCGGATCATCTTGAAGTACTCGAGGGTCGTGCGCCCCTTGAACGGCAGCTCGCCCGTGAGCATGTGGTAGATCGTGGCGCCGAACGAGTAGATGTCCGAGCGGTGGTCGGCGTTGAGGGCGTCCTCGATCTGCTCGGGCGGCATGTAGGGCAGCGTCCCGAGCCCGTCGCCCGGGCGCGTCAGGCCCGACGCGCCCGAGGTGAGGACGTTCTTCGCCAGGCCGAAGTCGGCCAGCTTGGCCAGGCCGTCGTCCTGCACGAGGATGTTCTCGGGCTTGAGGTCGCGGTGGACGATGTGGCGCTCGCGCGCGTGGTCGAGCGCCAGGCCCACCTGCACGGCGATGCGCACGACCGACGGCAGCGGGAGCATGCGGTGCTCGTCGATCCACGCCTTGAGGCTGCGCCCGCGCACGTACTCCATGACGAAGTAGAGGAACGGCGGGACCTCGCCCATGTTGATCACCTGCACGATGTGCCGGTGCTGGAGCTGGGCCGCCGTGGTCGCCTCGCGGAAGAAGCGCGCGCGCATGTCCGGCGTGATCTCGCCGCGCACCTTGAGCACCTTGAGCGCCACGGGCAGGTTCTGCCGCAGGTCGCGGGCCAGGTAGACGACGCCCATGGCGCCCTCGCCCAGCGTGCGCTCGATCTGGTAGCCGGGCACCTCGATCCGCGGCGTGCAGCGGGCGCAGAGGACGCGCCCCCGGTGCTCGACGGCGAGGTGCGCGGTCGCCGGGTCGATCAGCTCGCCGCACATGGCGCACGTCCGGCCGACGAGGGGCGACGGCGGCGGCGCGGCCGGGGGCGCGGCGGCGCGCTGGGGGGCGGGGGCGGTCGCGCCGAGCGCGTAGGAGGGCGCCATGGTCGGCGGCAGGGCCGGCAGCTGCCCGGGGAACGCGGCGGCCAGGGGCGACTGCGCCGCCGGCTGCGGCGGGGCGGCGCGCGCGGGCTGCCCGAAGGGCGCGCCGGGGGGCGCCGCCTCGACGTAGCGCAGCTCGATCTCCGTGCGGCCGATCATGAGCACGTCGCCGTCGGCGATCACCGTCTCGCGCACCTCCACCCCGTTGAGGTAGGTGCCGTTGCCGCTGCCCAGGTCCTTGACCCGGCCGCCCTGCGGGTCGACGCGGATCGCGCAGTGGCGGCGCGAGATCCGCTCGTCGTAGATCTGGAGGTCGGCCTGGGACGAGCGGCCGAGGATGAGCGTGCGGGGCGGGTCGAACTCGAGCGTGTGGCCCCGGTGCGCGCCGGTGCGGAAGGCCAGGCGGAGCCTCATCGCGCTCCTCGCCCCTGACGTGGCACGGGGTGGCGCCGCAGACGGCAGTCGGGCCTGTGCATCCGAAGCGGGCTCCCCACCGGCCAACCGGTTCGGCCGGGGCATCATACACGGCCGGTCGGGGGTGGCGCTCGCGCCGGCTACGGCGGTGAGAGCTGGACCGGGGGCGGGGCCGCCGGGGCCGGGTCGCCCAGGGCGGTGCGCAGGACGACCGAGACCAGCCCCCCGGGGCTGATCGTGACCAGGGCGAAGACGTGCGGCGGGGCGGTCACCGGCGGCAGCCGCAGAGCCACGACCCCGGGCCGCTCCGGCACGGGGCCGAGGGCGGGGGCCTGGCCCGGGACGACGGCCAGGCTCACCGCGGCCGGCGGCGGCCCCGCGCCCGCGAACGCGGCGGCGATCGGGACGCCCTCCTCGTCGCCCTCCCGCCGGGCGTCGGCGGGCAGCGCGCCGTCCGGGCGCAGGGCGACCGGCTGCCAGCCCGCCACGGGCTTGCCGGCGTAGGCGGCCGCGCCCTGGTGGCGCGGGAGGCCGCGCTCGAGCGCCTCCAGCAGGTCCGGGCTGGCCGCCTCCTCCGGGGTGAGCGCGACGAACACCGGCGCCGCGATCGACCCCAGCGCGCCCACGAGCGCGTCGCGGTCGCCCGGGTCGTCGCCCGCGACGACCGGGCCGGCGACGAGGACGAAGTCGAGCCCCGGCTCGCCGGAGAGGGCCGTGACGACCTCGAGGAGCACGTCCTCCGGCCCGAGCTGCCCCGCCGGGAGGTCGGCCGGCGCCGGCCCGAGACGCGGGGCGACGAACGCCGCGAAGCGCACCGGGCGGGGCGGCGGCGCGGGCTCCCGCGCCGCGCAGCCGGCGAGCAGGGCCATGGCCAGAAACGGCAGCGGTCCGGCCGCCAGGCCGGACCGCCGCGCAGCTCTTGCGGAGCCGAGCACGCTCAATCGCGCGAGTTCAGCAGGCGCAGGAGGTACTTGAAGATCAGGATGAAGTCGAGGAACAGCGCCAGGGCGGCCATGACGTACTCGTCCTCGGCGTAGTGGTGCAGGATCATCGACGTGTCGTAGAGGACGAAGCCGCACATGACGGTCAGGCCGACCACGTTGAACGCGATCCAGATGGCGGGGTTGGCCGGCGCGCCGAAGATCCACGTGCAGATCACGAAGCCGATGATCCCGAACATCATGACCATCAGGAAGCCGCCCAGATAGCTGAAGTCCTTGCGGCTGATGAACACGTAGGCCGACAGGCCGCCGAAGGCCAGCGTCGCGCCGACGAAGGCGGTCATGATGTTCGCGAGGCCCACGGCCACGCCCTTGGCGGCCAGGGTGTAGGCCAGGAGCGGCGCCATCATGAGGCCGCTCACGAACGTGAAGGCGAGCAGCGCCACCACGTTGACGACCGGGACCTTGCGCACCGCGTAGACGGCGAAGAAGGCCACCAGGTAGGCGATCAGGAACACGAACGGGCTCATCATCGGGTAGGCGCCCGACGTGAGGGCCTGGAGGCCGGCGAACGCGCCGACCGCCGACACGCCGATCCCGACGGTGAACAGGCCGTAGGTCTTCTGCAGGAAGCCCAGCCGCGCCTCGATACCGAGGCTCGCGATGGCGGGCGCGCCGGACTCGACGGCGTCCGTGGGCGAACTCGAGAGCAGCTGCATGGTCCCTCCTCCGTGCGCGCGGACCCCGGGGGCCGCGACGTGGAACTCACTCTATCCAGCTGGAACCGCCCTGCAAGCCGGGGCGACGGTCAGAGACGCGCCTGGCACCAGAGCGTGCGGCAGTTGAGGACGGGGCGGTCCTGGTCCTTCGTCGTGGGCAGCCGCACGTGCTCGTAGATCGCCTTGGCCACGCGCGTCAGGCCGCAGGCGCAGCGGGTCTGCCGCGGGCGCGGGCCCTCGACGGCCGCGCCCGGCCGGGTGCCCGCCAGGAGCGCCGCCGCGGCGGCGAGCCGCGCCTCGGCGCCCGGCGCCCCGGCGCGGTCGACGAGGAGGACCTGCGCGCCCGGGCGCAGGGCGGCCCACAGGGCGGTCAGCGCGTCGGCCAGGCCGCGCGGGAGGTCGTCGGTCCCGCGCGGGGCGACCTCCGTGAGCAGGTTGGCGGCGACGATCAGGTCGGCCTCGGCCGCCGCCTCGAGCACGCTGGCAGGCAAGGGCGGCGCCGCGAGGTCGCACGTGAGCGCCCGCGGCGCCTCGAGGGTCCAGTCGCGGCCGAGGCCCGGGTCGCGGCGGGCGAGGTCGGGCGTCACGGCGCCGAGCAGCGCCGTGAACGACGCGTCCCACTCGGCGGAGAGGTCCACGCGCCGCGCCCGGACGCGGCGGAGGGCGGGGAGCCCCCCGCGGGCGCGCGTGGCCGTCAGCGCCTCGAGGAGCGCCAGGACCTCGCTCCCCGGGCCGGCGCCGAGGCCGAGGAGCGACACCTCCTCGCGCGCGTCGTCGAGGTCGAGCGCGTCGAGGAACAGCCTCGACAGGTCGCAGACGTGCGCCGGCAGGAGGTGCCACAGGTAGGCCGCGCGCCCGGCGGCCGAGCGGTCGAAGTCGGCCCGCCCCTCGCGGAAGGTGGCCGAGAGGCGCTCGATCGCGCGGGCGACCTCGCGCGGGTCGCCGCCCGGGCCGCCGAGCGCGCGGCCGACGACGTCGAAGTAGCTGATGCGGTAGGCCACGGGATCACGCCACGGGCGGGACGATCCCCGCCCGCCGCCGCACCTCGTCGACGGCGACCCGCAGGTCGCCGTCGGACGGCAGGAGCACGCGCACCGGCACCCCGGCGGCCTCGGCGGCGGCCAGGTCCCGCGGGTCGTCGCCGATCAGCACGGAGCGCGACACGTCCAGCCCGAGCGCCTCGGCCGCGCGGAGGAGCATCCCGGGCCTGGGCTTCCTGCACGCGCAGCCGTCCTGGTCGTCGTGCGGGCAGTGCTCGATCCGATCGACGGTCGCCCCGCCGCGGGCGAGCTCGAGGGTCAGCCGCGCGTGGATCCGCCCGAGCTCCGCCGGCGCGAGGGTGCCCAGGGCCACGGCGCGCTGGTTCGTCACCACGACGATCGCGTAGCCGAGCGCCCGCAGCGCGACGAGCCCCTCGGCCGCGTGGGGCAGGACGTCCAGGTCCTCGGCCCGGAGGACGTGGCCCCGCCCGGGGCGGCGGTTGAGCACGCCGTCGCGGTCGACGAAGGCGGCCGGGCGGCTCGGAGCGCGTGAAGTCATCGCTCCTCCCCATATGGCGCTGGTGAACAGCCCTCGATCGGAGCCGCAAGCGAGGCGAGGGCGACGAGGCCGAGCCGCGGCGGCGATGCGCGCGGGCGACGACGTAGCAACCTACTTCGAGCCCGCGCGCGCGCCGCCGCGGCCGGCATCGTCGCCCGCAGCCGTCGAGCACACCTCACCCGACGATGCCGCCCTTGGCGCCGCCGAGGACGATCCCCTGCAGGGCGAGGCGGAGCTGCTCGGGGTTCGTGGCGAACTCCATGGCGGTCTCCTCGGAGATGTCGCCCGCCTTGCAGCGCTCCACGATGCACTGGTCGAAGGTCATCATGCCGTCGTCGCGCGCGCCGGCCATGATGCCGATGAGCTTCTTGTCCTCGCCGTCGGCCAGGACCTTCTTCACGATCGGCGTGGCGATCAGGATCTCGTTGAGCGGCACGCGCCCGAACTTCGGCGACGGGGCCAGCTTCTGGCAGATGATCGACCGCAGGTTGAACTGGAGCCCCTGCCGCAGCATGGGGTGCTTGTCGGTCGGGAACAGGCCCAGGATGCGGCCGATCGACTGGGCCACCGTGCCCGCGTGCAGGGTGCCGAACACGAGGTGCCCCGTCTCGGCCGCCGTGAGGCCGAACTCGAAGGTCTCGGGGTCGCGCATCTCGCCGATCAGGATCGCGTCGGGGTCCTGGCGCACGATCGTGCGGATCGCCGCCTTGAAGTTCTCGCAGTCGACGCCGATCTCGCGCTGCGAGATGAACGAGCGCTTGTTCTTGAACTCGTACTCGATCGGGTCCTCGACGGTGATGATGTGCAGCGCCTGCGTCGAGTTGAGGTAGTCGATCATGCCGGCGATCGTGGTCGACTTGCCCGAGCCCGTGACGCCGGCCAGCACGATCAGCCCGTCGTGCGCGTCGAGGATCTTCGTCAGCGAGCCGGCCGGCAGGTTCAGCTGCTCGAAGGTCGGGATCGTCGTGCTGATGCGCCGCGCGACCAGGGCGTTGGACTTCTTGTCGCGGAACACGTTCAGGCGGAAGCGCGACCGGGCCTGGTCGGGGAGCATGTGCGAGAAGTCGAGGTCGCCGCGCTTGTCGTACTCGGCCAGCTGCTCGGGCGTCGTGATGTCCTTCAGCCACTCGTAGATCTGGTCGGACGAGATCGGCGCGCCCTGGAGCGGGCGCATGTCGCCCTTCACGCGCATGATGATCGGGCAGCCCGCCTTGAGGTGCAGGTCCGACGAGTCGTACTGGGCCATGAGCGCGAACAGGCGCTCGAGCGGCTTGAGGCTCGGGTCGTTCGGGTTGGCCATGCCGGGCTTGATCCCGCCCGTGACCGACACGCCGGCGGGCTGCGCCGGCGCGGCCGGGGCCGCCCCCTGCGGCGTGACGGTGACCTGCACCGGCGTCACGCTCACCGGCGTCACGCCCACCGGCTGGGCGCCCGGCGGGGTGAGCGACACGCGCCGCTGCGGCTGGCCGGCCGGCCCCGCCGGCAGCGGCCGCTGCATGCCCGACGACCCCAGGGGGCGCGGCGGCTGGTTCGGCTGGAGCGTCATGGCCCGTCCCCCCTGCTAGATGCGGACCTCGGTCCCCTCGCGCGCCGCGTCGAGCTCGAGCGCCGCGCCCGCGGCGGCGACGCGCGCCCGCTGCCGGGCCACGAGCGCCTCGACCTCGGCGTCGCCGCGATCCGGGTGGTGATAGAAGTAGTAGAGCCGGCGCGCGCCCGCCGCCAGGGCCAGCTCGGTCGCCTGGCCGTAGCTCGAGTGGCCCTGCGACCCCGGCGCGCTCGGCCCCGCGAGGCCCTCGCGCCCGCCCCGCGCCAGCTCCTCGTCGGTGAAGTAGGCCTCGTGGATGAGGATGTCCGCGCCGCGCGCGAGCTCGACCGCCGCCGGGTCGAGGACCCCGCCCTCGTGCTGCACCTCGGCCATGTAGCACAGCGACCGGCCGCCCTCCTCCAGGCGGTAGCCGACGCAGTCGTGGCTGCCGTTGTGCAGGCGCGCGTGCCGGATGCGCAGGTCGCCGACGACGATGTCGCCCTCCTGCTCCTCGAGCTGGTTCACCCGGATCGTGGCCCCCATGTTGGCCAGGCTCACGATCGGCGAGTAGGTGGGGTTGAGCTGCCCCTCGAGGATGTCCTCGAGGTGCGGCGTCACGCCGCCCCAGATCGAGAGCTGGTTGCCGGCGATGTAGGCCGGCACGAAGAAGGGGAAGCCCTGGATGTGGTCCCAGTGGGTGTGCGAGAGGAGGACCGTCACGGCCCCCTTGCCGCGCCCGTGCGGCCCGGCGAGGAGGCTGCGGCCCAGCCAGTAGAGGCCGATCCCGGCGTCGAGCACGACGAGGTTGTCGCGCTCGTCGCGCACCTCGACGCAGGGGGTGTTGCCCCCGACGCCCTGCGCGCCGGCCTCGGTGGTCGCCAGCGCGCCGCGCACTCCCCAGAAGCGGACGCGCATCAGAGCTCCACCGCCTCCCCCTCGCGCGCCAGGAGCACCTCGAGGTCGGACCCGCCCAGGCGGCGCGCGTAGTCCTGCACGCGGCCCTCGAGCACGTCGTCCCAGGCCTCCGGGTGGTGGTGATAGTTGTAGAAGCGGCGCACGCCCCCGGCGCGGGCCAGGCGGATCCCCTCGTCGGGGGTGCTGTGGCCCCAGTGCGGGTTCACGGCGTACTGCTCGGGGGTGAAGAAGGTGTCGTAGAGGAGGACGTCGGCGCCGGTCACGAACGTCTCGAGCGCGCGGCCGTACTCCTTGATCCTGGCCACGACCTCGGGGTCCGAGTCGGGCCGGCGCTCGTGGAAGCCCTCGCAGAGGAGCTGGTCGTCGTAGGGCGCCGTGTCCGTCATGTAGACGAACGCCTTGTCCCCGAGCTCGACCCGGTAGCCGATCGCCACGCCGGGGTGGTTCAGGCGCGCCGTGCGCACCCGCCAGGGGCCGATCGAGAACGACTCGCCCTCCATGATCGCGCGCCAGTTCACCTCGGCCTTGAACGAGTCGAGGCCGTAGCTGAAGTAGGGGCTCTCCGCCTGCCCGGCGAAGACCTGCCGGAGGCGCCGGTCGTGGCTCCCGCGCGCGCACACGGTGAAGCGGTTGCCCTCGCGGAAGAAGGGCTCGAAGTACATGAAGCCCTGGATGTGGTCCCAGTGGGTGTGGCTGAAGAGGAAGGCCCCCTCGCCCACGCCGTCGCCGAACTCCTCGCGCATCAGGTCGCGGCCGGCCACGCGGGTGCCCGTGCCGGCGTCGATGATGAGCGCCGGGGCGCCCGGCGCGCGGACGACCACGCACGACGTGTTCCCGCCGACCTGGGTGACCTTCGGGTGGGCGACCGGAAACGACCCCCGCACCCCGTAGAAGGTGACGCGCAAACTTCCTCCCGGTGATGCGGGCCCAATCCGCTGGAGTGCGGCATCTTAGAGCGGCCGCCGGGCCGCGTCAACGCAAGGGTTACGTGGCCCTCTCGCGCCACGCTCACGCCTGCGGCTCGCCCTCCGCCCCGGCCAACCCGTACAGCTTCAGCTTGTTGTAGAGCGTGGCCCGGTTGATCCCCAGGAGCTCGGCCGCGCGGGTCTTCTGGCCGCGGGCGGCCTCCATGGCGCGGGTGACGAGGGCGCGCTCGGCCGTCTCCAGGCGCATGTCGGGCAGCTCGAGCACGACGGCCGCCGTGGAGGCCGGCCGGCCCGCGGCCGTGCGCCCGGTGCCGCCGGGCCGCCCGCCGAGGGCCAGGTCCTCGAGCCGCACGAGCGGCCCGCGGGCGACGATCACCGCGCGCTCGACCACGTTGCGCAGCTCGCGCACGTTGCCGGGCCACGGGTGGGCGCGGAGGCGCTCGAGGACGTCCAGCTCGAACCCGGTGATCCCGTTGCGGCCGAGCTCGCTGGCGATCGTCTTCAGGTAGTAGTGCGCCAGGAGCTCCACGTCGCCCGCGCGCTCGCGCAGCGGCGGCATGGTGATCGGCATGACGGTCAGGCGGTAGTAGAGGTCCTCGCGGAAGCGGCCGCCCTCGACGAGCGCGGCGAGGTCGCGGTGGGTCGAGGCCACGACGCGCACGTCGATCGGCCGCTCCTTCAGCCCGCCGACGCGCTTGACGGCGCGCTCCTGCAGGACGCGCAGGAGCTTCGCCTGGAGGCCGAGGTCCATCTCGCCGACCTCGTCGAGGAGGATCGTCCCCCCGTCGGCGGTCTCGAACAGCCCCGGCTTGCCGTCGCTCGACGCGCCGGTGAAGGCGCCCTTCTCGTAGCCGAACAGCTCCGCCTCGAGCAGCGTCTCGGTGAGCGCCGCGCAGTTGACGGCGACGAACGGGCCGCGGGCGCGGTCGCTCGTGCCGTGGATCGCGCGCGCGGCCAGCTCCTTGCCCGTGCCGCTCTCGCCGAGGAGGAGGACCGTCGTCGCCGGCGTGCGCGCGACGAGCTGGATCTCGCGGCACACGGCCACCAGCGCCGGGCTGGCGCCGATCAGCTGCGGGGCGCGGGCGGGGCCGGGCTCCTCGCCGCGGCGCACGACCGTCGCCAGCCCGACCATGTCCTGGACGGCCGCGGCGATCTGCTCGTTGGTGAAGGGCTTCTCCAGCAGGTCCTTGGCGCCGAGGCGCAGCGCGCGCACCGCCAGGTCGACATCGCCGAAGCCCGTGATGACGACCACCTCGACGTGCGGCGCGCGCTGCCGCACCTCGGCGAGGAGGTCCATGCCGTCGCCGTCGGGGAGGCGGAGGTCGAGGAACACGGCGTCCGGCGAGGCCTGGGCGCACTCGCGGCGGGCGTGCGCGAGCGTGCCGGCGAGGCGGACCGAGTGCCCCTGGCGCGCGAGGGCGCCGCTCACGGCGTCCCGCACACCGGGGTCGTCGTCGACGACGAGCACGTCGAGCACGCTGCGCGCCCTTGCCATGACGTGAGCAGGGTAGCCACTCGTCGGGGCGGGGGCCACCCGGCGAGGGGGCTCGCTGATGGTTGTGCCGCCCGGCCGCCCGGCGGTAGCCTCCAGCCGATGCCCGAGGCCACGACAGGGTCGGACCCCGCGGGCGCCCTCGACGCGCTGCTCGACGCCCTGGACGGCGACGGGGCGCTCGGCGCCCGGCTCGAGGCCTTCGCCGCCCGGCTCGGCGACCTGCTCGGGGCGGCCGTCGGGGTCGAGGTGACGCTCGCCGGCGCGAGCGTCCGGGCGGCCGGCGCCGCCGCCCTCGCCGGGGCGGCGCGGCTCCCGGCGGGGCCGGGGGGCGCGCTCCTCGGGCGGCGGGCGTCGGCCGGCGCCGGCGGGCTGGCGCGGACGGCCGCGCGCCTGCTCGCGCGCGAGCTCGCGTGGGAGCGGCGGGCGGCCCGCGCGGCGCGCGCCGAGGACGTCATGTCCGCGGTGACGCACGAGATGAACAACGCCCTCACCCCGCTCCTCTGCCACGGGTGCGAGCCGGTGGCCCGCGAGTCGCTCCGCATCCGGGCGCTGCTGGAGACCCTGCGGGTCGTGCGCGGCCGCGCGCGGACGCGGGAGCTGCGCTGGTTCGGCGACGTGGTCGAGCGCGCGCGGAGGCTGCTCGGCGTGTCCGGCGGGGGCACGTTCCCGGTCGAGGCGGAGTGCGCGCCGGAGGCGGCGCGGCGGGCGGTCGGCCCCGAGCAGGAGCAGCTCGTCCCCGTGGTCCTGATGGCGGGGTTCGCCCTGCGCGCCCGCGCGCGGGCGGGCACGGCGCTGCGCCTGCGGGCCGGCGTCCACGGCGACGAGCTGCGGCTGACGCTCGACGCCGTGGTCGACGCCCCCGGCGACCTGGCCGGCGCGCTCGAGCAGCCCGACCCCGGGCGCGGCCCCGACGTGCGCCTGACGCGGGAGGGCGAGCGGCTGGGGCTCGAGCTGGTCCTCTCGCGGCGGCCGCGGGTGGTCCTGCTCGAGCCGGCCGGCGGCTCCCCCGCGACGCCCGGCGTCACCCGCGCCCTCGAGGCGGCCGGGTTCGACGTGGCCAGCGCCGACACGAGCGAGGGCGCGGTGGCCCTGGCCGGCGGCCCGGTCGAGCCGGCGGCGCTCCTGGTGCTGCCCGGCGCCCCCGGGCAGGCGCTGCGGCAGGGGCTCCACAGGACGCAGCCGCTCCTCGCCTCGCGCTGCCACCTCCTCGACGAGCGCCTCGTCCCCCGGGGGCATCGGCCGGCCGCCGACGAGGTGGACCTGGGCGAGCTCCTGGCGTCCGCGCGGGGGGCGGAGGCGTGAGCGCGCCCGCCGCGCTCGTCGCCCGCGGCCCCGACGGGACCGAGCAGGTCCTGGTCCGGCCGGGGGGCGCCCTGCCCGCCAGCGCGCGGATCGTCCTGGCCACGGCGCGCCCCGGCCAGGAGGCGCTCGAGGTGGACCTGCTCGAGGGCGAGGGCGAGGCGGCGCGGCTCGTGGCGCGCGCGCGCTTCGCCCTGCCGCGCGGGCTGCCCGCGAACGCCTGGATCCCCGTCGAGGTGCAGGTCGGCGCCGACCTGCGCGTGCGCGCCGAGGCGCGCGAGAACCTGCGGCGGGTCCGCGCGCCGGCGGCGTTCACGCCCGGGCCGGACGAGACGACCTACCGCGCCGGGTGAGACGCCCGCCGTCACCCCCGTAGACACCCGACACGCACGGTGCGACGAGCGCACGCCCCGGCCAGGGGATAGGGCGCGGAACGTCGATTGTTGTGGTGGCCGCCATGACCAGCCTCGCCGCCCGCGCCGTCGTCCTCACGCTCCTCCTCGCCGCCCCCGCCCGGGCCCAGCCGACGAACGGCTCGCGGGCCGACGTCGACGCGTCGATCCGCCGCGCGGCGGCGCTCCAGCAGGCGGGTCGGACCGCCGAGGCCCTCGACGTCATGCGGGGCGCCGTGCAGCGCTCCGCCTTCCGCGACGCCAAGGCGCGCTACTTCCTGGCGAGGGTCTACACCATCCGGAAGGGCGAGCACGCGCGCGCCGGGCGGCGCGCGCAGGCGCGCGACTCGGAGAGCATGGCGCTCCTGCACCTCCGCGGCGCGCGGGACCTCCGCGACGCGGAGTGGTCGCCGCACGCGCGCGACCGCCTGCACGAGCGGGCGCGGCGGACGCCGCTCCTCGGCCAGTACACGGAGGGCGGCCGCTACCCGCACGGCTACTGCGGCCCCACGTCGCTGCGCATGGTCCTGCGCCTCGAGGGGCTCGCCGACCCGGGCGCCGACGCGGTCGCGCTGGGCGGGGCGCGGCCCTACCAGCCCGGCGTCGGGAGCTGGGGCGGCAGGCTCGCGCAGCGGGCGCGGGAGCTCGGCCTGAAGGGGGCGAAGTTCGTCACCAACGGGCGGCTGAGCGACGTCACGCGCTCGCTCGACGAGGGCCGGCCGGTGCTCATGTCCGGGGCGGGGGCGTTCTCGGCGCGGTTCGAGGACGGGCGGCTGCGCGCGCGCAGCTACGGGTCGGGGCACTACCTCGTCGCCGTCGGCTACGAGCGCGGGCCGGACGGCAAGGTGAAGACGCTGCTCCTCAACGACTCCGACACCGGCCGGCGCCTGCGCATGGACGCGGCCGCGGCGCGGCGGTTCTTCCGCGGCGACGGCGCGATCTGGATGCTCACCTACGAGGGGTAGGATGGCGACGAACGGAGGTCGCCATGCTCCCCCCGCACCTCGCCGGCACCGCCGCGCGCGGCCTCGTGCCCGGCCAGCCGATCGCCCAGTGGGAGCTCGGGCCCATGCAGAACTTCGTCTACCTGCTGGTCGACTGGCAGGCGAGGCGGGCCGCCCTCGCCGATCCCCAGTCCGACCTGAGCGCGCCGCTCGAGGCCCTCCGCGCGCACGACCTCGCGCTCGAGCGCGTCCTGATCACCCACACGCACTTCGACCACGTGGCGGGCCTGCCGGCGCTCGTGCGCGACCGGCCGGAGCTGACGGTGGTCCTGCACGAGGCCGACCTGCACCGGATCGAGCGCGTGCTGCGGGGGCGGGCGCCGGCGCTGGTCGAGGACGGGCAGACGTTCGGGGTGGGCGGGCTGGAGGTGAAGGCGCTCCACACGCCCGGGCACAGCGCCGGGCACGCCTGCTACCTGGTGGAGGGGCTGACGCCGCCGGCGCTGCTCACGGGCGACACGATCTTCATCCGCGACTGCGGCCGCACCGACCTCGACACCGGCGACGACGCGGCCATGTTCGCGTCGATCCAGCGCGTGAAGGCGCTGCCGCCCGAGACGGTGATCCTGCCCGGGCACCACTACCGCCCCGAGGTGGCCAGCACGGTCGGGCGCGAGCGCGAGACCAGCCCCCCGTTCCGGGCGCGGACGGTGGAGGAGCTGGCGGCGCTGCCCTGACGCGGCGACCATCCCCGCCATGAACGACGACCTCCGCCCCGGCGCCGGCCCGACCTCCTACGACGACCAGCGCGCGACGCGGCGCTGCGACGCGTGCGGGCGCTCGGTCGCCGGCCCCGCCGAGACCATGCACCCGGACCTGCTCTCGGGCCTCGAGGACCTGGCGGCGCGCGTGCGCGACGGGGCGGCCCGCCAGGGGCCCGCCTGCGCCTCGTGCGGCGGCGCGACCCGCGTCGTCGCCGTGCGCCGCCGCACGTTCGTGCGCGAGGCCGGCCGCGACCTGGTGCTCGCGTGGTCCGCCGAGGCGCCCGGCGGCGTGGCGCTGACCTGGGGCGACGGCGCCCCCGCCGAGGTGACGCCCGAGGTCGAGCGCGGGCTCGTCCGCGACGCCGCCCTGCGCCACGTGCAGGCCTGCCAGGACATCTTCCAGGACGCCCGCGCCCTCGCCGCCGCCCGCGCGCTCGTCGAGGGCCACCCGGGAGACCCGGCGCTCGTCGACCTCCTGCCGCGCGTCGTCCGGCTCGGCGCCGGCGGGTGGGCGCTGGCGCTGACGATCGCCCGCGACGCCGCCGCGCCGGCCGGGGCCGCCCGCGCGCTGGCGCGCGCCGCGCTCGACGCGGCCTCGACCCGGCGGCGCTCGACGAGGCCCGCGCGCTCCTCGACCAGGCGGCGCCGCGGTCGACGTCGACGACGCGCCCTGCGCGCCCGCCTCCTCCGGGCCAAGCGGGCGACGCCGAGGGCGCGCGCGCCGCCGGGTGGCTGTGGCCGCGGCCGCGCCCGGCTGCGCCGAGGCGCACGCGGCGCTGGCGACCTCGCGCCCGACCCTTCGCCGCCGCGCTCGAGCACCACGCGCGCGCCGAGGCGGCCGCGCCCGAGGCCGCCGACCACCCGCTCGGCGGCGCGCGCGCGCTCCTGCGCCTCGGCCGCCTCGACGAGGCGGCGGCGGCCGCCGCCCGGGCGCGGGCCCTCGATCCGGATCACGCGCGGCTGGGGCGGGTCGAGCACGAGCTCCGCCGCCGCCGCGGCGAGGAGCCGTCGGACGGCCCCCGCGTCGTCCTCGAGGTGGTCGGCCTCGACGCCTGGGGCGAGGCGACGCTCGAGCGCGGGGTCCTGCCCCTGCAGGATCCGGCCGCCGGCCCGGAGGACGCGGTCCGCGACCTCGCCTGCGCCCTGGGGCTCGTCGAGGGCGCGGTGCTCGCCCGCGACCCGACGGGCGCGCCGCTGCGCCTCTTCCAGGTGCAGGGCGACGGCCGCTGCGTCGACCTCGCCCCGCTCGACGACCCCGAGGCCGTGGCGCTGTTCACGGACGAGTTCGGCGCGCTCTGGGCGGACGCGGTGTGATCGCGGAGGCGCGGCGAGAGCTCGAGAGCTCGCCTGCCGCTGCTCGTGCCCGACCCGCCAGTGCGGCCGATGGGGCGGCGCGGAACGGGCCAGGCGCCCTCGCCCGGGCACCTGCGCCGATCGCGCCCCCCTCGCGAGCGCGTCACTTCATCGCAGGTCCGAGCTCGAAGAGCCGGCCGCCCTCGTCCTCGACCACCAGCCGCAGGTCGCCCGCGTTCTCCGGCGCGTGCCCGGCCGGCACGACGAGCCAGCGCAGGTCGAAGCGCTCGCGCAGGGCGCGCCAGTCGGCGCGCCGGTGCGCGTCGATCAGCGCCTCCTCCTGGCGCACGACGCTCGTCGGGTAGCGGGCCAGGTAGCCGAACGCCATGGGCTTCTCGTGGACCGTCTGGTACCACAGCGGCCGGTAGTAGCCGCTCGCCACGTCGAGGACGGCGCCGTCCGGCGCGTCGCGCAGGGCGTGCACGTAGGCCGGGAGCGCCGCCACGGGCAGGACCGGCAGCGTCGCCGGCGCGTGGTCGATCACGAGCGCCGCGGCGAAGGCGGCCAGCGCCCCGCGGCGCCCCTCCGCCAGGAGGCGCTGGACGCCTGCGGCGACGAGGACGGCCGTGCCCAGGGTCGCCACGACCATGAAGCGCGACGGCTTCCCCGCGAGCTGGAGCGGCGGGAGCCAGTCGACGAGCGTCCACGGGAGCGGCACGCCGGTGCGCCGCCCGGCCACCTGCAGCTCCGGCCCCAGGCCCAGGACCACGACGCCGACGACGAGCACGACCCACGCCCTCGACCGCACACCCGGCGCGACCGCCGCCCGCCGCCGCCACAGCCACGCGAGCAGGACGACGACCGGCAGCCCGAGCGACGCATCGACCCCGTCGGCGAACGCCGCCCCGCGCCAGAGCCAGGCGGTCAGGTCGGCGAAGCGCCAGCTCACGCCGGGGACGACGAGCCCCAGGAGGTCGACGGAGAAGTCGCGCGGGTCGCTCGGGAAGAGGAACGGGTCGCGCGCGTGCTCCGCCGCGACCGGGAGGGCCAGCGGGCCCACGAGCAGGGTCGCCAGGGCGCCGAAGGTCACGAGGGCGACCACCCGCTCGCGCACGAGCAGCCACGCGCGCCCCTCCTCGAGCGCCCGCCCCGCCAGGAGCAGGGCGCCCGCGAGCGCGCAGGCGGAGAGGAAGTAGAGGTCGCACAGCGCGTTCAGCCCCAGCGCCAGCGCCGCGAGCGCCGTGGCGCCGAGCGTCGGGCGGTCGAGGAGCCGGAGCCAGGCGAGGGCGAACACCGGGAGCCACTGGCAGGCGACCAGGTTGAGGTGGCCGTGGCCCCGGGCGGCGTGCCAGTGCGAGAAGGTGAACACGAAGCCCGCGGCGAGGGCGCCGGGCCACGAGCCGACGAGGCGGTGCGCGAGCAGGAACGCGGTCACCCCCGCGGCCACGAACGAGCCCACGAGCACCGCGTTGTAGGCCTGCTCGCGCGAGAGCCACGGGCGCAGGGGGGCGGCCACCGCGGCGTTGAACAGCCCGAGCGTCTGCCCGCGCAGCGACGTGCCGAACGGGTGGTGGAGGGCGTCGGTGCGGAACGGGTCCTCCCCGGTCGCGGCGGCGCGCTCCAGCCACCAGAAGTTCCAGATGCAGTTGAGGGCGTCGCCCTCGCCGCCGAGCACGTGGGTGCGCGAGAGGCGCACGGCCGGGAGCTGGAGCAGCACGAACAGGAGCAGGTAGACCGCGGCCGGCGCGAGCACGAGCCGTACGGCAGCGACGAGCGCCGCGCGCGCGCGGCCGCGGCGCGCGCTCGCCTCCGGCGGGACCGCGGCGGGACCGTCCATGGCGCGCGAGTCTAACCCGGCCTGCGCGCGACGAGCGCCAGCGACACCCCCAGCGGCAGGTCGACCCGGCGCAGCAGGCGGCGCTCGAGCGAGAAGATCCCGCCGAGCAGGGGGCCGAGGCGCCCCCCGCGCTGGGCGTCGCTGGCGAGGCCCGAAGGCCTGAGCACCCGGCTCGCCAGGCGCGAGGCGAAGATCGGCAGGAACAGGAACGAGTTGAAGTAGGTCACGCGGTCGACCTCGAACCCCGCGCCGACGATCAGGTCCTTCAGCCGCGCGGCGGTGTAGCGCCGGTGGTGCTGGGCGATGTCGTCGTGGGCCCCCCACAGCAGCTCGATGGCCGGGACGAACACGATCAGGCCGCCCCCCGGCCGGAGGACGCGCCGCAGCTCGGCCGCCGACGCGTGGTCGTCGCGCACGTGCTCCAGGACGTCGAGCGCGACCGCCAGGTCGAAGCTGTCGTCGCGGAACGGCAGGCGCGGGAGCCCGGCGCGGAGCCGGGCCCGGTACGCGCCCGACCAGCCCCGCCCCAGGGCCAGCGGGAGCGGGTGGGCGTCGATCCCGATCACGCCCCGCCCCGCGCCGGCGATCACCGAGCCCGTCGCCCCCGTGCCGCACCCCACGTCGAGCACGCGCCGGACGGGGGGGAGCCGCGGCTCGAGCTCGGCCAGCGCGTCGGCCAGGAGCTCACGCCGGACGCGGAACCACCAGTGGCGCCGCTCCAGCTCGGCCTCGGCCTGGTACATCTCCGGTTGCATGGTCGGGTGCGCGGCCCCTCCGGGGGACGAGCGTTGTAACAGCCCCGGCGCCGTGGCGCGCGGCCGGCGGCACGTCGAGCTCCGCCCCCTCGGTTCGGACCTCGGCGACCTGCGTGTCGTGACCCGACCGGCAGCGGCGTTCGTGCCGCGCGTGCCGCGGCCGCGATCGTTCAGTTCAGGCCCGCTCGGCCGTCTTCGCAGACGGCCGAGCCGCCTCCGAGCACACCTCGCGGCGCCTCCGCAGCGAGAGCCCCAGGCGAGGCGGAGGAGGGCGAGGCGGTGCCGCGCGAAGGCGAGGGAAGGGCGGCCGCCTGGCCGCCGACCGAGCCTGAGCGGCCAGGGTGTCGCGAGAAGCGCGACACCCTGGCGAACGGCAGCGCCCGCCCTCCTCCGCCG
>JAMLIC010000070.1 GCA_023954375.1 Planctomycetota bacterium
TTGCGCATCTATGGCTTACGGAAGACTCGGCGGCCGAGCACAGGGCCCCCCGGCCGGAGTCGGCCCGGCCCGGCCCTGGCGCGCGAAATCGCGTTTCCGGCCGGGCCTCCGGGCGTGGTGAAATCCCGGCCCGGAGGTCGCTCCATGCGCGTCGCCCTGGCCCTCGCCCTCCTCTGCCCCGCCGCGGCGCTCGCCGACGAGGGCCCTCGCTTCGTCGACGTGACCCTCGACCGGGGGCTCGAGGCGGGCGACGCGCACCGCAACGTCTTCGCCGACCTCGACGGCGACGGCTGGCCCGACCTCGTGATCCACAAGGAGCGCGTCTACCGCAACGTCGCCGACCCGCGCGGCGGCCGCCGCTTCCTCCGCCTCGATGGTGGCCTCGTCCCGTCGCGCCCCGACCTCCTGGCCCTGGCCGACCTCGACGACGACGGCCACCAGGACGCGCTCGTGGCCTGGCGCCTCGACCCGACGGCCCCCGACTGGAAGGACCCCGGCCGGCGCTCGCACGTGCGCCTCCTCCGCCACGGCACGTCGGGCGCCGCCGTCGTCTCGTCGACGGTCACGTTCGAGCTCCCCCCCGAGCCGCTCACCTGCGCCGCGTTCCTCGACTTCGACCTCGACGGCGTCCTCGACCTGGTCACCGCCGGCGACTACGTCGCCGGCGGGCTGCCGCTCGAGGCGACCCCCGTGCGCCTCTACCGCGGCCTCGGCGGCGGGCGCTTCGAGGAGGTCACCGACCGCGCCGGGCTGACGCTCCGGCGCGAGCCCGGCCACGAGGACAGCCGCCGGCCGGTCTACGGGCTGACCACGGCCGACATCGACGGCGACGGCTGGCCGGACATCCTCGTGTGCGCCTACGGCCGGCAGCGCAACCTCCTCTACCTGAACCGCGGCGACGGCACGTTCGTCGAGGCCGGCATCGCCTCGGGCTTCGCCGGCGACGACGACACGAGCGGCGTCTACCCCGAGGAGACGAAGCGCTGGTGGAAGGAGCGCTTCGGGCAGCCGCGCGAGGACGAGCGGCCCTTCCGCGCCAACGGCAACACGTTCGACGCGGCGGTGATCGACGTCGACAACGACGGCCGCCTCGACGTGTTCCTGGCCGAGATCACCCACGCCTGGGCGGGGTCGTCGTCCGACCGCTCGGCGCTGCTCGCTAACCTGGGCGGCGCGCGCGGCGCGCTCCGCTTCCGCCGCCTCCCCGACGCCATGCCGCGCCGGCACCTGGTCCCGAACTGGAACCAGGGCGACCTCTACGCCGGCTGGACCGACGCCGACCTCGACGGCTGGCCCGACCTCCTCCTCGCCTCGGGCGACTACCCAGACGAGCAGCGGCTGCGCCTGTTCCGGCAGACCGGCCCGCTCGAGTTCGCCGACGTCACGGCCGCCGCCGGGATCGACGTCATCAACGCCGCGCAGCTCTCGCTGGCCGACTACGACCGCGACGGCGACCAGGACGTGATCACCGGGCTCACCAACATGCGCCTGCCCCCCGAGCAGGCCGAGGCGCGGACGCTGCGGCCGGTGCTCCTCGAGAACCGCACGCCGCGCGCCGGCCGGCGCTCGCTCACGCTCCGCCTCGTCGGGCGCGGCGCCGCCGCCGGCGGCGCCAACCGCGACGCGATCGGCGCCCGCGTCGTCGTCGAGGCCGACGGCCTGCGCCAGACGCGCGAGGTCCTCGGCGGCCACGGCCACGCCGGCCACCAGGACTCGCGCGAGCTCGTCTTCGGCCTCGGCCGCGCGCCCAGGGTCGAGCGCGTCGTCGTCCGCTGGCCCTCGCGCACGGGGACCACCGTCATCGAGGGCCTGCGCCCCGACCGCGCCTACGAGGTGCGCGAGCCGGCGTCCGGCGCGGCGCCGGAGGTGGTGGACCTGGGGCCCTTCTGACCGCGCCCACCGGCTGATGTGATCGAGGGCCGACCGTGTGGGCTCACGAAGGTCCGAGGAGACCACGGAGGACTTGTCCTTACATCTCCTCCGTGACCTCCGTTGCTCTCCGTTGCCTCCGTGTCCAATGAAGAGCCGATCCGTGGAAGTCACCGCGGACGCCCGGCGCGCCCGGCCGACGGGGCCGGCCTTCCGGGTGAGTCCCTTTCGCCCGTGCGCGGTGGGTCGAGTCGAGGCATCCTCCCCCCATGCGCCCCGGGCAGCGGGTCGGTCCCTACGTCGTCCGCGAGCTCCTCGGCCGGGGCGCCATGGGGCTCGTCCTGCGCGTCGAGCACCCGGAGCTCGGCCACGAGTACGCGCTCAAGGTCGTGCGGCCGGAGATGCTCGGCGACCCCGAGAGCGTGGGGCGCTTCCGCCGCGAGATGGAGGCGCTCGCGCGCGTCGACGACCATCCGGGGATCGTGCGCGTCCACAGCGCGGGCGAGACGGCGGACGGCGCGCCCTTCTACGCCATGGAGCTCGTGCGCGGGCGCTCCCTGGCCGAGGCGCTCAAGCGCGGCCTCCTGGCGCGCGACGCGGCGCTCGACGTCCTCGCCGAGGTCGCGGCCGCGCTCGCCCACCTGCACGCGCGCGGGATCGTCCACCGCGACGTGAAGCCGGAGAACGTCCTCGTCGACGAGGCGGGGCGGGCGCGCCTGACCGACTTCGGCCTGGCGCGCTCGCTGGGCCTGCGCGCCGACCGCCTCACCCGCACGGGGGACCTCGTGGGCACCCCCACGCACATGGCGCCCGAGCAGGCCCTGGGCGCGGAGGTCGGGCCCTGGACCGACGTCTACGCCCTGGGCGTCGTCCTCTACGAGGTCCTCACCGGCCGCACCCCCCACACGGGGGCGACGGCGCTGGAGGTCTTCCGCCAGGTCGCCGAGGGGGCCCCCTTCCCCCCGCCGTCGCGGCTGGCGGACGACGTCGCGCCGGCGCTCGAGGCGGTGTGCCTGCGCGCGCTCGCGCGCCGGGCGATCGACCGCTACCCCGACGTCGCCTCGTTCGCGCAGGACCTCGCCCGGGCCAGGGCCGGCCCGCCCCCCCGCCCGCGCCCGCGCCGGCCTCCTGACGGCGGCGGCCGCCGCCGCTGCTCGCCGCGGCGGCCGCAGGCGGCGCCTGGTGGCGCTCCGAGGCCGAGGCGCGGCGCGTCGTTGCGGCGGCGCGCTGGTCCTCGAGGTCGAGCGCCGAGCACCAGCGCGACCTCGAGCGCGGCCTCCTCGACGAGGCCCACGAGCGCGGGCAGGCCCTGCTCGCCGCGGAGCGGCGCGCGCGCCCGGGCCGGGCCGCGGGGGCCGCTGAGGCGCTGACCCGCGCGGTGGACGGCGCCGCGCGGCGCCGCGTGCGGGCCGCCTGGCGCGACGGCGACGTCGCCCGCGCCCGGTCGCTCCTCGACCACGCCCCTGCCGACCTCCCGGAGCGGCCGTGGGTGCTCGCGCTCACGGGCGACGCCGCGGCGGCGCTGGCCGCGGGCACGCTCCAGCCGGTCGAGCGGGCGCGCCTGACGGCCTGGACCGGCGACGCGGCCGGCTGCCGCGAGGCGCTCGAAACAAATTCGCCCCGTCGAGCGCGCGCGGGCTCTGGCCCTCGAGCTCTCGGTGAGCGCCTCCTTCGCGCTCGTCCGACGCCGACGCGGAGGACGACCCGCTCCTCGCCGACGCCGCGCCCTCGGCCTGGGGCCTGGTCGCCCGCGGCGAGGCGGCGCTCGCCCGCGGCCTCGTGGCCCTCGCGGCGCTCGCCTTCGACGACGCGCTCCAGCTGCCGCGGCTCGACGCCGAGGCCGAGGGCGCCGCCGCGCTCGGGCTGGCGCAGGTCCATCTGGCGCGCGGCGAGCTCGACCTCGCCGCGCGCCGCGTCGCGGAGGCCCTCCGCGCCGGCCAGCCCCCGGTCAGCCCGCCGGGGCGCCACGCTCGCCCGAGGCGCGCGCGCTCGGGTGGGCGGCCTGGGTGGCCCTCGCGGCCGGCCAGACCCACCCCGAGGCTGCGCGCGGCCCTGGGCGGGCTCGAGGCGCACGAGGCCGCCGCGCGAGGCGCGCCGGGGGCGCCCGCGTCCGCGCGGCCCTCGCCGCCCGCGGCGAGGACCCGCCGGCCGGCCCCGTCGCCTGGCCCGCCATGGCGTGGCCGCGCCGCGGCGGCGAGCGGCGGGCCGGCCTGCCGGACGCCGCGCCCCCTCCCTCGCCCGCGAGCGCGGGCCCTGCGCCGCGGGGCGCGACGCGCCCCGGCCTCCTCCTGGCGCGCGCCGACGCCCTCGCCCTGGCCGCCGAGGCGGGCAACGACCGCGCCGCGGCCGAGGAGGCGCTCGCCTTGCTCGGCGGCGCGCGCTGTCCGCCCCGCCTCGCCGCTGGCCTGGGCGGCCGAGGCGCGCGCGCGCCGCGTGCTGCGGCGCGCGGACGAGGCGCAGGCGGCCGCCCGCCGCCTCCTCGAGCTCGCGCCCGGGTGCGCGGCGGCCCGGCTGGAGGCGGCCCGCGTCCTCGCCCTGGGCGTCGAGGAGGCGGCCCTGTTCCTCGACCTCGCGCGCCACGCCGGCGCGCCCGCGCCCGAGCGCGAGCGCGCGCTCGCGGACCGGCTGGACGAGGTCGCCCGCGCCCACCGTCGGGCGCGCGCCACGGGCGCCACGGACCCCGACACCGACGACGCGGCGCGCCTGGGCGCGGCCCGGGCGCTGGTCGAGGCGGCGTGGCGGCGGACGGTCGACGACGAGGACGACGAGCGCCACGAGGCCGCCCTCGCCGCGCTCGCGCGCGCGCTCGACGACGAGCTGCGGCCGCTCGTGGCGCGCGTGGACGTCACGGACGTGGCCCGCGCCCGCGCGGCCCTCGCCGCCGCCGCCGCGTCGGCCGAGCCGGGGGCCCTCGAGGGTGCGGTGCTCGAGGCCGAGCGGGGGCTCGCGGCGGCCGCCTGGGGGGAGCCGCCGCGGCCGCTCGACCTCGCCGCGCTCGAGGCCCTCCTCCTGCGCGCGGCGGCGCCGGGCGGCGACGACCACGCGGCGGCCTACCTGGCGCTGGCGGGCGACCTCCCGGCCCGGGCCCTCCTCTGGGCCCGCCGGGCCGCGGCGACGGGGGCCGACCCCGCCGGCGGCGAGCGCTGGCTCTCGCACGCGGTCACGCTCCACCCGGAGCTGCCGGCCGTCGTCCTCCAGCGCGAGCTCGCCCCGGGGCGCGAGGTCACGGCGGCGGGGCTCCTGCGCCTGGCGCGCGCGGTCGCGGGCGCGCCCGAGCGCGCGCGCGCGGCGCTCGACGGGCTCGTGGCCCTCCCCCCCGCCGACGAGGCGACGACGCTGGCGCGCCTCGCCGCGGCCGACGCGCCGGCGGCCGAGCGGCACCTCGCGGCGGCCCTGCTCCTCCGCGGGACCCGCGTCTTCCCGCCCGGCGCGGACGACCCGGCGCACGCCCGCGTCGTCGCGGAGCGCGCGGCCTGGCACGACCGGGCCTCGCGCCAGGCCTACGTCGCGACGACGCGGGCGCTCCGCGGGGCGCCGGCGGGCGCGGCGGCGCGCGTCGTCCGCGCGCTGGCCACCAGCAGCCTGGCCCGCGGCGCCGGCCTCGGGGCGCCGTGCGACCCGCGGGTCCTCCCCGACGCCCTGTTCGACGCCCGCCTGGCCCGGGGCGCGGCCCCCTGGGCGGCCGCGCCCCTGCTCGTCGAGCTCGACCTGGGCCCGCCCGGGGTGAGCGGGGCGGCCGCCGACGAGCTGGTCCTGCACGGCTTCGCGGGATCGGTCGTGGCGCGCCTGCAGCGCGTCCACCCCGGGCGCGCCCTGCCGGCCGGCCTGCAGCGGCTCGCCGGGGTCCTGCCCGCGCTGGCGACGGCGGGCCCCGAGCAGCTCCTCGAGCTCGCCGGGCGCCTCGACGCGCAGGGCGCCCCGCGCGCCGCCCTCGCCGCGCGCCTGCAGCGCGTCGTCGCCCGGCCCGACCTGCGGGACGACGGCGGCGAGGAGCGGTTCGAGCGCCTCCTGGCCGCGGCGACGCGCGGCCGCCCCGACCTCGCCGCCGCGGCCGCGGCGACCTCCTGGGCGGCGCGCGCGCGCCACGACGAGGAGGACGAGCGGGCCCGGCGGCGCGCCGTCGAGGAGGCCGCGCGGGCGGCGCACCTGACGCGGGTCGGCGGGGTCGGGACCGCCCTCCACCCGCGGCAGGTCCTGGCGTCCGGCGCCCGGCCCGCGGGCGACGTCGGCCGCGACGCCCTGCCGGGCTCGCCCGGGCTCGGCGACCTCTGGACCGGCCTCGCGCGGCCGGAGCGCGCCCTCGTGGTCCTGGCCCGGGCGGCCCACCGGCCCGAGACGGCGGCGGTGGTGGTCGAGGACGAGGACGCGCCGGGGGAGCGGACGACGGTCGAGGTGGAGCTCGTCGAGGCGCCGCTCGAGGGCCTCCTCCACCCGTGGGGGCGGTCACGCGCGCACCTGCTCGACCTGCAGGCGCCGTGGCAGGGCTGGGCCGTCGACCGGTGGACCGACGGGGGGGAGCCGGGCGACGCCCAGCTGGCGCTCGACCGGGCGCTGGCCTTCGGGCGCGCGTCCACGGCCGAGGGCGCCTACTGGACGATCTTCTGGCAGCTCCGCTGGCACGCCGTCGGGGCCGACAACGACGTCGAGGTCCGTCGGGCGCACGCGGCGCTGGCCCGGTCGGCGGCGCTCCGCCTGGGCGACCTCACCGGCTCGCCGGCCCTGCGCGGGCTGGCGGCCGACGCCCTCCTCGACCTCGCCGCGCTCGACGCCGCCGAGGGGGGCGAGCTGGACCCTGGCCGCGTCCGTCGCGCGCTCGACGAGGCCGAGGCGGTCGCCCCGGAGCAGGTCGAGGCGCGGCTCGAGAGCGCCGCGACCGCCTGGTGGCGCCTCGCGCGCGCCCGCGCCCTGGCCGGAGACCGCGAGGGCGCGCTCGCGGCGCTGGCCCGCGTGCGGGCGCTCGCGGAGGACGGCGACGCGTGGGGGCTCACCGACGTGGTCACCGCCGAGGACCCCGCGCTCCCCTGGCTCCGCCGCCTCCCCGAGGTGGCCGCGTTCGTCGATCGCTGGACCGACGGCCGCTGAGGTGCGATCGAGCCCTGACCAGGAGCCGGTGACCAGGAATCGGAGGGCCCGGGCCGCCTTGGGGGCTAGGAGGGCGCCCGTAGGTAGTCGAAGAAGCTCGCGGGCGTGTGGTAGCGCATGACGACCGAGCCGAGCTTCACCTCGTCCCCCGGGGCCAGGGGCACCTTGTCCTCGCGCGGCCGCAGCTGGCGCCCGCGGACGAACGTGCCGTAGGTGGAGCCGGCGTCGGTGATCGACGCCTCGCCGCCGGGCCCGAACATGATGTAGGCGTGGAACTTGGAGACGTCCTGCGCCCGCACCTCGATGTCGTTGTTCCGCGCCCGGCCGATCGTGACCATCATGTCGAACGCGTTGGCGCCGGGGCGCTTCTTGATCCGCGCGACCGAGGTCTCCTGCCCCGAGCCGGCGGGCCCCGCGATCGTGCCGAACTTCCCCGGCCCGCCGGCGCTCTCCACGAACGACTCGATGACGAACACCGGCTCGGGGAACTGCCGGGCGAACTGCTCGCGCGTGTTCTTGTGCGCGACCGCGACGAAGGAGAACAGCTGCTCGAGCATGGGCCCCGCGCCATTGAAGCGCGGGGGGGGCGCGCTCGCCAGGGGGACCACGCCCGCTCGCGACCAACGACGCGCGCCCCGGGCGAGGTCGCCCGGGGCGCGCGCGCGGCTCGGATCGAGGGAGGGGGCGGGCTCAGGACACCCTGGGGAAGAGCACCGTCACGTACTCTCCCGCGTTCTGGAACGCCTCGGCGCGCGAGATCAGGCGCCTGGCCGCGTTCTCGTAGGCTTCTTCGGCATACGCGGAGGGGATCGTGTTGGTGAAGAACACCTGGCCGACGAAGGTGAGGAACGCGCCGGGCGAGCGGAACATGCGGTGCTTCGCCAGGTCGGGGAAGATCAGCGTCAGCGCCGTCCAGGAGACCTGCCAGACGGCCTGGATCACCGGGCCGACGGTGGGGATCAGGAAGATCGCCGTGTCGAGCGCCGACGCGACGGCGTCCTCGATGAACCGCTGCTTGAGGAGCGGGTCCTGCGCCTGGGTGGCGAGGTAGATGTTGTAGCCGACGTCGATCACGCCCAGCGCGGCCGTGATCACCGAGCCCGCGGGGATCCCGGCGACCATCTTGTCGGCGAAGAAGTAGCGGGCCAGGGCGCCGGCGCCGCGCGCGGTGTGCACGAGGCCGAGGACCGTGTCGCCCTGGCGGTAGGCGCCGTAGGCCTGGAAGCCCGAGGTGCCGGCGGAGAGGAGCGCGCTGCCCAGCGCGCCGGTCTGCGAGTCGAACGCGCTCAGCAGGGCCACGCTGGCGCGCAGCACGTAGACGCCGCCGCGCAGGTTGTCGCCGCCGCGGAAGGCCTGCACGGCGTCGTAGAGGTCGGTGGCGAACGCGGCCGCCGCGGCGCCGGCGCGGATCAGCTCCGAGTCGCCGACGACCATGAAGGCCTCGGTGAGGCTCCGCGCGGCGTAGAGCGTGGCGCGGATGACGTCGCCCTGCTGGATCGAGACCACGGCCTGCATGCCGTGGATCACGGCCATGCTGGCGTTCTGCAGCCGCAGCAGGTGGTCGACGATCTCGCCGTAGCGGCGCGCCTCGTCGGGGCCGAGGAGCGTGAGCAGGTCGCCGCCCTTGCTCCACTGGGTGTGCTCGCCGACCTGGATCAGGACGCCGATCCCGGTCCTGGCGATCGCCGCCGTGGCGTTGACGACCGACAGCGTGTACTCCCAGCCGCCGCGCGCGGCCGGGGTCTTCTGGATCACCGTCTTGACCTGCGTGGTCGCCTGCAGGAAGCTCGCCGCGGCCGCCTCCCGGCGCAGGTCGGCCGACGTGCTGCGCAGGTCCTGGAAGATCGCGGTGACCCGCTGCATGGTGTCGCCCGACTTGGCGAGCTGCAGGTCGTGCGCGACCGCGCCGATCTTCAGGTTGCCGGCGTCGATCGCCCGCACCTCGACCGGCTGGCTGCCGTCCTTGGTCACCCACACCGGCGTGACGACGAGCGTCCACTCGCGGGTGCCGGCGCCCGGGGCGACCGGCAGCGGCAGGCGCACCTCGTAGGCGTTCTTGTGCAGGATCGCGCCGACGGCGACGTCGTCGCGGAGCACCGCCGCCTGCATGAGGTCGCCGGTGCGGTCGAAGACCTGGAAGGTCATCGCCGGGACCGTGTAGCGGCTCGCCGTCTCCTCGTAGCGGTCCGCGCCGGCGTCGACCGAGAACTGGATGATCACCGTCGACTCGCGCCCGCCCTCGACGCGCACGGGGAAGTTGCGCGTGGCGAAGGCGCCGCCGCGCGCGTCGCGCAGCGTGGTCGCGAGCCGGTTGCGGAAGTCGACCTCGTACTGCTGGCTCTTGAGGTCGTAGTCGATCGAGTAGCGGCTGTAGACGACCGTCTTCTGGTACTTGTAGGTGTCGAACGTGGTCAGCGCGCCCTTGGCCTTGGCGTCCACCGGGACGAAGTCGCTCGTCGTCGTGCGGTCGCCGAGCTCCTTGAGGACCGTGCCCCGGTTCACCTCGCTCGAGCGGGTCGAGCGGGTCCCCTCGTAGGTGGTGTTCCAGCCGAAGGCCCACTTCTCCACCTTCGACTTGCCGTAGAGGCCGCAGGCGCGGTACTCGGCGCCGGTGACGACCGCGCCGCGCGGGTACTGCGTCTCGAACGGGCCGTAGGTCGAGGCGCCGAACAGCGGGGCCAGGTCGCGGCCGTCGAGGATCCCGTCGCCGTCGGTGTCCGGGTTGAAGGGGTCGGTCCCGAGGAGCAGCTCCTCCTCGTCGGTCAGCCCGTCGCCGTCGGAGTCGATCGCGCCCGCCGACTGGGGCGCGCCGCCGTTGAAGGCGCCGACCGGGCGGAGGCCGCCGCCGCCGCTGGTGGCCCCGGCGACGACGCGGTCGCGGTCGTGCGACTTGCCGCCGTCGTTGCAGCCGGCGAGCAGCACCGTCAGGCCCAGCGTCAGGGCAAAGGTCGAGCGACCGATCATCGAGTCCTCCCTCGGGTCGCGCCGCCCTGGTGCACGACCGGGGCCACTCGCGAGACGGCTCGGTCGCGTCGACGGATCCGGCGGAGGTGTGGGGAACTACGTCAGCCGCTCGGGCTCGCCCCCGTTTCCGGACTCCTTTTCGCCAGCCTTTCATGAGCCCGAGGCGGCGAGATTGAAACGGACGCTGAACCGCAGGAGGCCTGCCCTCGCAGCGTCTTGTGCGTGCCTGCCGCACGCCCGTGGCAGGCCCTCGCGCGCTGCGTCACGGGCCCTCGTCAGGATTCGGGGGTTCTGCCATACTCCCGCCGGAGTGTGCTCATGCGCCCTCGTCACCTCGCCCCGGCGGCGCCGCTGCTCGCCGCGCTGCTCGCCGCCGCCGCGCCCGCGCGCGCCGACGACTCGCGCTCCCTCTTGCCGCTGGCCGAGGGGCGGCGCTGGACCTACCAGGCGCGCACCACGACGCGCGCGGCCGTCGTGAGCACGACGACCGAGGGGGTCGCCAGCGCGACCTGCGGCGCGCGGGAGTCCGTCGACGGGCGCGACCTGTGGCGGCTCGCCTGGCGCGACGACGAGGGGCGCGAGGCGGTCGCCTGGGTGCGAGCCGACGCCGAGCAGGTCGAGGTGGCCCGCGCCTCGCAGGACCGGCTGCCGCTCCTGCCCGCCCGGGCCGAGCCCGGGCGGCTCGAGGACGTGCGGGTGGCCGTGGACCGCCGGACCGTGACCCTCGCCGAGGTCGTCGTCCGCGGCGTCGAGCGGGTCACGACTCCGCACGGCGAGCACGAGGCCCTGCGCGTCGACGCGCTCTTGCAGGCGCCGGCCACGCGCGTGCGCACCAGCGTGTGGTACGCGCGCGGCGTGGGTCCAGTGAAGATCGTCGAGGTCACCGAAGCGCCGGCGACGCGCGTCGAGCGCGAGCTCCTCCTGCGCGCGGTCGAGGGGCCCGCCCTGCTCACGCCCGAGGCCCCCACGCCCGGGCCGTCGACGCCCCCGGCCCCACCCCCCGCGCCGGCCGGGAGCTTCGACCTCGCGGCGCTCGTCCGTGACGCCGCCTCCGCGGGCGGCGAGGGGCCGGCGATGGACCGGCTGCGGGCGCTCGCCGGCGAGGTCCTCGGCCTCGCGGAGCGGAGGGCGGGCTGGGCCCCGGCGCCGGGCGCCCGGGGGTGGGCCGAGGGGGGCGCGCTGCGGACGGTCGCCGGGCGCGACCTGCAGCGCGTCGGGGGCTACACCGGCGCCGTCGTCGTCTGCGACGGGCCGCTGCAGGTGATGGGCGGCGTCAACGGCGCGGTCATCCTCGCTACCGGCCCCGTGGAGGTCATGGGCGGGGTGAACGACTCGCTGGTGATCGCGCTCGGCGAGGTGCAGGTCGCGGGCGGCGTCAGGGGGAGCGTCCTCGCCGTCCGGGGCGGGCTGGAGGTGGCCGGAGGGCTCCAGCGCAGCGTCGCGCAGGCGGGGCGGCTCCAGGTCGGCGGGGGGCGGCGCGATGCGGTCGTGGTCGAGCCCGGCCCCGACGACCTCCTCACGCCGCTGCGCTGACCCGTGCGCCCGGGGGAGACGTTCGGCCGCTACGTCCTGACCCGCGAGCTCGGCCGCGGCGGCATGGGCGTCGTCTTCGCCGCGCGCGACCCGGCCCTCGGGCGCGAGGTCGCGATCAAGGTCCTGCTCGGGCCGGCCGGGGCGCCTGACCTGCTGGAGCGCTTCCGGCTCGAGGCGGCGGCCGCCGCCCGCCTGTCACATCCGGGCATCGTGAGGGTGCACGAGGCGGGCGTGGAGCGGGGCCGGCCGTACTTCGTCCAGGAGCTCGTCGAGGGCGAGTCGCTCCAGGCCCTCCTCGACCGCGCGGGCCCGCTCCCGCCCCTGGAGGCGGCGCGGCTCGTGCGCGCGCTGGCCCTGGCGGTCGCGCACGCGCACGCGCAGGGGGTCCTGCACCGCGACCTCAAGCCCGCCAACGCGCTCGTGACCCCGGCGGGGCGGGTGTGCCTCGTCGACTTCGGCCTGGCCAAGGACGCGCTCGCCGGCGGCGACCTGACCCGCACCGGCGAGCTACTGGGCACGCTCGGCTTCATGGCCCCGGAGCAGGCCGGCGAGGGCGCCAAGGGCGTGGACGCGCGGGCCGATGTCTACGGCCTCGGCGCGACCCTCTACGCCCTGCTCACCGGCCGGCCCCCCTTCGCCGGTCGCGGTCCGCTCGAGGTGGTCCGCCGGCTGCTCGAGGAGCCGCCGGCGCCGCCCTCGCGCGAGCGCCCCGAGGTCCCGCCCGCGCTCGAGGCGCTCGTGCTGCGCTGCCTGGCCAAGGCGCCCGACCAGCGCCCCGCGACGGCCGCCGACCTCGCCGCGGCGCTCGACCCCGGCCTCGCGCAGTCGCCGCCCCCGGTCGGCCGGCGCGCGGCGCTGGCCGGCGCCCTGGGCGCCCTCCTGGCGGCGGTCGCCGCCGTCGCCGCGTGGGGCGGCCGCGCGCCCCCGGACACCCCGGGGGAGGTCGTCGGGCCGCCGCCGGACGTGCGCGCCGCGCCGGCCGATCCGCCGGCGCCGCCCCGGCCGTGGCGCTGGAGGCGCGTCGAGGTGCAGGGGGAGCGCCCGTCCCCCCGCTTCGCCGTCGCGGCCGCCTACGATCCTTTGCGCCGCGCCGTCCGGTTCGCCGGAGGCTCGATCGGGGGCGCCGACCCCACGGCGGAGGTCTGGAGCTGGGACGGCGTCGGCTGGTCCCGGGACGCGCCGCTCCCCGAAGCGCGCTACTCGGCCGGCCTGGCGGTCGGCGAGGGGCGCGCCGTCCTCGTGGGCGGCGCCGCCGGCGGCCGCTCGCAGGGCGACGTGTGGGAGCTCGGCCCTGGCCCCGCGGCGCGATGGCTGCCGGTGACCACCCTCTCGAGGCCGCCTCCACGCGAGCGGCACACCCTCGTCCACGCGCCCGACCGCCGGGGGTTCCTCCTCGCCTTCGGCGCCGCCGGGCGCGAGGCCCGGCTCTGGGAGCTGGACGCGGACGGCTGGCGGCCGCACCCGTGCCCCTTCCCCTCGCGCTCCGCCGCGGCGGCCGCCTACGACGCGGAGCGGCGGCGCCTCGTCGTGTTCGGCGGCGACGTGGGGCAACGCCGCTGCGGAGAGCTGTGGGAGTGGGACGGGGGAGGGTGGAGGTCGGGCCCCGAGGGCCCCGCCCCGCGCGGGAACGCGATGATGGTCTTCGACGGCGCCCGCTGCCTGCTCTTCGGCGGCGGGGACACCAGCGGCGCCTGGAAGGGGCTGGGCGACCTGTGGGCCTGGGACGGTCGCGCCTGGCAGGCCCTGGAGACCGAGGGCGAGCGCCCGCCGGCCCGCGCGCGGGCCGGCTTCGCGTGGGACGTGGGGCGAGGGCGCGGCGTCCTCTTCGGGGGCGTGCCGCGGGCCCGTGGCGACCCCCTCGACGACCTCTGGGAGCTGCACCCGCCGTGAGCTACTCCCAGAAGCGCGCCGGGTCGAAGCGCGCGGCGGGCGGCGGGCGGCGCGCGCGCACGGTGACGCGCGTGAGGCGACCGGCGGCCGGCTCGTCGATCGTCAGCGCGAACGGCCGCAGGACGCCCTGGACCTGCCGCCAGTCGCCGAGGCGCACGGCGCGCGTGATGTTCCCGTCGGCGTCGAGGTCGCGCGCGAGGAGCGGGACGTGCCGCGCGCGCTCGAGCCACACCTCGCGCGGGCCGCCGCCGGGTGGCGCCGAGCGCACGACGCGGACCTCCTGGCCCTCGTCGCCCTCGCCGCCGGGCAGGTGGTCGTCGCGCACGTGCACGTGCTCGCCCGCCTCGTCGTCCGGCGCGCGGAGGTCGCGCAGGAGGAGCCCGCCGCCCACGCGCCACGTGGGCTCGAGCGGCGCCACGCGCTCGGCGCGCCGCCGCCCGGGGTCGTAGGCGTAGGCGCGCCCGTCGGCGAGGAGGAGCCAGGCCCGGTCGCGCAGCTCCGCGGGCTCGCGGAAGCGCAGGCGCAGGTCCTCCCCCCGCTCGCCGCGGCGCAGGGCCACCTCCACGACCCGCGCGTGGCCGAACAGGCGCCCGCGCTCGTCCACCTCGAGGTCGAGGACCGCCTCCTCGGCCGCGGGCGTCGTCCGCGCGCGCGACAGCCGGGCGAGCAGGGCGCCCGTCTCGCGCCGCAGCGCCGCCTCGGCCGGGGGCGGCGGGGCGAGCGGGTCCGGGCGCTCCTCCTGGGCGAGCGCCGCCGCGGCGCACACGAGGAGGAGGGCCGCGCGGCGCATCAGAAGACCCACCGGACGTCGAAGATCACGCGGCCGTCGCGGCGGAACTGGCCGAAGAACGTGTCGTCCGGGCCGAGGAAGATGTCGCCGCCCAGCTCGAGGCGCAGGTTGTCGGTCACGTTCCAGCGCACGCCGGGGTGGATGAGCGCGTTCTCGCGCCCGTGCGTGATCACCGCCGCGTTGACCTCGAAGCTCAGGTCCTGGTCGACGGCGTACTCCAGCCGCGCGAGCACGGCGCCGCGCAGGACGCGGTTCAGGCGCACGCCGGGGAGGGCCTGCTCGGCGCGGCTCGTCGTGAAGTCGCCCGCGTACTCGAGGACGAGCGTCAGGTCGTGCTCGGCGATCAGGTCGATCCAGGTGTAGTTGAGGCCGACGACGACCTGTCCGAAGTCGTCCTGGCGCTGCCCCTCGATGAAGAAGTGCGCCACCTCGCCGTGGAGCTGGATCCCGCCGAGGATGTCGCCGAGGCGCCCGCCGAGGCCGAGGAAGCCGAGCGTCGTGGCGAAGTCGGCGCCGACCATGTGGCGGCGGTCGAAGCGGGGGTCGATCACCACGTCGAGCGGGGCGAGCGAGCGGATCGCCAGGCGCGGCGAGGGCAGCGGGTCGTAGCCGGTGAAGCCCGAGAGCGACACGTCCCAGCCCAGGGCGTTGCCCTTGACGCGCGCGCCCCACTGCGCGTTCTGCAGGCTCGAGTCGGGGTCGTCGGGGCGCAGGATCGGCACCGGCGACGCCCCGCTGAGCACGTCGAAGCGCTTGCCCGCGAGCGGCAGGCGCGCCCGCGTGAAGCTGGGGATCGAGACCAGCTCGAGCGACACGCGCTCGAAGGTCGCCTCGACCGAGACGGCCATGACGCTGATCCGCCGCGTGTCGAACAGGTCCGAGAAGTCGATCGGGTTGAGGATGTCGGTCGGGTTGAGCAGGTCGCCCGTGCCCCACGCGAAGACCTGGTAGCCCGCCTTGAGCGTGAGGAAGTCCCACGCCAGGTCGAGGTGCAGCTCCTCGGGCCAGAGGATCGGCCGCCGCCGCTCCTCGTCGTCGAGCCCGCGCGGGAGGCCGACGGCGTAGTCGGCGTCGTCGACGCGCAGGTCGAGGATCGAGACCAGGCGCAGCCCCTTGCTCGCGTCGTCGGTGCGCCACAGCCAGCCGCGGTAGTCGAGCTTCACCCGCATCTCGTGCCGGGTCTTGCGGTGGTCGCCGCGGCTGAAGTGCGACAGGTTGCGGTAGCCCACGCTCCCGTGCAGGTTCTCCTTCAGCCAGGCCCAGGCCTGGTCGACCGGGTGCCCGCCAGGGCGCGCCGCGAAGGGGTCGTCGCCGGCGCCGCCGCCGTCGCCGGCGCCCCCCGCCGCGCTCGACCCGCCCGACCCGCCGCCCGAGAAGTACTTGTCCCAGTCGTCGACCGCCTCGGCCGCCGAGCCGCCGCCCTTGGGCTGGGCGCGGTCGAGGGCCGCCGCGCGCTCCTCGGCCAGGAGGCGGGCCATGGCCTCCTCCTCGGCCCGCGTCGTCATCGCGAACAGCTCGTCCTCGAGCTCGGCGCGGAGCGCCTCGAGCGCCTCCCGCCGGCGCGCCGCCTCGCGCGCGGCCTGCTCGGCGAGCGCCGCCTCGCCCCGGGCCCGCTCCTCCTCGCGCGCCCGACGCGCGGCGTCGTCGGCCGCGTCGTCCCCCGCCGCCCGGGCCCGCGCCAGCTCGACCGCGATCGCCTCGCGCGCCTCGCGCTCGGCGGCCTCGCGCGCGGCGCGCTCGCCCTCGCGGCGGGCCTCCTCGGCCGCGCGGGCCCGCTCGGCGGCGGCGTCGGCCGCGGCCCGCTCCAGGGCCAGCCGCCGGTCCTGCTCCGCGCGCGCGCGCTCGCCCTCGACCGCGTCGCCGGCCCGCCGCCGCTCGCCCTCCAGCGCCTCGCCGTGCGCCTGGCGCAGGGCCGCCACCTCGCGCGCGTGGCGGGCGCGCTCGGCCTCGAGGTCCTTCTGGCGGCGCACCTCGCCGAGGAGGAGCGCCGCGCCGACGGCGACGAGCGCCAGCGCGATGCGCAGGGCCATCGCCCGGCCGCCCCCGGCCGCCGGCGCCGGGGCCGCGGCCCGGGCGCTCGGGCGCGGCGCGCGGGTCGAGCGGTCGGGCGTGGGCACGTCGGCGTCGACGTCGTCGTCCGCCGCCTCGTCGGCCCGACGGGGTCGCCGGGGGCGCCGCCCGCGCCGGTCGCCCGCGCTCCCGGCCAGGCGCGCCGAGTCGTCGACGATCGACGCCTGGAAGCGGGTCGAGGCGCCCGGCTCCTCGTCGTCGAGGATCACCAGGGGGCCGGAGGGCGAGATCGGGCCGAGGTCCGACACGCGGGCCGAGACCTTGCCCAGGTCCGAGAGGTCGACCAGGTCCTCGTCGGACGAGGCGAGGAGGCCCTCCTCGTCGCTCAGGCCCTCGAGCGAGGCGTCGTCCTCGGGCCGCGCGTCGGGGGGCAGGTTCGGCAGCCCGCGGCCGCTCGAGGTCGAGCCGAAGGGGGCGTCGCCGCTCGAGCCGAAGGGGAACTTGACCCGGTCGCGGGCCGGCCGGCGCGTCGGGTCGTGGCTCTCCCCGAAGGGGAACTTGACCGGATCCGGGCGGCGGTCGTCGTCGTCGGCGTCGTCGACGACGGCGCCGCTGTCCGACGTCAGGGCGTCGGCGAGCGCGTCCTCGTCGGAGTCCGAGCCCAGCGCGTCCGCGGACGACTCGCCGTCGTCCGGAGGCTCGACCGGATCCCGGGGTCGGCGGGCCACGCTGCTCCTGCGCCCGGCGCGCCCGGGCGGACGCATGGTAGCGCAGCGGTTGCGTCACCTTCCACCGCCCCCGCGTCAGGACATCGACACCGGCAGGCGCCGGCGCCCCCACCTCCCGGGGTGGGGGTCGAGGACCCCGGCCAGCGGGGTGCGGCAGCCGGCGCAGCGCCCCTCGGCGTCGAGGCGCCACTCGCCCAGCTCGTACCAGTCGCGCTCGATCAGCCGCGCGCCGCAGCCATGGCAGTAGGTGCTCCCGCCGTCGGGGTCGTGGACGTTGCCCGTGTAGACGTGCCGCAGCCCCGCCGCGCGGGCGAGGTCCCGCGCCCGGCGCAGCGTCGCGGGCGGGGTGCGCGGCACGTCGAGCATCTGGAAGTCGGGGTGGAAGGCGGAGAAGTGGAGCGGCACGTCGGGGCCCAGGTGCTCGACGATCCAGTCGGCCTGCCGGGACAGCTCGTCGGTGGCGTCGTTGTGGCCCGGGATCACCAGCGTCGTCAGCTCCAGCCAGACCGTCGTCTCGCGCCGCAGGTAGACGAGCGTGTCGAGCACCGGCTGCAGCTCGCCCAGGCACACCTTGCGGTAGAACTCCGGCGTGAAGCCCTTGAGGTCGACGTTGGCGGCGTCCATGCCGGCGTAGAACTCGGGGCGGGCCTGAGGGGTGATGTAGCCGGCGGTCACGGCCACCGTGCGCACGTCGACCTCCCGGCAGGCGGCGGCCACGTCGAGGGCGTACTCGGCGAAGATCACCGGGTCGTTGTAGGTGAAGGCCACGCTCCGGCAGCCCAGCTCCTTCGCCCGCGCGGCGATCGCGGCCGGGCTGGCCTGGTCGGCCAGCCGGTCGTGCGTGCGCGCCTTGCTGATGTCCCAGTTCTGGCAGAAGCGGCAGCCCAGGTTGCAGCCGGCCGTGCCGAAGCTGAGCACGCTCGTCCCCGGGAGGAAGTGGTTCAGCGGCTTCTTCTCGATCGGGTCCACGCAGAAGCCGCTGCTCCGCCCGTAGGTGGTGAGCACCATGCGCCCGGCGTGGTTCATGCGCACGTAGCACAGGCCGCGCTGGCCGGGCCGCGGCCGGCAGAGGCGGGGGCAGAGGTCGCACTGCACCTGGCCCTCGCCGAGCGGATGCCACCAGCGGCCGGGGTGAAGGTCGTCGGGGAGGGGCTGCTCGGTCATCGGGGGATCACGGGGCCGTCGCAGGCCCGAACACGATCCTACCCGGCCCCGGCGCGCCGACGCCGGCGAGGGCGCGCGCGCGGCGGCGCCGCTATAGTGAGCCGCGGAGGGCCCTCAGATGGCCGCAGGTCAGGACGCGCGGCGAGTCCGCGAGCTCGAGGAGATGTGCATGCTCCTCGAGCGCGCGCTCCTCATCCAGGAGAAGCGCGTCTGGTCGCAGGCGCAGCTGCGGCTGCTCGAGGAGGGCCTCTACAAGGGCAAGGCCTCGCCCGAGGAGAAGAGCCGCACGCGCGAGCAGCTGGAGAGCAACCTCCGCGTCTCGAAGGAGGTCCTCGACCGGCTGGCGCTCGAGCTGGGCTACGAGTCGCCGACCGTGCGCAAGCTGGTCGACCGCGACGGCCACGCCGAGCTGCCGCGCGCGCTCGAGGGGGCGCTCGACCGGGTGGACGCCCGGGAGCGCGAGGCCGGCCTGGCGCACATGCGCAGCATGTTCCGCGAGCTGACGCTCCGCCACGACGGCTTCCTCGGCGAGGTCCAGGAGCAGGTGCGCGAGGACATGGCGCTGCAGGCGGGGCTGTCGGCCTTCTTCTGATTCGTCGAGCGCCTCGACGCCAGCGCCGGGATCACGATCAAGCGCGACCAGGTGAAGGTGGACCTGGGCGCGCGCGTGTCGCTGACCAACCCGCTCATGCTCGACGGCTCGTCGCAGGTGGGCGTGACGGGCCAGGTGGGGCTGCGCGTGCGCGACGACCTGCGCCTCGACGCGAGCTACGGGCGCAGCGGCGGCAGCGAGCAGTTCAAGGTGTCGCTGACCTGGCGCTCCTGACCGCGCGCGCGGGCGCTTCGCCCGCCGCCGCGCCCCTGGTATGGTTCGGCGCGAATGCTCCGACCGCCCCGAACGAAGGCGGCGCTCGCGCTCGTCGCGTGCGCCCTCGTCGCGGCCGCGTGCGCCGGCCCGCCCGACGCGCCCTCGCCGGGCGCGGCCCCGCCCGACGCGCCCCGGCGCGACGACGGTCCCGCGCCGGTCGCGGCGGACCCGGCCCCGGGCGGGTCGCCGGACGCCGCGCCGGCGCCGGCGGAGGACGGCGACGCGGCCCCACCTGCGGCGGACGGGGCCGACGGCCCCGCCCCGCGCCCGGAGGAGCCGCGCCGCGCCGGCCCGGCCCAGGGCTGGGCCCTCGACGCGGACGCCCTCGTGGCCCGCGCGCCCGCCGACCGCGCGGCCGCGATCGCCAGCCGCGTCGTCGCCCTCGACGCGCTCGCCGTCGAGGTGCGGCAGGCGGCGGCGGCGGCGCGTGAGCGGGCGCCGGGCCGCCCGGACCTGCACGCGGCGGTCGACGACCTCGCCCTCCTGGTCGACGCCGCCCGCGGCGTCCTCGCCGCCCTCACCTCGCAGACGCGCACCCTCGCCGACGGGCTGACCAGGGTCGAGCGCGACGAGCGCGCGGCGCGCGCGCGCCGCGACGCCGCGGCCGCCCAGCGGCTCGTGCCCTCGAGCCAGCCGCTCTACCCGGACCTGCCGCTGGAGCAGGCGCGGCTGGCGATCGAGCGCGACGTGCGCCGCCTGGCCGACGAGCGGGCGCGCCTCGCCGAGGCGATCGCGGCCGCGCTCGACGAGCCGCAGGCCGCGGCCGAGCCGCCGCTGGTGGCGCGCGAGGCCGAGCGCCTGCTCCAGGCCGTGCCGCGCGCGGTCGGCGAGGCGGACCTCGGGCGCGACGACCTCGCCGACCTCGTGCGCGTGGCCCACGGCCTGGCGGTCACGTCGCGCACGGCCGCGGCCGAGGCGAGCCGCGCGCGCGACGGCCTGCGGGAGCTCGCCCGCCGCGAGCGCGAGGTCGCGCGCCTGATCGAGGAGGCCGCGAGCTTCGAGCTCGAGCGCCGGCGCGTGCGGCTCGACGAGGTGAACCGTCAGGTCCTCGACCGCGAGCGCCGCCAGGAGGAGACCGACCGCCTGGCCCGGCGGGAGCGGGAGCTCGACGCCCAGATCGCGCGCCTGCAGCAGGCCCTCGCGCAGGCCGAGACCCGCGCCGCGCAGGAGGACGCGGCCGTCGCCGCCGTCCGGTCGCGCACGAGGGCGATCGGCGAGAGCGACGACCCCACCCTGCGCAGCTACCAGACCACCCTCGACGACCACCACCGCCGGCTCGACACCGCCCGCAAGCGGCGCGACGCGGCCCGGGCCGACCTCGAGGCGCTGCAGGCGACGCTCACGGCCGAGCGCGAGACGCGGGCGGCGCTGGTGCTCGCGGTGCGCGACCGGATCGAGGCGGCGCACCTGTCCTGGGAGGAGCACCGCGACCCGCGCCCGCTCGAGGAGCTCGAGCGCGGCCTCGAGCAGGCCGTGCGCGACGCCGAGCAGCAGGTCGCGCGCCTCGCCGCCGGCGGGGTCGAGGCGGCGCGGCAGGCGGACGAGGCCGTGTCGCTCGCCGAGCTGAGCGCCAGGGAGGGGGAGCGGCGCGCGCTCTACCTGCCCAGCGCCCCCGAGTCGCACAAGGTGATCCTCACGGCGGTCGAGGAGGTGCGCGGGCTCCTCGAGTCGACGCGGCGCGAGGAGTCGCGCCACCGCCGCGCGCAGGCGCGCGCGCTCGACGACGCGCGCAGCCGCGCCGAGCAGGACGTCTCCGCGCTCCGCCAGGACCTCGCCGAGGTGAGCGCCGCCCGGCGCGCGAGCCAGGACGCCCGGCGCCTCAACACCGGCGCCCTGCGCGCGTCGCTGGGGGAGCTGCGCGCGCTGGCGGGCGCCGTCCGCGCCGACGCCGCGGCCCGCCTCGCCGCCCTCGAGGCGGCCCCGCCGGAGGGCCGCTGGCGCGTCGGCTCGCGCCTGGGCGCCGCGGCCGCCGCCGCGTTCCTGACCGTCGTGGCCGGCCTGTACCTGCGCCGGCGCGCCCGCGCCCGCGTCGACGCGCTGCTCGCGACCGTCGACCCCGAGCGGCGGATCATCCTCGACCCGCTCGACCGCTGGGCCTTCTATCTCGCCTACCTGCTGCGCGGCACAGTGGTCTGGGCCGCGCTGGCGCTCGTCCCGTGGGCCGTGGCGGTCCCGCTCGAGCTGCCCGCGGCCGGCGCCGCGCGCGCGTCCTGGGCGCTCGCCGCGCTGCTCTCCGTGCAGGTCCTGGCGCTCGTCAACCACATCCTCCTCCGCGACCGGTTCATCCGGGCCGTGCTCCCGCTGTCGGAGGAGAACAAGCGCCCCCTCCACCGCCGCATCCAGGTCGCGCTCGCCGTCTTCGGCCCGCTCCTCGCCGCCTGGCTCCTCGCGCGCGGGGTGCCCGAGCTGTGGGCCACGGCGACCGTCCTGCGCGCGTCGCTCTCCGTGCTCCTCGTCCTGGCGCTCATCGCGACGCTGCACGTCGCCCGCCACGACGTCGGCGACCACCTGCGCTTCGAGGTGCCGCCGCCCGAGCCGGGCGGCCGCCTCCCCGTCTTCGACCTGCTGAAGACGCTCTACAACCGCGTCGTCGATGAGCTCCTCACGCTGGTCCTCCTCGACCTGCTGCTCATCGGGACGCTGTGGGTCGGCGGCTACGTCGAGCAGGCCGCCTTCCTCCTGCGCGCGACGGTCCAGACGGCCCTGACGCTCGGGGCGGCCCTCCTCGGGGTGGCCCTCGTGCGCCGGCTGAACCGCCGCGTCATGTCGGGCGCGCTCGCCAACGAGACCACGCGGCCCGGCGCGCAGATCGCGCTGAGCATGGCCGCGTTCATCGGCTCGCGCGTGGCCGAGCTGGCCATCGTCGCGGCGGTGGGCGTCTCGCTGTTCGACGCCTGGGGCGGCGACGTCGCGCCGGTGCTCGCCTCCCTCGCCTCGGACCGCTTCGTCGCGGGCCTCGCGGCCGTGCTCAAGGTCCTCGCCGCCTGCGCGGCGGCCTTCTACGCCAACCGGCTGGCGACCTTCACCGTCGACGCCTTCGTCGAGCAGACCCTGCGCACGGCGAGCGCCGACGTGGCGCGGCGTCGCGACACCTTCGCCCCGCTGGCCAAGAGCGCGATCCGCTACGTGCTGATCATGACCGCGGTGGTCTACTCGGCCACGCAGGCCGGCCTGGACATCGTGAGCATCCTGGCGGGCCTCGGCGTCCTCGGCCTGGCGATCGCCTTCGGCGCGCAGACGCTCGTCAAGGACGTGATCAGCGGCGTGTTCGTCATCATCGATGACGAGCTGGCCGTCGGCGACTGGGTGAGGATCCGCGACGTCGAGGGCACGGTCGAGCACGTCGGCGTCCGCACGACGAAGGTCCGCACGGTCACCGGCGTCCTGATCTCGGTGCCCAACGGGTCGATCGACCAGGTGCACAACTTCAACCGCGGCTGGAACCGCGCGATCGTGGAGGTGACCGTCACCTACGACGCCGACGTCGAGAAGGCCATGGCGGTGCTCAAGGAGGTCGCGGAGGAGTACCGTCGGCAGCGGCCGGACCTGCTGATCGAGGCGCCGGAGGTGCAGGGGATCACCCAGTACGGCGCGTCGGGCCTCACCGTCCGCGTGCGCGTGAAGACGGCGCCGCTGGCCCTCTGGCAGGTCGAGCGCGAGCTGCGCCTCCGCGCGCTCGTGGCCTTCGAGGACCAGGGGATCGAGATCCCGATCTCGCGCCACGTCGTGTTCCTCAAGGCCGAGGGCCCCGACGGGCGCCCGCAGGCGCTCGACCTCGCCGCGGCCGCGCGCCAGCTGGCCGGGGCCGTCGCCGTCGCGCCGGCGGCGCCGCCGCCGGACGAGCCGGCCGCGGGCTCGCGCGAGCCGCTGGTCGCCGAGGTCGTGCGGTCCGCCGCGCTCCCGGAGCCGCCGCCGCCGTCCGAGCCGGACCCAGCGCCGACGGCGGAGCCGGCCGCGGCGGAGCCGGCCACGGCGGAGCCGGCCGCGCCGGAGCCGGCCGCGCCGGAGCCGGCCGCGCCGGAGCCGCCCCCGGAGCCCGAGGCGCGCCCCGTGCGTACGCGGCGGCTCGTGCTCTCCGAGGAGGCGCGGGCGCGGCTCCAGGACGCCGCCTACGTGCGCGCCGTGACCGCCGAGGAGCCGGAGATCCCGGCCGAGATGCAGGCATCGCTCGACGCGATCGAGCGCCAGCGGCAGGAGACCGAGGCCGCGCGGCTGGCCGCGCAGGAGCCAGCGGCGCCGCCGGAGGCCCCCGCCGAGCCCGCCGAGCCCGCCGAGCCCGCCGAGCCCGCCGAGCCCGCCGAGCCCGCCGAGCCCGCCGAGCCCGCCGAGCCCGCCGAGCCTGACGGGACCCCCAGGACCGCCGAGCAGCAGCCCATGGACCCCGACGAGCCGGCCGCCCCCCGCGAGGCCCCGGCCGCCGAGCCCGGGCCGTCCGCCGACGAGGCGGACGGCCCGCCCCGCGGGCCGCCCCCGACGCCGATCGGCTAGCCGGGCTAAAGGACGACGCGCGAGTCGCTTGCGACCTGGCCGCCGGGCGCGCCCCGGCCGGCTGGTGTGCTAGGCTTCGGTCTCCGAAGGGGCGCACGTGTCGGGAAGCGGCGACGAGTCGAGCGGCCAGATCACCCCGAAGTTCGAGCTGAGCCTCGAGGGCGACCCGGTGGACATCTCGATCACCGAGGCGGTGATCCTCATCCGGGTCAAGCAGCACCTCGACCTCGCCGACCTCATCGAGGTCCGCCTCTCGAACCCCGACCTGTCCTGGACCGAGGCCGACACCTTCGCCGCCGGCAAGAAGCTGGCGGTCAAGCTGGGCTACGAGGAGACCGACCTCGTCCACGTGGCGGAGGGGGAGGTCGTGCGCCGCGAGGTCGAGTTCCCCATCCGGGGCCCCGCCGTGCTCACGGTCGTGGCGCTGGGCGAGAAGTACAAGATGAAGAAGGGCGCCCACACCAAGGCGCACCTCGACAAGAAGGACTCGGACATCGCCAGCGAGGTCGCGCAGGAGCTCGGCCTCACCGCCGACGTCGAGGACTCCGGGGTCCAGCACCCCTACGTGTTCCAGGCGGCCCGCGACCACCTGTCCTTCCTGCGCGAGCGGGCGATGCGGCTCGGCTTCGAGTTCCGCATCGACCGCGACAGCGGGAAGCTCATCTTCAAGAAGCCGCAGACGAGCCAGGCGCCGGCGCTCACGCTCACCTGGGGCAAGGACCTGCTCGAGTTCCGCGGGCGGCTGTCGACCGACGCGCAGGTGTCGAAGGTGACGGTCCGCGGCTGGGACCCCGAGCAGAAGCAGGTGGTCACGGCCAGCGCCCAGGCGAGCGACGTCACCTTCGGCTTCGGCGGGCAGACGTCCGGCCCGGCGTCGGCCGAGGGGACGTTCGGCGTGCAGGAGGTCCTCTACGTCGACCGGCCGGTCTCCAAGGCGGACGACGCCACGGCCATGGCCAAGGCGATCATCAACGCGGCCGCCGCGCGCTACTGCGAGGCCGACGGGGTGTGCCAGGGCGACCCCGCGCTCTACCCGGGCGGGATCGTGGAGATCGCGGGCACGGGGGACCGGTTCGACGGGAAGTACTTCATCAACACGACGCTGCATCACTTCGAGCCGTCGACCGGCTACTCGACCCACTTCGGCATGAACCGCTCGACGGAGGGCGCGCCGGCGGCGCCGCCCGAGCCGCTGGCCGAGGCGGCCGAGCCGGTGGAGCGCACGCTGCCGGAGAACCCGACGTGGGTGGAGATCCGCGTCGTCTCCGACACGGGCGAGTCGCTCGAGGGCGTCTCCTACACGGTCACGCTCCCCGACGGGAGCCAGCAGACCGGGACCTTCGACGAGACGCAGACGATCCGCGTCGAGGGCCTGCAGAACCCGGGCGACGCGCAGATCGAGTTCCAGCCGCCCGAGGGCCTCGACCCGGTCGGCTGACCGCGCGCCTCGAGGGTCGAGCGCCCAGGCTCACATGGGACACGGAGGTAACGAAGAGCCACGAAGGCCACGGAGGTCCTGTCTTCTTCACATCCCCTCCGTGCCCTCCGTCGTCTTCGTCGCCTCCGTGTCCCATGACTGACCAGCGCGCTGACGGTGCTACCTGCCGCGGCGCGGCTCGAGCAGCCGGGCGTCGTTCTCGCGCGCCTTCGCCGCGAGCGGCTCGAGCTCGCGGCGGGGGATGCAGGTGAGGCGCGGGTCGTCGAGGCGCGTGGCCAGCCAGAGCCCGCCGTCGACCGCCCGGCGCAGGGCGGCGAGCGCCTCGTCGGCCTGCCCGAGCGCCCCGCGCGCCAGGGCGGTGTAGAACGCCGGCCAGAACGAGTCCGAGGGGCGCCGCGGCTGGAACGCCGGCCGGAGCGCCGCCGCGCGCTCGAGCGCCTCGAGCGCGCCGCCGTGGTCGCCCACCTCCAGGCGCAGGTAGCCCGCCGCCAGCCAGCCGGCCGCCGTCGTGGGCGCGCGGAGGACGAAGCGCTCGGCGGCCGCGAGCGCCGCGCGCAGGTCGGCGGGCGGCATCGGCGCGCCGAGCTCGCGCGCGTAGAGCGCCCCCGCCGCCAGGCGCAGGTCGTCGTCGCGCAGCACGGGGAGGTCGTGGTCGACGCCCTCGCTCTGGACCCACTGCAGGACGGCCTCCTGGCCGATCGCCTCCACCCCGCTGTGGCCGGACGTGCGCTGGCGGAACGTGTTCGCCTGCTGGGGGAGGACGCCGCTCTTGAGCTCGAAGGCGATCGTCACCGGGTCGAAGGACCCCGGCCGGTGCTCGCGCCCCCGCGCCGCCAGCGAGTCCCACCAGGTCACGTCGGTCGGATGGCGCGCGAGCATGGTGCGCACGGCCGCCACGACCTCCTCCGGCACCTCCAGCATTCCCTCCGCCGGCGTCTGCCGGGCGAGCCGCGCCGCCGGCAGGTCGGCGGCGACCTCCGCCTGGAGCGCCGAGAGGCGCGCCTCGAGCGCGGCCTGGCGGGCGCGGTCGCGCGAGAGGCGCAGGGCGGCCAGCAGCAGCCGCTCGCGCAGGGGCGGCGGGAGGCGCACCGGCTCGAGGAGCGCCTCCCCGCGGTCCATGAGGGCCGCCGCGTGCTCCGGAGAGGCGCGCAGGGCCCACGCCGCCTCGCACGTCGCGAGCAGCAGCCGCGCGCCGCGCTCGAACCTCCGCCGCGGCTCGAGCGCCAGCGCCTCGAGCCCGCGCGCGAGGTCGGCCGCCGCCGCGTCCGGTTCGCGCGCCGCGCGGACGAGCGCCCGCGCCTGCGCCGCCTCCCACACCCTCGCGTCGGCGCGCGCCGCGCGCTCGGCGGCGAGCGCGGCGCCCTCCCGGTCGCCGGCGAACAGGCGGGCGCGGGCCAGCCCCGCCCAGGCCTGCGCCCGGTCCGCCGGCTCCGTCGCGAGCGCGGCCGCGCGCAGGAACCCGCGCCGCGCGCGGTCGAGGCCCTCGGTCGTGACCTCGAGGAAGGGCGCGGCCGCCCCGTGCTCGAAGGCGACCCGCCCCGGAGCTCCGCCTCGGCCGCGGCCAGCGCGGCCGCCGCGGCCGCGGCGTCGGCCCCGGGCAGCGGCCCGTCGACGATGCCGTCGCGCCAGCAGGCGAGGCGGGCCGCGGCGGCGGCGACCTCCTCCGGCGCGCCTCCCGCGGCGCGGGCCTGCGCGAGCGCCTCCGCGGCGGCCGCGGAGCGGCCGGCGAGCTCGAGCGCCTCCGCCCGCAGGGCCAGGGCCGCCGCGAGGACCTCGGCCGGGCCCTCGGCCTGGGCCTGGGCCACCGCCTCGTCGGCGGCCGCGAGGGCCGCCGCCGGGTCGAGGAGCCGGGCGCGCGCGCGGGCGCGCTGGAGGAGCGCCCACTGCCGCGGCCCGACGACCGCTCGCCCGGGCGCGACCTCGAGGGGGAGGGCTGGCGAGGGGGCCGGTCCGAGGAGGTCGCGGGCCCGGTCGAGGGCGTGGGCGGCCGACGCCCACCAGCCCAGGGCAAGGAGGACGTCGGCCTCGTGCAGGGCGGCGCGGGCGCGCGCGCCGGGCGCGGCCCCGGGCGGGACGGCGGCGCGCGCGGCCGCGAGGTGCGCCGTCAGGCGCGCCGGGTCGTCGCGGGCGACGTCGTCGAGCCACGCGAGCCGGGCGTCGGCGAGCGCCGCCTCGGGCCCTTCGGGCAGGGCGGCGCGGGCGACGCGCGCGCGCGCGAGGCGCGCGCCCGTCAGCTCGATCGCCGCCGCCGCGAGGGCGAGGTCGGCGCGGGCGGCCAGGTCGACCGGCGCGTCGAGGGCGCGGTCGAGGTCGCCCGCGCGCGCATGCACCCACGCGGCCAGCGTCGGGTCGGCGCCGGCGCCGGCGCGGGCGAGGGCCGCGCGGGCGGCGTCGAGGCGGCCGCAGGCCAGGTGGACCCGGGCCGCCGCGTCGTCGAAGGTGGCCGGGCCCTCGTCGCCCGTCGCCTCCGCCGCCGTCACGCGCGCGCGCAGGGCGATCAGGCGCGCCGGGTCGAACGTCGCCGGGTCGCGCCCGAGCGCCCGGGCGGCCGTGGCGACCTCCAGCCGCTCGAGCAGCCGGGAGAGCCGCTCGACCTCCTCCTCGAGCCCGGCGAGCGCCCCCGCCGCCGCCTCGTCGCCCCTGCCCGCGGCCGCCCGGAGGACCTCGATCGTGGCCCCCCAGCCCTCGTCGCCCCCGGCGGCGCTGGCCACGTCGAGGGACGCCCGCAGGCGCGCGACCACCTCGCGCACCGCGGCCCGCTCGCCGGCGGCCTCGTCCCCGTCGCCCTGGAGCAGGAGCGCCCGCTGGCGCGCCAGGCCCTCGCGCAGCCCCGCCGCCTCGCGCTCCGCCCGCCACTCCGGCCAGCGCCGGACCAGCCAGACGCCGCCTCCCGCCAGGACGCCCGCCGCCAGGGCGGCGGCGACCAGGGCCACGCGCCCCGGGCCGAGCGCGCGCCCCAGCCGCTCGAGCCGCCCGATCGGCCGGGCGCTCACCGGCGCGCCGCGCGCCAGCGCGCCGAGGTCGTCGGCCAGGGCCGCCGCGTCCGGGTAGCGCAGGCCGCGGTCGCGGGCGAGGGCGCGCTCGAGCACGGCGCGCGCGTCGGGGCCGAGGTCCGCGGGGTAGGTCACGGGGGCGTGGAGCACGAGGTCGAAGAGGGCCACCGACGTGGTGGCGTAGAAGGGGTAGCTGCCCGTGATCAGGCGGAAGAGCATGACGCCGAGCGCGTAGACGTCGATCCGCCCGTCGACCCCCTCCTCGCCGCGCACCACCTCCGGCGCCATGTAGAGCGGCGTGCCGAGGAGGTCGCCCTGCTGCGTGATCCGCGTCACCCCGCCCGCGACGTGGGCCAGGCCGAAGTCGGCGATCCGCGGCGCGCCCGCGGCGTCGAGCAGCACGTTGCCCAGCTTGAGGTCGCGGTGGACGACGCCGCGCGCGTTCATGTAGGCCACGCCGCGGGCCACGACCTCGAGCAGGCGCGCGGCCTCCGCGACCGGCACCGGCTTCTGCCGCGCGAGGTGCTCGAGCGTCGTCCCCTCGACGAAGTCCATCGTCAGGTACGGCCGCCCGTCGGGCAGGCGGCCGGCGTCGTAGACGCGCACGACGCTCGGGTGGTCGAGGCTGGCCAGGACCTCCCCCTCGCGCTGGAAGCGGCGCAGGCCGTCGGGGTCCTGCTCGAGGTCCGCGGCCATGACCTTGATCGCGACCACGCGCTCCGCGACCTCGACGTGGCGCGCGCGCAGCACGACGCCCATGGCCCCGCGCGAGACCTCGCGCTCGACCTCGTACGGCCCGACGCGCGCGCCCGGCAGGAGCCCGCCGTCGCCGCCCCGCGCCACCCCGCGCCCGGCGTCGCTCCCGGGCAGGGGCAGGGTCCCCTCGCGCGGCGGGCGCTCGCTCCCCGGCATGGCCATCGTCGCCGCGCGGCCGGCGTCGCTCGTGGGGGCGCGAGGGCCGGCTCGTGTGCTCGCCGGCGGGCGGCGCGTGGGCGGGATCACGGCCGCCTGGTCGGACGGCGCGCGGCGGCGCGGGGCGACCGTCGGCGGGACCTCGGGGGCGCGCGCGGCGACGTCGCGCGGGCGGCCGCAGCCCGGGCAGGCGACGCGGCGGGGCGCGAGCGCGGGCAGGGCGCAGAAGCGGCGCCCGCAGCCCGCGCAGGCCACGACGAAGCGCAGGAGGTCGGCCAGGGCCGCGTCGACCGTCGTCCGGTCGAGCGCCCCCGTCTCGACGAGCGCGCGCGCCAGGGCCCCGCTGCGCGGCGCGGCGCTGGAGCACAGCCGCCCCGCCCGGCGCAGCCGCTCCTCGTCCAGGAGGCCCCGGCCGAGCAGGAGCGCGGCGAGGTCCGCGTCCTCGTACGGCGTCACGCCCCGCAGGATAGTCGACCGCCCGGCGCGCGGGCTACTCGACGAGCCCGAGCGCCGCGTCCTTGGCCCGCTGCTGGGCGAGGTAGCGGCCGAGGAGCGCCCCCTGCGTGTACATGGCCCAGGTCACCGGCGCGTAGAGGAGGAAGGCCAGGGCGCCGCCGATCATGTTCGTGACGACGTGGTAGATGAACAGGAGGAGGTAGTCGCCCGGCCGGGTCGCCACGCGCCGCCAGAGCGAGCGCACGTGGAGCGAGGCGAAGAACGAGCGGGTCTCGATGAGCTCGAGCTCGATCGCCGGGACGAGGACCGTGATGCCGAGCGACCCGCCGATCACGCCTGCGTAGGCGGCGACCCCGAAGATCGCCGTGAACGGCCCCACCTGCCCGGCGCTCGCGAGGTCGAGCAGGACGCCCACGCCTACGAGCAGGCCGAGGCCCAGGAAGAGGAGGGAGGCCAGCGAGAGGAAGCTGACGAGCGCCCGCAGGCCGTCGAGGACCAGCGTCCCCGGGTCGTCCCACTCGGGCATGGGCGTCGTGCCGGGGGCGCGCGCCTGCTGGCGCGCGATCCGGAGCTTGTAGCCCGTCACGGCCAGCATCGGCAGGAGCAGGCACGAGAAGAGCATGCAGGCGGTGCCGATCACCAGCTTCAGGACCCACTGCGGGTCCTCGAACATCCAGCTGAAGACCTGGCTCAGGTCCTCCGGGGCCTGCCGCGGGCGCTCGACGAGCGTCTCGCCGCAGTGGGGGCACTTGGCGGCGCCCGCCTCGATCGGCTCGCTGCAGAAGGGGCAGGCGGTCACGCCGAGCGCCGCCGCCGCAGGGTGATCCTGTTCCTCCCGTCGTCGCGGTCGAGGCGCACCTCGTCGAACAGGCCCACGAGGAGGAGGAGGCCTCTGCCCCCGTCGCCCTCGTCGTCGAGCGGGTCGCGCGCCTGGGCGCGGGCGATCGCGCCCTCGAGGTCGAAGGCCTCGCCGCTGCTGAGGACCGTCACGCGGACCTCGTCGTCGCGCACGTCGAGGCGCACGTCGACCTTCCCGTCGCGGCCCCCGCGCTCGTGCTCGCAGACGTTGGCGACCAGCTCCGCGACGCCGAGCGTCAGGTCGTGGCGCAGCTCGCCCGGGAGCCCGAGCGCCCGCATGGCCACCTCGAGCAGGTCGTTGAGGACGCGCACGGCGCCGAGGTCGACGCCGATGCGCAGCTCGAGGAAGCTCGCGGTCGCCCCGGTCACCCCGCCCCCCCGAGCACCTCCGGCGGCAGCTCGATCCCGGCCCGGTGGAAGCGCTCCCCGTGCCGCGTCGCCCCGGCGCGGCGGAAGGCGCCGGTCGCCCGCCCGTCGCGGTAGCCGGTGTGGTCGAACACGAACACGTCGTTGAAGCGCACCTCGCCCCCGGCGTCGCGCCAGGGCTCGGTCACGCGCACGACCTTGCGCTGCCCGTCGGCGAAGCGCGCCAGGAGGACGAGCACGTCGAGCGAGTCGACGACCGTGCGCCGGAGCGAGGCCTCCGACAGCCCCACGTTGCCGAAGAGGGCGATCGTCACCGCGCGCTCGATCAGGTCGCCCGGGGACGTGGCGTGGATCGTCGTCATCGAGCCGTCGTGGCCGCAGCGCATGGCCTGCAGCACGTCGAGCATCTCCGCCCCGCGCGCCTCGCCGACGACGATCCGGTCGGCGCGCATGCGCAGCGCCTCGCGCACGAGGTCGCGGATCGAGACCTCGCCGCGCTTCTCCACGTTGTCGGTGCGCGCCTGCAGGCGCACGACGTGGGCGTGGCTGCGCGACAGGTCGAGCTCCGCCAGCTCCTCGATCGTGACGATCCGCTCGTGGCTGGGCACCTGCGAGGCGAGCACGTTGAGCGTCGTCGTCTTGCCCGAGGCCGACGGCCCGCCGATGGCGATGTTCAGGCGCGCCTTCACGCAGGCGCCCAGGTAGAAGGCCATCTCCGGGATCATGCTCCCGCAGGAGATCAGGTCCTCGATCTGCTGGAAGACCGCGCCGTACTTGCGGATCGTGAGCACGGGGCCGTCGAGGGCGATGGGCGGGAGGATCGCGTGCACGCGCGACCCGTCGGGCATGCGCCCGTCGAGGGTCGGGGACTGGAAGTCGACCCGCCGGTCCATGCGCTCGGCGATCTTGCGGATCAGGTGCGTGAGGTGGTTCGAGTCGCGGAAGCGCACGTCCGTGAGCTCGATGCGGCCGTCGCGCTCGACGCGCACCTGCTCGGGGCCGTTGACCATGATCTCGGAGACGCGGGGGTCGTCGAGGAACGGCTGGAGCGGCCCCGTGCCGAGGACGTCGAGGACGATGACCCGCGCGACGTGCTCGACGTCGGCCGGCGACGGCCGCGGCTCGAAGCGGCGCGCCGTCTCGAGGACGATCACGCGCGCGTCGTCCTCGAGGCGCCGGCGCGCGTCGGGGCCGGCCGGGAGCCCGCGCGGGGAGAGCCAGGCGATGAACCGCGGGAAGGCCGCCTCCTCCAGGTGGGCGCGGACCGAGCTGTAGGCGGCGCGGCGCACGGGGGTGGAGCGCTCGAGCAGCTTGATGCGCCGCTCGACCTCCTCGATGTCCACGAGGTCGGCGTCGTCGCTCGCGCTCACGACGCCAGCCCGCCCAGGGCGTCCTCGCGGCTGGCGGCGACGCCCATGACCTTGTTCAGCTTGGTGATGTCGAACACGCGCTGGATGCTCGGGCTGAGGCCGAAGAAGACGATCTTGCCGCCCTGCGGGCGCAGCCGGCGCAGGAGCTGCACGAACTCGTTGAGGCCGGCCGAGTCGATCTGCTCGAGGTGCGTGGCGTCGATCAGGAGCTCGCGCGCGCCGCCCTCGACCGCGCGCGTGAGCTCGTCGCGGAGCTGCGGGCAGACGTCGGCGTAGACGCGGCCCTTGAGGGCGAGCTCGGCCCGCGCGGCCCCGTCGGGGGCGCTCGCGAGCGGCCGGCGCTCGAAGGTGGCCAGGGGTTCGCTGGAAGGCATCCGGGTCAGCTCCCTCCGGTCAGCTCGATGGCGAGCACGGTGACGTCGTCCTCCGGGCGACCCTCGTCGTCGAGGGTGATCGCCGCGCCGAGCGCGCCGCCGAGCTGGTCCATGAGCTCGAGGTCGCGGTGGCGCGCGAGCTGGTCGACGAAGCCGGCCAGGTAGCCGGGCTCGGCGCCGTCGCTGTAGAGGAACACGCGGTCGCCGGGCTCGAGCGCGACCTCGTGGGTCTCGTAGCGCTCGGGGTCGACGCCCAGGAGCAGGCCCGAGCCGCCGAGCGCGGCCGGCTCGCCGCCGGCCGGGAGCCGCACGGGCAGCGGGTGGCCGGCGTTGGCGATCCGCAGGGTGCGGCGCGGCAGGTCGAGCAGGGCGTAGCAGAAGGCCGCCGTCGGGGCCTCGTCGAGGTCGGCGTCGCGGAGCACGCAGTCGAGCTCGGCCACGACCTCGCCCGGGTCGCGCAGGGCGCCCGCCGCGTCGACCGGCCGGAAGGCGGAGCGGAGGAGCACCGTGAGCAGGGCCGCGCGCACGCCGTGGCCCACGGCGTCGAGGGTGTAGAGGGCCAGGTGGTCCGCGTCGAGCCAGCGCGCCTCGTAGCTGTCGCCCGAGACGAACTCGCGCGGCAGGTAGGCCGACGCGAAGCGCACCCCGGGCCGCTCGAGCTCGTTGAGGCGGGGGAGGAAGCTCCGCTGCAGGCGCGCCGCCAGGCGCAGGTCGCGCTCGAGCGCGTCGGTCTGGCGGTCGAGCGCGTCGCGCGCCTCCTCGAGGCGCAGGCGCGAGCGGAAGCGGGCCACGGCCGTCTGCAGGCGGACGCGCGCCTCGGCCGGGGCGCGCGGGTCGAGCACCTCGAGGGCGCCGGCTTCGAGCGCCGCCGCGCGGACTTCGGGCGTGCCGCCCATGACGGCGATCACGCCCAGGCGCTCCTCGATCGTGTAGGCCTCGAGGACCTCCGGCGCCGGGTCGATCAGGACCACGACCTCGGGGAACGCGTCGACCTCCTCGAGGTCGGCGCGGAGCTCCGGCGGGATCTCCAGGGCGGGGCCGGTCACGGGGGTAGAGCCTACTGGCTCGGCGCCGCGCGCGCGACGGTGGTGCGCGGGACCAAGACGGGGGACGAGCCCACGCGCAGACCTCCGTCAGTCCAGGTCGAGGGCGGCCCTGAGGCCGTCGTCGACCTGGGCCAGCAGATCGTCGGCCAGCCGGCCCAGCCGCCGTCGGAGCTTCGCCCGGTCGAGCGTGGTCACCTGATGACAGAGCGCGACCGAGTCGGTCGCGAGGCCGCCTGCGCCGGCCGGAAGCGGGACCGCGGTGGGCCCGCGACGGGCCTGGGCGGCAGAGGTCGACACCGGCACGACGATCACCGACCGCCAGCCCGGGGTGGCGTTGAAGCCGTCGTTCGAGACCACGACGACCGGGCGGCGTCCCTGCTGCTCGGACCCGGAGCGTGGGGTGAGCTCGGCCCAGTGGACCTCGCCCCGCCTCACCGCGGGCGCTTCTTCCGCCCCCGCACGTCGCGGAGGTGCTCGACGGCGGCGCGCTCGAGGTCCGGATCGAGGTCCGCTCCGGTGCCCGCCATCGCCGCGGCGTACTCCGCGACCGCAGCTCGCCGCAGGGCGCGGCGGTGGCTATCGATCCAGCGCCTGATGGCCTCGCGAGCGATCTCCGTCGCCGGCCTCCCCTCGTGCTCGGCTGCGCTGTGCAGCTGTGCGTGCAGCTCCTCGGGCAGCGGGACGTGCAGGTTCTTCGTGGCTCTGGGCATGGCAGCTTCGCTGCCATGATCACATGACAAGTCCCAGGCGGCCAGCCTGGAGTCGTCGCCTCACGGCATGAGCCGCCTGTCAGGGCGACATCGACCCGGGAGCGACCCCCGCGTGACCTGCGCCGATCGCCGCCCCCGCGAGGAACGGGTTAAGCTCCTCGCGATGTCCCGCCTCGCCCTCCTCGCCGCCCTCGCCCTCGCCGGCTGCGCCAGCATGGTGCACGTCGAGCTGATGGTCCGCAGCGGCCGCGACGAGGAGGCCACGCTCCAGCTCGAGCGCCACGACGCCGCCGGCGGGCGCGAGACCTTGCCGCTCGGGCGCCTCCTCCCGCACGGCCGGACGACGTCGCGGTTCGTGGCCGAGCGGGGCGGGCGGCTGGTCCTCTACGCCGACGGCGCCCTGGCGGGCGAGCGGGAGGTCCCGGACGACGCGCCCGACCCGCTCCGGGTCGAGATGCGGGTGGACTGAGCCGGCCGAGGGCGCCGCTCGCCTGGCGCCTCGCCGCCTGGTAACCTGCCGGGCAGCCATGGCCGCCTTCGAGATCCAGGTCAAGTCGAAGCGTGGGAGCGAGCCCGCGCCCTCCCGTGGCGACGAGCAGGCGGCCGACGGCAAGATCCAGATCCGCCGCGAGGACCTCGTCGAGGACCGCTACCACCGCCTGCGGCTGATCTCCTGGTGGGACCAGGACCGCCTCAAGGACGCCGTGGTCGTCGTCGCCGGCGCCGGGGCGCTCGGCAACGAGGCCATCAAGAACATGGCGCTCCTCGGCGTCGGGCGCATGTTCGTGTGTGACACCGACTCGATCGAGACGTCGAACCTGACGCGCTCGGTGCTCTTCCGCCTGGACGACGTGGGCCGCCACAAGGCCGAGGTGGCCTGCGAGCGGGCGGTCGACATGAACCCCGACGTGCGGGCGGTGCCGATCAAGGGCGACCTGCGCTACGTCCTGGGGCTCGGACTGATCCGCCGGGCCGACGTGCTGCTGGGCTGCCTCGACAACATCGCCGCACGGGTCTACCTGTCGCGCCACGCCTACCGCCTGGCCAAGCCCTCGGTCGACGCCGGGCTCGACACGCTCAACGGCGACGTCTACACGTTCACGCCGCCCGAGAGCGCCTGCTACGAGTGCCGCCTCAAGGAGGCCGACCGCAAGGAGTTCAAGCGCCGGCAGTCGTGCCTGAAGCTCTCCCGCAAGGAGACCGCCGGCGGCAAGGTGCCCACCGCGCCCACGATCGCCGCGATCGCCTCGGGCCTCCAGACCCAGATCGCCGTGCGCCTGATCCACGGCATGCCCGTGCCGGCCGGGCGCCGCCTGGGTCTCTACGGCATGAGCGACGTCTTCTTCGACTACCACCTCGACGTGAGCCCGGAGTGCCCGGCCCACGAGTGGATCGAGTGCCTACGCGGGCGCGAGGTGGTCGAGACGTCGCTCACGGCGGCCGGCTCGACCCTCGACGACCTGCTCGGCGTGATCCGCGAGCACGTGGGGGCGAAGGGCTACCTGAGCCTGCAGGACGACCGCGAGGTGATCGTCGGGCTGGCCTGCGCCGCCTGCGGCGTGCGCCGCGAGGCCCTGGCGCTGGCCGGCGCCCTGAGCGAGGACGACGCGCGCTGCGCCGGCTGCCACGAGCCCATGGCGCCCGACGTGCGCGCGGCCTTCGACGGGTCGGAGGGCCTGGGCGAGCGGCGCCTCGCCGAGCTCGGTCTGCCGCCCCTGCACATCGTGCGCGGCTGCGACGACGAGAGCGGCCGCGAGGTCCTGATCGAGCTGACGGGCGACGTGGCGACGTACTTCGGCTGAGGGGGTGGCGATATGTCCCAGATCTCGGTGACCCTCGTGCGCGCGGACACCAACCAGGAGTTCGACGTCGAGCTCCCGGACGACGCGCAGATCCAGGAGCTCCTGCCGGCGCTGGTCAAGGAGCTGGGCCTCCCGCTCACCGGCCCCGACGGCAACCAGGTCGCCTACGAGCTGTCGAACAAGCGCACCGGGCGCGAGTACAAGGAGGTCGACTCGCTCGGCAGCGTCGGCACGAAGTCCGGCGACGTGCTGCTCCTCACCTCCACGTTCGTGGCCGGCGCGCCCGGCCGCGACGCCTGACCCCGCGCCACCCCAGGGGACCCATGGGACCACGCAAGCGCGTCCGTCTGCAGAAGGACCACGAGGAGCTGCTGCGCCTGACGAGCGGGCGGCAGTCGCTGATCAACTTCGAGGCCCGGGGGCTCCCCCCCACCTACTACAAGTTCACGATCACGCTCAAGGGCCTGAAGCTCGAGGGCGAGCGCGCCCTCGCGCACGAGCTGCACCAGTTCGAGCTCAAGCTCGGCGCGCACTACCCGTCGGAGCCGCCCGACGTGACGTGGCTGACGCCGATCTTCCACCCGAACATCCGCGGGCAGGCCGTCTGCCACAGCCAGCAGTGGTCGCCGGCCTGGTCGCTCGCCGACTTCGTGATCGAGCTGGGCGACATGATCCGCATGGACAAGTTCAACGTGAAGTCGCCGCTCGACCGCAAGGCCGCCGCCTGGGCCGAGCAGAACAAGCGCCACTTCCCGCTCGACACGCGGAGCCTGCGCGTCCCCGAGGTGCGCATCTCGATCAAGCCCAGGCCGAAGATCGGCGGGCCGTGAACCTGCGCATCCGGGTGAAGGGCGCCCGCGGCCCCGATCCCGTGGAGCGCCCGCCGCCCGGCGAGCGCGAGGGGACGCGCGTCCTCGAGCGCGGCCGGCGCCCGCCGCCCGGGCTGACCGTCTACGTCGAGCGGCGCCCCCTCGAGAGCATGCTCCGGCGCGCCGGCGTCGCCGGCGACTACGAGGTGGGCGGGTTCCTCCTCGGCGCCTCCTGCCGCCACGACGGGCGCCGCTTCGTCGAGATCACCGCGCAGGTCCCGGCGGTCAAGGCCGAGAGCGCGCGCGCGCACCTGACCTTCGGCGTCGAGGCGGTGCGCGAGTTCCACGAGACGCACGCCGAGCGCTACCCGGGCACGACCGTCCTCGGGTGGTGGCACACGCACCCGGGCTACGGGCTGTTCCTGTCCTCCGACGACATGTTCATCCACACGAGCTTCTACGCGGCGGAGCACCACGTCGCGATCGTGATCGACCCGCGCGCCGGCCCGCGCGAGGAGATCGGCGTGTTCGTGTGGGAGGAGCCCGGCGAGGTGTCGCCGCGCCCGCGCTCGCTCGTCGTCTACGAGGACGAGCGCCCCCGTCGGGCGCCCCGTCGGGAGCGCTGATCCGGAGCGCTGATCCGGAGCGCTGATCCGGAGCGCTGACCAGGACCGCTGACCGCGACGGCGCGGCGCTTGCGCCCCTCCCTCGCGGGCCACGGCGTCGAGGCGCCGCGCGGCCCGGCGGGACGGCGACGTCCCGCGCGGGGGGAGCAGGAGCATCGGACGTGCTGCACGTGACCCCGCTGGGCGCGGCGCTGCGCGGGCTCGTCTCGGGCCTGGCCGGCAGCGCGGCGCAGGACGCCTTCTTCGCCCTCACCCGGCCGATCACCCCCGGCCAGCCCGAGGGCGCGTTCGAGCCCCCCGAGGCGCAGCAGACCGAAGAGCAGGCCACCGAGACCGTCGCCCGGCGCGTGGTCGAGGGCCTCGCGGCGCGAGGCCCGCTCCCGCCGGACGCGAAGCGCGTGGGCGGGCGCATCGTGCACTACGCGTTCGGCGGCGGCTGGGGCGTGGTCTACGGCCTCACCCGCGAGTCGGCGCGCGGCCTCGACCGCCCGACCGGCGCCGCGGCGTTCGGCGCGGGCGTGTGGGCCGTGAGCGACAACGGGCTCCTGCCGCTGTTCAACCTCGCCGGCGGGCCGCGCCGCTACCCGCTCAGGAACCACGCCTACGCCGTCGCGGCGCACCTCGTCTACGGGCTGGCGGTGTGCGGCGTCTATGGCGCGCTCCGCCCCGTCGGCGCGCGCGAGCCGCGGCGGTCGGCGCTCGGCGGGGTGGGCGTGGGGCTCATGGGCCTCGCCGCGCTGCTGCCGGGCGGCGTCGGGAAGGCGGCGCGCGTGGCGCGGGGCGTGGACGCGGCGCGGAGGGCGTTCGCGTCGGCGGTGTGAGCGCCTCGTCCTTGACCTTGATTGAACACGAAGGCAACGAAGATCAACGGAGATCACGGAGGCACCTGGAGAGGGCCTCCGTGTCCTTCGTTGGCCTTCGTTGCCTTCGTGTCCCATCCTGAGCCGACGCGGGGCTCGTGGTCTTCGTCCCGGCCGGAGAGCCTGCTACGGCCCCTCGCCCAGCAGCTCCATCCCGTCGGCCCGCAGCGCCAGCACCCGCCGGGCGAGCTCGCGCAGCCGCCCGAACGTCTCCCGCGAGACGTCGAGCCGCCGGCACACCGCCGCCAGGACCTCCAGCTCGCGCTCGTCGACCTCGTCGTCGGCGAGGACGAGGATCGCCAGCTCGAGGACGAGCACCCGCCGCCGCTCGGGCGTGTCGAACACCTCGTCGAGGCCCTCGAGCAGGTCGTCGAGGTCGCGCGGCGGGCGCGGGAGGTCGTCGGGGTCGAGCGACCCCAGCGCCACCCGCAGGTGCGCCAGCGCCTCCTCCTCGCGCAGGTCGACGACCTCGTCGGCGGCGACGAGGAACAGCGCGGCGCGGCACAGCTCGCGCCGCTGCGCGCGATCCAGCAGGTGCAGGAACACGGGCTACCCCCCCACGCGCGTCCGGCGCTGCGCGTTCTCCAGCTCGAGGTCGACGGCCATCGTCACGCCGGGCGCCTCGGGCACGACCGGCTCGCCGTCGAAGACGCCGGTGAGCCGCGCCTCGCCGGCGGGCGACGTGCCGCCCTCCGGCAGCAGGAGGTCGAGCTGGAGCTTGAACGAGGCCGGCTCCGGGCAGTCGAGGCCCTGGAAGCGCGTGAACGCGAGGTCGACGTCGACGTGGACGTTCATGAAGGTCACGCCGTCGCGCTCCTCGAGCGAGCGGAAGGTCCCGCGCACGGTCGTCAGCTCGGGGTGCAGGGCCGAGTCCTGGAAGCCGAAGGCCACGAGCGCCTGCTCGGGCGTGACCTCCCAGGTCGCCCCGACCGGCACCGGCTCGTCCGGCAGCAGCGCGTGCTGGCGCTCCTTCTCCTGGTCCCCGAGCGCCTTCTTGGCGTCGCGCTGCAGGCCCTCCTGCGCGAGGCGCTCCTCCAGCTCGGGCGGGACCTGCGCCTCGCCCTCGGGGACGAACGCGTGCTTGCCGTCGTCGCCCCGCTCGAGCAGCACGACCAGCCCCGACACGTCGGGGGCGGCCCCCGCCTCGAGGTCGCGGAAGCTCTCGTAGACCCGGCGCGCCCGCGAGACCTGCCCCTGGTCGTCGACCGCCAGCACCTCCTCGGTGTAGACGGCCGACTGGCCCTGCTGCCCCTCCTGCTCCTGGAGGACCTGCTCGCCGCTCTTGACCACCACCTGGCTCTTCTGACGCTCGGTCGTCTCCACGCGGAGGACGTCGCCGACGACGGGCGTGTAGTCGTCGCCGGCCCGGAGGTCGTAGGTCGTCGGCTCGTCGGCGGCCGCCGGCAGGGCCAGCGCGAGCGCGGCGAGCAGGGAGGTGGTGGCGACGCGGAACGTCATGCAGGCTCCTCGCCCCCCTGGACTCTACGCGGTCGAGCCCGCCCCCGTCAGGCCGCCCCGGCCGAGGTGAGTCGGCGATCCCATCGTAACGTGGTCCCCCGGGGAGGTCCCGGTGATCGTCCATCCGCTGAAGGTGCGCGAGCTGCTCGACGAGGTGGCCCGCGGCGAGGTCGTGCTGCCGGAGTTCCAGCGCGCCTACGTCTGGAAGCCCCTGCAGGTCGTGCGGCTGCTCGACTCGCTCTACCGGGGCTACCCCGCCGGGCAGGTGCTCCTGTGGGACACGGCCGAGCTGCCCGCCACCACGCGCGGGCTCGAGGGCGTGGCCGAGACCGGCTTCCAGCCCGCCGGCCGGCCCAAGGTCGTCCTCGACGGCCAGCAGCGGCTGACGTCGCTCTACAAGGCGCTGGCCCCCGGCGCCCGCGACCCGGTCGACGTGCGCTTCGACCTCCGCACCGAGCAGTTCGCCCTGCGCCGCCGGCGCATGGACGCGAGCCCCTACTGGGTGGACGTGCGCGCGGTCCTCGCCGGCCAGCGCCACGACCTCGAGGTCCTGCGGGCGATCGCCGCCGCCGGCGGCCCATCGCTCGACGACCCCGCCTGCGCCACCTACCTCGAGCGGCTGCAGGGCCTGCGCCGGCTCGCCGAGTTCCGCTTCCCGATCGAGGTCTTCCGCTCGGACGACCTCGAGCAGGTGACCGAGCTGTTCGTGCGCATCAACTCGGGCGGGACGCGGCTGCGCCAGGCCGAGCTCGTGCTCGCCCAGCTCACCCTGCACCTCCCGGGCGTCGTCGCCGGGCGCTTCGAGGCGGCGCTCGAGCGCTACGAGGCCCAGGGCTACGCGCTCGACGCGCGCCTGCTCGTGCGCGCCCTGGTGGCGCTGGGCACCGGCCAGAGCCGCTTCGGCGCCCTCGACGCGCTCTGGCGCCGCCCGCCCGCGGAGCTCGAGGCGCTGTGGGAGCGCACGCGCGAGGCGCTCGACCGGGCGATCGAGTTCGCGCGCGTCCGCGCCCGCTTCGAGTCGGCGGAGTGGCTCCCCTCGCTCAACGGGCTCGTCCCGCTGGCGGCGCTCCTCGACCGGCGCCCCGAGCTCTCGCGCGACGACGAGGTCGGCCTCCTGCGCTGGTTCTGGCTGGCGCAGCTGCGCGCCCGCTACAGCGCGGGCGCCGAGGCCGCGCTCGACGAGGACCTGCGCGCCGTGGCCGCCGAGCGGCCGGTCGTCGAGCTCCTGTCGCGCGTCCTCGCCGCGGCGCCCAGCGCGGCGGTCGAGCCCGACGAGCTCGACCAGGCCGACTGGCGCAACCCCGTCTTCCCCATGACCTACGCCGTGGCCTGTCGCCGCGGGGCCCGCGACTGGTTCACCGGCGCGCCGCTCGCCGCCCGCCCGCGCGGGGAGGTGGTCGTCCACCCGATCTTCCCTCGCGGCCTCCTCGAGGAGGCCGGCCACGGCGCGCGCCGCCACGACGAGGCGGCGAACCTCGTCTTCCTCTCCGAGCGCCCGGGGGTGCAGGCCACGCTGCCGCCCGACGCCTACCTCCCCGACGTCCTGGCGAGCGACCCGCGCCGCCTCGAGGACCAGTCCGTCCCGCTCGACCCCGCCCTCTGGCGCCTCGAGCGCTACGACGACTTCCTCGCCGCCCGGCGCGCCCTCCTCGCCGGCGCGATCAACGGCCTGCTCGATGATCCTCTGTGATGGTGTGATCGCGGCTGCGGCCGAGGATGGCGGGCGCTGCGGTGCGTCCGGGGGGGGGGGGGGGCGCGCCCCCCCGCCCCCTCACGCGCGGGGGGGGGCC